>NZ_BALM01000004.1 GCF_000614975.1 Shewanella marina JCM 15074
CCGAAGGCACTCGGGTTCGAGTCCCGTCCGCTCTGCCAATTGTACCAATCTAAATAAATATATGATCAGAATGATGATATCGCTCTATATGTATAGATTAAATGACTCTAGACATATCATTTAAGAACATGCGTCATTATAAATTTCCGAATGATCAGTTTGTTTTACAGATTGTATAATCTCTTTTGCTCTGCAGGCTTTATAGCTTTTTATCAACAATGTCCTTAAGTGCCATGTTTTGCAAACTCACATCAGCAAGCATCTTTTTCAGTTTGGCGTTTTCAGCTTCTAATTCACGCATACGAATTAAATCAGAGGCTTGCATCCCACCATACTTTGACTTCCATTTGTAATATGTATTTTGACCGACATTATGTTTACGGCATAGCTCAGGTACAGTATGTACGCCAGACTCGCTTTCTTTGAGGATATTGATGATTTGGCTTTCAGTAAAACGGATATTTTTTCATTGTGATTCTCCATTTGTTTTAGTGTAATGGAAAACTCTATTCAATAAATTCTGATTTTATGGGAGGGTTACAGTATCATGGTTCGTTTAGATTTCCTTCGAGTAGTGGGGGAAGGCTACAGGGCGTAGCCTTTGAGTATGATGCTGCTATCAGATAGGGTCTGAGCTAGTACACTTATCGATTAAAGTAATTTACTCTTCTATTTTAGTGGTACATTAAATTTTTAATTTAATACCAAGATTTATAGCATCTGCTGAATAATTATCTTTAAAGATCACTGGTTCTTCTTCGTAGAATGCCCCCTCAACAAAGAAAGATAAGTGTTCATCATAGTTATAGTTAATACTTGCTATAAATAAGGACTGATCGCAATTATCAGTAGTATCTTGATAAGTCTTAAGTTGATATGACACGCCAATGTCAACAGCAGAGTATTGATACTTGATAGCGCCGACATAAGTATTCTCTGACTTATTAAATGATTCTTTGTTAATTTCTATTAGGCCAGCAAGCGTTAAACCACTGAACTCATAATCAGCACCGATAGAGTAGCGTTTGTAGTCATCATCAGCTTCATTAGCTGGGAATTTTTTATCGATCTGAGCGAAACCAACAGCCACATTGAAGTTAGTAGAGTTGTAAACAAGACGCGCAGTTACTACGTCGCCATTGCTACCGTTATCTTCTTTTGGCGTAACGATAGAGCCCACAAGCTTTAGCTTACCTTGACCAACAGCAAGAGACGGAGTTGCATAAGCTAAAATATTTTTGGCGTAAGCAGCCTGTTCCCATAACATTTTATTACCGCTAAAAATTTCAGCGTTGTTTGACTGGTGGATATCAACACGCTTATAAACATCACTATAAATACCAGAATAGCCATGACCAGCAACGGCTGCACCAAACTTATTCATAATAATAATTCGTGCGGTGTTCAGCTCGAAATCATCTAGGCCGCGTTTAGCGAAGTTATCAGAGTATTGTACTTCTGCTTCATAGATAATTTTAAAGTCATCCGTTTTGTACGAACCTTTATCGCCGACAGCAACAAATTGTGCTTGCGTTTGGAAGTCTTTGTTATCTTTCCAACTTAATTGACCTTGAGCTTTACCATATACGGTATTATTGACAGTAGCAGCCTGAGCACCAATTGAGGCAAGCAGAATAGAAAGCGTTAAATACTTAATTTTCATTTTTAATACTCTATAAAATAGAAAAGCCACCCTACTTTATAAGGTGGCTTAGGCTGTTACTGATTACTTAATTGTTTTGTTCGGGTCGATAATCACTGCGCGGTAGCCTGTACTACGTGGCATAGGCGATGTTACGTGTAGCTCGACTTTAACGTCATGAGTACCATCTCTAACTTCGTTTAGGATACCAACGGTAAGTTCTTTTGGCTCTGACATTTTAGTATTAGCTGAATACATGAACATAGTATCGCGGTCTTTTTCGTAGCTAATATTAGAGGTTACGACTGAATACCACTCGAAGCCTCGTTCTTGGCCATATTGCCAACGCTGTTCAACAGTCATATCATCTTCGTTGATTAAGAACTCAACACCGCGAGAATATTTGTCTGTTGGGAAAGTCGGCTGATCGTAGAAACGACCATCACCGTTATCGAATGAAACGATAGAGACTTCATCATCTCCTTCTTCTTTACCTGTTAACCAAGTTGTGTGCTGTGTATATGTAAAGTCAAATTTGCTTGGATCTTCGCATAAACCTTTTTCAGTACATTGGATTTCATCACCGTTGCTATTCACTGGCTGAAGAACTTTCTTAGCTAGGTCACCTGTCCAGCCCTCTCGTGGTGACAAAATCCACTTAACTTCTTTGTCACGACCAATCTTCACGTTGCCTTGGTGGCGTAGAGACAAGATGATAGAGTCATCAGCAGGATCATATTCAACACTGTTTACATGTGCCCAGTTGCGGCCTGCACCAACACCAGGGATATCACCGTATGGGGCGTCAGGCTCAATCTTTGCCTTTTTACCCATCTTTTCATCATCAATGTTTAGACAAACTGCGCCAGCATCTAAGGCTACAAGGTGCGAATCACGCATATTATCTAGAATCTTGTTCAAGTCCCAAACTTCAACTAGCTTACCTGTTGGGTCAATTTCAAGGATTTGATCACGTACAGTGTGAACGCGTAGACCATCTTCACGCAGGTAACTGGTCTTAGCTGCTCGAACAAGATAGTTACCGTTCTCCATCAGTTGCATATCATGAGAGAAGTCTTGATAGCCGCGTGGCAAGTTCCACTCAAAAACCGTTTCACCCATCATAGTCATGCGGAAGATTTTCATTCCTTGACCAAAGATGATGTCACCGTTGTCCATCTGGTGAATACCCATCACTATACCGCGTTTTTCTAAGTGTTTAACATCGTGGATATCAGACACATCTAAAGACCAGCGAGTTTCACCTTGGGTATCTGTGATGAATGTAACTGGGTGACGGTCCCATTCTAGAGCCCCCATACCACCGGTCCAAGTAACTGCTGTAGATCCTTCAACTGGCATAATGTAGTTGATTAGGTATAGGCGATCTTTGAATTTTTCATCAACCTTGATAGGAGTAACTTTTGGAAAGTTAAGTTTCATACCATTAACCGATGCACCACCAGTTCTTGGTTGAGTGTAGATTGAATAATCTTCAATTACATGCTTGCCATTCTTTTTATAAGTAAGAGTTACTTTATTGTCGAAGTCTGCGTATAGGCCAAATATTGGTATTCCGTTATGGTCTAGGATAGTTTCACGGCTGACATCATACTTGATATCAACACCATCTTTGTCTTTACCATGAACAACAACTTTAGCCCAATTAACTTCGTAACCACCTAAGTCAACGATTGCCGTTTGTGGTGATGTGCCATAAGGGTTAACAACTACCGAACCTAATTGACCTTGTGCTGCAGGGGCAGATATAGCGTTAAATTTAGCCGCCATCGTTGGCGCAGATACTATTAAAGCAAGTGCAAGCGTGATTTTTGTTAGTTTCATTACTTGTAAATCTCCGAGTTATTATTACTTCTTTTTAAACAACTGTACTAACCAAGCTGCCGTTAAAGGCGCAGCTGCTAAACCAAATAGCGAATAGATAATCATGCACCAGTGAGCCATTCCGCCCCCAAGGAATGTCCAATCATCTTCACCACAACCACCAGTGGGCATGAATTCAAATGGTAGCCACTCATCTAAAGGTAGGTTTAGAGGGAATCTTGGCTCAGTGGAACAAGCGGCTCCTGCTGCATCACCTGCGGCCGCGAAAAAGTCCATCGAATCATCAACAATCATATGAGCAGCATTGTGAATCCCCATTAGTTCGTATGACCACATGAAGCCTTGAATCACACCGTACCAAGCTAACAAAAGCCCTAGGCCTTTTAGGATGTGGTTATGTGGGTCAATCAAAATGATAAGTCCAGCAATAACAATGCAACACTGACTAAAGCGGATATAAACGCATAATTCACACGGATCCATTGCTAAAAACAGTTGAAAGTAAAAGATTGCAGAAAGGATGGCGAACAGGGCTCCACCAATCATCACTACCCAAATAGGGCGCTGGCTTTGCATTGTGACTAAGCCATTCATCGGGTCGGACTTAAAGCCCTTCCAAAAATCTTTAATAGAGATCATTATTTAGCACTCAGTTCAGTGATAAGGTCTTTAAGCATATTCATAGACGTAATAGACTTGGTGTTGATTAGGTATTTTCCATTAACAGTAATAGCTGGAACTCCTTGGATATTAGCTACAGCAACCCCCTGGTCCCACTCAGCGATTAATGCTTTAACTTTTGGGTTTTCAGCATGCTTATCGAACTCAGAGCGAGTCATATCTAAATCATCTAATACAAAGTTAATGGTCGCATCTGATGATTCGAACTTAACTTTTTTAACGTGATACTGGTTGTAGTATTCTGCTTTAACTTGTTTGAATACCTGATCTCCTTTGATTTCTTTGGCGATAGCAAGTGCTGTGGATTTCTCTATACCAAAGGGTGGCTTAGGTGAAATATGGTATTGTTCTATTTTGCTGCCAGCAGGGATAATCTTGTGATTTGGAATCCCAGCTTTTTCATATTTAAAGCAGAAAGGACAGTTAATTGAGTAGATTTTAGTTACTGTATTAGGAGCATCGAATTGAGCTGATGCGGGGAGCACTTGATACTCAACTCCTTCTGTTGCGGCATAAACTCCAAATGATAAAAATATACTTGCTGCGATACATGTTAGTGATTTTTTCATAATATTGATCATCTCTTAAAATATCGGATATAAAGCTAAATGAGTGAGAGCCATATCTGATTCAATGGTTTAAGTTATTAAGTGAGAGTTGTTGTTGCCGTATCGAATGAACGTTACGGTGCCTGTTTTAGTGATATAGGTTTGATATGCATTTCTAATTCGGTATTAGTTGATTAGTTCTGCTAATAAAAAATACATCATCAGTAAAGTTTCTTATGTTATTTAGTTTTCATTTAATAAATTAATTAAATACAAGGAGTCTTGTTGTGATATTGATCACTCAATGGTGTGCCTATAAAATACCGTGTTAATAATTATGATTGGAGTATTGTTTGATTATGTAAAATTTAAAAATTAGTTTTACCTGGATATATTTTAAATTTTTTACAAAGTTTGTGTTTCTGTTCAATGTTTTTGTAATTGTAAAGTTTAAGTCTCAAAATATAGTTTGAAATTTAATTTTTAAAATCTAGCATGTTATATTTGACTTAAAGGTTTATTAAGTGAGTTATCTATGCTTGAATTTGTTTTTTTCTTGCATTTTAGGCGGTGGAATGAAAAATTTAAATGAAATGAAATATGGCACTTTGAAGATGTTTAAGGTGTTGTATGAAGAGTTATCAATCCTGAATACGGCAAAACTTCTTCAGGAGTCACCGTCAAAAGTTAGCTATGAATTGAAACGACTAAGAGAAATATTTAATGATCCTCTATTTATCCGATGTAAGACTGGATTACTAGCTAGTGAGAGAGCGACAGAGATTTATAAGAAGTTGCCTGAAACCCTACTTAGTATGGAAAGCCTCTATAATATTACGCCAGACTTCACTCCATCAATATATCAAGGTCAGGTGAGTATTGCAGTTTTAGAGCCGTTAGCTGTGAGTTTAATACCGATTCTTTACCATAGGCTAGCAATGGAGTGTCCGCATGTTCAGTTGAGTGTAAGTAATTGGAATGAAAATACTTTAGAGATGATCCGTAAAGAGAAGATAGATGTTGGGTTAACGGTGCAATCACTTGATTCTGATTATGTAGAAAGTGAATTAGTTTGCGCTTCACAAAGATGGCTTGCATGTCGAAAGAACCACCCAATTTTAAAAAATGAACAAGAAATATCACTTGCTGATATGTGTAATTATCCTATCATTTTGCAAAGTATTCCTTGCTGGAATGAATATGGATCTTCTCTAATAGAACTGGCATGTAGAGATAATGGTCTTAGTCCCAACATTACTGCAAAAATAGCTAATCTTCCCGCTATAGTTTCGATACTAAAAACGAGCAATAGCCTTTGTTATTCTTCTGCTGCTGGCTTGATTACAGTGAGGGATTCAATTGAGATAATTAAGGCGCCTAGAGAGTTAGATGCTAATTTAAATTACTATAGTATCTACTCTCGGAGTAGAGGTAATACATTGTTCAATAAATGGCTTCGTGATGTATTGAATAGTGAAGTTATTAAATTAATGGAAATGTGTAGTGATTATCGGGCTAACAGTATCTTACCAGTAGATATTTAGAGCATTATTGGTATCTATTAAAATATACTTCTAAATATAATGTTTCTCTTTGTCGGAAGTTATTACATATAGAAAAGTAAAAGCTAACCTTATCCTTTATGTGGCTTTTTGAACGGCCAACTCAAAGCAGTAATAATTATTTTGGCTTTACTATTAACAAGAGTATTTAGTGCTACTTTGTTGTCTTATTTTGCCACCTTAGCACCTTAATTCGGTATATATTGGACACATAAAAGGAAAGTTTAAATTATGAAACTGTTAAAATACCATATTAATGGGATCCCGAGCTAAGAGTTTATTTAAAGTCTTAATTGCTCTATCAATTCACTATAACGTAAGTCTGGTTAAATTATAAGAACATGGCCAAGATTTATTGACCACTACAAGTAGTGGTGGTTAGCATGATTAAACCTGTAACTTTAAGGTCAATATTCGCTAGAATTGCTCATGTTTCAAATTGAGATAGAGCAATAAAACTAATATTAGCAAATACTTAAAAATTGTGATGTATGTATCTCGCTTTGATACAAATCAAGTTGTTAATTTTCAAGTTACTTTATGATGCGCCAGCATTTACGTGGCTAATATTTAAATGCATTGCGTGGGTTTTCAACGTGATTATCAGTTATATCGATAACAATCCATTATTATTGAATGTGGCGACGTTACTCGATGATACTCGAGAATAATTTATCGCTTTCGCTTTATTGGATGGTTCTATTTACGTCCAAATTTTTTGTGAGCATGAGGATTTGTAATGCTGTCTCCATCTTCTAAGTTAATGCATTATCAAGCTGTTGTTGGGCTTGCTGGTCATGTTGACCATGGGAAAACGGCTTTGATTGAAGCCTTAACAGGCATGATGACAGCGAGGCCCCATGAGCAAGCGTTGGGGATGACTCAGGATTTAGGTTTTGCCCATTTTCAAGATGAAGATGGTAATACCATTGGTGTTGTTGATGTGCCTGGGCATGAGCGCTATTTACGGAATATGGTCGCGGGGGTGTGGCACCTTAATGTGTTGTTGTTAGTGATTGCTGCTGATGAAGGTTGGATGCCCATGACGACTTCACACCTGCATGTTGCCCATGCGATGGGGATTGAAGATATTGTTGTTTGCATCAATAAGCGCGATAAAGTCAGTGCGGCACAATTAGCTGAGGTAGAAGAGCAAGCATTAGAACAAGTGATGGATATGACAGGATTACTACCTGAAATTGTCACTGTTTCTGCGCTAAAGAAAGACAATATTGAGGCATTAAAACAGTTATTGATTGATACAGCTAAAATGAATATTGCTCGCCAACAACACCTTATTGCGGTGAATGATGACGTTAATTCGCCTCATCAAGCGCAAGTGCCATTAATGTATATTGATCGCGTGTTTGTGGTAAATGGGATCGGTACGGTACTCACTGGTACGCTCGCGAAAGGTCAATTAAGTGTTGGCGATAAGGTTCGTTGTCAACCTGCTAATTTGATCGGTACTGTTCGCAGTTTGCAAGCGTATCATCAACAGTTATCCAGTGTGGCAGCAACTTGCCGAGTCGCGATTAATGTCAAAGGTATTAGCCGTAAAGATGTTGGCCGCGGTCATCTTATTACTGGTATGAATCAACCTTTGGTGGTGCGTGATCAATGTATTGTGCGGTTAACTAAAACTGCTGCGACATTAAAATCGCGAAAACAACGCCAAGTTGAGGTTGCGATGGGGACTTGGCATGGTAGCGCTCGTTTAAGTTATATTCCGCATACTCAATTAGCCCGTTTGGTTTTTGATAAACCGTTACCGTTATTATTTGGACAGCGTTTGGCGATGATCCAAAAGGGCGGAAGTGGATTGCAGCATGGTGCTGAAGTGGTTTGGACGGAGTATATTTTTGGTTATCAAAAACGTCGTCTCTATGAGGTATTAGATCATCTACCAAAGCTGCTTGCGCCACAATCGCAACGTCAAATGTTATTAGCTTTACAAGGCTATTTTGAAACGGATACCAGTGATTTTTGCGCGGCTAATGAGCAAACGTATATTGCGCCATATTGTTTTGATAATAGTTGGCTTACGCAAACAATGGCACAGATTGAAACATTATTAGCGGCTGGGATTTCGATGGCAGTTGCTGAGTTAAGTCATCATTTACGGGTTAATGCTGACGTAGTTGAGTTATTGATGCAATGCTTGAAGCAGCAAGATAAAGTACATCTTAGCTATGGCAAGTGGTGCAGTGGTCAAGGCGATAATGAAGACGATTTACCTCAGGTTGCATTAGATATTTTGTTGCAGATCCGCCAGTTTGGTAAGGCTGGGCTTGAGCTGAATAAAGTGACCTTGCCTGATGGCAAAAAATGGCTACGTCAGCTGAGTCATCAAAAATATATTACCGCATTAGATGAAAGTATCTATTTTGATATGGGGGTTTATCAGCAATTGGTGCAGTATGTGTTGATGGATCATCAAGTTAATGATCGTATTTCTATGGCTGAAATTAAAGACCGTACTGAATTAAGCCGTAAATACTCAATTCCGCTTGCTAATCGAATGGAAAAGGATGGTTGGGTTAAACGTGATGGTGATGAACGTATTATTTTAAGAACTTGGCCTGCTCAATCACATTAATTCAGTCCTGTTTTATCGAGTAAATTAAGCCTGTTAGTGATGACTAACAGGCTTTTTTATGGCATTAATTTGTGGCTGTCGAATAGTGTGTCGACGTCACTGTCGAGATCCGCTGTCGAGATCCGCTGTCGAAAGTTGTGTCGATATATATGTCGATATATGACGAGTTGCATTTTATAGTTTAATTGAGCTTTATTATTTATCTTGTTTTATTCCATGCTATTGAATTTAAAAGGTATATTTTGAGTTGCTAATATTGGCATGTTAATTGCTATGTTCAGGTTTTGCAATTGACCTAGGTAGATAATGAAAAGCTTCGTAATTGCAGATCCTGAAAAGTGTATTGGTTGTGGCACCTGCATGGCAGCGTGTTCGACTGTACACAAACAACAAGGACTGCAAAGCCATCCACGCCTTACGGTGGTTAAACTCGATAATGCCACTGCGCCGGTAATGTGCCGCCACTGTGAAGATGCACCTTGTGCGGTTGTATGTCCAGTACAAGCGATAGCCAAGCAAGATGATCGTGTACTGTTAAACGAAACTTTATGTGTGGGATGTACATTATGTGCCGTAGCTTGTCCTTTTGGTGCTATTGCATTTGATGGGAGTCGACCTATTGCTATGGCAAATAGTTATGACGTTTATATTCCATCAACTGTGCGTTCGAGTAATCCCTCGACTTCTATCGCAAGTGTATTTGGACAAGACATTCTTGCTTGGGAACCCGGCGTAAAAAGCATTGCGGTTAAATGTGATTTATGTGGTTTTCGTGAAGAGGGGCCTGCCTGTGTCTCTGTCTGTCCAACTCAAGCCATTGTCATGATTGATGAACAACGTATTGCAACGGCACGTGCGATGAAGCGTGAGTGTGCGGCAGACAATGCTGCGTCGGTCAAAGATGGAGTAATAACACGATGAACCCATTAGTTTTAGTTTGTTTTTGTGTCATTAGTTATGCCGTTGCCGCCGTATTGTCTTTTGCTGGCCGTCACCATGAGCAGGCCAGCTTGCGCCTTGCTGGGGTTATCAGTGCCTTTGGTGGTTTATTTGGCATCATCGCTGGCGTTAGCACGGTTGTGATGGGAACGCACGGGCATAGTATTGCTCACCTCGGTCAGTTTTTTAGCATGGATATGCTATCGGCACTTATGGTGGTGGTTATCTCTGTAGTGACTATGGCTGCCTCTGTTTACTCTATCAATTATTTA
The DNA here is from genome assembly GCF_000614975.1 of Shewanella marina JCM 15074. Classification (GTDB taxonomy): domain Bacteria; phylum Pseudomonadota; class Gammaproteobacteria; order Enterobacterales; family Shewanellaceae; genus Shewanella; species Shewanella marina. Next base: position 10,089 of record NZ_BALM01000004.1, read on the forward strand.
GAAGAATATTTTGGTAAGGGTGGATGGAAAGTTAATATCTTGTTCAATATCTTTGCTGCAGCCATGACGGCACTTGTCGTGTCGGCCAATGTAATGATCTTTATTGTTTTTATGGAGATCATTTCAGTGGCTTCTTGGCTGATCGTGATCAGCGATGGCAGTGCTCAAAGTAAAAAGGCAGGTTTTCAATACTTTATTATTGATCATATCGCCAGTGTGTTGATTTTATGTGCCTTCTTAATTGTGGTGAGTAATGCTGACAGCTATCAATTTAGCGTCATTATGGCTAACCCTGTTACTGGCGCGACGGCTTCTATTGTATTCCTGTTTGCACTCGCTGGCTTTGGTATTAAAGCTGCTGGGATAGGCTTACATGGTTGGTTACCTAAAGCATATCCAATTGCCCCCTCATATTGTTCAACGCTTATCTCTTGTGTGATGGTTAAAATTGGTATTTACGGCATTTTAAAGTTCGCCATTTTGTTTTTGGGGGCGACCCAATTATGGTGGGGCTTTGTGGTGTTAGTGTTCGGTGCATTATCATCCGTGCTTGGGGTAATGTATGCCCTTGCTGAACATGATATTAAACGGCTATTGGCTTATCACACTATCGAAAATATTGGCATAATTTTAATCGGCGTTGGTGTCAGTATGATTGGTATCGCATCACATCAACCGCTATTAGCATTACTTGGTCTATTAGGTGGTTTATACCATTTACTTAACCACGCCGTATTTAAAGGCTTATTGTGTTTGGGTTCTGGCTCTATTGTCTTTCGTATGCACAGCAAAGAGATGGATGATATGGGCGGCTTGGCTAAAACCATGCCAAAAACGGCCATTGCTTTCTTGATCGGTACCTTGGCTATTTGTGCTTTACCGCCATTGAACGGTTTTGTGTCTGAATGGTTTATTTATCAGTCACTGTTTAGCATGGGTAAAACAGGCACTGTTGCTAACTTGATCTTTGGGCCATTTGGGATGGTAATGTTGGCATTTACCGGTGCTTTAGCGTGCATGTGTTTTGTTAAGGTGTATGGTATTTGCTTTACTGGTGCACCTAAAACTCAGCAGGCTGCCAATACCCGTGAAGTTGGCCCTGCAATGGTAACGGCAACGACTGCACTTGCTATTTTGTGTATTGTATTAGGTGTATGTTCACCTTGGATTGCCCCTTATTTTTCTGCTATTGCCGCATCTGTGTTGCAACTGGCTCCTGTTACTGTTGCCCATGGTTTATCGGTTTATCCCGCCGTTGCTGATCAAGCCATTCTATCGACGCCAGTCATTATGATTGCACTAGCACTATTAACTTTAGTGCCTACAGCGTTACTTTATCTTTTCCGTCAACGCCGTCTTGAGCGTCGCCATCAAGGTGATCCTTGGGCATGTGGTTATCAATATGAGCAGCGTATGACGGTTTCTGCAGCCAGTATTACACGACCAATGCGTCAAATGTTTGGGTTTATTTACAATAATCGACCTAGCCAATCGTTGACTGAACGCTTCATTCTACCTGTGTTTTATAAGGGCACCGACACAGCCGTGTTAAGTGGCTCGAAAGTGTGTCTATTCTGCATCTTTAGCGTGCTGTTTGTGTTGCTGTTTATTCCTTTCATTTCAGGAGTTAGTTGCTAATGTCACCACTTGAAATGCCAACTGCAAGTTGGATTGTATTGGCCGTTGTACAAGCACTGCTGATGTTGTTTTTAGCGCCGCTAGCAACAGGTTTCTCTCGGGTTATTCGTGCCAAAATGCATTCGCGTCAAGGCCCTGGTGTTTTGCAAGATTACCGTGATATTGCCAAGTTATTACGTCGTCAGTCAGTAGCGCCTGCTAATGCCGGTATGATTTTTTGGATGACGCCATGGGTATTGGTTGTGACTATGTTATTGATTGGTATGGCTTTACCGACAGTGACGCAAGTGTCGCCATTTCCTATTTCTGGTGATTTGATTACGGATATCTATTTATTGGCTATTTTCCGCTTCTTTTTTGCATTGGCGGGGATTGATTCCAATAGCATGTTTGCTGGTATTGGTAGTAGCCGCGAATTGACTTTAGGTATTTTAGTTGAGCCTATTTTGATTTTAGCCATTGTGGTGGTTGCACTTGTTGTAGGTACCACTGACTTAGGTTATATCAGCCACGCATTAGCCAATAATAGTTGGCACCGTCCGTTAACCATTATTTTGGCTGGGATTGTGTGTGCATTTGCGCTGTTTATCGAAATGGGAAAATTGCCGTTTGATAGCGCTGAAGCAGAGCAAGAACTGCAAGAGGGACCTGTGACTGAATATTCAGGTTCTGCTTTAGCCATGGTTAAGCTTGGTTTAGGGCTAAAACAACTGGTTGTGGTGCAGCTATTTTTAGCTATTTTTATCCCTTGGGGCAAGGCTAGCAGCTTAACTGCTGGTGCGCTTATCTCTGCCACAATCATTCTATTGGTTAAATTATTTATTGTATTTTTGATTGCAGGTCTTATTGAAAACAGCATGGCTCGAGTGCGTTTTACTAAGATCCATCGCACTATTTTTCCTGCATTTTTAGTGGCCGTTTTGGCGCTGATCTTTTTAATTTTGGGTTGGTAAGTAACAATAATGACAAACAATACATCTGAACAATTTCACTCTCAGCCTCAGGCTGGTCGTATTGGTAAGAACTATGTCGATGGTGTTAATCATTTCTTCCCATCAGCCATTATTGATGAAGAGTGGCAAACAGAAAATCAAGTGACTATTACCGTAAAGATGACCTCATTAGTTGAGGTGATGAAATGGCTTTATTACGATCAAGGCGGTTGGTTAACGGTTTCATTTGGTAACGATGAACGTAGCCTAAACGGCCATTTTGCGGTTTATCATGTGTTATCAATGGAAGGTGAGGTGAAGAGTTTTGTCACCGTTAAAATTCTAGTTGATGCGCAAAGCCAAGAGTTTATCTCTATTACGCCGACCATTCCAGCAGCCGTATGGGGTGAACGTGAAGTACGCGACATGTATGGCCTACGCCCCGTTGGGTTACCTGATGAACGCCGCTTAGTGCTACCTGATGATTGGCCTGAAGATCTGCATCCATTACGTAAAGATGCAATGGATTATCGCCAACGTCCGCAACCAACAACTGAGACTGAAACGTATCAGTTTGATAACCAATTAGGCAATGACAGTAACCGAATTGTGCCTGTAGGACCGCTGCATATTACCTCTGATGAACCGGGACATTTCCGTCTGTTTGTTGATGGCGAAGATATTGTTGATGCCGATTATCGCATGTTCTATGTGCATCGTGGCATGGAAAAACTCGCTGAAACACGTATGGGTTATCACGAAGTTGCACAATTGACCGATCGCGTTTGTGGTATTTGTGGTTTTACTCATAGTGTGGGTTATAGCAATACCATTGAAAATGCTTTATCGGTTGATGTGCCATTTCGCGCCAAAATGATCCGTACTGTTTTACTTGAAGTTGAACGGTTGCACAGCCATTTGCTTAATATCGGGCTATCGAGTCACTTTGTGGGTTTTGATACAGGCTTTATGCAGTTTTTCCGCGTACGAGAAAAAACCATGGAGTTGGCTGAATTACTAACGGGTGCGCGTAAAACTTATGGTATGAACCTGATTGGTGGTGTGCGCCGTGATTTTTTAAAAGAGCAGCGTGTTAAAGGCATTGCTATGGTTCGAGAGGTTCGCCAAAAATTCTCTGAGCTGGTGGAAGTGCTATTAGCGACGCCTAATATCAATAGTCGTACCCAAGGTATTGGTATTTTATCAAAGCAGGTTGCTCGTGATTATAGCCCGGTAGGGCCATTAATTCGTGCCAGTGGTTTTAAACGCGATGTGCGTATTGTGCATGGTCAATCATTAGAAGCTTATGGCAGTGTGCCTATTGAATTACAAAGCATGGAAGATGGCGACGTTTATTCACGTGTGATGGTACGAGTGCGTGAAGTATTCGAGTCATTAAATGTGATTGAATATGGATTAGATCATCTACCAGCAGGCGCAATTTTAACTGAAAGCTTCGATTATAAGCCTAACAAATTTGCATTAGGTTTTACCGAAGCTCCTCGCGGCGAAAACATTCATTGGAGTATGACAGGCGATAACCAAAAGTTATTCCGCTGGCGTTGCCGCGCGGCCACTTATGCTAATTGGCCAACACTGCGTTATATGTTGCGTGGTAATACGGTTGCAGATGCGCCGTTGATCATTGGTAGTTTAGATCCATGTTATTCATGTACTGACCGCGTCACCATTGTGGATACTAAAAAGCAACGAAGCAAAACTGTTCCATATAAAGCGATTGAGCAGTACAGCATTGACCGCAAACACTCACCATTCAAGTTATAGGGAGGCCATGTGTTTAAGTTAATCAAAACGGTTTTTAACACTGGCAGCGTTACCACTAAATATCCATTTGCACCAATGTCAGTGAGTGAAGACTTTCGTGGTAAGCCAGAGTTAGATGCGGCGCAATGTTTATCTTGTGGTGCATGTACCCGAGCGTGTCCTGCTAATGCCTTGATTATGGAAACCGATGAAAAGGCGGGGACGCGCCGCTGGGAACTTTCAACGGCACGTTGTATTTTTTGTGGTCGCTGCGAAGAAGTGTGTCCAACCCATGCGATTAAACTGACTCAAAATTTTGAGTTGGCGGTCACTAACAAAGCTGACCTTTATGAACATGCCGTATTTAGCTTAGCTGATTGTAGCCAGTGTCAGCGTCCATTTGTGGCGCAAAAATTACTTGAGTATGTATTAGATACCTTGGCCCAAAGTGGAGTGCCCGCGGCACAACTTAGCGAGCGTCGTAAGCAGTTACAAACCTGCCCAGCATGTCGCCGAGCCAACAATATGCTTGATAGTGACAATATTAGCCATTTACGTTTTATTAAGGAGCAACAGTGAAAGGTATTAAACAGCTGGTGGGAACTGCTCACACTCAAACAGTACCTGTTGTATTGCCACCTAATAGCCAAAAGCTAAAAGATGCCTTGCTTAAAGAGATCCGCCGCTCGGCATATGTATATCGTGTTGACTGTGGTGGCTGTAATGCGTGTGAAATTGAGATTTTTGCCGCAACAACCCCCATTTTTGATACCGAACGCTTTGGTATCAAAATTGTAGCTTCACCAAGGCATGCCGATATTTTGCTTTATACCGGTTCGGTCACTCGTGCAATGCGAGCGCCAGCGTTAAGGGCTTATGAAGCTGCGCCTGATCCTAAAATTGTGATCTCTTATGGGGCTTGCGGTTGTGACGGTGGCATTTTTCACGATCTTTATTGTGTTTGGGGCGGAACCGATAAAATTGTGCCTGTCGATGTCTATATTCCCGGCTGCCCACCAACTCCCGCGGCAACCATTTATGGTTTTGCAGTGGCATTAGGGTTACTTGATCAAAAACTTAAATCTAAACAGCATCAGCCTGAAGCTCAAAAAGCACAGCTAAAACACACGAATATTCCACTCGATATTAAAGTATGATTGAACGTCAAGCACGCTTATTAGCGGGTTACCTACAAGGTCAACGTATTGCCGATGATGTGATGACCGTACTGGCTAATTGCACCGCAGATAATGTTGACCAAAAAATTGGCCAGTATTTAGCGGAAAAAAATGATCCACGGTTAACTGAAATTGTGAATATTTTACTGGCAAAAACCATGGCAGCCTTAACTGGGACGACAACTTGCCCTGCCAAAGTCGATGGTCAGCAACAATGTGAGGGTTGTGCTCAATGAGTCAAAACTTAACCGAATTAGCGCAATCTCGGCATCTTGCTGGCCATATTTACTTTTATTCACTGAGCCGTAAATTTGTTGATGAAAGTTATGACGTACCGGAAGAAGCCAAGCAAATCATGTATTACAGCTTGGCGATTGGTCACCATTTAGGGGTGGTTGATTGCTTAAATTCGGTAATGGATTGTGATGGTAAACAGTATTTAGCGTGGATCAGTGACTTACCTGCGCAGAGTGAGGCATTTCGTAAAATGCAGGGCTTTATTGTTTTTGGTGAGATTACGATTTATCCAGAACATATTAATATGCTCGCAGTGGCGTTTGCGGCTATTGACCGCGATATTCAAACCGAATGTTCGCAGCAACTCACCCAAAAATTTATTGAGGCACTTGGCGCTATTCATCGTGAACCAACGATGTACATGATGATTAGAGGAGGTCGTTAACTGTGTTGCAAGAAGTGAACTTGTCGACTTTAATCGGCCCGAGTGTGAGCAATGACGGTGTTGATCTCAATGTGAACAATATCGTATTAACAGTGGGCAATAGCATGATGGCCGATGACGGTGCCGGTCCACTATTAGCACAGATGATTAAACAGCAGCCAATTGTTGATTGGTGTGTGTTGGAAGGTGGCTCAATGCCTGAAGACTGTTTGCATCTTATTCGTCAAGCGCAGCCGCAGCGGGTGATAGTGGTTGATGCTGCGGATATGGGGGAGGCTGCGGGTGACATTCGTATTATTGATCCTGAAACTATCGTTGATATGTACGTGGTGTCGACCCATAGCTTGCCGCTTAATTTTTTGATTGATGACTTAAAAACATTTGTTCCTGAGGTGGTTTTTATTGGTATTCAACCTGCGATTGTGGCTTTCTCATTTCCGTTAACTGAAATGGTCCGCAGTGCGGTTGAAACTGTCTATCAAGGTTTATCAAATTGGCAGGGATTGGCTGAGTTTGAACACTGCTAATGACGTGTCGAATTGTCTGTCGAAGAGTGTCGAGATGATAGTCTGCGTTATTTTGTCTATCAAAAACGTAAAAAATGAGAATGTGACTCAAGTTACACTTTCAGTTTTTTGTTAAAATATCATATGGTTGAGAGATATTATCTCGATTTTTAATTACTGGCATAATAAATGCTAGTAAAAGTGTCGTGGCATCATCAGATGTTACTGTGTATCGACATCAACAAGGTATAGACCATGAATCGGTTTGTTTTTGCAGATCCAAATATGTGTATTGGCTGTCGAACCTGTGAAATTGCTTGTGTTGTTTCTCATCAAGTAGATGGCAAGTTAGACGGTGTCAGCCCTGAAGCATTTGCGCCTCGTTTAACCTTGGTAAAAAATGTGCACGTAACTACGCCAGTGATGTGTCGTCAATGTGATGATGCGCCCTGTGCTCAAGTTTGTCCTAATAACGCTATCGTTTTAGAAGATGGCTATGTAAAAGTGATTCAATCACGTTGTATTGGTTGTAAAACCTGTGTGATAGCTTGTCCTTATGGGGCAATGAATGTTGTCACAACTATGGTTGAAGAGTCTAAAGGCGGATCACTCTTTAATCGCATGGCGCCGAAGTCGCAAGCGTTGAAATGTGATTTGTGTGCTCATCGTGAAGCGGGTCCTGCCTGTGTAGAGGTTTGTCCTACCAGTGCAATTCAGCTTATTAAGCCTGAAACGTTGAGCGAAACCAGCAAACAAAAACGTGAAGCAGCTGCGTTAAATGCTGCGGTAGCGAGTTTTCGCTAGTGTGATAAGCAATATGCTTTGAATAAATTACAATTACAGCCAAAAGGTTAGTATGAAAAAATCAATTGTTGTTTGCCCATACTGCGGTACCGGGTGCAAACTAAAGTTGGTTGTCGAAAATAACAAAGTCATTGCTGCTGAACCTGCTATGGGTCGTACCAATGAAGGTCAACTTTGTTTAAAAGGCTACTATGGTTGGGACTTTCTCAACGATACCAACTTATTAACACCACGCTTAAAGCAACCGATGATCCGCCGTACGCGCGAATCAGCATTAGAAGCCGTGTCTTGGGACGAAGCGATTCAATTTGCCAGCGATAAATTAATGGCAATTAAAAAGCAATATGGTCCAGATGCAATTATGACAACAGGTTCAGCCCGCGGTCCGGGTAATGAAGCCAACTATGTGATGCAAAAATTCGCAAGGGCGGTGATCGGAACCAACAATGTCGACCATTGTGCTAGGGTGTGACATGCACCATCAGTCTCCGGTCTGGAGACAACTGTAGGTAACGGCGCAATGAGTAACGCAATTACTGAAATTCAACAAGCAAAATGTTTACTCATATTCGGTTACAACGCGGCTGATTCTCATCCTGTTGTAGCAAGACACATTCTTAAAGCTCGTGCTAATGGCGCGAAAATTATTGTATGTGATCCTCGTAAGATTGAATCTGCTCGAATTGCAGACCAATGGCTACCATTAAACAATGGTTCGAATATGGCATTGGTTAACGCGATTGCGAACGTGATTATTGAAGAAGATCTATACGATAAAGCGTTTGTCCAAAATAATACTGAAGGTTTTGATGCCTTTAGAGAGATTGCATCTCATTATACGCCAGAGTCAGTTGAGCAGGTGACCGGCCTGAAAGCTGCTGATATTCGTTTGGCTGCACGCACATATGCTGCGGCATCTGAAGCGATGATCCTTTGGGGCATGGGTGTGACTCAGTATGGTCAAGCAGTTGATGTGGTTCGTGGTTTGGCTGGACTTGCACTGTTAACAGGTAACTTTGGTCGCCCAGGTGTTGGTTGTGGTCCTGTACGTGGTCAAAATAACGTACAAGGCACTTGTGATATGGGCATGTTGCCGCACCAGTTCCCTGGTTATCAAAGTGTGGCTGACGATGTTATTCGTGACAAGTTTGAAAAAGCTTGGGGCGTGACATTATCAGGAACCCCTGGTTATCGTTTAACTGAAGTCGGTCATAAGGCTGATGAGGGTATTTGTAAAGCCTTCTATATCTTTGGTGAAGATCCTGCGCAAACTGAAGCTGACCTTGCTGCAATGCGTGCCACCATGCGTAAAATGGAACTTGTTATCGTACAAGATATCTTTATGACCCAAACCGCTGAATTTGCAGATGTTATTTTCCCTGCAACTAGCTGGGGCGAACATGAAGGTGTTTATAGTAGTGCCGATCGTGGTTTCCAACGTTTTTATAAAGCGGTTAATCCAAGTGGTGATGTTAAGCCAGATTGGGAAATCTTCAGCTTATTGGCAACACGTATGGGCTATCCTATGTCGTACAGTAATACCGAAGAGATTTGGGATGAACTACGAGCATTAGCACCACTGTATGCTGGCGTGACTTATGAAAAAATGGCTGATTTAAAGTCGGTGCAATGGCCTTGCCCAACTGAAGATCATCCTGGCACTTCATATCTGTTTGAAGGTAATAAGTTCTCGACACCATCGGGTAAAGGTATCTTTATTGGTGCTGAGTGGCGTCCGCCATTAGAGCAACCTGACAGTGACTATCCTTTAGTTTTATCAACGGTACGTGAAGTTGGGCATTATTCTTGTCGTTCAATGACGGGTAACTGTTCGGCATTACAAACGTTGGCTGATGAACCTGGCTATGTGCAAATGCATCCCGACGATGCTAAAGCGCTTGGTATTGATGATCAGCAATTGGTGTGGGTTTCTTCACGCCGAGGTAAAGTTATTTCACGCGCAAATTATAATGATCGAGTTAATAAAGGTGTGGTTTATATGACATACCAGTGGTGGATTGGTGCTTGTAACGAATTAACCATTGAACATGTTGATCCTATCTCAAGTACTCCTGAGTTTAAATATTGTGCTGTTAAGGTTGAACACATTGATGATCAAGCTTGGGCTGAGAATTATGTACAAACTGAATACAGTAGTTTAAAAGCGCGCTTGAAAAGTCATGTTGCTAATGCTTAATCATTATTAATTTGAAATACTTTGTTTTAAATTAATAATTGGTGAACATTAATTAAATTTAAGGTCCTAAGGTAAATTATTGATTAAATTTATCTTGGGGCCTTATACTGCCATTCAATTTTATAATCATCTGTTATTAATAATAAAAGTGAGTGGGGTCGGCAGTTTTTTAAACGAGATTGATTTTATATTACTTTAGTTCGTTAATTTTTATATATGGTTATTAAACTGGTCGCTATTTGTATTCAATATGCATGAATCAATGTTTGTTATTTAGTTAGATTGGCAACAAAATAAAGGTAAGCATGGAAAATTTTGAAAGTGATTTAATGACGTTCTTTAATGCCTTATTATCAGTTAATGATATATCTGGTGTAATTGATTTTTTAAATAATGAAGGATTATTATTTATAAATGCAGATCGTGTTAATATTATTTTAAAAAAAGACAGTAACTCACAGCCTGCGCTTTATTATCAGGATCAAGATAAACAATTCCGTTGTTATGATTATTCCCAAGACAGTTTGACCCTGCATAAAATTGCTGCTTGCGAGTATTCACACTATCTTGATGGTGATGAGCTTTATCGTACCTTTCCACAACTGGCTAAACATCCCGCTTATCGCAATATTGCCACTTATAGTAAGATCCCCCTATTGATTGCAAATCAATCATTAGGTGCAATTGAATACATTAATTTATGTTTACCCGATCATGATGATGTCGAGAAACAATTTAAGTTGTTCAATAATATGGTTGCTGCTGTCATCGAACATATTCTTGAACATCAAGTGACGTCCACATTAACCAAGCAATTGAGCCATGAGCATAAGAATTATCAATTTTTAGTTGATGTGACCAATACGGTGATTAATCAAACGACTAAAAAAGAATTAAGTAGTTCTTTATTACATTATTTATATCAACGATTTGGCATGCTTGAATTGTCAATTATTCAATTAAATGATGGTCACTATAATCAATATTCAAGCTGTTTGCTGGATGACAAAATAGAATATAGACACCATTTGTTTAGTGATGATAGTCAGATCCGAGTTGCGGTTAAAAATAATAAAGCTGTAATTTTAAATGATAAGGATATCAATCTATTACGGTGCAGTGACAATAGTCCATATTTTTCTGATAACGTAAAAAGCGCGTGTGTTATCCCTATGATATTTAGGGGCTCGACCATTGGCTATATCTGTTATACCAAAATGGTTGAAACATGTTTTGAAGCTAAAGATATTGAGCTGTTTAAACAAATTTCATCGCGTGTCGCGTTAGCGATGCACAGTATAAAAGCGCATCAAGCGATGGCACCTAATCGCCCTAAAACAAAATTTATTAATATTGAAGATAGTGATGATGAATACACTATTTTTGACGATATTATCAGCAAAAGTGAAGTGATGAATAAAGTGCTTGAACAAGTTGCTATGGTAGCCAGTTGTGATAGCCGAGTATTGATTTTGGGGGAGTCTGGTACAGGTAAAGAGTTGATTGCTCGTGCAATTCATAAAATGAGCCGTCGCAGTAAAACCGATATGGTGAAAATGAATTGTGCTGCTATTCCTGCTGGGTTATTTGAAAGTGAGTTATTTGGCCATGAGCGGGGGGCTTTTACTGGGGCGACAACCCAACGTGTAGGCCGTTTTGAGCAAGCGCATAAAGGCACATTATTCTTAGATGAAATTGGCGATATGCCACTTGAACTTCAACCCAAATTATTGCGTGCGTTGCAAGAAAATGAAATTGAGCGAGTAGGAAAAAATCAGCGTATTAGTGTTGATGTACGTATTGTGGTTGCAACCAATGTTAATCTGCTGCAGATGGTCGAGCAAAAGAAATTCCGCAATGATCTCTATTATCGCTTAAATGTTTTCCCAATTGAGATCCCACCATTACGTCAACGAGTCGAAGATATTCCATTGTTGGTCAAGCATTTTACTCGTGAGCTGGCGAACAATATGGGTAAAACTATTACCGCAATTGCCGCTGATGACATGCAATGTTTACAACAGTTTAATTGGCCCGGAAATGTACGTGAATTGCGTAATTTTATTGAGCGATCAGTTATTTTGACCCGTGGTCACATATTAAACGTACCCGTTGAAGAATTGCACCTTTCTGAGAAATCTATTGCTGTAGAACCGAGCCTATTACCTAGCGAGACTTCCGTTGTATTACCCAGTAGCAATAGCAGTAAACCTGTGATTGCGAAGCAAGCCATTATTGATGCGTTAACTATTTGTCATGGTGTAATCGCAGGCCCCAATGGTGCTGCGCAACAACTTGGGCTAAAACGCACAACATTATTATCTCGTATGCAAAAGCTTGGTATTAATAGCCAAGATTATCGACTAATGAGTTGAACATCATTATGAGGAAAAGAGTTTGGGGGCTTTAGAGGTGTTACTTGAGCCAATATTCGATAGTGCCAATGAACAGACTATTGTTCGTTATCGAAAAGGTAAAAATGATAGTCAAGAGGTGGACTTTATTATTGAAGAGACACCTGTAGCGGTATCGTATAATGATATCGCTTATACCGTGATGATGTGTACTCCACATGATTTAGAGCAATTTGCTGTTGGTTTTTCGTTATCTGAGGGGATTATTAATCATCATCGTGAAATTCACGATATTGCTATTGTGCCTAATTGCCAAGGCATCAATATTAATATCACGGTAGCAAATCGATGTTTGGCCCGGTTGCAGCAAAAACGTCGTTCTTTAGCTGGGATGACAGGTTGCGGCATTTGCGGCGAAGAAAAACTTGAAACAGTACGCCACCCGTTAACGCCATTAAGTTCGTCTGTAAGGTTTGATTTAGGTCAACTTGATCATATTTTGGCGCAGTTATTACAGCTACAGCAATTAAACCAACTTACAGGTGCCGCACACGCCGCAGCTTACATTGATAGTGATGGCAATATTGTGACTATTTATGAAGATGTTGGTCGTCATATTGCGCTAGATAAGTTAGTTGGCCATATTCATCAACAGCAATTATCAGGTGGTGTTGTATTAGTGACCAGCCGAGCGAGTTTTGAAATGGTACAAAAAGCAGCCGCTGCAGGTATTGAAGTGTTGCTTGCTATTTCGTCGGCTACACAGATGGCGATTGATTTGGCTCGGCAGTTAAATGTCACCTTGGTTGGTCATTGTCGATTGGGTAGAGCTGATGCTTATAGTCACCCACAGCGGATTATAGGCACCATTTAATTATATCGCGGTAGTGTCAATGATTGACGCCATAGAGAAAGGCAATTATGCATGAATTATCATTGAGCTTAAACACGGTTGATACTGTTGTTGCACAAGCTCAAAAACAAGGTTTTAAGCGTGTGACTAAAGTGACTTTGGCAATTGGCACTTTGTCTTGTATTGAGCATCAAGCCTTAGCAACAGGTTTTGAATTTGCTAGTCGAGGCACCATTGCTGAAGCAGCAATATTCGAAATTGAGGCGGTTGCAGCAAAGGTTTGGTGTTTAGATTGTCAGCAATATGTGTTGATTGCTGAGCGTGGAATTTGCTGCCCTATATGCCAAGGTTATCAACTTAAAGTTGAAGCCGGCGAAGAATTAATGATTAAACATATCGAGGTTGAATAATGTGTAATGTATGTGGCTGTGGTGAGAGCCAAATAGAAGCGCATTCGCATGAGCATCATCATGTGACAGATGCACCATCTACTACTGAAACGCCACAAACGGTGGTAATCCATCATCATTATCATCATCAAGGCGATGTGCATCATCATGTTCATTATACCTTACCTGCGGGCATGCAACCTGCGATGGCTGATATTCCACCCCACCATAATGAACATCAACCTGAACAGCTAACTGGTGGTGATTTACACTATGGTAAAGGTGAAGCACAAGTACATGTGAGTGGCGTATCTCAACGTCAATTATTAACTTTAGAGATGGATATTTTAGGTAATAATAATCACCTTGCAGCCCATAACCGCGAACATTTTATTGAAAATCAACAGTTGGTATTGAATTTAGTTTCAAGCCCTGGCTCTGGTAAAACCACGTTACTCACTGAAACCTTAATGCGTTTAAAAGATGATTATGCTTGTGCCGTTATTGAGGGGGATCAACAAACCAGTAATGATGCCGATCGTATTCGTGCAACTACAGTACCGGCAATACAAGTGAATACAGGTAAAGGTTGTCATCTTGACGCGCAAATGATCCATGATGCTTATCATCAACTTGGGCTTAATGATGCAGGATTTTTGTTTATTGAAAATGTTGGTAACTTAGTTTGCCCTGCCAGTTTTGATTTAGGCGAGGCTGCAAAAGTGGCTATATTGTCAGTGACAGAAGGGGAGGATAAACCGCTTAAATATCCTAATATGTTTGCTGCAGCCGAGTTAATGATCATCAATAAGATCGATTTACTTCCTTATGTCGATATTAATATTGACGATTGCATTATTAATGCAAAAAAAGTTAATCCTACAATCAAAGTGATTAAGTTATCTGCAAAAACTGGGGCAGGTATGGATGCATGGTTAAATTGGTTAACTGAACATCTGCAGCAATTATCGATTAAAGTATAAAAGTGAATAAAACGAAACCTGCTAGTGCGCTAGCGGGTTTCATTTTTGTAATGATGGTTTATAAACTATTAACCGTAGATACAAAGATAAGCGGTTTGAGTCGCTACTTTGACTTGAAATTTAGCATCACCGATAACTGAGAACTGCTCGCCAGCATTAAAAGTCTGCCATTCACTCTCGCCTGGTAGCATTACTGTAAGTGCGCCAGAGATCACTTGCATCACTTCTGGTGCAGCTGTACCAAATTCATAATCACCTGCTTCCATTACGCCTACTGATGCGGGCTTGTCAGTACCAGCGAAAGAGATAGACTTAACTTGACCTTCAAAATATTCGTTTACTGTTAGCATGATGATTCCTTTTTTAATTAGTATATATGTTCAGCGATTAAACCGATGAGCACGTTAATAAGAATAAACTTAATGGCAGTATCATAGCGATAAACCTTATTGCGGCAAGTTATTTAGATTTAGGATAGATATTGCAATTAATGCTAATAACAAATATCAAATAATATAGTTCACATTAATTATAATATTCAACATATGGTGCTGGGTTTTAACTTCGTGTATTTAAGAATATTTAGTTTTATCTAGTGAATGATAAAAGATACAATATCTCTCTTTGTGTTAATTATTTTTATTGTTACTTGTTAATTAGTAGTGTGATTAATGTTGTAATTTGTATTATCAGTTTATTTCCCCCACCTTTTTAGTAGAAATTTATTATGTTTAAATCGCTAATCTTAGTCGTATTGTTTTGTTTTTCGGCTGTTGCTAATGCTAATTCATATTTTAATCAATCAAATGAGATTCCTGTATATGTATGCACGATTAGACCATTCAGTGAAACCTTTGTTGATGTGGGGCTGAGCGAGGATATTGCGCGTTATAAAGTGTCTAAGCGATGTCAGCTAACTCAAGGTGATAATAGTATTTTTTGTCGAGCGAATAAGGCGAGTTGTATTGTGTCATCACTGGGTCGAGGATATCCAAGTCATAATACTGAAGGGGTCGTTATTTATGCGGATCTTAATCAGACGGGCCAAACGGTACGAATTAATAGCGATATTGCCGATTTATCTCAATACAATTTTAATAATCAAATGTCTTCTTTTTCAATTCCGATGGGATGGACTGTTCGTTTTTATGACGGTAAACATTTTTCGGGTGATTATTATACTCGAACGGGGGGTTATGCAAACGCAACTGGATTTGACAACAGCATCAGTTCAATCAAGGTGTTAAGTCGACATTAACTGCTTTGTATTGATGTTTTTGGCTTAGTATTGATATCGCCAAGTGAATCAATAACGTGTTAACGATCATTAACACGTTATCGTTAGCATCAGAAGGGTAGTTTTGTAGGCAATAAGCTTATTCAGTTTTTGCCAGTGCTAAAATATTGGCTGCAACAAATAGATCTTGAATGGCAATTCCTGAGCTATCAAAGACGGTGATTTCAGCATCTGTTTGGCGACCTAATTGGCGGTGATTAATAATATGGCCAATCTCAGTGATTTGATCGTGCGTGCAATGTTGGAATTCACCAATCACTTTTGATTGCGATTTAAAATCACAAAAAAGTTTAGCGTGTTGATATAGTGCAATTGGTAGCTCTTGTTTACCCACTTTATCCGCGCCCATCGCTGAAATATGAGTGCCGGCTTTAACCCATTCTGCTTTGAATAATGGGGTCTGCGCCGTGGTCGCAGTCACAATCATATCTGCTTGTTCACAAGCATATTGTGCTTCTGCTTCTTCACAATTAATGCCATAAGCTGCAATTTTATCAACAAACTTAGCCGCATTCTCAGGATTACGGCCAACCACATAAACCTGTGTTAACTGGCGGATTTTACTGATTGCTAGCACTTCATATTCAGCTTGGTGGCCGCTACCAAAAATGGTGAGTACACTCGCATCTTCTTTTGCTAGATGATTAACTGCAACCGCATCTGCTGCTGCGGTGCGGTAAGCATTGACTTTCGTGGCGGCGATTGCTGCTTCAAGCTCACCTGTGGCAGGATTTAATAAAAATACCGTTGTGCCATGGCAAGGGAGCCCTTTATTTTGGTTTTCTGGCCAGTAACTTCCTGTTTTCCATCCCACTAAGTTAGGCGTGCAAGCTGATTTTAATGAAAACATGGCGTCTGTTTGTGGCCCAGCGGCGTTGACGACTGGAAATAATTGAGCTTGATCGCCAATTGCTGCAACAAATGCCTGTTCTACTGCGGTATAAGCTAATTCATGCGAAATGAGTTTTGATGTTTGTGCTTCAGATAGATAAATCATATTACCAGCCTTGTATGCGATTCCAGATTTGGTAGTCATTGTTGTTCAGATCAAATACATGATATTGAGCATGCATTGATGCCGTTGCGCAGGCATGATTTGGCAGAATATGTAAGCGACTGCCCACGGGGAATAAACTGAGATCAATCTGGTTGCCATCGGTCGCTTGAATAATTCCGTGCTCTTGATTAACCGTAATAACTTGTAGTCCCGTTAATACTTGGCCGTTAGTGTCACAGACTAAACCGTAGCCGCAGTCTTTAGGTTGTTCAGCGGTACCTCTGTCAGCTGAAAGCGCCATCCAACCTGCATCGACAAATATCCAGTTTTTGTCATGGTTATGACCAATAACACTGGTCACGACACTGGCAGCAATATCACTTAGTTGACACACATTTAAGCCCGCCATGACCAAGTCAAAGAAGGTATACACACCAGCGCGAACTTCGGTTATGCCATCAAGATGTTGATAGCTTTGCGCGGTTGGCGTTGAGCCGATACTGACGATAGGACACGCGATTCCAGCTTGGCGAATACGTTCGGCGGCGAGTGCTGCTGCTGCCACTTCGTTTTCCGCGGCTGCAATCAGTGCTTGTTGCTCAAAACATTGATAAGACTCACCTGCGTGAGTTAATACGCCTTGAAAATCTGCGGCACCTGTTTCAAGTAATTGTGCAATTTCGATTAATTTTGGATCTTCAGGTGGAATGCCACCACGGTGACCGTCACAGTCAATTTCAATCAGTGCCGCAATACTGCACTGGTGCGCTTCGCAGAAATGATTTAATTGCTTGGCTTGCTCAAGGCTATCTAAGATAACTCGGGCGTGAATACCTTGTGCTTGTAATTGGGCGATTCTGGGTAATTTGGTATCGGCAATACCGACAGCGTAGATAATGTCGGTATAACCCTTACTTGCTAATGCTTCTGCTTCTTTTACGGTAGATACGGTAACGGGCGCATCTTTAGTTGGCAGTAAGTACTCTGCGGCTTCGAGTGCTCTTACTGTTTTAAAATGGGGCCGCAAATTAGCCCCTAGTCCTTCAATCTTTGAACGGAGTTGCTGCAAATTATTGATGAATACGGGCTTGTTAACATATAGAAATGGCGTATCAATAGTTTGATAGTGAGTTAACAGGGCAGGGCGTTGGCTAATAGGCATGGTCATTGAGTAAATCCATCGAAAGTGAATATTTAATTAAACAGTTTGAAGCTGCTCATATTTCTATGATTGTGGTTAGTATCTAACAAGTTAGTTTTCTTTTATATTAACTATTATCAAGATATAGATTAGGTTTGAACTTAATGATTAGTACTGAAGATTTACGTTTTATGGTGGTGATTGCGAGTCATAGAACCCTTGCTGATGCCGCTAGAACGCTTAATATCACGCCGCCCTCAGTCACATTAAGGTTGCAACATATAGAAAAAAAGCTATCGATGAGCTTAATTCAGCGGCCATCAAGGATCGTTAGCCTGACTGAAGAAGGGCAGTTATTGTTAGATAAAGGCATTGAAATCTTACAGCGATTAGATGAACTACAAGAGTTGATTGACGCTCGTAAATCATCTGTTTGCGGTAAATTAAGGGTATTGGCGCCTCTGGGGTTTGGTAATGACTATATTGCGCCGCTATTGGCACAATATAAGCTATGTCATCCGCAATTAGATATTGAGCTTGAATTGTCTGATAATCCTAATTGGTCGAGCCATCATAAATGGGACATTATTATTTATATTGGTGCGCTGAATGATTCATCATTAAAAATGGTCACGTTAGCGGCTAATCAGCGTTTTATTTGCGCCTCACCTGAGTATTTAGCGCGAATGGGCACCCCACAAACGCCGGCGCAATTAAGCCAGCATCAATGTATTGCCCTGCGTGAGAATAATGAAGATGTGACTTTGTGGTCATTTATAGCGGCTAACGATGGTCAACAACATGAGGTTAGAATTTCCCCTAGCTTGGCAAGTAATGAAGGTCGGGTGATTAAGGATTGGGCATTAGCAGGTATGGGCATTATTATGCGCTCTGAATGGGATGTTCAACCCCTGATTAATAGCGGTCAATTAGTGCGTCTCCTGCCAGAGTATCATCTACCCAATGCTAATATTGTGGCATTATTAAGTAGCCCAATTCAGGCTCGCAGTGCCAGAATATCAGGCTTTATTGATTTGCTAAAACAGCATTTATCACCTGAGCCTTGGTCATCTTAATTAAACTAGATAAATGTAGGTTTTCGCCGCTAATTGCAGCCAAATTGATATGGTTAGATAGATATATCGGGCTAATTTTGTTAGATAATATATGGCTGAGTTATTGAAACAGAAGATTTAATTAATGCTAATTGTGATTATGCTAAATAATGGCTATCTTATCGGCCTCTGTCATTAATTCAGTTTGTTTTCATGAGAAATCTATCGACTTTAGCCATTTTACCCAACATTGATATTGGTTTGAAACGACGAGCATTATGGTTAATTGCTGGGCTTGCTTTGGTAAACTTGCTGGTATGGTCACTCACCTTTATCGCTTTTAGTGGGCATCCCGCGATGTTGGCTATGTCTTTTCTCGCTTGGTCATTTGGGTTACGTCATGCTGTCGATGCCGATCATATTGCAGCCATTGATAGTACCACTCGTAAAATGATGCAGCAGGGTAAAAAACCATTAGCTATTGGCACCTTCTTTTCGTTAGGTCATTCGACCGTAGTGATTTTAGCTACAGTTGCCATTGCAGTGACTGTTGGAATGTTTAAGTCTCATCTGCCTGAATTATCAAATATCGGCGGTGTTATTGGTACGAGTGTATCGATCATCTTCTTGCTGGTGATGGCATATATCAATTTAACTATTTTTATTTCTGTCTATAAAACCTTTAACCGCGTTAAACGTGGAGAACAGATACCGGCCACTGAGATTGATCAGCATGTGGTGGTGAGTGGGCCTTTGTTTAAGCTATTTAATTTCGCTTTTAAGTTAATCAATAAAAGCTGGCATATGTATTTTATCGGGTTTTTATTTGGGCTTGGATTTGATACTGCAACTGAAATTGGGCTATTGGCAATGGCTGGATCTAACGCCTCTCATGGGATGAATATTTGGTTGATTATGCTGTTTCCTGCGCTATTTACCGCGGCAATGTCATTGGTAGATACGTTAAATAACTATGTGATGGTTGGCGCCTATGGCTGGGCATTCTCTCATCCGGCGAGAAAGCTATACTACAATATGACGATTACAGGTATTTCGGTAGTTATTGCATTGATGATTGGTGGTTTAGAATCGCTCAGTGCATTATCTTCAGCATTTCATCATAGTGGTGGGATGTGGGATCTGATTAATATGATCAGTGATAAATGGAGTGATGTCGGGTTTATTGTGATTGCGATATTTATTTTATGCTGGGCATTTTCCATTATTAATTACAAATTACGTGGCTATGACAAGCTGGCCAATAACGCCATCGGTTAGTGAATTTACAGCAATTATTGGATGCATATTTAACTGAGTTAAGGTAAGGTCTGCGCCAATAAAGATTTATAGATAAATGAGTATTGTATGGCTTATATTTGCCCACTTTGTCGTCAACTTTTGCAGCTTACTGACAAAACTTGGCGTTGTTCTAATAACCATTGTTTTGATTGTGCCAAAGAAGGTTACGTTAACTTATTGCCGGTGCAAAACAAGAACTCAAAAGATCCTGGTGATAATCAGCAAATGATGTTGGCACGCCGTCAATTTCTAGAGGCGGGTTTTTATCAGCCTTTAAGCGAAAAGGTGAATCAAATTGCTTGTGGGCTTATTAAGCAGAATTGCCAAATACTGGATATTGGCTGTGGTGAAGGTTATTACAGTAATCGTTTATTTGAAGCACTGAACCAACAAGTTGAAGCACAGCTAGTTGGACTTGATATTTCTAAGTCTGCCATTAAATATGCCGCTAAAAAGTATAAGCAACTGCAGTTTTGTGTTGCAAGTGCTTATGATATGCCATTTGAAGATCACAGTATTGATTTGATGCTACGTATTTATGCACCATCTAAACTTGATGAGATTAAACGCGTGCTAAAAAAAGAGGGCTATTTGATTACGGTTTCACCCGCCCCTAAACATCATTATGCGATTAAAGAACTTATCTATGAACAGCCTCGTTTACATCCTGTATCAGAAGCTGAACTCGATGGGTTTAAGTTAGTTGAACAACAGCAATTAAGTTGGCAGCTTGAGATGACAGATGCAGCAATGATTGGTCATTTTTTAGAAATGACACCTTACGCATGGAAATTAACATCTGACCAAAAACAGCAACTTATGCAGAATGGATTGAGCTGTGAACTGGATTTTCAGATAGAAATACACCAGTTATTAAGCTAATTGTTAACTATATGTTGGTGATACTTACTGTTTGTTCGCTAATTTAGAGAGATAAAATACTTAAAATTTGATGTAGCACACATAATTTGTATTTGTGAGCAAGATGCAGAATTTTAAGTAAAAAAGTAAGAAAGTGCGAGTTAACTCTGTTGACTTATGATGAGAATGATTTATAGTCATATTAGCTTGAAGGTTGGGCTTATTTTTTTGTACGTTACGAACCAGTTCGTCCTGTTAACAAAAGTAATACCGGCAATTCAGCTCCATCGCCGTTAAGGCTTTTAATTTATAGTTACACAGGATTTATATCATGTCTCAAGTTACTGGTGTTGTTAAGTGGTTCAACTCTGACAAAGGTTTCGGTTTTATCGAGCAAGAGTCTGGTCCAGACGTATTCGTTCACTTCCGTGCTATCAACTCTGACGGTTTCAAAACTCTTGACGAAGGTCAGAAAGTATCTTTCACTGTGACTCAAGGTCAGAAAGGTCCTCAAGCTGAGAACGTAACAATCGTTGCTTAATAACTAATTTAAATTAGTTAAAAGAATTCTTAAAAACCGTGGTTTATCCACGGTTTTTTATTGCCTGAAATTAGCGAATATTTAATTTAAAGACATAAAAAAAGCTGGAGTCCTCCAGCTTTCTTGTCATGAAAATCCCTGTTTAACTAAATAAACTATCTTCTAGTTTGATACCATTATAAATCGCTTTATATTGCCATGAGTATCGGCTACATAGCTCAAGTACAGTATGTTCAAGTTGCAATGGACTATCACTATTAAGACGATGCTCAATAATTAATGTCTGCTTATTCTTTTGCTTGATCTCAACAACATATTCTAACTGTTCAAGCTCATTGATTAAGGTTGGTATCTCACAATCACTCATGGTTAAGGTTAATTGCGCTGTTTCTTGTTGTGCATTTAACGATAGATGGCGAGTGAGTTTACCTTGCTCTAAATAAAGTACTTGATCACACATCTGCTCTAGCTCTTCTAGATTGTGTGAACTGATAATAAAGGTTGTGGTTGTTGATAATTGATCGACTATCTGGCGAACTTGTTTCGCATGGATCGGATCCAATCCTGCCGTCGGTTCATCTAATAAGACTAATTCAGGCTGACCTATTAACGCTTGCGCAATCGATACTCGTTTTGCCATACCATGACTGAGGCTGGTGGGCTTTTGTTGAGCAGAGTCTGTTAAGCCCACTAACTCAAGCACTCGTTTGGTTTCATCTTTTGCTTGGATAGCAGAGAAACCTTGTAATCGAGCGAAAAAGGTTAATTGTTTGGTGATACTCAAATGTGGGTCAAGCAAAGCATCTTGTGGCAGGGTACTTATTTTCCCTATATTTTGTGGATGATTAGGCTCTTGGCCATTAATGCTAATGCTGCCACTTGATGGACTGATAAAACCTGAAAGTATGCTTAAAAATGTGGTTTTACCCGCACCATTCGGGCCTACTAAAGCAATTGGTTTACCCTTAACCAATTCAATATCAATATTATTTAATACTGTTTTGCCTGCATACTGTTTGCTGAGTTGTTTACATGAAATAAGACTCATAGCTGACTCCGCTTTAACCAGTAATTACCTAAGGCCAATAACACTAGGGTTTGAATGATAGGAATAGCACTTAAGCTAAAAGTGGCTGCGCCATGCTGGGCAATCATATCGGATAACTGCACACCCGGAATAACATAACTTAATACGGCTAAACTAGGGATATAGTTGGTGAGCATAATGACTAGTAAATTAGCGAGTGTTAACAGTAGCATGGCAATAATACCCGCCTGTTTAGCGCTATTAGCCGCTAATGATACCAGTGCCATTAAGGCCGTAAATGGCGCACTAATAATGATGACATTGGTAAGAATATAGCCACTATTGGTCAGTGCCGTTAACCATTGATCAGGCTGATTAATGATGGTGACGACCAAACAGCTCACTACAGCAACTAATGCAAAAATAAAAATAATGATTAAATGGCTCAATATGCGGCTAAAGAAGATTTGTTCACGGCTGGCACGTATAAGTAAAAATCGTAAGGTTTTATTGTGCTTATCTGTAGTGAACATATCGTTGCTGGTAAAAATCACCAACATAGGGAAAAGATAAAGTACAATAAGCCAACAAACTGCAAGCTGCGCAAGAGGCCATGCAAACCAACCTCCGACTCTATGTCCACCCAATAACCCACTAATAAAAGCTCTGAAAGAGGGATCGTAGACGGTTGTGGCTGCATCGTTAATCAGATAGCTAAGTGAAAGCCCCCACAATACGACAAATAAGATGATTGACCACAAGCCTTTTGAGGTGGAAAAGAACTTGCTGAGTTCAAATTGAATTAAGATCCACAATTTATGTGGCGATGAGTGAGGTGTTAGTGTATTCAAAACCAACCTTTTCATTAAGTTATTATGTCGTCAGCTTAACAGAAAAGGCTGGTAAAACACGAGATGCTTAACGTGCTAATAATTCATTAATATGCGATTGAAGCTCGGCAACTTGCTGCTCTAATGTGGTAACGCGCTGTTCAAGGGCAGTTTTTGATGGGCTGACATAGGTCGATTCATCTGCAAGTAGCTGTTCACTTTGTTCTGAAAAGAGCTGGCAATATTTTGCTTCACGCTTACCGGGTTCTTTTGCAAGTAATTTAACTTGTGCAGGATCGGCTTGTGCCATTTGTGTGAGTTGTTGTTCGACTTCGACAATATTTTTAAAATCATGTAGACGATTACTACGGGTGCGAAGTTCACCTGCGGTTTGCGGACCACGTAACATCAATAAACAGACAATGGCTAATTGGGCTTGGTTAAACTGTAAATCACTGAATTCAGTATTGCAGAAACGATGTTTATACTTAGCGACACGACTACCAAAGCCTGTTTGTTCGCTAATTAAGCGCTTTTGAGTTAATGAGTCTACAGCTTGCTGTACATCAGTTTCTGTAAGTTCCATTACAGGACAACGACTGCTTTTCTGATTACAGGCCAGGGTGAGTGCATTTAACGAAAGGGGATATTGTTCTGGGGTGGTGACTTCTTTTTCGAGGAGGCAACCAATGACACGTGTTTCAATACTCGTTAGTTCCATAACTTCACCTATTACTACGTCTAATTGTGCTGTGGCAGAGGGTAATTTCTGCCACAGCTATATTAATAGCAAAGCTTGGTGAATTCGACCAGCTAAGTTTAGCGTTAAATTATTGAATTAACGTTAAACCGTGATCTTCAATGCGGATCAGATTATTTTTGTACAAGCCACCGATCGCTTTTTTGAAGGCTTTTTTACTCATACCTAATTGTGAGTAGATTTCATCTGGTGAAGTTTTATCATTTAGCGCTAAAAAACCGTTGTTTTTAGTTAACTGAGCCAGAATGATACTGGCGTACTTATCCAGTTCTTGCTTACTGCCTTGTTGCAGTACTAAGTCAATTTTACCGTCTTGGCGAACTTGCTTAATAAAGCCTTTTAGACTTTGACCAAAACGTAATTTTTGGAATACTTCATTGTTGTAGATTACGCCCCAGTGCTCATTATTGATAATGGCTTTGTAACCAAGGTCAGTGGTACCACCAATAATAAGATTAACAGCTTGACCATCTTGGTAGTTAGCCGGTGTGTTATCGAGAAATTTTTCAATTTTTGAAGAAGCTAGGATGCGATCATCTGCATGATTAATATGCACGTAAACAAGGTAACTACGGCCTTCTTCAATAGGCTTGTGCTGTTCGCCAAAGGGTAAAAATAGATCTTTATCTAAGCCCCAATCTAAAAATGCGCCGTATGGGCCAACAGCAACTGCTTTTAGATAAGCAAATTGACCGACTTCTACATAAGGCTTCTTAGTGGTGGCAATCACCATATCTTCAGAGTCTAGATATAAAAACACTTCAACCATATCGCCAATTTGGCAATCTTTAGGCGTTACTTTATTGGGTAATAAAACTTGGCCTAATTCGTGCGCATTTAAATACACACCAAAGTTTACTTGCTTAACGATTTCAAGCTGATGAGTTGTACCGATTTGGATCATGAAGAAATACCTAAATTATATGGGATGTCGCTTTATTGCTAATTATATACCCAAATGAGTCGAAGTTGCTATTTTCAGAAGCACTTAAGCTTGTTTATTTAAAGGTGCATCTATGCTGGAATAGTATTTCCTTTTAAAGGGGGTATAACGAAGTGGGCTTGCTTTAAGCCCATTAGGTTTCCTACTTAATTCTGTAACTTCAGGTTGCTTTAGACTCGTGGTATTGCACCATGCGAGGCGCTAATTAGGTTGATCTGACCTGATTACATTAAAGGTTGATAATATGTAATTTATATGGTTTGTTTGTGTTTAATTAAGCCGTTTTTTTGCTGACAAAAAGTGCATTTTGTTGATTATTTTATATTATCGCAATTAATCATATAAACAGACTTGCAATTGCTCAAATTGCAGGGTTTAATTGCGCCGCTTATAAAAGCAAAAAATTGATAAATTCACATATTAACAAGACAGTTAAGGTTGTTATGGCTCACGAGTTATTTGCCGTGTAAATAAGGGTTTATTTACACGGGGTATTGAGGATTTTTTTATGCAAAATAACGCTACATCAATGTCATGTTCATTGGCATGTTCACCTCATTCGCAACTTATTGTTGCCGAATATACTCATAGGCTAAGACATTCAATTTATTGTCTTAAACAGGCCAGTATACCTTTTTGAAAGCAGCTTTAACCTTATATTTTGGTTAGCTAGCACACCTTATATTAAGTAAGGCAATTGGCGCTTTATATCAATTCCATATTTTCTGGGAAGCTTACATGCAAGGCAAAAATATTTATTACGAAACACTGCATAATGCCTATGGGCAATACTTTGAAATAGGTCAAGTATTGTTTGAACAAAAAACGAGTCAATGGCATTTGAGTATTTTTGAAAACCCCAGATTTGGCCGGGTTATGGCATTAAATGGCGCCATTCAAACGACTGAAAATGACGAATTTGTATACCATGAAATGTTAACGCACGTACCTTTGTTAGCGCATGGTCAAGCTCAAAAAGTGTTAATTATTGGTGGTGGTGACGGTGGTATGTTACGTCAGGTCGTCAAACATAAAAATTTAACCAATATTACTATGGTTGAGATTGATGCGGCCGTGGTTGATATGTGCAAAACTTATTTTCCGCAACACTCTCAGGGGGCTTTTGATGATCCGAGAGTGAATCTAGTGATTGCTGATGGTTTAGAGTTTGTCAAAAACTGTACCGAGAAGTTTGATGTCATCATCTCTGATTGTACCGATCCTGTGGGGCCGGGCGAGGTGTTGTTTAGTTCTGAATTCTATCAAAATTGTAAACGCTGTTTAACTGAAGAGGGTATTTTTGTTGCTCAAAATGGTGTGGCATTTATGCAGCCTGAAGAACTACAAAATACAGTTAGACGCATGAACCAGTACGTTAAAGAATGTACTTTTTATATGGCAGCGGTGCCAACTTACATTGGTGGCAGTATGGCGTTTGCGTGGGCGACCGATAACGTACAGGCGCGCCAACTTGATTTAGCAACGTTGACTGCTCGTTTTGAGCAAGCTGATATTGAAACTCGCTATTACACTCCGGCAGTGCATCAAGCAAGTTTCGCATTACCTGCATTTGTGGAGCAGGCATTGCAAAGCGCAATGTCTATCACTGAATAAACCTTAAAATAGGCACGAAAATAATGAATAACTGGTCAATTGATGATGCGCGCGAAGGCTACAATGTCAACTACTGGAGCCAAGGTTTTTATGGCATAAGTGATACTGGTGAAGTTACAGTTTCACCTAATCCACAGCATCCTGAATATCAAGTAGGGTTAAATGAACTTGCTAAAGATATGGTTAAAGCAGGCGTTTCATTACCTGTATTAGTACGTTTTCCACAGATTTTGCATCACCGTGTTAATAGTCTATGTCAGGCATTTAACCAAGCAATTACTAAGTATGAGTATCAAAACGATTACTTATTGGTATACCCAATTAAAGTGAATCAGCAGCAAGCGGTTGTTGAAGAGATCTTAGCGAGTCAAAAAGAGAAAGCGGTTCCGCAGCTAGGCTTAGAAGCAGGCAGTAAGCCTGAGCTTATGGCTGTGTTAGCAATGGCGCAAAAGGCCAGCTCTGTCATTGTCTGTAATGGTTATAAAGATAAAGAATATGTTCGTCTTGCGTTAATCGGTGAGAAACTCGGCCATAAGGTTTATATCGTACTCGAGAAGATGTCTGAGCTTAAGTTAGTGCTAGAACAGGCTAAAGAGCTTGGCGTAACGCCGCGTATGGGTATTCGTGCTCGTTTGGCCTCTCAAGGTAAAGGCAAATGGCAAGCAAGTGGCGGCGAGAAGTCTAAGTTCGGCTTATCTGCATCACAAATTTTAAGTGTAATTAAGCAGTTAAAAGATTGCGATATGCTTGAGACATTGCAGTTGTTGCATTTCCACTTAGGTTCGCAAATGGCCAATATTCGTGATATTCGCCAAGGTGTAGGTGAAGCTGCTCGTTTCTATTGTGAATTACGCAAGCTTGGTGCACACATTGATACTTTTGATGTGGGTGGTGGTCTTGCGGTGGATTATGATGGTACACGTAGCCAAAGTAATAACTCAATGAACTACGGTCTAACTGAGTATGCTAACAATATTGTCAATGTGCTAACCGATGTTTGTAATGAATACCAGCTACCAATGCCTCGTATTATTTCTGAGTCTGGTCGTCATTTAACTGCACATCATGCGGTATTAATTACCGATGTAATTGGCACTGAAGCTATAGTGCTGAAGAGATTTGTGCGCCGACTGATTCAGCACCACAGTTATTACATAATATGTGGCAATCATGGTTAGATTTAAGTAGCCGAGTGGGTCAGCGTGCGTTAATTGAAATTTATCACGATACTCAAAATGATATTGCTGAAGCGCAAACGCTATTTGCATTAGGTCAATTGAGTCTAGAAGAGCGTGCATGGGCTGAGCAAGCTAACTTACGTGTGTGCCATGAACTACAAGGTTTGTTAAGTAACAACAACCGTTACCATCGTCCAATTATTGATGAGTTAAATGGTAAGTTAGCAGATAAATTCTTTGTTAACTTCTCGTTGTTCCAGTCTATGCCAGATGCTTGGGGTATTGATCAAGTATTCCCTGTGATGCCGCTTTCTGGTTTAGATACTAAGCCTGAGCGCCGTGCAGTGATGCTTGATATTACCTGTGACTCAGATGGTATGATTGATCAATATGTTGATGGTCAAGGTATTGAAACAACACTACCAGTTCCAGCTTGGAGCGCCGAAAGTCCGTATTTAATGGGCTTCTTTATGGTGGGCGCTTACCAAGAAATTTTAGGTGACTTACACAATCTATTTGGTGATACCAACTCTGCTGTCGTGCGTATTGAAGAGCAGGGTATTGCTAATATTGAATCAGTGCTTTCTGGTGATACCGTTGCTGACGTATTACGTTATGTGAATCTAGATGCTGTTGCCTTTATGCGTACTTACGAAGAGTTAGTGAATAAGCACATTGTTGAGCAAGAGCGTGCGCAGATCCTTGAAGAGCTGCAATTAGGCTTGAAAGGTTACACATACTTAGAAGATTTTTCGTAATTATTAATTAAATAAAGCAGGTGCATTGCGCCTGCTAGGTAATTAAAGCTGATGTTTTTTGAAGGTTCTGAAAAGAAAATTGAGGTGATAGTTGCACCTCAAGTCGGTTCTTTACGTGAATTAGGCATTGATTTTTGGCAGAGTATTGTTGCTTCTGCTAATGCCGAAATTCTGTCATCAATTAGTAATGATGAGTGTGATGCCTATCTATTAAGCGAATCGAGTTTATTTGTTTGGAAAGATCGCTTTTTGATGCTGACTTGTGGTACAACTACGCTCGCTGACGCGGTGATGTTATTTATTGATAAAATAGGCGCAGATCTGATCGCTTTCGCATCATATCAACGTAAGAATGAATACCAATCGCATCTACAGACAAGTTCATTTGAACAAGATTTACATGTGATCAGAGAACGCATCTCTGGTCCGGCTTTTAGAATTGGTCATTTAGATTCTCATCATCATTATATCTTTATGACTGATAAGCCACACACAACAATTCAAGGTGACCATACTAGTGAATTGTTGATGTACCATATTCAAGGTGAGGCTGCTGACTATTTACGCAGTAGTAATCAATCGGCTGAAGGGGTTCGCCGTATCTTGGAACTGGATGAGATGTTACCAAACTTTAGGTTTGATGACTTCTTGTTCGAACCCTTTGGTTATTCGATAAATGGCATTAATGGCGATAAATATATGACAATTCATATTACGCCGCAGGAAGCCAGCTCCTATGTGAGTTTTGAAACCAATCTGGACCTAGCTCATTATCCGGTCGATATTATCGCTCGGTTATTAGCTATTTTAAATCCGGGCTCATGGGATGTAATTGGGTTTAATTCGCCAAGGAGTACCCAAGGCTATCCTGAACATTTATGTTTAGGTAGTTGCGCATTAGAGACAAAACAGGGCTATAGTTTAGACTTCAGTCACTATCAGCAGATGTGTCACGAAGTGCTGATCCCAGAGTCAATTTGATAGATTAAGATTTGTTCGGAGTTTTATATGACTACAATTGCAGAAAAACCAGATTATTCATTATATTCTAATGCGTTTGGTTATTTGCGCCAGCCACTTGATTTTCGTCCTTTAGACGGCGATGCAGATGTGGTTGTTATTGGTTTACCATTCGATATGGCAACGACTGGTCGCAGCGGTGGCCGTATGGGCCCTGGTGCAATCCGTAATGCATCAGTAAACCTTGCTTGGGAAGAAGTGCGTTGGCCTTGGGATTTCAGCCTAAATGAACACATTAAAGTAGTTGATGCTGGTGACCTAGTATACAACTGTGGTGACAGTGCTGACTTTACTCAACGTGTTGAAGATTTTGCAACTAAAGTTGTTGAGTCTGGTAAAACACTATTAAGCTTTGGTGGCGATCATTTCGTTACTCTGCCGCTTTTACGTGCTCATTATAAGAAGCACGGCAAAATGGCATTACTGCATTTTGATGCGCATACCGACACTTATAGCCAAGGTAGCAAGTACGATCACGGCACTATGTTCTACCATGCGCCAGTTGAGGGTATCATCGATCCTGCTCATTCATTACAGCTTGGTATCCGTACTGATTACGATCGTTCAACTCACTTATTTGAAGTGATCGATGCAGCTGCTGCAAATGACATGACTGTTGATCAAATTGTTGCTCAAATCAAAGCACGTGTTGGTGATTTACCACTTTATGTGACTTTCGATATTGACTGTTTAGATCCAGCATTCGCACCAGGTACAGGTACACCTGTAATCGGCGGTGTGACAAGTGATAAAGCACTTAAGATTATTCGTGGTCTTAAAGGCATGAATATTGTGGGTATGGACGTAGTTGAAGTTGCGCCTGCTTATGATAATTCAGAAGTAACAGCACTTGCTGCTGCAACTCTAGGTCTAGAGATGCTACACGTATGGGCTGTTGGTAAAGATTTAATCAAGTAATTTTACTTCGATTATTATTAAAGAAGGTCAACATTATGTTGGCCTTTTTTGTCGCTATTTTTTTGTTAAAATTAAGAAGACTCAATTAGGACAAGGAGAGAACGTGGCAGATTTAGGCAATATAAGACGTGAATATCTTCAAAGTGGTTTACGACGTAAAGATTTACCTGACGATCCGATGCAACTCTTTGAATTATGGATGCAGCAGGCCTGCGCTGCTGAACTAATGGACCTAGTGCCATGTGTATTGCTACCGTTGATGAAACGGGTCAACCTTACCAGCGAATTGTGTTATTAAAACAGTTTGATCATCGTGGTTTTGTCTTTTTTACCAATTTAGAAAGTCGTAAAGCGCAACATCTTGCAAAAAATAACAAGATTAATCTCCATTTTCCTTGGCATATGATGGAACGACAAGTATCCATTAACGGCACTGCGACCCAACTATCTCATATTGATGTGATGCGTTATTTTTTAACTCGTCCGAAAGAAAGCCAAATTGCTGCTTGGGTATCCAAGCAATCGAGTACCATTTCAGCAAGACAGGCTTTACTGACTAAATTTGGTGAAATGAAGCAAAAGTTTGCTGATGGCGAAGTGCCTTTGCCCAAGTTTTGGGGCGGTTATCGGGTAGAACCGCAAACTATAGAGTTTTGGCAAGGCGGCGAACATCGATTACATGACCGCTTTATTTATCAAAAAAATATCGATAATCAATGGATTATTGACCGATTAGCGCCATAAGTAGTAATTATGACTAAAAATACAATCTGGGTTGATGCAGATGCTTGCCCAAACACCATTAAAGAAACACTGTTTCGCGCTGCTGAGCGCAAAATGATCCCACTTATTTTAGTGGCAAATCAATTTATTAAAGTACCACCTTCTAGCGTGATTAAAACAGTGCGTGTTGGCGCAGGTTTTGATGTGGCAGATAATTATATTGCTGATAATGTAGTCGAGGGTGATTTAGTCGTTACGGCTGATATCCCACTTGCAGCGCAAGTGATTGAGAACAAAGGGCTTGCAATAAACCCTCGCGGTGAACTTTACACGCCGGACAGTATCAAACAGCGACTTACTATGCGTAACTTTATGGAAGAATTACGTAGCGCTGGTATTCAGACTGGTGGTCCAAATACTTTTAGTGCAGCAGATAAGCATGCATTTGCTGCACAACTTGATAAATGGTTATGTAAGCAAGCATAGATAAGGCTGACTATACTTCATGGCAATTAGTCAATGAGGGCTTTGCTATGAAATGGTTGGTTTTATTTGTCAGTTTATTGGTGTCATATAGCGCATGTGCGATGCAATATCAGCTAGATAATGATTTGTCTCAGTTGAGTTTTGTCACGATTAAGAAAGAAAATATTGCAGAAGTTAGCCGTTTTGAACGACTGCAAGGACAACTCACTGCTGATAATATGTTAACGGTGAATGTGCCTGTTAGCAGTGTCAATACTGGTATTCAAATTCGAGATGAGCGGATGCAGCAGTTTCTGTTTGATACAGCTAAATATCCACAAATCTCAGTTGTGGCCGATTTATCTAAAGCATTAGTGCAAGCAACTAATAAATTGCCGTTTAAAACGGATGTTGATGCTGAAGTGAGTTTGCATGGTATGACACAAACTTTGTCGTTTCCTATTTTGATCACTCCGTTAGTTGATGGTGGTTGGCAGATAAATAGTCGACAAGCCGTGATTATTCAGGCACAGCAATTTGATTTAGTAGCAGGGATAAATAAGTTAAGAGCGTTAGCAAAGTTAAGCTCTATTTCTACGGCGGTGCCAGTCACTTTTGTGCTGACATTAACGCCAGTAATATAAGTTAACATTTAACAGGGTAAAATATGTACAGAATAATTGGCTTGATGTTGTTGCTAATTTCTTCATCGACTTGGGCGTTAGATAATCCATTGATAGGACAGACCGCTGAACTTAAAGTGGCTGAGGCACGATTAGATTTTCATGCGCGTATTGATACAGGGGCATCAAATAGCTCGATTAACGCTTTTGATATTAAGGTCGAAAATGGTGATCCTGACAATATGAAAGCCAATATCGGCAAAATTGTGCATTTTACCACTGAAAATGAACGCGGCCAGAAGCAAAGATTGAGCGCTAAAATTATTCATACTTCCACAGTAAGTAATTCGCAGGGTACTGAAACGCGCTATATGGTTGAGCTAGGCATCGGTTTTGCAGGCCATATGGAGAACATCAAGGTTAATTTACGTGATCGTTCACATATGGATTATAAATTGTTGATTGGTCGCAATTGGCTTAAAAAAGGTCATTATTTAGTTGATGTATCGGATAAGAATATTATTGGCCCTATTGCTAAAATCAATATTGAAAAAGCGGGTTTTGCTTATAAGGCTCGAATTGATACAGGCGCCGTTGAAACGTCATTAAATGCTTTTGATTTAGAAGTACATGATGGCGTTAAAGATAAGATGGTCAAGAACATTGGTAAGTGGATTAGTTTTACTACTGAAAATGAAAAAGGCCAACAAAAGCGCATTACCACGCGTATTATTGAAACATCACTTATTCGCAATGCCCAAGGTAGCGAAGTACGCTATATGGTGCAGTTGAAGTTAGGCGAGAAAGGTAAAGAGTATAAGGTTAAGGTTAACCTAAAAGATCGCCGTCATATGACCTATAAATTGCTCATTGGCCGTAATTGGTTACAAGGGCATTATATTGTCGATGTCAGTAAGAAATACTCATCAAAAAGTTAAGCAATAAATAATAAAGAGCCGTTAAGGCTCTTTATTGTTATGTCGATTAGGTTTCGTCAGTTAAATTACTTTGCGGAGTAGGGTAGGCAATTGCACCAATACCATCAACCTGATTATTATTATCTAAAATTGCAAATTTAGTTACTGTTAGTTTAATGTCACCATGCATTGTGGGGACAGTCTCTTCAAAGCTAATTGCTTCGGTGCTTTTTAAAGCCAATTCGTCTGTTTCAGCATATTTTTTAGCATTCTTTAAACTAAAGAGTTCACAGTCTTTACGGCCAATAATCTCTTGGTATTCTCGGTTTAATAACTGAGTATATTTGTTATTAATGATCAAATATCGACCCTCTATATCTTTGATATAAATATAGTTAGGCGAAGAGTTCATGATTGCATTGAGTTGTTCTTGGTGGATCTTTAATTGATTTTGAGTTTGTTTATGGATCTCAATTTGCTCTGTTAATGCCAAGTTATTTGCATCTAAGCTATCAATTGCAACCTGTAGCTGTTGCGAGCGAGATATGATGGTTTTGCTTAAAATACCGAGTTCATCTTGCCTTTGTTTGGCCATGATCTCGAGCGGTGCCAATTGATTTTTATCGAGTGCTTCAATCATATCATTAACAGGTTTAATTAATAATTTATGTTGTACAATAAATAAAATAATGAGTGTGAGCAGCTGCGCAAAAATGAGATAACCACCCACTTTACTGGTGATTAAAGTGGCTTCATTGTTTAATGCTGTTAATGGGCTAACAATGACGACTTTCCAGTATGTTCTTGGCATTTGTAGCACTGAGACTAACGCTTCGGTACCAAATTGTGGGTCTTGCTTGACTCTAAAAGTAGCCAATATTTTTACTGATGCATTTGGACTTGAAAGCGAATGATGAATAATGGCTTGTTTTAACTGTTGTTGGACTTCTTGTTGTTGGTATTGGCCAGTTAAATTTTCTTGAATAAACTGTTTGTCGGCACGGGAGACAGATTTGTTTAATTCTATATAACCGAGCTGTTCTAACGGGCTAGGGAACGTTACATTATGATCATTGATTAATGCATTGTTAGAGATGCTTAATATTTGGTTGTGCTGATCCAATACCATGGTATAGCCATGAAAATAGTGACTTAAATCCGTCAACATATTTGATAATTGTGGTTGGCTAACATCGACTGTTGCAGTACCTACTAATTTATGATTTTGCCAAATGGGCACGCCTGCCGTAAGCATTTTTTCATGCTTATTGGGTCTTGATAAGACTCGCTCCAAAATGCCTGATTGCGTGGGAAAAATTGGCTTGGACGATACCACTGTGCTTGATGATAATCATAGTCTTCACTCTGATTATAAGCCGTTGATAATTCAAGTTTGCCTGTGTTATTCCTAAACCAAAATAAACTATCTCTATCTTTACCATCTGTCAGCGCATTAGGTTCAGGCCAAATACCACCGCCAGCGATCAGAATATCGCGTTTATCTTCGCCCAGTACAATAGGGATTGTGTTGATAAGCTCTTGGTAATCATTACCAAAATGAATCACGATATTAGCAATTGAGATCGCTTGTGATTCTATACGGTTAGTAAAGCTTTGTAAGCGTGAAACGATGACTTTACCTTGACTGACATTGAGTTCTTGTTGCTGCTTAATTAATTGCTGGTGTTGTAATGTGGCAATGACCCATAAGGTACTGCTAATTAAAAGCGTCGCTAATAAAAATTGAATAAGACTAAACTTGACTGAAAAGCCAAGTTGATTAAATGGATAAAATCGAGTCTTAAAAGAACGACCAGCAGGCATTATTTACTCCGTTAAAAATTAAGCTGCTCTAGAAATAGTTAACTAGTTGATGCAAATTGGCATATGTCACCCAAAATGTTAGATAACATCAGTAATCTGTAAATGTTTTATGTATTAATAATAATAGTTTGATTGAATAAAATCATTAATTATTCGTCAAATTAAAGCTAATTGAATCGTTTTAGTTTGTTGATAATTGACATTAGTCTAATTTATACCCAGACAACCTGAAGTTGCTATTTTCTGAAGCACTTAAGCAAGTTCAATGCTAGGTGCATCTATGTATGGGACTCCCTTTTAAATCGATGTAACAACGAAGAGTGCTTGCTGATGGCTTTTTTGATGGTGTTTAACGTGCTTCTGCTGCGTAAGTGCTTTTGATAAGGGAATAACCATTTACAGCTATCAATGTCTTGCCTACAGCGGGTTAAATTCCTATAGAACGCTATAACTTCAAGTCGTTTCGGTATTTTTGTCAAAGCCGATAAAGCCTAGGCGCTGCTTGATAATTCAGCTATAACTAATATGTTGTAAAAAAAATCAGATTATTTTTGTTATTTTTGTGGTTTTACGGGGATTTTATATTCAAAAAGAGTATATTACCCCTAGTCAAAGATCGGGGAGTCGCGTAAAATTTCTGCCTTTTAGTTAGAAACGCTTTTAGCTAGAAACGACAATACCCGCACTAACACCTTTAGCTTAATGTTGAGCTAGTATGCAGTGGAAGAGAAGATGCAGCAGTTAACAGAGATCGTAGCGCAAGCCCTTGCGATTATTGATGATGCTAGTGATTTAAAAGCATTAGACGATATCCGTGTCGATTACCTTGGTAAGAAAGGTAAAATTACTGACATGATGAAAATGATGGCCACCCTAAGCCCAGCTGAAAAGCCAGCTTTTGGTCAAGCAGTCAATCAAGCAAAACAAGCCGTTCAACAAAAATTGTCTGAACGAATTGAAGGCTTAAAATCAGCAGAATTAGAAGCAAAATTAATCGAAGAAAAGATTGATGTAACGTTACCAGGCCGCACCATGGAAAATGGTGGTTTACATCCTGTTACTCGTACAATCGAACGTATTGAAACATTCTTTGGTGAGCTAGGCTTTTCTGTTAAGCACGGTCCTGAAATTGAAGATGATTTCCATAACTTCGATGCATTAAATATTTCAGAACATCATCCTGCTCGTGCAGACCACGATACATTCTACTTTAATCCAAAGTTGATGTTACGTACGCAAACATCGGGTGTGCAAATTCGTACTATGGAGCATGAACAGCCTCCATTACGTATTATCTCTCCGGGTCGTGTATACCGTAACGATTACGATCAGACTCACACTCCAATGTTCCATCAGGTTGAAGGTTTATTGGTTGATGAGCATGTAAACTTTGCCGAACTTAAAGGCATTTTGCATGACTTCCTACGCAACTTCTTTGAAGAAGATTTAGAAGTACGTTTCCGTCCATCTTATTTCCCATTTACAGAGCCTTCAGCTGAAGTAGACGTAAAAGGTAAGAATGGTTGGTTAGAAGTACTAGGTTGCGGCATGGTACACCCTAACGTGCTTCGTAGCGTTGGTATCGATCCTGAAAAGTATTCCGGTTTTGCTTTCGGCATGGGCGTGGAGCGTTTAACTATGCTGCGCTATGGCGTGAATGACTTACGTTCATTCTTCGAAAACGATTTACGTTTCCTTAAGCAATTCAAATAACGGAGCATATTTAAAATGAAATTTAGTGAATCTTGGCTTCGTGAATGGGTTAACCCAAGTGTAGACCGCGATGCTTTATCACATCAAATCACAATGGCTGGTTTAGAGGTTGATGGTATTGACCCAGTTGCCGCTGATTTTTCTGGTGTGGTAGTCGGTGAAGTTGTTGAATGTGGTCAACACCCTGATGCAGATAAATTACGTGTGACTAAAATCAATGTTGGCGGCGAAGAGCTGATTGATATTGTTTGTGGTGCACCAAATTGCCGTTTAGGTTTAAAAGTTGCTGTAGCTATGGTTGGCGCAGTACTACCTGGTGATTTTAAAATTAAGAAGGCAAAACTTCGTGGTCAGCCATCATTCGGTATGCTTTGCTCATTTGGTGAGCTTGGTATTGATATCGAAAGCGACGGTATTATTGAATTACCACTAGATGCGCCACTTGGAATGAATATTCGCGAATATTTAGATCTAGATGATGCGGTAATTGATGTAGATTTAACCGCTAACCGCGCTGACTGTCTAGGTATGGCTGGTCTAGCTCGTGAAGTTGGCGTATTAAACCGTCAAGCAGTTCAAGAGCCAACATGGCAAGCAGTTGAAGCGACAATTGCAGATCAAGTTAATGTTAATGTGATGCAAGCTGATGCTTGTCCACGTTACTTAGGCCGTGTGGTTAAAAACGTAAATGTAAAAGCGCAAACACCTCAGTGGATGCAAGAAAAATTACGTCGTAGCGGTATTCGCTCAATTGATCCTATTGTTGATATTACTAACTATGTTTTAGTTGAGTTTGGTCAACCTATGCATGCGTTTGATCTTGCTAAATTAGCGGGTGATATTCAAGTGCGTTTAGGTAATGGCGAAGAGAAAGTGACTTTACTTGACGGTAATGAAATTACTGTACCTGCAGATACATTAGTGATTGCAGATGACAAGCAAGTATTGGCATTAGCGGGCGTATTTGGTGGTGAGTTCTCAGGTGTGACTACTGAGACACAAGATATCATGCTTGAGTGTGCTTTCTTCGCACCGTTAGCCATTATGGGTAAATCACGTCGTTTAGGTCTGCATACTGACGCTTCACACCGTTTTGAGCGTGGTGTTGATCCTGAGCTACAACATAAAGTAATGGATCGTGCTACTCGTTTAGTGCTTGATATCTGTGGTGGCGAAGCTGGCCCAGTTGTTGAGGCTAAAGCTGAAGAATTTTTACCAAAACCTGCCGTAATTACCTTACGTCGCAGTAAGCTTGATCGCATTTTAGGACACCACATTAGCGATGCTGATGTTGAAGAAATTTTAACTCGTTTAGGATTTAGTGTTGCAGTTCAAGCTGATAGCTGGCAAGTTACTACTGCAACATATCGTTTCGATATGGCGATTGAAGAAGATCTAATCGAAGAAGTCGCACGTATTTATGGCTACAACAACATCCCTAACGTTGCACCTGTTGCAGCATTAAAGATGTCTGACCATAAAGAAAGTCACATTAACCTAAAGCGTGTTCGCGATATGTTAGTGGCTCGTGGTTTCCAAGAAGCAGTGACTTATAGCTTTGTTGATCCTAAATTACAGTCATTAGTTCACCCTAATGAAAAGACAATGGTGCTACCAAACCCTATCTCTCGTGAAATGTCTGAGATGCGTTTGTCTATGTTCACTGGTCTTTTAGGTGCAGTAGGTTATAACCAAAATCGTCAACAAACTCGTGTACGTTTATTTGAAACAGGCTTACGTTTTGTTCCTGATGAATCAGCAGAGTCAGGTGTGCGTCAACAAGCAATGCTTGGTGCTGTGATTGCCGGTCCTCAGTGTGAAGAACATTGGGACATGACATCTAAAACGGTAGACTTCTTTGACCTAAAAGGTGACTTGGAAGCGATTATCGGTTTAACTGTCTCAAATAACGAGTTTAGTTTCAGACCTGCGACTCACAGTGCACTGCACCCAGGTCAATGTGCTGAAATTCTAAGAAACGATAAAGTGATTGGTATTATTGGTGCGGTTCATCCAAGCCTAGAAAAACCTTTCGGCTTAAATGGCAAAACGATTGTTTTTGAATTAGAATTAGCTGAATTGCTAGAGGCTAAATTACCTCAAGCACAGGCTGTATCTAAGTTTCCAGCAAACCGTCGAGATATCGCATTAGTGGTTGATGAAGCAGTTTTAGCCAATGATGTTATAAATTTGATAAGAAAAGTTGGCGAAAATCAGTTGGTTGGCTTAAACTTATTCGATGTATACCGAGGCAAAGGTGTGGAGCCAGGCAAAAAGAGCTTAGCAATCGCACTGACGTTACAAGACAACACACATACTCTGGAAGAAAAAGAGATTACTGAATTAATGGATTCTGTCGTTTCTGCTCTACAAACAGAGTTTAATGGATCGTTGAGGGATTAAAGTATGGCACTGACCAAAGCTGAAATGGCTGAGCATCTTTTTGAAACATTAGGCATAAATAAACGTGTCGCCAAAGAGATGGTAGAGACGTTCTTTGAGGAAATCAGAGGCGCGCTTGAAAATGGTGAACAAGTCAAATTATCTGGCTTTGGCAACTTTGACCTTAGGGATAAAAATCAAAGACCGGGACGGAACCCAAAAACAGGCGAAGATATTCCAATTTCAGCTCGTCGCGTTGTAACTTTTCGACCTGGCCAGAAGTTAAAGAGCCGTGTTGAAGAAGCGAACAAAGGTAAGAAGTAATTACGTGTAAGTAATTTATTTTTATCGCACTAAAAAGCCATTGCAAAAGCAGTGGCTTTTTGTTTTCTGTGCTTGTGACAATAATCAGCAGATTGATATAATCTGTGTAGTTTATTTATTGATGAGGTTTTCCTTTTGTCGAAAGCTCCAAAGTATTTTGATCGTCGTTTTTCATGGGCATTATTACATCCAAAATATTGGCTTACTTGGTTAGCGATTGGATTATTGGTCTTTTTTGCAATTTTACCGGCATGGTTACGTGATCCTATTGCCAAAGGATTTGCGCTGGTTGTGATTAACATTGCTAAAAAACCTATTCATGTGGCGAGGGCAAATTTAACAACTTGTTTTCCAGAAAAATCATCAACTGAAATTGAAAGCTTAATTAAGCAAAATGTGCAGAATTTTGTGATGATTTTGCTCGGGCAGGCGGAATTATTAGTCAAGAGTAAGCAGAATATTCGAGAGCGTGTACAACTGCATGGTTTTGAACATGTACAGCAAGCGCAAGCTGCGGAACAGCCGATTATATTTATTATGCCGCATGTTTGGGGCATAGATTACGCAGGTTTACGTCTTAATTTAGATTTACCTAGCATGGTCACTATGGCGAAAGCACACCGTAATGGCTTATTTGATTGGTTTAATAACCGTATGCGGAGTCGTTTAGGGGCTAACGTATATATGCGTGAGGCGGGTATTCGTGCTTTATTGTCGGAACTTAAGCAAGGCAACAGCTTCTTTTATCTGCCTGATGAAGATTTAGGGCCTGAGAAAAGTGTATTTGCGCCATTTTTAGGGACAGTTAAAGCAACACTGCCCGTAGTGGGTCGTTTGGCTAGCGCCGGAAATGCGCAGGTAATGCCTTTAAAGATTGGTTATAACCAGCAGACTCGTCAGTTTGATTTAACCGTTATGCCAGCGATTGAGCCTGAAACGATGCAAGGTAAGCTGCAAGAAGCTATTGCATTGAATAAAGCGGTAGAGCAGGTGATTCTTGCTTATCCAGAACAATATATGTGGTTCTTACGGGTGTTAAGAACACGACCAGAAGGTGAGTCATCGATTTATTAATCGAGTTTTATGCAATATTAAAAAGCTCTGCATTGGCAGAGCTTTTTTGTTTGTGCGCAATTTTTCGTTTGCTGCTAGATTGTTGGTAGTAAACCAAACATTTGTAATATCTGACTTGAGATAATAACAACACCTGCAGCAGTGGCTAATCCTAATGCAAATTTACCACCTGCCACTTGGTAGCCTTTATCGGCGCTCAATTGTTTACGCTGACTAATGACCATGGCAACAGGTAAGAAGATGGCTAGAATCACTAATGCAATCGCTGCGTAACCTAGCGCCATAATAAAGCCTTCAGGGTAGAACAGGGCAAAGCCTAATGGCGGAATAAAAGTCACCACCGCACTGTTAATACGTGAACCGATACCTTTGCTCTTTTGATGTAAAAAGTCACTTACAAAATCAAAGAGTCCTAAACTTACCCCTAAAAATGAAGTGGCTAAGGCTAAGTCTGCAAAAGTTGAAACCGTTTTAGCAATATATGGGTTATCGAGCATAAAGCCTAAGTTATCGATAAAGCCCTTTAAACTACCACTTGCCAGTAAACTTTGTTGGCTTAAGGTACCTTGCTAGCGATTTGCCATAGGATATAAACAATCAGTGGTAAGCTTGAGCCGACTAACATGACTTTACGCAATACTTTGGTGTCTTTACCTAGGTATTTCACAATGGATGGAATTGAGCCATGGAAACCAAATGAGGTAAAGATCACAGGTAATGCTGCAATAATAAGCCCCTGTTCCATCGGCATTTCCAGTAAATGTACGGTTTGAACATGAGGGAACATAAAGCCGAGCATTAAGACCAGTGCAATCAGTTTTAAGATAAATAAACCGCGGTTAATCAGATCGACCGAGTGGGTACCGACACAAACAATACTACCAATAAGCAAGGTAAAGATAATTGCCCCTGTTTGGGCGGGTACATTAAAGCCCATATCATCAATTAAACGTGAAGATAGTTGCTCACCACCGCCAGCAATATAGGCTGCACATAGTGCGTAGAATAAAAATATCATCGCGCCACTGGCAACGATTTGTCCTTTACGGCCTAATAATTTAAGTGCTAATGAATGCAGTGTTGCATCGGTTGGTGCATGTTGATGGACTTCAATCATTAATAAAGCGGTATAGCTCATTAATGCCCAAATTAAGATCATAATGGTAATTGCGGTGGGGAAACCAAGACCTGCTGATGCAAGCGGTAATGCCAGCATACCAGCACCTATGGTGGTACCTGCAATAATAAGCATGCTGCCAAAAATGTTACTGTTCATTGTGTACGTCCCTAAAATTGTTTTAATTATTTGTTATATGGATCTTGGGACAGGAAGGTGACACCAAAGCCTATCTCCAGATCGGAAATAATGGCCACAATGGTGTGAAAGGCATATTGTTCTGAGTTGCCTATCTACGCCACTGTGGCGACAGATAGTTACAATATCGAGTTGTGTAGGTCATGGTATGTTTAGTTGATTAGGCTAATAAAAGTTAGGCTCTACAATAGAGAAGCATAGCCTAACTGTCAATTGCCTAATTCAAACATTTTACAAAAATAGATTAACTTGATATAAAAATTCGAACGTTTATTTTAAAAGCAGTTAAGTTTTTGATTTGTCTGTTTGTTTTTTAGTCATGCTACGGTTTCGTTGTTGTAAGTTAGCATAAATGCTATCCATGTCTAACTGCTGGTCTTCGAGTAATACCAATAGGTGAAACAGTAAATCTGACGCTTCATTAATTAGCTCTGCTTTATCGTTTGTTGCGGCGGCTAATGCCGTTTCTAATCCTTCTTCACCCACTTTTTGGGCAATACGTTTAGTGCCTCTGGTAAACAATTTAGATGTGTAACTTGCGTCACTTGCTTCATTTTTACGGCTATTAATAATTTGCGCTAATTGCATGATAAAGGGCTGGGCTTGCTTATCATTGAAACAGCTTACGCTACCTAAATGGCAAGTTGGTCCTTGTGGCTTGGCTTGGATCAGTAAACAATCATGATCACAATCGAGACAGAGACTTTGAACATTTAGAAAATGGCCTGATTGTTCACCTTTAGTCCATAACCTCTGTTTAGTGCGACTATAAAAAGTCACCTTGCCACTAGTTATCGTTTTAGTTAGTGCGGCTTGATCCATATATCCTTGCATGAGTACTTGACCGTTTAAATCATGCTGTACGATCACAGGCAGCATCCCATTGACTTTATCCCAATTAATCTCATCCATATTAAATTGCATATTTGGTTCCTTTAGCACGCTCTAACGTTAATTTGTTGCTGAATTAGAAATTGTTTTAATTCGGCTATATTAATTTCATTGCGGTGAAATACACTTGCAGCCAACGCGCCATCGACATGGGCTTGTTGAAACACATCACTAAAATGTTGCATTGTTCCTGCACCACCAGAGGCAATTAACGGTACTTTACATATTTGTCTAATATTGTTGAGTTGTTTAATATCGTAGCCTTGCTTAACTCCATCTTGATTCATCACATTTAATACAATTTCTCCGCAACCTTGGTGCTGTACTTCTTGAACCCAATCTTCTGTGTGCCATTGAGTGGTACGAGTTGCAGCTTCATCCCCCGTGAATTGTTTCACTTGGTAGTGCTGACTTGCTTCATCAAAATAGGAGTCGATGCCGACCACTATGCACTGTTTACCAAATTGCTGGGCTAAACGCGCGATTAAAGTCGGATCAGCAAGTGCTGGCGAATTGATGGAGATTTTATCTGCACCGAATTCAAGTAAAGTTTGTGCATCGAGCGCGGTTTTAATGCCGCCAGCGACAC
This sequence comes from Shewanella marina JCM 15074, assembly GCF_000614975.1. Classification (GTDB taxonomy): domain Bacteria; phylum Pseudomonadota; class Gammaproteobacteria; order Enterobacterales; family Shewanellaceae; genus Shewanella; species Shewanella marina. The sequence goes on from NZ_BALM01000004.1 coordinate 53,448, forward strand.
AAAATGGAATATCTATTTCAGCGGCAACTTGTTTGATCCAGCTACGATCGACGACACGGTTCTCGGCACTGGCACTAATGTCATAAAACACAAGTTCATCGGCCCCTTGTTGAGCATAATGGCGCGCTAATGGAATAATATCGCCGACGATTTGATGGCCTCTAAATTTGACGCCTTTAACGACTTTTCCTTGTTTAACATCTAGGCAGGGGATGATTCGTTTGGCCAGCATGCTATCGCCTCCGTTACTGTAAACTCTTGGGTTAATAGGCTTTGCCTATAATAATGGCGTTTGCACCAGATGCTTTCACTTGGGCTATATGTTCTAGTGATGCAATTCCGCCTGATGCCTGCCATGTGATATCAGGGTATTGAGTCGCCAAATCTTGGTACAGTTGCCAGTTAGCCCCTTGCATGGTGCCGTCACGGCTGATGTCGGTGACAAGCGCATATTTCAGGCCATATGGACGAAATAGAACGACTAAATCTTGCAGCGTTTGATCGCCAGCTTGTTGCCAACCTGCAACTGCAACAATATATTCACCTGCTGAATTAATATTAATATCGAGTGCGAGGCAAATTTTTTCAGCGCCATATTGTTGCATTAATTGTTGTACCAATTGTGGCTGTTTAATGGCTAAAGAACCTATCACCACTCGCGCAACACCAACATCAAATAATTGCTCGACTTGCTGTTGATTGCGTATGCCTCCGCCGACTTGGACCGGGCAATCAAGCTGTTTCACTAATTCACCAATTAGTGCAACTTGGCGTTGATTGGGATCATTAGCACCATCTAAATCAACAATATGAAGCAGTTGCGCACCTTGATTTTGATAGTGTTGTAGCTGGCTTAAAGGGTCGATATTAAAATCAGTTTGCTGGGCGTAATCACCTTGGTAGAGCCTAACAACTTGGCCATTGATAAGGTCTATAGCTGGAATAATCATCCGTTATACTCCATAAAGTTTTGTAACAGGGTTAGGCCAACTCGAGCGCTTTTTTCTGGGTGAAATTGCACACCAATAAAATTACGTTCAGCTATTGCCGCGCTAAATGGTTGACCATACTTGCATTGCGCAATAGTTGCAGTAGATAAGGGGGCTGCGTAACTATGGACAAAGTAGACATAGCTTTGTGCTGCAATTCCTTTAAATATGGGATGTTTAAGCTGAGTAATCTGATTCCAGCCCATATGAGGTAAGGGCAAATTGGCTGTTATTAATGGCTCAATATGAGTATCAATTAGGTTTAACGTCGCCAATGGTGCTGGTTGATTGTTTTCTGCGGTATGGCTTGTCATTAATTGCATACCTAAACAGATCCCAAGTACAGGTTGCTGTAGCTGTGTCAGTGTTTCTATAAGATCTTTTTGCTTAAGATTATCCATCGCCACTTGCGCGTGACCAACACCGGGCAATATCAGTCGTGACGCAGCCTTAATTCGTTGTTTGTTGTCACTAACTTCAGTTTTAATGCCTAATCTTTGGCAAGCAAAATATACGGAAGCAATATTGGCGCAGCCGTATCCACTATCACTAAGGATTGACTCATAACACCCCCTTGCTGGAAGGTAAGTTATCACTCTCAATCTTGATGGCTTGTCTTAATGTGCGACCTAACACTTTAAATAAAGCCTCAACTTTATGGTGATCATTATCGCCTATGACTTTTAGCTGTAATGTGGCAGCTAAGCCATCTGCAAATGAACGGAAGAAATGTGGCACCATCTCAGTCGCCATTTGGCCGACCATTTCGCGTGTAAAGCTAGCATCAACTCGGCATAAGGCGCGGCCAGATATATCGAGTAGACAGTGCGCTTCGGTTTCATCCATAGGTAAGCTAAAGCCAAAGCGAGCGATGCCACGCTTATCACTCAGCGCTTGTTTAATGGCATCACCTAAGGCCAGCGCGACATCTTCAATTGAATGGTGGTCATCAATATGTAAGTCGCCACTCATGTTGATGCTGAGGTTAAAATTACTGTGAGTGGCAATTTGCTCTAGCATATGGTCAAAAAAACTATCCCAGTAGCAATGGATATTTGCCCCGAATTATCTAAATCAACATCGACCTGTATATCGGTTTCTTTGGTGGTGCGGCGTACACTGGCTGTTCGGGTTTTATTTAACAGTGCATCACAAATTTGTGGCCAGCCAAAGTCGGCTTGATAAAGTAGGCCTTGAATTGCCATTGCTTGTGCCATTTGCATATCTGTAGCCCGATCACCAATAACGGCACTTTGGCTAAAATCGATTTTGGCTTGTTGCAAATAATCTTTCACTAATCCTAGTTTAGGCTTACGGCAGCTACAGTTATCTTGTTCAAAGTGTGGGCAGATCAAGACATCATCAAATTGCACGCCTTGGCTAGTAAAGATCTGCATCATTAATTGATGTGGTGCTTCAAATTCAGCTTGTGGAAAAGAAGATGTCCCTAATCCATCTTGGTTACTGATCATCACTAATCGATAGCCAGCCTGTTGTAATTTAAGCAAACAGGGGATGACATTAGTTTCCAATTTGACTTTATCGAGTCTATCGACCTGTTTATCAATAACGGGCTCTTCAATTAGGGTGCCATCGCGGTCAATAAAGAGTATTTTTTGTGGCATGCTAGTCATCCTTTACAATATAAACTGCAGATTTGTTGGGTTTGTTGTTGGTCACTAAAACTAAAGCGAATCGCATTGGCGAGACGCGGTGTTTGATAGTGGCGAGCAATAATGCCTGCTTGGGTTAGCTTATTTAATTCAGCATCTACATCATCAAACTCTGCCAGTATGAAATTGGCAAAACTGGGTCTTACGTGAGCGCCATAATCTGTGAGCGTCTGCTGTAATATTTGTCCTTGTTGTTGCAGTGTCGCCACTTGGCTTTGCATTAATGCAATTCCTGATTGGCTAAGCGCATTGATTGCTAACTGACTGCTCGGTAATGGCAATGGATAAGGGGCTATCACTTTATTGAGCTGTGCAATGATGCTGCTATCTGCCAGCGTAAAGCCCACTCTTGCGCCAGCTAAGGCAAAGGCTTTAGATAGAGTGCGTAATACGATTAAGTTGTCATATTGATTGATAAAAGCACTCATACTAAATTCAGGGCAGAACTCAATATAAGCTTCATCAACCACAATTAACTTATTAGGATTTTGTTGCAGCAACTCTTCAATAATACTGGTTTGAATAATATCGCCAGTAGGATTATTGGGATTGCAGATAAAAATCACCTTGGCTGCGCTGGCACGTATGCTCGCATCGGTTGGCAGTTGCATCTCATCGTTAAGGGCTAGCTTAAAACAATCCACGCCTATGGTTTCAGCACTGATGGCATACATGCCATAAGTGGGGCCAAATAGGGCGATGGCATCTTGGCCTGGCTGGCAAAAACAGCGAATGATTAACTCAATTGCTTCATCTGCGCCGCGGCTTACGAGCACTTGTTTGCTGCTTAGGCCGCAATAGCGGCTATAAGCCTCAATGAGCTCGGGGGGTTGTGGTTCAGGGTAACGATTTATATTGGCAATATTGCTGTTATTAAAGGGGGATTCATTGGCATTAATCCATATATCACCTTGTCCACCAATACGACGTGCAGATTGATAGGGCTTAAGTGCAGCAATATTGGCTCTCACTAATTGTTCAGCGCAGTTAATTGGTTCATTTAGGCTGATACCTTCTGATGGTTGCGCTAAGGTTGCTAGCCTTAATTGCACCGCATTACTGTGGGCGTCTAACCGTTCTGCTTGTGCCAATTGCATAATACTCGGGCCTAGCTGTTTTAAGCCCGTAGGCGTTAACTCTTGTACCGTAAAACGGCGTTGGAAATCAGCTAGATTTAAGCTAGAAACACTTTTGCTGTAGCCATAGGTAGGCAACACGTGATTAGTGCCGCTGGCATAGTCGCCGGCAGATTCAGGTGTATAAGCCCCTAAAAATACTGAACCCGCAGCGCGGATTTGCGTAAGTGTTTGTCTTGGATTTTGAGTTTGAATGATAAGGTGTTCAGGTGCATAAGCATTACTGATTTGGCAAGCAAGCTGCATATTGGGGGTCACAAAAATACGGCTTTGCTCAAGCGCAAGCACGGTTATCTGTTTACGCGGCAATAATGTTAACTGTTGCGCTATTTGTTGTACCACCTGTTCTGCTAATAATTGACTGTCTGTAGCGAGCATCACTTGCGAATCTGGTCCGTGTTCTGCCTGAGACAATAAATCAGCAGCAACAAAAGCGGGATTGGCGCTGGCATCAGCTAACACCAATACTTCTGAAGGGCCTGCAGGCATATCAATGGTGACGGTCGCGCTACTGGCTTGACTGACCTGTTTTTTTGCTTCCGTGACAAAGCGATTACCGGGGCCAAAAATTTTATCGACTTTGGCAACGGACTGTGTGCCAAAAGCTAATGCGGCTATAGCTTGCGCGCCGCCAGCTTGAATAATGGTCTCAATACCGCATAAGGTTGCTGCATAGACGATAGCATCATTAATCGGTGGTGGGCTGATCAGTATTTTTTGTTTGCATCCGGCTATTTGAGCTGGAATAGCCAGCATGAGTACGGTTGAAATTAAGGGGGCACTGCCACCGGGGATATATAAGCCAACCCGCTCAATCGCTTCAGTTTTTAATTCGCAACGGACACCCGCTTGGGTCTCAAGACTAATATCAGGAGTAATTTGTTGCTGATGAAATCGCTCAATATTGGTTTTAGCGACAATAATGGCTTGTTGCAATTCACGACTGACATTGGCGCATGCTTGTGTTATTTGGGATGGCGATAGCTTGAGATCAGTTAATCTAGTTTGATCATATTGTTGAGCGAATTCAAATAAGGCTTGGTCGCCATTTTGTTTGACCTTATCAATAATTTGGCGCACTTGTTCTGGCAACTCGGTGTCATTGACCAGTGGCGCTCTGGCTAACAAATTCAGTGTTGTTTGATCGAGTGATTCTGTATTGAATATTTGCATGATAACTATCCCATCATTTTTTCAATTGGCATCACTAAGATTGAGCTAGCGCCTAATTCAGTCAGTTGCTCCATAGTGTCCCAAAACAACTCTTCACTACTGACGGCATGCAGTGCCACTTGGCTGTCATCATTACCCAAGGGCAAAATGGTTGGGTTTTCAGCACCCGGTAATAATTCGATGATTTGCTGTAGCTGTGCTTTCGGTGCGTGCAGTAAAATATATTTACTTTCTCTGGCTTTAATCACGCTACGGATACGAGTCAGTATTCGGTTTATTAATTGTTGTTTTGAGTCAGGTTGGTTTTCGTTAGATTGGATGATGCAGGCTTTAGAGCGATAAATGATTTCAGTTTCCTTTAAACCGTTGGCTTCAAGCGTAGCGCCGGTGGAGACTAAGTCACATATACCATCAGCTAACCCAGCACGCGGAGCCACTTCTACCGATCCTTTGAGCTTACAATCTCGGTAGCTGACTTGTTGATTCAGCATAAATTTGCGTAATAGGTTGGGATAAGAGGTGGCGATACGCAGATTATTTAGCGAACTGGCGCCTTGGTAATTAAATTCGTTAGGGACCGCTAAAGATAGACGACATTCACCAAAGTCGAGTTGTTTTAACTTAGTATATTGAGCCGGGATTTGCAGCGACTCACGTTCAATTTGTTCCTCTTCTAATACGTTCTCACCAATAATACCTAAATCGACAACGCCATCCATCACCAAACCAGGAATATCGTCATCACGCACTCGCAATAAATCGATAGGTAGATTATCGCAGTGAGCGATTAATCTTTGTTCGTTGACGTTAAATTTAAGGCCACATTTTTTGAGTAATTGTTGTGATGATCTAGCCAAACGACCAGATTTTTGGACGGCGATGCGTAAGCGAGTACCTGTTGTCATAATTAACTATCCCTATTGTGCGTAAAACCTAAATTAGAACCAATAAAAAACCCCTGACATTCCTGCCAGGGGTTGATTGAATCTGTTCACCACCGGGAGGAATAAATACCTCCGGCAGTCAGCTCCGAAGGCTACCGCTTATGATGATGGCGACGATTGATAATGCAGAGCTGATACATAAATAAATTCCTAAAATTTGAGTACAAAAGTGACTCTCTTATTAATTTTTAAACTAAAAGCTTTTGTATATTTATGCAAGCATATTTTTTAAACTGTTTAAAATAAATACAGTAAATTTAAGATTTGTCATTTTAACCGAGATAAAAGGTTAATTATTTAAGGGATTGCTAATTTTTACTACTGACTAGTATTTAATATGCAATTGCTTTCAAGTTTGCTTGTGTCGTAAAACTAAAATCAGGATAATTCTAACTCCCTACTGATTGGAGTTTTTCTGTTGCATTCTAGACTGGCCAAAGAAGTGATTGCTGCCTTTGCGATTGATGGCACTTTTGCGCGTCATATTAAAGGCTATCAACCAAGGCAAGCACAAATTGAGATGGCGACGGCAATCAGTGACACCATGAGTCATTCTGATAAATTAATTGTTGAAGCAGGGACGGGCGTGGGCAAAACCTTTGCTTATCTGCTGCCAGCCATGCAAAGCGGTAAACAGGTGATTATCAGTACCGGCAGTAAAAATCTGCAAGAACAGCTATTCTACAAAGATATTCCCGCGTTAATGAAGATGTTTGACCTTAAGTTACAAGTTGCACTACTGAAAGGTCGTAATAACTATTTATGTCAACATCAACTCGATAAACAATTACTTGAAGCCAGCAAAGTGGATGCTGATATTCTTGATGATCTGCTAAAAGTAAATCAGTGGGCGGGCGTGACCAAAGATGGCGATTTATCAGGCATAACCAGCGTGACTGAAGATGCGCCAGTGTTGTCGCTGGTGGTCAGTACTAAAGATAACTGTTTAGGTAAACGTTGTGACAGTTATGACAGTTGTTTTGTGCGTAAAGCAAGGCAACGCGCCATGCAAGCCCGTATTATTGTGGTGAATCATCATCTATTTTTTGCCGATAGAATCTTAAAAGATGGTGGTTTTGCTGAGTTATTACCAGATGCAGATGTGGTTATTTTTGATGAAGCGCATCAATTAGCTGACATTGCCATTAGTTACTTTGGTGACTTCTCCAGTACTAAACAATTAAATCAGCTTTATCAATCGGTCATTAATATCTATCAAACAGAATTGAGAGATACGGGTCAGTTAAAACAGTTCGCAGCCAGATGTCAGATTAAATTATCTAATTTAGAACAATTACTGCGTTCAAGTGAGTTGACCGATTGGCGCAGTTTAATGGGCAATAAACAGATTGCCGCAGAAGCGTGGGGCTTGGTCAGTGAAACTAAAGCGTTAATGACACTTATTCAAGGTCATTTAGGTCGCAGTGAGTTGCTGGATGACAGTGTTGAGAAATTGGATACTGCGATCAGCAAATTAGAAAATTTTTTCCATTGTGAAGACCGACAAGCTGCTTACAGCATTGAGTTTGGCCAACAACATATCCAATTACGGATGTCGCCGATTAATGTCGCGCAGCAATGTCAGCAATTGTTTGAAGCGACAACCAGTTGGATTTTTACTTCAGCCACATTACAGATGGATAAAAGTTTACAACTTTTTGCCAGTGAAATGGGGTTAAGTGATTGCCCACAACTGATTTTAGATAGCCCATTTGATTATGCCAAACAGGCACTACTATGTGTGCCACGCGAGTTACCCAGTCTTTATAATGAACAAGCCACAGTCAATAAATTAGTGCAGATATGCATTAAGGCAGCAACTGCGGCAGAAGGGCGGACATTTATTTTGTTTACGAGTCATCGCATGCTCAAGCTGGTGGCCAGCCAGATGCATGGCCGCTTGCATTTACCCTTGTTAGTACAGGGCCAAGCCAGTAAACAAACCTTATTAAATAAATACCGCCAATTAGGTAATGCCGTATTACTGGGAACAGGCAGTTTTTGGGAGGGTATTGATGTCCGCGGTAAATTACTTAGCTGTGTCATTATCGATAAATTACCTTTTGCATCACCTGATGATCCGCTTATTAAAGCACGCAGTGAAGCCGCAGAGCGGCAAGGCAAAGATCCGTTTATGACGGTGTCGCTGCCACAAGCCATCATTACCTTAAAACAGGGCATGGGTCGTTTAATACGTGATGAAAAAGATCGTGGTGTCCTTATCTTATGTGATAACCGCATTGTTAATCGTCAATATGGTCAAGTCTTTTTAAATTCAATTCCTGATATGCAGCGCACGCGCGATCTTGATAAAGCGGTAGAGTGGTTAAAGAGGCTATAGCATTTAACTGATTTTTACCTGTAGAGGCTTATAATTTTGATATTATTCATTGCAGGTGTATGTTGGTCTTTATATATATACTGCTTATAAAAATATTATTTCATGGTTAATGATTGTAAGTTGTAATAAAAACCATATATATAAGGTTGTTTATATAGGAAGCTGTTTTAAATTAATTGAGTTTATTGTTTTTATTTAGATGGAAACTCTCTTGAGTACTAATGATAGTTGTAGTAGGTTTAGTGAGGTTGCTACGATATACTGTATGATTTTAACTAAAATTGTTTTCAAACTTATCAATAATGAGGGTTAATTATCAACGCTTATAAGGAAATATAATGGATATTAAAATTGCCTTTCTTATTTGTTGTTTACTAGTGTTTAGTCGAGTGAGTTTCTCAATAGAAAGAGGCTCTGATAACTTACTACTAGAGTATGACGGAAGTGATACATATCAGACTGTTTTTTTAGGTTATCCTATATATATTGTAAATAGAAGTATATTTATGATAAGTGAGGTTGAGTATAATTTTGAAGAATATTATCCAATTTCATTATTTGCTAGAATTTATAGAATCTATGGACCAGAGTTTGCTGATCAACTATATAAACTAGCTGATAGTACCATTTCGACAGATGTAGTAGTTATTTTAGCGATGAATCCTATGAGTGGTTGTATGGTTACTGATTATGAAGATTATTTTTATGATGCCTGTACTGGTTCACAATACCGGTTTGATGGTGAAAATTTACACAATGGTTATAACTTAATTAAACTTAATCACGTATTGGAAGATGGAAAGATAAGATTAACGTACAATGATAGAAAGTTACCGACAGAGTTTATACCTAAATTAGCCGAGATAGATACGAATACTGCTAATGGTGTAATTACCCTAGCTGAATGGAGTATGTATTCTGAATTAAAAAAGGTATTAAATAATAATCCTGAATTAATTTATGCTAAAGGGGTAAATGGTAGTATAGTCTTACATTTTCTAGCTGGCAGGAATAAAATTAATTTAGTCAAAGATATTTTTTGTTTTAAGAATTCTGATAAATTTGAAAATAATTCTGGCTATACACCTTTGAGAATGGCAAGAGAGTTTGGTGGTAAAGAGTCTTTTTTCTTAATAAAAGAGTGTATAAATAGATTTAAGAAGTAAGTGATTTTATGACGAGAGACTGACTATATAGTATGTTTTTTTCGGAGGTTGTAATGAAAGTTAGTGATATTTTAATATTGTTCTTGCAGTTTTTGTTTACTATTACTTTTGTTATGATGTCTAATTATATATCGGCTGCTAATTATGATGTTTATAGTGATACAGAATATCGTGATTATTATAAGAGTCAGGCTAAAAAAGGGAGTTTAACTTTAGATGAATTTGAGGTTCTAAAGAAAAAATCTGAAGAGTGGGTTGAAAATAGAGATGTTAGAAGGATAAATTATTTCAAGTATTGGTTGAAAAATTTATTGTGTATGATTTTGTATTTTGTATTTTGTATTGGGAATGTTGATTTTAAATAAATTCAAGCCGAATTTGTCTATATTTTATAGTATGATGGTTATCATTCTATCAGTATTTTATTCTGCTCTAAGTTTTAATTTGAGTGTGGCTTGGTTGTTGACTTGTTCTATAACACTTATCTATTATTTAATGAAATGGAGAGAAAGTAGTGATAATTAGTCTACCTAAATAATATAAAATTGAATAAATAATAATAATAAAGTTTACCAATTTATCCAAAAAAATCGTGGTGTTGCAAATAAGTATATTTTGTTTGGTGATGGTGAAATAACTAAATAAGAGCTTTAATTATGAGTATGTTGTTAATGTTATTATTTTTTATTTTTTCTAGTAATTTGAGTGCTAACTTATTACTTAAAAATATTGGCGGTTGGTGGGTAATTGTTAATGATGATAAATGTAAATTATATATTAAAGATGGATTTGAAATTGATAACGTGACTGTTAATTATGCTATTGAAATAATTGACTATAGTGCCGAAAAAAAACCAAGTGTACTTATGGATGGTGACGAAGTCTTGATTTCAATTTTTGTACTTGTGGCAGATGAGTATGGAGAAAGAATTGATATTAATAGTTTTTATGGTTCTTATAATATTGATTATGTTGCGTCTAAGTATAATGGAATATTCTTAATTGAAAATAATAGTGAGAATGATTTTATTTCTCTATTAATTGAACGTGATGAATTATCATTTGATGTTGTAGTTGGTAATAATGAGGTGCTCAGTCTTTTTGTTAATAGCTCAGATTTTATGGATAAATATAATAAATTTAAGATGTGTGGGATGAATAATTAAAATATTTATCAAGACATGTCTGCATGCTCTGATATTGCAATAAAATTACTATGGTTCATGATAGGTTGTAGATAAATGGGGTGCAATACGGTGTAAGGGGAGTGTAATGGAAATAGTTATTATTTTAATAATGCTTAACATGTTCTCTATGGAAGTAAATGCAGAGTCAAAAGCAAATTATATTGTAGGGAGTATACCCATGAAAGTCCCACTAACAGAGCTTGTTGATATCTCTCCATGGCTTTGGCTTAAATCTTTTTCTGGGTTAGATGCTAATGTAGATGGATTTATATTTGAATTAGATCCAAAGTGTATTGATGGTGAAACATTAAAATATCCTCAATTAAAAATTGTTGGTTCAGTTTCTGATTTTAGCAATGAAAACCTTATCAAATTTTCAGATAGTTCTGATTACGAGACTCTTTGGTATGCACAACTAGATTTTGAAGATAGGGAAATAATTAAATACGAAGAATTAGAAATATACTTTGTTTATGCCAGTAAAGGATATCGCGGAATGTTTTACATATTTTCCAGCTTCCCAGACAAAGAGAAAAAACTCCCACATAACAAATGGGATTTTTTAGTGGCAATATGCTCTAGTTCAAGCGTAAGCGAACATAAAAATGTAAGCTGTAACCGACAGATATTGGTGCAAGATAAGTTGTTGGTAAATTACTCTTTCTCATTGGAGAACCTACCATTCCAACAAAAACTAGATTCATATATTCGAAATAAGGTCATTTCGTGGATCGTAAATTAGCTAACGATTTATCAAGAAGATTTATCAAGCCACCCATAGGAAGATTTATCAAGCCACCCATAGAAGATTTATCAAGCCACCCATAGAAGATTTATCAAGCCACCCATAGAAGATTTATCAAGCCACCCATAGATTTATCAAGCCACCCATAATAGTGGCTAGATTTATCAAGCCACTCATAATAGTGGCGGTTTATGCAAGTTGAACTAGACTTAATTAATCTGGAGTGGGAGGTCAATAATGGCGGTACCGAGAGAGCGATTAGTGAGTTTAGAAGATACACCGTTTTATCACTGCGTAAGCCGTTGTGTTAGACGTGCATTTTTATGTGGAGTTGACAGCTATAGTGGCCAGTCTTATGAGTACAGACGTGATTGGATAGAAGAACGGTTATTGCTGTTATCGCAAGTGTTTAGCATCGATATTTGTGCTTATGCAGTAATGAGTAATCATTTACATGTGGTATTAAAAGTTGATGTTGAACGTGCAGAGGCTTGGACTGATGAAGAAGTGATAGTGCAATGGCAAAAGTTATTTAAAGGTACGTTACTCACTCAAAAACGATTAAAAGGTGACAAGATAGAAGCCTATGAGCTTGAAACCTTAAATCAAACCATTACAGCATACCGTCAACGCTTAATGGATATCAGTTGGTTTATGCGCAGTCTAAATGAGCCTATTGCTCGTCAAGCCAATAAAGAAGATAAATGCACCGGTAGATTTTGGGAAGGACGCTTTAAATCTCAAGCCTTACTTGATGAAGCTGCTGTACTTGCCTGCATGGCTTATGTGGATTTAAATCCTGTTCGAGCAAAGATTGCTGACACCCCTGAAACTTCAGATTACACCAGTATCAAACGCCGCATCAAAGCTGCCATGAAAGGCGAGCAACCATCAGAATTATTACCCTTTATTGGCAATGAACGCGCAAATATGCCAAGCAGCTTAATGTTCAGTGTTAAAGACTATCTACAATTAGTTGATGATACGAGCAGACAATTTCGAGATGATAAACGTGGTGCTATTGCTGCAAGTACCCTTGATATTCTTGCAAGGCTTAATATCCCATTGGAGAACTGGCTTAAAATCACGTCTGAATTCCATGATTTGTTCAAAGGCCCTGTAGGGACATTACAGCAACTCTCTCAATATTGTGAACATTTAGAAAAACGACGGCGACATGGCGCAAAGATATGTCAAAAAATGTTGGGATAAAGATAAATATTCTTTTAAACAAACCTTGCTATATATCTTTAGTCGTCAGCTGTAATTAGCTTATTTGAATAATATGTCAGCGCTGCTGTATTTATTATTAGCACCAGAACCATTCAAAAATATATTTATCCCCTTGTTAGACAAATGACGACAGTTTGAGGCGCAAATGTGTCAGAAATTGTTGTGCCAGTAATTAAAATAGCTTGAAATTGGCTTTAATTTAGTCAAAGGTAGATGTAACTGTAAAACAGTAAGTTGCCTAACATAATGAGCGTAAATCATAGAGAACTGGATAGCGTAATAAGGGGGATATACTGTGCCGTTTTCACTGTTAAAATATGGTCTGACGAATGACTATCCTTTTGAAGATAACATGGATTTACCGCTGCCCATGGAGCTTAAAGATAATTATGACGTGGTGATTATTGGTGGCGGTGGACATGGTGTCGCAACTGCTTATTATCTTGCTAAATATCATGGTATTACTAATGTCGCTATTTTAGAGAAAGGCTATCTGGGTGGTGGTAATACGGCGAGAAATACCGCTGTTATCCGCTCTAATTATTTAACTTCTGAGGGGGTTAAATTTTACAGTGAATCGGTCAAGTTATTCCAAAACTTATCTAATGAATTTGATTTTAACATTATGTATTCCTCTCGTGGACAGCTGACGCTAGCCCATACGGATGGCGCGGTTCGCTCATTTAGGCAGCGTACTGAAGTGAATAAACATTTTGGTGGTCGAACCGAGCTGATTGATCCGCAGCAAATTCAAGAATTAGTCCCGACACTTAATATGAATCCTGCCAATATGCCGATTCTTGCGGGTTTATGGCATATTGATGGCGCCACCGCAAGGCACGATGCAGTGGCTTGGGGCTATGCCAAAGGTGCGACGCAGCGCGGAGTTGAACTTCACCAATTAACTGAAGTGACAAATATTAATACGGTTAAAGGCAAAGTCGTATCAGTTGAAACTAATCGAGGCACCGTCGGTTGTGGTTGCGTGGTACAAGCGGTTGCTGGACATAGCTCAATTGTGGCCGCTATGGCAGGTTTTCGGATGCCGCTGACGAGTTACCCGTTACAAGCGATGGTCACCACGCCAGTAAAACCTTTTTTAGATCCATTAGTGAGCTCTTCAGCATTACATTGTTATGTGCAACAAACAGGGCGTGGCGAAATAGTGTTTGGCGGCGGCTCAGATCCTTATCCTCTATATAACACTCGTTCTACGCTAGAACTTAAAGAAAGCTTGATTGCAAGTGCGATTGAGATGTTCCCTTTTATGGCGAATTTTAAATTACTGCGTCAATGGGCGGGCACCACGGATATGACCAGTGATTATAGTCCGATTATGGGGCTAAGTCCTGTGGATGGTTATTACTTAGATGCAGGTTGGGGCACTTGGGGATTTAAAGCCACGCCTATTTGTGGCAAGACGATGGCTCAGCTGGTAGCTAGTGGTGGTAAGGTACCTGAGTTAATTGCCCCGTTTGCGATGGAACGATTCGATGCATTTAGGCAAGTAAATGAAATGGGTGCAACGGCTGCGAGCCATTAGGAAGAATAATGAAAATAATGTTATGTCCATTAAATGGCGCAAGAAATATTAATGAATTTGTTTATGGTGGTGAAGTTAAAGCCATGCCCAATCATCAAACGTGTAGCGACAAACAATGGGCTGAATATGTGTTTTACAGTGATAACACCATAAAAGTCGTGCGCGAATGGTGGTTTCACAGTGCATCAAGTTATTGGTTTATTGCCGAACGAAATACTGCATCTGATGAGATTATTCGCAGTTATGATCCCAGTGAAATTTTTAGTGATAGCGTTAATTTTGATCATGGGCTTAATCATGATGGGGTAAAGGAGCGTGACAATGGTTGATAGCAATCGATTAGCCGCGCCGATGGGATCGTTAATTGCGCGTGATAACCCAATTACATTTGAGTTTGAGGGGAAAAGTTACACAGGTTTTGCTGGTGATACAGTGGTGAGTGCGTTAATTGCTAATCAACAATGGTTGCTATCCCGTTCATTTAAATATCATCGCCCTCGAGGACCATTAACCATGGCGGGGCAAGACGCCAATACCTTGGTGCAATTACCTGATGAAGCCAATGTGTTAGCAGATAAGGTTGATATCGAGCAAGCCATTAGGGTGATGGGGCAAAACTACAGTGGCACACTTGCTAACGATAAAGATGCGTTATTAGAGAAAGTTGGGCGATTTATGCCTGTTGGCTTTTATTATCGGGCATTTTATAAACCCAAAGGAATATGGGATAAGTGGGAACCCATTATTCGTAACAAAGCGGGTTTAGGGCAAGCTAACCTTAAATTCAAACCTGAATATTATGATAAAGCCTATCTGTTTTGTGATCTTATTGTCGTTGGCGCGGGCCCTGCTGGATTAAGTGCGGCACTGACTGCCGCTAGACAAGGCGCTGAAGTGTTGTTAGTGGATGAAAACAAACAAGTTGGCGGAGCGTTAACTTATCATCGATTTGACACTGCGGGTGAGGTTGCGGATAACCTACTTGACGCATTAAAAGCGCAAGTTGATGGCATGGCTAATATCCGTGTATTAACCGATGCCATATGTAATGGCTGGTTTGCTGATAATTATTTACCTGTGATCACGGGTCAGCGCATGTATAAGGTGCGGGCAAAGCAATGCATAGTCGCTGCGGGAGAGTTTGAGCAACATGTCGTGTTTCGAAATAACGATTTGCCCGGCATAGTGCTATGCAGCGCGGCAATGAGATTGATGAAGCATTATGCGGTTAAGCCCGGTAATAGGGCGGTGATATTAACTGGCAATGACGATGGCTACTTGACCGCGATTGAACTCGCTAAGCAAGCCGTCAATGTGGTTGCTATTGTTGATATGAGACCTGCTCAAGCTGATACTCAACTCGGTTCAGAATTAATTAAGACACTGCAATCTCTTGGCATTGAGATTATATATAACGCTACTGTATACGAAGCACAAGCTAAGCAGAATCACCTTGCTGCAGTAGAGATTTATGAACTTGATAGAGAGGTTAAAATAAGCCAACACATTAGCCGTATAGAGTGTGATTTGCTTTGTGTTTCATCCGGTTACATGCCAACGTATCAATTGTTATGTCAAGCTGGGGCGCAGTTAACCTATGATGATGCCTCTGCACGTTTTAGTTTAAATGGATTACCCGAAAACCTACATATAGCAGGTTCCGTTAATGGAATTCATGCTCTTGATAAAGTGCTTGAAGATGGTGCCAATGCTGCGCAGCAGTGTTTAGTTAAACTGGGCTTGGCTGATGTGGTTAACCAGCAAGTTGAGTGTGATATAGAAACTAATTTTGCTTGGCCTATTTTTCCGCATCCACAAGGTAAAGACTTTGTCGATTTTGATGAAGATTTACAGGTTAAAGACATTATTAATTCAACCCGTCTTGGGTATCGAGATATTCAATTAGTTAAGCGCTTTTCTACGGTAGGAATGGGGCCTTCTCAAGGGCGTCATTCAGCACTTGCTACGGCAAGGCTAGTGGCACATGCGACGGGTAGAACGGTCAGTGAAACCGGAGTGACTACGGCGAGGCCGCCTTTTATTCCTGAAAAACTCGCCTATTTAGCGGGTCGAATTTTTAATCCTGTTCGCCATACGCCTATGCACTATCGACATCAATCACTTGATGCGCAATTTATGCCTGCGGGGGCGTGGCTACGCCCTGCATATTATGGCGTACCTGAACAAAAAGAAATGTTGATCCAACAAGAAGCATTAGCGGTACGTAATGGTGTTGGCATCATTGATGTGAGTACGCTTGGGGGGATAGAAGTTAATGGGCCTGATGCCGCTGAATTCCTGAATCGAATCTATACTTATGCTTTTATTAAACAACCTATAGGTAAAACCCGCTATGCGGTATTAACCAATGAACAAGGTGTTGTAGTTGACGATGGCGTGGCTTGCCGCATTGCTGATGAGCATTTTTACGTAACAGCAACGACCACAGGTGTTGATGCCGTTTATCGTGAGATGAAAAAATGGAATGCGCAATGGCGTCTAGATGTTGATATTGCCAATGTGACTTCTGCTTTTGCTGCGGTCAACGTGGCAGGGCCATTAGCGAGAAAAGTGCTAGAAAAAGTCTGTATTGATGTTGATTTTAGTCAGCAAGCCTTTCCATATTTAGCCTATCGTGAAGGTCATATTGATGATATGCCAGTGCGTTTATTACGCGTTGGTTTTGTCGGTGAACTGGGGTATGAGATTCATATGCCGACGTTGTTTGCGCTCAATATATGGGATAGGTTAATGCAGGCGGGGCAAGAGTTTGCTATGCGTCCCTTTGGTGTAGAAGCGCAGCGGCTACTGCGGTTAGAAAAAGGCCATATCATTATTGGGCAAGACACTGATGGCATGTCTCATCCAGGCGAGCTTTCTTTAACATGGGCGATTGCTAAATCTAAACCTTTTTATGTGGGTTGTCGTTCGGTTGATATTGTTATGCGTCGCCCACAAACCCGCAAATTGGTGGGATTTAAGCTGGATAAGTCAAATCCTAAGCCAGAGGAAGGTCATTTAGTGTTAGATAAAGCGGGGGCTGATGCCAATATCACGGGTAATGTGACCTCTTGTCATTATTCCACCACGTTAGATGCCTATATTGGTCTTGCCTATGTCGGCATAGAACAGCAAACCGTCGGCAGTCATTTCCCCATCAGAGTGGATGGTAAAGCCGTTTTGTCTGAAGTCGTAAGTTTGCCTTTCTATGATGCCAATGGTGAACGTCAGGAGGTCAATTAATATGGCTTCATTTATGATAAGTGCTGAACCACAGTTACGACATAATAGCTTTAACGCAAAGACTATTGATGCTGCTATTACACTTGTAGATGTGACTTGTTCAAACCGGATTGGTTTTAGAGGCCAGCAAGTTGCAACATTTTTACAAGCGCAAGGACTCGATATTCCACAGCAACCCAATCGTGCCGTGGTAATGAATAATGGCTTGATAATATTAAGCTTGAGCCAAACCGAGTTTTGGTTGTTAGATATTGATAATCAGCATCGTCAATTGATGATTGAACTGGAAACATTGGCCGATATTACTAAACAAGTGACTCGATTGTACACTCAGCATAGTCAGGCAATGTTTATCATTAATGGGGATGATTGCCCGCAGATGTTTGCAAAAGTGTGCGCCGTTAATTTACACCCTGACGCATTTGAGTCTGGAGTGATTGCACAAACATCGGTTGCTCGTGTGTCGAGTGTTGTCGTTAATGTCACGCATAATGAGCAGCCAACACGTTTTATTATATTAAGTGATATTTCGAGTGCTCAATATTTATGGCAAGCAATTGAAGATGCCGCCGCAGAATTTCAATTATAATTTTAAACGGCTAATAGGGCTCATTTAGATGCTATTACACTGAGCGATTTGATTTTAGTGACACATTTGAAAGGAGTATGTATGCCAACGGTAACCATTTCTGAAATTCAAGATATTTGCAAAATTGCTTTAGAAAAACATGGGGCTTTGCCATGGATAGCAGGAGCTGTTGCAGATGCTGTCGCTAAAAATGAATCAAGAAGTAATAGAATTTGCGGCTTATATTACTTACAAAGCTATTGCCAGCAATTGCGCACTGGTCGCGTAGCAAAGGATGCCGAACCGGTTATTAGCGTGCCAAAACCGGGCTTTATACATGTTGATGCCAAGTATGGTTTTGCCCAGCCGGCTTTTGCAAGCGCACTGCCTAGCGCAATTGCTGCCGCGAGAGAAAATGGCACGGCATCTTTAGCGATTGGACATAGTCATACCTGCACCTCATTGGGGTATTTTACTGAACAACTTGCTCGTCATGGTTTTATAGCACTCGGGTTTACCAACTCTTCACCGATTGTGGCACCACCAGGTGGTAAAGTCCGCACTATAGGCACGAATCCCATCGCATTTTCAGTACCTGACGGTAAAGGCGGGATTGCTATGCAGTTTGACCAATCAACGACTGTAGTTGCACTAGGCCGGATTACAATGGCAAAGGATGCTGGCGAGTCTATTCCTGAAGGGTGGGCGCTTGATGAATATGGGCAACCTACTACCGATCCACATAAAGCATTAGCGGGATCTTTAGTATCTGCAGGTGGTTACAAAGGCTGGGGCTTTGGCCTCATGGCTGAACTTCTTACGGCAGGGCTTACAGGTGGTATTGCCTCTCAGTTTGTTAAACCATTAAAAGCACCAACAGGAGAACCTCATGATTTAGGTCAATATTTTTTATTGATTGATCCAGCCAATGCTGAATATTTTTATGAAAGATGTCAGCAGGTTATTGAGCTTGTTAGTCAAGACGAAGGAACACGTTTACCGGGACAGTTTATCAATGAGCTGACGGAAGTCGATGTACCGCAAGCATTATGGGAGTTAGCGTTAGACTTAGCTAATGGCTAAAGTTAACTTAAGTCGCTTGAGTATAGTCTTTGATGGTTTTTAGTATATAGGCTAAAACTAAGCCATTAGCGATAACAAGCAATGTAGCCGTGACCCAGAAAAGAATGGGCTCTTGGTCAAGGTAAATTTTCTCTCCTTTACCGCCTATATACTGCTGTGTATATGCGATGGTTAGAATATTTGAAAAATAAGCCAATAAAATACATGCCCATATAAAATAGAGTGATTTTTTGAACATCCAAAAATGTCCTCTGATACATTGCTTGATATTTAATCATTACATGTGGGTTCAATATGATCAATCTTTGCCTTAAATCTTAATCAGTCGTGAACAGTGCTCATTCTGTGATAGAGCTATCCGTAAAAGATAAATAGAGTAAAGTGAACGTATTTTAGGCAGTTAGGCATAGGTGAGATTACATTTGCTTGTTTTTTAAACATCGAATGAAGTTTTATTAGATTTTATGCCTAATAAATGGTCATTATGAAATCTGGTATGGGTAATATATAAACAGTTGGTTATTTTTATTAAAATATTTTTATTTTATTTCCAGCCTAAATTTAATTGTTTTATTTTGTATCGTAAATATTTTTAATTGATATAAATTTAACGTATAAATTTATTGTTGTTAACATGTGTATCTTTAATTGCATTGTGTGAGATTGCATTAACTGTATGATAAAATAGGATATTATTTTTAATTATCAGCGTGTAATTTGATTTAAATAATGATGCGGTAACATATTTAAAGTATTGCATTTTACTGATATACACAACTGTTTTAACTGTTTAATCTCTGTCTTTATAACATGTGATTTTTATTCGTATCAAATTTGGTTGATCGCGTATACATTTTAAGTAATTGACTAGCCTAAATTAGAGTGAAATGCAATATAGTCAGAAAGAGATTGGCAGAGTAATATGATTACAAAATAGAATAAATATAAATATATAATGAACACTACAATTCAAATTGATGCTCTAGAGTCGCTATTAATAGCGATTTTCGTACTATTTATTGGTCGCTTAATTAATAATAAAGTGACGGTACTTCGACAATACAACATTCCCGAACCCATCGTCGGTGGCTTGGTTGTTGCTTCCATTATTACCGTTTGTCACCAATATGGTTATAACTTTACATTTAAGCTGGATATACAAGATGTATTGATGCAAATGTTTTTTGCAACGGTAGGTCTTGCTGCTAGTTTCAAATTGCTTATCAAAGGTGGCGCTCGGGTTTTTCTGTTTTTAGGCGTTGCAACCGTCTTTATTATTTTACAAAACCTAGTGGGAGTGAGTTTAGCTAAAGTGCTGGGGATTGATCCATTACTTGGTCTATTAACTGGCTCTATTACCCTAACCGGTGGACACGGTACAGGTGCTGCGTGGTCTCAGACGTTTGCAAGCGAATATGGGCTAAGTAATACCCTTGAATTGGCAATGGCATCAGCGACATTTGGCCTAGTGATGGGCGGTATTATTGGTGGACCGATTGCACAGCGTCTCATTAATAAACACAAATTGAAGTCTGAATTTGGCGAGAGTGCGAACCATCACATTGCGCATCCTGATTTAGTGACTTATAGCGAACACGAAGAAGATCGAATCAATGCTAAAAGTACCATTGAAGTGCTATTCATTCTTCTGCTTTGTGTTGCTGGAGCAAGCCATTTAAAAGAGTTTGTTGATAGTTTTGGTATTAGCTCGCTCCGTATTCCATTATTTGTGTATTCATTATTTGTTGGTGTGTTAATTACCAATATTTGTGAGACAACTCATGCCTATAAGATCAAGAAGGAAACCGTTGACGTTATTGGTACCATCTCGTTATCGTTGTTCTTAGCTATGGCGCTGATGAGCCTTAAATTATGGGAATTACTTGATTTAGCTTTGCCAATGTTAGTGATCTTATTTGCACAAACGGTACTGATGGGGTTATACGCATACTTTATTACATTTAGGGTCATGGGCAGCAGTTACGATGCCGCAGTTATTGCTGGTGGTCATTGTGGCTTTGGTATGGGGGCGACGCTACGGCAGTAATGAATATGGGAGCGTTAGTGACCCGTAATGGTCCATCACCTCAGGCATTTATGATTGTGCCCATTGTTGGTGCCTTCTTTATTGACATTACCAACTTATTCGTACTGCAAGGATTTTTGGGGTTTTTAGCTAAATAAGCTACTTTTACTGAAATTACTAGCAAATACAAAAAAGGTACTCAATGAGTACCTTTTTTTGTTACTAAACAATATTTTATTTAATTACCTATTTGATTTTATCGACAGTTCCTACTTGTAGTTTTGCTAGTTTTTTAGCTGTTTTAGCGGCTTTTTTTTCTTTAGGGGATAGTAGGGCTTTTTTCTTGACGTTTTTGCTGTGGTGTTGTTCTTTGCTCATTTTTAGCTCCAAGATCTATCTTACCCGTACAGGGTCAATAGCATATGAAATTAGCCATTATTGGCATGAATTTAGAGTTTCACTTCAGCTGGTCTGGTCTTAGGCTGTGAATACAGCAGGAGAGAAGTTGCCAGTTGTATTGCAGTTGTCATTATAAGCTTATTACTATTAATGATGAAACGACCATGATTATGATTAATTACGCTATATATAGAGTCATTACTTCTATAAGAACCCGCTAATGCTTGTTATTTTGAATTGTTAACGATATGTTGATTGTGTTTTCGTAGCAATTACAAACTAATTTGGGGTATTTATGTTAAAGCAAACTGTTGTGGTTCTGTTGTTATCAAGTTTGGTCGTGGCTTGTGGCAGTACCAATAAAAAACAACAAGCAGATAAATTAACGAATCAAGTTGAGACTGACACGGTTAAATCAACAGTCAATGAAGCTAAACCATTATTAGCCAGTACATTAATTTTAGAAGATATTCAATTTGCTGATGGTATGGTTGAAAATAAAATTAAAGTTGAATGCAAGATGTTGCAATCACTTTCAGAGTCAATTATGACAACAAGTGAGCGTTATCCATATCAATTTACTGCACGTAAAGATGTCACTTCTGACCAAGCAAACAATAAGGTTGTTAAAGTCGATTATGTAGAAGTCGTGCCACAAAAGTTTAGTATTTGGTCCTTTCATCCTGTGTCCGTCGCCACGTTAAAAGTGTCATTAGTCGAAAATGGTAAGGAAGTTAAATCAGCAACTAAAGAAATTGGTAGCAAGATGGCTTGGGGAACTTGTGATCGGCTAGAGAAAATCGCAAGAGCAGGTGGCCAATTTGTGGCTAAGTGGACTGCTAAGCATGTTAATTAGTTTGTTTGATGTAATGACCATTATATAAAAATAAACGCCTGATAATTGTTATCAGGCGTTTTGATTTTATTGAATATTAGTCGTTGTGGTTATTCGCTAAAGCTGCTCCAGATTGGCGCATGATCAGATGGTTTTTCTATGGCACGTAAATCGTAATCTACATCAGACTCAATAAGGCGCTTCGCTAAGCTAGGTGTTGCTAAAATAACGTCAATACGTAAGCCGCGGTTATCGACAAAACCTTTTGAACGATAATCAAACCATGAGTAGCGTTCTGTGCGAGTAGGGTGTAACTGCCTGAAGGTATCGATAAGTCCCCAATTTAAGAGCGTTTGTAGCCATTCTCTTTCTTCTGGTTGGAAACTACATTTACCCGTCTTTAACCAACGCTTGGCGTTGACGTCACCAATACCAATATCTAAATCGATAGGAGAGATATTGATATCACCCATGATCACTAAATCTTCATCAGGGTTATGATTCTCATTTAGGTAGATCATTAGGTCTTGATAGAATTTACGCTTAGCAGGGTATTTGGTTTCATGACTGATGTTTTCCCCTTGTGGGAAATAACCATTTAAGACTGTTAATGGGCGGCCATTATCTTGTTCAAATGTCGCCATAATCATTCGACGTTGCGCGTCTTCAGCGTCAGTTGGGAATCCTTTTTGAACCGCTAAAGGTGTCTTTTTTGAAAGCATAGCAACGCCATAATGAGCTTTACCGCCGTGATAATGCACTTGATAGCCCATCGCTTCAACATCTGCAACAGGAAAGGCTTCATCATGCACTTTCGTTTCTTGTAAGCCAATGATGTCTGGCTGTTGACTGTCGATTAATGCTTGAAGTTGATGCAATCTAGCTCTTAGGCCGTTGATATTAAATGAGACAATTTTCATGTTGAGTAAAAATTCCTTTTGGAAAACATGCGCCAATTGGCATTAATGTCAAAATAATAACATGAATAGGGGCGATTAGTAGGAGTTAGGCGATGAAGAATTACGATTTTGATAAACGGTTTCGATGAGGAACACTGACAGTTATCATATAAGGGATGACGGACTGTCAGAGTCGGCTAAAATACATTAGAGCCAAATGGGAAAATTATTCAAATGGGATTTCCGAAAGTAAATCGATAAGCTCATTTTCAGTGGTTGGCATTTTAGCTAATTCAAATAGCGGCTCGCGCCGCCTTTAAGCATGTAGGCATTAGTTGTGCAGTGGTCATAATGAAACCACTTACCATTAACACATACATCTGAGTAACATCTTGGATCTTGTTTTAATTCCATTTTATCTCCATATATCATGTTTCCAGCAACACTGTGACAACATAACGTTATCTACTAATGAGCTTTATGATCTGGATCAAATTAGTTTTCGAATAAATTATAAGCATTATCAAATTGAGATATATCTCGATAATAGTCAGAAAACATGAGCCGTAGGTGTTAACTCATTAAAATTGAGTCATTAAGCAGACATATTTTGTCAAGCAGCAGCGGTTATAGATGACTTCTCGATTTTGATCACCAATTTTTTGACTGGAGCAGGTTGTGTGACTGCAATTAAAGGTCGATGCGGCTGTAGCGCGTCAAAAATGATAAATTCGTTTTGATTTAAATTAATAAATTGTTCGTTGATGACATCATTGCTAAAAGCAATATCTTTACTGTCTAACAAGTCTTCTGTAATAGAAACAAGTGGATTTAGGCTATAACCGAACCGTTCTCCACCTTCCAGTATGATTTGTACATCAATGTATTTAGCGTGTATTTCAGATCTTCTAAGAGCTAACTCTTGAGTATGGTCATTAACAATAAAGTAAAAGTTATCCTGCTCTAGCGAATAGCGTCCAGGTTGATTATTGACGGCTAATAACGCTTTAACTTTACTAATGATAGATAAAATAGCCGTTGGAATATGGTGGTACTGTGCTAGGTCATTTAGGTTGCCGTGAAGCATGAGACATCTCTTAATAAGAATAGGTTTTGGATTGTAATCATAACATTTGTAGTAATACCGTATGACTGTTATTTGGAATAATAATGAGCCTTGGTATTGATTGATTTTTAAGCTAAGTTGGCTAATGACAAATCATATAACGGGCAGGGCTATGCATTATACATTATCTATTGAAATAGGATTATCTATCGCGGATGTAGTTAAATTATATGATAACCCCGATAATTGGGCTAAATGGCAACAAGGGTTTGTTAAGTATGAGTCTGTGGTGGGGCAAGCAGGAAAAACAGGCTCTGAAACGATATTGACGCACATGATAGCCGGTAAACCAACACAGATGACTGAAAAGGTTGAGCTTAATAACTTACCAACTCAAATGATTTGTATTTATCAATCAAAAGCAACCTTGATGGGGGCATGGAATCGAGTTGATAGTCAGTTTATTGCACTAGATAAGAATCGCACTTGTTGGCAATTTGCTTGTGAGTTTCGCTTTGGTAGCTTATTAAAGTTAATGGCGTTATTTGCGCCGAATATGTTTCGTAAAACCTCTTTAAAAGAGATGAATAATTTTAAACAATTTGCTGAAAAAGTTCAGGCTGAAAAAGAACAGTAACTGGTATTTTATGATGCTAAGAAAAGTGTTATTAATTTTCGGTTGGACGTCATTAATCGGCAGTATTGCGGATGGATTGCTTTTGAGTTTTAGCTTGTGGTTAGTGATAACCGCAGTAGAACCGATTAGTCTCAGTATCAATCAATTATTACAACATCTCTATTTCATTTATTGGGTTAAACAAGTGGCTTATTACGTGTTGCCCAATGATGTCGTTGTTTGGTTATTTAACCTACCAGCATTATGGTATTTCCCAATACGAATAGTGGTGAGTATTGTTATCGGTTGGTGGGCATTGGCGGTAGCGGCGAAAATGAAACAAAATGGTGGAATGGAGCTAGGTAGCCCCCAATATTGACTCGTATTATTTAGCGATAACACTATCTCTTATCACTAAGCTTGGCTCTAGTGCGATGGTTTGTGTTTCTGCTCGTTTAGAGGATATTTTATCGATTAATAGCTCAACTGCTTTTTGTCCCAATAATCGTTTGGGCTGACTAATAGTTGTCAGTGCAGGGCTGAGGTATCTGGCTAACTCTATATCATCATAACCGACAATGGAAAATTGCTGCGGGATGCTAATACCATCCTTATTGGCGGCGTGAATAAAGCCCATTGCCATCATATCGTTGCAAATAAATGCCGCTGTTGGTTGCTGCTGACATTGTTTAAGAGCTTGATAAGCGGCAACGCCACCATCACACTCAAAGTTACCCGTAATAATCCAATCTGGATTGATGGTTAAGTTAGCATCCTGCATTGCTTGCTTAAATCCTGTAATACGCTGCGCAGCAGGAACTTTATCTAACGGACCACAAATACAGGCGATTTCAGTATGTCCCATCTCAATTAAATGCTGGGTCGCTAAGTAACCACCAAGTAATGAATTATCTTGAATTTTGTCGCAGTTAAAATCGGTCGGGCCCCAATCCATCATGACCATAGGTAATTCAGGGTAATGATTTAATTGGCCAAAGGCTTTTGCTTCTACTTCACTGCAAATTAATAAAAGGCCATCGACTCGCTTTTGCAGTAGCGTTGATAGGTTGAGATTGATCCGTAGCGGATCACCCTCTGTATTACATAAAATCAGGCTATATCCTTGCTCATAACAAGCTTGCTCTACGCCTTTTACCACTTCGGCAAAAAAAGGGTTAGTAGAGGTGGTAACTAGCATACCAAATGTTTTGGTATGGTTGGTTTTTAAACTACGGGCAAGGGCAGATGGAGCATAGTTCAGCTCTGATACTGCTTGTAGCACTTTGAGACTTATCTCTTCACTCACAAATCGAGTTTTATTTAATACGTGGCTTACTGTCGACGTCGATACGCCCGCAAGTTTTGCTATATCTTTTATCGTGGCCATATTTAAAATATCAATATTATAAAAGGGGGCTACAATAAATAGCCCCGAAAAAAATTATGCTTGTGCTGCTAAAAATTGCTCAACTTCGGCCAATGTTGGGATAGAGGTTTGAGCGCCAAAACGGGTAACACTAATTGCTGCTGCAGCGTGGGCAAAACGGATTGCATCTGTTAATGCTAAATCATTTTGTAAGCCTGTTAATAGCGCACCATTAAAGGTATCACCTGCGGCAGTGGTATCAATCGCATCAACCTTGAAGCCTTGTATTTGCTGGCCTTGGCCTTGTTCACTTAACCATACGCCTTCACTACCTAAGGTGATCATAACCTGACTAATGCCTTTTGCATGCAATACATTAGCGGCTTGTGCTGCACTGGTTAAGTCAGTCACTTTAATACCGGTTAATAGCTCGGCTTCAGTTTCATTGGGGGTGATCAAATCCACATTGGCGAGCAAGGCTTCAGGTAGTGCCGTCGCTGGTGCTGGATTTAAAATCACTTTAGTCTTGTGTTGCTTAGCAATTTCGGCAGCTTTAGTAATTGTGGCTAAAGGTGTCTCAAGTTGCATTAATAACATATCAGCAGCAGCAATGAGATGATGATGCGCGGCTAACTTTTCAACCGTCAGCATATTATTCGCAGCTGCGGCGATACAGATGCTATTTTCGCCAGCATCTGTTACTTGGATCATTGCTACACCAGTCGCCATATTGTCAGCAATCATAATGGCTTCGGTATTCATCCCCAGCGTTTGATATTCATTGATCATACGTTGGCCAAAATCATCATCACCAACACAGGCAATAAAGCCAATATCAGCACCTAACCTTGCGGCAGCCACAGCTTGGTTTGCGCCTTTTCCACCAGGAATAACCTGATAGCCAGCAGCTGAAATAGTTTCACCAGGGCGTGCAAATTGTGGCACTTGTACCACGTGGTCAGCATTAACACTGCCTAATACAATTAATTTGTTCATGAACTAATCTCTTATTTGCTGATGATCTGTAATGGTACCGGAATAGATGCTTCAACAGCTTGATTTTTTAATAGTTTATCCGCAACTTTAATGCCTGTTGCACCAATCAGTTGTGGTTGCTGAGCAATTGTTGCACCTAAACGGCCACGTTTAACGACCGCGATGCCTTCTTCTGTGCCATCAAAGCCCACAATTAACAGTTTCTTATTGGCAGCTTGTGCTGCACGTACAGCGCCTAGTGCCATCTCATCATTTTGAGCGAATACCGCTTGTGCTGTTGGGTTTGCTGTCAACATATTTTCTAATACGTTAAGGCCTTTAGTGCGATCAAAATCTGCAGGTTGGCTAGCCAGTACCGTCAATTTATGTTGCGCTGCGCCTTCGGCAAATCCTTGACCACGTTCGCGAGCTGCAGAGGTACCTGGAATACCTTCAAGCTGTAAAACCTGTGCATTATCACCTAGTTTGCTGGCGATAAAATCAGCGGCCATTTTACCACCTTGGACGTTATCTGAGGCGATATGACTTGCCACTTTACCGTGATTTGCTTGACGGTCTAGAGTAATAACTGGAATGTTATTGCGATTAGCCAATCTTACTGCATTTGATACCGCATCTGAATCGGTTGGGTTGATTAGAATAACTTTGGCACCACGAATGGTTAAATCTTCAACGTTTGACAGTTCTTTGCTTGGATCATTCTGCGAATCAAGCACAATAAGCTTGTAGCCTAATTCATCTGCTTTTTGTTCTGCACCTTCTTTTAAGGTCACAAAAAAAGGGTTGTTTAAGGTTGAAACCACCATGGCGATGGTGTCTTGAGCTAAGGCGTTGTGGCTAAAGCCGATAGTTAATGATACTAATGCTGTAGAGACAATTTTATTTAATGTTTTCATCATAAACCTTCGTTATTCAGATTATTTTTGTTTGTTGTCGATCATAACGGCTAGCAAGATGACACTGGCCTTTACAATCATTTGATAATAAGAAGAGACATCTAATAAATTTAGAGCGTTGTTTAAGAAGCCAATAATCAGGGCACCAATCAATGTGCCGGTAATTCGACCACGGCCGCCAGCCAGACTGGTGCCGCCCAATACTACCGCTGCAATCGCATCAAGCTCATAACCCATACCTGCTGTAGGTTGAGCAGAAGATAAACGTGAGGTCACAATAATGGCGGCTAATGCTGCCAATGTACCGCAAAGGGCATAAACACCAATTTTTACGCGGTCAACATTAATACCTGAAAGACGGGCGGCTGATTCATTACCACCGATGGCATAAATGTAGCGACCAAAGCGGGTATGGTTTAATAGATACCAGATTGCGGCAAATACAATCACCATTAACCAAACCGGAATGGGAATACCTAAGGCGCTGCCTGTACCGAACCATGCAAATTGATCTGCTACATCGGTAAAGCCTGTTGAAACTGGACGACCATCGGTATAAACCATGGTGACACCTCTAAGTAACGTCATGGTTACTAAAGTGGCGATAAAGGCTTGTACTTTACCTTTTGCGATAATAATACCGCTGATGGCACCAAGTGTGGCTCCTGCTAATAATGCCGTTGGAATAGCCACTAAAATAGGCACTTCCATACCAATTAAACTGGCAGCTAGGGCACCACAAAGTGCCAGTACCGAACCCACACTTAAATCAATACCCGCAGTTAAAATGACCAGTGTCATACCCACTGCAATAATGGCGTTAACTGAGGTTTGTCTGAGTATGTTTAATAGGTTATCAACAGAGAAAAAGTTTGGGTTGATGAGCGACACCACTACAATTAGCAGTAGTAATGCAATTAATGATTTTTGTTCAATTAACCACTGGCTAATGCGCTTGTTGTTTGTCGTTGTTGAAGCGACAGGTGTTTGTGTGTTCATTAACATTCCTCACACTGAGTTTTACCGACGGCTGCGGCAAGGAGTTTCTCTTGAGTCGCTTGCTGACGACTAAATTCGGCACTGATTTGACCTTGATGCATCACCATAATTCGATCACTTAAGCCAAGCAGTTCAGGCATATCTGATGACACCATAATAATGGCTAGACCTTGTTGCTTAAATTGATTGATTAATTGGTAGATCTCTTTACGCGCACCTACATCTACACCGCGAGTAGGTTCATCTAAAATAACCACTTTTGGGGTGAGCATTAATGCTTTTGCAATGGCGACTTTTTGTTGATTACCACCAGATAATAAGCCAATAGTTTGGTTTTGATGGGGCGTTTTTATATTGAAGAGTTCAATAAACTGTGCAACTTGTTGCTGCTCTAATTGTTGATTGATATGACCAAATTTAGATAATAGTGGCAAGCTGCAAACAGACATATTATGTTTGACTGATTGGCTTAACAGTAAACCATCACCTTTACGGTCTTCAGAAATATAAACAATGCCTTGATCAAGTGCATCTCGACAGTTATTAATTTTTAGCTCAACCCCATTAAGATGGACTTGCCCTTGATGCTTGTTTAAGGCGCCAAAAATGAGTTTCATCAGCTCGGTGCGACCCGCGCCCATTAACCCTGAAAAGCCAAGGATTTCTCCCTGTTTTAAGTCGAAACTAATATTATCGATACCGTGACCGCTTAGCCCTTTAACGGATAAACAAGTTTGCTCGCGGCAGCTATTTTGATAAGGATATTGTTCATCGAGTTGACGACCCACCATAAGCTCAATCATCTTATCTTCATCAATATCAGCAATTGCTGCTTGAGCGATAAATTTGCCGTCACGTAACACGGTAATATCATCACAAATGGTAAAAATTTCTTTTAAACGATGTGAAATATAAACAATACCGCAGCCTTGCGCAGATAGCTCTCTGATGATGTTAAACAGGGATTCAGTTTCATTATCGGTCAATGCATCGGTTGGCTCATCCATAATGATGACCTGTGCATCCATGGATAATGCTTTTGCTATTTCAACCATCTGCTGTTCACCAAGACTTAACTCCGACAGCAAGGTTTTAGCACTGTGTTTGACCTTGAGTTTTGCTAATAACTTATCTGCTTGGCTAAACATGGTTTGCCAGTCAATTCGACCCATTCGAGTGGTTGGTTCTCGTCCAAGGAAGATATTTTCTGCAATAGTAAGATGTTCAATCAGATTCAGTTCTTGGTGAATGATACTAATTCCAGCCAGCTGTGATTGACGTGGATTGCTAAATTGAACAGGCTGGTCTTTAAAACGAATGCTGCCGCTGTCTGCTTGATAAACACCGCTTAAGACTTTCATTAAGGTAGATTTACCCGCGCCGTTTTCGCCCATTAATGCCATTACTTTGCCAGCATAGACATTTAAACTCGCGCCATCTAAAGCTTTGACTCCAGGAAAGGTCTTTACGATATCGGTTAATTCAAGTATGGCTTGCTTCATACTGAGTCCTCGAATCCTTTATTAAAAGGTAACGCCGCAGCGGAAAATAACATTGGCAAATGGCGTACATTCACCAGAGCGGATAATGGCCTTGCTATGATGAGTTTGCTGTTTAAATTGATCGTGGCTGAGGTAATGGATTTGAATTGTTTTATTCGTCAATGCTGATTCAGTAGCGATTCGGTCAATGATGGCTTGGTGCATTGCGGGGCTTATCTGTGCTAACTCACTGGCCATTATGACTTGCTCAATTTGCAACTCGGAGAGTAAAGCATCAATACATGAGAGTAGGTCAGGTGTACCAGCGACGAGCGCCATATCGATACGATCTACTGTTGCCGGAATCGGCAGGCCTGCATCACAAATCGTGATTTCATCTAAATGACCTGCTTGAGCAACAAGCGTTGAAATTGCTGAATTTAGAAGGGTACTTTTTTTCATAATTACCATGCCATTGTGCATTGGCCGTTGCTTTGAAATAAGTCAAATTAACGGACTTTAGAGTGCGCAAACGTTTGCGCAAACGTTTCGATGGCGTAAATGTACTTATTTTAGGGATGAAATTCAGCTTTAAACATAATATTTGTGATCTAGATCGACAATAGCAACATCTAATAGATTAAAAAGTAATTAACCCTATATCTGGCTAAAATATTGCTTTAAGAATTTGTATAAATATTGTTTTAAGTATTTGTATAAAGATTGGTAGAAGTATTGTTACTCAGGTATGAATTGAAAAAGCACTATCTTTATCTATTAGCATTTCTATACCATAGCGCTAAGATTTAAATTATTGTTCGTTAAGGAAGTTCATTGAAAGTATTGGTGACAGGATCTGCTGGACGAGTAGGTAGAGCGATTTATATTCATTTAATGAAGCATTATGACGTTGTGGGGTTTGATAAAACGCCATGTTCAACTGCTGATTTTGTAGGTGATATTGGTGATCAAACATTATTAGCTACAGCACTTGATGGGGTTGATGTCATTGTTCATACCGCTGCGTTGCATGCTCCGCATGTTGGTTTGTTTAGTGAGCAGGAGTTTCAACGAATTAATATAACTGCCACTGAAAATTTAGCCTTGCTGGGTGTAAAAATGGGGATTAAGCAGTTTGTATTTACCAGTACCACGGCTTTATACGGTTTTGCCTCAACACCTAATGATCAAGCCGGTTGGGTTAATGAGACTGTACTTCCTCAGCCAAAAACTATTTATCATCACAGCAAAATTGCTGCTGAACAGAAATTAAAACAAATTTCAGATTTATTTCATTTGCCCGTTTGTGTATTGCAGATGTCCCGTTGTTTTCCTGAGCCTGCCGATATGATGGCGGTGTATCGATTAACAAGAGGGATTGATGCGCGTGATGTTGCCAGTGCTCATCGCTGTGCTATTGAAAAACGACCAAGTGGATTTAATCGTTATATCATTTCTGCAAAAACACCGTTTACAGCTGAGAATTGCCAAGCTTTATTTGAAGATGCAAGCCTGCAATTGCATCAATATTGCCCTGAATTAGTAACTGATTTTGAACAACGAGGTTGGTCGCTACCAACCAAGCTTGATCGTGTTTATGACTCGTCATTGGCACAAGCCGAATTAGCATGGCAGCCAAGGTTTGGTTATAAAAGTGTATTACAATTATTAGATGATGAGATTGCGGAGGTGCTACCCGTTATCTAATTTTGTTGCAAATGATTTGTTATCACATAGGGCGTTTTTTATTTTTATGCTGATTAAGATAATAAACACTTTTTAATTTCTGTGCTAAATGGTGCTGTTTGTAAAATAAGTTATACCTGTGATTTCAAGCTGTTGTTTTTATTGATTGAAAAAAGCCCGAATAAAGATAAATATTTATTTAACTTGTGTAAATATGTATCAAGCATTAATTAGAGTGTCCTATACTGCATCTGTATAGTTAATACGGGACATTGTATGGATAATAAGCTTGGGTTAGGTGCGCTTACCGCACTTGTAATTGGCTCTATGATTGGCGCTGGTGTGTTTAGTTTACCGCAAAATATGGCCGCAGTTGCAGGCCCCGAAGCGGTAATGATCGGTTGGTGTATTACTGGTGTTGGGATGATCTTTTTAGCATTATCATTCCAATCGCTTTCTATTTTAAAACCAGAAATAAAAACCGGTATGTTTGGCTACGCTCAGTCAGGTTTTGGCGATTTTATTGGTTTTAATTCAGCATGGGGTTATTGGGTGAGTGCCATGCTGTCAAACGTAACTTATCTGGTTATCGTTTTCAGTACGTTAGGTATGTTCTTTGATTCTCCTGGCCATATCATTTTTGGTGAGGGCAATACTTGGGTCTCATTTGTCGGTTCTACATTAGTATTATGGTTAATGCATGCATTAGTGACTCGAGGCGTTAAAATTGCTGCCATTATCAATATGATTGCGACTATCGCAAAAATCATTCCCCTGTTACTGTTTTTGATTTTTACCATGTTAGCGTTTAAGTGGCATACCTTTACTTTCGATTTTTCTGGTCATAGCTTTGGTGCTAATAATGATCTGCTAACACAGGTAAAAAATACCATGTTAGTGACGGTATGGGTGTTTATCGGTGTCGAAGGTGCTGTTGTTGTTTCCGAACGGGCAAAATTACGAAGTGATGTGAGTCGTGCCACTATTCTAGGTTTATTAACGGCACTGTTTATTTATGTGTTTGTGACGTTATTATCGATGGGGGTGATGTCCACGCCTGAGATTGCAAAGTTACAAAACCCCTCTATGGCCGAAATTTTAGAACATATTGTCGGCCCTTGGGGCAGTATTATGATTGGTTGCGCACTGCTAGTTTCTGTTTGTGGTGCATTTTTAAGTTGGGTTGTATTGGCGATAGAAGCGCCATTTATTGCTGCTGAAAATAAAATATTCCCTAAAGCCTATGCCAAAGTAAATCGTTTTGGTACTCCGATTAAGCCATTAATCTTAACCAGTGTTTGTATTCAAGTTGCACTGGTTTTTGTATTTTTTGCAGGGAGTACTTATAACAGTCTAATCACCATTGTTTCTGAAATGATTTTGGTGCCTTACTTTTTAGTGGCGGTATACACCTTAAGATTAGCGATTGAGAGCAAAAATAGAGGTAAGTTATTAGCCATTGGTCTTGGTGCAACAGGCTATGGATTATGGTTACTCTATGCTTCTGGACTGAGTTATTTATTGCTTTCGAGTATTTTCTATCTACTCGGGTTGTACTTCTTTATTAAAGCCAAGCGTGAGCAAGGTTTGACTGTGTTTGTTGGTAAAGAAAAAATATACGTGAGTTGTTTGGTGGTATTAGCTGTTATTGCGGCTGTGATACAGGTGACGCATTTTATCGGTCATTAATCGACTAGTCTTACTTATATTGATAAAAAAGGCTCAATTGCTTATGCAGTTGAGCCTTTTTTATTACGCAAATCATATGCTAATTAAGGTAAAACACGCTTAAATGGTTTTACAATAACATGGGCATATACGCCAGCTGCAATATAGGGATCGGCATCAGCCCATGCTTGTGCGTCTGCTAATGAGTCAAATTCTGCAACAACCAGTGAGCCAGTAAAACCTGCACTGCCCGGATTATCACTGTCAATGGCAGGATGAGGGCCAGCGACAAGTAAACGGCCTGCATCGGCTAATGTTTGTAAACGCGCAAGATGGTCTGCTCGTACTGACATACGCTTTTCAAGACTATTTTCAACGTCTTGTGAAGAAATCATATACCACATTATTTCATTTCCTTACGTTTATCTTCGGGAATATGCTTAAACAAATAAACCACAGTTAATACTGTATTGATTAATGTCGCCGCAGTTAAACCAAATACCTTAAAGTTTACCCAAACATCTTCAGATAAGCTAAATGCCACGTAAATGTTGAGTAAGCCACAAGCAATAAAGAAGCTGACCCAATACCATGTGATTTTTGCCCATACATGATCAGCAACTTCAATCTCTTTGCCTAACATGCCTTTTAGTAGCGGCTTATTCATCAATTGACTGATACCAAGCACAATTGCAAATAGTGCATATACAACAGTCACTTTCCATTTGATGAATACATCATCGTGGAAAATGAGTGTTAATGAACCGAAAAACGCAACCATAACAAAGGTGATAATGTGGACTTTTTCGAGTTTTTTATAGATAAGGTAAGTCACAATCAGCTGTAGTGCAGTTGCTGCAATTAAAGCACCACTTGCAATATAGATGTCATAGAGCTTATAAACAGCAAAAAAGATAACGAGCGGTAAAAAATCTAACAGTTGTTTCATATATTAGATGACAAAAATAAATGATGCCGGAGTGTACCATGGAGTTTTTTAGTGGCAAAGAAATAGGGCTGAGAATATCAGCCCTAATCTGATTATTGTTGGCGACGTCTGATAAATAACATGCTCAATAACGTCAACCAAAGTGTTGCGCCGCCTGATGTTCTAGATTGTGGTTCAGGAGCACTGGTCACTTCAGGTTCTGGAGAGGTTACCGTGACGGAGATGGTGTCAGTTTTCGTATTGCTAGCGGATATATCATCTACAACCGTTAATTTGACTTCATAATCGCCCGCGCCAGCATAAGTATGCGCAAATGCTACGCTGTCTTGGGTGATATTATCGCCTAACTGCCATTGATATTGCACAATTGTGCCATCCTTATCTTGGCTGATATTAGCATCAAATTTGCAGGTCAACTCTTCACAACTTACGCTAAAGTCAGCTATTGGCTCAATATTCTGATTATTTTCAGGGGTAATGGTAATAAATTGACTGCGCACTGTGCCCCATTGGCCAGAGCTGTCTTGTGCTCGTATATAGATGCGATGCTGGCCTTCACCTAGATCTGCTAAATTGAATTCATATGAAGCTTGTTCCGTGTTTTGATCAAACTACCGTCACTGGGTGAGAGACTAATGGCTGCAGCATTATCATCCCAAGGCGATTGATTGATATATAGCGCGATTGCGCTAATGTTTTGTATTGTTTCTTCGCCATTTATATCGTTGAATAAGTTATCTGATGCTTGAATCGTAAGGGTTGCGGTTTGGTTAATCGCAATACTAAATCGTTGTTGGCCATTCAAATGTAATTCATCAATGTCTGGGCCCGAAGGGATGAGGTAGGGCGCTTCAATCGCCTTGGCTGCATAAACTAAAGCCGGTAAATTCTTCGGTAAAATCGTGTTTTGATAAACACTACAGCTTTGGAAAAACGCGGTGCCTAATTCAAAGGTAATATTAGGGATGCCAAGTTCACCGTAACTAATGTTATCGCTGGTGCCATCGGTGGGATAGAGTCCAACACTTTGCTGCGGATAATAATCGTTAAATTCAGCCAATTTTCGACCTAAAGTTTGTAATGCGTTGCCATTGGGCGCTGGTGTAGTTGTGCCGCCCCAAGGCCATAAAATAAGTTCGCTATAGGAATGTAAATCAATATGCATGCCTTGAGTATCGTCAGGTGCGGCATCGGTAATCAATGGTCCTCGATTGTCATCGAATATTTGTCTTAAATAGCTTTCTACCGCTTGAGTTTCAGGTTCTGACGCAGGCTCTGGGCCTCTATAAAGTTCATTACAAGGATTATCACTCGAACCGCCGGGCACATTTCCCCAGTTCCAGCTGAAATTGCGATTGAGATCGGCACCAATGTTATTACCTTGGCAATAATCACTATTAGCATTTTTACGCCAATAGAGCTGTTGCTCTGCTTGTTTACGACCATCTGGGTTCATATGCAATAAAATATGAATTTGATGGCGATCTAAAATCCATTGATAGTCGGCATTTGTTTGATATTGCTCTACCATTTGTTGTGCAAAGGCGAGCGCTAAGGGTGATGTGGTATATTCTCTGGCATGCATAGCTGCATGTATAAATAAAATGGGTTTGTCAGGATGTTGTTCGGCAGTTTGTTGATTCGTGAGCTTTAGGACCCATAAGTCATAACCGCCAATGCCTTTAGATTTTTGCCATGAATTGCCAATATCAACCATAGTCGCCAGTTGTGGGTAATTTTGCCTAAGTTGATGCGCCGCCGTGAATGTCTCTTCCACGGTAGGGTAACAAGGGTAGTTGCTTATACCTGATGTTTGTTGATTATCCTTTGCTGCTGGCAACTTTATCTTGGGTGCTGTTTGGCTTATATATTCAATTTGCTGACTGTGTAGGGATAGTCGTTGCTTTTCTGATGCTGACAATAAGACGAAATGACGTAAAAAGTCAGGTTCGCTTTTGATTAGCTGCCCATGCAGGCTGATAGCGG
The DNA here is from genome assembly GCF_000614975.1 of Shewanella marina JCM 15074. Taxonomy (GTDB): domain Bacteria; phylum Pseudomonadota; class Gammaproteobacteria; order Enterobacterales; family Shewanellaceae; genus Shewanella; species Shewanella marina. The sequence continues at coordinate 90,340 of NZ_BALM01000004.1, forward strand.
CTTTATTATACTGATGTTTATCACTAAATGTGACTTGATAGTATGAGCTTGATTCTGAAACTTGAGCAAATGAGCTGCAAGATATGACGAGTAGGGGCAGTATGGTTAAAGACAATTTCATCATAGTTCCTCAATGATAATTGCCGCCGTAAATGTTTCTACTAATGATATATCTTAACTATTTACGACACCTTGCGGCGTAATGTTATTTTAAATTGTTGCTACAACTTACCGCCTTAAGCTAATAAATAAAAGGGCAATGTTAGATTCACATTGCCCTTGTTCAACTCTATCTATTAGCTTAGGGTTATTTTTGGGTTGCAGCCTTCATTTTTAAGGTGAAGTCAGCTAAATAAGTCTGCATGACTTGCGGGTTTTGGTAATTATTAGCAATGATTTTTACAACCGCAGAACCAGAAATGGCACCTGCCGCACCAGCAGCAATGGCTGCTTGTACTTGCGCAGGTTCGGCAATACCGAAGCCAAGTAATGGCGGGGCGGCATTAAGCTTTGCTAACTGAGCAACAATCGTTTCAATTGGCATACCCGCTGCTGATTCTGTGCCTGTTACACCAGCTCGTGATAATAAGTAGGTATAACCTTGTCCCATATTACTGACTTTAGTTAATGTTTCAGTATCTGCATTCGGTGGTGCAATAAATATTGGTGCAACATTATATTTTTTAGCTGCGGCGACAAAATCATCTGCAAACTCTACTGGAACATCTGCAATCAATACTGAATCGACACCCGCTGCTTGAGCTTGGCTATAAAAATGTTCAATGCCGCCACAATAAACAAGGTTAGCGTATAGCAGTAAACCAATCGGTAAGTCAGGGTATTTTGCTCGTATTTGCTTAATCATATTGAAGCAATCAGCTGAAGTTGTACCAGCAGCTAAAGCACGAATATTGGCCGCTTGAATGACAGGACCATCGGCTAATGGATCAGAGAATGGAAACCCTAACTCTAATGCATCGGCGCCGTTTTCAACTAACGTATCAATAATTTGTAATGATTGCTCAATACCCGGATCGCCTAGGGTAACAAAAGGAACAAAGGCACCTTGATTACGTTGTGATAGTTGATCAAATAACGCTGAATAACGATTAGTCATGGCCGTTCTCCTTGCCTTCAAGAATATCTGAAACAGTAAAAATGTCTTTGTCACCACGGCCTGAAAGGTTGACCACTAAGATGGTTTCTTTGGTCGCTTGTTTTGCAAGTTTTAGTGTATATGCCAGTGCGTGTGCAGACTCTAATGCGGGAATAATACCTTCACTTTTCGCCAGTAATTGGAACGCTGCTAATGCTTCATCATCGGTTGCTGACTCATAAGTTGCACGGCCTGTTGCATGTAAATGCGCATGTTGCGGACCAACCGATGGAAAATCAAGCCCTGCAGAGATTGAATAAGATTCTTCAATTTGGCCATGCTCATCTTGCATTAATGGTGCTTTCATACCAAAGAAAATACCGGTTTTACCATGATGTAGCGGGGCACCATGCAGTGCTGTATCTAAGCCTTTACCTGCTGGCTCAACACCAATTAACTGTACTTCTTTTTCATCGATAAAATCAGCAAACATACCAATCGCATTGGAGCCTCCGCCAACACATGCAATCACCGCATCGGGTAAACGGCCTTCGCGTTCAAGGATCTGTTTTTTGGTTTCTTCGCCAATCATCTTTTGGAATTCTCGAACAATCGTCGGGAATGGATGTGGACCCGCTGCAGTACCTAATAAATAGTGGGCTGAGTCATAGCGAGCAGACCAGTCTCGCATCGCTTCATTACACGCATCTTTTAGGGTTTGAGAGCCCGATGTGACCGAGATTACTTCAGCCCCCATTAGACGCATTCTAAATACGTTTGGTGATTGGCGTGCGACATCTTTTGCGCCCATGTACACTTTGCAGTTTAAGCCTAATAGTGCACAAGCTAATGCAGTTGCTACGCCATGTTGGCCTGCACCAGTCTCAGCAATAATATCTTTTTTACCCATGCGTTTAGCCAGCAATGCTTGGCCAAGTACTTGGTTAGTTTTATGGGCGCCACCGTGTAATAGATCTTCACGCTTTAAGTAAATTTTTACCAATGGATTAGGGCTTAGATTACGGGTCAAGGTTAATGCTGTTGGGCGACCAGCGTAATTTTTTAATAGATCGGTAAACTCTTGTTGAAAGTCTGGATCCTGCTGCGCATCAATAAAAGCTTGCTCAAGTTCTTTCAACGCTGGCATTAAAATCTGTGGCACATACATGCCGCCATATTCGCCAAAGTAAGGGTTAAGTTGTGTCATGGCTAAATTCCTTGTTATTTTCGTTATATTCTAATATTTGAGAATGCTGCGTTAATCAATTGGCTATCTTTAATTGCAGGACTCGATTCAAGCCCTGAGTTAAAATCGAGCCCTGCAAACCCTTGTTGGCTTGCTTGCTCGGCATTGCTTGGATCTAAACCGCCGGCCAACATAGCTTGTTGTTTTTGTGGTAATGCGATTTGCCAATCAAAGCGTGTACCGGTACCGCCAAATTGCCCTGCATGTTTGCTGTCATAAACCAGTGTGTCGATCTGCTGTGGGATCGTTAATGCTTGTTGCGCATTGTCGGTACTTACAGCAATGGCTTTCCATATTTGACAGCTAACGCCTGCTTGAGCTAATTGTTGCTTTAGGCGATCAATATACTGTTGGTCTTCTTGACCATGTAGCTGCACAGCAAATAGCTTGAGCTGCACGGCTATTTCAAGTAGCAGTTCAATATCGTGATTGACAAATACACCAATCCAATTCAATGGTCGCTGTTGTTGTTGTTGAATGGCTTGAGCTTGTTGCAGGGTCACATAGCGCGGTGATTTTTCGGCAAAAATAAGTCCACCAAATAATGCGCCTGCATTAATAATGGCCGCTGCATCCTGTTGGCGAGTAATGCCACACACTTTATTGCGGCCAAAGATGAGTTCACGGCAAGCAAGATCGATATTCGCTTGTGCCATTAAGGAACTCCCTACTAAAAAGCCATCCACTAGCGGTGCTAAGCGGCGAATATCTTGATGTTGATAAATACCTGATTCACTAATAATAATACGATCGCTAGGTATGCTTGCTGCTAGTTGCTCTGTGGTCGCTAAATCCGTGGATAGATCGCGTAAGTTACGATTATTAATCCCGATAATTTGGGCGTTAAGCGCTAGCGCACGCGATAATTCTTGTGGATTGCTCACTTCAGTGAGGATATCGAGTTGATATTGCTCGGCATGTTTTGCCAGTGCTTTATATTCATGATCCTCAAGCACAGACAGCATCAACAAAATCGCATCAGCGCCATGGTGCGCGGCTAAATCGATTTGGTAGCTATCAATAAAGAAGTCTTTACACAGCACGGGTACATTAGTGACAGACTTTACTTGAGTGATATAGCTGAAGTCGCCTTGGAAAAATGCTTCATCAGTTAATACCGAAATAGCGGCGGCATAATGCTGATAACAGGCTGCAATTTCAATAGGATTGAAATCTTCACGGATCAATCCTTTCGATGGACTGGCTTTTTTGCATTCTAGAATATAACTCGATTTTGGTGCTGCCAGCGCGTTTCGCAAACTGAGTTGTGACACTTGTGGTGTCAACTCATGACCGAATCGTTGTTTTAATATCTGTACATGCTCAAGCTTACTACGCACAATTTTCCCTAAAATATTGTGTTCAATATCGGTCATCATGATGCAGCTTCCTCTGTTTGCGTCGCTTGAGCTAAACGTTGCATTAATTGGTAGGCTTTGCCTGAATCCAGCACTTGTAATGCTAATTGGGTGGCACTCTTTAAGTCAGGGCTAATGCCTGACAGATAGAGCGCTGCGGCGGCATTAATGGCAACTGCATCTCGCTGCGGCGCAGTGCTTTGACCTTGTAAGATAGCCTGACTAATAATGGCGTTGTCAGCAGGAGTACCCCCTTTAAGCTTTTCAATTTCAGCTTGTGCAACCCCAAAATCGCTTGGATTAAGCTGATAACAGTTAATTTCAGTGTGATTTAATTCGGCAACGCTTGTATGACCATGCAGTGCTATTTCATCTAAACCGGAACCATGTACTACCATTGCCCGTTTGATACCCAGTCCTTGTAGTACCTGTGCTATTGGTAATACGAGTGCTTCGTCATACACACCAAGTAACATAAAGTCTGGGCGAGCAGGGTTAATTAACGGTCCAAGAATATTAAATAGGGTGCGCGTTTTTAGCGCTTGTCTTACTGGGACTGCATGTTTAACACCGCTGTGATAGTGCGGCGCAAATAAAAAACATAAGCCTAATTGGTCAAGACACTCACTTGCATGTTCCGGCGTTGGTGTTAAACCTATACCACATTGCGCTAATAAATCTGACGAGCCTGATTGACTTGAAACGCTTCTATTGCCATGTTTTGCCACTTTGGCACCTGCGGCAGCGGCAACAAAGCTGGCGGTGGTTGAAATATTGATGGTATTAAAGCCATCTCCACCTGTACCAACAATATCAACAATACCTTGCTCAGCTGTGACTGATGATTTTGGAAAATGTTTGGCATTATCTCTTAAAGCATCTGCTGCACCGCAGATCTCTTCGATGGTTTCACCACGGAGTTTTAATGCAATAAGTAGGGCACTAATGGTGACATCTTGCATATTACCCGCAATTAATTGTTCAAATAATTGCTTACTTTGCTCGCGGCTAAGTGAATGGCCTTGGTAAATTTTTTCTAATAGTTGTTGTACCATTACGCAGCTCCCTGATTGTGTTTCGTTAAGTAGTGGACCGTTTGTGTCAACAGTTGACTACCTTTGGTGGTTAAGATTGATTCAGGATGAAATTGAAAACCGATCACCTTATCTTGTGCATGCATGATTGCCATTGGCATCTCTTCAGTCGTCGCAATCACATCTAAGGCATCAGGCATTTGCGTTGCCACTAAAGAATGGTAACGGGCGACCGGCAGTGGTGAGGGTAATCCGTTAAAAATACCTTGGCCGTTATGGAATGTTGGACTCGCTTTACCATGCACAATAGATGGTGCTGAACTGACAATACCGCCATAGTGTTCGATTAACGCTTGATGGCCTAAACAGATCCCCAGCATAGGTACTTTACCGATTAGCAGCTTAATCAGCTCCGGCATACAACCCGCTTGTGAAGGTGCGCCGGGGCCAGGTGAAAGCACCAATAAACAAGGTTCAGATTCTGCCAGTAAACGGCTGGCGATATAATCAGCAGATAAAGTATTGCGATAAATGATTACCTCAAAACCTAAGCAGCGGAATTGGTCAACCAAGTTGTAGGTAAATGAATCTATATTGTCTAATAAATAGAGTTTCATAGACCGCCTCCTAATTTAATGGCGTTAATGACTGCTTGTGCTTTTTGTCTGGTTTCATCTGCTTCACTTTGCGGATCTGAATCGAATACGACACCTGCGCCAGCTTGAATATGAGCAACACCGTTTTTGACATAGGCACTTCTGATCACGATACATGTATCCATATCGCCTTGAGCATTGATATAGCCGACTGCGCCGCCATAGCTGCCACGTCGTTGTTGTTCGACTTGTCGAATCAGTTCAGCCGCTTTAATTTTTGGTGCGCCAACTAATGTGCCCATATTCATACACGCTTGGTAGGCATGTAAGGCGTCTAAATCTTGGCGAAGTTGACCCGTTACACGGCTGACGAGATGCATAACGTGAGAATAACGGTCTACTTTAAGTAACTCTGCCACTTGGCGGCTACCACTTTGGCTAATACGGGCAATATCATTACGTGCTAAATCAACCAGCATTAGGTGTTCCGCCAGTTCTTTGCTATCTAAACGTAATTCAACCTCAATACGGCTATCTAGGTCATTATCAATGCTGCCATCGGCGTGCTTACCGCGTGGGCGAGTTCCCGCAATGGGATACACTTCGACTTGATTAGTCTCTGCTTCATATTTAAGTGCGCTCTCCGGTGAGGCACCAAATAAAGTAAAGTCAGGGCCATTAACATAGAAAAGATACGGACTTGGATTAGTGAGCTTTAATGCGCGGTAAGCATTAAGTGGGTTAGGACAACTAATGCTGAAAGTTCGAGAGGGGACAACTTGGAAAATGTCGCCAGCATATATGTGCTGTTTTAATTGTATGACAGTATTAACAAAATCAGCATCACTAATATTGACGTGTGCTTCTTCTGTTACCGTCTGCAAAGATGGCGTTGCCAGTTGTGCTTGAGCTTGTTGGCTAAGTTGTTCTACACGTTGTTTAAGTTGTTGTTCAGTTTGCTGACGTTGATCGAATTGTTGACTGACGATTTGAGCTTGCTGCTGCTGGTGGTCAATAAGAATAAGTGTTTCAGCTAAATAGAAGAGATAATCAGGACAATCGTTTACCCCTGTAGCAACTTCAGGCAGTTTTTCTGCTGTAGCAATAAGATCGTATGACAGCACGCCTGCCATAAATAAATCTGCAAATTCAGCCGGGGTATTAATTGAAATTTGTTGCAGTAATACACGTAAGCCATCTAATGGTGAAATGGCTTTTAAGCGGCTGTCCTCGTCTAACTGGTGTGAATCACTTTGTAGAGTAACGGTGAGGGTTGCTGCTTCAATTTGACAGTCGTGTTGTTTGAAATAAGTCGAAATGGGTTCTAATAAACTGGCGCCATTTTCAGTCAATGCCGTAAAACAAAGGGTAGAAGCTTGGCAGCTGATCATCATTGCTGCGTCTGTCATGACAATGCTTTTTAAGTGATCTTTAGATTCAATTTCAGCAGACTCAAGTAATAGGCTATGAGGCTTATTTTGGGTCAGGTGCTGAAATAAACTTAATGGATCTTTATGGTAACAAATCGGCGTTGTTTTCGTATTTACCTGAGCAATAGTGGCATTCATATTGGGCCACCTTGATTATTTTGCACTTTGTTCATTTTGGTCTCTCTTTCCATTTTGCCGATTTTGAGCGTGCAGTTTAGATACAAAAAAGCCCGCATCATGCGGGCTTTTTTGTTAAATCTATTGTTTCAAGGAACAATAGCGTTTACACCACCCGCGAGTTTGGGAAGTGCCACCACCAGTTAATGTTGTTGTAAACGCTAAGTATATTCATTGAATGCTAATCTTTTGTTATTGATGGGTACATATAAAGCATTACTCTGTGATTTTTGTCAATTGATTATTTATATTTATTTGGCGGATGCCTAAATTAATCTCTGAACTTAATTTAAAACTGGCGTAGAATAGCGCTATGAATACAGAAAGTTTATTGATAGATCTACACTGCCATACAACCGCATCAGATGGCCATTTATCGCCAACTGAAGTGGTTGCCAGAGCCATTACTAATGGCGTTCATATGTTGGCGATAACAGATCATGATACCTTAGCTGGTCTAGATGATGCACACCAATATAATCAACAACATGAAACTCCTTTGAGCCTCGTTGACGGTGTTGAAATATCAACATGTTGGAATCACTTTGATATCCATATTGTGGCATTAAAAATAGATCGACATTTTAAACCTTTACAGGACTTTTTGAATCAACAACGGCAGTTACGAGAACTGCGAGCACAAGAGATTGGTGAACGACTCGCAAAAGCGGGTATTGAAGGTGCTTATGCGGGTGCAAAAAGCATTGCAGGTGATGCGGCATTAAGCGTGGTCATTATGCGCGTTGGTTAGTTGAACAAGGCTATGCCACCACCTCGGCTAACGTGTTTAAGCGTTATTTAGCCAAAGGTAAAACAGGCTATGTCCCGAATAATTGGCATGATATGGCAACAGCCATTAAAATGATTCATCAAGCGGGTGGTATTGCGGTATTAGCGCATCCCAGTGGCTATAAATTATCAGCTAAATGGGTCAAAAAGTTAGTGCGAGAATTTAAAGAAGCGGGTGGCGATGCGTTAGAAGTGGTATTAGGACAACAAAGTATTGATGACCGCGCTTTACTCGTATCGTTATCGCATCAACATCAACTATTTGCTTCTTTAGGGAGTGACTTTCATTTCCCCGGTAGTTGGATTGATTTAGGTAAAAATATGTTTCAGCCTCAACATGTTAATTGGGTCTGGCAATCACAAAAATGGATGGAATCTTAAATGAGTCAGTTTTTTTATATGCATGAAGAGAACCCGCAAAAACGACTAGTGTCGCAAGCGGTCAGTGTGCTTAAAAGTGGTGGAGTAGTGGTGTATCCAACTGACTCTGGATACGCATTAGGCTGTGCAATTGGTGATAAGGATGCGATGACTCGGATTGCGCGTATTCGTCAAATTGAGTCAGATCATAACTTTTCACTCATGTGCAGAGATTTATCTGAATTATCAACCTATGCCAAGGTAGATAATCAAGCATTTAGATTATTAAAGCATTGTACACCAGGCCCTTATACCTTCATTTTTAAAGCGACTAAAGAAGTACCGCGCCGTTTACAAAATGAGAAGAAAAAGACCATTGGTATTCGACTTCCTGACAATATTATTGCCCGTGCTTTATTGGAAGAACTTGATGAACCTATGATGTCGACCAGTTTGATTATGCCAGGTGAAGATTTTACAGAATCAGATCCAGAACATATTCGTGACATTTTGGAGCGCCAAGTCGATTTAATCATTCATGGTGGTTATTTAGGCGAGAAGCAACAACAGTGATCGATATGTCTGATGGTGACGTTGAAATTATTCGTGAAGGTGCGGGTGATATTACCCCGTTTGAATAATCGTCTATGTCATCAGAGTTAACTGAAGGGGCTAGTTCGGCCAATTCTGAGGTTCAATTGCCACTGGCAATGATCCGTGGCGAGCCTTTTACCGAGCTTCCCCTTGATCTGTTTATTCCGCCAGAGGCGCTCGAGGTTTTTCTTGAGGCATTTGAAGGGCCTCTAGATCTACTTTTATACCTTATCCGTCGTCAGAAGATGGATGTTGTTGATTTACCGATTAATCAAATTACTCATCAATACCTGCAATATATTGATTTGTTGCAGGGCGCAAAGGTGGAGCTTGCAGCTGATTATTTGGTGATGGCGGCAACCTTAGCAGAGATAAAATCACGCCTCCTTTTACCTAAGCTCATCATTGAAACTGATGAAGAGGTTGACCCTCGTGCTGAGTTAATTAGGCAATTACAAGCTTATGAAGTCATCAAAAATGCCTCGTTTGAGCTAGATACTCTCCCGCGGATGGAACGTGATCACTTTCAAGCAAAAGTGGCAGTTTCTGGCTCGATAAAACCTGTGGTAACGCCACCAGATGTTTCTTTGTTTGAATTAGCTAGAGCGTTTTCAGATGTATTAAAGCGCATAGAAGTTAATGTGAATCATCAAGTTAAACGTGAAGTTCTGTCTACTCGTGAGCGTATGACTCAAATTTTAGCCATGTTAAATAGTGAAACTTTCACACCATTTATTGAGTTATTTACTGTTGAAGAAGGTCGTAGTGGTGTTGTGGTGAGTTTTCTCGCATTAATGGAACTGGTAAAAGAAAGGCTAGTAGAGCTAGTGCAAACTGAACCTTTAGCGCCGATTTATGTAAGGGCATTTTAATTGACCGATTTTAGTCAAAAACAACTCGAACAATTAATTGAAGCGTGTCTTTTTGTGGTTGCAAAACCCATGACTATCAAGGCATTGCAAGAGACTGCATTAGTTAATTTAAACGTATCAAATGCTGCGGTGAAAGCCGCATTAGAAAGTTACAGTTACATTACCATGAACGTGGTGTGCAGTTAGTTAAAGTGGCTGGTGGTTATCGCTTTCAGTCATTAACCTCGTTGAGTCCTTATTTGCAATTTTTATGGCAAGAAAAGGCGCCTAAATATTCTCGTGCAACCCTTGAAACGCTAGCAGTTATTGCTTATCAGCAGCCGGTATCACGTGGTGATATTGAACAAGTACGTGGCGTTGCAGTGAGCAGCCAAATTATAAAATCATTGCAAGATCGTGGTTGGATTAAAGTTGTTGGTCATAGAGAGGTGCCTGGCCGGCCAGCGTTGTATGCAACCACAGCCGATTTTTTAGCTTATTTTGGACTTGAAAGTATTACCCAATTGCCGCCATTGTCAGATCCTAAATCTGTCGAAGTGCTACTTGGTGGTATTCAGAGTTCTAATGATGAATAACTGATTACGCCTGTATTGGTCATAAATTCTGCTATGTTTTTAGTAGGGTCTTTTCAATACAGGCGATATGATTATGCTGCGTTGGCTTTGTTTAGTGTTTTTGTTTTGTCTAACATTATCAGTTAACGCGCATGCAAAACCCTCCTCGAAAGTGCTTGAGCAACAAATCCAACAGTTGACTGAGCATATGCAACACTACATCAATCAATTACCCAGTACTAAAGGCGAGTTACGCGTCTTAACTGAATACCGCATCAACCAAAAAAACAGTCAAATAAGAAATCTGATTAAACAGCTAATGCATCATGTTGAGCCTAAAAATGCTAAATTAATTAACTTAGTTAATTTACAGATTGGTTATGTGCAACAATCCATATTGGTGGTGAAGTTCGATATTGAAAATCTTCAGCGTCAGCTAGGAACGAAGAACGATTATCAAATTATGATATTCATCGCGAAACGTTCACAGCAACTCGGCAGATATTTACAGCAACAACAGCAAAATATAAGTTGGTTACAACAACTGTCATTACCAAGCGAGCCATTAACTAAAGAAATATTAAAACAGCTAACTGATCGTGCAGATAGCCAATCAAGCTTATTACTGTTTACGCAATCACAATTGAAATCAGCTACTTCGGCGTTAAGACTCGCGGGTAAACATGCGACAAAAACAGAGACACAACGGGTACTTGAGTTACAAAACTTATTGACTATTGCAAGTGCTAATTTGGTGCAAACAATTGAGCAATTAGATTCATTTAAACAAAATACCGATGCGTTTAAACAAGTGTTATTTAAAGTCTCTGGTGATATTGCTAACGATGGTTTGAATTTCAAAATAGCCCAAAGCTTGGTTGAACAATGGCTAGTGGTGATGAATAAACAGATTGTATTACACGGTCCTACTTATCTATTTAAGTTTTTTATTTTCATCAGCATTATCTTGATTTCACTGTTATTAGCTAATGTTGGTAAACGGATTATCCGTACTGCGGTAGTGCATTCTAGCTTGAATCTAAGTCATCTTTTACAAGATTTTTGTGTGTCGTTATCGAGTAAAATTATCATTTGTATCGGTATACTCATTGCCATTTCTCAGCTAGGCGTGGAAATTGGACCCTTACTGGCTGGATTTAGTATTGCCGGTATCGTGATTGGTTTTGCGCTTAAAGATACCTTATCTAATTTTGCTTCAGGTATGATGATTTTAATCTATCGCCCCTATGATGTTGGTGACTTAATTACTGCTGCTGGGGTAACGGGGAAAGTGAGCCATATGAGCTTGGTATCAACGATTATTAAAACGACCGATAATCAACGACTTATTATTCCCAATAACAAAATCTGGCGCGATACCATAAATAATATTACGGTTGAGTTTCAACGTCGTGTCGATATGGAGTTTGGTATTGGCTATGGTGATGATATTGAGCTGGCTGAAAAATTACTGACTGATATTGTGACTTCGCACCCTAAGGTATTAAAAGAGCCTGAGGTTATGATCAAATTACACAATTTAGGCGATTCATCGGTCGATTTTATTGTACGTCCTTGGGTGAAGCCTGAAGATTATTGGGATGTATATTGGGATATTACCAAAGAAGTGAAATTACGCTTCGACCGTGAAGGTATTAGCATTCCTTTCCCGCAACGAGATGTGCATATTTATCCTGCTGCAGAGTGATTCATCGTTATGGAAGTTGTGCTTGTATTAGGCAATTGAATAAATAGCTCATAAACAATGAGGTAATTTAGCGATGATCTGGTATTATGCGCGGTAATAAGTTTTAGATTATGTATGTGACTGCATACATAATGACCTACCTAAATTTTCTTACAAGACTAAGTTATTGTAACTAAGTTGTTTTTATATAAAGAGTCTACTAATGAGTGAAAAATTGCAGAAAGTCTTGGCCCGTGCAGGCCATGGCTCCCGTCGTGAGATGGAGGCATGGATTGCTGCAGGCCGAGTTAGTATTGACGGTGAAATTGCCAAGTTAGGTGACAGAATTGCGGCAGACGCTAAAGTGCGTTTGGATGGCCGTTCTGTTTCATTAAAATCTGCTGAAGATATCGTTTGTCGTGTGATTGCTTATCATAAGCCTGAAGGCGAGATTTGTAGTCGTAAAGATCCAGAAGGTCGTCCAACAGTTTTTGATCGTTTGCCTAAAGTGCGTGATGCTCGCTGGGTTGCTGTTGGTCGTTTAGATATTAACACTTCAGGTTTATTACTGTTTACCTCTGACGGTGAACTTGCTAACCGTTTGATGCATCCATCAAATGAAGTTGAGCGTGAATATGCGGTACGTACTTTTGGTGAAGTAACCGAAACTGCAGTACAACGTTTACGTTCTGGTGTGGTGTTAGAAGATGGCCCTGCGCAATTTGACCACATTAAATCTGCTGGTGGTGAAGGTATCAACCAGTGGTGGCATGTTGGTTTGAAAGAGGGACGTAACCGCGAAGTTCGTCGCTTATGGGAATCTCAAGAGATCCAAGTAAGTCGTCTAATCCGTATTCGTTACGGCATGATTGAGTTACCTAAATCATTACCACGTGGTGGTTGGATTGAGTTACCAATTGAACAGGTTAACTATCTACGCCAACTTGCAGGTTTAGAGGCTGAAACTCGTAGTATGTTAGGTACTGATAAACACAGCGTTGCACGTGCCAAAGTGCGTAGTGCTAAAATCCGCCGTGCAGTACGTAAGCATAAAACGACTGGTGGCAGTCAAAAGCCTGGCCGTCAACGCAGCTAAACAATATGTTTATGATTTTAAAGGCCGCTTTTTAGCGGCCTTTTTGTTTTTAAATATTGGGAATTGGTATAACTAGCTAATGCAGAAGTGAATCAGATGGGTATAATGTTGAAAAGATAATGTTAATAATAAACAAGAAGATCACATGTTACCTTTGCTGACCCACCAACATAATTTACCGCAAGTTTATTTAGATTACTTACACGCGTTAGAGCAAACTGATTTTAGTGGCGATATAGACAGCAGCTATAAAGCAAGATTAGTTCAGGCGACTGATAATTCTGTATATCAGTTTTTACCTCAGAGTGTGTTGTTTCCTCGATCTACTGCGGACATTCAAATCGCACTTGCGTTAGCTGATGAACCAGAATTTTCTGATATCACCTTTAGCGCTCGTGGTGGTGGTACTGGTACAAATGGGCAATCTTTAACGAATGGTTTGGTGATGGACTTATCTCGATATATGACCAATATTATTGAGATTAATCCTGATGAATGCTGGGTCAGAGTCGAGGCGGGTGTTGTTAAAGATGCGCTTAATGACGCTCTACGTGAACATGGTTTTTTCTTTAGCCCCGATTTATCTACATCGAATCGAGCAACGATTGGTGGCATGATTAATACTGATGCATCAGGAGCAGGTTCTTTAGTTTACGGCAAAACATCCGATCATGTATTAACTCTGACCAGTGTATTAATTGATGGCAGTGTGTTGAGAACTGAAACAATTTCTAAATCTCAAGCATTAGATATGCCTACCACAAACCTAGCAGATATTATCACCCAGCAAGTTGCTCATATGTGTCTAGAGCAGCGCTCATTAATTGAAGCTCAATTTCCGCCATTAAATCGATTTTTAACTGGCTATGATTTAAAGCATGTGTGGAATGATGAACTGAGTCAGTTTAATTTAGCTCGCATGTTAACAGGATCTGAAGGCACATTAGCAATCATATCCGAAGCAAAATTAAATATTACGCCAATTCCTAAATATCGCACTTTAATTAATATCAAATATGATTCATTTGAATCTGCATTACGTCACGCACCGTCGTTGGTGGAAGCTAAAGCAACTGTAGTTGAAACGATTGATTCAAAAGTACTTAACTTAGCTAAACAAGATATTATTTGGCACTCCGTTGCACCATTAATTGAAGATGTCGAAAATGCAACCATTGATGGTTTAAATATGGTTGAATTTGCAGGTGAACAAGTTAATGAGCGACAAAAAATTGAGTTATTGCAACAAAAATTAGATCAACAAATTGCCAATGGTGAGTTTGGTGTGCTGGGTTATCAGGTCACTGATGAGTTGGCGAGTATTAATCGAATTTATGCGATGCGTAAAAAAGCCGTTGGCTTGTTAGGTGCAACTAAAGGGCAACGTAAACCCATTGCTTTTGCTGAGGATACAGCAGTACCGCCAGAAAAGTTGGCTGACTTTATTATGGAGTTTAGGGCATTACTGGATTCCCATCAGTTGCAATATGGCATGTTTGGCCATGTTGATGCTGGCGTATTACATGTTAGGCCTGCATTAGATATGTGCGATCCTAATGATGAGCAATTATTAAAAACGGTTTCAGATCAAGTGGCTCAACTCACGCTTAAGTATGGCGGCCTAATGTGGGGGGAACACGGTAAAGGAGTTCGTGGCGAATATGGTCCAGCAGTATTTGGCGAACAACTATTTGCTACGCTCGGCAAAATTAAAGCCTTATTTGATCCGCAAAATAAGCTTAACCCTGGCAAGCTAGTAACGCCTAATAACCTGACGCCATTAGCGTTTAATGTGGATTCAATTAAACGTGGCTATTATGACCGCCAAATTCCGGTGATGGTTAGAGAGCAATTTCCTGATGTAATGAATTGCAATGGTAATGGCTTATGTTTTAATTACAGCCACTTATCTCCAATGTGTCCCTCTTTTAAAGTCAGTGGTGATCGTACACACTCACCGAAAGGTCGTGCAGGCTTAATGCGCGAATGGCTACGGTTATTGTCGGAAAAAGGGATAGATGTTGAACAGTTAGTTAATGAGAAATCTAGCGGTCTATTGCAGCGTTTAAAGAATAGCTATAGTCAGGATTATGATTTTTCACATGAAGTCATGCAGTCAATGCAAGGGTGTTTGGCCTGTAAGGCCTGTTCTGGGCAATGTCCTGTTAAGGTTGATGTCCCTAAGTTTAGAGCTGATTTTTATCATATCTATTATAAACGTTATCAAAGACCAATTAAGGATTATCTTGTTGCAGGCGTTGAAGATAGTGTAACGATAATGGCCAAAGCTCCTAAAGTTGCCAATGCATTGACTCAAAATAAATTAAGTCAGTGGCTCATAAAGAAATCAATTGGTTATGTTGATACACCTGCACTGAGTGTTCCTACGTTAAGGCAACGCTTAGATAGTCATCCTTGTTTGGGCTACGATTTAGCGTCGATAATGCAAATTTCGGCTCAAGAGCGCGATCAACATGTGATTATTATTCAGGATCCATTTAATAGTTTTTATGATGCCGAGTTAATATTTCATTTTGTAGAATTAATTGAATTGTTGGGTTTTAAACCTATTTTATTACCATTTAAACCCAATGGTAAGCCTGCTCATATCAAGGGATTTTTGGATAAGTTTGCTAAAACAGCACAGTCTAGTGCAGATTTATTTAATCAGCTTGCTGCAACTGAGATACCTATGGTTGGCATCGACTGCTATCGTGCTGTGTTATCGCGATGAATATCAGCATGTACTGCAGCAACAGCGGGGTGATTTTGAGGTTTTATTAGTTAATGAGTGGTTATTGTCGGTTAAAGATAAACTTCCTCAAAGAACATTATCAACCAGTCAATCTTATGTGTGGTTTAGTCATTGCACTGAGTCAGCTAATAAACCTTCTACAGCCGCAGAATGGCAACAGATATTTAAGCGATTTGGTATACAACTTGATAGTGTCAATGTTGGGTGTTGTGGCATGGCTGGTACTTATGGTCATGAGGCCGTTAATCTTGATAATTCAAAAAATTTATATGCTATGTCTTGGCAACAAGCACTTGATCAATATGCACAAGCGCAAGTTCTTATTTCGGGATATTCATGTCGTAGTCAAGTTAAGCGATTATCTAAGTTTAGAGCTAAACACCCACTAGAAGCTATTTTAGACTTAATTAAAAGGGGTTGATATGGATTCTATTTCACCGAAAAAACTACTCGAACAGCTTAAAACTGGCCTAACTGAAGTCGATACTGCATTGTTTTATATTGATTCCCAAGGTCGTTGGTTTTATCAAAATGAGGTATTACCAACAAAGTTCGCTCAGTTATTTTGGGAAGTGCTTCAATATAAGAATGATGAGTATCGCTTAAAGACGGCTAAAGAAGATATTGACGTTATCGTGACGACGTATCCTATTATGATTATCGACTATCAACGATTAGAGGATGGCTCTTTTGAGTTATTTTCAAGTATTGATACACGGCATAGAGCAACTGATTTTAAGATTGATGATGAAGTCATTTATTTTAATATTGAGCGGCAAATGCGCGCTGGCTTAACCCGTGCTTGTTACTACCATTTTGTTGAGGAAGTGTTATTAAATGATGAGCGGGCCTGTTAATATTTATCGTGATCACTAGTTAATTTCCTGTTAGGTGTTACTATTAGGTAAGGCCAGTTTGTATACAGGAGGTGTGGCTTGGAAAGAGATAATAGTCTAGGTTATTTGATTTCTCATTTAAATGTAGCGCTGCAAAGTGAATTGGATGCACGTCTGAAGCGCTATCAATTGGATATTAAGTTATGGCCAGTTTTGTTTGCTTTATGGCAAGAAGAGGGTATTACGCAAACAGAATTATCTAAGCGCTGTGATGTTGCAAATTACACCATGACTCGCTTACTCGATCAGTTACAGCAATTAGATTTTATTCATAGGCATCAAGAAGCTGATAATCGCCGTGCTTTTCAGATTTTTCTAACCGATAATGCTAAAGCGTTAGAGCAAGATGTTATCAGAGAAGCTGAGCGGGTTAATCAGAAATGGTTATGTGTACTGAGTAGTGAAGAAGCAAATCAGTTGATCCATTTATTGCATAAAGTTAATCGATTAGAGCCATAGTTAAAATGATAAGTAAACAGTCGTTTACTTATCATTGTTTTAACTAAGGTGTGTTGTTTTTTATAAGAGACTAAAGTGCAAAAACAAGTAATAGTGAAGTTATGACAGTACCGGCTATGGCACTGGATTGTAAATGACGTAGACTTAACCCTAAGAAATGATCATTTTTACTTTGTTTAAGACTGATAATATGTTGGTTTTGTAGATAAATACGGCAAACTAATGTTTCAGTACTTGGATCAGTGATCAATTGCAGTTTACAACTACTCCCTTCTGATAGTTGAATTAGATGTTCACTATATCCTTTGAAATTACGTTTCTGTGAAACTTTTTGACCATTAATAAAAATACATTCCAGCCCATTCCATCGACTTGTTTTGCATTCGAGCAGATCTTGATTTAAAGCATATTTAAAATTGATCATTTAGTCTTCCTGACTTTCGCCCATCGGTAAACTAATTCAAGCAGATAATATGTTAGTTTGCCAGACAACAAATCAATAAATAATTTTTTGAAAAAAGAGCTAATATTATACGGAAAGCTAATTATTACTGAACTACACTCAATAATTAGCTTTCTGTTTACTTCAAGTTGCTGTAATAACTATGCTTTATTCTTGATTAGTTGACGCGCCATCTCATCTGCAACGATCGCCGTTGCACGATTTTGTTGTTCAGATTGTGTAAATATCCTACTTAAGGTGTGGTAAATTTCGTTAACTTTCGTACGTGCATTTTCGGGATTATAATTACTTTCAAAAGAGATATTGATGATACCTCCTGCATTAATGACATAGTCGGGTGCATATAAAATTCCCAGATCTTTTAAGGCGGTGGCATGTCGTGTTTCTGCTAGTTGATTATTAGCACTGCCGGCAATAATAGCGGCTTTAAATAAAGGTAAGGTACTGTCATTTACCGTTGCGCCAAGCGCACACGGCGAGTAAATATCAACATCTTGATGGTAGATATCTTGTGGTGCAACGACCGTTGCAGCAAACTCTTGTGACACTCTTTCTAATGCTCTGTGATCTATGTCTGTGACAATTAATTTAGCCCCATTTTGATATAAATGTTTACACAAGTAATAACCTACATGTCCAACGCCTTGTACTGCAACACGCATGTCTTTTAAATCATCTTGGTTATATTTATGTTTAACAGCTGCTTTTATACCTAAATATGTACCTAAGGCGGTAAAAGGGGAGGGATCACCACTTTTCCCCTCTAAACCAGCAACAAACGGAGTTTGTAGGCTAGCAATTTTAATATCGCTAGGTGATGTTCCTACATCTTCTGCTGAGTAATAGCTACCATTGAGTTGATTTACTGCACGTCCAAAAGCACTAAAGATTTGTTCACGATCCATCAAGTGGGTATCACCAATAATGACGGCTTTGCCACCTCCCATCGCTAAACCCGCAAGTGCTGTTTTATAAGTCATTCCTTGCGATAAACGGAGCACATCGGTGAGAGCTTCATCATCAGTTTGGTAATTCCATACTCTACAACCGCCGAAGGCCGGTCCTAGTGTTGTGTTATGAACGGCAATAATAGCTTTTAGTCCACTTTGCTTATCACGACAAAATACAACTTTTTCATGCTCATCAAATGATGGGTGGTTGAATACAGTCACAAGCTCTCCTATTCACTGTTAAGCACTTGTTTAAAATAAGTAACAACAATGCTTGAGATATTTATATTGGCACGATAGCATCTAGTAATGGGACTCACCATAATGATTGGACGGGAAACATGTGAGCTATGTGGCAATAATGCTTTCCAATTTTATGTAAACCTAATCTTGGTGTTGCCGACAATGTCGTTAACATTTTAATATCATAACGACAATAATTATGAGGAAGTACAGATGACGGAACAAGCAACGCAGGCAATCAGCGAACAAGAATTAGAAGCGAGAAGAACTGAATGGGTGCGAGAGCAATTTCAGAAGGCAAATAAGTTTTTGGCCGAGAAAGGAATTATACCGTCGAAAGTGTTAGAGCAAGATAGTCGTTATTTAGCACCTTATTTGGCAATCTGGAAATTAGAATCAAAGCAACCGCAAAAGAAAACGTATTGGGTGATGTCTGGTGATTTACCGACAGATTATGTTGATGTGAGTGTGGCTGAAACCGCTCGTGAAGCGGTAAGGCATTTTTCTATGATGTGGCATCTTAAAGCTGAAAACTTGATTAAAAGCGGTGCAACAAAAGATGCAACGCAAGCTAAGTTTGCTCAGTTGTTAGTGGCAAGAGCAGAGAGCTTATATAAAATTCAAGAAGATGAAAATCTTTGGGGCTAGCATTTAAAATTAGCAATAAAAAATGGCAAACCTGAGTTTGCCATTTTTTCTGTTATTGACTAATCAAACAAATAATAGAAGCCTGCGTTAACCCAGTCTACCAATAACTGAGCGACTTCTGGTTGCGCCAGTAACTGCATCACTTGTGTATTATCTAAACAGGTTAAATTGCTCAACATTGAGATGGTGTCTGCATCTGTTGCTGCTAGCTCAAAGATTTGACCATTAACAAATAGACGCTGCTGTTGATCAGATTCTAGCTGTAATACCTTTAAGCCACCGATGCGTACTAATGAAGTACCGCCTGCGAGTTCTTGATGCAGTTCTTCTAGTGTGTAAGGTGTGTCAGGTTCACAAATATCAAGGTCAAAGCGATTTTGACTTAACATTAACCCTAGCATGGTTTGATATTGAGCTGGGTTATTCGCTAATTGAGTTAATAACGCCATGATACCATGCTGTTGATCTGCACTAATAGTCGCCGGGCTTACTAGTTCTGATGTCGATTCAAAACGCTGCTGACCTTGATTATTATCCAACAAATAATCCGCAACTTGGCTAAATAACTCTTGTTGGCTTGGTGCGCGCATACCGATTGAATAGCTCATTGCTGGCGTTAGTGTGACGCCACAATGTGGAAATCCTGGCGGAATATAAAGGATATCGCCAGTTTCAAGAATCGTATCAATAATAGGTTCAAAATCATCAATGAGCGGTGTTTCTGGGTTTCCATCACGCGGACGATACTCGCCTAAATCACCCACGCGCCAGCGACGACGACCTTCACCTTGAATAATAAACACATCATAATTATCGATATGTGGGCCTACGCCACCTTCAGGGGTAGCAAATGACACCATTAAATCATCAAAACGCCAATCAGGAAGGAAACGGAAAGCTTCAACCAGAGGTTGAGTTTCTGGGCACCAGTGGTTTACGGCTTGAACAAGCAGTTGCCAATGATCTTCACCATATTGCTCATAATCTTCAAAAGGGCCTTGGATAACCTGCCAGTTTTTACCTTCATCTTGAGTTAACACAACACGAGATGCGAGCTCTTCTTCCATTGCTAGACCGGCTAATTCATCAGCACTGATTGGATCAACAAAATCGGTAAACGCTTGACGTAGCACCATTGGCTTTTTTTGCCATTGAGTTGCTAAAAACTCAGTTGTATCGAAATTTAATTTATACATGTGTTTATACCAAAAAAAACGGCAACTGATTACAGGCGTAATTCGTTGCCGCTTTGAGTCACGATGGCTATATTACTTTAGCTCATCAACCATAGCTTCAGCACGGCCAATGTAGTTGGCTGGTGTCAGCTTTTTAAGTTCAGTTTTAACATCGTCTGGTAATGCTAAGTTATCGATAAATACAGCAAGTTGCTGTGCATCAATACGCTTACCACGAGTTAACTCTTTAAGTTTTTCATACGGTTTTTCAATGCCATAACGACGCATAACTGTTTGTACTGGCTCAGCTAATACTTCCCAGTTATGGTCTAACTCATCACGTAAGTGAGTTTCATTGACTTCAAGCTTGCTAATGCCTTTCAGCGTTGACTGGTAAGCAATTAACGAGTGAGCAATACCAACACCTAAATTACGTAATACAGTTGAGTCGGTTAAATCACGCTGCCAGCGAGATACCGGTAATTTCGATGCTAGGTGCTGCATTAATGCGTTGGCAATACCTAAGTTACCTTCTGAATTTTCAAAATCAATTGGGTTAACTTTATGTGGCATTGTTGATGAACCGATTTCGCCAGCAATGGTTCTTTGCTTAAAGTGACCAAGTGCAATATAGCCCCAGATATCGCGATCAAAATCGATAAGAATGGTATTGAAACGAGCTACTGCATCAAATAGTTCAGCAATATAATCATGCGGTTCAATTTGAGTGGTGTACGGGTTCCAAGTTAGTCCTAGCTTGTCACAAACTGCTCAGCTAGCTGATGCCAGTCAACTTCAGGATATGCACTAATGTGAGCATTGTAATTGCCTACTGCGCCATTAATTTTGCCCATGATTTCAACATTTGCAATTTGCTTAAGTTGACGCTCTAAGCGGTAAGCAACGTTAGCCATCTCTTTACCTAATGTTGAAGGTGAAGCAGGTTGACCATGGGTACGTGACATAAGCGGAATCGAACGATATTCATGCGCTAATGTTTTAATCGCATCAAGAATTTCTTGGCACTGTGGTAATAATACTTGTGAACGCGCTTCAGTTAACATTAAACCATGAGATAGGTTATTGATGTCTTCAGATGTGCAAGCAAAATGTACAAATTCTTCGATTGCCACTAATTCAGGATTTGCTGCAATCTTTTCTTTAATGAAATATTCAACTGCTTTTACATCGTGATTCGTGGTGCGCTCGATTGTTTTAACGCGCAGAGCGTCTTCTTCACTAAAATTATCTTTAATGTTATCAAGTAAAATAATAGCGTTTTCGCTAAAAGCTGGCACTTCTGTAATAGCAGGGCAGCTAGCAAGTAACTTTAACCAATTAATTTCTACTTGAACACGGTATTTAGTGAGGCCGTACTCGCTGAAAATCCCTCGAAGTGAGGCGGTTTTACTACCATAACGACCGTCTACAGGGGAGATAGCAGTTAGTGCGGAAAGATCCATTTGAAGCTCCTTGGTGAACTAGGCTTTTTTATTGTAGGGTAATATTCTTTTTAGCTGTTTCGACGATATTTTTTCTTGTAAAGACAAGTTGTCGACGCTTGCCTCCTAATTGACGCCATAATACTGCGCTGCGCATAGCGGCGAGTAAAAGTGCGCGAATTTTATGTTGTACTAATGGGCGCTGCAGAATATTGGGATTACCCGTAATTTGGATTTTTGGCCCTAAATCACTGATAACATCACTATATATACTGGCAAAGTTGCTAATGACTTGTTCATCAGCAATGTCAAAATGATGTAATTGACGATGCACTTGGCTAATTCGTTCAGCCAACATGCCTAAGGCATTATTTGAACGGGATAACTTCCGCTCTAGTGCCAAAATGCCGATTAAGTAGCGAGTGATTTCAACATCTTTTTGTTTAGTATCACCAAGCTGATCGACAATCATATTGTACCCTTGTTGCAATAGCGCTTGCTCTGGGTAGACTTCTGTGATGTTTTGCGGATCTGTGATTATGATACTTTTTAAGGTGGCAGCCAGTTGTGACCTGTCTGTTTCACCGTGCCGGGCAAGATGCTGTACCTGGGCAATGGCTTGTAGCGTTCCAGCTAAAGCCATTGTTCTATCATTAATATTTGAGTTCACCGATAGACTCTTATACTTTAATTAATGTATCGATAATACCACCACCTAAGCAGACTTCACCATCATAAAATACTGCCGATTGGCCTGGTGTTACTGCTGCCACCGGTTGTGCGAATGTCACTTCAATAACATCAGCTTCAACAATCTTAATACTGCAGGCAACATCCTGCTGACGATATCTCGTTTTAACTGTGATGGTTGCACCATCAGCAGGACCTTTACGGTCGACCCAATGTAATTGGTTAACAACCATACCTGTTGACATTAGACGAGGGTGTTGACCACCTTGAGCCACAATTAGAATATTGCGTTCTAAATCTTTATCAACTACATACCATGGGTTGTCGTTGCTATTTTTTAAGCCGCCAATACCTAAGCCTTTACGTTGACCTAAAGTGTGATACATCAAGCCTTGGTGCTCACCAATAATTTCGCCGTCAACAGTTTCAATTTTGCCTGGTTGAGCAGGTAAGTATTGACCTAAAAATTCGGTAAACTTACGCTCACCAATAAAGCAAATACCGGTACTGTCTTTCTTGTCCGCAGTGATAAGTCCCATCTCTTTCGCAATATGGCGTACTTCAGATTTTTGAAGTTCACCGACAGGGAAGAGTGAGCGTGCAACTTGTTCATGGCTCAATGTATATAGAAAGTAGCTTTGATCTTTATTGCTATCTAGGCCACGTAACATTTGCGTTGTGCCGTCGATGTCACGTCGACGCACATAGTGGCCCATTGCAATATAATCAGCATCTAAAATATCATCTGCAAAGTCTAAAAAGGCTTTAAATTTAATTTCTTTGTTGCACATAATATCTGGATTAGGCGTGCGACCCGCTTTATATTCAGCTAAGAAATACTCAAATACGTTATCCCAATACTCAGCAGCAAAGTTAACGGTATGTAACTTGATACCAAGTTTATCGCATACTGCTTGGGCATCTTTTAAATCTTGCGCCGCAGCACAATATTCTTGAGTATCGTCTTCTTCCCAATTCTTCATGAATAGGCCTTCAACTTGGTATCCTTGTTGAAGAAGCAAATAGGCTGATACAGATGAATCAACACCACCGGACATACCGACGATGACTTTTTTGCCAGAGCGAGAAGAATCAATTGCTGTCATGGATATAAAACCTGAAATTATTCAATTTCCTGCTATCTAAAGGACATTACTTAACTAAAGTAGCCTTAGCGATAGCGACTAAATTATGAGGGTGCGTATTCTATCACGCTTTATTGGCATCGGCTATTAACAGAAGATCACTGTTTAATATCGAGGTGTCAAATTGTTTGCCTTGGTAGTAATCATCTATTGTTTTAAGTACTAAAGGCGAACGAAGCTGGTTTTGTTTATGTAAAATTTCATCGAAATGAAGCCAATGGGCGGCCTTTATTTGTGGGTCTAGCGGCCTTAATGGTAATAGCTCATCGAGCTCAACAATAAAGGTGAAACGCAAGAAGGCGAGTTCATTACTCGCACTATATTGATCGATACCGAGCAAATGCTGTGGCGCAACATCTAAACCTGTTTCTTCTTTTATCTCTCGTTGGCAAGCCATGAATATAGATTCATTTGCTTCTAAGTGGCCAGCGGGTTGATTGAATTTTATTTGGTTATCAATGAGTTCTTCTACCATCACAAAATGGTGTTGATGATGAATAATGCAGGCTACAGTAACATTTGGACGATAACGATGGCTCATAAGTTTATTTCCAGTCCATGACACGGTATTGACCATTATCTAAATCATCTAACGACCAGTTACCGATCTTATAACGAATCAATCTTAGAGTAGGATAGCCTATATGAGCAGTCATTCTTCTTACTTGACGATTACGACCTTCACATATTTGTATCGCTAACCAAGTGGTCGGGATATTTTTTCGCTCTCTGATTGGTGGGTTGCGTGGCCAAACGTTGGGACTGTCGATAATGTCAATTATCGCAGGGAGTGTCATGCCATCTTTCAACTCTACGCCTTGTCTTAGTTTATCTAAATCTTGTTGAGTCGGTGCACCTTCAACTTGCACCCAATAGGTTTTATAGGTTTTTTTATTAGGCTGAGTGAGTTTAGCTTGTAATTTACCGTCATTGGTCAGGAGCAGTAGTCCTTCACTGTCACGATCAAGTCTACCCGCGGCATAAATATCTTTAATTTCAATATAGTCCTTTAGCGTTTTACGTCCTTGTTCATCAGTAAATTGACATAAAACATCGAATGGTTTGTTAAATAATACGATGACAGGATCACTAATTGGCTTTATATTGTGTTTTGATTGTTTGTTAAATGTGTTAATTTTTTGTCGACCAAAATTACCTTTTGCTTTAATGCCAAAGGTTGGGCGCTTGGAACCGTGAGGTTTTTTAGGTGGTTTTGAACTAGACACGCGTCAAATACTTCTTTATCTCAA
Organism: Shewanella marina JCM 15074; assembly: GCF_000614975.1. Lineage (GTDB taxonomy): Bacteria > Pseudomonadota > Gammaproteobacteria > Enterobacterales > Shewanellaceae > Shewanella > Shewanella marina. Next base: position 115,345 of record NZ_BALM01000004.1, read on the forward strand.
AAACAGTGATTCATTATAGTCTACCGTTTGTCGGCTAAGGCTAATACTGTTTTATTTAAGAGATAGCTTTAGCATGCGCAAAAACGTTCAAAATGGGCCCATAAGGAAGATAGGTATCATATAAAAAGGATATAAAATGAACGATAAAACTCCAACCATTATCTACACTGAGACTGATGAAGCGCCAGCACTGGCAACTGTTTCGCTCCTTCCAATTATTAATGCTTTTACTCAGGCGGCGGGAATAAAGGTTGAAACCCGTGATATCTCATTATCTGGTCGTATTATTGCTAATTTTGCAGAATATCTTGCTCCTGAACTACAAATAAAAGATGCATTAGTTGAGCTCGGTGAGCTTGCGCAATTACCTGACACTAACATTATTAAATTGCCTAATATCAGTGCTTCTATTCCGCAATTGAAAGCATGTATTAAAGAGTTACAGCTTAAAGGTTACAGCGTACCTGATTATCCTGATGAGCCGGTTTCTGATGAACAAAAAGCCATTAAAGCACAATACGATAAGGTCAAAGGTAGCGCTGTTAATCCTGTTTTACGTGAAGGTAATTCAGATCGCCGCGCACCAGCATCAGTAAAGCAATACGCCCGTAAGCATCCTCATTCTATGGCTCATGGAGCAAAGATTCTTTAACTCATGTAAGCCATATGAGTTATGGCGACTTCTACGGTAGCGAGCAGTCTATGATGCTTGATAAACCGACAACTGTCTCGGTAGTACTTGAGCGCGAAGATGGTTCAAAACAAGTGTTAAAGTCTGATTTAGTACTGCTTGAAGGTGAGATTATTGATGCAGCTGTAATGAGTAAAGCTGCATTGACCGAATTTTATGCAAGAGAGATTGAACAAGCGAAAAAACAAGATATTCTTCTTTCGCTGCATTTAAAAGCGACCATGATGAAGGTGTCCGATCCCATCTTATTTGGCCATTGTGTAAAAGCTTATTATCATAGTTTGTTTGACAAATATGGAACGCTTTTTGACCAGTTAGGTGTCGATGTTAACAATGGTATTGGCGATGTGTACGCAAAAATCCAACCATTGGATGACAGTCAAAAGTCTGAAATTGAAGCTGAATTTGCGGCAATTTACGCGGCTCAACCACCTTTAGCTATGGTCGACTCAGATAAAGGCATCACTAATTTACATGTGCCAAGCGACATAATTATTGATGCGTCGATGCCTGCGGCAATTCGTTCATCAGGTAAAATGTGGGACGCTCAGGGGAAACTAAAAGACACTAAGGCATTGATTCCAGATCGTTGCTATGCCGGTGTCTATCAGGCCACTATTGATTTTTGTAAACAACATGGTGCTTTTGATCCTAGTACCATGGGCAGTGTACCCAATGTGGGCTTGATGGCGCAAAAAGCAGAAGAGTATGGTAGTCATGATAAAACCTTTGAAATTGAATCTGCGGGTGCCGTTAAAGTTATCGATGCGCAAGGTAATCAACTATTTAGCCATGTAGTTGAGCATGGTGATATCTGGCGTATGTGCCAAGTTAAAGACGAGCCGATTAAAGATTGGGTTAAATTGGCCGTGAATCGAGCACGTTTAAGCGCTACACCAGCCGTATTTTGGTTAGATCAACAACGTGCCCATGATGCACAGTTGATCAAAAAGGTTGAACAATATCTACCTGAACATGATTTGCAAGGACTTGAAATAAGCATTAAATCACCGGTTGATGCGACGTTATATTCGCTAGAAAGAACACGTTTGGGGTTAGATACTATTTCTGTTACAGGCAATGTGTTACGTGATTATCTTACTGATTTATTTCCTATTTTAGAGTTAGGTACCAGTGCTAAAATGTTGTCAATTGTGCCATTGATGAATGGTGGCGGATTGTTTGAAACGGGAGCTGGAGGCAGTGCACCAAAGCACGTACAACAAATGGAACACGAAGGTCATTTGCGTTGGGACTCGCTTGGTGAGTTTTTAGCTTTAGCGGCTTCATTAGAACATTTGAGTTTAGTTTCTGGTAATGCCGAAGCACAGATATTGGCGACGACGCTGGATGCTGCTATTGGTCAATTCTTAGATAATAATAAGTCACCATCACGTAAGGTTGGTGAACTTGATAACCGCGGTAGCCATTATTATTTAGCACAATACTGGGCAATGGAACTTGCAGCTCAAACAAGCTCATTACCATTACAACAAACATTCAGCGAACTCGCTAAAAACCTAATAAAGCATGAACAAACTATTATAAATGAGCTGGTTGAAGCCCAAGGTCATCAGGTGGAGTTAGGGGGCTATTATCGACTTGATCATCATTTAGCCGTTAAAGCGATGCGTCCAAGTCAAACTCTGAATCAATTAATTGATAATGCTTAGTCATTAAAACCGCGCTAGGCCTTGGTTTTAGTGCGGTTTTAAATTAACATCTAATCAAAGTTACAGAAGTAATAGTGGTAGCTGAACATGCTGGGTATTTATTGGTTTGGTTATCTTGATTTAGTTGTAATAAGCAGACAAAAAAAAGCAGGATAGTTATCCTGCTTTTCGTTAGGTTTTAACGCCAGAAGACGCATTTTTTTTATTTTATTTGGTTGGAGATATGGCTGATGCATGCATGCCCTTTGGGCCTTGCTCTACTTCAAACTGAACGGGTTGGCCTGCTTTAAGTGTGCGGTAGCCATCCATTTCGATTGTAGAGTAGTGAGCAAAGACATCTTCACCCCCTTCATCCGGACAAATAAATCCGAATCCTTTTGCATTATTGAACCATTTCACCGTTCCGTTTGCCATACTTCTACTTCCTTCTGTTGTCTACTTCCCAGTATGCTATTCAAAAAGAACAAGCGGACAGTATTGAACCGCTTAAGAGTTAGAATGAAAGCACTGACTTTAGATGTCAAGTATATTTTAACTAATATTTAACAAATATGTTTAAATTGTAACAAGTGGTAGTCGTAAACGATTTAAGAGGCTAGTATAGATACATGGGTAAAACTGAACAGACAGAGCACGTCATTGAACGTGCAGATTCGAAAACCGTGCCGCCGTCAATGTTCAAAGTGTTGTTGAACAACGATGATTACACGCCAATGGATTTTGTTATCGAAGTATTGCAGCGTTACTTTAATATGAATGAAGCGCATGCAACTGAAACAATGTTAGCTATCCATCATCAGGGAAAAGCAGTTTGTGGTGTTTTTGCTTTTGGTATTGCTGAAACTAAGGTAATCGAAGTTAATCAGTTTGCAAGACAGAACCAACACCCGTTACTCTGCACTTTAGAGAAGGACTAGAATTACCATCTCCGTTGTTAAAATTAGGGGGCGTTTATGTTGAATAAAGATCTTGAAGTGACCTTGAATTTGGCGTTTCAACAAGCCAGAGATGCACGTCATGAGTACATGACAGTAGAACATTTACTTTTAGCCCTGATAGATAATCCAGCAGCTCAAGATGCATTAGTCGCTTGTGGGACTAACCTTGATAAGCTTAGGGAAGACGTTGCTACATTTATTTCTCAGACCACACCATTAATTGCTGATGTTGACGATGAGCGGGAAACTCAACCAACATTAGGTTTTCAGCGCGTATTACAGCGTGCAGTTTTTCACGTACAGTCATCAGGGCGTAATGAAGTCACTGGTGCCAATGTACTTGTTGCTATTTTTAGTGAACAAGAATCTCAAGCCGTTTATCTATTACGTCGAAGTGACATTAGTCGTCTCGATGTTGTGAATTATATTTCGCATGGTTTTGGTAAAAATGAAGACAGTGCCGAAATTCCAGAACCAGAACAGATTGAAGATACCAGCGAGCAGCCACAAGAAAAAACGATGTTGGCGCAATTTGCGACTAATTTAAATGAATTAGCTAGCCAAGGCCAAATCGATCCTCTGATTGGACGAGAAAACGAAGTCGAGCGAGCGGTGCAAGTGTTATGTCGCCGTCGTAAGAATAATCCATTATTAGTCGGCGAGGCTGGTGTGGGTAAAACCGCGATTGCTGAAGGGCTTGCTTATCGAATTATTAAGCAAGAAGTGCCTGAAGTCATGGAAAACGTCAAAGTTTATTCATTAGATTTAGGTGCGCTATTGGCGGGTACTAAATATCGTGGTGACTTTGAGAAGCGTTTTAAAGCGTTGCTTAAAGAGCTGATTGAAGATGAACAAGCTATTTTGTTTATTGATGAAATTCATACCATTATTGGTGCTGGTGCGGCCTCTGGCGGTGTGATGGATGCCTCTAATCTATTAAAGCCTTATTATCGAATGGCTCATTACGTTGTATGGGTTCTACGACTTACCAAGAATATCAAACAATTTTCGAGAAGGATCGGGCATTGGCTCGTCGATTCCAAAAAATTGATATTAATGAACCTTCAGTGGCTGAAACCACAAAAATTTTACAAGGTTTAAAGAGTAAGTATGAAGAGCATCATGGTGTGCGCTATACCTTAGCCGCATTAAGTAGTGCTGCTAGTTTGTCGGCTAAACACATTAATGATCGTCATTTACCTGATAAAGCAATTGATGTGATTGACGAAGCGGGCGCGAGAATGGCAATGATGCCTTCGAGCAAGCGTAAGAAAACCATTGGTCAATCTGAAATTGAAACTGTGATTGCTAAAATGGCACGTATTCCTGAGAAGTCGGTATCGGCATCTGACAAGGAAACGCTACGTAATCTAGAACGTAACCTTAAGATGGTAGTATTTGGCCAAGATCATGCCATTGAGACGCTTAGCGCTGCAATTAGACTGTCACGCAGTGGCTTAGGTGTGGAATCAAAGCCTGTTGGTAGCTTCTTATTTGCTGGCCCAACTGGTGTAGGTAAAACAGAAGTAACTAATCAGTTAGGTACATGTCTAGGAACTAAGTTGGTTCGTTTTGATATGTCTGAATATATGGAAAGCCATGCGGTTTCACGCTTAATTGGCGCACCTCCAGGATATGTTGGTTACGACCAAGGTGGCTTATTAACCGATGCAGTGATTAAGAATCCACATTGTATTGTGTTATTAGATGAAATAGAAAAAGCTCACCCAGATGTCTATAACTTGCTATTGCAAGTGATGGATCATGGTACTTTGACTGATAATAATGGCCGTAAGGCTGACTTTAGGCATGTTACATTAGTGATGACCACTAATGCTGGAGTGCAAGAGACGGTTAAAAAGTCGATTGGCTTTGCACAGCAAGATCATACTCAAGATGCAATGCAAGAGATTAACCGAGTCTTTTCGCCTGAATTCCGTAATCGTTTAGATTCAATTATTTGGTTTAACCATTTGGATATGACGGTTATCGCTAAAGTGGTTGATAAGTTCTTGGTTGAGTTACAGGCGCAACTTGATAGTAAAGGGGTGACCTTAGATGTCTCTGACGAAGCTCGTACTTTATTAGCAGAGAAAGGCTATGATAAGGCGATGGGGGCACGACCTATGGCTCGTGTTGTAACCAACTTAATCAAGCGACCATTAGCTGATCAAATCTTATTTGGTGACCTAGAGAAGGGCGGTGTCGCACGTGTTGATGTGAAAGCGGGTGAATTGGTGATTGAAACCAATACCGAAGCAGCTGAAGCTTAACTCTCATTACACTAAACAAAAATAGCTGCCTAGGCAGCTATTTTTTTATGCTCAAAAAAATGAGCGGCGCATAATGAGAGGCGAGATTAGCGAGCGCGGAAGACGATACGACCTTTGGTTAAATCGTAAGGAGTCAACTGTACCGTTACCTTGTCACCCGTTAGAATGCGGATGTAATTCTTGCGCATTTTACCAGAAATGTGTGCAGTCACAACGTGACCGTTTTCTAGTTCTACGCGAAACATTGTGTTTGGCAAGGTCTCAAGGATTGTGCCTTGCATTTCAATGTTATCTTCTTTCGCCATTAATTATATATCCCATTAGCTTTCAAATAATAAAAACGGGCGTATCATGCCGCAAATTAGTGCTGGTGTAAAGTGAATGCTCAGATTATTGCCAGCCTAAATTAGTTAATACTTGGTGCGGACGATACAGTCGTTTGTAATTCATCTTCGAATTGTTATCTATTTGATAACCTAAATAAAGGTATTTTTTATCAGTTTGTTGGGCTAGTTCACATTGCTTAAGGATCATTAAGCTCCCAAGTGATCTTTTATCAAAATTAGTATTAAAGTAACTATATACGGCTGAAATACTATCAGCTAACACATCCATCACTGCAACAGCGATTAATTGCTCATCTTTATAGCATTCTAAAAAATGAGGTTTAAACATGGTGTTGTTAATAAAGTCGGAATAAGCCTGTTTAGTTGGCGGATACATAGAGCCATCACTATGACGTGCACAAATATAATCATGGTAAAGTTGATATTGCTGAGGGCTGTTCTCTGTGGTTATTTGCACACGAATATCTTGATTGTTTTTTAAGGTGCGTTTTTGCCTTTTAGAGATGACAAAATCGTTTACGATAATCCTTATTGGTGTACAGGCTTGGCAATGTGCGCAATGAGGTCGATATATTTGATTACCACTGCGTCTAAAGCCTAACGATAATAGGAATTCGAACTGCGCGGCGTTGATAGGGTCCATAGTGACCATCAATCGCTCTTGCTGATTAGGTAAATAGCTACAAGTAAATTCATTGGTGACACCCACTGTAATATTCAAATTATTAGATTCCAATCTCAATCTCCTGAGGTAACCAGCAATTTTTGTCTAATAGTATGTCGCGCTTATGGCGTAATCGGCATAGAAATTCAGTTCTAGTCAGCTGTTTACTGCCAAGACTTTGTAGGTAGGGGTTATCGATTTGCGCATCGATAAGCTTATAATGATATTTTTTTAGATGATTAATTAAGGCGACAAAAGCGATCTTTGAGGCATCGGCTTGTATATGAAACATAGACTCGCCACAAAATATTTGGCCAACATTAATACCATATAAGCCACCAACAAGCTGGTCGTCTGATGTGTGGCGAACTTCAATTGAATGGGCACGACCTAGGGTATGTAACTGACAATAAGCATTAATTATATCTTGTGTTATCCAAGTTCCTGCTTGTTTGGCTCTTGGTACTGCACATTGCCTAATTACGTGTTCAAAATCTTGATTGATAGTGACATAAAATTGCCGACGTTTAATGGTTTTACGTAATGAACGGCTAATATGTACATCATCCAGTTCGAATATTGCTCTTGGATCGGGTGACCACCACAAGATTGGATCATCTTGATTAAACCAAGGAAATATACCATTGTAATAGGCTGTTAATAGTCTTTGTGGCTGTAAATCTCCACCAACGGCTAACAAACCATTAGGATCTACTAAGGCTCGCTCTGGATCTGGAAACGTCATATTGATTTGGTTTAAAAAAGCAAGACCGTTCACGTGTGGACCTGTGTCATCATTTATATGAATTGATATTATACCTAAGCAGGTCAGATATGTAGAGTTTGCTTGTGTCTAATTGGCTTTAGTTAATTACTATTCATTCTGATATAAGATGTCTAGAATGATCTACAGGTGATACTTTTGGTATTAGTGGATTTGCAATCATTTAGCCGGAGTAATTATGAATAAATTAATTTCTATTTGTTGGTTGAGTTTACTGTTTATATTGCCTTTGACTGCAAATGCAGCATATGAACGGAATGTAGCAATGCCTGTACAAAAAGTAGAGTATGCTCAAGTGATCTCAATGAAAAACATTACTGAAACGCAATTAATTGAAGATCAACATCAAGGCTGGCGTACTTTTGGTGGCGCAGTGCTTGGTGGTGTTATTGGTCACCAATTTGGTGGGGGGAGCGGTCAAGATGTTGCTACCGTATTAGGCAGTTTACTTGGTGCAGGTGTCGCAAATAACTATCAAACTAATCCTCAACAAATTCGAACTAAATTGGTTGAGTTAATGTTGAAAACCGATGATGGTCAACAATTGATGGTAATACAGGATTACGATCCGGGAATGACTTTCCATGCTGGTGATGAAGTTAGAGTGGTATATTTTGATTTTGGCGTACGTGTAGATTTAGCGATGTGATGTTAATAATTGAAGTTTAGATTTAGGGTAGAAAAATGGAGCGCATTGCGCTCCATTTTCTTGGCATTAAAAACCGCGTGGTAATTGGTTTTTATTGCCAGTAGCAGCGACTTTTTCACGCCATAACTGCTTAGGTGTTTTACCACCAGTAGCATTGCTGCTTGCTGTTTTAGGTTTATCAGCTTTAATTTTTGCTGTTGGAGCTGCTTTGCTCGCTACTTTAGTAGCTGCCACAGAACATAGTTCACTGTGCATTTGCTCTAACTCGCTAAAACGAACTGATTTACCGCCATCGATTTTGTACCAGCTGCCATTTTGCTCAATAACTACGGCTTTATTTTGCTGTTTTTCTAGTGCCGCTTGAAGCTCGCTGATGACTTCTTCTTTGGTCAGTTTTGACATAATAAGTAACCTATTATTTTTTAGTGTGTACCAAAAGGTTGATTGTTAAATGTTGCAAAAGGGGACTATTTTACACGCAATTACACTAAAATAGTTGCACTACAAATCTGTTTGCTGTTTTTTTAAACTAGCAGTAACTAATGTTTAAGCATTATTTAAGCCAAAATCAATCAATTGACTACATTTTTAGAAGATGAATTTGCTAGAATAGTAATCTTAACTATAAAAATTTGGGCATTATATGCAACGTATTGAATTAGAACATTATTTGGCTGATTTTTTACAGCTATCTCGCTTTAAAGACTATGCGCCAAATGGCTTGCAGGTTGAAGGTAGATCACAAATCAAACGCATTGTAACAGGTGTGACCGCATGCCAACCTTTAATTGATCAAGCTATAGAATTAAAAGCTGATGCAATTCTAGTACATCATGGTTTTTTTTGGAAAAATGAGCCACAGATCATTGTTGGTATGAAACAACGCCGAATTAAAGCACTATTAACCCACGACATTAACTTATTGGGTTATCACCTACCATTAGATGCTCACGCTGATGTAGGTAACAATGTGCAGTTAGCTCATCAGTTAGGGTTACTTAATGCCAGTGCAATAACTGAAGTGGCTGATGGGTTAATTTGGCGAGGTGAATTAGCAACCCCAATGACAGCAAATGAGTTTTCTCAATTAATTCATACTCAGCTAGGTCGTCAACCTTTACATCTTGGGCTAGCGCCAGAATTAATTCGTACAGTTGCTTGGTGTACCGGTGGTGCTCAAGATTATTTAGATATTGCACTCAGTTATGGGGTTGATGCATTTATTAGTGGTGAAGTGTCTGAACGTACTTACCACTGCGCCATGGAACAGGGCATTCATTACTTCGCTGCTGGTCATCATGCAACTGAATTATATGGTATACAGGCGCTAGGTGAGCATTTAGCGGATAAATTCGGTTTAGAACATACCTTTATTGATATTACTAATCCCGTATAACAGCTATATATCCAAACGATCATATTCCTGTAATTTTAGGTCGTTTGGTTATTACAATAAAAAAGCCGCAAAAGCGGCTTTTTTATTGATGAGAGAATAACGACTACTTAACTCGCATACCAGGCTGTGCGCCTTCGTGTGGCTCTAAGATCCAAAGATCTTTCTTACCAGGACCCGCTGCAAGTACCATACCTTCAGATATACCAAAGCGCATCTTACGCGGTGCAAGGTTAGCCACCATAACTGTTAGCTTACCTTCCAAGTCTTCAGGCTATAAGCTGATTTAATGCCGGCAAAAACTTGCTTAGTTACGCCGCCAAGATCGAGCTGTAGCTTTAATAGCTTATTGGCTTCTGGGACATGTTCAGCTTTGATGATTTTAGCAATACGTAGATCGATTTTAGCAAAGTCATCGAAGCTAATTTCATCACTGATTGGATCTAAATCTAATTCAGTTTCAGCCTTAGGCGCAGTTTCAATCGCTTGCAGGTTGTCCTTAGATGCGTCAACCATAGCTGCAACTTTATCTAGCTCAATACGTTGCATTAAAGCTTTGAAAGGCGCAATTTCATGGCCTGACATATCAGCCGCTAGATTATCCCATGTTAATGGTTGCTGCATAAATGCTTCAACATCTGCCGCTAGGCGAGGTAACACAGGCTTTAGGTAAGTGACCAAAATGCGGAATAAGTTTAGGGCATTTGAACAAACCTGATGTGCTTCTTCTTGTTTGTCTTCTTGCTTAACTAGTTGCCAAGGCGCTGCATCTGCAACATAGCCATTAGCGATATCAGCTAATGCCATTATTTCTCGCATTGCTTTACCGTATTCACGGGTCTCGTAAAACTCTGCAATTTGTTCTTGCTTAGCAATAAAGCTTTCTGCAAGTGAGTTATCCGCTACTTTGGCTAATTTGCCATCGAAGCGTTTAGTAATAAAACCAGCAGTACGTGAAGCAAGGTTTACTAGCTTACCAACAAGATCTGAGTTTACACGTTGGGTAAAATCTTCAAGGTTTAAATCTAAGTCATCAATACGACTGCTTAACTTAGCTGCATAGTAATAACGTAAATACTCTGGATCTAAATGATCTAAATAGGTACGAGCCTTAATGAAGGTACCTTTAGATTTAGACATTTTGGCACCATTTACGGTTACATAACCATGTGCATAAACACTATTAGGTTGACGGTAACCTGCGCCTTCTAACATAGCCGGCCAAAATAGACTGTGGAAATAAACGATATCTTTACCGATAAAGTGGTATAGCTCTGCTGTAGAGTCCTTACCCCAGAAATCATCAAAGTTGATATCATCACGCTTACTGCATAGGTTTTTAAACGAGCCCATGTAACCGATAGGGGCATCTAACCATACATAGAAATATTTACCCGGTGCATCAGGAATTTCGAAACCGAAATAAGGTGCATCACGGCTGATATCCCACTGCTGTAGGCCTTGCTCAAACCATTCGTTAAGCTTATTTGCCATCTCTTGTTGCAAAGCGCCTGAATGAGTCCACTCTTTTAACATGCCTTCAAATGCAGGTAAGTCAAAAAAGAAATGTTCAGAGTCTTTCATGATAGGCGTGGCACCAGAAACAGCTGATTTAGGGTTGATTAAATCAGTTGTGCTATAAGTTGCACCACAGTTGTCACAGTTATCGCCATATTGGTCTTCTGACTTACAGCGAGGGCAGGTGCCTTTTACGAAGCGATCCGGTAAGAACATCTCTTTTTCAGGATCGAACAACTGTGAAATTGTTTTAGTTTTGATGTAGCCGCCATCACGTAATTTAAGATAAATATTGCTGGCTAATTCACGGTTCTCATCACTATGAGTACTGTGGTAGTTATCAAAACCAATACGGAAATCAGCGAAATCTTGTTGATGTTCACGATTTACGTTAGCAATCATCTCTTCAGGAGTGATACCTAGTTGCTGCGCCTTTAACATAATAGGTGTGCCATGAGCGTCATCAGCACAAATATAGTGGCATTCATGACCACGGAGTTTTTGATAGCGAGACCAGATGTCTGTCTGAATATATTCCAGCATATGACCTAAATGGATAGGGCCATTGGCATAAGGAAGTGCGCTTGTTACTAGAATTTTACGTTTTGAAGTTGCCATTTTTTCTCAAAATCGCCTTGGGCTTTGTACAATGGCATAGATACTAACCGAAAATAGTCTATGTTTCATCAAAAGTAGTGCTAACTGTGCTAAATCTACACTAATGTTTTCTACTTTTTCTGGTACACTTGCACAAATTCATCCAGAAGGGTACCTGCATTGTCTGAATCATCCCCAGATTTTCAATTAAATGATGAGCTTCTTGGTCCTGTGTTGGCTATTTTAGACGCATTTATTGATCCTTATTTAGCAAAAGGTTTAGTTAGCGCTGGTTGTGTAACTAAATTGGCGATTACCGATAAACGTTTGCAGTTAGGTTTGGTTTATCCATATCCTTGCATGACTCAATATCGTGATACGGTGATGGCGTTAACTAATCAATTAGCCGTTATTGATGCGATTGATGAAGTTGAATGTGAAATTGATTTTCAGCCGACAACTTTTTCTGCCATCGGCGTTGAACCCATTGCCAATGTTAAGCAGATTATTGCGGTTGCTTCTGGCAAAGGTGGTGTAGGTAAATCAACGACAGCGGTAAACCTAGCGTTAGCTTTAGCTGCTGAAGGTGCGCAAGTTGGTATCCTTGATGCTGATATTTATGGTCCATCAATTCCATTAATGTTAGGTGTTGAAGGTTTTAGACCGGTAGCTGCTGGTGAAAAACAGATGACTGCTGCTCAGGCTCATGGTATTACCGCACAGTCTATTGGTTTTATGCTTGGTGAAGGTGAAGCCGCAGTATGGCGCGGTCCGATGGCTGCGGGTGCATTAGTACAATTACTTAATGAAACCCAATGGCCTGAACTTGATTATCTCGTGATCGACATGCCACCAGGAACTGGTGATATCCAGTTAACGTTGTCTCAAAAAGTGCCTGTAAGTGGTGCCGTAATCGTGACAACGCCGCAAGATATCGCACTTGCTGATGCGCAAAAAGGCGTATCTATGTTCCAAAAAGTGAACATTCCTGTGCTAGGTATTGTTGAGAATATGAGCTTCCATTTATGCCCTGAGTGTGGTCATAAAGAACATCCATTTGGTACCCATGGTGGTAGCAAAATGGCACAGCGTTATAACGTGCCATTATTAGGTGAACTGCCGTTGCAGTTAAATATCCGTGAAGATATGGATAATGGTATGCCAACCGTGATTCACTCACCTGGATCAGAAGTGGCAAATATTTATCGTAGTATTGCCCGTAAAGTGGGTGCAGAGTTGGCATTAAGCCGTCAACAAGCTAATGTTTCTATCAGTATATCAGATGACGAGTAAAGTAAAATGAGTATGAGTTCGCAGCAATGTGTCATTATTGGCATCGCAGGGGCATCAGCATCAGGTAAGAGTTTAATTGCAAATACCATTTATAACGAACTATGCCGTGACTTAGGCACAGATCAAATTGGTGTGATCAATGAAGATGCTTACTACAAAGATCAAAGCCACATGTCAATGGATGAGCGGGTTCTTACTAATTATGATCACCCTAAAGCGTTAGATCATGCCTTGCTAGCTGAGCATTTAACTCAATTAAAGCAAGGACAAGAAGTTCATATTCCATGTTACAGTTATAAAGAACATACTCGTACGGATACCACCGTTGATATGACCCCAAAGAAGGTGATTATTCTTGAAGGTATTTTGTTATTAACTGATCCTAAGCTACGTGAATTAATGGATGCGAGTGTATTTATGGATACACCATTAGATATCTGTTTTTTACGTCGTTTAACGCGTGATGTTGCTGAACGTGGTCGTACCATGGAGTCAGTAATTAGTCAGTATCAACAAACGGTTAGACCTATGTTCTTGCAGTTTATTGAACCATCAAAACAGTATGCCGATATTATTGTTCCACGTGGTGGTAAAAACCGCATTGCGACTGATATATTAAAAACACGTATTCAGCATTTATTAGCTAAATAAGTGTAAGTAGGGAGTTAAAGTATTAAATGCGTTTAACTGATATTGAAATCGAGCAATGTCTTGATGATGGCACGATTGTGATGTCACCACGTCCAGATGCTGATGCCATTAGTGGTGTGAGTGTTGATGTACGTTTAGGCGACCAATTTCGTGTATTTAAAGCTCATAGTGCCCCTTATATTGATTTAAGTGGCCCGAGTATTGAAGTACAAGCTGCACTTGATTTAGTGATGAGCGATAAAATCGAAATCGCCGAGGGTGACGCTTTTTTCCTACATCCTGGTGAATTAGCGTTAGCTGTTACTTATGAAAGTGTCACTTTACCAGCGGATATCGTTGGTTGGTTAGATGGTCGTTCATCTTTAGCCCGTTTAGTTAATGGTGCACGTTACCGCTCATCGTATCGATCCAGGTTGGCAAGGTAAGATTGTGCTTGAGTTTTATAATAGCGGTAAGTTGCCTTTAGCTCTTCGCCCTATGATGACAATTGGTGCATTGAACTTCGAACGTTTGAATCATCCTGTGGCAAAACCTTATAACAAGCGTAAAAATGCCAAGTATAAGGATCAACAAGAAGCTGTTGCTAGTCGGATTAGTCAGGACAAGTAATGGTGACACGTTGGGTAAATGGAATACCTGAATCTTTTGTCAGTGTTTCTGACCGTGGATTTAATTATGGCGATGGTTTGTTCGCGACAATGCGAATCGAGTGTGGTCGGATCCAATTACTTAATTGTCATTTAGCAAGATTAAGCCAAGGCGCGATGCGTCTTGGCTTTTGTTGGCAGGCGTCAAGTGAGTTAATGACGTTACTTGAGGATATTGCCAGCAAATTAAATCGCGCTTGTATCAAGTTACAACTCTCTCGTGGACAGGGAGGACGCGGTTATGCTGCGCCTGAGTCTGTCAATGTCACCGAAGTCATTTCAGTTTCAGATTTTCCGCAGCATTACCAGCAATGGCAACAGCAAGGTATTAAATTGTGCCGTTCAGATATTCAGTTAGGACAGCAATCAAGACTCGCTGGTATAAAACATCTGAATCGATTAGAGCAAGTGTTAATTAAATCCTCTGTATTGCATCAACTTTATCAAGATTGGTTAGTTTTAGATTGTAATAACAATGTCATTGAATCATCAGTTGCCAATCTTTTTATAATTAATGATAAGCAAGTCATCACCCCATCAATCCATTATAGTGGTGTTGCCGGTGTCATGCGTGAACAAGTGATTATTGCGCTACTTGAGTTAGGCTATAACGTTAAAATAGCCGATTTATCAATATCAGAACTATTTGCTGCTGAGCATATATGGTTAACGAATAGCTTATTTGGCATTGTCGACGTTATTCAAGTTGAGCAACAACATAAACCCATTTCTTTATTGAGTGCAGTATTAAGGCAGAGATTGTCGGTACAGTTATGAAAAAAGTATTAATTATATTAGTGGTATTGCTTAGTATCAGTCTTGTCGCGATTTTAGGCGGTGCATATTGGGGCTATCAGCAAGTACTCGGCTTTGGCAATAGTCAGCTTAATGTTAACGAACAAGGTCAAGAGCTTACTGTAACACGTGGCATGTCGTTAATTGCATTGGGCAATAAACTACATGAACAGGGCATCATTAAAGAAACATGGCCATTAAAGGTTTTTGTTAAATTAGACCCAAGTAAAGCGCATATTAGAAGTGGTTTGTATGAACTTACGTCAAGTATGACGGTAAATGATTTATTAAATAATTTAGTTAACGGTAAAGTTAAAATATTTTCAGTCACTTTAGTTGAGGGGCAAACGATTAAAGAGTGGCGTGCTCAATTAGATAAATTACCGCATTTGGTTGTGACAGAGCAGATGTTTGATGATGTACTTGCGCAACATGGTGACGATTCTAATTTACCTGAAGGAAAGTTTTTCCCTGATACTTATCATTATCAAGCTGAAGAAAATGCTAAGGTGCTGCTGAATCAAAGTTACCTAGAGATGCAAGCTAACCTAGCTAAAGCATGGCAAGGCCGTGCTAAAAACTTACCATTAAAAACGCCTTATGAATTGCTGATCCTAGCTTCTATTATTGAAAAAGAAACTGGACAGGCTGGTGAGCGTGATGTGATCTCGGCCGTGTTTATTAATCGGTTACGCAAAGGCATGCGCTTACAAACTGATCCTACTGTGATTTATGGTATGGGAGATAAGTTTGATGGCAATATCCGCCGTCAAGATTTATTAACGACGACACCGTTTAACACTTACAGAATTAAAGGCTTACCGCCAACACCTATCGCTGCGCCTGGTCTCGCTTCATTAATGGCTGCAGCGCACCCAGCTAATGTGGATTATTTATACTTTGTCTCGAAGAATGACGGCAGTCATGTTTTTTCAAAGACATTAGCTGAGCATAATCGAGCGGTAAACAAGTATCAGAGAAATAGAAAATGATTGATAAAAAAGCAAAGTTTGTCGTAATAGAAGGCCTAGAAGGTGCGGGCAAATCAAGTGCAGTTGCTTTGGTTAAGCAATTTATTTTAGAACATACAGGTATTGAGCCTGTGTGCACCCGTGAGCCTGGTGGTACACCGCTAGCTGAAAAAATTAGAGACTTAGTCAAAATTGCAGAGGCTAATGACCCACTTTGTGATGAAGCCGAATGTTTATTACTTTACGCTGCACGTGCACAACTGATTGCCAATGTTATTAAACCTGCGTTAAGCCAAGGTACATGGGTACTAGGTGATCGACATAATCTATCATCACTCGCTTATCAAGCGGTGGCCGTGGTCTAATGCCATTAGTGAAATCGGTAAGCGATGTGACCTTAAAAGGCTTTAAACCCGACTTAACCTTGTACTTGGATATTGATCCTAAACTGGGCTTAACTCGTGCTGCTGCACGCGGAGAACTTGATCGTATTGAACAACAAGCTATTGAGTTTTTTGAACGCGCAAGAGCAACCTACTTAAGCTTAGCGGCGGAAGATGACAGCATTGTCGTGATTGATGCTAGCCAAGAGATGGCAAAAGTTCATCAAGACATTATCAGTCAACTACAAGCTCAGGATTGGGCGTAATGGAGCACTTGCCTTGGCTTGATTTACCGCTTAAACATTTTTTGCGGCAATTGAAGTTGCAACAATTACCTCATGCCATTTTATTACCGGTAGAGCAAGGTTTTGGCGGCGCTATTCTTGCACAAGATATGGCACAAGCTGCGTTGTGCCAAAATGCAACAGATATTGGTGCCTGCGGTCATTGTAGAAGTTGTCAGCTATTCGCTGCCAAAAACCATCCTGATTTTTATACTATTTCAGCAGATGGACAGCAGATCAAAGTTGAACAAATTAGAAGCTTAAGTCAGCAGCTATCATCGACATCATCGCAGGGCGGTTATCGTGTGGCTTTGATTAATCAATGTGAACGTTTAAATCAAGCTTCGGCTAATGCGTTATTAAAAACGTTGGAAGAGCCGGGCAGTCAAACTCTGATTATTTTACAGGCTGATATCGCAAGCCGATTATTAGCGACAATCAGTAGCCGTTGCCAACGAGTGCCATTTCAAACGCCAAGCCGACTAGAATTAAAAGCATGGTTAGCCAATTTTCATCAGTCTCAGAGCGATGTGACATGGTGTTTGCCAGTTGTCGGTGGGCCATTGATATTAAGAGGGTTATTGCAATCTGGCCAATATCAACAATTACTTGATTTTAGACGTGACTGGGCTAAAAGCTTATCATCCGGGCATATTGAAGGTAGCTTACAAACATTAACTGAGGTCACCATCATAAATGCCTTACAGGTGCTTTATTTATTATTGCGTCAGCATATGATTAAACAAAATGACATGGATGCTTTTAAGCGACTTGCGGTAGCTGAATTAGCGAATTCAGTGATGTTACAAGTTGATAAGTTGCTTACTATGTCGAGCGTAAATTATTTAGGATTATGTCAACAATTTGTAGGCCAATATCGTGCAATTTAATGGCGTTTTGGTTTATCAAATATAGATAGGTTAGGATTTGTTTTGTTAATTGATTCACATTGTCATTTAGACCGTTTAAAGATAGCCCCCGATCATGACTCATTAGTTGATGTTATTGCAGAGGCGAAACGCCGTGGTGTTGATTATATGTTGTGTGTCAACGTACGTCAGCAGGGCTTTGAGGCAATGCGCGACCGTATGGCGAGCTTTGAAAATGTTTTTTTATCTGCAGGTGTCCATCCGCTTGATGTTAAAGAGGGGCTAGAAGTCGCTGGCTTAAGCCAATATGCAACCGATAAACGTGTTGTTGCTATCGGCGAAACGGGTCTTGATTACTTTTATTCGCCTGAAACAAAAGCAATACAACAAGATTGTTTTGAGAAACAAATTGATGTTGCAGTTGAGGTGGGCAAACCGCTTATTATCCATACCCGTGGTGCCCGTGAAGATACCATTGCGATGTTAAAGCAAGGACATGCTGATAAGGTTGGTGGCGTGCTGCACTGCTTTACTGAAGACTGGGATATGGCTAAGGCCGCAATGGATTTAGGTTTTTACATTTCCATCTCTGGTATCGTGACGTTTAAAAATGCGGGAGAGTTGCGTACTGTTGTACGAAAAATTCCTAAAGATAGGTTATTGGTTGAAACGGATTCGCCTTATTTAGCGCCGATCCCTTATCGTGGTAAAGAGAATCAACCTGCATTTGTACGTGATGTCGCTGAATTTGTTGCTGAAGTACGCGGTGAGAAATATGAAGAGTTAGCTGAATTTACGTCAAATAACTTCTTTGCCTTATTCAAGGATGCAGCAAAGCTAGTTGGCCGTTAGTTCGTTTTATTTCTCCATAAAAAAAGGCCCAAAACTATTCCAATTGTCTTAGGCCTAGGGGAACTTTAATTTGTTGTTAACTTAGCTATATTGTAGTCAATAAAAAAAAAATCGCCTTATAAAGGCGATTTTTTATTCATAAGTGAGTGCAATTTTAGATACTAATTGCATTATCATGCACTAATTCACGTGGCAAACTGTTTTTTAATCTATGACCTAAATGCTTTGCTAAGCCAAGTGGGGCACCATGCAAACATAAGATTATTTCACCTTGAGCTTGGGTCGGTTCAGTTAAACTAATATCTCTTCCCATTAAATATTGCTGGGCTTGCGCAGGAGTGAGTTCAATAGTTTTAGTGCTTGATTGTCCAAATGCCATAATCGCCTCGTAACGCACTTTAAACCCCTTTTTAATGGTATCAGCAAGCTTGAGACCAATTCGTTGGAAGCGCATTTTACCAGTGAGTACGGCAAATGGTTTAGGGAAAAGCCAATATTCCTCATCACGAGTCATGATGTCACCAGCAGGTAAATTCAGTCCTAACTGTTGACTAAAGTAATCGTTAATGGCATCTACTTGTTTACGGCTAGCAAAATTAAACGGGAAGTTTTTTTGTTTTCTAGGTTCTGCAGCTTGACGTTCACAACTGCCTAATTTCTTGAATTTTGCAACAAAGAAACCTTCACTGTCATATATTTGTGGCCAGACGTGTAAGAATCCTTCTTCCGTACAAGCCTTATTAGCATCCTCAAATAGATTATTTAATGGTACTACTTCGACTAAATCTGCATATTTATTAATTAAATGCAGACAGATATCTTGGTTTTCACGGCGATTTAAAGTGCATGTTGAATAGACTAAAGTCCCGCCAGGTTTTAATGCAACAAAAGCCGACTCTATCAGTGCTTGCTGAGTCGTTGCGATCGCTTCTACATCTGCAATATCCCAGCTTTTTAGTGCATCAGGGTCTTTACGTACGGTGCCTTCACCGCCACATGGCGCATCGAGTAAAATCGCATCGAAGCTTTCGTATAAATACTCACCAAAAACCCTGCCGTCAAAATGGGTTAGAGCGCAATTGGTTACGCCCATTCGCTGTACATTAGCGTGCAGTACTTTTACCCGGCTTGATGAATATTCATTAGCAATCAATAAGCCATTATTATTCATTAATGCGGCTATTTGAGTGGTTTTAGAGCCTGGAGCTGAGGCAACGTCTAACACTAATTCAGGTATTAAACCATGATCAAACAGTGCGGTTGGTGGCAGCATAGAGCTTGCTTCTTGGATATAGAATAAACCTTGTAAATGTTCAACCACATTACCGAGTTGAATATCGCTGGGGATGCTTATCCAAAACCCGTCTTGACACCAAGGTATCGGACTAAACTGCCAGCCCTTTGCAGACATCAATTCAATAAAATCAGCGCTACTAATTTTTAAGGTATTAACCCTAATTGATGTTCTAAGTGGCTGACTACTATAGTGGATAAAATCTTCCATGCTAAGATGTGCAGGTAAGTCGTTGGCGATATATTGGATAAAATTTGGGTTAATTTGAATCATATGGCATTTATACAAGCGTCTTTGTTCGCAATTATACCAGTTTAAGGATGATGTTAGGGTGTTAAATCGAGTTTGGGTTGTATTTTTTGTATGTGCGTTACTGGCCATACTTATCCAATTAAGTATGGGTAATATCAATGTGGTGAGTGACGCTGTCGCCGCATTATTTAATAGCGCCAAACTGTCGGCTGAAATTGCGTTGGGTTTAGTTGGCGTACTTGCTTTATGGATGGGGTTAATGCGCGTCGGAGAAAGGCAGGTGTAGTTGCCGTTTTTGCTTGTATCTTAGAGCCATTACTGAGTAAATTAATGCCAGAGGTTCCAAGGGGGCACCCTGCATACGGCAGCATCACCATGAATTTAACTGCTAATGTGCTGGGGCTTGATAACGCTGCAACGCCTCTGGGTCTCAAGGCGATGGCGGATTTACAAAGTTTGAATCCTAATAAAACAGTTGCAACCAATGCACAGATTTTATTCCTAGTGCTCAATACCTCTTCGGTGACGTTAGTTCCTGTAACGGTATTTTTATATCGTGCTCAACAAGGTGCCGCTGCGCCAGCAGATATTTTTCTGCCTATTTTATTAGCGACGAGTGCATCGAGTATCGCAGGTTTATTAGTTGTAGCCTTGGTGCAACGACTTTCTCTGTTAAACACTGTTGTGTTGGGGTATGGCGCGTTAATTTTAGCATCACTACTGGGCACGGTTGTTTATTTGTCAACATTAACGGCACAAGCTGTGGGGCAAATATCTACCGCATTGGGTAATGGTGTATTACTGGCGCTTATTTTTGGCTTTATTTTGGTTGCTTCTTGGCGAAAAGTGGCGGTTTATGATGAATTCATTGAAGGTGCCAAAGAGGGATTTGCGTTATCGATAAAACTTATTCCTTATTTACTGGCAATGTTAATGGCGATTGCGTTATTACGTGCTTCAGGTGCACTGGATTATCTATTGCATGTGATTGCGAGTTGTGTTGCTTGGTTTGGTGGCGATACGCGATTTGTTGATGCAATGCCAACTGCGTTAATGAAACCATTTAGTGGCAGTGGTGCGCGGGCGATGATGCTTGAAACGATGAGTCATTATGGAGTTGATTCTTTTGCTGGACGTTTAGCGGCCATTTTTCAAGGTAGTACCGAAACCACATTTTATGTATTAGCGGTATATTTTGGGGCTGTGGGTATCCGTAATGGTAGACATGCTTTAGCGTGTGGTTTAACTGCGGATATTGCAGGTATCAGTGCTGCAATACTCGTTTGTTATTGGTTTTATGGGTAATTTTTTCATTAATAGTGGAAGAATAAACCTTTAGTTTACTGTCGATATACTAAATATGTTCCTATTATGAAAAATATGTTGCCGAATTGTTATTATTTAATATGATGGTTGATAGCACTTTAGTGTTACGTGATGTAGCAATGCTAGGATTTTAGTTTTATATCGTTGTTTCGTATCTAAGTGTGACTATTTAAAAATAATAATAGGGATTTATTTATGATTAAATCAGTTACATTGTCCTGCGTTGCAGTGGCAGTGGGTCTTTACGGTGTAAATACCTACGCAGCACCAGCAAAAAAATCCAATATTAATATTGAAAAACGCGTTATAACCTCAAGTAAAGTTGGGGTGTCGAAACGTTTGAGCGATATTAATAATACTATTCCAGTATTAAGTAAGCATCGTAAGGCTAAACTTCAAGCGAGTGGTGAAACAATACCTGGTATCACTCAAAATCGAGTCGTTAAAAATTATTTCCCCTTTGAAAGTCAATGGAGTAATGCGCCTAAAGTGGTCGATACCGCATTACAATCTTCAATTTCTAAACCGCTAAAAACAAGCAGTTATGCCCCCAATATAGGTGTTTCATTTGATGGCGTCGGTAACGTACTTGGTGTTGCTCCGCCAGATACTAATGGTGATGTAGGCCCTAATCACTATGTTCAAACCGTGAATGTGAGCATGGCGGTGTTTGATAAACAGGGAAACACACTAGTTGAGCCTTTTGCTATTAATGAATTATGGTCAGGCTTTGGTGGTAAGTGTGAAGAAAAAATAGCGGTGACCCGATTGTACTTTATGACGGCATGGCCGATCGTTGGTTAATTAGCCAATTTGCACTTGATGGGACAGACAATCACGAATGTATCGCGATATCACAAACTGGTGATCCGACTGGGGCTTATTTTTTATATGATTTCCCCTATGGCGAGCTAATGAATGACTATCCACATCTCGGTGTTTGGACTGATGGTTATTATATGGGGGTAAACCAGTTTGACCCGAGTAATAACTTTGCTTGGGCAGGGGGCGGTGTGGTTGCCTATGAACGAGATAAAATGTTAATTGGGGCTGAAGCTCAACAAGTTATCTTTAGTATGCAAGGAAATGATCCTGAAGTATTTACCCCTATGCCGTTGGATATTGATGGTGTGTTATTACCCAATGCAACTCAAAAGCAATTATTTGTCTGGGCTGATGGTGAAGGCGAAAGTAAATTACATGTCTGGCAGTTTGATGTGGATTGGGACAATACTGCTGATGCTAGTTTTACTGCCGTAACTGAATTAACGGTTGCTGAGTTTAATGGTCCTGCAAATGCGGTACAACCTAATGGTGTTGAGCTAGATAGTTTAGGTATTCGTTCTATGTTTAGAGCGGCATATCGTAAATTACCAAACCGCTCATCTATTATCTTTACCCATAATGTAGCAGGTGCAGATGGTAATACTCCCGCAGTACGTTGGTATGAGTTAGATCTAAATGAGACAGCTAATGAAGTTACTGTTCGTCAGCAAGGTACCTATGCACCTGATGACCAAGCTCGTTGGATGGTCAGCGGTGCGATAGACGCTGTCGGTAATATTGCATTAGGTTATAGCTTAACCAGTGATACTAAGCATCCTTCAGTTTTTGCTGCAACGCGATTAGTCGATGATCCATTAGGCGAGCTGAGTAGTGAGATTGAATTAAAAGCTGGCGGTGGCTCGCAGCAGGCCATTAACCGTGGCCGTTGGGGCGATTATTCAAGTATGAGTGTCGATCCAGCAGATGATTGTACTTTTTGGTATACCACTGAATATTATAAAGCAGAAGATGATAATACTTTAGCTTGGTCAACAAATATCTCTAGCTTTAAAATTCCAACCTGTGTTGCTGGCCCATCTGGCACGATTATGGGAACCGTCACAGATGCTGATTCTGGTGATGCGATAGCGAATGTTACCGTGACATTGGGCAACGCTTCAGCGGTTACGGATACAGAAGGTAATTATACAGTCGCGGTACCCGTTGGTTCATATACGCCTGAGTTTTCACGTTACGGTTGGGTTACGCTATCTGCAAGTGAAGTTGCAGTAGAAGATGAAGCTGAATTAACGATTAACCAAGCATTACAACTGGCGCCACGCGTAGCCGTTACAGGTACGGTTAAAGATGGTGGCACGGCAAATTGGCCTTTGTATGCTGATGTGAAAGTGAATGTTCCGGGGGATGTTTTACAAACCTATACTAACCCTGAAACAGGCATGTATTCTATTGAGTTAGTCGAAGGGACTGCTGTCGAAGTTTCGGCAACTGCAATGATGACAGAAGGATATATTAAGCAATCCGCCGAAGTCACGCCAGCTGCAGGTGTAACGAGCGATTTTGCCATGCCGTTAAATCCCAATTGTACCGCGCCTGGTTATGCATTTGATGAGCCTAGCTTTAAAGAGTCATTTGAAGGTGATTTTGTCCCTGAAGGCTGGGTAACAGAGGCATTAGATGGAACAACCGTTACTTGGGTACGTTCAGATTCAACTGGTCGAGGTAATGTGACTAAGACTGATGGTCATACTGCATTGATAGATTCTGATGATGCAGGTTTTGTTGATGTTAACTCGGTATTGATTTCACCGGCCATTGCTGTTGATGGTTTAGTGAACAATACACTTACTTTCGTTGCTAACCATCGTACTTATACTGGCGCAGATTCTCTTAATTTAGATATTCAAGTCGATAATGGCGATTGGCAAACTATTCAAACATTGGATAAGAGTGGTTCTAGTTTTGGCAGTTTGACTAATTATGAGATTGATCTCAGTAGTTACATTGATGGTGCAACAGCGTTTAAATTACGTTGGCATTATTTTGATGCTAATTATGAGTGGTATGCTGCAGTTGATGATGTGATTGTTGGTACGCCGAGTTGTAATATGCTAGCCGGTAACTTAGTTGCTGGTTATATTCGTGATGCTAATTTGGATACTCCTGTACACGGCGCGAACGTTGTTGCCGATGAACAGGCTGTTATTACATCAATAACGACTGAGCATGATGATCAATTAGAACATGGTTTTGTGTATGGTTTTATTCCAAGCGATGCACAAATGCTGAATGTTAAAGCATCTAATTACAGTGATAAAGAGGTTAATGCGGGTCACTTTACATTAGCAACACCAGTGGTACTTGATGCGGGTTTATTTGAAGCTGATACAGTTGCTATTAGTGTGACTGCGGGCCGTAGTGTTGAGGATGAACTTGTGGTTCGAAATACGGGTAAAGCAGATGTGGATTACCGTTTATTAACGTTACCAGTTGCTACCGATACGCTTCCAAATGGTCCATTCCATGCGAGTGCTCGTCACTTTGGGCCTAAAAATTTAAATGAGATAAATACGGATAAAATTCGTTATTTCCCTGATGTACAAGCCGCAGAAATGGCGGTTGGTGATTACGTGACTCATTTTGAACTGGAACAGGGCTTCGGTTGGGGCATAACCCTTGATCGTGAAAATGATCATATTTGGGTAGCCGACTTAGTTTTAGGCGGTGCAAGTGCTGATCAATTAGTTGAATATGATGCAGAGGGTACTGTTACTGGTGAAATGATTGCTACGCCTTACGTTGCAGAGGGTGGATTTGGTGCTGATTTAGCTTATAACCCATTTACTCAAACATATTGGCAAGTTGCTGTTGGCGGCGATAATTGTATTCATGAAATTTCATTGGCCGATAAAGTGGCTACGGGTAATAAAATTTGTCCATCTTTCTCTACTTCACAACGTGGTTTAGCCTACGATCCTCTGACTGATACTTTCTATGCTGGTTCTTGGAATGACAGCGTTATTCACCAATTTAAAACTGATAGTGAGATTATTCGCTCAATCAATGTTGACCTAGGGGTGGCTGGTTTAGCATTTAATTCTGGTACTGGTCATCTATTTGTCAGTGATAGTGGTGGCTCATATGATATTTTCGTGCTCGATACCAACACTGAGTTACTCGATTTAGTCGGGGGTTACCATGTCAACCTTGATAGCGATGGTGATGGTGAAAACGATCTTGAACTACAAGGGACAGCCGGATTAGATATTGATTGTAAAGGTAATTTGTGGGCTGTTGATCAAACTAGTCAAACTGTATTAGCTTTCAGTTCTGGTGAAACGGGAGTGTGTGACTGGTCTACGGTTCCATGGTTAACAGTCAATGAGGATACTGGGTCGTTAGCGATGGAGACTGAGTCTAAAGTCGGTTTGATGATCGATACCTCTACAACCGAAGTAGGTGAACATAATGCAACAGTGTTGGCATTAAACAATACCCCTTATGGTAATGTCTCTGTGCCTGTTACGTTAACTGTCACTGCTCCTGAGTATGGCAGTGTGGCATTTAGCCCTGTAGATGTCTCTGTTCGCAATGGGGCGACAGCCCAGCTTACCGTAACACGTACCGATGGTAGTGATTACGCTATTTCAGTTGATTATCAATTTGTTGATGGTACCGCTAAAAATGGTGAACATTATAATTTAACGGGTGGAACATTAACTTGGGAAGATATGGATTCATCGAGTAAAACCATTTCTGTGCCTACTGTGGATTTACCTATTAATGAAGATGTTTCTTTCTCTGTACTGTTAAGTAATCCTAGCAATGCAACGATTGGTGGTGCTGATGTGGCGGTAGTTAAAGTGACTCAAGATCCTCGTGATAGTGGCGGAGCTTTGGGTGGCATTAGTTTATTACTATTGTCTATACTTGGTATCAGAAGAAAACTTAAATATGTTAGTTAACGATTAATGACATGATGAAAAGGAAGGATAATTTTATCCTTCCTTTTATTTTAGGAGTTATTTATGAAAACTAATCAAACAATTTATCTGTTTATACCTCTGATATATGCAGTGACATCGACTATGGTTAATGCTGAAGAAAATGATGTACCAAATAAGGCAAAAGTTGTTGTATCTACAGCTAAAGCCAAACAGTCTAAATCATTAAAAAGTATGCCATCTTTAACATATGAAGATAAGAATAAAAATATCTATATTGTACCTAATCAATTTCCACTGATTGACGGTAAGCTAGCTAAAAGTGAACAAGGAAAACACGGTAAGTGTAAAAGTAAAGATGTAGAATAATGGAGGAGAGCGATTGTACAAATTTATGGGACTTGTATTACTGTTGTTTTCGTCAACAGAAGTTGCTAGCGATGAAATTGAAAGAATCAAAATAATCGCTAATCAAAAATTGATATCAAATAATCAAAATAGATTAATAAATTCAGATCTTATTGATGTTAACCAGCATCATAATGCGACTAAGATTACTGAGATAATCACTCGGATACCTGGGCTGAGCTTAAATGGACAGGGAGGATTATGGCAGACTTGCAGTATTCGTGGTTTTTCCCGTTGGCGAGTGCAAAACTTGTTAAGTGGTATTCCTATCATTACAGATAGAAGGGCGGGTAATAGTCTTTCTTTTTTCGATCCTAGTTTAATTGCAACAATCGATGTAATTAAAGGCCCTGCATCTACCTTTTTTGGTTCTGGTAGCATTGGCGGTGTCATTAATATTGAACCTATTATTGATCAACCATTTAAAATTAATTCAGGTTTTAATAGTTTTGGTGAAGAAGTTGCTGTATCGACTACTGGGACGATTAATGACGTCAGTGCTGGTTTAGCATATAGAAAGTCAAATAATGGTAAGTCTGCTAATCAGCAATTGTTGAACAGTATGTTTGAACAATGGTCTGGGATACTGAATTACAGTACATTATTGAATAATGAGGTGGAATTAGCGCTACAAGTGATTCCGACCTATGGCAAAAATATCGGAAAACCTAACAGGGATTATCCAACCAATAAAATCACAATATACCCTGAAGAAAAACATCTTTTATCTAAAGTCAGTTTGAGTCAGTTAAGTGAATGGCAACTGATGTTATATACTCATCAACAATCTTGGCAGAGTAGTGTATTACGTATAGGTAAGAGAACGAATAATATTGATTATGCTGCGTTAGATTGGGGTGGCAATTGGCAACAACAATGGCAGTATGCTGAGCTTGTTGGACATATTGGAATTGAAACTCACCAGCGTACCAATGTAAAAATAAAGGAAGTTGAATATGATTTGTTAGGTCAAATAAATAGACAACAATCGAATTTAACGGCGGATGAACAGAGTTATTCTATATTTGTTGATGGCAATTATATTATTGATAGCTGGATATTTAATACAGGTATAAGATCTGATTGGTATCAGCAGTCAGATGCTGTCGAACAATTTAGAGCGGATCATATTACCGGCTTTGCCAACATCAGTTATCAATTTAATGAATCTTTACTATTACAAGCTCAATGGGGAACCGGTTTTCGTTTTCCATCATTAACTGAACGATTTTATCAAGGCACTACGGGAAGAGGGGTTGTTGAGGGGAATTTGTTACTGCAACCTGAGTTGGCGAGCAATATTGATTTAGGGATGTTTTATTCAAGTGATAATTGGCAATTAAAGCTGAATTTATTTTCCAGTGATGTGAGTGACTATATTGAGCGAGTCGTCGTGGGAACGGTTAATGGTGATGATTTACTGACTTATATTAATCTTACATCAGGCACCATAAAAGGGGCTGAAATTGCAGCTAATTGGAATTTAAATCAACGCTGGTTACTTGATTGGTCATTACAGATACAAGAAGGAAAAGATCAACAAGGGAATTATCTTTCTGATATTCCTGCGGCAGAAACAAGATTTCAGCTAAATTATCAAACACATTTTTCTGAACATGCGTTGGAGTATATATATCGATTTACCAAAGGTAATTATGGTTCTGGAGAGGAACCTCTTGCCCATACTCAAATAATTAATATTAATAACACATTTGAGATAAATGACAATTTGGTCATGTCACTGTCAATAAATAATTTGACCGATCAACAATATTATCCTACTGCAGATGACTTGGCTTCAATGATGCCTGGTAGAGAGTTTAATCTGGCATTTGAATATTCATTTGATTAAACGATAATTAACTTAATTACCGTTTAATCAGTAAAATATTATGACAGATAAAAACAAAGGTTTATTGTTTGCGTTCATTGGTATTATGATTTTGAGTTTTGATAGTTTGCTCGTGAGATTAGCAGCCACAGATCCTTGGAATGTTTTGTTTTGGCGAGGGCTATTTCAAGCGCTTTCATTGATTATGTTTCAGTTGATATTTAACCGTAAACAGCTGTTAATGGCATTTATAAAACCATCAGCCATGTTAATTTGTGTGAGTATTATTTTTGCAGCGTCTACTATCTGTTTTGTGGAATCACTCCATTATACCCAAGTTGCAAGTACGATAGTCATTGTTAATACAGCACCATTGTTTACGGCAATATTGGGATCTATTTTACTTAAAGAAAAATTACATAAGGCCACAATTTTTGCGATCTGTATTGCTACCGCGGGTATCTGGATTATCTTCTTTTTTGCACCTAGTTCAGGTCAATGGGTAGGTAATTTATTTGCAATTGTGACTGCATTATCGACTGCAATATACTTAATCGTGATGCGTAAAACTAAAGGTGAACAAATTGCCAATTATTTGATTCTAGCAGGGCTTATTGTCGCATCATTCTCTTATTTTAGAGGAGCACAGCCGCTTTCAATCAGTTTTACGCAAATATCGTATTTATTCTTGTTAGGTTTTATTGTTATTCCTGCCGCTTATATGTTTATATCAAAATCACCAATTTATATTCCTGCCGCACAAACCAGTTTAATTTTGTTAGCTGAAATTCTATTTGGACCACTGTATGTATATATTATTTTACATGAGCAAGCATCTTTTAATGATATTATTGGTGGCGGATTAATTCTTTTAACTTTAGGTATTTACAGCATATATATGCTTAAAAATGAACAATCTTAAAATTGATTGACTTCATCAAATTTATTTAACTTGATGAAAGTAAAACAAAACTAAAATTAACATGATAAATAGTGTTAATGACTAAAGTTTAAATAATCATCTTTTATTTTTATAACTGCTTGTTTTAATTTGGTGTTTACTAAATGTTTACTAAATGTTTACAAAAATTAACATTTTTACTTTCATTTTTTGACTTCTGAATTATCATTTTAAGTAGCACTTTTACACTATACGTAGTAGTTATCAATTGAACTTTTGGTTTATTTATTTTGGTTATTTCAATTTACTTATTCTGTAAGTCGCTGTTTTGATTATTTAATTAGTTTAGTGCTGACATTCTGAATTTTATAGGAAATTTAATTTATGAGAAAGTCAGTAAGCTTACCTTATATGGTTTTGTCTCTAGGATTAGTGGGGGTATCAGGTTCTGCAATCGCAGGAATTGATAAAAATTTACAACCTCCTCAGAAGTTTGAAACTAGAGTCTTAACCTCTGCAAAAGTTGGTGTTTCAAAGCCAATACGCGATATAAAAAATAATATTCCAGAATTAAGTCCTCAACGTAAATTTAAGCTAGCAAGTAGTGGTGATTTAGTTCCTGGTATTAATCAAAATACGATGGTTCCGAATCACTTTCCATTTGAAAATAGATGGAAAAATGCCAAAAAAGTGGTAGATAAAGCATTACAGTCTTCAATGCCATTAACGAGATCATTTACCATGACACCTGATGTTGGTGTGTCATTTGATGGTGTTGGTAATGTTTTAGGTGTTGCACCACCAGATACTAACGGTGACGTAGGACCTAACCATTATGTACAAACCGTTAATGTCAGTATGGCGGTATTTGATAAATTGGGTAATACCTTAGTTGAACCCTTTGCCATTAATGAATTATGGGATGGCTTTGGTGGTAAGTGTGAAGAAAGAAATAGTGGTGATCCGATAGTTTTATACGATGGTATGGCTGATCGTTGGATGATTAGTCAATTTGCTTTAGATGGCACTGACAATCATGAGTGTATTGCTATTTCGCAAACATCAGATCCTACCGGTGCTTACTTCCTATATGACTTCCCATATGGTGAGTTAATGAATGATTATCCACATCTAGGTGTGTGGACTGATGGTTATTATATGGGGGTTAACCAGTTTGATCCGAATAATAACTTTGCATGGTCTGGTGGCGGTGTAGTCGCTTATGAGCGTGATAAAATGCTTATAGGTGCAGAAGCACAACAAGTCATCTTTAGTATGCAAGGTAATTCTCCAGAAGTGTTTACACCTATGCCATTAGATATTGATGGTATTGCTTTACCAAACCCAGACCAAAATCAGTTATTTGTTTGGGCTGATGGTGAAGGTGATAGTGTATTACATGTATGGGAATTTGATGTCGATTGGAACAATGCTTCGGCCGCGACTTTTTCACCAGTCGTTGCGTTAGAAGTGGCAGAGTTTAATGCACCTGATAATGCTGTGCAGCCAAATGGTGTGTCACTGGATAGTTTAGGTATCCGCTCGATGTTCCGTGCAGCTTACCGTAAATTAGAAAACCGTAGCGCAATTGTATTTACTCATAACGTTGCCGGCGCTGATGGCAGTACTCCTGCTGTTCGTTGGTATGAACTTGATTTAAATGAGTCAAATGGCGATGTTTCTGTTCGTCAACAGGGTACATTTGCACCTGATGAACAAGCACGTTGGATGGTCAGTGGTGCGATGGATGTTCAAGGCAATATTGCGTTAGGTTACTCGTTAACCAGTGATGATAAGCATCCATCATCTTTTGCTGCTACGCGTTTAGTGGGTGATCCATTGGGGACTATGACCAGTGAGATTGAACTAAAAGCGGGTGGTGGTTCACAACAGCAGATAAACCGTGGTCGCTGGGGCGATTACTCAAGTATGAGTGTTGACCCTGTAGATGACTGTACTTTCTGGTATACCACTGAATATTATAAAGCCGAAGATAACAATACCTTGGCTTGGTCAACTAATATTTCTAGTTTCAAAATCCCTACTTGTGTCGCAGGACCTTCTGGTTCGATTTCTGGTGTAGTAACTGATGCCAGTTCTGGTGAACCATTAGCCGATGTAACCGTTAGTGCAGGTAATGCCGCAACTGTTTCTGACATCAATGGTCAATATAATATAACAGTACCTGTAGGTAGTTATGATGTGACATTCAGCCGTTATGGTTGGCAGTCGGTGACATCTGCAGATGTGGTGATTGAAGATGAAGAAGACGAGGTGATTAACCAAGCACTTGTTAGTGCTGAAAGAGTAATGGTATCTGGCACTGTAACCGATGGTGGTAGTGCAGGCTGGCCATTGTACAGTAGAGTTAAAGTTCAGGTTCCTGGGGATGTGTTAGTGACATATACCAACCAGAAACTGGGGCATTTAGTTTAGATTTAGCGACTGGGACGAGTGTTAAGATTACCGCTGAAGCATTAATGACTGATGGTTATCTACCACAAGAGTTAGAGCTTATTCCTGCTGGTGAAGTTAATGCGGACATGATGCTGGATTTAAATGCTAACTGTACTGCACCTGGTTACGCATTTAATACTCCAAGTTTCCAAGAGAAATTTGAAGGTACTTTCCCTCCAACAGGTTGGTCTACCACAGCATTAAATGACACCACAACAACTTGGGTTCGCTCTGATGAAACTGGGCGAGGTAACATAACCAATACAGAGGGGTATAGTGCTTTAGCTGATTCTGATGATGCTGGTTTTGTTGATGTTGACACCGTATTGATGACACCTACATTAAATGTGGCTGAGCTTGAAAATACCGTTGTTGAATTTGTTGCAAATCATCGTACCTATACAGGTGCAGATTCTCTTGATTTAGAAATCATGGTTGATGGTGGTGAGTGGCAAAGTGTATTGACATTGGATAATAACAACACACCTAAGAAATACAGTGTTGATTTAGCCGAGTTCTTAGATGGTGCGACAGCGTTTGCATTACGCTGGCATTACTATGATGCTAATTATGAGTGGTATGCTGCAGTTGATGATGTTGTGATTGGTACACCTGACTGTGTGATGCAAGATGGTCAAATGGTTGCGGGTTACATTAGTGACGCAAATACTATGAATGCAATCATAGGGGCTAATGTTAAATCAGGTGAACAAGTCTTAATGACAAGTGTTGTTACTGAGGCTGATGACATGTTAGCCGATGGCTTTGTATACGGCTTCATTCCTGCTGCAGCTGACTTAACGGTAATGGCGAATAAGTACCCAACTGTTGATGTGAATGTTGGTGACTTTACATTAGCGACACCAGTTGAGATTGGTTCAGGTTATTTAGAAGCTGATGCTGTTGACATCGATATTATTACAGGGCAAAGCACGATTGCTTATCTTGATCTATTCAATACAGGTTCAGCAGATTTAACTTATCGTTTATTAACATTGCCTAGAGCAGCAGACTCATTACCATATGGTCCATTCCATGCCAGTGGCCGTCACTTTGGTCCTAAGAACTTAAATGATCTGAATACCAATAAGATCCGTTACTTCCCTGAAGTGTATGCTCCTGAAATGTTAGCAGGCTCATTTGTTAGTTCATTCCCACTTAACCAAGGTTTTGGTTGGGGAATTGTATTTGATAAAGATAAAGAAGCTGTTTGGGTTTCTGATGCTAAAGCTGGCGGTGCGGCAGTTGATCAGCTCGTAGAATATACTAGTGCTGGTGCCTTAACGGGTAATACTATTGCTACGCCATATGTTGAAACTGGAGGTTTTGGCGCTGATCTAACTTATAACCCATTTACTGAGTCTTACTGGCAGATTAATGTTGGTGGTGATAACTGTGTGCATGAAATATCAGCCACAACGATGAGTGTTACAGGTGATAAGATTTGTCCAAGTTTCAGTACATCACAACGAGGTCTAGCATTTGATCCTGTATCTGATACCTATTATGCAGGTTCTTGGAACGACAGTATTATTCATCAGTTTAAGCCTGATGGTGAAATTATCCGTTCTATTAATGTTGACTTAGGTATTTCTGGTTTAGCTATTAATCCAGAAACTGGTCATCTATTTGTTGCTGATAGTGGTGGTGCGTACGATATCTTTGTATTAGATACTAATACTGAATTGCTTGATATTGTGGCAGGTTATCATGTTCGCTTAGATAGTGACGGTGATGGTACACTCGATTTAGAGTTAGAATCTACTGCGGGCTTAGACATCGATTGTAATGGTAATTTATGGGCAGTCGATCAGGCTCAACAAATGGTGATTAGCTTTACTTCAGAAGAGACTGGTGTATGTAATTGGAATAATATTCCATGGTTAAGTCTTAATGAAGATATGGGATATATTGCCGCTGGAAGTAATGATATTCTTCGTCTTTCAGTTGATGGTTCTAGCCTAACTCAAGGTCAGTACGATGCGACCTTACTCGCAATTAACAACACGCCATATGGTAATGTTAAGATCCCTGTGACCTTAACAGTAACTGATAACGAGTTGCCAGTTGTTAAGTTTACTGCCAAGAAGAAAAAGCTCAAAGTGACCTTTAAGAGCCAAAGTACAGATCCTGATGGTTCAATAAAATCACAACATTGGGACTTTGGTGATGGTAAGCAAGGTTGGGGTAAAAAGATTAAGCATAAGTACAGAAAACCTGGTACTTACACGGTTACTCTTACCGTAACTGATAATCATGATGCTCAAACAAGCTTAACTAAAACAATTAAAGTGAAACGTCGTAAATAATTTAAGATTGTTTATTTGAAGTAAAAAGCATGCGTTTATCGCATGCTTTTTTATTGGTCGTCATCATTAATGGTCATCCATTAATGCTAATGCATTATTCTTATCAATTTTACGTTCAGCAATAGCCGCTGCAATAAACATGGCAACGTAGCCACTGCCTAATGCCATAATGACTGCGATAATATTATGAGTAAAATCTCGGTAGATATGAAAACTAATGAGTAATGTGATAATACCTAAACAGCGGATAACCAAGCTGGTGGTAAATTTCCCATAAGCTTTAAGTAATGAAAGTTGATAGGCATTCAGCATCATTAAGATAAAAAACAGCGCAAAATGGCTAAGTACTGGCACTGCACCAAGGTAATCTGCAGGGTAAAGCGTACTTACAATAAAATGTCCCCCAAACCAGTTCACGCAGAGGAAGATAATACTGATAATAATGGCTATTTTGTAGAGCCAATGTTTAATGGCTTTTATCTGTTGGATATCCTTGTTTCGGACACAAACAGCAAGTTCAGGTAAGACAAAGCGATAAATAGGAAATACAAAAAGCAGTGTCATATAGGTGATCATTGGTCTTACTACAACTTGGAAGTCGCCCAGCTCTGACAGACTAAAATAGCGGATGGTGAGCAATACCATCATATAAATCATTAAGATACTGGCACCGGCTTCAAGTGATGAAGTAATACTTTTTTTGATGTAACCTTTTATGTGTTGATCTAATTCAACTTTGGCCAGAGGCTTGGTATCGATATCCTTACGGCGCAGAATATACATAAAATGTGCAATCAATAATGATGACAAAATCATGCTATAAAATAGCGCATCTAAAGCTGAAAACTTAAATAGATAAAAGCAGATAACAAAAAATATCACTTGTGATAATGGCTCTATCCAAATAACACGATTAGAAATGTCATAAAGCCGATACATGGCGATAAGATTAGTAAAATATACCTTTAATCCCATACTGACGATAATGCCAACCAATTGAATATAGGCGACATCAATGGCTAATTTATGTTTGATATAGGGCAGTACCACTCCCCAAGTAAACAGCACCATCGTGATGAGGGCGTACCTAAAAATATTGATGATATCTTTATCATTTTTAGTTTGGGAGTAGCTTACAACCATTGAGGAGCGAAACCCCGTCATAAGAATTAATGATAATGAAATAACATCAATGACGGTGTTGTAAATGGCTAACGAATCTTTATCAACTATTTGTGCTAACCAAATTTTAAAACTATAACCAATAGCAATACTGAGTATAGTTGCCCATAAACTTGCAATAAATGCGTTTTGAATGCGTTTTAGTGGTGAGATGGCTTCAGTCATGAACTAACAGATTGGAAACTTTGCAGCAATCATACTCGTTTCACTTATAAAACAAAGTAACGCTAGCGCAAAAAAGCAGCAATTGAATTTTATAGATATTTTATACTGAGTTGTCATGACATAAAAATGCTGGAATAAATGACTCTAGCATCACTTTTATCGCCGTTAATGGTATGATGTGCGCCAATATATACCGTTCAATCAATAGGCTTTTCATGAGTTCGGACCTAATGTTAAAAAATAACCCAATAATATTAGCGCTTGATACCTGTACAGAATCTTGCTCGGCTGCATTATTAGTTAATGGCCAAGTTTATGCACAGCAAGCTGATGCTCCTCGTGAGCACAGCCAGCGTTTATTACCTATGGTACAAACTGTACTGCAGCAGGCAAATATCACATTAGCAGACGTTGATGTTATTGCATATGGTCGTGGACCGGGTAGTTTTACTGGCATCAGAATTTGTACCAGCATGACTCAAGGTTTAGCACTGGGACAGGATATTCCTGTGGTTGGTATTTCGACATTAGCGGCAATGGCACAAATTGCGATTGATGCAGGTTCAAGCCAGGTTATAGCGGCCATCGATGCTAGAATGGGTGAAGTATATAGTGGACAATATGTTTCAAAACAAGGTGTTGCGACTTTAGTTGCAGCTGAGCAAGTTAGTGTTCCGCAAGATGTTGTGTTACAGTTAAGTGAACAACAAACGGTCAGTGGTTGTGGTACAGGTTTTGATGCTTACCCAGAACTACTCACATTAACAGCCAATATTGAGATGGTACCATCAGCAAAATTTCCTACCGCGGCGGCAATGATTACGATTGCGAAAAAAGCCATAGCGAATGGAGAGGCTACATCGGTTGATGAGTTAAGTCCGGTTTATTTACGTGATACCGTTACATGGAAGAAGTTACCTGGTAGGGAGTAAATAACAGCGTTCCGTTGTAGGAGTTAGTTAAATGCACATTCGCGCACTAAGCCATCAAACGATTAAATCGCAAAAATCCCAATCGAGTAAAAAATCAGATACAACAACACAATTAGTTGTTGTATCTCCTCCTGTGGTGATAAGCCAAGCTAGCGTTGAACAAGCTGCAAAAGCAAAGCTGGAATATGATCAGTTTACTAAAGCCGCTCATCATGGACTAACGACATACAATGACATTATGTATGCTGATAAAAGAGCCTATATTAAGCAAATGCTAGGCGTTGATGTCTATGTCTGATAACCCCAAAAAACCGATAATCTCTCCGAACTTACCCAGTAAAAGTCGTTTTATGGTAGAGCTTTTATTGGCGTGGATAATTGCGAGGTTACCTTGGTTTGGGGTGCCATTTAAATGGCTTGAGAGCTATTTTCATGAAATATCACACGCGATAGCGACGGTAATAAGTGGTGGCTCAGTAGCAAATATTCAATTGTTTCTTAATGGTGCTGGTTTTTGTTTTAGTCAAGGTGGAAATGTCATCCTTATTGGTTTAGCTGGTTATCTTGGCGCGGCATTATGGGGTGGTTTATTGTTTTATCTTGCTACTTGGATGCAAGGTATCCGTCTCTATTTTGGCTTAATAGCTGGTCTCGTATTTTATAGTATGTTGTTGTGGGCTCGAGATCCGTTAACGATTATTATTTTATCCATGTTATGCATCCTTTTTTGTTTACCGCTTAAGTTTCATCAAAATACTATATTAGTGAGCTTATTACGTGTGATTGCTTTGGTTGTGGTGGTTAATGCGATCAATAGTCCCACTGCATTATTAGGCATAACTGGGCAAGGTGATGCAGATATTTTAGCGGCTAACAGCATGATCCCGAGTTATTTTTGGGTAGCCTTGTGGTGGGTGAGCAGCTTATTTGTTTTATATCTATGTTGGTTAAGAATTCGACCGAATAATATTAAGCGTAATAAATAAGATAAACTTGTGTGTTATTTATTCAACAACAGCTCCGATGACATTGAAATTTATAAAAATTTGATATGTGTCAACTGACAAGGATAGACATATGTGGCAATCTTGCGCGCCTATGAAAAATGAAACCATTATTTTGGCACATATTGAATTAGCCGCTATTCGCTGGGGAATGGAAGATAAACCGCTAATTCTTGCATTACATGGTTGGCTTGATAACGCAATGAGCTTTAAGCCATTAGCAGAGCAGTTACAACGAGATTATCAAATATTAGCTGTGGAATGGCCTGGTCATGGTTATTCACAACATCGTCCGGGGCAATACCCATTGCAATGGAGTGATTATTTATTTGATTTACATTGTTTACTACAATGGTTTGGTATGCAGCAACCTACTGCAATAATGGGGCATTCGTTAGGCGCTATTATTGCGAGCAGTTATAATGCTATCTATCCTAAACAGTTCAATAAAATGATATTGATTGATGGATTATTTCCATTACAGGAAGAGGCTAAGTTAAATAAAGTTAGGCTGCAAAAAAGCTTTTTGGGTCATTATAAAAATGTATTAAAACAGCAGCAATTAAGACGTTATAGAAGCTTAGAGTCACTGGTTAAAGCTCGTCATAAATTAACTGGCCTCAACGAGACATTCTGTGAATTAATATTAGCGCGTAATATTAAAAATGATGATATTGGCAGTTATTTGGCTACCGACCCACGTTTAAAGTTGGATTCTCCATTAAGATTAACGGCTGAGCAAGTCGATAATCTTATGCAAGTCACTGACACGCCGACTTTAGTAATAACCGCTAAAGTGTTATCAGAGCAACAAGATTTATTAATGAGACAAAGTTTTAATTCTCTGGCTCATCACGTGATTGAGGGGGATCATCACTTACATATGACCTCTGCAGTCAACACCGCTAAATTAGTGGGTGGTTTTATAGCAAATGGTGATTGATACATGGCTTATGTCTATGCAAAATCATCTTTTTATGTGAAGATGTTTAAAAATCAAACGACTGTATGATTTACGGTTAAGAATAAATAGATAAATGGATTCGCCTGAAAATTCGGGCTCGCAGGATACTGCATTTATCGTTGAGGAATGTTAGGAGAGTTTTGTGGATCAGCCTTGGATTAATAATTTACCAGATGGTGTTTTGGCAGATATAGATGCCGCGCAATATTCCTCATTGGTTGAGATGTTTGAGATTTCGGTTGCCAAGTATGCGGATAAGCCTGCTTTTATTAATATGGGCGCGACCTTAACCTATCGTAAATTAGAAGAGCGTAGCCGAGCATTTGCCGCTTATTTGCAAAATGAATTAAAGCTCGAAAAAGGCGATAGAGTCGCACTAATGATGCCAAATGTGTTGCAATATCCTATTGCGCTATTTGGTATTTTACGTGCCGGCATGGTGGTTGTTAATGTTAACCCTCTTTATACCCCAAGAGAGTTAAAGCATCAGTTAAATGACTCTGGTGCAAAGGCGATTGTAGTTGTATCTAATTTTGCTCGTACTTTAGAAAAAGTTGTTGATGAAACAACGGTTGAAAGTGTGATTATTACTGGTTTAGGCGATTTATTAAGTGCCCCTAAACGGACATTGGTTAACTTCGTGGTTAAGTACATCAAGAAGTTGGTTCCTAAATATGATTTACCTCATGCGATTTCTATGCGCTTAGCGCTGCAAAAAGGTCGTCGTATGCAGTATATCAAGCCAGAAGTTGAACCTGAAGACTTAGCGTTTTTACAATATACGGGTGGTACAACAGGTGTTTCGAAAGGGGCCATGTTGTCACATGCCAACGTGGTTGCCAATGTGCTTCAAGCCGATGGTGCTTATAATCCATTATTAGCGAATGGCAAAGAGTTTATGGTGACGGCACTACCGCTATACCATGTGTTTGCATTGACGGTAAACTGCTTGTTATTTATTCATAAAGGCGGTAAGAATTTATTAATTACCAACCCTCGTGATATCCCTGGTTTTATTGCTGAATTAAAGAAGTATCCATTTACTGCGATTACCGGTGTTAATACGCTTTTTAATGCCTTAGTGCATAATGAAGAATTCAAAAATGTTGATTTTTCAAAGTTAAAGCTTGCTATGGGTGGTGGTATGGCTGTTCAGCGAGCTGTTGCTGATGAATGGCAACAGATTACTAAAACTAAGTTGCTTGAAGGCTATGGATTAACAGAAGCTTCACCATTAGTGACTTGTTGCCCATATGACTTAGAGGCTTATAACGGGTCTATTGGTTTTCCTGCACCATCTACGTTAATTCAAGTACGTAGCGAAGAGGGGCAAATCTTGCCTATGGGCGAAGTGGGTGAGTTATATGTTAAAGGCCCGCAAGTGATGCAAGGTTATTGGCAACGTCCTGAAGACACTAAGGAAGTGATTGGCGAAGATGGTTGGTTATCGACCGGCGATATTGGCCGTATGGATGAAAAAGGTTTCTTCTATATTGTTGATCGCAAAAAAGACATGATTTTAGTGTCTGGCTTTAACGTGTTCCCTAATGAAGTAGAAGATGTTGTGGTATTGCATCCTAAAGTACTTGAAGCTGCTGCAGTGGGGGTTCCGCACGATGTCAGTGGTGAGATTGTTAAAATCTTTGTTGTTGCTAAAGATAAATCATTAAATGAAAAAGAACTCATTAAACACTGCCGTATGCATTTAACGGGTTATAAAATTCCTAAGCTAGTCGAGTTTAGAGATGAATTACCAAAGAGCAATGTGGGTAAGATTTTGCGTCGAGAGTTACGCGACGAAGTGAAAAAAGCATAATGATTAAAGAGGCCGACATAGTCGGCCTTTTTATTAGCTTTAGTTTAACTCGTGTTATACTAGCAGCTTGTTTCATCCTCATTGTATTAAGAAATTGATACGCTTTGACTCGGTCAAATCTTTAATACAATAGGTATTACCTAGTAAGTGCAGTTGAATAAGCACAAAGCACTTCGGAGAGAACCTTGATAGCGTTTGAATATGTTAGTGACGATGCCGCATTAGCTGATTTGGTGGCTCATTATCAACAGAGTGACATTTTAGTTTTAGACACTGAATTTGTAAGAACCCGTACTTATTACGCCAACCTTGGATTAATTCAAGCTTATGATGGCAAACGGTTAGCATTAATTGATCCCGTTTCAATCACAGATTTAAGTGGCTTTTGGCAGCTTTTATCAAATCCGAACATTGTTAAATTGGTACATTCGTGCAGCGAAGATTTAGAAGTGTTTGCACATTATGGACAATGTCAGCCAACCCCATTATTTGATAGCCAGCTTGCTGCAAGTGTTGCCGGACTTGGACATGGGTTAGGTTATGCCAAATTAGTTGAGATGTGTCTTGATGTGAGCCTTGATAAGGGCGAGTCGCGTACTGATTGGTTAAAGCGACCGCTGTCTGACGCTCAGCTTCAGTATGCAGCTAATGATGTATATTATTTATATCAGTTATATCCAATTTTAAAACAAAAATTGATTGAGCAGCAGCGCTTAAGTTGGGCTGAAGAAGAAAGTCAGCGAATGACAGAAGGTCGGTTAGCTGAAATTGATTTTGACAATGCCTATTTGAAAGTAAAGAATGGCTTTCAATTAAATCAACAACAGCTTGCTTACTTGAAAGTGTTGTCCACATGGCGTTTACAAAAGGCGACTCATCGTAATTTAGCATTAGGTTTTGTTGTCAAAGATCATGGTTTAATTGGTCTTGCAAAGAAGCAGCCTAAGAATATGATGGAATTGGGCAAACTTGCGGATTTGACAGAGTTAGAAAAACGCATTAATGGCCGTGATATGCTAGCTGTGATGCAAAAGGCTGATTTGGATAATCTACCAGAGTTAATTGATGTTTTAGCACTACAGCCTGGTTATAAAGCTGGATTTAAAGAGATTAAAGCGCGTTTACTTGAGATTTGTGAAGCGGAACAAGTACCGAGTGAGTTAATGGCTGCCAAACGCCATATTCATGATTATATGAATTGGCATTGGAACAATAAACAGGGTGATAGCCCGTTATTGCTAAATGGCTGGCGCGGCAAATTAGCTGCACCAGCTTTGCTGTCATTGACATTTTAACGAGATAACAAAAAGCCCCTACATAGGGGCTTTGTTTATTTCTCAGGTAACGTAACATTGAGCTCTAATACTGAGAAGTCATCATCATTTTGATCGAACTGTACTGAAACTTGTTCGGCAGAAATATGTACATATTTTCGAATAACTTCGATAATTTCTTGCTTCATTTGCGGTAAGTAATCTGGCGCACCACGTTCACTACGCTGGTGGGCAACAATAATCTGTAACCTTTCCTTGGCTGTGGCTGCAGTATTACTCTTTTTGCTACTTTTGAAGTAATCCAATATAGACATAATTAGCTTCCAAATATTCTTTGTAAAAATCCTTTTTTCACTTCAGCTGTAAAGCGAGTGGTACGTTTTCACCTAATATACGATCAACGGCATCACTGTACGCTAGTCCTGCGTCGCTGTCTTGATCTAAGATAACTGGTACACCAGAGTTCGATGCTTTTAAAACTGATTGAGACTCAGGAATTACACCAACTAATGGAATCGCAAGGATCTCATTAACGTCATCAACACTTAACATTTCACCAGTTTTAACTCGTTTTGGTGAATAACGAGTTAATAGTAACAATTCTTGTATTGGCTCAAGATTTTCTTCAGCGCGTTTAGATTTGCTTTGTAAAATCCCTAAAATACGATCAGAATCTCGAACTGAGCTCACTTCTGGGTTGGTGGTTACAATGGCCATATCAGCATAATAAAGTGCCATCATTGCACCGGCTTCAATACCTGCAGGTGAGTCGCAAACAATATACTCGAATGTTTTAGCTAAATCGCTGAGTACTTGGCCAACGCCTTCTTTAGTCAGAGCGTCTTTATCTCGAGTTTGCGATGCAGGTAGAATAAACAAATTATCACAGCGCTTATCTTTAATCAGAGCCTGATTAAGGTTCGCTTCGCCATTAATGACATTGACAAAGTCATATACTACACGGCGTTCACAGCCCATGATTAAATCTAAATTTCGTAAGCCGATGTCAAAATCGATGACTACCGTTTTCTTTCCTTTTAGTGCAAGGCCTGTGGCAATCGCTGCACTTGAAGTAGTTTTACCGACACCGCCTTTACCTGACGTGACAACAATAATTTGCGCCATGTTTACTGTATCCTTTAAGTTGCCTACTATATTGGCAATGATTCAAAAATGAGTGATTCTTCTAAAAGTCGAATACAACCACTCGTTGCGGTATGTTCATGTTGAAAGTTTTCTGATAACCAATATTGTCCTGCAATGGAAACAAGTTCAGGATCCATTGAATGGGCGAGGATGACGCTTGCTTATCACCAGCGGCGCCAGCCATGGCCTTTCCGCGTAAAGCACCATAAATATGAATACTTCCATCAGCAATCACTTCTGCGCCATTGCCCACAGCACCAATTACAATTAAATCACCATCTTTAACATAAATCTGTTGGCCAGAGCGAATATTTTGTTTCACGATTCTTGTTGCTCTTGGCGGAGGTGGCAGAGCTTCTAATTGCTTACCAGATTTTAATACCGCAAATCCATGTTGTTTAGCTTGCTCAACTAAGGTTTTACAAGCCCCTGTAATCCCTACAATGATTAACTCTCTGCTTAATAATAAAGATTTTAACTCAACTAGGTCAATAAAGTCTTCGCCAATTGCAGCTAAATTTAAAACTAAAGGTGCACCAATAAAGAATTGAGGTGCTTGGGATAATTTCCTATCAAGGTCTGAGGTAAGTGTCGATAGGTCCGTGGTATTAATATGAAGCACGGAAAGTGTAAATGATGACCCTTTTAATTCGATGCTAGGTTTTTGCATTCTGGTTTAGATCCCGAGAATAGTTAACTATGTTTATACCCAATATACCTGAACATGTATTTTCAGTAAGTTAACGAGAGTAATCAAGCCCCATCTAATAATATGCAATGTTATATTTTGCTTGGAACTGATACGGCTAAAATATTGGCTTATGCTCAGTGCTATTGGCCTTATGTTAACGTATTTCTCAATCAATGATTGAGGTTAACTGCGCAATCGTGATGAATAATTGTCTAGTGCTTGTCAAACATCAATAA
The DNA here is from genome assembly GCF_000614975.1 of Shewanella marina JCM 15074. Lineage (GTDB taxonomy): Bacteria > Pseudomonadota > Gammaproteobacteria > Enterobacterales > Shewanellaceae > Shewanella > Shewanella marina. The sequence goes on from NZ_BALM01000004.1 coordinate 158,535, forward strand.
ACTGAACTAAATTCTACATTTTCAAGTAACTTGGGTATACGCTAATGCATTAATTATTGTGCTGACATGTTATAGTGTGCGCCGTTGACTGGCAAGTCGAGTCCTTGGAATAAAGAGAAACATATGATTTGTGCTGTTTATAAAAGTCTGCGTCGTCCAGAAACCTATTTATTTGTGCCTAAGCGAGAAGCATTTGCTGATGTACCTGAAGCATTATTAAATATGTTTGGGTCAAGACAATTAGTGATGATGTTGCCGCTTGAAAAACGAGATCACTTAGGGTTCGCAGATATTGATAAGGTAAAAAGCGAATTAACTGATAAAGGTTATTATTTGCAATTACCACCACCGGTTGAGAATTTATTGGAAGCCCATAAACAATCAATTGGTTTTGAGTCTAAGTAATTCACATTACCATTCTGGTATAAGCCAGATTATAGAGTGTGGTTACTTTGGTAAAAGTGATATTTTGGTTTAGTTGAAATAGAAGAAAAGATATGTCGTTTTGGAATAGCAAGAGCCTTGCAGAAATGAGCACCCAAGAGTGGGAATTGTTATGTGATGGTTGTGGTAAGTGCTGCTTAAATAAGCTTATCGATGATGAAACAGAAGAGCTATATTACAGTAATGCAGCATGCCGTTTGCTTGATGGTCAAGAGTGTCATTGTACTCAATATAATGAACGTTTCTCGATAGTACCTGAGTGTACTCAAATTACAGCTGATAACGTTGCTGAGTTAACTTGGTTACCTGACTCTTGTGCTTATCGTCGTTTAGCGATGGGACGTGATTTACCGAGTTGGCATCCGCTGTTAACTGGCTCAAAGCAAGCGATGCATGAAAATGGCATGTCAGTCCAAAATAAAATTGTATGCGAAACCAAAGTTGTTGATATAGAAGATCATATAGTTATTTGGCCATTGCGAGACATGGATTAATTAACTTTTTAAACTGCTAAAAAACGCCCTTTATAGGGCGTTTTTTTATGGTGATTATTTGCTATTAGGATGTGAGTTTGGGCGTAATACTGGCCAGATAAAGATAACGAGTGCAACGATATATAGGCTAAAAGCGAAGATCATCCATTGTGCCATGGTAAGGCCAAGCATAGACCAGGGAATTTCACTGCAAAGTCCAGTAGGTAAAAAGATAGAGGGGAACCACTGATGTAATGGTAACCAATGCGGGAACTCAGGTAAGAAACCACAAGTTTCAAATGGTGATGGGTAGGTTTGCATATTATAGAGCTCAATAGCGAGTTTTAAGCCCCAAATAGCACTGATCCCCCAGCCAATTACAGCAATAAAACGAACCAGCCAAATTTTAGGCTGTAACATGCCCAGTAAGCCTGCGAATATTAACCCAAATACCGCGACTCTTTGATATACACACATAACACATGGGTTAAGTTTCATTACATGTTGGAAGAAGAGGGCAGTGAGTTCAAGAAATAGTGCCGTGGCAAATAATATAAACCACGCCTTCCTTGAATGTGCAAGTTGAGTCAATGTATTCATGTTGCGCCTTTTGTATAACAAAGTGATGGGAAATCCCATAAAAAAACGCCCTATAAAGGGCGTTTTAAAATCTACTTAACTAATTGAAATCAGTCAATCGATAAATAACTAGTGTGCAGGCAAAACTGCCGTCATTGCTTCTGCAACAGTATGATGTACAAGTATACCACTGTTATAGAATACTTGCGTCATGTGCTCTAATAGACCTTGCTGAATCGCTAGGATACCTACAATCGATAATACGATAGTGTAAGGCAGTGCCATCCATACCATTCGACCATATGACAGTCTAATGAGTGGAGCAAGTGCAGAGGTTAACAAGAACAAGAATGCGGCCTGACCATTAGGTGTTGCAACAGATGGTAAGTTGGTACCCGTGTTAATTGCAACAGCAAGTAAGTCGAATTGGTCACGTGTAATTTGGCCATCTAATAGCGCCGCTTTAACTTCGTTAATATAAACCGTACCAACGAATACGTTATCGCTCACCATCGATAATAAGCCGTTAGCAATATAGAAAATAACTAACTGAGTATTACCTTCAAAAGCAAGTGCCCATTGAATTACTGGTGCAAATAGCTTTTGGTCAATAATTACACCAACGATAGCAAAGAATACTGCTAATAAAGAGGCGAAAGGTAGTGCTTCTTCAAACGCTTTACCTAATGAATGCTCATCAGTAATACCGTTAAACGCAGTGGTTAAAATGATAACCGTTAAACCAATTAAGCCTACTGATGCAAGGTGTAATGCTAAACCGATAATTAACCATACGCCTACGAAGGTTGAATAACCAGCTTCATTTTGTCGCGAGTAGTACGGTTTGCATCTTCTTGATCTGCATAATCAGATAGAATCTTATGCACTGAATCAGGTAATTGTGCGCCGTATGAGAAGATTTTGAATTTCTCAACTAAGAAACAGGTAAAGATACCAGCAAAGAATACCGGTACAGTTACAGGTGACATACGGATAGCAAATTCAGCAAACTGCCAGTTAGCTTGTGATGCAATGATAAGGTTTTGAGGTTCACCTACCATTGTACATACACCACCTAAAGCAGTACCTACACCAGCATGCATTAAAAGGTTACGTAAGAAACCACGGAAATCATCAAGCTCTTGCTCATTGATTTGAGTGTTTTCTGTTGTATGGTCATGCTATCGCCAGAGTTAGTACCTGATGCTACCTTGTGGTAGATAGAGTAGAAACCCACTGCAACAGAAATGATTACTGCAATTACGGTTAATGCATCAAGGAAAGCAGATAAGAAAGCTGACGCGATACAGAATAGTAGCGATACAGCGATCTTTGAACGAACTTTTGTAATCATCTTAGTAAAGACGAATAGCAAAAGTTGTTTCATAAAGTAAATACCAGCTACCATAAATACTAGTAGTAGTAATACTTCAAGGTTCGCTTCAATCTCGTGTAACACCATACTTGGTGTCGTCATACCGATAATTACTGCTTCGATGGCTAATAAACCACCAGGTTGCAACGGGTAACATTTAAGTGCCATTGCAAGTGTAAAAATAAATTCAAGAACCAATAACCAGCCAGCTGCAAAAGGGCTGAAATGAAACACTATTGGGTTAATGATTAAAAAAGCTAGAATCGCGATCTTGTACCACTTAGGAGAGTTCCCTAAGAAGTTGTCAATAAACGCCTGACTAATTGCCGTAGGCATGTCTTCCTCACTATATAAGGTTATAGATTTTGTGATTAAAGTTTTATACAACGTGAATCACATTCCGTCCACGCTAAAGTAGCCTTTTTATTTGATAGAAGATATAACAGGTTTCCAAAAAACTGATCCAGTCTGCAAAAATGTATATTAGATTAAGGTTAAATGCATAATTAGTGACCAGTCAATGCATGCTTAGTACAATAGATACAATACTAACTAACAGTTTTAGTTTCCATTTTTGATAGCTCTGGTATCATCATCATCCATAAATACGCTAATTAATTGGATGTTTAGGCCGATGATAATCGATGCCAAGGGACCTGCTAGTTTCGCAGAAAAATATATTGTTCGTTCAATTTGGGAAGGGAAATTTCCACCAGGCTCAATTTTGCCTGCTGAGCGAGAGCTTTCTGAACTGATCGGTGTCACTCGAACCACCTTAAGAGAAGTGCTACAACGTCTAGCTCGTGATGGTTGGTTAACGATTCAACACGGCAAACCAACTAAAGTAAATGATTTTTGGGAGACCTCGGGTCTTAATATTTTAGGCACGTTAGCTGAACTTAACCCTGAAGGGTTTCCAGAGCTAGTCGATCAACTACTATCAGCAAGAACCAATATCAGTGCCATCTATTTTAGAGGTGCTGTACGCTATAATCCTGAAGTGGTGGTCAATGCGCTAGTTGATGCTGAGCATTTATCTGATGATGCTGCTAGCTTTGCTGCTTATGATTATGAGTTACATCATCAATTGGCATTTTCGTCAGGTAATCCTTTATACGTGTTAATTTTGAATGGTTTTAAGGATTTATATAGCCGAGTGGGACGTTATTACTTCTCATGTCAAGAAGCCCGTGAATTAGCACTTAATTTTTATAGCCAACTTAATATTTTGGCGAAAGAGAAGAATTATCTGGCAGTTCCTGAGTTAATGCGTAGTTATGGCGTTAGCTCTGGTATTATGTGGCAACGTCTACGTGTTGATATGCCTGCGAATATTGCTCAAGAAATTAAATAATATTAACCACCTTTAATAAAGCCAGTTACCTTGTTAACTGGCTTTTTTGTCTCTTAATTTTGTGTCTCATAATTAAGAGGCAAAAACTATAGAGAACAAGACGATGATTATGTGGCCTGTAATAGTCAAATATAGTGGTGATCCTGAGTTGCTCTATGTTGCCAATAGCGACGAGTGGCTATCAGATAGTACTTTACATGCATTAGGCTATGAACCGGGTGATATGCTAATTGATAGTCAAGGCCAAAAGTTTTTGTTAGCGTCTTCAGTTAATGGAAAACTTATTGAAGAGGCTATTGGTTTGATCAGCGTTGATGAGATGCTTTGCTTGGTTAAAACACATTGGCAAAGTCAGGGGGTTTGTTGCGTGGCTAAAACAACATTTACCACGATTACTGAAATGATTAACGCGCTTAAATAATCTTATCAAATTAAAGCTATGGCTATATAAGCGATAAAAAAGGCTAATTTGAATATATCAAATTAGCCTTATTGATTGCGTAAGTATCTGCTGTTTTATTAGTACTTATGCAACTTGTCTAGCAGCTTGTTCTTGTTGGCTTGCCATATATTCGTCAAATGTGCCTTGGAAATTAACCAATTTCTTATCTTTTACATCAATAATTCGAGTGGCTAATGAAGAAACAAATTCACGGTCATGGCTAACGAAAATTAAGGTACCTTCAAACACTTTAAGCGCATCATTTAAAGCTTGAATCGCTTCCATATCCATATGGTTGGTCGGTTCATCCATCACTAATACGTTAATTTCCAGCATCATAAGCTTGCCGAATAGTAGGCGGTTTTTCTCTCCACCAGAGCAATTTTTTGCTTTTTTATTGATATCATCTTCAGTGAATAGTAGACGGCCTAACATGCCACGAACCATTAAGTCGTTATGTTTAGGTGTGCGCCACTGTGACATCCAGTCAAATAAATTCAGATCGTTATCAAAATCGCTGCTACTGTCTTGTGGGCAATAACCAATAGCCGCATTTTCAGACCATTTGATGATGCCTTGGTTATTTTGTAAGTCATTAACTAGGCAGCGCAAGAAAGTAGACTTACCTACACCATTCTCACCAATAACAGCAAGTTTTGCACCCGCTTCAAGGATTAACTCCCCACCTTCAAACAACATTTCACCTTCAAAACCATGACCCATATTCTCAAGTACTAATGCTTGACGGTGCATTTTTTTTGATTCTTTAAAATGTAACGATGGGCTCACACGGCTCGATGATTTAACGTCATCAAGTTGGATTTTTTCTAATTTTTTAGCGCGTGAGCTTGCTTGTTTTGCTTTTGAGGCGTTAGCGCCAAAGCGATTAACGAAGTCTTGTAGCTCTTCCATTTCAGCACTTTTTTTAGCGTTACCCGATAAAAGCTGCTCTTGGATTAAGGCTGATGCTTCAAGGAAATACTCATAGTTACCAGGATAGATACGTAGCTCGCCATAATCGATATCAGCCATATGGGTACAAACTGTATTTAGGAAGTGGCGATCATGCGAGATAATGATCATAGTACACTTACGCTTATTTAATTCATCAGCCAACCAGTTAATGGTGTGGATGTCCAAGTTGTTAGTCGGCTCATCTAACAATAAGATGTCAGGGTTTGAAAAAAGTGCTTGTGCTAATAGAACGCGTAACTTTTTACCGGGTGCAACTTGCTGCATTAGGCCAAAATGCATATCTTCTTCGATACCAGCTTCTAGTAGGATTTCACCAGCGCGGCTTTCAGCACTGTAACCATCCATTTCAGCAAATTCGCTTTCAAGCTCCGCGACTTTCATGCCATCTTCTTCGCTCATCTCTGGCAAAGAATAGATACGTTCACGCTCTTGTTTGACCTGCCATAAATGAGTATCACCCATAATCACAGTATCGATAACACTGTATTGCTCAAAAGCAAATTGGTTCTGGCTTAATGTACCTATTTTATGGCCGGGAGTAATTGAAATGTTACCCGATGTTGGTGCTAGCTCACCGCTAAGGATCTTCATAAAAGTGGATTTACCGCAACCATTTGCACCAATTAAACCGTAACGGTTACCATTGCCAAATTTTGCAGAAATGTTTTCAAACAATGGCTCAGGGCCGAATTGCATTGTGATATTTGCGGTAGAAATCAAAGGAGTGTCCCAGCAGTTAACTTAAGAGTAGATTAATTATCGGAATCAATAAGCAATTATTGAACCAGAATAAAACAGCCGCGGATTATACAGAGTTTGTAGGTAAAATGTCGAGCAGCGCATACTGCTCTATAATTAATTAATGTTATTTGTGGTAAATAAGCGGTGATTTTCTTAAATTATTGATATGATGCGATCATTGAGCCATGCTCAAACCGTTAATTTAATGTGATAGTTGGATTTATGACTGAAAAGCAACAAAATAACCCATTACATGGCTTAAAATTAGAGACCATGATTGAAGAACTTGTGGGTTTTTATAACTGGAATATTTTATATGCAGCATTACGTTTGGATTGTTTTAATAACAAGCCAACCGTTACATCTTGTGTGACTTTCCTTAAGAAAACTGAGTGGGCACGAGAGCGAGTAGAGAATTTCTATCTGTATCGTTTTAAGCGTATGCCAAAAGCAAATTCAGTGCAGTTTCAGTTAAAACCACGTGAACGTGCATTTGTAGATGGCATTGCTCCACGTCAGCCACAAGAACTGACGGTTGAGATTATTGCTGAGATGCGTGCTAAAGCGACTGCTGATTATGAAGCAATGAAGCAAAATACTAAACGTGGTGGCTTTAACAAAGACCGTTCTAGTGCTCATCAGCCTTTTGCTCGTGATAATCAAGCACGAACTAATCGTGCTAAGCCTTCACAAGATCCTAAAAACCCTTGGGGTAAATAAGCCAATCTTGTAGGTATAACCTTATTTATTGAAGCATCTATTTGACGATAGATGCTTTTTTTATATCCATTTTTTCTTGAGGTGAAGGATTAATACTGTAACTTAGTAGCAATATATAATTAATAAAAGTAACAGTTCATATGGAGGTGCTATGGCCATTATATTATTAAGTCAGCCTGATAACGAGTATGCAGTAAATCAGATTAGCGCATTAAGTCAAAATAAACATACTCCACAAGTTGCTTATATTGCGTCATCGCCAGATCCCAAACGTCAGTTTTATCAACAAACGCAAGCTTATTATGCGGCGATGGATATGCAGCTTAATTGTTATCTTGAATTGGAAGATAACTTTGATGTGGGTATGGTAAAACAGCTGCTTGAAGCCGATATTATCCATTTAAGTGGTGGTGATACCTTTCGGTTTTTATACTGGTTAAAACAACGACATTTACTCCCAGCACTTCGCGCTTATGCAATACAAGGGGGTCATATTGTTGGAGTGAGTGCTGGGGCTATGATTCTGTCGCCATCAATAATGACTGCGCCATTATGTGGTGACATTAATAGCATTGGCCTTACCGATGATACTGGTTTAGGACTCGCGCGATTATTATATGTCCCACATATTGATTTAAAGAATATTTCAGTGGACTTATGGGATCAGATAACCCAAATCGATAGCAATATATTATTAGCTTCAGATAATAGTGCAGTAGTGATTGATAATAGTCAGAGTCATTATTTTGGTGAATATCAATGGAGTGATTCATTAAAGGAAGGCAAATTACATGGATGAAATAACGATCCGCGCAAGCGAAATACATGATATTGAAGCAATATGGCATTTATACTGTGAACCTAATAGTTACAGTAATACCTTGCAGTTACCTTATTCGAGTTTGTCTCAGTGGCAACAACGGTTAACGAACAGGACGAACTTCTATAGTTTAGTGGCTGTTGATGTGAGTGGAACATTATTAGGACAACTCGGGTTTGAACGTTTTGAGAGTCCGAGGAGACAGCATGTTATTAACTTTGGCATGGCTGTGACTGCAGCTGCACAAGGGCAGGGTATAGGCTCTGCATTAATTGAAGCGATGTTTGATTTAGCATTTAACTGGTTGGCTATTGCTAGAATAGAACTTGAAGTTTATACCGATAATAAAGCAGCTATTCATCTCTATCAAAAACACGGTTTTGTTATTGAAGCACCGCCCAAAACTATGCCTTTAAGAACGGTCGGTTTGCCGATGTATATTTGATGGCTATTTGTCGTAGCGCGTGACAGTTGTCACAAAATGTTACATTGGTTATCTTTTCATTTCTAGAATGAATAGCCGAGCAAGTATTATAAATGATTGTTGTTATCATTTACGGTTGTTATGAAGAAAATTATCTTATTGGCTCTGCTACTTATTTCTAATTATGTCTACGCCTCGCTCGAATTAAAACAAACTTTTGGCGATTGGCAATATTACCAGACGGTTAATGCTATTACTCATGAAAATGTCATTTTAGGCGTAAGCGACGTTGTAAGTGATGGTGCAGTAAATACCGTGGTGCTTAGATGTACCACTGAAGGGGTTAATTTACTATTTTTAAAGTCATTACTACAGTATGAAGAGGGCTATAGTGCGCAAGCATCCATTGATAGTGCAGAAAACTTTGATATGGATGTTTGGGTTAAGGGGGCCAGTCATTGGGCCACATTACCTGAAAATCAGATTGATGCCGTGAAATCAGGAAAACAATTGCAAGTTACACTACAAGGTGACGGTGCAATATCTGGTAAGCAGTTGGAACATTTACAAGTATCACTAGATGGTTTTAGCGCCATGTATGACCTATTACGGCCAAGTTGTACATTAGATTAAGGTTATTCCCCCTATTAATTGTGCCGCATTATCTTATATTAATGCGGCATTGACTTGTTCGCGGTTGTTATCATTATTAATACAATTCGGTATTAATAATTGGGATTAATGCGAGTTCAACGGCTTGTTGATACACCTTAGCCCTATTCAGTAGTTGATGGGTTAATTGACCAATTGCACCGCCGTGCTGTTTGACATCTGGTCGATGAAATAAATCGTCTAATATATCACCAAGCTCATGACCGCTATCAATTCGATTAAGGCTGCAGCTGGCAGTTTGAATGCGGCTGATTTTGCTTGGCCTTGACGCCCAAGCTTATCTTCAATGACTATCCAAGCAAACGTAAACTCACCATCTTGGCCAGCTTCTTCACCAATAAAATAATCAGCATCTGGAAAGAGCAATCTGGCTTGATTAACTCGATTACATGCACCTGTTAGTGTTTCATCACTCGACATGGGTTGCACGCTTATTCCAGTATTAACGGCAACGCCATTAACCATAAATTGTTGATCTGGGAATACCCGAATAAATGCATCATACGCGGCATCGATTTTTGCTTGGGTATGAGAAGCTACAATAATTGATTTCATTGCTAGATAACTATTAATGTATTTTATTTTAGTTTAAACCTTTAGTTTTATAACTCCAGTTTATTTAACAGTAATTTCCTAGCGTTAGGTATTAGTTGTTGCGTATGTTTTTATTAAGTAAATAAATTTACTGGTAAGTTTTTAATTTGAAATTAAAATGATGGCGACGGACTATTTTTAATCACTTGTCAGTATTTAATTAGCAGCGTTATCAATAATAGCTTTATTATAATCGGCTAATTTAAAAACACAGTTTAGATATTTTAAAAAGGATAGGGTTTATGGTTGAGCGGATCACCGCAACATTGGCATTAATCGGAGTCTTGTCTCTTGTATGCCAATGGATAGGCTGGCGTTTGAGAACACCTGCAATTTTACCATTACTAGTTTGTGGTTTATTACTAGGTCCTGGATTCGGCGTTTTAAAACCAGATGAAATCTTTGGTGACTTACTGTTTCCTATTATTTCGTTAGGTGTAGCGATCATTTTGTTTGAAGGCGCATTAACGCTTAACTTCAAAGAGATTAAAGATCACGGCCGAATGGTGACACATCTTGTCAGCTTAGGCTGCATTGTGACATGGGGCATTATTAGTTGCGCTTGTCATTATATTATCGGTTTTGATTGGTCTATGGCGTTATTATTTGGTGCTTTAGTTGTAGTGACCGGACCGACGGTAATTGTGCCTATGCTCCGTAGTATTCGTCCTAAAGCACAATTAGCGAGTATTTTACGTTGGGAAGGGATTGTTATCGATCCAATTGGCGCTATTTTAGCAGTACTTGTATTTGAATATATTACTTCAGCAGCAGACCCAACCTCTCATGTGATTCATGCATTAGGTTATATGTTAGCAGTCGGCTTAGGCTTTGGTGCTTTATTTGGCCAACTTATAGGTGAAGTATTACGCCGTAATTTATTGCCTCATTATTTACGTAATACAGCGGTACTTACCGTAATGCTTGGTGTTTATGTTGCATCTAATATGCTGCAGGAAGAGTCAGGTTTATTAACGGTGACAATTGTCGGCATTTGGCTGGCAAACATGCGAGATGTGGACATTGCCGATATTATTGAATTTAAAGAAACGCTGACAGTATTGTTGATTTCAGCACTGTTTATTATTTTGGCGGCACGTTTAGATTCTAGTGCAATGATAGATATCGGTTGGCAAGGTTTGGCTTTACTTGCTGTCGTTATGTTAGTTGCTAGACCTATTAGTGTTTGGTTAAGTGCTTATGGTACTTCAATGACACGTGAAGATAAGTGGTTTTTAAGTTGGATTGCCCCTCGAGGTATTGTTGCTGCGGCGGTTTCTTCACTATTCGCGATTAAACTTGAAGCATTGCATATTGCCGGCGCTGATAAAATTGTGCCATTAGTATTTTTAATTATTATCGGTACGGTAGTCATTCAGAGTTTAACCGCCAGCCCATGGGCTAAGTACTTAAAAGTGACCAGTGCATCAGCACAAGGGGTGATGATATTTGGTGCTGCGCAGTTTTCGCGTGAATTGGCAAAAGTGTTGCTAAGCAAGAACATCAAAGTGCTCTTGGCTGATAATAACTGGGATAACATTCGTTTAGCGCGAATGGATAATATTCCTGTCTATTTTGGTAACCCAGCATCAGAACACGCTGAGAATAATATCGACTTTACTGGTATTGGTCGTTTACTGGTTATTTCGCCATATCGGAAGTTTAATCCTATGGTGACGTTCCATTACCAAGCAACTTTTGGTGAAGAGAAGGTGTATGCGTTAAATAACGTTGAAACCACGAGTGCACGTCATCAAGTTTCAGAAAGCTATCGTCGTCGTTTATGTCTGTTTGGGGAGAATGTGTCTTACGCCAAACTTGCAAGCTTAATGGCTAAAGGTGGCGTGATTAAGAGTACTAACATCACTGAAAACTTTAGTTTTGAAGATTTCAAGCAGCGTTATGGCAATAATGTGATGCCTTTACTTTATATTCAGGAGGGTAAGGTGCGAATTATTACTGCAGGTGTTGATACTTTACCTGCGGGGATTGAATTGATCAGTTTGATCCCAGAAGAGGTTGAAAATAAAATTTCTGAAGCTGTAATAGAGAAATAATTTTCGAAGCGACTAAATAAAAAAAGCCGATCATTTGATCGGCTTTTATTATATTTCACGGTTAGGCTGCTCGTTCTGAACTCGGCTGTGGTTTAACTTGAGCATCAATTGTTGATGGTCAAAATCATCAACGTTAATTGATTTCATGCGACCAATCTCGGCCCGTTTCAGTAGGTCAACTTCGGCATCAGTCAGTACGCCAAGCTCTTGGCCTTGTTGGGCAATTTTATCAAGCCACATAAATGGTAACTTCTTATCAGCAGCTTTACAGACTTTTTCATATAAAGGCTCTGCTGCCAGAATATCCAATAATGTTTGCTCCTGAATGCCGACAGGGTTGTTTTCACATGGGCTTAAGAACTGGCCTTGGCCTAAGCGATCACGGCTTGCACAAGGCGTTTGCATTATCTTAGCTACTTTATGATCAAGTTCATCGCTTGGACGAGTCACAGGACGACCTAACGGGAATATGACTGGACGTAATAGTAATCCAAGCTTGGCTGGGAAGTTATCAAGTAACTCATCTAGTGATGTTTGCAACTTATGCAGCGAATCTTCAACGGCCCATTGTAATAATGGTAAGTCCGCTGCTTGACGACCTTCATCTTGGAAACGCTTCAATGTTGCAGAAGCCAAATAAAGCTGGCTAAGCAAGTCGCCTAAACGCGCTGAAATACGCTCTTTACGCTTTAAGTCTCCTCCTAGGGTTGCCATTGCAATATCAGACAATAACGCGAGGTTAGCACTGAAGCGATTCATCTGTTGGTAATAACGCTTGGTTTTATCTTGATAAGGTGATTTAGACAGATGAGCGCCTGTAATACCAAGCCATAAGCTACGCATTAAGTTGCTGGTGGTAAAACCAATGTGGCCCCAAATTGCACTATCAAAATCTTCCAAACCGCGGCGTTTATCATCATCAAAAGCGGAGTCCATTTCCGCTAAAATATAGGGATGGCAACGAATTGCACCTTGGCCATAAATGATCATTGAGCGGGTTAAGATATTGGCACCTTCAACGGTAATGGCAATAGGTGCTGCTTGGTAACCACGGCCTAAGTAATTGTTTTCACCTAAACAAACGCCTTTGCCGCCATGAATATCCATCGCATCAATAATCGATTTTTGCATACGGTCAGTTAGATGATATTTAACAATGGCTGAAATAACCGAGGGTTTTTCACCTAAATCGATACCTGTTGTGGTTAAGGTTGTTACCGCATCCATCAAGTAAGCATTACCACCAATACGAGCCATTGGCTCTTCAATACCTTCTAACTTACCAATTGGTAATTTAAATTGGCGTCGAATACGTGAGTAAGCACCTGTAGCCATTGCTGCTGTTTTGATGCCGCCTGCAGAGTTTGACGGGAGTGTAATACCGCGACCAACTGACAAACACTCAACCAGCATACGCCAGCCTTGGCCTGCCATTTTTGCTCCACCAATAATGAAATCGAGTGGCACAAATACTTCATCACCTTGGGTTGGGCCATTTTGGAACATACAATTAAGTGGGAAGTGACGACGACCAATTTTAACCCCATCAGTATCGGTTGGGATTAATGCACAGGTGATCCCTAATTCTTTTTTATCGCCTAACAGTTTATCTGGATCTTGCAGTTTAAATGCCAGTCCCAATACGGTAGCAATGGGGGCGAGGGTGATATAACGCTTATTCCACGTAAGCTTCATGCCGAGAACTTCTTCACCTTGCCATTGACCATAACAAACCACACCGAAATCTGGAATTGCGCCAGCATCACTACCGGCTTCTGGGCTCGTTAAGGCAAAACATGGGACTTCAAGTCCTTTTGCTAAACGTGGTAGATAATGATCTTGCTGTTCCGCTGTACCATAGTGTTGTAATAATTCACCAGGGCCTAACGAGTTAGGTACGCCAACACTTACCGCTAGCTCGCTACTAACACCAGCCAGTTTTTGTAATACACGGGATTGCGCATAGGCTGAAAACGCTAGGCCACCATATTTCTTTTTGATAATCATGGCAAAAAAGCCATTATCTTTTAGGAATTGCCACAGTTCATCTGGTAGATCGGCAAGCTCATGAGAGATTTGATGAGTATTGGCCATTTGGCAAGCTTGTTCAACTGGGCCATTAAGAAAGGCTTGCTCTTCAGCGGTTAAACGAGGTTGTGGGTAATTATGTAATTTGTTCCAATTAGGGTTACCTGCAAACAGATCCGCCTCCCACCATGTTGTACCTGCTTCGATGGCTTCTTTTTCTGTTGAAGACATTTCTGGCATAATACTGCGGTACATTTTTAACATAGGTTTAGTTAAATATGTTTGACGTATTTGCGACATGTTAAGTGGTAGCGCGATCACTAAAAAAAGTAACCATGAAAAGAAACCAGTAATGTCTAGACTGGTCCCGACGATCATAACTAAAGCTGCTGATAAGGTCGCACTCATCAATGAAACGCGTAAATATGCAGCAGCGCCTAGTACACTAATTAAGGCAATCAGCCAAATAAAGGTGGTCACGATGTGTTCTCCTGTTATTTCAGCAGCTATTCAGTAACAAATACTGATAAACTGTCATAGGTTATTATTAAGTATAGTTTGTGGTCAGACCTCTGTAACAAAAACGTTAACTGCTTGTGTGCGTTAATACAAGTTATTTTCAAACAATTGTTTAAAAAAATGCTTGTGATATGTTAACAAGATTGAAGATCAATGACTTAATTACATTAGGTAAGTTATTTAGCCATTAGGATTGATAAATGTGCGAATTACTGGCGATGAGCGCCAATGTACCAACAGATATTGTTTTTAGTTTTACTGGACTAGCTCAGCGCGGCGGAGTGACAGGACCTCACACTGATGGTTGGGGGATTACTTTTTATGAAGGGAAGGGCAGCCGTACCTTTAAAGATTCTAAACCCAGTTGTGAATCGATGGTGGCACAATTAATCCAATCATACCCGATTAAAAGTGAAGTGGTGGTAAGTCATATCCGTCAAGCTAATCGCGGTGCGGTCGCTTTAGAAAATACCCATCCATTCACTCGCGAATTATGGGGTTGTTATTGGACCTATGCGCATAATGGTCAACTAAGTGATTATGAACAGAAGTTTGTTACTACCCGCTTTTATCCTGTAGGCGATACTGATAGTGAAGCCGCATTTTGTTGGATTTTAGATTGTGTTGTAAAACAGTTTGGTGATGAAAAACCTACTGATATGAAAGCTGTTTTTAATTATATTGCGACCTTAGCTGAACAGATTAGAGCGTTAGGTGTGTTTAATATGATTATTACCGATGGCGAGTATTTATTAAGTTTTTGCTCTAATAACTTATGCTATATCACCCGTAAAGCGCCTTTTGGCAAAGCGACCTTAATTGATACCGATGTGGTGATAGATTTTCAAAAAGAAACCACGCCGAATGACGTGGTGACAGTGATAGCAACAAGACCGTTAACCAATAATGAACAGTGGCAGATCTTAACACCGGGCCAATGGTGTTTATTTAAACAAGGCTTATTGTTGTAGACTCACCGCTGTTTGTTGGGGTTGCTGATATTGGTAGCTAAGCAATTTGATATCAAGTTGCTTGCTGCCTTTTTCATAATGAGTTAAGCGAATGGGCAAATAACCTAATTTAGGTGCCATCCAAAAGAAGGTTTGGCGCTTTTTACTTTTGCGTATAACTTCAATTTTTACGGTGTCATATGTACCACTGTCAATGGTTAGACGTTCTTTACCAATGACTTTGAATTTATACTCGTCAACTTCATTTTCTTTAATGATTTTAAAATGCAGATCTTTTTTATCAGCTTGCATATCCAGTCTAAATTGCAATTGTGCCATCAAAGGGTCAAATAAATTCAGGCTGTAATCATACTCACCTCGTTCGTCTTTATAGCGGGTATAAACTTTACCCTGAGCTGTAGCAAATGCAGTTTGTTCACTGAAATCGCGGCCGGTGCCTTGTCTATTTTGAGTAAAACGCTGTGGTTTTAAGTGATCACCATCTAAGGTAAATTCACTTTTGAGTTGGCGATCATCAGATAAAATAAGCAAACTTAATTTACTGTCTAAGGTGTAGGTGAAATGATTACCGTCACGGGTAAGCTTATAAGTCGCTTCACCTAAATTAATGCTGCCATAATCAACTTCATAAGTGGCAGTTTGAGGCGTGATAGCAGAAATAACTTCATTGGCGGATGCAGTAGCAATAAAGCTTATTGAGGCGATACAAACGGATAAAAAACGTATCAACAAGGAAAACTCCTTAATAAGGTAAAGAAAGAACAAGTGTCGCGATATCAGCTTGCCATAAGTATTGAGACAATTGCACCTTGCCATGGTTCACGCTGATACCTTCTTGTTTTAATAAGGCAATCTGCTTTAAATATAATGGATGTTGCTTAGGAAAAGCAATTTTGCCTTGTGAATTAACCACTCGGTGCCACGGAATATCGGTTAATCCATTTTGATTAGCGTGCTGTAACGATTTAGAAACTTGTCTTGCTCGGCGCGGAAATCCCGCTAAATCAGCAATGCGGCCATAAGATGAAACTTGGCCATAAGGGATCAGCTTGACCACGTGACATATTTGTTTATCAATCTTTTTCACTTATTTTTTTATTCCAATTAAAAGTAATACCATCAAGTATGAAACATTTTTAAGCGTTTAAGCCATTCGCTTGTAATAATCGATAACCTCTATTAGCGATTTATAAATGAATCAGTCATAATAGCAGCCATTATTTAAGTAAGAGAGTTATTGCCATCATGGCTGTATTAGATATTTTAACTATTCCTGATGAACGTTTAAAGCGTCCAGCAAAACCAGTTGAAGATGTAGCCGCTGTTCAAGGCTTTATCGACGACTTAATTGAAACCATGTATGTAACTGAAGATGGCATTGGTTTAGCGGCAACTCAAGTGGGCAGTGAGCACGCGATTATCATTATTGATTTATCTGAAGAACGTGATTCGCCAGTGGCTTATATAAACCCTGAAATCGTTGAAGCTACAGGTGAGTATATTGGTGAGGAAGGCTGCTTATCAATTCCTGGTTATCGTTCAAAAGTAAAACGTTTTGAAAAAGTTAAAGTGACAGCACTTGACCGCGAAGGTAATCCTGTTGAAGTTGAAACTGATGATTTCTTAGCGATTGTGCTACAACATGAAATTGATCATCTACGTGGTAAAGTGTTTATCGAACACTTATCAATGATGAAACAGCAAATGGCACTGAATAAAGTGCGTAAGATGCGTAAGTAATATTAAGACTGATGTTATAAAATGCCCAGCTAAGCTGGGTATTTTTTTATGGAAATTTGATGCAGATTATTTTATTAACCCATGAGCGAGAGTGTGACAGGCCTACTAATACCGGGCAACTTGCATTGAAACTCTTTCCTGACATATGTCGTAAGCTAGTGTGGTCTCGCACTAAGCCTGATGTTGAATTAGTTAAGGCTTTTGCAGAACAAAAGGCGTGGTTATTGTTTCCTGAGACGACAGAACAGATCACTCCGCATCGGTTGCTTGATGATGATGCTGTTGAGCTACCAGAGGTGGTTGTGCTGTTAGATGCAACTTGGCAAGAAGCACGAAAAATGTATCGCCAAAGTGCTTATTTGAAACAAGCTAATACTTGTAGTTTTAACCAGATTACGCCTTCTTCATATAGTAAAAGACGCAATCAAATTGAAGGTGGACTATGCAGCGCAGAATGTATTGAGTTATTGCTACGGCTTGATCATAGAGAGTCGCAAGCGCAGCAATTGGCAAGTGCGTTCTTAGCGTTAAATAACAGTTAGATAAATACATAAGAAATGGCTTACTGCACCTGCAAGTACAAATAAATGCCAGATTGCGTGGTTATAAGGGATTTTTTTAACCACGTAAAAAATGACACCTGCACTATAAAACAGACCGCCAATCAGTAACAGATAAAAGCCCAGTTGACTCATATGTGTAATTAAATCATGCATGACCGTAATACATAACCAGCCCATTCCGAGATAGAGTACTAGGCTCATTTTTTTGAATTTATGGATAAAAAGCGTTTTGCATATAATGCCAATAACGGCAAGTGACCAAATTGAAATAAGCACCACTGTCGCACTTGTTTGGCTCAGTGCAATCAGCATCAGTGGTGTGTAAGTTCCAGCTATGAGTAGATATATTGCACAATGGTCAGCAATTTTTAGTTTGTATTTTAAGGCTGGGTTAGTTGCACTATGGTACAGCGTTGAACATAAAAATAGGGTGATGATACTTAAGCCATAAATCGTAATACCAGCAAGTTGAATGTCGTTAAGCTGGTTTGATATGCCTTTTTGCAACATTAAGATTAACCCGATAATACCGGCGATCACGCCAATACCATGACTCACCGCATTAGCAATTTCTTCTGCAACGGTATAAGTACACATTTTACAGTGTATATCGATGGGTTGTTTGACAGGAACAACTGACATTTTAAAATCCTTAAACTCTTAATTACGGTCAGCATATCAGTTAATAATTAACAATGCACCAATAAGCGTACAGCTGTAAGCTTAAATTGGTGTGGGTATACGTTGTCGCATTATTCAGTGTTTTTATCAATGAGTTATGATATTTAATTTATTTGCGTGTAAACTTTTTAGAGTATTTGGGTTACTGTTGTTTTCTCTCAACATCCTTTGGCAAGTTGTTTTTAGTGGCTTTAAGCTCACCAAGTAGCGGTCCTTGATGCAGTTTTTCTGGCCAATTGAGTAACATCATCGCTAATACATTTCGATGTTCTCCCATGGCTAAACTTGGATTGCCTCTAGGAGAGGGGATAAAACGGATATTAGGATCATATGAGTTAGTGATAAATGCCTGAGTTTTAGCGACAACGGGGTTGTCTGCTTGATTGGCAAGCAAGAAACTAATACCAACCTCTGCCACAATATCATCGGTGGCATCTGCTAATATGCGGTCAATATTTTGTTCAAAATAATCTAAAATCCATGCGAACTGTTTTGCATCTACAGGCTGTTGGTAATATTCACTGGCGGCAAATACAAAGTGAGTCATGCCATAAAGCTTATTTCTAAATTGGGCTTTAGTTAGCTGGTTATCTTCTTGACTTGGATAGGTTTTTTTAAAGGCTTGCGTATATTGTTCAATATAGTCACCTACACCAAGTTGTTTGGCCCAATAGACATAATTAATCAGCTGCGCCGCCCAGGCTTTGATCATGGCAGGATCAGTTAATGGCTTGGTTAAATCAGTCTTTTTTAAATAGGCCAACATCTGCTCGTTACATGGGCCAGTTAAATCAAACTCATTAATTCGGCTGGCATATCGAAGCAGTAGATCACTTGCAAAGATAAATTCAGGAAAGGGGGCGAGTGCTTTTTTACGTGCTTTTGCTCTAGGGCCTTTACCAAGCTGCGAAATCGTCAGTTGTGATTGCTTAGTAATAAAGCCCGGCGTATTGATTTGGCATGCATAAAATTGCTGTGCATTCGTTACCGCATATAAGTCGATTAAAGCAGCATTGGCATATTGTGCATCACCTGTCATACGGTACATTCTTATACCATAATGGCCTTGTATTCGCGGTGGCAGCTGATATAAATGCTGCTCTAAATTTTGCTTAATCCCATGATAAACAACCTCGGTATCATTTGCTTGAACTGTAGCGCTCATTAATGTGGTTAACAGGGCAAGTGATAGGGTATTTATGCTGCGCATGAGTAATCCTCCTGATAAGCGATGCTGGTGTGATATTTCCGCCAAGTAATTGTTGTAATTGCGTAGTGAGGGAGTCTTGTTGTTCATTGACGATCAGTAATGTAAAAAAACGTAAAGCGTCGTGGCATTGTTGACTATGTTGAAACAACAGATCTGCTAATGCTTGTTGCCATAGAGCTTGATAAAAAAGTGGGCCATCGAATGCGATCGCATTATAACTATAACGATAGGCTTGGGGCATTGGCCAAGTGCCAGAAAAACTTTGTCTAAATGCGGCTTCAAGTATGTAATCGGGTAAGTTTTGATAAACGTTAAGTGCAACTTTAGCTCTAAAAACGTTTAATTGTTGTTGATAAGCTTGGATATAGGCTAATCGAGGATTGTTAGGCAGTTGGTACTCTTGTTGTAACTGATAATTGATATATTGACTGAGCCACAGCTCTGCAATGTGACTCGAATCTTGTGTATCACCTAAACTGTTATTGAGATAATAATGCCCACCTCGCGCTAAGCTAACAATGGCTTGAGCAAGAGCGTCACTATATTGTTCAATCTGTCGTCCATGTTTAAATTGTTTAGGCAAAGACAGTGCAATTTGACCAAATTGCACACCTACAACGGTTTGCTTAAGCTTAGCCATGCGAATTTTATTACTATCAAATAAGCTAATATTGCCTAATAGGCGCTGATCAAGGTAAACCCGCAGTGTATGATTCGTCACCTGTTCAAATGAGAGTCCAAAATTATTTAAGAGTTGTTGGCTGCTATTAAGTAGCTGGTGTTGATTAAGTTTAAATTTAGGGTGACTCAATGCTTTTATATCTTGGCCTATGTCCCATGGTGTCGTGGTTAATTTATGGGTTTGGCTGTCCAGAAACTGTTGTACCAGCTCAGGAGTATTGAGTTGCTGCATGCTTAATTGTTGTATAGCAAAGTTGGCAAAGCCTGTTTGTTTAGCATGCTGTTGTCGCAAATTAATAATATTTTCTATTGGTTGTTTATTTTTAACTACAGCGCGAGCTTGAAACGCTAACCATACCTGACGACGACAATCCGCATTGGTTTGTTTAAGTAAATATAAGGCAATATTTTGATCAAATGCTTGGGCTTTATTATTACTATTTTCAATGCGACATTGGGGATTATTAAAGGTTAAGCTGAGATCTTGATTATTGAGATTTTGTTTGGTCGTTGCTTGAGATGTATGTAACTGGGATTTTTGAGTTTGGTCGAATTTTAATTGTGTCAGTTGCAGCCAGCGCTGAGCTAGTTTATTGATGTCACGGTTACGGTTATTGCGACCATTAGCAATGAACTGTTGTAGTCCATTTGAATTTAAGACATCGGCCATTTCATCTGCAATATGCAGTTG
Organism: Shewanella marina JCM 15074; assembly: GCF_000614975.1. GTDB lineage: Bacteria > Pseudomonadota > Gammaproteobacteria > Enterobacterales > Shewanellaceae > Shewanella > Shewanella marina. The sequence goes on from NZ_BALM01000004.1 coordinate 179,289, forward strand.
GCATTGTAATAAACCTTCTTGTTGGGGCAGAGACAGAGACAAACTACGATAATAGCTAATTCTATCATTGAGATTGTGTAAGCCAATGAGGGTCTGTTCTAGTTGCTGTGCTTGAATTTCGATGCTGTTATTGACATCAAATAGAGCCGTTAACTTTGGCGCAAACGACAAACATTGCTCGGTAAACAGCCCAAGGGGAGAGATAGGCTCCGCTTGGGCTGAGATGTTGATTAAGCTAAAACAGCTAGCCAGCAAAATTCGCTTTAGCATAAGCTACGCGTTCTTCCACTGTTGCGGTTGGACCTTTAATCGATTCAACATGTTGTAGACGAGGTAATAGACCTTTGCCATTGGCGATTTGGATTGCCAGTCCGGGTCTTGCATTTAGCTCTAATAGTAAAGGGCCTTTTGACTGGTCAAGTACCATATCTGTGCCTAAATAGCCCATTTCACACATTTCATAAGCTTTAGACGCGGTATGTAATAATGTATCCCAGTGGGGGACGACTATGTCAATTAGCTTCTTACCTGTGTCTGGGTGAAATTCAATTGGGCTGTCAAACTGCACCGCATGCAAGCCTTTACCTGTCGCAATATCAACACCAACACCAACCGCCCCCTGATGTAAGTTGGCCTTGCCATCAGAGGCACTGGTTGATAGTCGTAACATCCCCATGACGGGATAGCCTTTAAAGACGATAAGACGGATATCGGGTACGCCTTCATAGCTATAGCCATCAAATACAGGGTCAAACTCAATTAATCCTTCAACAATAGCAACATCAGGTTTACCGCCTAATGAGAATAAACCACTGAGAATATTTGAAACGTGGCGATCAAGTTCTGACGGGGTAACTTCATTACCATTTGGTTTGAAATAACGGTCATCTACAACTTTCGTAATAACCAGAATCCCTTTACCACCAGAGCCCTTAGACGGTTTAATCACAAAACCCGTCCGGCCTCGTACCATTAGCGTAATTGATGCAATTTGATGTTGCTCATGTATGACACCAATTAGATCAGGTACTGCAATATTATTGTCTAACGCTAACTGTTTTGTGGTTAGCTTGTCGTCAACGCGTTTATAGAATTTACGTGGGTTATAGCGTGAAATATAATCAATATTACGTTTGTTCATATTTAACACGCCATTACGACGTAATTGCGAAGGCAGAGCAAACATCATATTTACTCTCCCGCCAAAGGCTTGAAGCGTTTTAGTTCCAGTAAACGGTAGCCTGTATATTGGCCCATGAGTAGTACCATGGCTAAAATCACCAAGTGAATACCTAAGAAGTTAAATACCCAATATTGAATCCAGCTAGTACTCATGGCTAAGTAAGCCAGTGTTGCTACAAATAGGCTGCCACCACCTTGTACGACGACTTCTTTAGCACCTTCCTCTTCCCATAAAATCGACATACGCTCAATTGTCCATGCCAAAATAATCATTGGGAAGAAAGTAATGGTTAAACCTTCACTTAAACCAAATTTATAAGACAACACAGTAAACAGGCCAATAATACCGATAACCACAATAATTACTGCTGATATTCGTGATATGAGCAAGAGGTTAAGCCGTGATAGATAAGAGCGGATCATCAACCAAAAGAGACAATCAGTAAGAAGCCAACTAAACCTGTAAGTAGGGTCGTTTGAATAAAAGCGAGTGCAATTAGCACTGGCATAAAGGTACCAGATGTTTTAAGACCTACAATGACTCGCAGGAATACTACAACTAACACACCGATTGGGATTAATAAGATACCTTTGAATAAACTTTGTTCTTCAATAGGCAATTGATACAACGAGAAGTCAAAACTTACTTTGACTTTTTATTAAATCAATAGAAGTCGCTAATGCAGAGCGAGTATCTTGGAGCATAGAGAAACTGGCTTGTGAGTTAACACCACCAATCACATCTAATACCGACTGACCGTCACGTTCCCATAATAGTAGGTTGTCAGGTCGGCCTTGTTCACCCGTTGCTGGGTTGAATAGATGCCATTGATTATCTTGGTAAACCTCAACAAAAGGCACTAATTCTTGATGACGACGCTGATCTTCTAGATATAAACCATTTACGATCCGTGCAGGAATACCTTTGGCATGCAGCATGTTCATAAATAAAGTGCTTGGTTTATTTGAAGACAGCAATAGCTCAACATTTTGACTACGATCTTGCGCAGTTAATGCTTTCATTAATTGTTGAGCGTAAGAGATATTAGAAGCACTTCGTGACCAGACTTCAGCAATAACTTGCTCTGCTGCTACTTTTTCAGTGGCAGGCCAAATATAAGGGACTGGTGTCGCTGGCACAGTATCGGTATTTAAATCACTTTGACCGGTTGGGATCAAGGTGACTTTATAGTATAGATCTTGCTTACCTTGAGCCTCTCGAGTGGACCATACCGCGCGACGCTCATGGTGTTCGTCAGTGATACTTAATCCATAACCTGGAGAGGTGGTATTTTCAGCTAAAATTTCAAAGGCTGGATCTTGTGGTAGTGCAAATGAAATTTCAGCAGGCTCACCTGTACCTTGGAAGCTAATTTTGGCATCAATTGCCCAGCTTTGAACTTGTTTACCCGGTAAAAAAGGCACATTGTGTTCGATGCCACGATAAATGCTGGCACTAATACCCACAATAAATAATAGGGCAACTAAGATATAAAACGGTCTTTTAGATTGCATTATCGCTCCAATTACTTAGCTGAAGTAGTTGTTTGAGGAGTTGTTACAATAGGTTGTTTACCGTGGATAAAACTACGTCCAACGTCGACAACCGCAATATCTTGCATAAACTTACGACCTAACAGTAATGGATAGTCTAAATGACTTCGATCGGTTAAGTTCAGGTCAGTTTCAGCAGTATATTTACCTATTTGTAAATGGGCATGGATAACTGGTCGACGGTCATCTTTTTGGTCGGCATTCTGTTTGATGCGCACAAAACGAGTGACTTCAGACTCAAAGGTTTTTGGATCTTTATCTTTGCCTTGTGTATAAACATCAAATTTTACCCAGTCTTTACCATCGCGCTCAAAAACTTGGATATTATGAGCATCAAGTGAAGAGGATTCAGCACCAGTGTCAATTCGTGTCTCAAAACTACTTTTAAGTTCATCAATGTAAACTTGTTCAACTTGGCCAAGAATAAACTTTTCACCCAATGGTGATGGCGGGCATTCCGTTGGCACCTTAACCAGTTTTTCTTTAACAGGTTGATTTATTTTTTTTAAATCACGCTCAATTTTTTGCAATTGTTGGCTCAATTGAGTCAGCTGTGTTGCTTGCTGGCTATTTGCTTGACCGACCTCAGCTAAAATTTGTTGCTTCTGTTGTGCCAGACTAGAATCCAGTTGTTCTACATTTACTGGACTTGGTAGTTTTTGTTGTTGCTCTGTTAAAACACAGCCAGTTAGGGTTGTGGTTAACATTGCAACGGCGATCATCGACTTTGACATAGTGCTTCCTGTTTACTATTTAGCTAGATCAAATCATGGTTAGGTTGATTTTTAGTGGCAATAATTGTGGCACGCTTAGGCGCAGGGTGTCCCTCAATTGTCTTACTCATATCATTTGGGTCAAGATTTTCGACGAGTGACTCGTTGCGCATCCATGGTGTACTTCGCTGTTCGGCTAATGAGGTAACATCAAGATCTACACAACGAATATTAATAAAGTCACATTTCTTAAGCCACAACATCAGTGCTGCAACTGAAGGCAAAAACCAGACGTTATTCATTTTGCCATAGCGATCTTCTGGTACCAAAACGGCATTTTCATCACCATCAATGACGAGGGTTTCTAATACCAACTCACCACCCGTACGCAGTTGATCACGTAGTTGCATGATGTGGTCGATTGGAGAGCGGCGGTGATAAAGTACTCCCATTGAAAATACGGTATCGAATGCATCTAAAGGCGGTAGTTCTTCAATGCCAAGTGGTAGTAGATGAACCGGTTGTTCATTACCCGCTAGGCGTTTAACCGCTTCAAATTGACATAAAAAAAGTGGTGATGGGTCAATACCAACCACACGTTTAGCGCCTGAACCAAGCATACGCCACATATGGTAGCCACTGCCGCAACCGACATCGAGTACAGTACGGTTCTTTAGTGGGCTGATATGTGGGGCAACGCGATCCCATTTCCAATCTGAGCGCCATTCTGTATCAATATGAATGCCGTGAATATGGAAAGGGCCTTTGCGCCAAGGGTGAAATATTTGCAGTAAATTTTCTAACTTCTGCTTTTCACCAACAGCTAGCTGTTCACCACTACCAATGGTAACGCTATTTTCGATATCAAATACATCAGGTGCAGGATAGTTTAATTTATTTAATACTTTTTCCCATTTAGGCAGGTTGCCGTGCTTATTGTCACGTTGCCATTGGCCTAAAATTGCGGGTAAAGTTTCCAACCAATGTTGTAAATTTGAATCTGCAATTTGTTTGTAAAAAGAGCTAAAACTGATCACTTGATGGCCACCATTGATGCGAAATTAAAACATTGGAACCACAAGCTATAATGGTTAAAGCCTTGATTCTGAAAACGTTGGTAATGTTGTTCGATAGTATCAGGTTTCATTACATTTTCTAAAGCACTTCTTTTTTGGCTTATCTCTAATTCACTATAGCCATTAGCACGTTTAAAGTTTAAATGATGAGTATCGAGCAGTTGTTGAATGTGTTCATCATCAAATCTGAGTTTTTCTGATAACACTAAAATGCCACCAGGATTTAGACCTTGATAGATTTTTTTTAGCAGTAAATCACGATCTTCTGGTGGTAAAAACTGTAGGGTAAAGTTTAGTACAACCATTGATGCATTGGTGATGCTGATATCGCGAATATCACCACAAACAAGGTCGACTTGGGTATCACTGACATAAGCATTTAAATTAGCTTGGCAACGCTCAATCATGGCATCGCTGTTATCGACAGCAATAATATTGCATTGACGTTGTTCTATTTGACGTCTAATGGCTAGAGTCGCAGAGCCAAGAGAGCAGCCTAAATCATAGACATTAGAATTAGGTTTTACGTATTGGTCGGCAAAGTCACCAATAGTAGCAATAATTTGGGTATATCCAGGTACTGAGCGACGGATCATGTCACTGAATACCCCGGCGACTCTATCATCAAATTTAAAATCAGTGATTTGATCGCTGGCCGTGGCGTAAATTTTATCTTGAGATGAGTTCATAGATGAATAAATATTGGAAATTAACGGGGCATTTTAGCTAATCTGCATCTATACCAGCAAGGTTTTAGCGACAGATTTACTTTAATCTTGTAAATTAGATAGAAATGTTAACAATATCCATACAATATAGTTTCATTTAGAGGGTGATATTTTGATGGTGGCACTATAACGTGATAGATAAGTGGTTTAATTTTATTGACAGCATGACCCACCAAAGTTTGGTGGTTATTTCATTATGGTTTCTTCTTATTAGCCTGAGCCTGATTGTTGTCTATCAAATCCATCGACGCCACTTACGATTATTAGCATTAGATGCATTAAAAGATAAACCCGCAACGATAGCCTTGTATGACTCCACGACGGGTTTACCGAATAAAATACTATTTGATGACAGATTAAGCCAAATATTATCAAGCCACTCTCGGCAACAGCAAAAGTTTACGATGGTCATGTTTGGTATTAACCAAGCTGACTTTTGGTCAACGCAGTTATCTGCTTCACAAATGGAGGCGGTGTTGAGTGACCTTGCTAAAACCATGAATCAACAGATCCGTGCGACTGACAGCATTAGCCGTATCAAAAATGATAGGTTTGTCGTGTTATTAACAAACGTATCTTCGTATGATAATGGTGAGTTAGTCGCTGATAATCTATTTAAAATGCTCAATGACAATTTTGTGCATCAGTTTTCCGAGCAAAACATCAGTTTTAGTATGTCTTTAGTGCATTATCCCAAAGATGGGGCAGAGGCCATTGCATTACTGAGTCAAGCAGAGCAAAATTTATTACATAAACAAACTCAATCAGGAAATGAGATTAGTCGCTTACAACCCTAATCTTGTTGTAAAAATAGCCAATCAAGGTGAGTTGAGCCGATTGTGACTAGTTATTGCTGTAAAACTGATTGATACTTCACCGACTAATATTGAATTACTTTGGTAATTGGCATTAATTCTCTATAATGCCGATTAATCTCGTTTTAAAATTTCCAGAGCACCGATTTCGGATTAAAGGATAGAGTTAGATGCGCAGTCATTATTGTGGAGACGTAAACAAGTCTCACGTGGGACAAGAAGTTACTTTAGTAGGTTGGGTTAACCGTAGCCGTGACCTTGGTGGCGTTGTTTTTTTAGATCTTCGTGACCGTGAAGGCTTGGTTCAAGTCGTCTACGATCCAGACTTACCAGAAGTGTTTGATGTTGCATCATCACTACGTAGCGAATTCTGCGTACAGGTAAAAGGTCTAGTTCGTGCTCGCCCAGATAGCCAAGTTAATAGCCAAATGAAAACTGGCGAAATTGAAATCTTAGGCACAGCATTAACGATCATCAATAGCGCAGATCCATTGCCATTAAGCATGGATAACTTCCAAAATAACAGCGAAGAGCAACGTTTAAAGTATCGCTACTTAGATTTACGTCGTCCTGAAATGGCACAGCGCTTAATTTTCCGCGCTAAAGTGACCAGTGCTGTACGTCGTTTCTTAGACGGTGAAGGCTTCCTTGATATTGAAACGCCAATTTTGACCAAAGCGACACCAGAAGGTGCACGTGACTATTTAGTACCAAGCCGTACTTATAAAGGTCAATTTTTCGCATTACCACAGTCACCACAGCTATTTAAGCAGTTGTTGATGATGTCTGGTTTTGACCGTTACTATCAAATCGTTAAATGTTTCCGTGATGAAGATTTACGTGCTGATCGTCAACCTGAATTTACGCAGATCGATATTGAAACATCATTCCTGTCTTCAGCACAGGTGATGGACAAGACTGAAACTATGGTTCGCGGTTTATTCAATGAGCTACTTGGTGTTGAATTAGGTGAGTTCCCTAAAATGACTTATGCAGAAGCGATGCGTCGTTTCGGCTCAGATAAGCCAGATTTACGTAACCCGCTTGAATTAGTAGACGTTGCAGACTTACTTGCAGATGTAGATTTTAAAGTCTTCCAAGAGCCGGCAAATGATGCCGAAGGCCGTGTCGCGGTTATCTGTGTACCTGGTGGCGCTTCACTATCTCGTAAGCAAATCGACGAATACACTAAGTTTGTAGGCATTTATGGTGCGAAAGGCTTAGCGTGGATGAAGGTTAACGATGCTAGTCTTGGTATTGAAGGTGTTCAGTCTCCAGTGGCTAAGTTCCTAACTGCTGATATCGTTAATGAGCTATTTGCGCGCACTAACGCACAATCAGGCGACATCATTCTATTTGGTGCTGATAAGTCAACTACAGTGGCTGAAGCAATGGGCGCACTTCGTCTTAAGTTAGGTGAAGACTTTAACTTACTACAAGGTCAGTGGCGTCCACTTTGGGTAATTGATTTCCCAATGTTTGAAAAGATTGATGGTGGTTTCCATGCGGTTCACCATCCATTCACTGCGCCAACAGGCATTACACCTGAGCAGCTAGAAGCCGATCCTGTTGCAGCGATTTCTGATGCTTACGATATGGTATTAAACGGTTGTGAGCTAGGTGGTGGTTCAGTACGTATCCACAATCAAGAGATGCAAGCAACGGTATTCCGTATTCTTGGTATCAGCGATGAAGAAGCGAAAGAGAAGTTTGGCTTCCTACTAGAAGCACTACGTTATGGTACACCACCGCACGCGGGTCTTGCGTTCGGTCTAGACCGTATGGTGATGTTGATGACTGGCTCATCTTCAATTCGTGATGTGATGGCATTCCCGAAAACTACTACTGCGGCATGTCCACTAACGAATGCTCCGGGTCATGCTAACCCAGCTCAGTTACAAGATTTAGGTATCGGCGTCTTAAAAACCGAACAGCCTAAAGCTGAATAAGCAAAAAGAGTTCTAGATTAGGCCGAGTGATACTCGGCCTGTTTTTTGATAAGCCTCAATTAGGGGAGAAGGATATGGCAGGTCATAGTAAATGGGCCAACATTAAGCACCGTAAAGCGGCACAGGATGCTAAGCGCGGTAAGCTTTTTACAAAATTTATTCGTGAATTAACAGTAGCTGCTCGTGAAGGCGGTTCTGATGCAGATTCAAATCCACGTCTTCGTGCTGCAATCGATAAAGCATTATCAAACAACATGACCCGTGACACAGTTGAACGCGCAATTAAGCGTGGCGCTGGTGAAATGGACGGTCAAGTATTAGAAACCATCATTTATGAAGGCTATGGCCCAGGCGGAACTGCAGTGATGGTTGAAACCATGACTGATAACCGTAACCGTACAGTATCAGCGGTACGTAATGCGTTTACTAAGTCGGGTGGTAATTTAGGTACTGATGGTTCGGTATCTTACCTATTCGAAAAGCGTGGAGTGATTTCATATGCTGAAGGCACTGATGAAGACGCGATTATGGATGCAGCGCTAGAAGCTGGTGCTGAAGATGTCGTCACTAATGATGACACATCTATCGATGTTTACACATCACCAGTCGATTTTGGTGCGGTTAAAGATGCGCTAGATGCAGCTGGTTTTGAGTCAGTTAATGCTGAAGTGACAATGGTTCCTTCAACTAAAGCTGATTTAGATGCAGATACTGCACCGAAATTTATGCGTTTAATTGATAACTTAGAAGATCACGACGATGTTCAAGAAGTTTATCATAACGCTGAAATTTCAGATGAAATCATGGAAAGCCTAGATTAGGAATTTCTATGACCATCATTTTAGGTGTTGACCCCGGGTCGAGGATCACCGGGTATGGTGTGATCCAATGCCAAGGCCGACACCAAATATATTTAGGCAGCGGTTGCATTCGCACCGCTGCTGATGAGCTTCCTCTCCGCTTAAAGCAAATTTATCAAGGTTTATCCGAAATCATCCGTCAGTATCAGCCTGATCAGTTTGCTATTGAGCGTGTTTTTATGGCTAAAAACGCGGACTCCGCATTGAAGCTTGGTCAAGCCCGCGGCGCTGCAATTGTGGCGGCAACGACAGCTGACTTACCCGTATTTGAATATACTGCAACTCAAATTAAAAGTGCGGTAGTGGGTACGGGACGAGCGCAAAAAGCGCAAGTTCAGCATATGATCCAGCAAATTTTAAAGTTACCGGGTGCACCACAGGCCGATGCGGCAGATGCATTAGGCGTAGCTGTATGTCATTATCATACTTGTCAGAGTTTAGTGGCATTAGGCGGGCGTGCGACAACCCGTACATATGGACGATATCGATGATTGGACGTTTACAAGGAGTGGTCGTTGAAAAACAAGCTCCTGAAGTACTTATAGATGTAAATGGCGTAGGTTATGAAGTTCAAATGCCTATGACCAGTTTTTATGAACTACCAGGGTTAAATGAGACTGCTATTGTTCATATCCATTTTGTCGTGCGTGAAGATGCACAATTACTTTATGGTTTTATTACGAAACAAGAGCGTGCGTTGTTTAGACTCTTGATTAAAACCAATGGTGTTGGCCCTAAATTGGCGTTAACCATTCTTTCCGGTATGACTGCTGCAGAGTTTGTCGGTTGTGTTGAACGTGATGACGTTGCTACCTTAGTTAAATTGCCGGGTGTCGGTAAAAAAACAGCAGAACGTTTATTGGTTGAAATGCGCGATAAGCTAAAAGGCTTAATGGAAGCTTCTGCAGGTTCAGAACGTGAATTTGTATTGCAGTCTAATTATACGCCAGCTCCTGTAGTTAATACTGCAGAAGAAGATGCCATTGCTGCATTACTCTCATTAGGCTATAAACCCGCACAAGCCAGTAAAGCAGTATCAGCAGCTTATGTTGATGGTATTTCATCTGAAGAGTTAATTAAATTATCTCTTAAATCAATGCTATAAGGTTTTGTATGATTGAAGCTGATCGCCTAGTGCAACCGCAAATGACGGCATCTCATCAAGATGAAGTCATTGATCGCGCGATGCGCCCAAAAATGTTGGACGAGTATACTGGTCAAGATGATGCTCGGGCACAATTAAAGATTTTTATTGAGGCGGCAAAAAAGCGCGGCGAAGCTTTGGATCATATGTTGATCTATGGTCCTCCGGGTTTAGGTAAAACCACATTAGCGATGATTGTTGCTAATGAAATGGAAGTGAATATTAAGTCGACATCTGGCCCGGTGCTTGAAAAAGCAGGTGACTTAGCCGCTTTGCTGACGAACCTTGAACCGGGTGATGTGCTATTTATTGATGAAATCCATCGTTTAAGTCCAGTCGTTGAAGAGATCCTTTACCCAGCAATGGAAGATTACCAATTAGATATTATGATTGGTGAAGGCCCAGCTGCACGATCGATCAAACTGGATTTACCTCCATTTACCTTAATTGGTGCCACAACTCGAGCGGGGGCACTAACATCACCACTGCGAGCGCGTTTTGGTATTCCATTAAGACTAGAATTCTATAACGTTAATGATCTCAGTAAGATTGTGAGTCGCTCTGCCAATGTGATGGAACTTGAACTTGATGAACAAGGTTCACGTGAAATTGCTTGTCGTTCACGTGGCACACCGCGTATTGCCAACCGTTTATTACGTCGTGTGCGCGATTTTGCTGAAGTTAAGTTTGATGGTGCAGTTAACCAAGAGGTGGCCGAAAAAGCACTGGATATGCTTGATGTTGATGGTGAAGGTTTCGACTATATGGACCGTAAATTGTTGCTCGCCATTATCGACAAATTTATGGGAGGCCCCGTAGGGTTAGATAACCTTGCTGCGGCTATCGGTGAAGAGCGTGAAACCATTGAAGATGTATTAGAACCCTTTTTAATACAACAAGGCTTTATTCAACGAACTCCAAGAGGACGTATTGCGACGGATAGAGCCTATCAGCACTTCAGTTTAACTCGACCAGATTAATAAAAAGCGCCTATGGCGCTTTTTTTATGAACGATGCAAGCTAAAAAAATCGCTTAACTTGTTTTTAGCCAACGGCTTAACTAGAGCACGATTTTAATTTGGTCAATAATCTTGATGTGGCTAAATTGTGATCAAAATCGGCATTCTTGTGAAACTTATTTGCGACAATTGAATAGTTTTTGTCAAAAATAATGATAACAAAACCAAGGATGAACCATGAAAAAAGCTCGTAAGTTAACGCTAGCGGCGCTTGCTGTCGCAGCCTGTATCCCTGCATTATCGTTTGCTTCATCAGTAACGATGAATAGTGATATAAGTCAGTACCATAATAGTATTGCACGTGACAGCAGTGATGATCCAATATTGATTGTATTTGGTCATAAGTCAGCGCGTGATAGCAGTGATGACCCAATTCTGGTTGAGTTCGGTTTAAATTCAGCGCGTGATAGTAGTGATGATCCCATATTGATTGTATTTGGTCGTAACTCAGCACGTGATAGCAGTGATGACCCAATTTTGGTTGAGTTTGGTTTAAATTCTGCACGTGACAGCAGCGATGATCCCATTTTGGTTGAGTTTGGTTTAAATTCTGCACGCGATAGCAGTGATGATCCAATTCTGATTGTATTTGGTCGTAACTCAGCGCGTGATAGCAGCGATGATCCAATTTTAGTTGAGTTTGGTTTAAAGTCAGGGCGTGACAGCAGTGATGACCCAATCTGGTTGAGTTTGGTTTAAATTCTGCACGTGACAGCAGTGATGATCCCATATTGATTGTATTTGGTCGTAACTCAGCGCGGGATAGCAGTGATGATCCAATTTTAGTTGAATTTGCAAATCCTCAATCAATTCAATTAAATCAAGATTCAGCCGCTGGTGCTGTAGTGCAGTATGGTGCGTCATTGGTACAGCAAGTCAGTAAGGTTAAATTAATTGAAGCACGTAAGCCACTTTCAGCAGTCGAGCAAGCTGATATTCTGGCTCAATATGCGCTGAGTTCGCATCAAGCTACTGTAACCCAAGGTATCATTGTTGAATATGCTATCGATGGTGAAGTGGTTAATAGAACCAAAGGCCATATGATTGAATATAAGTTAGCTGAAGATGAAGCTACACCAATTGCACCTGAACACGGGGTTGTTATCGAGCTTGAAAGTTCAGTGATACAACAGCAATTGGGAACCGCTAAACAAGGTATTATGTTTGAGTATTCAAGATAATACTGCAGCTTAGATTATTTGAGTTAATCATGATACCCGCCATTGTGCGGGTATTTTTATGCCCTCAATAGTATTAAGGCTGATATTGGAGTAATTGTAGATCTGCTTGCTTAGCTCGATATTTTAAAAATTGTTGCTTAATTTCATTCGGCACGTGCAAACATAAACTGAAATGATGTTGCTGATAAAATCGTTGTAAGTCTGATACCGCAAAAATAAAACATTGATGAGCAATCAGTTGCGGCGTGATGGCGGCCATTAATTGGTGGCCAAGTCCTTGACCTTGCTTCTCTGGTTGAACAATCAAACCGGTCACGAAAGAGTATTGCCCTAAATGACGTAGTTTGACTGCGGCAACAATGGCCTGCTGCTCAGTAAGCACGGCAATTCGCTCTTTACTGTTAGGCATGGCTTGTTTCATATATTGTTTATAAAAAGCCTTAACTTGATTGAATTGTTCAGGAGCAAGCCATTGAAAGGTGATAGCTGATTGATGTGTCATAATATTTTTACTAGCGCAGGCTAAGCCGAGCTCACTCGGCTTAGCGATTGATGGCTAGCCTAAGCCTTTTTCAGCAGAACTCATTTGGATAAATTCGATTTTATAACCATCAGGATCTTCAACAAACGCAATTTCAGTTGAGCCACCGGCTACAGGTCCCGGCTGACGAGTGATTTTGCCGCCTGCAGCTTCAATTGCAGCGCAACGAGCATAAATATCATCTTCGCCGATAGCGATATGACCAAAAGCAGTACCCATATCATATGCATGGGTTTCCCAGTTGTAGGTCAGTTCAATTACTGCATGACCTTGTGATTCTTCACCATAACCGACAAATGCAAGGGTATATTTATACTGCTCATTTTCAGAAGTTCTTAGCAGTTTCATGCCAAGCACTTGTATAAAAGTCGACACTACGTTTAAGATCAGTTACACGGAACATGGTATGTAGGATTTGAGCCATTGATATAATCTCATTTTAATAAGTAATTGGATTATAAACTGAAGTTATGCGATGCAGAAGTATTAAGCCAAGGAAATCACAATCGGAAAAACAGATAATAAAAATGTTGCTCTGATCACAGAAAAATTATGATACATATCAATGTCAAAGTTTAATCAATATATGTTGAATCTAGATCACAATTTGAATATTAGAGATTAGTTTTTTTAATTTTGAACGTGATAATAGGATCAGTTTTTAATAGGGAGCTTTACTAATGTCGATTGAACTTAAAATGGCACTTGGAACCACTGCCGTTATTGCCGTTTTTTTTGCAGCATTTTTTGTGAGCATGTACTAATAACCGCAAATTAAACAACTCACAATTGTAAAAAAAGCCGCATTATGCGGCTTTTTTGCATGCTAAGCTGACTACTTCCAGTTAGGGTTTTGCTTCAGCACCTGTTGTAGTAGAGATTTGATATGCTCGCTAGGGTTACCTAGATAGAGATAAGAAGCATATTTGCTTGGTGTTAGAATCGCTGCATCAGTATCTTTAACATGCACGACTAATGAGTATTCTTGTTTAGTTTGTGGGTTACTAATACGGATCATAAAATCGCTAGCACAATCATGCGGTTTACAAAAATTAGTCGCAGTGAATGTGGTGTTACCATCAACAATATCAGCCATTGGAGCCGTGACGATATTAGTTTTAGTATTGTTAATCCATGCTGGTGCACTCGTTAGCATCGACAAGGTTGGTTCGCTTATTTTACTTTGCGTATGGTCTGCACAAGCAGACAAGGCTAATGCGAGTGAACAGACTAAAATGATTTTTTTCACGCTATTCCTTAATCAGTTCAATTTGAAATTGTGAGCATTATAGTTGAGACATTTCATTCAACCCAATGATTTATCGTTAATCTTGACCATTGATAGTGATCAATAATTTACGACTGCCACCATAATCCCTATGTTCGCCTAAATAGATTCCTTGCCAAGTGCCTAACTGGAGTTGACCATTGCTTATTGGTAACGTGAGTTGGCAACCCAATAAACTCGCTTTTAAATGTGCAGGCATATCATCATCACCTTCATAGGTATGAGTGAAGTAGGGCGCTCGTTCAGGGACTAATCGGTTAATGAAGGATTCAAAGTCCACTCGCACACTGGGATCGGCATTTTCATTAATGCTGATTGATGCCGATGTGTGCTTAATTAAAATATGAAGCAAACCAACGTTGATATTATTAAGCTCGGGTAATTGGCGAAGTATTTCATTATCAATCAGATGAAAACCGCGAATTTTCGGCGTTAGCGAAATTTGTTTTTGTAACCACATAGCATCTACCTGTATAGAACAATTAATGTCATTTTACTTGTTAGCAATAAATATAGGCAAAAGTTTTAGTTTATTGTTTTCATTATTTATGAACTAAAAGCCTGCATATTTTTAGTGCAGTTAAGTCGTATGGATTTATTCCTATAGCATTAACTTGTAATGAGTCACATAAAATGAGTGTGATAGGTTGTAAGATACTGCGCAATTTTGTGTAATAAATTTGGTATGTTGTGTGAAATTTCGGAAAGATATTAATGGCCTCAGAGCCATAGCCGTAATCGCTGTTGTACTATTTCACTTTAATCCATCATGGGTTCCTGGCGGCTTTGCTGGGGTTGATGTATTCTTTGTAATTTCTGGTTTCTTGATGACAGGAATTATCTTCCGGGGGTTAGAGAACAATAACTTTTCTGTTATCAATTTCTACGTAGCCCGCGCTAACCGGATCATTCCTGCATTATCAGTTGTCTGCTTGGCTTTATTAGTTTTTGGCTGGTTTTATCTGACGCCATTAGATTACCGCGCATTAGGAAAGCATGTCGCGAGTAGCATGGGCTTTTTGTCTAACATTATTTACTGGCGAGAATCGGGTTATTTTGATGCTGCATCACATAGTAAGTGGCTATTGCATACATGGTCGTTGTCTGTAGAGTGGCAATTCTACATGATTTACCCAGTGGTATTGTTGTTACTGAAAAAATGTATGTCTCTAAACAACATTAAGCGTCTACTAGTTGTAACGACGGTAATCAGTTTTATCTTTAGCGCTTATGCTACCTATAAAATGCCTAATGCATCATATTTCTTATTGCCGACTCGCGCATGGGAAATGATGATGGGGGGGCTTGCATTCCTTTATCCATTACAGAATATAAAAGACTCGATAAAAAAATATCTTGAATGGTTAGGCATCGCATTAATTTTAGTTTCATATACTTTTATATCTAAAGATAACCTATGGCCGGGATATTTGGCATTAATTCCAGTATTGGGTACTTATTTAGTGATTATTGCAAATCGTAACGATAGTGTAATTACTGATAACATTGTGATGCAAAAAATAGGTTTATGGTCTTATTCTATTTACCTATGGCATTGGCCAATTGTTGTATTTGGATATTATTTTTATATGACTAATTGGGAATGGGTTGGGATACCTTTATCTGTCGCATTAGGGTTTTGTAGTTACAAGTATATTGAAAACATAAAGTTCCCAGTACTATCTGACATCTCATTTAAACCAATTCTAATGGTTAAATCATTGTGGATGGCAGTGATGGTTGGGCTAACGTCTTCTTTTGTTTTTATTGAACATGGTTTTGCAGATCGGGTCGATGTTAGAGTGATTTCTGCTTTAAATTATAAGTATGATGTAAATAATTATGGTTGTATATCTGGGTGGGCGGAGCCATATAATAAAGGTTCATGTATTATTGGAAATAAAAGCAATATTAAAGCTATTGTTGTTGGTGATAGTCATGCTAACGCTTTATTGCCAAGTATCACAAAAAATATTAACTTAGATGAAGATGGAATTGTTGTATATTCTAGAGCTGCATGCCCTTTTATATTAGATGTTAAAAGTGATAACTATGGTGTTTATAATTGTAGTAATAGTAATAAATTTAACTTGAATGAAATAAAGGATAGGTATAAAGGGATTCCTGTTTTCGTTATTAATAGAATGTCAGTATATCTATATGGTCAATCAGAAATAATTAAGAGAACTAAAGAGCCAATTGTGTACTTTAATAAAAAGCATGTTGAGGGAAACAATGAGCTACTTAATGATTTTTTATTTTTTTATAAAAAAACAATATGTGAACTATCATCAACAAATAGAGTTTATATTACAACTCCAATACCTGAAATGTATTATAATGTGCCAAATAAACTTGCTAAAAATATAATTTCTGGTAGAACTGATGTGGATGTTGAATTAGATGTAAAGGATTATTTATCACGAAATAAGTCATCATTAAAAATCATTAATGAAACAAGTGAACTTTGTGGCTCTAAAATATTAGATGTATCTAAATATTTATGTAATAAAGATGTGTGTATAGGGTCTTTTTCTGGTAAATCTGTTTATTCAGATGCTGACCACTTATCAATAACAGGGAATGGACTATTGTTACCGATGTTTAAACCAATTTTTCGTAAGAAAGAAGAACGAAATTAAACTCATATGATTTATGTTCTGGTTTTGTCGATTAGTGTGATTTTACTCTAAAAACTCAAAATAAGTAATGAATCATAACTGCACTGAGTTAGACATAATACCATTTTTTACTAGATAAAGAGTGTTTGAGAATAGGTTACTGTCTGGCATAGTTGATAGTATAGAGATTGGGTAATGCAGATTGTCATGATGTTACTATTAAAAATTAAAAATCCACTCACACTGATGTCGGCAACTTTGTTAATATATTGTTGGCGCGAAGATGGGGTGTAGTAAATATGAGCTAAACTAATTCTGATTTAGCTTAGGTAAGATTAGGTAATAGTAGTAAAACTTATTAAGACACGCATAATAAATACATTACTTAAAACGCAGATAATAAGTTCAGCTATATCGATTTGAGTCATTGGACAAAATGCTATAAATGCTAGTTAAAGTAAAGCTCTCTACAATTAGCTAATTGATATTGAAAATAGCAACTTCAGGTTGTTTGGGGATATAATCCTCGCATTATAGACAAATGCAGGCTTTTCTTTCGATTGGCTGTGCAAAATTTGATATTTGAGATTAAAAAATTATGGCTCCACGTACTGCGGCAGCACTACATATTTTAGTGAAACACAAAGAGCAAGCTGAAGACATTATTAAGCAGCTTAATAATGGCGGTAAGTTTCATATGCTGGCTAAAAAGCATTCTACTTGTCCATCAGGCAAAAATGGTGGCGATTTAGGTGAGTTTAGACAAGGTCAAATGGTACCTCAGTTTGATAAAGCCTGTTTTACTGGCGAAATCCTTGTACCACAACTGGTGAAAACCAAGTTTGGATGGCATGTAGTTAAGGTGCTGTACCGCACTTAATATCCTTTGTGATAAAGAAAAATTTGAGTGGGCTGATTAGTGATAATCAGCCCACTTTTTATGTTGCAATTAAGCTCACTTTCTACTTCGCTTAATCCTCGATGGATGAATAGTCGTTATAGACTAATTACTCCCGAATGTTGCGTATATGTATAAAACTTGTGATTTGTGTCTCTGGCTGTTTTTACTATTTTAGTTATTATCAACAAAATCACTGAGTTGAGTTAGTATGAAAAAAAGAATTATGGTCGATATGTCGGCTACTTTATTACATCACGGCCATATTCGCTTGTTAAAACAAGCTCATGAAATGGGTTATGTGGTAGTGGCATTAACCACAGATGATGAGATTCGCTCAAAAAAGGGGTATACCGCGGAGCTTAACTATCAAGAACGTAAAGAAATACTTGAAAGTGTTCGCTATGTTGATGAGGTTGTACCATGTAATTGGCTGATTGATAATGATTTTCTCATCGAACACCATATAGATTTGCTTGTTCATGGATGTGACAATGTTAACCATATACCTGAAGATAAATTAGTTATTTTCCCGCGAACCAAAGGGGTGAGTAGCTCTGAACTACGTGAGCGCGTACTCGACAGTTTGGTTGATATTAATTTAAGTGGTAATAAAGGGCCGTCAGAGAAGATAGCTCATATGTTAATCAATACTATAAAAAATGAATTCAAATTAGATTAGTGAGATTAAATGAAACGGATTTTGTTTATCAGCTGCTGCATGGCAATAGCCAGTACTAGTTCTTTTGCTAACACTCAATTGGCGGTTTACACCTCAATTGAAAACGATAGGTTAGCTTCATATAAATCGGCTTTCGAGAAAATCAATCCTGAGATAGAAATCAATTGGGTTCGTGACTCTACAGGGGTGATTACTGCCAAATTATTAGCTGAAAAAGCAGCGCCTAAAGCTGATGTCGCATTTGGTGTTGGCGCCAGTAGTCTATTAATTTTAAAAAAGGAGGGATTACTACAAAGCTATAAGCCGATGGGCTATGAGTTGTTATCAACTAAAATGCGTGACAATAATTCAAATCCACATTGGGTCGGAATGGATGCATGGGCGACAGGTTTATGCATTAATAAGTTTGTAATGAAAAAACATAATTTGCCATCTCCTAAAACATGGCAAGATTTAACTAATCCCATCTATAAAGGCCTAATTGCAGCCCCAAACCCTGCGTCATCGGGTTCTGGTTTTATGAATCTTACTGCATGGATCCAAATGTGGGGAGAGCCAAAAGCTTGGGCTTATATGGATGGTCTCAATAAAAACATCAAGATGTATACCCATTCTGGTACTAAGCCCTGCAGCATGGCGGCTCAAGGAGAAGTAGCTATTGGCATCTCATCTTCATCTTTTGCCGATAATTTAATCAAGCGCCGTGCACCTATCGATGTAGTGCTTCCTGCAGGTGGTATCGGCTGGGAGATGGAAGCGGCTGCTATTATCAAAGGCACTCAGCATCTGCAAGCGGCACAAAAGCTATTAGATTGGGTAAGTTCTGATGATGTTGCTAAGCTCGGTGTAAAATTCTCTGGTATTACTGCGCGTGAATCTTTTATGTCAGCTGCAGGCAAAAAAAGCTATCAGGCCATGATTGATAATGATTTAGCTTGGGCTGCAGAGCATCGCTCACAATTAATTGAACAATGGCGTCAAAAATACGAATTAGCTAATTAAATAGAGTGAGAGATGCGTGAGCTTTTTAACGATTGAACATGTCGTCAAAGATTACCAACAATACCGTGCTTTGCACGGTATTTCTTTGTCGATTACACAAGGTGAGTTTATCTGCTTTTTAGGGCCTTCTGGCTGTGGTAAAACCTCATTATTAAACATTATTGCAGGCTTAAATTACCCTGATATGGGGAAAGTGAGCTGTGTTAATGAAGATATTACTTATTTAACCCCAGCTAAGCGAAATTTCGGTGTGGTTTTTCAAAACTATGCGTTATTCCCTAATCTTACCGTTTCGCAAAATATCAGTTATGGTTTGCGTGGTAAAGAGTGGACCACAGCTAGAATCAGTGACCGTATTGATGAACTGCTTAATTTAATCGGATTAACCCATATTGCGCAGCGCTTTCCGCTAGAGCTTTCTGGCGGCCAGCAACAACGGGTTGCACTGGCCCGTGCAATTGCCAATCGTCCACAATTATTACTGCTGGATGAACCCTTGTCAGCGCTTGATGCCAAAGTGAGAGTGCAATTGCGACATGAGTTAAAGCAGTTGCAGCGTAAGCTTGGTATAACCGTGATTATGGTCACTCATGACCAAGAAGAGGCGATGGCACTGGCTGACCGAATTGTGGTGATGAATGATGGCCGTATTGAGCAGGTGGGAGTGCCTCAAGCGTTATATTTTAATCCCACCAGCCGCTTTGTTGCTGAGTTTGTTGGTAGCATGAACATATTACAGCTGCCGCAATGGAATGCTAATAAGACTATTGGTGTTCGCTATGAACAAGTCAAAGTGCAACTTGCTACAGAATTAGCGTTAGCACAAGAATATACTTTGGTAGCACGGTTACAAGGCTATCAACTGTTAGGGGCATTTTATCGACTAGAATTGTTGCTCAGCGATCAAACAACAATCGTTTATGCCGATGTCAGTTGTCATCAATTCAATCATGATGGATTAGCAAATCAAACATTATTAGCGATCACCATTCCAATGTTGGCGTGGTGTTTATTCTAATGTTATCTGTTCATTTTAAGTGTAATCAAAGCCGTTATCTCGCTGGTTTGTTGTTACTTTTGCCTTTGCTATTTTTATGGAATGGCGTGCTTATTCCCGTTGCGCAATTGCTTGTTCGCAGTGTGACTGACAATAATGGTCAATATATCGGCTTGAGCAACTTTAGCAGTTACTTTGCAGATGTAGGTTTGGTTTCTGCATTAAGTCACTCTGTATTTGTCAGTGTTATTGTGACGTTGGTGAGTGTATCAACTGCGTTTACTTTGGCATATGGTTTAGTCCGTAGCCAGTTATTGGGTAAATCATGGTTACAAGCGTTAATCCAAATACCACTGTTTGTCCCTTCGATATTTCCCTGTCTTGGATTGATTTACTTGTTTGGTGGTCAAGGCATTATCTCAAGCTATTTAACTGATTTTAATTTGTATGGCCCAGTTGGGGTTATTTTAGGCGGGATTATTTTTACCTTACCTCATGCGGTATTAATGCTCGTTACTACATTGCGTGGTGTGGATGTTCGTTTATATCAAGCAGCAAGTACGCTAGGAGCAGGGGCTTGGCGTCAGTTTGTCACTGTCACGTTAGCCAATAGTATTTACGGCATCATTAGCGCTTGTTTTGTGGTGTTTACATTAACCATGACAGACTTTGGTATTGCAAAGGTGTTGGCAGGGAATTACTCCATGCTGGCGACAGAGATATACAAACAAGTCATTGGCCAGCAGAACTTCTCAATGGGGGCGACTATCAGTTTAATTCTAGTGATACCGACCTGTATTGCGTTTGCTGTTGATAGCTGGGCACGTAAAAAACAAGCTCGCTTAGCCAATAACCAAATTTATCAGACCGTGGATAAATCACCTGTCAGAGATTGGGTATTTACACTTGTTTGCTGGTTACCATGTCTATTGATTATTGCCGTTATTGGTGTCGTCGTGTGGGGCTCATTGATTGCTTATTGGCCCTATGATTTTAGCTTTACTCTGGCAAATTATGACTTTGATGCGTTTGGATATGGCTGGCAGCCCTATTGGAATTCATTGATTTTAGCAAGTTTGGTTGCAATATTGGGCACATTCATCACCTTTGCGAGCAGTTATCTTACTACAAGAGTAGATACATCAATTTACTTAAGTGGTTTTATGCGTTTATTAGCATTATTACCGTTGAGCATTCCTGGTACCGTGTTAGGTTTAGCCTATATTTTTGCTTTTAATCGACCTGACTCATGGTTAAACACGCTACAAGGGACATTTGTTATTTTGGCATTTAATAGCATAGCGCATCTGTTTTCAGTAGCGTACCTGACTTTTAATAACACATTAACGCGACTGGATGCTAATTATGAGCGAGTGGGATGTTCGTTATCTGTGCCGCAATGGCAAACCGTTATGCGAGTGATTGTGCCACTATCAAAGTTGAGTATATTAGATATTTTCTTTTATCTATTTGTGAATGCATTAACAACCGTTTCTGCAGTGGTATTTTTGTATGGTACGCATACAGTATTAGCTTCTGTTGTTATTTTAAATATGGATGATGCAGGCAATATTGCAGCAGCCTCAGCAATGGGTACGGTATTATTGTTAACTGCGTTATGCGTAAAAGGGACGCATATGTTTTTGATTCAGTTATTAGGTAAATCAACTCGTATTTTGTAACTGTTTTATTATCAGCATTTAAGACGTTATCTTTACCCAAACTATGGTGACAATATTAGTCAGTCTTAAATCATGTTTTTGTTAATGCTTTGAGGATTTTTGTCGAGTCATAACCTCGGATAATTTCACCGTTAATGACTAATACGGGTATGCCACTGCCGCCTATTTGGTTGTACTTATGTCGCCCTATAGCTGATTTCTCTATGTCATACTCAGTGTATTTAACACCTTTGTCCTGTAAAAAACCTCTTGCTTTCTTGCAGTATTGACACCATGAGGTTGTATATAGTTCAACCTGTGAATTGGGGGTGATGGGCTTAGCTGTAATGACATCCCATTTCTGGATTATAAGTACAAGTAAAGCCACAAAGATTAATTTTTTCATTAGCCATAACCTATTCTTTGTTGAAAAGTGAACAGTCTATTAGCGTGACTTCAGTTTAACTCTATAATCAGTTTTGATTTAAAAGGAATTAAAACGCTACTTTATTTAGATTTTATAACAAGCTAACAACGATATAGCACTTTAGCAAGGCTTGTTCATTCTTGATAAAAGGGCTGTTGAGATGATCAAGAGTGCGTATTGCGGGGTAAATAAAATTAAATTATTCATTTTATCTGTATACACGTATTTTTTAAGTCTTTAGATATTATTGATAATATTCCTTATTTTATTGTGTATAGATCTTTGATTTTGATTAATAAAAAACGGCAGCGTTTATTTATAGATAAACGCTGCCGTTTTATAGAAGAGCATAATATGCTGAGCTTTATTGCTCTAACTCCAACTGCATTAGCATCATATCTTCGCCATCGAGTACGCGAGTGTCTGTGCTTTGGCAATTAGGGCAAACAACAGTGCGCTCGTCCAAGGTGGAGGTGACGCCACATTGATGACAAGCGATAATCAATGGCTGAATATTCATCTCTAACACGGCATCATGGCAGACGCTTCAAGCTTGAAGGTTTCAAATGCGGTTTTTAATAGTTCAGGTTCAACACCACTAAGCACACCTACTTTAATCGCTACACGGGTGATTTTAGTCGAGTGTTGCTCACGGGCATGTTGTTCACATTGTTCAATCAAAGAGCTCACAATTGAATATTCGTGCATTAGCAGATCCTTGGTAGCAATTCACCTTGTGGCAAATCTAAATAACGGCTACTGCCCCAAGGGGTATTTAAGATCACTTTGCCTGCATGTTCATCGCTCACTGTGCCAATGATTGCGGCTTGCGGGCAGAAATCAAATTGCTGTAATAGACTAATCACGCTTGCTGCTTGTGCTTGACTGACCGCTAAAATGAAGGTGCCTTCATTAGCAAGATCAAACGGTTCAAAGCCATATAACTCACATAAACCTTTGACTTCATCACAAACTGGAATATCAGCTTCATTAACGCTAATGCCCACGTTTGAAGCTTGTGCCCATTCATTTAACACTGCGGCCAAACCGCCACGTGTTGCATCACGCATGGCATGAATATCAATATCGTTATCGATTAATATTTTTACCGCTGGCCAAAGGGTCGTGCAGTCAGAGCTTAGATCGGATTCTAATGATAAACCTTCACGGCTCATTAGAATGGTTGCACCATGGCGACCAATATCGCGGCTAACAATAATCACATCGTCAGCTTTAATATTATGAATTGAAATATCAGCTTGCTTGATTTCGCCAATACCTGTGGTATTGATAAAAATCCCGTCAGCGCAACCTTTAGGTACCACTTTGGTATCGCCACATACAATCTTGGCACCACTGGTTTTTAGCTCATTGGCCATGCTATCAACAATGGTTTTAAGCTTATCGAACTCAAAACCTTCTTCAATAATCACGCTGCAGCTTAAGTATTGAGGTTCTGCGCCCATCATGGCGAGATCGTTTACTGTACCTGCAATAGCAAGGTGCCCAATATTACCGCCAGCAAAAAACAGCGGTGACACGGTGAATGAGTCAGTGGTAAAAGCTGTTTTACCATTAAAGCTTAATACCGCAGCATCTTCCTCTTGGCGTAAAATGCTGTTGTCGAACGCTTTAAAAAATAAGCCTTTAATCAGCTTATTCATCTCTTGTCCGCCGCCGCCATGGCTTAGTTGGATACTTTTTTTAGACATTTCTGACATTTACTACACCTTGATAACGATAGTAGGCATTACATGCGCCTTCTGAGCTCACCATACAGCTGCCAAGTGGCGTTTGTGGGGTACAACCGCGACCAAAGACTTTGCAATCTTGTGGTTTGGCTAAGCCGCGGAGAATATCACCGCATTGACACGCTTTATGATCATCAATTTCAGCTGTGGGAAGAATATCGGCAAATACCACTTCGGCATCACGGTGGCTGAATTCAGGGCGTAACTTTAATGCCGAGTTTTCAATCGGGCCTAAACCACGCCAGCGAAATGAAGGTCTAACCATAAAGCAATCGTTTACAGCTTGCTGTGCAGCAAGATTGCCCTGTGGTGATACCGCCCGCGAGTATTGATTATCTAATTCGGCAATGCCTTGTGCTTTTTGTTTAGTGATCCGTAGAATTGATTCCATCACATCGACAGGTTCAAAACCTGATACCACCACTGGTGTGTGGTAATCATCAACGATAGGGCGGTAAATTTCACTGCCTTGAATCACACTAACATGAGATGGCCCAATAAAGGCGTTCACTTTTACCGCAGGATCAGCCATCACGGCATCAACTGCAGGTGGGACTAATACGTGATTGATATGAAACAGCAAATTATCGATTTTTAATGCTTCAGCTTGTTTCAACAAAATGGCGGTCATTGGCGTTGAGGTTTCAAAACCAATGGCAAAAAATACCACTGTTTTAGTAGGATTTTCCTGTGCAATCTTAAGCGTATCAAGCGGATCATAGATAGGGCGAATATCACAGCCTTTGGCTCTAAATTGCGCCAAACTACCTTTTGAACCGGGCACACGGATCATATCGCCTAGGGTCACCAAAATCACATTGTCTTGGCTTGCTAGCGCTGCGGCATGGTCAATACGCTCTTTCGGCATAATGCACACAGGGCAACCGGGGCCATGAATAAACTCGATATTGTCAGGCAATAACTGTTTTAGACCAAACTTCATAATGGTGTGGGTATGACCTCCACACACTTCCATGATATTGATTTTGTCATCAACTAAGGCCGCATGAGCTTTAATTTCTTCAGCAAGCTTGGCAATAATTTTTGGATCACGAAAATCTTCGTATAGCTGTTTTAGCTCTAACATAGGTTTACTCTTGTGCATCCATTTTTTCGATAATTTCACGATAAAGTTCAATACTTTCTAACGCATCTTGTTTATCGATTTTATTCATCACGAAGCCGATATGGATCAGCACATAATCGCCAATCAGTAATTCATCGGTGATCAAATGACGACTAACGCGGCGCTTAACTCCTAAGGTGTCAACCGTTACGCTATTGTCTTCATCGTGTAATTCAACGACTTGTGATGGAATAGATAAACACATTAGTTGTTACCTTTTACTTGGTTGTCTGCAAGCCATTGGCATAACGGCGCAAGAGTTTGTGGATCTTTCACTGAAATCTCCATAATTTCGACATTTGGATTAAGCTTTTTAAGCTGCGCACGCGCTTCATCCATGCTGAAATCAAAGTAAGGCATAAGATCGCATTTAGTGACTAATACAAGGTCTGCCTTACGGAACATCACTGGGTATTTTTCAATTTTGTCATCGCCTTCAGGTATTGATAACAATACGATATTTTTATGGGTACCCACATCATAGCTGGCAGGACAAACAAGGTTACCGACGTTTTCAACAAAACAGATATCCAGATCGGCGAGTTCAACGTGATGCAGTGCACCATGCACCATAAAGGCATCTAGGTGACAAGCAGAACCTGTTTGGATTTGATAAGCCTGTACGCCTTGAGCGGTTAAACGGTCGGCATCGCGTGAGGTTTCTAAATCACCTTCAATTACCGCATATTTAAGCGGTGTGTATTGATGCAGATGCTCAAGCAAGGTGGTTTTGCCGCTACCAGGGCTGCTCATTAGGTTAATTGCCGTAATATTTTGTGCTTCAAAATGTTCACGGTTATGGCCCGCTTCAACATCATTTTTATCTAAAATCTTATGGATAACCGACAATGTCTTAACATCATTAAGTTGTGGGTTGCTGTTCAGTTCGTGGTGGTGGCCATGATGATGATCATGTCCGTGACGTGGCAATGAACAACCGCAATCTTTACACATGGTTTGTCTCCAAAGGTTAAAGCAAATTATTGCTTTTCAATCAATTATGTATGCTATACCAAAGCTGCCCAAGGGCAATGCTACTGTCATTTAGCGGTAGCGTTTGTTGGTATAGTCTGTTAATTCCTGCTTGTTTAAGTTGCTGGTTACAGCAGCTTAATAGATATTCGTTTTGCAGTACGCCGCCACATAACACAATCGGTAACTCGGCGTGTTGTTGCGCTAAGGTCACTACTGCATGGGCGATGGCTTGCATAAATCCTGCGGCAATATTGGCAATCACAGTGTCTGTCAGCGGTTGGCTACTTACGATATCGACAATTTGTTTAAATAAGCGATGCAGTTGCCATTGGTCATTGACTAAGGTTAATTCAAATGAATAAGGGCTATCTGCTTGATATGCTGCTTGTGCCAATAACATGCCGGCTTGGCCTTCAAACTGATTTTGTTCAATTAACCCCAGTAATACTGCAACGGCATCAAATACTCGTCCCATTGAACTGCTACTAATGCATTGTGGCAGCTGCCATAACTGAGTCAGTTGGGTTAATTTAAGCTTTGGTACTTGCTTAAAACAGCTTAATTGTAATTGCTCAATTTCGGCTAACGAGTAATGCTGCAGTAGCAGTGATAATACAATTCGCAGCGGCTCTTTTATCGCTTGTTGACGACCGATTAATTTAAACGGCGTCAAATGTGCCAGCCGTTGGTAACCATGTACATCGGCCAGTAATGCTTCACCGCCCCATAACGTACCATCATCACCTAAACCCGTGCCATCAAAGCTGATCCCAATCACGTTATCGCGATATTGTTGCATCGCCATCACCGCTAATACATGGGCGTAGTGGTGCTGTACTTGTTGGTTTGCTACACCTTGGCTTTGCGCAAATTGGCTAGAAAAATAGTCTGGATGACAATCGCTAATCACTTGCTCTGCCTGTAACTGATATAACTCTTGCAAGAGCGTAATGGTTTGCTGAAAACGTTGCTCACTGCCAATGGTAAATAGGTCGCCTATATAGGGACTAATTAATAATTGTTTATCAAAGCCGAGCGCCACGGTATTTTTCTGTTGAGCACCAACGGCTAAATAGGTTTTAGGCAGTTTTTGTACCAGCGGTAGCGTTAATGGCGCGTAACCACGGGCAAGGCGGATCACTAACAGTTCATCATCAATCAATTGTACCAAGCTATCATCACATGGATTAATGATAGGGCGGTTGTGATCTAAGATCAGATCCACCACAGATCCTAACTTGCTGATGATCTGTTCGCTTGCTGCAATAATCGGTTCACCAGAAATATTGGCGCTAGTGGCCACTATCGGACAATCAAGCTGGTTAAACAGTAATTGATGCAGCGGCGTATAAGGCAGGAATATGCCTATTTTGTTGATATTAGGCGCAACGTGTTCACTTAATAGCGTGTCACATTGGTTTGATTTATTCAGTAAAACAATAGGGCGCTCTTGGCTGGCAAGCAGTTTCCACTCATTATCTGTTGCTTGGGCATATTGTTTTGCTTGCTTAACATCTGCCACCATAATTGCCAATGGTTTATGCGGCCGATGCTTACGCTGACGTAATAGGGCAACCGCTTGGTTGTTGCTGGCATCGCACACTAAATGAAAACCGCCCAACCCTTTTATGGCAACAATTTTACCCTGTTTAATGGCATTGACGGTTTGGCTTAATGCCGCTTCCTTGTTTGCAACTAATTCACCCGTTGCCGTTAATAAACGTAACTGTGGGCCGCAGTTTGGACAACTAATTGGCTGTGCATGGTAACGTCTATCTAGCGGATTATCATATGCCGCTTGGCATTCACTGCACATCATAAAATCAGCCATTGCCGTAGCGGGGCGATCATAAGGTAAGCTATTGATAATGGTATATCTTGGGCCGCAATTGGTACAATTGGTGAACGGGTATCCAAAAAATCGGCTTTGGGGATGATTAATATCATTAACGCAATCTTGGCAGCATGATTTGTCAGTGCTAATGACGGCAATGGCTTGTTGGCTATGGCTACTGGCATGAATGCTAAAGTCTGTTTCTGTATCTATTACAGCAAGGCATTGCTGTTCAATATGGTCAACGCGCGCTAACGGTGGCAGCTGTAATGGCAACGCCTGTAAACAGCTATCGAGCGCCTCTGTTTGACCTTGAAATTCAACAATTACGCCTTGGGGATTATTTAGCACAAAGCCTGTGAGGTTGAATTCACAGGCTAGGCGGTAGATAAAGGGCCGAAATCCGACCCCTTGTACAATCCCGTTAACGATAAGCCGTACCCGTTTGAGTTCGGTATTATGGTTTGGACTGGTATCTTGCATATTAACGACGACGCATTTTCAGATACAGTGCGCCTGCACATAAATTAGTGCTATCAATGGCAAGTTGACGATTAACCGTCAATGGGTAGTTTTTACCCAAACGCAGTGATAAGCGGTGGGCAAAAATATCGTTAGCAAATTCATCACCTGCTAATACCACATTTTTGACGCCGATATTACCGTCAAGATGTTCAATCCAGTTAGCTAAATAATCAGCTAAAGAATCAAACATACCAAAGGCTAATTTGGTACTAATATCTTCATTACTCGCCAATCTAAAACTCATCATACTGCCTAAGGTTTTACACCAGTTTAGGCTACGATGGGCTTCACCACGGGTAAGCGGGAAGTCGATACGTTGCGAGTTATGCCCTTTATTTTTCATTGAGCAAGCTAATAGGCTGTCACGTAAATAATCGGTATTGCTTGGGTAATCGCTATGATGCAGACCTAAAATAACGGCGGCAACAGCAAATAAACTGCTTAAATTGTTAGTATTACCGCTCAGCTTTAAATCAAGCAGCGCATTGTAATCATCAGCAAATCGAGCTTTGTATTTCTCTAATACACTTTGCTGTGGTGATTGTTCTAGTTGATGATAGATTTCATAGCCATTGCTTGGCAGGCTGGGTAAGCCAAAAAACAGCTCTGTCTCTTTGCTTTTATCCAGCGTCGCAATTTGGCCTTGTGATGCCTGATTAAAGTATAAAACAGCACTGTTTTTATTTTGTTTTGCTTCAATGTTACCCGCATGCATCGCACAAATGGCGTGGTAATCTGGGTGAACATCTCCAGCTTGATTGGATTCAGTAAAATGAATTTTACCTTTTTTCCAACTGGCATTACGTTGGCTAATGGTCGCACTGTCATGCAGCGGCTCATCGGCTTCAATATCATGGCTAATGGTATTTGCTTGTAATTGATTTAATTCACTCCATTGACCATCAATCCAAGTTAAATGCATTGGTAGTTGATCGGCGCAATAGTACAAGTAATCCACGCCGCGTTGGCGTAATAGTTCAGCAAAAATCGTGATAACGCGGTTATAGCTAAAACAGATATCGTAAAGTGGTAAAGATAATTCGCTGTGTTCAATACATGGACGCACGGTTAAGCGTGGTTTTTCCATGCTTGATAGTGCCAACACATGATGATCATAAACCGCAAAATGCGCATTTAAACGATTTGGGTTACAGATCAATACTTGTTGTCTTTGGTAGTGCTCAAAAGATAAAGCTGAGCGACTGAATTTATAAGTGAGTGCGCCTAGATTAAAGACCACAGCACCATCATCGAGCAAGGTTTTTGCCCAAGCTTGAATATCAGTAAAGGTGATCCCTTGCTGATACTGCTCGCCATGGCAGCTGTCACAATGATAATTAATATCACCGAAGTTGGCAGATTGATTATCTGCAAAATGGTCATGACACTGCTGGCAAAACTCAAGTTCTACTGCGCCATGCTGTAATGGGGTAGTGGAACCTGCACGTTGTTCAATCAGGGTAATCTTGCTGTCAGTTAACCAGCTAGAAACAAGAAATTCTTGGGCGATTTTGTCGGCCAAGAATTCCAGTGTAGCTTGATTGCCCAAAGCTTCTATAAAGTAACAATTATGCAGATAACCTATGCTGATTTCAGCATCAGGGTAAGCCAAATATTGGTTACATAGATGGGCGTAAAAGGGCACTTGTCTTGCACAAGTAAATTCAAATCGGATCAGCTTCATTAATTAGCTACCACGTTTATAAGAGTCTGGAATTAATTCATTAATATCAATGTTAGCAACACGTTCATAGCTTATTCCCAAGCTATCCATATGTTTGAAAAATACCTTTTCCATGGTTGGAATAGCAGCATTAATCTTACTGGTTAAGCCTAAATGCATAGGCTCAAGCACGGTCGGAGTAATCCCTAACACATAAGTTTTGGACGATCACCCACCATTTCCATCATAGTTAAGGTTTGTAGCATCTCAACTTCATGGGCGCTGCCTTGCCAATCAATCTCTGGCGGGGCATTGTCAAAATCAAAATAATACACTTGGCCAGGTTCAACGCCAGCAGCGTTTACGGTATCGACAACCAAAAGATGATCATATTGACAAAGAATGGGGGTAAGGCCTTGAGCTAAAGTGCCACCGTCCATCAAATCAACTTGATGTTCTGGGTGGCTTAGTCGGTAGTTTTCGGTAATGTAGTTGACAAAATGCACGCCGACTCCTTCGTCGGCGTACAGGACATTGCCAATACCTAATAGCAATATCTTCATTAAGTATTATTTTCCTTCATGCTCATCATGATGTGGATGGTAGTCATAACCAGATACGATAGAATCGACTGAGTTATGTTTAAAGCGAATGCCCATCCAAACAGCCATATATACGTGGATAAGTACGAAGATGATAAATACCCATGTAATGTAGTGGTGCCATAAGCGCACAACAGCTAAACCGCCCATCATTTGGGTGATCCATGCTGAAGGTTCCCATAGCAAGCCACCTAAGCCTAAGTGGTATACGTTAGCGTATAGCACCAAACCCGTCACACACATAAAGAACGCTGCTACAGAGATACCCATATAGGTAACGAACTGTAGCGGGCCATATGCGCCTGAATGAGGTGCTTTACCCATCCAAAGGTATGCTTTAAGTTGGGTAAACCAAGCTTTAGGGCTGATCACATCTTTAATTGAACGGCGCTCAATGTTGTTCTTACTAAAGAAGAACAGATAAGCACGCGCCAATGTTACCGCTACTAGAATAAAGCCAAAGATCTCATGTGCCATACGGATCCAGCCTTGTACTAGCACATCTGAGCTTTGCGGCGCGACTAAAAACGGCCAAGCAATATAAAAGCCTGTGATAACCAAAGCCACGATCGACAGCGCACGTAACCAGTGACAGACACGAATGATGGCCGAGAAGATTAAATCTCTGGTATACAACATCGTTTCTTTTGTCATGATAACCCCTTAATTACAATGCGTTGGGATCGATACGGAACTCACTTAAAGATTGGCCTTTATAATCCATTACGTGTACAGCACACGCCATGCATGGGTCAAATGAGTGAATAACACGTATAACTTCAAGTGGCTTGGTTGGATCTTCAATCTTTAAGCCAACTAATGAAGCCTCGTATGGGCCAACTTTACCATTACCATCCATTGGACCTGCGTTCCAAGTGGTTGGTACTACCGCTTGGTAGTTTTCAACTAAACCGCCTTTGATGCGTAACCAGTGGCTTAATAGACCGCGTGGTGCTTCAATCATACCGTAACCTTTGTATTCCTTATCAGGATCAATAGTTGGTGCGATATAAGTGGTTTCGTCAGATTGGATATTGGTCAACAATGATTGGAAAGTTTGGTCAGCATGACGAGACAATACCAATGCGTGAAGCATACGAGCTGCAGTACGACCAAGGGTGGTGAATAACGCTTCAGTTGGTAGGCCAGTTGCGCCTAAGAAGTCATTAACCGCTTCAACACTTCTGGTGTGCCGTGACCATAGTTCACTAACATTGCAGCTAATGGACCTACTTCTACAGGCTCGCCATTGTAACGTGGTGATTTAACCCAAGAGTATTTACCTGCACCATCAACTGTTGGTAATTCGCCATAAACAGTGTCGCGTTTAACAAACGGAGTATGTTCAGGAATCGTAGTACCATCAAATGGATGTTGTGGTTTGTCAGCGTTGTACCAAGCGTGAGTAACGTCTTCTTCAATTAAGTCTGGGTTAACAGGCTCAATCTTGCTTAGGTCACCATTGCGAATAACGCCGCCTTTAAATAGGTACTTGTTTTCGCTAATTAAAAACTCATCAATTGCCATGAAGTTTTTAACGTTAACGCCGCCAAGAACACTTGGCTCAGTCTTATACGCATCGGCCGCCATTTTAAGGTCAGCTTGATAAGCGCGAACAACGAAGTCTTGTACGTTAGCGTGCTTTTGTGCCCATTCTTGTAAACGAGCAGGGCTAAGCATGTCGCGTACAGAAGTGATACCACCCACAACGATTGATTGTGGATGTGGGTTTTTACCGCCCCAAATCGCCATCATTTCTGCAGCAGTACGCTGAATTTTAAGTGCTTCTAAATAGTGAGCAACACCAATCAAGTTCTGTTCTGGTGTGAACTTGTAAGTCTTGTTACCCCAGTATGCGTTAGCAAATGGGCCAAGCTTACCTGTTGCAACTAGCTTTTGAACTTTCTCTTGTACAGCACGAAGATCACCTTCACCTACATTGTAAGGGGTGTCTGAATACTTCATTGCCACTTGAGCGGCTTTAGCAGGATCAGCACTTAGTGCAGATACTACGTCAATCCAGTCAAGACCATGTAAAAGATAGAAATGAACGATATGGTCGTGAATGTGAAGTGCATCAAGCATCATTGAACGCAAGTATTGTGCGTTTAATGGTACCTGTGCGCCAATCGCATCTTCAACAGCTTTAGTACCGCAAAGGTAGTGAGAGAAAGTACATACACCACAAATACGTTGAACTAATAAACCAACGTCCATTGGGGTACGGCCTTTTAGAATAATCTCTAAACCGCGAAATAGGGTAGAAGAAGCCCAAGCCTTACTGATGACGTTGTTCTCGTCAACTTCAACTTCAATGCGAAGATGGCCTTCGATACGGGTGATCGGGTCAATAACTACGCGTTTAGTCATCTATTTGTCCTCGTGCTTGCCAGCAAAAATGCTACCGATTGCGTGCGCGCCGATACCTACAGCGGTTACACCTAAAATTACTGCGCCAACGGTATCCGCATCAGCGTCTAAACCGTGAAGTATTTGTTGTCCAAGTGGCTTTTCAAAGTCACGCATGGTGTCCCAGAAATCAGGCTCAGAACAACCAATACAGCCGTGTCCTGCAAGTACAGGCCAGCTTGTATGAGCGTTAAAACGTTCAGTAGGGCAGTTGTTATATGTGTATGGACCTTTACAACCCACTTTATATAAGCAATAACCATCTTTAGCTGCTTGGTCGCCAAATTCTTCAACGAATTCACCAGCATCAAAGTGACCACGACGTTCACAGTTATCATGCACGCGAGCGCCATAAGCCCACTTAGGACGGTTAAACATATCAAGCGCTGGTAATTTACCAAACATGATGAAGTACATTAATGTACCAACAATGTTGACTTCACTTGGTGGGCAACCACCTAAGTTGATTACTGGACGGTCGACAATGGTATGAATACCTTGGGCACCTGTTGGGTTAGGTGCGGCAGCTTGAACGCCACCAAATGCAGCACATGTACCAACAGAGATAATTGCGGCAGCGCCTTCTGCTGCTTTCTTCGCAATTTCAAGACCAGTATGGCCTTTACAGCCAACAGTTAGAAACGCACCATTATTGGCAGTCGGTACAGCACCTTCAAAGGCTAATAAGTATTTACCATGGTTATCACGCATGGCATTTTCTAAATTTTCTTCTGCTTGCCAACCGGCAGCTGCCATTAATGTTTCTTGGTATTCTAATGACACATAATCAAAGATTAGGGTGCTAACATCGGGCGTTGAAGCACGTAATAATGATTCTGAACAACCAGTACATTCAGCTAACTGAATCCAGAGCAATGGTACTCGGTCTGCGACTTCAGCAGCTTCCGCCACTAAAGTACTGAACGGTAATGGCAATGCAAGCATTGCAGAAATTGAAGCACTCCATTTCATAAAGTCACGACGGGTTATGCCGTGATCTTCCATAACTTGTTGTAGTGTTTTTGATTTACGTGGTGCTAATTTACGTAAACTAGCAATTCGCGCAAGTCCTTGCTCATAAAGGGCTGCATGTGTATCCATGGGCCAACCTTGTTAAAGTCACGTGAGGTACCATTACGGGATGCAATGATACAAATACCTGCAAAGTTTACTTTGCAAAGTCATATTCAAATGTGATCTAGATCACCTTACTTTTCTATTTTGTGAATAAATGCAAAGAGTGTAGAAGAATTTGTGAGATGTATCTCAGTTATTTTTTAATGTGGACAAAATGTCCATCTGGTTTATTTTGCTGTTTTGTATATTAGATATTGTAATTATTGGTAATTATGCTCGGCTTAGGCGTGCAGATTTTACTCCTTTTAAGACGGATATCTGATTTACCAGTGAATTAACACTGCTAGGATTACCTTTGATGATAATTGTTTCCAAGCAATTATGGTGGTCTATATGCACATGAGTACTACATAACACTTGTATCAAGTGGTTATGTTGGATCTCAATCAGTTTTTCAGCAAGACCACGTTGATGATGGTCAAAAACCAAGGTTAATACGCCAACTACGTCTTGTTTACTGTTGTCCCATTGCTGATCAATTAAGCGGGCACGATAAAGATCTCTAATATATTCAGATCGTGAACCATAACCTTTGTTGGTTAAATCCACTTCCATTTCATCAAATAAAGATTTAGGCAGTGAAACGGTAAAGCGGATCGTCTCATCTGCGTTATTTGCTTTCTTTGTTAAATCAGTCATATACCCTCAAGTTATCTGAAAGTGCAAAATTCAATATCAATTTGTTATCTCTATATTAAATTTAGAGTCATAAACAAAAGGTGTTTGTGATGTAGATCATCGTCCATTCAAAAAAATGCATATTTATCCATGAACTATTTATACTTGATTGCAGTATTACTTTTGTGAAAGTAGTATTACTGGCATCATATTTTATTTGGTTACATTCATGTCTAGATTGTACATAGTTTTAGTGGCATGTTACTTAAGTTTTTGTTCATTTAGCAGTTTTGCCAGTTCAATCCCTAATCACTTAACAATTTCTATTGCAGCAGCGCCTGATACAGGCTTTGATCCTATTCTAGGTTGGGGTAAATTTAATAATCCGCTTATTCAATCATCGTTATTAACTCGTACCGGTGATATACATTTTACTGGTGACTTAGCCGCCAAGTGGCAACTTTCAGATAACCGTTTGGTATGGACCGTTAATTTAAAGCCCAATATTAAGTTTAGTGATGGCAAACCACTTACTGCAACAGATGTGGTTTTTACCTTTAATCAAGCCAAACATGCGGTGACGCTGCATGATTTAACCAATTTAGCCGATGTTCAGGCCATTAATCCGTTAACGATTCAATTTACCCTGAAACAACCTGATATTACCTTTATTGATAATTTAGCCAATTTAGCGATTGTGCCAAAACACGCTTATGGTAAAGAGTACGGCCAACATCCAATCGGCAGTGGCCCATATCAATTTGTAAGATGGGACAAAGGTCAGCAGCTAATTTTAAAAATTAACCCTTACTACTACGGCCATAAACCTGAATTCAAGCAGCTTATATTTGTATTTAGTGGTGAAGATACTCGTTTTGCGCAGTTATTAGCAGGGCAACTTGATTTAGCCGCATTACCACCAAGATATGCATTGCAATTACCTGCACCTTATAAACTATGGCGAGTACAAAGTGTTGATAACCGTGGCGTAGCATGGCCAATGGTGAAATCAAATGGTCATAATATTGGTAATGATGTCACCGCTGATCCAGCCATTAGACAAGCAGCTGAGTTAGTGATTAATCGCGCTATGTTGGTGGATCAACTACTTGATGGTTACGCTCAACCCGCTTATTCAATTGCGGATGGTTTACCTTGGGGCATTAGTTACCCAGCATCAAAGTTAACGGCGGCGCAAAAACTGCAAAAGGCGCAAGCTATTCTTGCTAAAGCGGGCTGGCAGGTTAAAGATGGCGTACTCACTAAAGGAAAACTACAAGCCAAGTTAGATCTTTATTACAAGTCAGGCGACAGTATCCGTGAGCAATTAGCATTAACCGTTGCGCAAATGCTTAAACCATTGGGGATTCAAATGACAACCCATGGTGAAAGTTGGGAGCAGATCAGCAAAGTGATGCACGCCAATCCCGTGTTATTTGGTTTTGGTAGCCATAGCGCGACAGAAGTGCTTTATACCTACCATAGCCGTTACCAAGGCCAAGATTTTTATAATGCAGGTTATTACCACAATAAGGTGGTTGATCAGGCATTAGATAAAGCGCAGCAATCGACAACATGGCAACAATCATTACCTTATTGGCAAGCAGCTGAAAAACAGATTGCGCAAGATCATCCATGGTTATGGTTGGTTAACTTGCAGCATCTTTATGCCGCTAATCCATGTTTAGATCTCGCCAAGCCGGGTATAGAACCTCATGGTCACGGCTGGCCAATTGTCGATAACATTACCGATTGGCGCTGGACTTGCCATTAATATGAAACCAAATAGCATGCAGATGCTGAAACATGGCGCATTGATTACAGTGCGTCTATTGTTGCTATTAATGGCACTAGTGGTATTAATCTATGCATTAATCGCCATGTCGCCATTAGATCCTATTACCGCTTATTTGGGCGGTAATTTATCTGCGGTTTCAGGTGAACAAAAACAGCAACTGATTAATCAGTTAGGATTTAATCAATCACTGCCTCAACAGTTTTGGCACTGGTTTAGCCAAGCCATACAAGGCCATTTAGGGTTTTCAAATCTCTATCATCAAGAGGTCAGCCAAGTCATCAGCGAGCGTATGGGCTTGTCGCTGATATTGGTCTTTTCAGCTTGGTTATGTGCCTTAATTTGCGGTTATTTAATCGGCTTAGCGACGGCTATCAAACAGCATTCATGGTGGGCGAAGGGCTTACATCGGCTAACGCTCACATTAACCATTATTCCGCCATTTTGGCTGGCGATGGTGATGGTGGCAATTTTTGCGATTAAATTACATTGGTTTCCAAGCTGCTGCGCTGCGCCGCTTGGGGTGTTATGGACACAGCAATCAATGGCAAGTTTATTGATGCATATTGCACTGCCATTAATCAGCCTAGTGTTGATTTATATGGCGCCCATTGCACTGCATACCCATGAAAAAGTGATTGATGTACTTAATAGCGATTACGTTAAATACAGCCAATTACATGGTCAGCAACCATGGCAAACCATTAAGTTTCATGTGCTTGCTAATAGTATGTTACCCGCAGTGGTGTTGCAGTTTGCCGCCATTGCGGAGTTGTTAGGTGGCACTATGATGATTGAAACGGTATTTAATATTCCGGGATTAGGCTCAACATTAGTTAATGCCGCGATGGCAAATGACACCGCATTATTATTGGCAATCAGTATTTTGTTTGCTGTGATTGTATTTATTAGCAGTAATTTCGGCCGTTTATTCAGTTATCAATTGTTGCCAAAGGGAGTGCATTAATGAATCAATTAATGGCTCCACATTGTGTGTGGGATTTTTGCCGCGAATATTGCCAAAAGTATTGGCAACTGGCATTGATTATTCTGATTTTACTGGCAGCACTATTTTGGCCTGTAACGGCCGATAGCATTTCGTTACTCAGTAAAAATTTAGCCCCAAGTTGGCAGCACCCATTTGGTACAGATTGGCTGGGGCGCGATATGTTAGCCAGATCGCTACATTCATTGATCGTCAGCCTTTATATCGGCGTATCAGCCGTATTACTCAGTGGTCTGTTGTCATTATTACTGGCCAGTTTGGCGCAAATTAATCGTCTGTGGCAGGCAATCGTCGAGTTTATGATTGACTTATTTATGTCATTACCGCATTTATTGCTGTTATTGTTGTTATCACTGGCGTTTGGTGGTCAACAATTTGGCTTGTTAATGGCATTAGTGTTGAGCCATTGGCCAAAACTGACTCGTCTACTCATTTATGAAATGAAAACCACCACCCATGCCCCTTATTATCAATTAGCACAGCAATTTGGCCATTCACGTTTGGTCGTCATGCGTCGGCACTTATTGCCTTATATTATGCCGCAGTTATTAATGGCGTTATTAATTATGTTGCCACACGCATTAACCCATATGGCGGCATTAACCTTTTTAGGTTTTGGATTAAACCCAACGGAGCCTTCAATTGGCGGCTTGTTAGCTCAAGCAAATCAATACCTTTTATTAGGCTATTGGTGGTTAGCTGTATTACCGGGCGTATTATTATTAGGCTTACTATTATTGATGTGGTCATTTGCAAGGCGAGTTAATCAAGGCTATAGATGTGCAACGGCAAAGGTATCAGGCTAGTTTATGGAGCGCTCAATGTTAAAAGTAGAGCAATTTGGAGTGATGGATAATACCTCTGGTGACTATATTGTTACGCCATTATCTTTTGCTTTAGCCAAAGGCGAAATCGTTGCCATTATTGGCGAAAGCGGCGCAGGTAAAAGTCTGTTAGCACAAGCGTTACTTGGCGATGCCCCAACAGGATTTAGCATTGTCGGCCGTGCCCATCAATCTGGTCATGGTGCAGTGAGCCAACACACAATTGCACTGGCTGCACAATCAGCGAGTGTATTTGATCCACTGCGTACTGTTTTTAGTCATTTAAAACAAAGACTGTACCATCGCCAACCGCAACAATATCTAGCATCGCAAGATTTAGCCAGATTACAAATCAATGACAGCATCGGCAGCTTATGTTGTCATCAATTGTCGGGTGGAATGGCTAAAAAAGCTTTGTTAGCTCAAGCTGCCATCCAACAAACCGATTTTCTTATTGCTGATGAACCCTGCAATGGCTTAGATGATAACGCTGCAACGCAGATGTATGACAATTTGAGTTATTTAGCCAAGCAACAACAGCAGGGCATCTTATTAATCAGCCATAACCTGCGCCAAGTGATGCATTATGCCGATAGCATTATTGTATTAAAGGCAGGCACTATGGTTGAGCAAACCAGTCCACAGGCGATTAAAAGCAATAGCTGTCATCCTTACACGCAAGCGCTATGGCAAGCACTACCCGAAAACTGGTCAATAACGCCGCCAAAAC
The DNA here is from genome assembly GCF_000614975.1 of Shewanella marina JCM 15074. Classification (GTDB taxonomy): domain Bacteria; phylum Pseudomonadota; class Gammaproteobacteria; order Enterobacterales; family Shewanellaceae; genus Shewanella; species Shewanella marina. The sequence goes on from NZ_BALM01000004.1 coordinate 218,622, forward strand.
AACAAGTGGCCTAACTGAACATGCTACTTATATCATTAGCTCTTTTTATCAAGCCACCCATAATAAATGGTATGTTTAACAAGGCTTTTTTATTAAGACACCCACAATAGTGTTGATAAAAACAGTGTTAAAAAATGACTTTCATAAAAGCAAACAAGAGTAACCATGAGGCCGTTGATGCTTGAAATAAAAAATGCTCAAATTGATATTGCAGGAAGCTTAATAACCTTACCTAATATCGCGATTAAGCAAGGGCAAGTGATTGGCTTATGCGGTGATAGTGGTTGCGGTAAAACAACACTGATTAAAACGTTAGCCGGTATCATTCCTTTAAAAGTAGGGCGGTTAAATCGACCTCAATATCAGTCTGGTGCTAATCCGGTACAGTGGTTAATTCAGCAACCTGAGTTTGCGTTTAATCCGCGACTAACCATCGAGCAATCACTAAATGAAGCGTGGGGAGCAAATGAGTACCAAGCGCTGTTTGATGATTTTGATATTGAATTACAGTGGTTACAAAGGCGACCACAGCAGTTATCTGGTGGGCAATTACAAAGGTTGAACATTATTCGAGGATTATTACCCACAACCCAGTTTTTGTTATGTGATGAAATCACCGCGCATTTGGATATGATCACTCAAAAACAGATTTGGCAATCACTGATGCTACACGCTAAAAAGCATCACATCGGCTTATTAGTGGTGTCACATGATCAGCAGCTATTGCAAGTCTTATGTGAGAGTATTACTTCCCTCCCATAAAAAAACGCTCCTAAAAAGGAGCGTTTTTGTTCGCATTAATTAACGCTGTTAATTAGAAGCTTGCACTACGTGGAGCGCGAGGGAATGCGATAACGTCACGAATGTTTGAAACGCCAGTCACATAAGACACTAAACGCTCGAAACCTAGACCGAAACCTGAATGGGGTACTGTGCCGTAACGACGAAGATCGCGGTACCACCAGTAATCTTCTTTGCTTAGTTCCATTTCAGCTAGACGCATATCAAGTACGTCTAAACGCTCTTCACGCTGAGAACCACCGATGATTTCGCCAATGCCTGGAGCCAATACGTCCATAGCCGCAACGGTTTTACCATCTTCGTTAAGACGCATGTAGAAAGCTTTAATGTCTTTCGGATAGTTCTTAACAACAACAGGCGCTTTAAAGTGCTCTTCAGCAAGGTAACGCTCGTGCTCAGATTGTAAATCGATACCCCATTCAACTGGGTAATCAAATACTTTGTCACAGTTCTGAAGAATGGTCACTGCATCAGTGTAGTCAACCTGTGCAAAGTCGCTGCTTACAAACTGTTGTAAACGCTCAATCACAGTCTTATCAACACGTTGGTTGAAGAACTCAAGGTCATCCATACGCTCTTCAAGTACAGCGTTGAATGCATACTTAAGCATTTGCTCAGCAAGACCTGCAACATCATCTAAAGTTGCGAAAGCCACTTCAGGCTCAACCATCCAGAATTCAGCTAAGTGACGGCTAGTGTTTGAGTTTTCTGCGCGGAATGTTGGGCCAAAAGTATAAACTTTAGAAAGGGCACAAGCATAAGTTTCAGCGTTTAACTGACCAGATACCGTTAAGAATGCTTCTTTACCGAAGAAATCCTTATCATAGTCAACTTTACCCGCGTCAGTACGCGGTAAGTTTTCCATATCTAATGTTGATACACGGAACATCTCACCAGCACCTTCACAGTCAGATGCAGTAATAAGAGGTGTAGACACCCAAATAAAACCATTCTCATGATAGAAACGATGAATTGCTTGCGCTAAACAGTTACGTACGCGAGCCACTGCACCAATAATGTTGGTACGAGGGCGTAAGTGCGCTAATTCACGTAAATGTTCAATAGAGTGGCGCTTAGCAGCCATTGGATAAGTATCAGGATCATCAACTAAACCCACAAGCTTAACTGCAGTCACTTGCATTTCAAATGCTTGACCTTGGCCTGGAGATTCAACAATCTCACCAGTCATTTCAACAGAGCAACCAGTAGTTAGCTTTAGAACTTCTTCATTATAATTGTCTAAGCTATTTGGCACTACGCCCTGAATAGGGTCAAAACAAGAACCATCATAAACGGCTAAAAAAGAAATACCGGCCTTAGAATCACGGCGAGTACGAACCCAACCGCGTACAGTGACTTGCGAACCAACCGCATGTTCACCTTTAAATACAGAAGCGACAGATGCAATGCTCATTGTTGCTTAGTTCTCCAACGAAACAATTATAAAGAAATTTGGACGTTATATTACCTTGCTGGCAGCTTTTAACAAGCCTAAAAATGCGGATATGTGCGATAAATTGCAAGGTATAAAGCGGAACAACAGCAAATAGATGAGGAAGTGTGCTTTTTGTATTCAAAAGAGGGGCAGGTTATGCCTTTTTTGCTATAAAAGCCAGTGTATCTACAAATGTCCTCAAACAACATAACAATCGCAAAAAGTGTATGACGCTAGCAAAAAAGATTGTTTATATCGCTAATTAGTCATAACAATAGACAAAATGTATCAGTACATTAGCAAATCACTAATTGCTGGTAATATCTTAGGAGTTTTAATCTTGATGTGCTTAATAATGAACCGCAGGGATAAATAAGTGTAGTTATATTAATCAAATATATAATGGGGTTATGAATAAATCGACTAATTAATAAGTAAGTAATGCTATTTATTTGTACAAAATGACCCTTATTAAATTGATCTGTAAAAGATAAAGTGTGATTGATCTCTATTTTCTTAAAACTTTAATAAAATGTATTTGTTTCTATCATGTTAATTGCTGCTTGATATAAATTTTTTAAAATATGTTGTGTATCAAAATTAATCAATCTGGTGAGTGTGTGTGTGATGTTCTGGTTAAAAATGTTACTAGGGTTGCGTGCTTAATGTAGTGTGTAGTCCGTTGGTATTATTTTTAATAACTAAATGAAATATCGTGAAACGAACTAATATTCTATATAATCTCGCACATAATTAAGGACTAAACAAATTGTATGTTTAGTTATGCTAAAATAACTACATTAAATTTACGGATGTGAATAATATTAGGCACTCTCAATTAAGATATTGCTTATGTATTGCCGCGTATATTTTGACTAAAAATTTATTGTAAATATTCTCTTTGTTTATTTACTAAACTATTTGTGAATAGTTTTGGAAATCGGAAATCCTCAATTCCGTGCGGTAGCTATATCTAAATAAAAATATTTGTGATAATTATCACGTTTATTCATTGTTGAGTTAAATCTACCTCTCACTTTTAAATTTAAATATATTACTTCTTATATCTATATTAGATTACTGTTGACGAACAGTTTTATAAGTCAGTTACACCTTTCAGTCTGAAATACCTTGGTTGGAGATTCCTCTTGTTGCAACAAGCAAAACGTTTTGGGGTACTATCCCTGTCGCAAGTATCATTCAAGCCCATTTTTACATCGCGTAAAAAGTTACTGGTTACCATGCTAGCACTAGCCAGTATAGGTGGTTGTACCGTTATGCCGGGTAACCATTTATCAACCAGTAATAAGGTGGTAGTGGCCAATCAACAGCAACAACCATCATTAGATGATTTAGTGAAGGTATACCCAGTCACACCAACATTGGTTAATCAGTTAAAACAAAACTCAAAGCAACCCGTTACCCAAGCTAACCCGCAACTTGAGCAAGCATTAACTCAATACGAATATCATATTGGTAGTGGTGATGTATTAAATATTACGATTTGGGATCATCCTGAATTAACCATTCCAGCCGGATCATACCGTAGTAGTGCAGAAGCGGGTAACTGGGTTCATGCAGATGGCACCATATTCTATCCCTATATTGGTCGTGTCCATGTAGCTGGTCAAACAGTGACACAAGTACGTGACACTATTGCTAAAAAACTTGCGAAATATATTGAGTCACCGCAAGTCGATGTCAATGTAGCAGCGTTTCGCTCACAAAAAACCTATATTACAGGTGAAGTTAAAACGCCAGGTGCACAGCCTATTAGTAATATTCCACTTACTTTGTTAGATGCGGTTAATAAAGCAGGCGGTATTAGTAAAGATGCAGATTGGCGCAGTGTTTCACTTACTCGTGATGGTAAAGAGCAACAAATATCGCTTTATGGCTTAATTCAAAAAGGCGATTTGACTCAAAACCGTTTATTACAAAATGGCGATATTGTGCATGTGCCATTAAACGATAATCAAAAAGTGTTTGTAATGGGTGAAGTTAAAGATGCTAAAACCCTAAAAATTGATCGCGTTGGTATGAGCCTAACTGAAGCACTCAGTGAAGTCGGTGGTATTGATCAGTTAAATGCAGATGCAACAGGTATTTTTGTTATTCGTAAAGCCAAAGTTGAAGCCTCAATAAAAGACAATAAACAGCCACAAATGCTAGCAGATATTTATCAACTCGATATGCAGGATGCCACAGCATTAGTATTAGGCACAGAGTTTGAACTGCGACCCTACGATGTTGTGTATGTAACCGCCGCACCTATTAGCCGTTGGAACCGTGTAATCACTCAATTATTACCAACTATTACTGGCTTTAATCAGTTATCTGAAGGTTCACAACGTATTCGCCATTGGTAATAAATAAAATCTTATTTTTAGAATGGATGCCTTAATAAAAGGCAATTCTATTGGCTGAGTGAGTAGCAATAAATGTTCAATAAAATTCTAGTGGTGTGTGTCGGCAATATTTGTCGCTCACCTACGGCTGAAAGATTGTTAAAACAATTAAAACCGCAATTAATTGTCGATTCAGCAGGTGTGGGAGCATTAGTCGGGCGTGAAGCTAATGCGATGGCAACAGAAGTTGCTGCAACAAATGGGGTCAGTTTACAAGATCACCAAGCACAGCAACTGACCCGTGAACTATGTAGCCAATATGATTTAATTCTAGTGATGGAAAAAAAGCATATTGAATCTGTCACCCGCATTGCACCAGAGGCAAGGGGCAAAACCATGCTGCTGGGGCAATGGCAAGGGCAGATTGAAATACCAGACCCTTACAAACAAAGTAAAGAAGCGTTTGAATTTGCTTATCAATTGATTGAACAGTCATGCCAAGCGTGGCTGATAAGCTTTAATCAATAGCGTTCGATATTTGTATTTATATTACCTCCGTTGAGTAATAATTTTTATGACAGCTTTAGTTTCTAAAACCGCACAAACACAAGATGATGTAATCGATTTAGGTAAGCTATTTGGCATTTTAATTGATAATCGTTGGATGATTATTATTGTCACTATGGTGTTTGCTATCGTAGGTGTTAGCTATGCACTACTCGCCACACCTGTTTATAAAGCCGATGCCTTAGTTCAAGTAGAGAAAAAATCAACAGGTATGCCAGCCTTGGTGGCGATATGGCGGATCTGTTTTCGTCAGAGTCATCTGCAACCACCGAAATCGAGATTTTAAAATCACGTATGGTGTTGGGCAAAACGGTAGAACAGCTTAATTTAACCACGGTAACCTCTGCCAATTACTTTCCTATTGTGGGTAAAGGCATTGCCCGTTTATTAGGCCAACAACAAAGTATTGATGTTGAGGAGCTTGAATTACCAAAGCATGAAATTAATCCAGTTGAATTAGTCGTGAAAGACCAAACCAAAGGACTATATCAACTATTAAATAGTGAAGATGAACCTATATTAACCGGAGAAGTGGGTAAATTAGCGACAGCCAATACTGCAACAGGTGAATACCAATTATTAGTTAATTCATTGAATGCTGAAAATGGTGATAGTTTTACGCTTGCTAAGCGTAGTCGTTTAAATGCTATTCAATGGTTACAAGCTAATCTATCAATTAGCGAACGGGGCAAACAAACCGGTATTTTACAGTTAACCTTTATGGGGGCTAACCCTACACAAATTCAAGCTATCTTAAATGATATTAGCGAAAACTATCTATTACAGAATGTGGCGCGTAATGCGGCAGAAGCTGAAAATAGCCTAGTATTTTTAAAACGTCATCTACCTGAAATTAAAAAGCAGTTAAATACTGCAGAAGAGCAATTAAATAAATATCGACAAGCAAATGAATCTGTCAACTTAGATTTAGAAACTAAAGCAACACTGCAAACAATGGTAGAGCTAGAAGCGCAATTAAATGAATTAACTTTCAAAGAGAGTGATATTTCACAGCGCTTTACCAAAGATCATCCTGCATATATTGCATTACTTGATAAACGTAATGTCTTACTTCATGAAAAATCAAAATTAAATAAGCGGGTAGAGCAGCTGCCAAAAACCCAGCGTGAAGTGTTAAGTTTAATGCGTGATGTACAAGTTAATCAGCAAATATATATCCAATTGCTGAATAAAGTACAAGAGCTTAATATTGTTAAAGCTAGTACAGTCGGTAATGTGCGTATTTTAGACAGTGCTCAAACATATTCAGCACCTGTTAAACCTAAAAAGCCATTAATTGTGGTTATCTCCATTTTACTCGGTGGAATGTTAGCCGTGGCAATTGCACTATTAAAAGCAGCTTTTAATCGCGGCATTGAAAGTCCAGAGCAAGTAGAAGTGATTGGTTTACCTGTTTATGCTTCAATTCCATTGTCTGATACTCAACTGAGTATTGCTAAAAAGATTAAGACGATGAGGCAGCCAAAGGTTGAACAAGTTCTACTGGCCAAGGTTAACCCTGCTGATTTAGCGGTAGAGGCATTTCGCGGACTACGCACCAGCTTACATTTCGCCATGATGGAAGCCAAAAATAATGTGCTGATGATTTCTGGTCCAAGTCCTGCTGTCGGTAAGTCATTTGTATCAGCTAATATGGCAGCCGTGATTGCTAAAGCAGAACAGCGTGTCCTCATTATTGATGCAGATATGCGTAAGGGCCGTATTGAACAGCAACTAGGGCTTAGTAGCAGTCAAGGGTTATCTGATTACTTAAGTGGTCAATTGCCATTAACCGAATTGGTTAAAACCACCTCTGTAGATAACTTAGATTTTATTAGCCGCGGTGCTGTACCACCAAATCCTTCAGAGCTGCTAATGCATCCTCGTTTTGCGCAATTACTTGAGTGGGCAAGCAAGCACTACGATATGGTCGTTGTCGATACGCCGCCAATTCTTGCAGTAACCGATGCCGCCATTGTCGGCCGATTAGCGGGCACTAGTTTAATTGTGGGACGCTTTGAACAAACCGCATTAAAAGAAGTTGAAATTACTAAGCAACGTTTTGAACAAAACGGCATTGAGGTGAAGGGTTTTATTTTAAATGCAGTCGAGCGTAAAGCTAGCAGTTATTACGGCAGCTATGGTTATTATCAGTATGGTTATTGTACTAATGAGAAAAATTTTAAATGAATATTTTGAGTAAAAATATTTTTGCACTCTTAATATTACAAGGAAGTAATTATATCATTCCATTAGTTACATTCCCATATTTAGCTAAAATATTGCAAGTAGAATCATTTGGATATTATGGATTGATTTTTGCAATTACTCAATATTTAGTTTTGTTTATTGACTTTGGATATAATTTATCTGCATCTAAAAGGATCGTTGAGGCAAAAAATAACAATATAAAGATATCTAAGATATTTTTTCAGACAATAATAGCTAAGTCAATTTTATCTTTGTTTGTGTTATTATTAGTTTTTTTATATCACTTCTTGAGTGAGTCCCATCTTTCAAATTTAATTATATTTAGTTCTTTTCAAATTATCGGTACTGTTTTGTTTCCTATTTGGTTTTTTCAAGGAATAGAAAAAATGAAATTAATAACAGTTGCTAGTATTTCAGGTAAATTATTAACACTTCCATGGATATTTGTTTTTGTAAAAAACTCTGAGGATTTAGATATAGCGATATTTTTACAGTCAATTTCATATTTTACAACTGGAATAATATCATTAATATTGATTTATAGTTATAAAATAATTAGTTTGGTAAAAGTTTCATTTTGTGACATAAAAAAATCATATCTAGATAGTTATCAAATATATATTGCTGGTTTAGCCATAAGTTTATATTCGATTAGTACACCAATAATTATAAAAACCTTTTCTTCTATTGAACAAGTTGGATTTTTTACTGGTGCAGATAAATTAAAATCAGCGGGGTTAGGTATATTTTTGATAATGGGGCATGCCTTATATCCAAGGGTTAATAACTTGTTCTCTGAATCTAGAGTTAAAGCGTTTGCTTTTGTTAGAAAAATTATTTTTATATCAAGGCTTGATTACTATTTCTGTATCGATTTTGGTTTATATCTTTGCAGGAGAAATAATAAGGTTAATTCTCGGTGAAGGTTTCTATAATTCAATTATAGTGCTTAAGGTATTGTCACCTTTATTTTTTTTGATTACGCAGTCTGTTGTTTTTGGTAATTATATCCTACTACCATTAGGTTATAAAAAAACCTATACATTATTACCTGTATTTGCTGCATTGATTCATATATTCACATGTTCGATCTTAACTTATAAATTTGGTGCAATTGGCGGTGCACTATCGATCTTAATGATAGAAATATTAACTTTTTTGATATATATACGAATATTATTTAATACAAAAATAATTTATGAGTGGTTAAAAGTATGATAAAGCTTTCAGTGATAATAGCAGCGTATAATGTTTCTGAATATATAGTCGATTGCTTAGATTCAGTTATTAAACAAGTAGATTGTACGGTAGAGGTAATTATTGTTAATGATGGTTCTACGGATCATACAGAAGATATTATAACCAATTATATAAGTAATATAATTGATAAAAATATAATTCTCATAAATAAAAGTAATGGTGGGTTAAGTGATGCTAGAAATGTGGGGTTAAAAAAATCTCATGGCGATTATATAACATTTCTAGATGGTGATGATATATGGTTAGATGATTATTTTAAAGTGATTTCAAAAAAATTGTATATTTCTGATATTATAGAATTTGATGCGATTAGATTTAATGATGTTAAAGACCTAGATTATAATGATAATTATATAAAGCTTGTTTCAAATAATGGAACTAATAATTGTTGTTTTGATGTGTTACTTAATATTTTTAGACGTAATCAATGGTTTGCTTGGTCAAGAGTTTATAAGTCTTCGCTTTTTAAAAATATATATTTTCCTGAGCATCGTAGATTTGAAGATATTGCAACCATTCCCATTTTATATTTGAATGCTGAAGTTCTAATGAGCATTAAAGAGCCATTGGTTGGTTATAGATATAACCCTAATTCAATTACATCCAATCCTAAAATATCAGACATAACTGATATTATGTATGCACTAAATAGAGTTAATGAAAGTATAAGTAATAGTTTATATAAAAGGAACCTTTGGAGTATTGCAACTATTAGTTCGGCTCCTGTTTTAAAGTATATTTACATTTCATCTAATGATAAAAATAATTGTACTGAATGCTTTAAAGATTCTTTGAAATTAATTAAGCGAAGAATTGTAAAATCAATATTATGTAAATATAATAAAAAAGCATTGTTGGTTGTATTTTTTCCACAGGTTTTCATATTATTCAGTAAGATAAAAAAGTATTACATTGAGAAAATATAATGTATTGGGATTTTTTTTTAATTGTATTGGTTATTCTTGCTATTTTAGATAGGAATGGAACTAGATTTTTAGGAATTGCCTCTGCTATTGTATTCTTTATTGCTTTAAGTGGTAATTTTTTAAATGGTGTAGATTGGGTTAATTATTATTCAGTATATAAGAATAGTAATGATAATTTTAATTTTATGCAATTAGAACCTATCTTTTAT
>NZ_BALM01000003.1 GCF_000614975.1 Shewanella marina JCM 15074
GCTTAAGTATTTGTTTGGTCGGAATTGATGATTTCAGAGCTAGATTAATAATGGGTGGCTTAAGTATTTGGAATTGATGATTTCAGAGCTAGATTAATAATGGGTGGCTTAAGTATTTGGCTTAAGTATTTGTAGCTTAAGTATTTGCTGGCTTAAGTATTTGCTTAAGTATTTCGTTGTTAAGACATTTTGCCATCATGAACTCATCCCATTAGGCATCGCTAGTGATAACCAAACCTCATTACAGACTACAAGAACATTTAGATTGTGGGTTGATCGTGTAGAAAAACCATTAATTGGTAATATTAATTACCATCATTAATTACTCATATGTCGGTAATGGTGCTTTCCCATGTGGTTTGTTTGGTAAAATTTATTATGTAGTAATGATAATTGAGGTAAAAAAAATTTAAGCGTATGTTCACAATAAAGAATAATTATTTACTGTTTTTGTATTTTATATTTTATTAATCACATAAAAATAAATTAAATTTTTATAAAATTTAAGCGTATAAATAATAAAAGGGATATGCATGAACAAAGTTATATTAGGACTTGGTGCGCTTATTTTATCTACTAGTGTGCAAGCGGCAGATGTCAATCGTTTTACCTTGGGTGCATCAGTTGGTATGTGGACATACGAAGAGCAAGATGTTCCAGATTTTAAACCATATTCATTCGAGGTTTCAGGAGCATATAGCATTAATCAATTCTTTGATATTTATGCAAATGCAGGCCTTGGAGTTCATAGCGATTCTAAGTCGTTACAGGGAATTGCTGATGCTTCATTTAAAGTAAATCATTATTTAGGCATATATTTGAAGCCGCATATTGATTTTAATGCTTTTTCAGTTTACGCATTAGCAGGTTATGCTTCTACTTCGATGGAAGCTGAGGTATTAAATCAAAAAGAAGAAGTTACTGATAATGGATTCGCGTATGGCTTTGGCGGTTCATATGCTCTAACTGAATCTTCAAGTATTAATGTTGAATGGCGTCAGCAAGTTGATGAAGATGCATATGAATTAAGTGGTTTTACGTTAGGTTACAGTTATACATTTAACTAAAAATCCTCCAATTAAGGTCTATTTAGAGCTATCTTTAGACATTATTTAAATCTAATCATAGGCTAGCCGTAATGACATTACGGCTTACTTATTCCGATAGCTATCAATGATTGTAGCTAAGTATAAATCTGCCTCGATGTTAAGGTGTTTCGATAGTCTGTTATTTAGAGCACTTGCTCAGATGCTCGCTATCATCACCAAATCTCAGTATAATCCCGCGCAATTTCAACATTTGAATATAAACTATCATTAGGTATATCGGTTTTGTCGTTTTTAGTGACGGTACAGAATTGGTACAAAATTAATGCCATAGTTTAATTATTGGTATAAAAAGGTTTTAAAATTATGGGCTTAAACCCTGTTACTACGCCTGAATTTAATGAAGAAGGCAAATATTTACGTAAAATTAGAAGTTTCGTATTACGCGAAGGCCGCTTAACTAAAGGGCAGGCGCAAGCAATTGAACAGCAATGGCCGATTATGGGTCTTGAGCATTCAACTACGCCATTAAATTTAACTGAAGTTTTTGGCCGTGAAGCTGATACGGTACTTGAAATTGGCTTTGGTATGGGCGCATCATTAGTGGAAATGGCGAAAGCTGCTCCGGAACTTAATTTTATTGGTATTGAAGTACATAAACCGGGTGTTGGTGCATGTCTTTCTGATGCTGCTGAAGCTGGTGTGACTAACTTACGTGTTTTCCATCATGATGCGATGGAAATTTTAGAGCAAACTATTGCTGACGGTAGCCTAGCGCGCCTGCAGTTGTTCTTCCCTGATCCATGGCACAAAAAGCGTCACCATAAGCGCCGTATCGTACAGCCTGAATTTGCGCAATTAATTCGTCGCAAGTTGGCGATTGGTGGTGTATTCCACATGGCGACAGATTGGGAAAACTACGGCGAGCATATGCTTGAAGTGATGAGCCAAGCAGAAGGTTATAGCAACTTGTCTGCAACTGGTGATTTTGTTGAACGTCCTGAGCACCGTCCATTAACTAAATTTGAAGCTCGTGGTCATCGTTTAGGCCATGGCGTATGGGATTTAATGTTTAAGCGTATCGCATAAACATTCAGTTTTATTAATTACTTGAGAGAGGATCTATCTATGGCGTCTAATCGTAATCGCCGTTTACGTAAGAAATTACGTGTCGATGAATTTCAAGAGTTGGGATTTGATGTAAGTTGGCAGTTTGCTGCTGATGTGACTGAAACTCAAATTGATGACATCGTTGATCAATTTATTGTTGAAGTTATTGAGCCACGTAAATTGGGTTTCCATGGTGGCGGACATAAAGAGTGGGAAGGTATTATTGCCACTCAATCATTAGGTAAATGCACTGAAGATGATCGTAATGCAGTAAAAGCATTTTGGGATAAGCAAGCTGTATCTCAAGTTGAAGTTACTGAATTATATGATATTTGGTGGGGTTAGATGCCTGAACCGCAATTATTACAGCAAGTCGTCGAGCAAGCTCGAGTCTTGCTGGGTAAGGGCAAGGTAGCCGATTATATCCCAGCTCTAGGTAACGTTGAACCGAATAAGTTAGCCATTGCGGTAACGACAATCGATGGCGTCACTATTGGAGCTGGTGATTACCTTGAGCCATTTTCGATACAAAGTATTTCTAAAGTTTTCAGCTTGTCATTAGCACTTACCTTATACGAAGAGCACGAAATCTGGGCGCGTGTAGGTAAGGAGCCATCTGGTCACTCATTTAACTCTTTGGTTCAAGTTGAACTTGAACGTGGTATTCCGCGTAATCCGTTTATTAATGCTGGTGCATTAGTCATTGCAGACCTTTTGCAAGGTCGCTTAAGCGCACCCAAACATCGCATGTTGGAGTTAGTGCGTAACTTAAGCGGTAATCCGAGTATTTGCTATGACAAAGAGGTGGCGGACTCGGAATATCAATTTAGTGCCCGTAATGCTGCAATAGCTTATTTGATGAAATCATTTGGTAACTTCCACAATGGTGTTGATAACGTACTACGTAGTTATTTTCATTATTGTGCGCTTAAGATGAGTTGTGCTGACTTATCGCGGGCGATGCTATTTTTAGCTAATAAAGGCACTACGTTAGCGGGTAAGCAACTTATTTCCCCCGTGCAAACACGTCAGCTTAATGCTTTATTAGCTACATCAGGCCTTTACGATGGCGCCGGCGAGTTTGCTTATCGCGTAGGTATGCCGGGTAAAAGTGGTGTTGGTGGCGGCATTATCGCGGTGATCCCCGGTGATATGTCGATATGTGTATGGTCACCAGAATTAGATGAATGTGGTAACTCATTGGCAGGTACTGCAATGCTTGAATCTTTAAGCCAAGAACTTGGACGTTCCATCTTTTAGATATATAGCTGAGTAGATTTGTATCAAAAAGGGCGATTACTGCAAAGTAATCGCCCTTTTTGTAATAAAATGAATATACCGTTAAAAGCGCTAGGTTAGTTGTTGTTTTATCGCTATTAAGATGGTTTATATTATTATTGATATAATTTCAACTTAATGATTTTAATTGTTTAAAAGTGAAATATGGTGATTTTATTGGGTTTTACTTGGTTTTCATGGTTTAACCTTTATTTTTTAAATTTTTATTAAGTCTTAATGTGATTGTGATGTGACATTTTGTTATACTGCCACCAACTTATATAAAGGCTGAGATTTATTTGGGCTGTAATTTGAATCAATTTTGCGTTATTGTGGTTGAAGTATTGCTCATATTTCAGTTATTTAACCGCTCGGTTGACGACAAATAGCCGTTTGAGTAATGAAACGCTCCCTATGACTATAACCTTTGTTGTATCCAGCTTAAGGTGAATTAGATGTTAGAACTATTAGAACCTATTGCCATTTTTACCCATGTTGCTCGAGCTGGAAGCTTTAGTGCGGCAGCTCGTCGTTTAGGGATATCAAAATCAAAAGTAAGTACTCAAGTTGCAGACTTAGAGCATAAACTTGGTGTGCAGCTAATTCAGCGCACGACTCGTAGTTTAAGCCTAACTGAAGCGGGTCAATTGCTTTACACTCAAGGTGAAGAGTTATTGCGAGATGCTGATCAAGCAGTGGCCAGCGTACATAACTTAAATGATGCAACCCGTGGATTACTGAAAGTAGGCATTTCACAGTCATTTGGTGCAATGCATCTTATTCCTGCATTACCAGAGTTTATGAATAAATATCCTGAACTCGAATTACAGATCAGCTTATTAGATCATAAAGTTGATGTGGTCAGCGAAGGTCTAGACCTGTTATTAACGATGTCTGAACAATTACCATTAGGCATGGTGGCTCGTCCGTTAATGAAGTGCCAGTTTATGTTAGTTTCTTCACCTGACTATATTGCTAAATATGGTGCGCCAACGCATCCTGAGCAATTGGTTGAGCATAACTGTTTGGTTTATCAAGGTGAGTGGCATGAGCACAGTGTATGGCAATTTAAGAAGGGCGAAGAGCATTGTGAGATAGGTGTTACTGGTAATTTCCGTGTTGATAATGCGCCTGCATTAAAATCTGCAGCAGTCAGTGGTTTAGGCGTTGTTTATCTTGCCAGTTACCTGCTTGAAGGTGAGATTGAAAAGGGCACCTTAGTACCATTAATGCGTGATTGGCAAATGACTAACCATCTGCCGTTGCAAGCGGTTTATCCTCGTCGTAAACATCTTGCGCCGAAGGTGAGTGCTTTTATCGACTTTATTAAAGATCGCATTGGTAGCCCTCCTTATTGGGATGTTCCATATTTGGATCTGTACCAAGAGCGTAAATAAAGTTCTGAGTACAAAATAATCAAACGGGTTTAGTGATTAATTTACTAAACCCGTTGTTTTTTGGTGGCTTACGCTAGAAATCGGTTTAAGTGTAGAGCATATGACTGCGGTTAAATAGTGAACATAATTTTACTATTGTATTAATCCTTATGGGGCATATAGTTGTTCGACTAACTCGTTAATTATACTGACAAACCAAGTTAGTAGCCTCATTACGTCATAGCCGTAATGAAGCCATCATCCTGTATTTATCCCCAGCTAAACACTGGGGATTTTTTCTATATGTGACCAGCGTTTTATATTTTGCTCTAATACGTCAAGTGGCAGTGGCCCATTTTTTAGTAGTTGAGTATGGAACTCTCTAATATCGAATGCTGCCCCCATGGTTTGTTGCGCTTGTGTTCTGAGCTCCAAGATCTTCAGCATACCAATTTTGTAGGCGGTTGCTTGAGATGGCATCACAATATGTCGCTCCACCATTTTTATCGCATCAGACTCTGCATTAGGTGTGTTTTCCATATAGTAGCAATAGCTTGCTCTCGATTCCATTGTTTAGTGTGGATACCTGTGTCGACCACTAAACGGCAAGCTCGCCATAGTTCCATCGCTAAACGGCCAAAATCACTGTAGGGATCTTGGTACATGCCCATCTCTTTAGGGAAATATTCACTATATAGTCCCCAGCCTTCAATATAGCGGTATATGAGCCAAAACGTCTAAATTGTGGTAATTGTTCGAGTTCCTGAGCAATCGCTATCTGCATATGGTGACCAGGTGTGCCTTCATGGTAGGCGAGTGCTTCCATTTGATAGCTTGGCATCGCTTTCATGTCGTACAAATTCGCGTAATAGGTACCTGGACGACTACCATCAGGCGTTGGCGCATTATAAAAAGCTTTTCCTGCTGATTTTTCTCTAAAGGCTTCAACTGGTTTTACAATCATGCTGGCTTTAGGCTTGATATTAAAGACTTCATCTAAGCGTGATTCCATTACGCTAATATATTGTTTTGCTTGTTTTAAATAGGCTGCTTTACCCGCTGCATCATTAGCGTAATAAAATTGTGGATCTTCGCGCATGAAAACAAAAAATTCGGCTAAACTGCCGTCAAAGTTGACCTGTTGCATAATTTGTCGCATCTCATTATGGATACGAGCAACTTCGGATAGCCCGAGCTGATGAATGGTTTGCGCATCTAAATCTGTCGTTGTGGTGCGCTTAAGGGCGTTATTGTAAAACTGTTGGCCTTGTGGGAATTTCCACACGCCATCACGGTTATCTGCCACTTCTTGTAGCTGGCTAACAAATCGAATCATTTTTTGGTAAGCCGGCTTAACTTGTTCTATTAGTGCATTTTTTGCTTGAGTTAGTAGCTGCTGTTTTTGTGTTGCATCGATATCTAACTTGGCGACTTTAGCTTTAAAGTCGGCCCACAGTGGACTGTCTTGTCCTTGGGTAAATGGCGCGCCTTTAATAATATTTTGGCTGTCTGAGATAACGTATGGGAATACAAATTTAGGTGCAATAATGCCTTTTTTAGCCCTTATTTTTAATGCTTCATCTAGTTGATTTATTTGCTCTGGGATGCCCTGTAAGCGGCTGATATAAGCCTTGGCGTCACTTACATTATCAATTTGATGCTGGTTGATCAGAAATGAGGGTAAGTTGGAATGCACGCCATACATTTGATTGAGTGGATAATTGTAATGACGCCACTGATAATCATCTATTTCATTTTGTAGGGCTTGTTTAAACAGTTGTAAGCTAAGTGCGGTTTGCTGGTCTAGTTGATTACTATCAAGCTGGCCAAGACGTGCTAACTGGCTTTTACTGCGTGCCAATGCTTGCGCGCTTGCCGCTTCTGTCATCGGATCCCATTTGCCGTAGTCCTGCTTAATGCCTAGGTAAGTTTGATATTCAGGACTTGCCATTACATTTTCTTTGAAAATATCATCAAATAGCTGATTGGCTTGTTGATTATAATCTATGGTTGCAGTTTGACTGACGGTGGATTGAGCTGCAGTTGGAGTCGTTGTCGAACATCCGGTTGTTATCATGACGGCGCTACAGACAGCGGCTGCGACGAGTGTTTTATGTAGATTCATTATCGGCTCCCTTGCAATGAAACTCTCATTTTAAAGAAGCCGATTATAGATGTGAAACGTTAATTGTTAATTAAATGTTTCTGCAATGGTTAGTCACAAAAGTGTGACAGCAGTTCGTTAACGAACATATGGCCTTTATCTGTTAATTGCCAATGGCTTTGTGTTTCGGTCATAAGGCCAAGCTTTATACCTTGTTCAACACCTGCGGCGACGGTACTTAGGCTTGCGCCTGTGCGTTGCTCAAATTCAGATTTAGGGATAGCTGTCATTAATCTAAAACGATTCATTAAATACTCTAATGGTCTATCTTCTACGGCAATATCTTCAACATCATAGGTGAAGTCTGCTGCGCCTAAATAGCCTTTTGGGTGTTTAATTTTGACGGTACGAATAATTCTATCTTGCTGCGGCAGTGTGATTTTGCCGTGAGCACCGCAACCAATACCAAGATAGTCACCAAATTGCCAGTAATTGAGGTTATGTCGGCATTGATAACCCGGCTTTGCGTAAGCAGATATCTCATATTGCTCATATCCAAGCTCACGTAGCTTCTGCTGACCTTGAGAATAGATTTGCCATAAATCTTCATCATCGGGTAGCACGGGTGGCTTAGAGTGGAATAGAGTGTTGGCTTCTATAGTAAGTTGATACCAAGACAGATGCGGCGGCATTAAACTGGCTGCTTTATCAATATCGGCCATCGCATCGGCTAATGACTGCTCTGGCAAACCATGCATTAAGTCGAGGTTGAAGCTATTAAAACCTGCTTTTACCGCATTTTGCGCGGCAACAACCGCTTCATTTTGATTATGAATGCGGCCTAATAGATTCAGTTTACGCTCTGCAAAACTTTGTACACCAATCGAAAGACGGGTAATTCCCGCTTGTTTGTATGCGGTTAAATCATCATGTTCCAGCGTGCCTGGATTCGCTTCCATGGTGATTTCGATATCGTCTTCAAATTCGATGAGTGCATTACAACCTTCTAAAAGCTGCTTGATATGACAAGCATCCATCAATGAGGGAGTACCACCACCAATAAAGATGCTATGCAACTTACGATTTTGTACATAGCCCATATCTTGTGTTAAGTCTCGCAATAGGTCATCTATGTATTGCTGTTTAGGCAATTCACCTTGCTGGCCATGAGAATTAAAATCACAATAGGGACATTTTTGTACACACCAAGGGATATGGATGTACAGACTAAGTGGTGGTAGCTCTAACATTAATTTAATACGCCTTGCTGCTTCATTAGCTCAAGTAGTTTTTCGAGTGCTTTACCGCGGTGACTGACCGCATTCTTTTGCTCTGCAGTTAACTGAGCTGCAGTACAGCTTTGCTGTTCTGGGATAAAGATAGGATCATAGCCATGGCCTTGCTCACCTTGTGGTGCAAGGGCAATTGTTCCTTCCCAACTTGCTTGGCAGATAATTGGGCTTGGATCTTTGGCATGGCGCATATAAACCAATACACACTGGAATCGTGCTTGACGGTCGGTTTTGCCTTCAAGTGCGTTTAGTAATTTTAAATAGTTATCTTGCTCTTTTGCACCTTCGCCACTGTAACGGGCTGAATAGATACCCGGTGCACCTTCTAATACATCAACTTCTAGGCCTGAATCATCCGCAATAGCTGGCATATTGGTGATTGCTGCGGCATGACGCGCTTTAATAATGGCATTTTCAACAAAGGTGGTGCCCGTTTCTGCAACGTCACCTACATTGAACTGACTTTGAGGCAGCATTTCAATATTGAATTGGTTAAACATTTCACTAAATTCTTTTAATTTGCCTTTATTACCACTGGCAAGCACGATCTGTTTCATATTGAACTCTAATCTATAGGGAAAGGTGGCTATCATACTGGAGCAAGATGCCGCATGGAATAGTGATGGTCACCGAGACCATCACTGATTGGGACATTTTTAGTCGATAAAGAACTTTTGTTTAAATTTTAACACCGTGTTGAGATCTTTCTTATGGCGAATGGCGATATTAAAGTTAATGGTTTGGTCATCTCTAAATGGGACTTCGGCAATATAGTAAATTGATTGGCCTTCGCGAATTTCTCTAAAGTTTAGGGTTCTTCTCGCGTCTAATAAGTTATTAGCGGTGCCTTGGATTTGCACGGCAACAGCAGGGTGGCCCTCAGTTTTCATATTTTTGACAGTGATATTGACTAAGCCTGTATATTTACTGCGTTTAATATCATAAAAACGCGCAATTTCTGGCGTTAAAAAAGTACTATCAAGCGCCATGTAGTGGATATCATAGTTGCCCACAGTCTGTTTTTGGCCTGCTTGCGCAAAGCTCATAAGACTAAGGGTGATTAATAATGAGCCGAATAGTTGCTTAAACATAGCGATAATCCGTATAGGTGATTGATTTGACTTAATCATAGTGTGAAGCAACTTGAAGATAAAGCTTTGTTGCTTTATCTCCAAGGCACTTTATTTCAAAGACAATAAACCTAATAGTAAATTAGATTAACGCTGCAATAACGTCAGGGATAAGGCGAGGGGCAATAATTTTGACTTGTTTATGTCGTCCTAATTCACCTCTGAGTATGTGAATACTGCCTTTAGGGACTTTAAATGCTTTAGAAAAGTATTTAGTTAAATGCGCGTTAGCTTTTCCATCCACAGGGGGAGCAGTAATGGCGACTTTTAATTCGTCGCCATGAATACCCACAATTTGATCTCGACTTGCTTTGGGCTGTATGTATAAGCTTATCAGTAAGTCATCTTGTTGTTTTTCTACTGCTGCCATTAAGCAACAGCCCAAAATGGTACATATTGAGCAAGTAACATATTAAGGAAGTTTAGACCAATCATGACCACTAATAGTGATAAATCTAAGCCACCCATTGGCGGTAAAATACGGCGGATTGGTGCCAATAATGGCTCAGTGAGTTGACCCATTACCATTTCAATTGGATTGTAGCCTTGGCTTACCCAACTTAAAATTGCGCGGATGATTAGCATCCAGAAAAGTAATACACCAGCCTGTTTAAATACTGACACAACTGAATAAATTAACAGTGTTGGAATATCAATAGCTGCGCCAGCCATTAGGCTTAATACCACAATTTTAGCAATAACGACCAGTACAGCCAGAATGACTGCTGCGGTATCAATGGCACCAATTGACGGGATCACTTTACGCATTGGCGCTAGGATAGGCTGAGTTGCTTTAACTATGAATTGGCTAAATGGGTTGTAAAAATCTGCTCGTGCTAATTGTAACCACAAGCGTAAAATAACCACCATCAGGTAGAGTTCAAATACGGTGCTAATTAAGTAGCTTATTGCGTTCATTTAATGTTCTCAATTAAGTTAAAATTGTTTAGCCATTTGCTGAGCTCTAGCAATACAGTTTTGCATTGCGTTATCAACCAACTCGGGCAATTTACCTTGCTCAAAAGTGTTAATTGCTTCTGCTGTTGTGCCACCCTTAGATGTCACATTCTGGCGTAATTGCGCCAATGATAGCTGTGGATTTTGACATACCATTTGGCTGCGCCAAGGGCCGCTTGCTCAACGAGTAATCTTGCTTTTGCTTCATCCATGCCCATTGCCGTTGCACTGGCTAGCATAGATTCCATAAACATAAAGAAATAGGCTGGCGAACTACCTGCAAGTGCTATCACTAAATCAAGCTCAGATTCTTGCTCAACCCATAGTGTTTTTGAGCCCGTTGCCATGATAGCTTGAGCGATCTGTTTTTGGTCAGCATTAATCGCCTCTGTGGCAAACAAACCGCACATACCGTAACCAATTTGACTTGGTGTATTTGGCATGGCGCGAATTAATTGCAGTGGCTGAGCAAAGTAATCTTGATAACGCGCAGCAGGAACCCCCGCAGCAATAGTGATAATGAGTTTGCTGGATAAATCAAGTGTCGCTAATGCTTGGCATACTTCGGCCATCATCTGTGGTTTAACGCTAAGTACGATAACATCAGCTAATTGCGCAGTGGCATAATTATCATTGCTGGTGTGGATACCAAAATCAGCCATTAATGCGGTTAATTTGGGTTGGCTTGGGTTGGTTGCGTAGATTAAATTGGCATCATAACCACTTGTAACTAAACCACTGATAATGCTGCGGCTCATATTGCCTGCACCAATAAAACAAATTTTTGCTTGGTTCATTGAGTTCTCGATAATGATGGAAAGCATGTTGATGCTAATTAAGCGTTAATAATAGGGGTTGACTCAGGTAAAAAACAAGCCTAATTGGCAGCACTTTACCTGAATAAGCAATAAAAACTACTGGTAATCACGGGCACCAAATATAGCGCTACCAATTCTAACCATGGTCGAGCCATTCGCGATGGCGATTTCTAAATCATTGCTCATGCCAATAGAGAGTGTATCTAGCATTGGATATCGTTGTTTTAACTTTAGAAAAGCATTATTCAGTTGCTGGCATTCGTGTTGTTGAATAGTGAGATCATCGGTTGCGGTTGGAATCGCCATTAATCCACGCAAGTTTAGTTGCGGCATTTGACTGATTTTGTCTGCAAGTTGTTCGATATCATCAATTGCGATGCCTGATTTGCTTTGCTCTTGGCTAATATTGACCTGAATGCATACATTTAATGGCGCCATACCGCTAGGTCGTTGACTGGCAAGTCGCTGCGCAATTTTGTCTCTATCTAGGGTGTGCATCCAGTCAAAGTGTTCAGCAATTAACTTTGATTTATTGGATTGTAATGGGCCAATAAAATGCCATTCAATATCTGGATATTGAGTCTGCATTTGAGTTATTTTATCTACACCTTCTTGCACATAGTTTTCGCCAAACTTACGTTGGCCTGCTTGATATGCAGCCTCAATTTGACTGATAGGTTTGGTTTTACTTACGGCAAGCAGGGTGATTTCCCCAGCCTCTCGGTTTGATTTTTTTGCTGCAAGTTCAATTCGTTGCTGTGCTTGAAGCAATCTGTCTGATATTGTTGTCATGATCAATAAATTAAATCTAATGGATATTTTAAATAATGGAAATTACAGAGTTATTAGCTTTTAGTGTAAAGCACAACGCATCTGATTTGCACCTTTCTGCTGGCGTCTCACCCATGATAAGAGTTGATGGCGAAGTAAGAAAAATTAACTTGCCACCATTAGATCACCAAAGCGTGCACAGTTTAGTGTACGACATTATGAATGATAAACAGCGTAAAGACTATGAGGAACATTTAGAGATTGATTTCTCGTTTGAAGTTCCTGACTTAGCTCGTTTTCGTGTTAATGCTTTTCATCAAGCGCGTGGTGCTGCTGCCGTTTTTCGTACCATTCCCAATAATGTGTTGTCATTAGAAGAGCTGGGCGCCCCTGAAATTTTCAAAAAAATTGCTGATTTTCCTCGTGGCTTAGTCTTGGTTACGGGACCAACAGGTTCAGGTAAAAGTACGACGTTGGCAGCAATGATTAACTATATTAATGAAAATAGAAAAGATCATATCTTAACCATTGAAGATCCTATTGAGTTTGTGCACGACAATAAGCAGTGTTTGATTAATCAGCGTGAAGTTCACCGTGATACTCATAACTTTAATGCCGCGCTGCGTAGTGCATTACGTGAAGATCCAGATGTGATTTTAGTGGGTGAGTTACGTGACTTAGAGACAATCCGTCTGGCGATGACTGCGGCTGAAACGGGGCATCTCGTATTTGGTACTTTGCATACGACGTCTGCGGCCAAAACCATTGACCGTGTAGTTGATGTATTCCCTGGCGGTGAAAAAGATATGGTTCGTACTATGCTGTCTGAATCATTACAGGCGGTAATTTCACAATCCTTGGTGAAAAAGATTGGTGGTGGTCGAGTGGCTGCCCATGAAATTATGATGGGTACTCCAGCAATCCGTAACCTTATTCGTGAAGATAAAGTCGCTCAAATGTATTCAGCCATTCAAACAGGTATGGCGCATGGTATGCAGACACTTGATCAGTGTTTACAGAATTTGGTTAACCGTGGCTTAATTTCACGTGAAGATGCATTAGCGAAAAGTAGCAATAAACAAACAACTTTTTAAATAGATAGGTATTCCTCATGGATGCAACGCCGTTTTTACAAACGTTAGTTGACCGTAAAGGTTCTGATTTATTCATTACCGCAGGTTTTCCACCGAGCATGAAGCTTGACGGGGAACTGATGACAATTTCTGACAAAAAGCTATCTGCACAACAATCAGCTGATTTAGTGCACAGCATGATGACTGAGCAAAATACACATGACTTTGAACAAACCAAAGAGTGTAACTTTGCTTTTGCTCGCCAAGGTTTAGGACGTTTCAGGGTCAGTGTTTTTATGCAACGGGAGTCATTAGGTTGCGTGATTCGACGGATTGAAACCACCATTCCAGATATGGATGAGTTACATCTACCGCCTATTTTAAAAGACTTAATTATGAGTAAGCGTGGTTTGCTTATCATGGTCGGCGGTACTGGCACGGGTAAATCAACCTCACTAGCGGCCATGATTGGTTATCGTAATGGCCATGAAGCAGGCCATATTTTAACGATTGAAGATCCGATTGAGTTTGTTCATAACCATCAACGCAGTATTGTGACGCAGCGTGAGGTAGGGATTGATACTGAATCATTTGAGGCGGCTTTGAAAAGCTCATTGCGTCAGGCGCCGGATGTGATTCTGATTGGTGAGATCCGTAGCCCTGAAACGATGGAGTTTGCACTGGCATTTGCTGAGACGGGTCACTTATGTGTTGCAACATTGCATGCCAACAATGCTAACCAAGCACTCGATCGCATTATGCACTTGGTGCCAGAGGCTAATCATCGTCAGTTGTTATCTGATTTGTCGATGAATCTTAAAGCGATTGTCGCGCAGCAATTAATTCCTTGTGCCGATGGGGAAGGGCGTCGGGCCGCTATTGAAGTGTTGATTAATACGCCTCGAGTGGCCAGTCTGATTGGCAAAAATGAGTTATACAAATTAAAAGAAACGATGGCAGCTTCTACTGAGCAAGGGATGCAAACTTTTGATCAGGCCTTATTTAAATTATTTCAAGATCATGAAATTACCTATGTCGATGCATTGCATTGTGCTGATTCGCCAAACGATTTACGGTTAATGATCAAATTGAGTAACAAAGAGGAAAATAGCCATTTCTTCGATGGTATTACGCTCGATATGGATTAGTTTTGGTTTGAACTCCCGCTGAATGATGACCTTCTTAATCAAGTTGGTATTAAAACGCAGTTGCCGTATTCGGTAGCTGCGTTTTTGTCTGTGCCTTTGTCATTAGATTACCGCAATCGAAAGCAAGTTATTTACCTCACAACTGAGCTGATTTATGCTTAGAATATAAATAGAACGGTCATTCAGCATAGGAGTTGCTAATGCAAAAATATGGAATAGCGGCATTATTCACCTTGCCATTTGCGGTCTTCGCCCAAGATTGCCCTGAATATTTGAATGTAGAAATGCGCAAATTACATTCAACTGAACAGGTCAATTTGTGTCAGTTAACTCAGGGCAAACCTGTACTAATTGTTAATACCGCGAGTAATTGTGGTTTTACCCCACAATTTGAAGCATTAGAGCAGCTACAACAGCAATATAAAGAGCAAGGACTTGTTATTATTGGGTTTCCATCAGATGATTTCTTTCAAGAAGAAAATGATGAGGCCAAAACTGCTGACGTTTGTTATATCAACTATGGCGTAACATTTACCATGCTGGCCACCAGTGAGGTC
Source organism: Shewanella marina JCM 15074 (assembly GCF_000614975.1). Taxonomy (GTDB): domain Bacteria; phylum Pseudomonadota; class Gammaproteobacteria; order Enterobacterales; family Shewanellaceae; genus Shewanella; species Shewanella marina. The sequence goes on from NZ_BALM01000003.1 coordinate 14,661, forward strand.
AGGGGCAGCGATGCTAATTCGGTGTTTCAATATTTGACCGAACAATCAGCGTCACCCAAATGGAACTTTTATAAATATTTGGTGAGTGGTGATGGTAAACAGGTGCAGCAGTTTAACTCTAGAGTCAAACCTGATAGCAAAGAGCTAATAGAAGCAATTAACTTAACACTTAAAAACGAAAACGATTAAAGGTAGTAGCGTGTATAAATATAAAGGCTTAAGTAAAGCACAAGGTCATCAAGGGCAAAATAAAACAGGTATTTTATTAGTTAATTTGGGTACGCCAGATGAGCCCACAACGCCATCAGTACGTCGTTATTTAGCTGAGTTTTTGGCAGACCCTAGAGTGGTTGAGATCCCCCGCTTTATTTGGATGCTGATTTTACATGGTATTATTTTACGCACTCGCCCAGCTAAATCAGCCGCGCTATATAAAAGTGTTTGGACTGAAGATGGCTCGCCGTTAATGGCTATTACCAAGCAGCAGCAACATAAATTAAGCCAGTTACTACAAGCCGAAGCGAATGACACGCAAGTATATATTGCAATGCGTTACGGTAATCCATCTATTGCTAGCACATTGCAACAGATGCAACATGATGGGGTAAACAAGATTGTGGTATTACCTCTCTACCCACAATATGCCGCACCAACCACAGGTACTGTATTTGATGCCATTGCGAAAGAGTTAACTCAATGGCGTTTAGTGCCGTCATTACACTTTATTAATGGCTACTATGATAACCCGCTATTTATTAAAGCCTTGGCACGCAGTATCCGTGATGATTTTGAGCAAAATGGTCAGCCGCAAAAGTTAATACTGTCATATCACGGTATGCCAGAGCGTAATCTACATTTAGGTGATCCATACTACTGTTACTGTATCGCGACAACTAAGGCTGTTGCTGCTGAATTGGGCTTAAGTGAAGACCAATATATGTCTACTTTCCAATCTCGTTTCGGTAAAGCTAAATGGTTAACGCCATACACTGATGAAACTTTAGCGGGGCTTCCTGCTAAAGGGGTAAAGGATATCGCTGTGATTTGTCCTGCATTTAGTGCCGATTGCTTAGAGACGTTAGAAGAGATTTGTGAAGAGAACAAAGAGGTATTTGAACAAGCGGGTGGTGAGTCTTATCGCTATATTGCAGCTTTGAATGCCGACGACGATCATATTGAAATGATGCTCGATGTGGTTAAACCTTATTTATAGTTTGAGTTTATATTTGGCCGCTTTTGCGGCCTTTTATTTAGGTGCTAGCATGACATATGAACAATTTAATCAACACTGTGGTTCACTTATTGCGAGTAGTTATGTGATGCAATGGGGTAATTCACATGTGTGGAAGGTGGCAGGCAAAGTATTTGCTATTGGCGGGCAGAGCAAGGATGGCGATGCAACATTTACTTTTAAAGTCTCTGAGCGTAATTATGAGTTTCTTAAAATGAGTGAGGGCTATCATCCTGCACCTTATTTTGCGACAAGAGGAATGAAGTGGATCCAACAATATGATGCTAACACCGTGGATGATGAGGCATTGATTTATTACATCAACGAATCATATCGTCTTGTGTCCTTGGGATTATCAAAGAAATTGCAAAAGCAGTTTGGCTTGAACCAGATGTAAGACCTAGTCTGTGATTGAACATAAAAATGAGATTAATGGATATATAGCCCAATAATCTCAATTGTTTATGCCTGCTATAGTGATTTACGCTAAAAGTACTTTATTAGGACCAAAACATTCATAATTAATACGGTTTGTATCAATACCCATTTGGATTAATTGCTTCGCCACAAACTGCATAAATGGGACTGGGCCACATAAATAAAATTGCATATCAGGTTGTAATAATTGCTGTTGGACTGTGTTTAAGTTCATTAACCCTGCATCATCAAAATCCTGCCCCTGAATATCTGATGAGAGTGGTTGGTTATACCAAATATGGCGATACAACTGGGAATAATTAGATTGTAATTGCTTAATTTCGTCACGATAGCAGTGTTGCTCACCATTTTCAGTCGCATGTAACCAGTTAATTGGCATCGGATGCTTAGCTAACGTTTTTAGCATCGCCATCATTGGCGTAAACCCCACGCCTGCAGAGATCAATGTTATCGGAGTCGTTGAATTCACATTTAAGAAGAAGTCACCTGCTGGTGGTAGTAGCATCACTGTATCACCTACATTCACTTCATCATGTAAGTAGTTTGAGACTTTTCCATGTTGCTCACGCTTAACCGAAATTTGGTAACGATCGTCTTGGGGTTCTGATGATAGGCTATATTGTCTAATTTCATGATTATCAAACTGAGCTGATTGGATATTAATTCCTAAATACTGGCCCGGTTTATAAGTCATTACTTTACCGCCATCAGTCGGTTTAAAGACAAAACTGGTGATAAATTTACTGGTTATATTTTTTTCAATCACAGTAAATTGACGTAATCCGCGCCAGCCGCCTTCTTTTTGGGCGTTTTCTTGATAAATCTGCGCTTCACGGTTAATAAAAATATCGGCTAATACACCATAGGCTGCTGCCCATGCATTTAATACGGCTTCACCGGGGGCAAGCATTTCATCTATCGTTGCTAATAAGTGTTCACCTACAATTTGATATTGCTCAGCCGTAATTAAAAAACTGGTATGTTTCTGAGCGATTTTTTCTACTGCTGGTAATAATGCTTCGAGGTTATCGATATTATTTGCATAAGCGCAAATGGCGGCAAATAGTGCTTCTCTTTGATTGCCATTGCGCTGATTACTCATATTGAATACATCTTTGAGTTCAGGGTGATGATTGAACATTCGTTCATAAAAATGTGCCGTTAACGCTGGACCAGTTTGCGCAAGAATTGGAGCAGTAGACTTAACAATCGCAATATTTTCTGATGAAATCATATAACCCTCTTTAAATATGTATTTTATATGCATGTTATATGTTTTTACTTAGATAGGGTCAATGTTATAAAAGCGATGATACTCATTGAACAAATCGATTAGATTGTTTTTTTGTCATGTTTTTATGTGTTATTACTGCAATATAATTGATGCAAGGTCGCTATCATCGCTTTGACTTCATGGCTGTTGAGTGAATAGTAAATCGTTTGTGCATCGCGTCTGGTTTGTACGTAACCTTCTTTACGTAATGCTGCTAAATGTTGCGATAAGCTTGATTGTGGCATAGGTAAATGATGATTTATTTGGGTTACGCTCAACTCTCCTTGTTGTAATAAACATAAAATCATCAAGCGGTGAGGGTTACTCATTGCTCTTAGTAAATCAGCGGCTTGTTGAGCATGCTGTTTGATTTCTGAATAATCTTGCATAATATCACTTATTATTTATTTGATTTGGCTAGTATTAAATTGGCCGTTTTCATACCAATTAGCATCATGATTATAAAGCCTAATATTTTAGGTTCCCCAGCTGATATATTGCTGATAGCAGGGCCTGGGCAAATACCAGCTAGGCCCCAGCCAAGACCAAATATGATGGCGCCAATGACTAAGGGTTTATCAATATCTGTTTTGCTTGGCAATGAGAAAGATTGAGCTAAAATTGGCTTCGACTCAGGTTTAATCAGTATTTTATAGCCGAGCCCAAATACCGATACGGCAGCTAACATGACTAAAGCAAGGCTGGGATCCCAGTGACCACTAATATCTAAAAAGTTAAGTACCTTGTTTGGATTAACCATCTGTGAAATGGTGAGGCCTAAACCAAATAAAATGCCCGAGATCAACGCGATAATAATTTGCATAGTATTGCCTTAAAACAGCTGGGTGATAAATACGGTTAATACTGCGACTGACATAAAGGTGATCGTCGCGACTAATGAACGTGTCGATAATCGACCCAAACCACAGACCCCATGACCGCTAGTGCAACCTGAGCCGATACGTGTACCGATACCAACTAAGAGACCTGCAATTAAGATTGTGATCCAATGGGTCTCGATATGCTGTGGTAGCTGCCATTGACTATGGCTAAGTATGAGTGGGGCAATCATTAAGCCTATTAAGAAACTTATACGCCATGATTTACCAGCTTGCTTGCTAAATGCTGCATTCAGCATACCTGAGATGCCTGCAATTTTGCCATTAAAGAGTAAGAGCAGTAATGCGCTAATGCCAAGTAGAGCACCACCGAGTAAAGCGGATATTGGAGTAAAATCAGTCATCTTAAATTCGTTTTTTGAAGTTGTTTATATATCGTATATTTTAAATTTACGATATACAATAGATAAATTGATTGTTTATATGATTTGGTCAGTATTGTTTTCGAAGTGAGTCGTAGAGGGGCTATCGACATTCCCTGTCGTATAGCAACTAATGTCGCATTAAGCGCAACACTTTTTATATTTTTTACCACTACCACATGGGCAATCGTCATTTCGATTGGGTTTCTTTTCGAAAGTTGTTGTTTGTGGCTTATTTAAAATACCTTCTAAATCAACAATGTTTTCGGCAACATCGGCATTGATTGCTACAGTACCTACTAGCTGGTGTTGTGCTAGTAATTGTTCAATCTCTTGTTGACGCTGTTCAGTCGCTACTGTGAGTTGTAATGGGTTTTCTTGGGTACCTAATTTCACTAAACGTTTAGTGTTGTAACCGTAACTTTCGTATCTTGGACGCGGGGTTTTACGCCCTTTAAAGAAAAATTTATCTGACATATGAAGCTCCAGCACGATAGCGATCGTGATAGTAAAAATAAAAGTGACGCTGCTTATACTACAAAAACGCTAAATTATCTAATGATTACGCGTTTATAGCGCTTATTTGTTGAGAATAGCTCATAAAAAAACGTCGCGTTGGGCGACGTTTTACAAACAAAAAGTGCAGATTCTCTTGGCAAAGAAACTAGCTGTATTGATTTTCAAAATAACTTTCGATAATTAACACTGCTGATACCGCATCAACTTGGTCTTTGGTTAAGGCTTTATATCCACCTAACTCGAATAAACGCGCCTTGGCATCAGCCGTGGTTAAGCGTTCATCTTGTGTTGCTACGTTAACTTTAAAACGACCATGGATTCGATTGGCAAATTTGCGCGCACGTTGTGTCATCTCTTGTTCGGTACCGTCCATATTCAGTGGTAATCCCACCACAATCAAGTCCGGTTGCCACTCTTTTATAAGTGCTTCTATCTGTTCCCATTTTGGGATGCCGTCAACGGCTTTTAATGATAATAGCGGGTTGGCACTGCCAGTCAATTGTTGGCCAATTGCTACGCCGATACTTTTGGTTCCGTAATCAAAACCTAATACAGTTTGTGTTGTCATTTACTATGCGTGTCCAGTTTGGCTAGAAAGTTGCCAAGTATCAAATCCTAAGCTGCGGCTTGCTTGTTGCCAACGCAGTTCATGGGCTAAGTGGAATAGCGTTTGCTGATCGGCTGGTGTTGTTAACCATAGATTATCAGCAAGTTCTTGCTCAAGTTGGCCATTTGCCCAACCTGCATAACCTAATGCGACTAAGTATTGCTCTGGCCCTTTAATTGTTCCAAGGTCGATCAATACATCACGGGATGTGGTGAGCATGATGTCGTCACTGATCATGGTTGAATTAGTCCATTTACCATCAGCTTTGGGTGGGTGTAGAACAAAACCACGGTCGGTGCTTACTGGGCCGCCGACCAATACATTATTGCCCATATTCGGCGGCAGTATTATCTCTTCTTCAATTAACTTCATTTGTTGAAGCACTGATTCAATACTAACGCCGGCAAGACGGTTAATCATGACGCCCATTGCGCCTTTGTTGTCATGCTCACAAACATAAATAACACTACGCTCAAAAAAACTGTCATCTAATGATGGCATAGCTATAAGGAATTGATTTTGTAAGCTTTCCATATTTAACCTCGCAATAATACCAGATAACTATCCGCCAGCCAGTTTAACTTGGTAACCCATTTTCTCTAATAACAGTTTTAACTGATCGCGATTATCTGTTTGAACTTCAATGGTAAAGTCTTTGACTGTACCACCACAACCACATTGTTTTTTTAATTTTTGAGCTAGGGCTTTTAATTCGTCGACTGAAAGCTCTAATCCCTTAATGATAGAGACCCCTTTCCCTTTACGGCCTTTACTATCACGATGAATTCGAATGACACCATCACCTTTTGGGGCGGTAGCAACTTCTTTTTCTGGCTCAATTCGACCTTTGTCAGTACTAAAAACTAGTGCAATATTGGGATCTATTCTCATCATTGTATCGTTAACGTGTGCATTTGTTGTAAGTTTAACAAATTTATAGGTATTGACATAAGTCTTCACTGTATTGAACTAAATTTAAGCGAAAATTGTCATAAAATAGACAATATTATGAAATTACACTGTTTATTAATGGGGTATATTTAAACAATAATTTGGTTGTAGATAATAACTGCCAAGGTTAAGCTGCATAGGTATGACTTTCGTTTAGAGCAAAATAGGTTGGTATGATGAGAAATATATTTGTAGGACTAGTGGTCATGTTGTTGGCCGCATGTAGCTCGGTTAATACGAATTGGGATTATAATCCTGACGTTAACTTTACCCAATTTAAGACATATGCTTGGGTACAAACTCAGTCTGGCAGCGAGTACCACCTTGATGGTTGATGGATGAGCGTGTCCGTAATGCGGTTAATGACCAATTACAAGCTAAAGGGCTAAAGTTGGTTGCTGCTGATAAAGCGGATATCTTGGTAAACTACCTCACTAAAGTTGATAAAGAAGTCAATGTTGATACCTTTACGACTAATTATGGCTATTCACCTTTTTATGATCCTAACTTTATCGGTCCTTACTGGGGACCAAGTGCTAATGTTTCCACTCAAACAGTCGTGCGTGAATATAATGTTGGTACCTTAATTATTGATATTGTTGACCGTAAAACAGACAAATTAGTATGGCGCGGATCATTGGCTGATACTTTACAAAAACAGTATACCCCGCAAGAAAGAATTACTGCAGTCAATAAGGCAGTAGCCAATATTTTGACGAATTTCCCTCCCAAGGCTGATAAATAGCCTAAAATAAAAGCGGCTTAGGCCGCTTTTATTTTACTTTTTTTTGCTAGTGTATTTATAAGTTTACTAGCAAAACTTACTTAAGATTCAATAAATTAATTCTTATGTGTTAATGACAGTTCTGCAATTGAGTTGTATATTTTATTAAATTTGTTGTATAAAACTCACTCACTCACAAAGTGATACATTGATTGAAACTAGGTTAATAGTGTTATTATATGTAGATATTATACGTTTGTTTTAAACGACCGAATGATATTTCGAACGATAATAATTCGATTTAATTTTGCGATTTATGGCTTAGCCTGATTTCGCACTTATAACTTTAAGTTTTAAGGGAGCATCTCCATGGAAAACCTTGATGGTTTTATGAAACAAGCACCGGATCTTATCGCAACCTATGGCATGAAAGTCATCTTTGCGATTTTGATTTTTATCATTGGTAAATTTCTAGCGAATGTCGCTCGTAATATAACCACTAAACTAATGGACAAGCGTAAAGTTGATACCACCGTAGCATCGTTTGTGGGCAACATGGTTTGGGCAGTGGTATTTGCCTTTACTATTATTGCGACTTTAGGTGAACTTGGTGTTCAAACCGCATCACTTGTTGCTGTTGTGGGTGCGGCTGGTTTAGCTGTAGGTTTAGCATTACAAGGTTCATTATCTAACTTTGCTGCTGGTGTGTTGATGGTATTATTCCGTCCATGCCGTGTAGGCGATTACATTGAGGCTGCGGGTGTATCTGGTACTGTAGATGAAATTACTATTTTCTCTACTCGTTTACATACACCAGATAATAAAGTCGTCATTGCGCCTAACTCTGCAATCATGAATGGCACAATTACTAACTATTCAGCTTTAGGCCAACGCCGTGTGGATTTAGTGATTGGTGTAGCTTATGACGCTGATCTTAAGCAAGCTAAAGAGGTATTGTCGCAAGTATTAGAAAATCACCCGTTAGTACTGAAAGATCCTGCTTATACAGTAGCATTATTAGAGCTTGCTGATTCATCAGTGAACTTTGTTGTTCGACCATGGGTTAAAACGGCTGACTATTGGACAGTTTACTTTGAAGTAATGGAGCAGGTTAAAGTTGCTCTAGATGATGCCAACATCGGTATCCCATTCCCACAAATGGATCTTCATGTAAAAGAGTTACCTGCAAAGTAATTTACATTTAATAAAAAAGCCGGCTTAGCCGGCTTTTTTTATGTTAGTGACCTGATGAATATTGGTAATCAAATGTTGGCATAGACCAATGGTATTTGATGGCTAAGATTCTGAAACCGAATCCAAACCCTAAACTGATGGCAAGGTTAACCCATTCAGTAATACCAAGATGCTGCAATAAAATATAAAGTGCAGCCGTCATTAATGAAATAATGGCATATAGTTCTTTTTGGAAAATAAGTGGTACTTGATTACATAAAATATCACGGATCACGCCACCAAATACGCCTGTCACCACACCCATAACGATAGCAACCACAGGACTAAAACCTAGCGCTAACGTTTTCTGTGCACCAATAATTGAAAATACAGCTAAACCCAACGCATCAATCGCTAAAAATAGTTTAGAGAGATAGCGCATAACCGGCGCAATAATTACTGTCAGTAGTGAGGCGCCAGCTATCGCAATTAAATAATGTACATTCTCAACCCACACTAATGGATAGTTACCTAGTAGCATATCGCGCAGAGTACCACCGCCAATTGCGGTTGCACAGCCAATAATAACCACCCCGAAAAGGTCCATCTGTTTTTTACCGGCAGACAGCGCTCCGGTCATAGCCTCGGCTAAAATACCGATTAACCATAATAAACTAATAAATTGAGCTTCTTGCATAATGAAAACAACAGCTGAGTCAATGAGGGCGTGAATTTTGCCTTAATTAGCGAATAAAAGACAGCGACAATTAATGGTCAATTGGATTAGTTTTATTAATTCATCGTCTGCTTAAATTAGTTTGTATGGTATGGCTTGGCCTTAGAAGGTAAAAGGAATGCTTAATTTAATTTGTGATCCTGTGGAATGTTTCACACTAATATTTATATACAGAGACATAACAAAGGGATAGAGTTCGAGGTCATTATTGATGCCTAATTGAGCTTGTTATGATTGATTTTAGAAGTGACACAGTAACTCAACCTACAGAAGCAATGCGCCGTGCAATGTCGCAAGCTGAGGTTGGAGATGATTACTATGGCGATGATCCAAGTGTTAATCGACTTGAAGCACTAGCATGTGAGATGTTTGATTTTGATGGTGCCTTATTTACCACATCTGGTACTCAGGCTAACCTTTTAGCATTAATGGCACATTGTGAACGTGGTGATGAGTATATTTGTGGTCAAGAAGCTCATAATTATCGTTTTGAGGGTGGTGGAGCTGCCGTCCTTGGCAGTATTCAACCACAACCTATCGCTAACCTAGCTGATGGCACTATTGCCTTAGATGAGATTGTGGCGCAAATCAAGCCAGATGATATCCATTTTGCTCGAACTAAAGTGGTCAGTTTAGAAAACACTATCTCTGGTCGAGTGTTACCGCAGGCATATTTAGCACAAGCTCAAGCATTGACGTTTAATCATAAACTAAAGATTCATTTAGATGGTGCTCGTGTTGCTAATGCGGCAGTGGCGCAAGGTATCCAAATTGCTGATATTACTCAGCACTTTGATTCTGTTTCAATTTGCCTATCAAAAGGTTTATGTGCACCTGTAGGTTCATTATTGTTAGGTGACGAGCGTTTGATCGCTAAAGCCAGGCGTTGGCGTAAAGTGCTAGGTGGTGGTATGCGCCAAGCCGGTATTTTAGCCGCCGCTGGTGAGCTTGCTTTAACCCAACAAGTTGAGCGGTTAGCTGAAGATCATGCTAATGCGCGTTATTTGGCGGAGCAACTTGCTCAGTTTGATGAATTTAGCGTTGATATGGGCTTAGTACAAACCAATATGGTGTTTGTTAATATTGCCGAACATGTTGATGTTAAGCAATTAGGTCGTGCATTGGCGGAACAAGGTATTTTAGTGTCTGCTGAGCGTGTGACTCGATTGGTGACTCATAATGATATTAGTCAGCAATCAATTGGGACATTGGTACAGGCATTAAAACGCTATTTTAGCCGTTCGTAATTAGCCTGTAATCAAACAAAAAGCCTGCAATTTGCAGGCTTTTTGTTTTGAAGTAAATTAGTTCTCTTTCGATAAGTCTGATTTGATTTCTTTGGCTGCATCGCGGGTTGAGTGGCCAATCGAAGTTGTAATATCTTTAGTGGTATGACCGATAGTACGACCAGCATCTTTAAGTTGAGCACAACCTGATAGGCCAAGAATAGCTAGGATAGGTAACAAGACTAAAAATTTAGGCATGATTTTTCCAAAAGACTAAAATTTGATCCGCTGAATATGCCAGTAATCTGACTAGTTTGCCAGTAATATGTCTCAAATAATCGATATCTTGCAGCAATTGTTGCGTAACTGCTATAACTGATTTTGAAGTGTGAGTTTGATGTTGGTTGAAGGTTGAAGCAAGTTGGTATTAGGGGGAAAGCTTCCCCCTAATACTATATTGGGGTTAAGCTAATTTGGTTAAACGTGTCTGATAATCATCGTGTAAGTGTCTAACAATTTCCTCTACTGAAGTATCTACATCTCGCTCATCTAAAAATATCTTAAAGGTTGCTAATACATGGCCATCATTTTTGATGCGATTAGTTAGCATGGCAAAGTAGGCTTGTTCTTTATTGGCTTTACGGATGGTTAATTCTTGGTGAGTAAAGATGGCACAGCCAGATTCTTGATGCCATTTTTGGATCCGGCGCAGTGCGATTTCGCAGGATTGATTAACTTCAATATGATCACGCCAAGTCACAGGCGTACCGACCTCATAATGTGGACATTGAACAGTGTAATTAACGACATGAGTAATTGCGGTCATACTAGCTTCCTTTTTTAGTTTATATATTTTCTAAATTTGGGTAGAGCTAAAACTATACTAAGTTGTTGAATTATCTTTTCTAAGATCACTTTAGGCTTGTTTTACTATTTTGAAAAGTGTTGTTTAGTGCATAAAAACAAAAAAGGTCAAAAAGTTAACTTTTTGACCTTTCATTAATTTAAAGAGCGTTAATCAAGTAAATTGATTGGAATTTGATTATAGCGCGTTAGTGAAGATTTGGCATATATCTGCATGGGTAGCTTGTTTCGGATTTGTGAAGCCACAAGCATCATTTAATGCATTATCCGCCAACATTGGAATATCTTCAGCTTTAACACCTAATTCAGTTAAGTTTTTAGGAATATTAACCGCGGCAGCAAGCGCTTTGATTGCTTCAATGGCAGCACATGCACCTTGGTTGTCATCTAATTGGCTGACGTCAACGCCCATTGCTTTGGCGACATCACGTAAACGGTGTGCGCTGACTTGCGCATTATATTGTTGTACATGTGGTAGTAATAGTGCATTACATACGCCATGAGGCAGATCGTAATAGCCACCAAGCTGGTGTGCCATCGCATGTACATAACCTAAACTTGCATTATTAAATGCCATACCTGCTAAAAATTGCGCGTAAGCCATCTGCTCGCGAGCATCGATGTCTTGTCCATTTGCGACGGCCGCAGCAAGATTTTGAGCAATAATCTCAATCGCTTTAATTGCGCAAGCATCAGTGATTGGGTTTGCTGCTGTTGATACATAAGCTTCAACTGCGTGAGTCAGTGCATCCATCCCTGTTGCTGCTGTTAAGCCCGCTGGTTTAGCGAGCATCAATTCAGGGTCATTAACTGACATAATTGGGGTGGTATGTTTGTCAACAATAGCCATTTTAATATGACGTTCTTCATCTGTAATAATACAGAAACGGGTCATTTCTGATGCCGTACCCGCTGTGGTATTGATAGCAACAAGTGGCATTTGTGGTTTAGCTGAACGATCAACACCTTCATAGTCTTTAATGCTACCGCCATTGGTGGCTACTAAAGCGATACCTTTGGCGCAATCATGTGGAGAACCACCACCAAGAGAAACAACAAAATCACAACCATGTTGCTTGAGTAATTCAAGACCTTGATTGACATTAGTCATGGTTGGGTTAGGTTGAACACCATCATATACTGTGGTTGCAATATTATGGGCATTCAATTTCTCAACAACTTGTGCAACTAGGCCAATATTAACTAATGGTTTGTCGGTAACTACTAACGCATGTTTGAAGCCAAGACCTTGGATATCTGTAATTGCATCTTCAACGGCGCCTTGTCCTAAAACGTTAACGCTAGGAATAAAAAATTTAGCAACCATACATCACCTCATTATATTTAAAACGTGAAAAGCTGTTCTGATTTACAAACAAAGTAACAATTCACATACCCGCATATTGTGATCTGGCTCTTAAAACGGTGAGAGATTATATATCTATTACTAAATTATTATTTTTTTACTTAAATATCAGTTGATTAGGTTTTATTGTATTTAAGCGAATAGTGATCTCGATCGATTTATGTCTGGCGTGTTAATGATGCGAAAATAATCTTTATTCGCTATCTAAGGCATAAATTTGCTAGACTCCCGCCCTTGCTGGAGTATAAGAAGCCATTATGAACATAGATTCACTAAATATCGCCCCTTTATTAATTGAGGGATTAACTGCTTGCCAATATCAGTCTCTCACTGATGTACAACAAGTTGTGGTGCCATTTGCACTGTCTAACAACGATGACTTAGGCGTTTGTGCGCCCACTGGTACGGGTAAAACCGCCGCATTTGCAATTCCATTATTGCAGCAGTTATTAGCAAGTGATGATGTTGATAATGGCGCTGTTAAAGTGCTAATTATGACACCGACGCGTGAACTTGCGATTCAAATTGGTGAAAATATTGAGCAATATGCCCAGTTTACAGATATCAAAGTATTAACGGTATACGGTGGCAGTAATATCAATCCTCAGCGTAAAGCGCTGGCGAAAGGCATCGATATTTTAGTGGCAACTCCAGGCCGTTTATTTGATCTTTGTAGCCAATATGGCTTGCAATTAGATCAAGTTACGCAGTTAGTGATTGATGAAGCTGATCGTATGCTAGACATGGGCTTTGTTAAAGATATCCAAAAAGCCAAGCGTTTGTTAGCACCGCAGCACCGTACCATGCTATTTTCAGCGACGTTTACTGAGCAGATTAATGCGTTAGCTAATACGATGCTCGCCCAGCCCAAGTGGATTAATGTGTCGGCTAAAGCCGGTGCTGCTAAGATAGACGAACAGGTGTTTTTATTAGATAAACGCCGTAAATCTGAATTTTTGGCTGAAACGGTTGGTCGCCAAAACTTGCAACAAGTGATGGTCTTTGTAAACAGTAAAGAGTCTGCAGAATTACTTGCACATGAGTTATTACTTGATGGTTTAAGTTGTGCAGTGTTACATGGTGATAAAACCCAAGGCAGTCGTAACCGTTCATTAGCTGATTTTAAAGCGGGTAAAGTTAAATTGCTGGTGGCGACTGATATTGCTGCGCGCGGTATTGATATTCAAAATCTGCCATTGGTGGTTAACTATGAATTGCCAGAAGAGATTGAAGATTATACCCATCGTATTGGTCGTACGGGACGTGCTGGTAATCAAGGTCAAGCTTGGTCATTAATTTCGCCAATTGAACGTCAACAGCTGCATTTAATTGAACAAGATATTGAGCGTCAATTATCAGTATCAAGCCCTGCAGGTTATGAAATTGGTGCACCATTACCAGAGCGTTACCGTGAACTAATGACCAAAAAGCCTAAAAAATTATTTACCCCTAAAAAGTATGAGCACAAGAAAAAAACTTCTGCTTCACGTCAAGGTAAGTGGCAAAAAAAGTCAAAGTAACTGATTAACTGGGGTAGAATCATGCCACTGTTTTTAGCTGAACATGCCTATGTCTACCTCTGTGACTTCTGAACAAGATTTAGCCATGATAAACGAGCCGATTGCTCGTTTATTTTGGCGTTATTCCATTCCTACTATTGCCTCAATGTTAGTGACAGGTATTTATGTCACTATCGACGGTATGTTTATCGGTCATTACCTCGGCGAGCAAGGTTTAGCTGGCATGATGCTAGCTTATCCTGTGGCTTCAATTTTGTATGCGGTTGGTGCATTAATTGGCATGGGTAGCGCCGCTTTAGTTTCTATCTATCTTGGCCGTAATAACGTGATTCAGGCACGGCGCCTCGTTGGTAATGCCTTTAGTCTTTGCTTATTATTTGGTCTTTTCTTTGCCATCGTTGGTTGTTGGTCTAGTTCCCATATTTTGCAATGGCTGGGAGCGACAGGCGAAGTCTTGAAGAGTGCAGAGCAGTACCTGTTTTGGTATTTTGCGCTTGGCACTTGGCCAATATTATCAATGGCATTCTCAGCTTTGCTACGTAATGATGGCCGTCCTCAAGCCGTAACTTGGATTTTAATTCTAGGTGGCGTGCTTAATGTTATTTTTGATTATTTATGGATTGTTGTTTGGCCTTATGGCTTAACTGGTGCTGCTATCGCAACCATGTTAGCGCAGGCCATTACTGCTGCCTTCTATTTACACCATTTCTTTTGGGGTAAAACACGGCTTGGTATTAACTGGCAACAGATGCGTTTAACTGTTAGCAATTGCCTTGAAATTTTCAAAATGGGCTTGCCAAGTTTTCTGATGAACTTGTATTTGTCGATTGTGCTGACATTACATAATATGGCATTTATGTGGGTCGGTGGGCCAATTCATGTTGCGGCTTATGCCGTCGTGAGTTATACCGAAGCGCTGTTTTATTTGATTTTTGAGGGTATCGCTCTAGGTTGCCAACCGATATTAAGTTTCAATGCTGGTGCGCGCCGTTTTGAACGCGTATTTGCCACCTTTAAATATGCTGTTGTAGCAACCTTGCTGGTTGCGTTTATTGCAGTGACATTTATCTATATTAAACCTGAGTGGTTAGTTTATCTATTTGCTGGCGATAATCCGGCATTAACGCCAGTGGCAGTAAATGGTATGTTGCTCTACTTCTGGGGGCTGCCAATGGAAGGTTTATTGTTGGTTGGCGCAAGCTTCTTACAAGCGATTGGCTTATCCAAACAGGCATCGACCATTACCGGTGCAAAACTGATTTTAATTGCGATAATTCTATATCTATTTGCTTGGTTATTTGGCTTAACTGGCGTCTGGATTTCACTGGCAGTATGTAGTTGTATTCTACTGGTATGGTTGGTTTTCTTACTTAAAAGAGTATCGGTATCACACGCAATAAAATGATGCAAATTGTTACTTGTTTGTGGTGATGACAGATCTCATAATATTCAAAAATATTGATGAGATCTCCAAATTGAAAGCGCTTAATTTACGTAGCGTTATTTGGCTAAGTGTAACGGCATTAATTGCTATTGTGGTGGTGTCATTGTTGATGATTAAGTATAAAGAGCATCAACTTGCCCATCTAACTGAAGTTTATCAGGCTTATCATGAAGCTCATGATAATTTAGATATGCCGCTGGCGATAGAGTTGGCCCAGCAAGCTTACGAATTAGGCTTGGTTGAGTATGGTGAATATTCATTAGATTCTGCCATGTTGGCATTTAATTGGGCAAATTTAATTAAGCCACAGGCGCCTGAGCAAGCATTTGAATTATATCAATATGTGTTAGAAAGCTTTAGCCGTACCTATGGGCGGGAACGGATTGAGTTACACAGTACTTTAGTTAATTTAGGTGATACAAGTCCTTCAAGAGAACAAGCTTCAAATTACTTCCAGCAAGCGATTACCATTGCGGAACATTATAACAAGCCAAGCTTGATCAGTGAGACTGAGCAGCACTATCAGCGCAAAATGCATAGTGCGATTTAATAAAAAATGCCGCATATAGCGGCATTTTTATTATTAATAAACGTTAAACAAGATAAACGTTTAAGCTACAAGCACCATGTGCACCAACAACTAATGATTGCTCAATATCTGCTGTTTTAGATGGGCCTGAAATAAAGGTACCAAACTGACCTGATGCGATTTCTACCTTTTGTACTGCGATATGCATATTTGCACATACATCTTCAGCGGCAAGTACAATTAATAGGTTCTCACAAATAAATGGTGTTACGCGGTGGCCAACTGATTCGTTGTTTACCCAGATACAACCATTTTCTGCAACACCAACATGACCTTTAATAATGGCATAATCAATATCATGTAGTTCATGTGGATCTGCTGGTACTTCACGGTTGCCTGTCACGCCATCAACCAATGAAATAATCTGCTTACCTTCGCTTGATAATTTATCAATTTCAGCTTGTAGACCGGTAAGGCCACCATCACGATGTAGTGTTGCTGTAACCGTGTTTAAGCTGGTTTCAAATTGACTAAGTAGATCATCTAGACGAGCCGGAATATTAATTACTGGCATCGCATTATCGCTTAACGCAGTAGTTGATAGGGCTTGTAAAATTGCTTGTTTGCTCGACATATGATTAGCTCCGGTGTTTCTTGTACCAAGTTTCAAAACTTGAATTAGGTGCAACAGGAAGTTCGCGATATTTACCCCAAGCGCCTGCAAATGGTTTTAATAGGCTATTTGGTAAGTATTTTAACGACGTACGGGCAATGCTCATTGAGCAGTTAAATAGGGTTTCATTACCCATTAATTTACCCACTAATGGCATATATTTCTCTTTGCCATAAGGTAGCTGATGGTTTTCAGCTTTAATGCGACGGTGATGAGCAATAATTTTTGCTAGCGGCACCTTAGTTGGGCACACAAAACTACAGCTACAGCATAATGTACATGCCCATGCTAGAGAGTTGGTATCATCACGCTGGGCACCGACTGCAATACCGATAGGGCCTGGAATGGTATAGTTATAGCTATGACCACCAGAACGACGATATACAGGACAAGTATTTAAACAACCACCACAACGAATACACTTTAATGATTCAGCAAGAATCTTATCTTGCATCATTTTAGTACGGCCATTATCAACGATGATAATGTGCATTTCGCCATCTTCTTTCGGGCCACGATAGAATGAACTATAAGTGGTTGAAAGCTGACCTGTAGCGTTACGCGCTAGCATACGTAGTAATAGACCCGCAGCATCGATATTAGGGACAACTTTATCGATACCCATTGAATGCAATTGCAGTTTAGGCAGGTTAGCGCCCATATCTGCGTTACCTTCGTTGGTACATACGACTACCGCACCTTTGTCAGCAATGGCCATGTTGACGCCTGTCATTGCTGCATCAGCACTTAAAAATTGCTCACGTAAGTGAACACGTGCTGCACGAGTTAAGTAGGTCGGGTCACTTGCGCCAGCTTCTGTACCAATTTTTTCATGGAATAGGTCGCCTACTTCTTCCTTTTTAAGGTGAATAGCAGGTACCACGATATGTGATGGTGGCTGACCAGCAAGCTGGATGATGCGCTCACCTAAGTCGGTATCGATAACTTCAATACCAAAGCTTTCTAGGTAAGGGTTCATATGGCATTCTTCAGTCAACATTGACTTAGACTTTACCAATTTCTTAACGTTATGTTGCTTAAGATGCTGTGCACAATTTTATTGTGCTCTTCGCCATCTTTAGCCCAATGAACTTGAATGCCATTTGCATGACAGTTTTTTTCAAATTCTTCTAAATATGTGGCTAAGTTAGTTAGCGTGTGAAGTTTGATTTCAGAGGCTAACTGACGTAGTTGCTCCCACTCGGGTAAGCTAGCTGCAGCGCGGTCACGTTTTTCACGTAAAGTCCAAAGCGCTTTAGAATGCCAGTCTACGCGAGCTTCATCTTGACAAAAAATGTCAGCTTTTTGAGCATGGGTTTGTGCATTGCTGTGATTAGACATGGCAAATTCCTATAGAGCTGCGTTGATCACTTGCGCGATGTGGCGAGTTTGGATCGGAAGTAATTGGCGACGGATCATACCATCAAGATGAAGTAGGCAAGATGGGTCGAAACCAACCACATACATCGCACCTGTTTCAGCATGGGCTACCGCTTTATCTTTGCCCATTTTTGCTGATACAGCACCTTCATCCATAGCGAACGTACCACCGAAACCACAACATTCATCACGGCGTTCTGGATAAACAATTTCAATACCCGGAACCTGACTTAATACCGCTTCTACTTTATTGAATGGTGCTTCCATTGATTCACTTGGAGAAGCTAGACCTAACATTCTAATACCGTGACAGCTTAGGTGAATGCTCACTTTATGGTTAAATGGGCGTTTAAATAAGCTAGGATCGATAGGTGCTACGTCGTGTAAGAATTCAGTTAATTCATACAGCTTGTTGATCACTTCTTGTGCTTCAGGGCTAGTGTCAAACTCGTGAAAGTTTTCTTTAGCAGCAACTAAACACGATGCAGCAGGGCAAACAATTGCATCACACTCAACACCTTTAAATGCGTTCAGTAATTTTAGTGTTGTTTTTCTTGCGGCATCAAAGCAGCCTGAGTTAGTCATTGGTTGACCACAGCATGTTTGATCTGCAGGTAAA
Source organism: Shewanella marina JCM 15074 (assembly GCF_000614975.1). Taxonomy (GTDB): domain Bacteria; phylum Pseudomonadota; class Gammaproteobacteria; order Enterobacterales; family Shewanellaceae; genus Shewanella; species Shewanella marina. Next base: position 33,195 of record NZ_BALM01000003.1, read on the forward strand.
ATAACTTCGTGGCCTAACTTTTCAAGCAGTTCTAGCGTTGCTACTGCAACTTCTGGAACAAATTGATTCACAAGGCATGGTGTGAATAATGCAATTTTCATTAGCGTTATCTCATTTGTTGGCAGACATTGGTACACCTAATTATTTATGTTATCGCGGTGTATAAATTGGGCTGACAATATATGCTTATATCCCTATGATAAATAGTGTTAATTAAGCAAATGAATATAAACATTATTGCAAAAATGAGAAAGTGTAACATGTTGTTTTACAACAATAAAAATACACTTCTCATTTTGCTTAATTGTCGCTTTTCGTTTTAGTAAATAGATTGTTTAACAATGGGTTAACTAATCTATAGGTATTACCGACTACATTCCTCGAGTAAATAAGCAAGGTGTTGGTATGAGATACCGCTATGATGACTCAAACCTACTTCACAAGTTCTATTGGCTGAATAACCTTGTTTAAAGTCTGCGGGAATTAGTTTTTTTATATTACGTAGTGCACTTGCGTTTATTTCTGGTTTATATAGGCCTTTTTCACCGGCAAAACCACAGCATTCAATGCCTGCTGGCACCACAATGTGTTCAACACAAGCATTGGCAAGTGCCATCATTTTTGTTTCCATATGCATATGTCTAGCACTACAGCCAATATGGATTGTGGCATTAGCTTTCTTGGTTAAGTGTAGTTTAGGTAGCACCTTATCGTGCATAAATTCAACTAAATCGACAATTTCGATATTGGGATTCCCTTGTAAGGCACGTTTAGTGCATGACAGAGCATCAATAATGACAGGCATTTTGCCATTGTCACTTACATCGGCCATTGCTTGTAGGAGTTGTTGCTGTTTCATATCGGCATTTTTAAAGTCACCTTTTGATTCCCACATCTGACCGCAACATAAATCACGGCTATTGTCTGGAACAATGACGTTAAAGCCTGCTCGTTCAAGCAAAGTGATGGTGACTTCAGAAAGGCTACGAGTATCGCTATCGACAGGCGTTGCGCCAAAAGTACGACCACCACAAGCTGGGAAGTACACCACACTCGGCTTGTTTGCTTGAATAGGTGATGGTGTGGCAATAGATGACCCTTTAGGAAAATCAGGATTCCAATAGGGGACTTCTTTGCTAAGTGCACGGCTGACATTCATTAAGCCACTGGTAAAACCATCACCAGTTAGGCGGTGAATTTTATCGAGTAAATTAAATCCTGTGCTGATGGCTTGGTTAACACCACCATAATGCTTTGCTTGAAAATCTAGCACTTTTTGATCGGTAGTGGTGATATAGTCGCTGCGCAATTTTCGCACCAGTTGCCCCATACTATTATCAACAGGGCAGGCGATGGTACACAGTTGGCAAGCCGCACAGGTATCGACCACATCATATTTTGCGGCTGCTCGCATTTTTTCTGCTGCTGTTTTATCTCCGGATTGTTCTAGGCGTTCGATTTCACGTAGCGTGGCAATACGTTGTCTTGGGGATAGATTTAATGCTGAAGTTGGGCAAGTTTTTTCACAAAAGCCACATTCAATACAGCGATCAACAAGATCATCAACAACAGGGCAAGGCTTCATATTTTTAATATGAATTTGGGCATCATCATTTAATATCACGCCTGGATTAAGTAGGCCTTCTGGATCAAAGATATGCTTGATATTTTTCATTAATACATAAGCATCATTACCCCATTCCATTTCAACAAAAGGGGCGACTGCACGGCCTGTACCATGCTCTGCTTTCATTGAACCATCATATTTATTGATGACCATATCTGCGACATCTTGCATAAAGGCATCAAAACGCTCTACATCGGCATTGGTGGCAAATTTAGGTGTGATAATGAAGTGGAAGTTACCTGCTAATGCATGGCCATAAATAACCCCTTCAGGGTAGCCATGTTTATGAAATAACTCGGTAAGATCTTTAGCCGCGTTAGCAAGGTGTGGCAATTCAAACGCCACATCTTCGATAATCACTGAAGTGCCTTTTGGTCGTTCACCACCAATAATCGGGAACAGTCCTGAACGCATCGCCCAATATTGACCGTATACTGCAGGATCTGTACTGAAACTGATTGGTCGCTCAGTTTTAATATGCGCGAGTTTGCTTATTACATCTTGGGTGTAAGCGGCGAGGGTATGGTCATCATTAGCACGTGATTCAATCAATAGAATAGCTGCATTTTCAGGTAAATCAGCCAGCCATAGTGGCATTCCTTTTTTGCCTGTTACCGCTTTAATTGACGCCCAATCGAGTAATTCAGCTGCGGCAACACTATCGCCTACAATTTGTTGAACAGCATCTGCAGCATCTTCCATATTGAAAAATACCGCCATAGCTGAAGCTTTATATTTAGCATCTTCTACCGTGTGATAGGTTACTTCTTCAACAAAGGCGAGAGTGCCTTCTGCACCAACGATAAGATGATTAATCAGTTCAAATGGATCGGTATAATCAACTAACGCGTTTAAGCTATAACCCGTAGTATTTTTTATCGAATATTTCTTTTTGATACGGGCTGTGAGAGCTTCATTTTGTTGGGTTAATAGGGCAAGTTGTTGTAATTGAGCCAGTAGTTCTGGATGGGATTGACTAAATTCGGCTTTAGATTGCTCGCAACCTGTATCTAATCTTGTCCCATCCACAAATACCAACTTTGCAGAGGCGATGGTTTGGTAGCTATTTTGTGCGGTACCACAACACATACCTGAAGCATTATTAGAGACAATACCGCCAATTTTTGCAGAGGCTAATGTTGCTGGATCTGGGCCAATTTTTTTATTGAAGGGTTTTAAGGCTAGCATTAGCATCGGCACCAATAACGGCTGCGCCAACACTAATTTGGCTTTGATCTTGGTTTATCTTGATCTCTCTGAAACCATCAAAACCGAGCATTAATAAAATACCTTCACCAATGGCTTGGCCAGAAAGACTGGTGCCTGCAGCGCGGAAGGTGACTGGAACTTGATGTGAACGTGCAACCTCTAAGGTTTTGATGGCATCTTTAATTGATTCTGCATGGACCACTATTTCTGGCACAATTCTGAAATAACTGGCATCCGTTGACCATGCAAAGCGCCTAACAGGATCATTACTTACTGCGTGTTCTCCAAGTTGACAGACTAGGTCTGCCATCACTACGTTATAGTTAATTGACATTGTTCACTCTCTTTTACAGCTAGAAAAAGGCTCAATCGAAATTGAGCCTATTGAATCATTTTAATTATGTTTTAAAAACCGCCCCAGAAAGTGGCGATTGTGCCTGCAATTAAGGCATAACCTAATGCGATAGGCATTGTTTTGCGGATGATTTCAGATTCTCGACCCGCCATACCAACAACCGTTGCGGCCGCGACTACGTTCATTACACACATCATATTACCGGCGTTAGCGCCGATCATTTGTAAACCGAGCACTAACTGAGTGTTTAAGCCTAGGCTATCTGCGGCGGTATACTGTAAGTTTGAAAACATCATATTTGAGAAGGTGGCAGAGCCAGATAGGAAGGCACCAAAAATACCTATAACAGGTGCTAAAAATTCCCATACAGAGCCAAAGACACTGGCCATTGCGGAGGCTAGTTCAACAGGCATTGAACCTAAACCTTGAATGCCATTATCGCCCGAGTTAAGGAATATCTTAACCATGGTACTGATGCGCCTAACGAGATAATGGTGGGTAACATCGACTTTGAAGAATCTATAATTGAGGTTTTAATGGCGCTGCCATTCATCTTAAAAATGATAAAGCCTAAAATACAAACCACAATGAAGAAGGTGCCGGGTAGATATAGCGGGGCAATGCTCTGGTGTAAACTGGTGCCCATAATTGGTCCAGTTGAAAATACCACTGATTTTAATAATGCAGTAAATGGTTCAATGGTACGCGAAAGTACTAATAAAACCGCCATGACTAAATAGGGAGCCCAGGCCGTTAATTGTGAATATTTAACTTGGGTTTCTACATGTTTAATTTCTACTTTTTCAGCAAAGTCATTCCAAGTGGTTTTAGGCAGTAACCATCCTTTCTTAGCGGCTGGAATAACAATTGCCATACCAATAAGCGCACCAATTACAGACGGGAACTCTGGACCAATAAAGTAATTCATTAGCCATGCGGGGATGGTGAATGCAAAACCTGAAAACAGGGCAAACTTCCAAACTTGTAGGCCTTCCTTAAATGATTTGTTTTTGCCAAAAAATCCCGTTAATACACAAACAAGGACTAGTGGAATTAAGCTGCCAGTAATGAGGTCTATGGTGCTGGCATGTAATGCAATGCCTGATAAATACTCACTAATTCCCATATTGTGGGCTTGCATAAAACCGTCAGATACATAACCACCACCTGCTTTTAATCCTTGCTCAAGACCAAAGTTAATCGGCGTACCAATTGCGCCAAATGACACAGAGGTTGAATCGGCAATAAGGGCGACGACCGCAGCGGCAATTGGCGGTACACCGATAAGTACTAATAGCGGCGCGCAAATCGCAGCGGGTGTTCCAAAACCAGCAGAGCCTTCAATAAATGAACCAAATAACCAACAGATAATGATGACCTGTACTCGGCGGTCATCACTGATGTTAGTGAAGCCTGCACGGATGGTATCCATCGCTCCTGAATTTTTGAGGGTATTAAGTAAGAATACGGCACCGAAAATAATGAATAGTGGCGTGAGGGAGGCAACTAATCCTTCTAAAATTGAGGCCATCAGTAACTGGGTTGGCATTTTCCAGATAAATGCGGCAGCAGCTAGAGTAAGTAATAACGAAATAGGCATCGCTTTAGATGCTGGCAGTCGAAACCAAACGAGAAATAACATTACACCGATAATAGGCGTTAAGCTGGCGAGTAATTGGATAAAGGTCATGCTTGCCTCTGTAATTGGATATGATAATTTTTTAAATACGTTGTTAGTGACCAATCTATGTCGGTTAATCTAACGAATTACATTGCGATTTTTTTATGTAGTAACTGAAATCTAAGTACCGATTAATAACGGTTTTCTGATTTAGATTTAGTTAATTCAAAATACGTTATAGATCACATTTTGTGTGTGACCAAGATCACTTCAAAAGGAAAAAATGCACCACATAAATAAATATTAATCTAACAATCAAATTCTTAAAATTCACAATAGATTGACAAGTGAGCTAAAAATGTAATTTTTAAAGCGTTTTGCTGTCATTTTATTTCTAAAATTGACTGTTTTTTGATGAGTGGTTGCATCTAGTTATAGACAGGAATTAGGCTAAAATCGAGGTGATGGTTATTATTTATCAGGGTGTTAGGCTAAAATCGTTGTTTATCAATCAGTTGTTTGTTGGTGATGAGGGAAGGATGAGTGACGAATAGCAAATGTTGATATTCGTCACTATTACAGAATTATAATTTTTGTGTAAGTCACAAACTAAAATAGTTTGCTGCCCCAGCCTAATTTGTTTCGCAGTACATGGAAGTAGTTATAACCTTTGGGGTGTATAAGATGTAATCGGTCACAACTGCGTTTAATGATAATCTCATCACCAGGAAGTACTGCGAGTGTGACATGACCATCACAACTAACTTCAAGACTCTCGCTATTGTGCGGTGCGACCACTAATTTGATGGTGCTATTAGCATCAACTACGATTGGACGGCATGAAAGGGTATGTGGAAACATGGGGACCAAAATCATCGCTTGCAGATTGGGCGTTAAAATTGAGCTCCTGCTGATAGTGAGTAAGCCGTTGAGCCAGTAGGAGTTGAGACAATCATGCCGTCAGCGCGTTGGCTGTACATAAACAGATCGTCAATATAGACTTCAAACTCAATCATATGGGCGACTTTACCCGGATGCAGTACCGCTTCGTTGACGGCGGTATTACAAGATTTGAGTTCACCGTGACGATAGACTTCGGTTTTAAGTAAAAAACGGTGCTCTGTTTCAAATTCGCCATCCAGCACTTTCGCGAGTGGATCTTCAAATGAATCTGGCGAAAGATCGGTTAGAAAGCCTAGATTTCCACGGTTAACACCAATAACACCGACATCGTATCGGGCAAGTACGCGCGCAGCGCCAAGCATATTACCATCGCCACCAACAACAATGACTAAATCGCATTGCTCGCCAATTTGGGTTAAATCAACGCCTGTAATGTTCTTACCAATCACATCAGCAATACGCTCTTCAACGAGCACTTGGTAACCTTGCAGTGTTAACCAATAGTGCAAACGTTTAAGCGTTTGATTTGCTCCTTTATGGTGCGGTTTTCCTATAAGACCTATGGTATTGAACTGAGTTGTCATAATTATCTGGCTACAGACCTTGAAACATATTATTTGATCCCCATAATATGCCCAGAGCATGCAGAAAAAAAGCATTTTTAGCTGGAGTTAAAATGAGCAAAGAATTAGATCAAGCCGCAACAGAGGCTGAAAAAGTTATCGATACTGAAATCAATGCTGATGAAGCGAGTTTAGTTGATGAGCTAACTCAAGCCAATTTCCGTATTGAAGAGTTGGAGCAGCAGTTAGCTGCAGAGCAGGCTAAAGTTGCTGAACAACAAGATTCTGTGGTTCGCGCCGCAGCAGAAGTTGAAAATATGCGTCGTCGTGCTGCAGTTGATGTTGAGAAAGCACACAAGTTCGCATTAGAGAAGTTCGTTAATGAGTTATTGCCTGTACTAGACAATATGGAACGTGCTCTTGCTGGTACCTCACCAACTGATGAAGCGACTAAAGCCGTTTATGAAGGTGTTGAGCTAACATTAAAGACGCTGATTAAAGCGGTTGAAAAGTTTGGTGTGACTCAAGTTGATCCATTGGGAGCCGCTTTTAACCCTGAGCATCATCAAGCGATTGGTATGCAACCAAGTGAAGATCATCCTGCTAACTCAGTGATGATGGTAATGCAGAAAGGTTACATGCTAAACGATCGTCTATTGCGCCCTGCAATGGTAATGGTTTCACAAGGTAAATAATTTACCCTATTGTTGTATATAACAAAAAGGACTGCCGCGGCAGTCCTTTTTTATAGCATTTTGTGCGATTAAGCCAGATAGTCTCTAATTTGTTGTTCAATGCCTTGTGCATCTAACATTAAATCATGGGTGATTTCTTCTGGTGAACCATGCTTAATAAACTCATCAGGTAAGCCAATTTGCAGTACGGGTTTGCAAATCTTTTGACTCATCAAGTATTCGATGACACCTGAGCCTGCACCGCCTGTGATAGCATTTTCTTCGACAGTAACCAGCACGTCATGGCTATTAGCTAGTTCAAGCAGTAACTCATGATCCAGTGGCTTCACAAAACGCATATCAGCTACGCTAGCATCTAAGTTTTCAGCAGCTGTCAGTGCTGCAGCTAATGTCGTACCGAAGTTGATGATAGCGATTTTCTGGCCTTGACGACGAAGCACGCCTTTACCAATCGGTAGTGCGCTCATCTCTTCAACTTGTACCGCACCTGTCGCACTACCTCGAGGGTATCGCACTGCTGTAGGGCCATCTTGATAACAGTAACCTGTGTATAGCATCTGACGGCATTCGTTTTCGTCTGATGGCGCCATAATAACCATGTTAGGCACACAGCGCATAAAGCTTAAGTCAAACGCACCTTGATGGGTTGGGCCATCTGCGCCAACAATGCCACCACGGTCAATAGCAAACAAAACCGGTAGACGTTGCAATGCAACATCATGGATCAATTGGTCGTAAGCACGCTGTAAGAAGGTTGAATAGATAGCCACAACAGGCTTATAGCCTTCGACTGCAAATCCTGCCCCTAACGTTACAGCGTGTTGCTCAGCAATCGCTGCATCAAAGTATTGTTCAGGGAAGCGTTTAGAAAACTCAACCATACCAGAACCTTCACGCATGGCGGGGGTAATGGCTAACACTTTGTTGTCTTGCTCTGCAATATCACATAACCATTTACCAAATACTTCTGAGAAGGTTGGATCGGCAGGTTTTGCAACTGGCTTTTTAAATTCTGATGGATTGAACTTCGGTACCGCATGCCAACCGATAGGATCCGCTTCAGCTGGCGCATAACCACGACCTTTTTTAGTCATAATATGCAAAAACTGTGGGCCTTTTAGGTTACGCATATTGCGCATGGTTTCAATCATGCCATTAACATCATGGCCATCGATTGGACCAATATAGTTAAAACCTAGTTCTTCAAATAATGTGCCGGGGACAACCATCCCTTTAAGGTGTTCTTCAGTACGCTTCGCCATCTCTTTAATGACTGGCACGCCTTGCAATACTTTCTTGCTACCTTCACGAATGGTGGTATAGAGTCTGCCTGACATAAGCTGTGCTAAATGGTTATTAAGCGCGCCTACGTTTTCTGAAATAGACATCTCATTATCATTAAGTACAACGAGCATATCGTTATGCAGATCACCAGCATGGTTCATGGCCTCAAATGCCATACCACCAGTGATGGCACCATCACCAATAACAGCAACCACTTTACGGCCTGCATCTTCTTTAGCTGCAATAACTGCCATTGCTGTTGCTGCACTAATCGATGTACCTGAGTGACCGACACTGAAAGTGTCATATTCACTTTCTTCACGCCAAGGGAAAGGATGTAATCCACCTTTTTGACGAATAGTTGGCATCTGCTCACGACGACCGGTAAGAATTTTATGAGGATAAGCTTGATGGCCAACATCCCATACCAAACGGTCAAAAGGGGTGTTGTACACATAATGTAATGCAACCGTTAATTCAACGGTGCCTAAACCTGAAGCAAAGTGGCCACTAGATTTACTTACTGATTTAAGTAAATACTGGCGTAACTCATCAGCAAGCTGTGGTAGCACAGCCTGAGGAAGTTGTCTTAGTTCTTCAGGTGTATTAGCCTGTGCCAGCACAGGAAATTCAGAAATGTCCAGACTCATATCGAGTTTCTTGTCTCTATTATACTCTTCGCTCAATAATGTAACGGGCGAACTCTGCAATTAACTGGCTATTGTATGGTAATTTAGCCAGCGCTGATAGTGCATCTTTAATAAGTTGCTCTGCGGTTTGTTGCGCGCCTGCTAAACCAAGTAGTCTAGGGTAGGTGCTTTTATTAGCTTGTGTGTCCGAACCTTGAGGTTTACCCAGTTCTTCTGTGCTAGCCGTAATATCTAAAATATCATCCTGCACTTGGAAAGCTAAACCAATAGCATCAGCAAAGTCTAACAAAGCTTGGCCATGTTCTGCTGAGATCTTGGCTGCAATAATTGCTAATTCTACTGCACAACGAATAAGTGCACCTGTTTTCAGGTTATGCAATCGGGTCAATTGTTCCAGAGATATGGCTCTATCGGTCGAATTAAGATCGATAGCTTGGCCGCCGCACATGCCCAAATAACCTGCTGCTTTAGCTAAAACGTTGGTCATTGCTAATTGTTGTTGTGGCGTTAATCCATCAACAGGGGTTGAAATAATATCAAAAGCCAGTGCCTGAAGTGCATCACCCGCTAAAATAGCCATCGCTTCATCAAATGCGACATGTACAGTCGGTTGACCACGGCGTAAATCATCATCATCCATTGCTGGCAGATCATCATGTATTAACGAATAAGCATGAATACATTCAATTGCAGCAGCGCATTTATCTAAAGTGTTAAGCGATACACCAAGCATATCGCCAACGGCATACACTAAAAATGGACGGATACGTTTACCGCCAAGTAGAGCGCCATGCAGCATCGCTTGTTTTAGGCGCTCATCGGTGACAGTTAAATGGTTAATGTTTAATTCAAGTTCTTGATTAACACGCTGTTGGTAAAGGGAAATATGTTCTGTTAACACGTTTATTCACCTTCAACATTATAAGGGGTCAATGGTGCCTGATCATCTTGAGCCATTAAAATAGCCACTTTTTGCTGGGCGGTTTCGAGTTTGGTTTGACTCTGACGTACGAGTTTGATGCCTCGTTCAAATTGTTTCAGGGCATCATCAAGGCTAACTTGACCTTGCTCAAGCTCTGCAACGATCTGTTCCAGTTCGGCCAATGATTCTTCAAAGCTAAGATTTTCAGGTTTTTTTGCCACGTTTTTATTTCCTTAGTTCTATACCTAAGCCTATGTGATTGGCTTTCACTCACTTTAAATAGTGTACTGATGTTGATGATGAAATCATCATCAATGAGTATCAATTATCGGTTTTAAAGTAGTTAAGAGGTCACTAATGCTAAATCTATAACTGGTTTGGACATAATTGAGCAACACGGTATATCAGGGTGACGTGATGGTCAAACGTCTGTGTGTGATATTTGTCCAACAATCCAGTAGATAACGAAAATTTTAACGTAAAAATGAAAATCTAGCTAAACTTGTGTCAATTTTGTCCGATAACAGTGAGTGGAAAGTCACAAACTCTTATTTGATGACGGTTATTTTTAGACAGAAAATAACCGTGCAATAACTAGCATGAAGCTAAATATTGCAGATTTATGACGTCAATAAGTACATAGATCAGCGATATCCCCGATGGATTGAGGAGCAGATGTGGATTTAGCAACCCTAATAGGCCTTGTTGGCGCGTTTTCATTTATTCTTGCATCCATGGTGACAAGTGGTGGTATCGGGATGTTCGTCGATCTCGCCTCGGTGTTGATCGTTATTGGTGGCACCATTTTTGTGGTGATGATGAAATTTAGTCTTGGTCAATTCTTTGGTGCGGTAAAAGTCGCCGCTAAAGCCTTTATATTTAAATTAGATAAACCAGAAGATCTTATTGAACAGTCTGTGACGATGGCTGATGCCGCTCGTAAAGGTGGTTTTTTAGCGCTCGAAGAGGCTGAAATTAGCAACACATTTATGCAAAAAGCCATTGATATGCTGGTGGATGGTCATGATGCTGATGTTGTGCGAGATGCGTTAGAAAAAGATATTGCGCTTACCGAAGAGCGCCATAAAATCGGCGTCAGTATCTTTAAAGCATTTGGTGATGTCGCACCTGCGATGGGTATGATCGGTACCCTTATTGGTCTAGTAGCGATGTTGGCGAGCATGGATGACCCTAAGACAATTGGTCCCAAAATGGCGATTGCACTATTAACAACCTTATATGGTGCGGTAGTGGCTAACATGATCGCCTTGCCTATTGCAGATAAGTTGCAGCTTCGTTTAGGTGAAGAGGTGATGAGTCGTAATTTAATGATGGATGCGGTGCTTGCAATTCAAGATGGTCAAAACCCTCGCGTTATCGAAAGCTTATTGAAAAACTATCTCAATGAAAGCAAGCGAAAGTCTGATGGTGATGGAGATTAAGCATGGCTAAAAAAGCTAAGTGTGATTGTCCTCCAGCTGGAGCTCCTTTGTGGCTGGCAACCTTTGCTGACTTAATGTCTCTGTTAATGTGTTTCTTCGTACTGCTATTGGCATTCTCGGAGATGGACGTTAAAAAATTTAAACAGCTTGCTGGTTCAATGAAATATGCGTTTGGTGTGCAAAATAAAATTAAGGTAGAGGATATCCCCAAAGGTACCTCTGTGATTGCACTGGAATTTAGGCCGGGTAGACCCGATCCGACACCGATTGATGTCGTCAATCAAAAAACCACTGAGCAGACCAAGTCGAATCTGGATTATAAAGCCGGTGAGCAAGCAACCTCTGGTGGTGCGAAACAGCGGCAAGGTCAACAAAGTGGTGGTGAAACCAGTGCTAAAGCGCAGCAAAAATCAGTAGCGGAGCAGATTTCACAAGCTCAAGTGAATGAGCAAGTGAAACGAATGGCTAAAATTCTGGAACAAGAGATTGTTGATGGCGCCATTGAGATTGAGTCATTGGGCCAACAAATTATTATTCGTATTCGAGAGAAAGGCAGTTTTTCATCTGGCTCAGGCTTTTTACAAGATCAATTTAAACCTGTAGTACATTCAATCGGCAACTTGTTAAAAGATATTCCAGGTATCGTGACGGTTTCAGGTTTTACCGATAATGTGCAGATTAAGAATGAATTGCATCAATCAAACTGGCATTTATCAACAGACAGAGCCTTAGCGGTAGCTAATGAGTTACTGACAGTTGGTGGTTTTAGCGCGAAACGGATGAAAGTGGTGGGTATGGCCTCTAACTCCCCACTTGTTGCGAACGTCAATGAGCAAAATAGGGCGCGAAATCGCCGTGTTGAAATCTCTATTTCTCAAGGGCAAGCCAAAGAGTCTAACTTAATTGAGGCGACAGGTAGTCCTAAATAAGGAATAAGAGAAGCGATAGTTTTTTGTAAACAGGTACGCTAATGCGTACCTGTTTTTTTATCAACTGAATGGCGGTTAATTGCCTGTTTGTAATTAATTTTATTTTTCCAATGAGTCAGTAAACCCTAAAGTAGCCCATTGATTTGTTACATCTGTTTAAAAGAAGCCCGTAAATACGGCTCAAACCTGTATCAGTTCAATGTTGCTGAACCTCGCATCTTCAAGTCGTTTGGGTATATAATCAAAACAATTGCTGTTTATTCATTTATCTGTGGAAGTTCCATGAAGTTTATCGTTAAGCTGTACCCTGAAATCATGATGAAAAGTAAGCCGGTTAGAACCCGTTTTACTAAAATGCTTGAAACCAATATCCGTAATGTATTGAAAAAAGTCGATGATGACGCCAAAGTTCTGCGTATGTGGGATCGTATTATGGTGATGGTGCCAGCAGATAAGCCTGAACTTGCTGACAAATTTGCAGAGCGTTTGGCTTGTATTCCAGGTATTGCTCACGTGTTAAAAGTGAATGAATACTCGTTTGAAACTGTTGATGATATCTATCAGCACGCATTACGCGTATTTAAAGATGAGCTAAAAGGTAAGACATTCTGTGTTAGAGCTCGACGCTCTGGTAACCACGACTTTAACTCAATTGAAGTTGAACGTTACGTAGGTGGTGGCTTAAATCAGTTTACTGAAGCGGCCGGTGTTCGTCTTAAAAACCCTGATATGACAGTTAATCTTGAGATTGATAATGAGCACCTTTATATCGTTGAAGAACGAATTGAAGGTTTGGGTGGCTTCCCTATGGCGACTCAAGAAGATGTATTATCACTTATCTCTGGTGGTTTTGATTCTGGCGTGTCTAGCTTCCAATTTATCAAGAAAGGCGCACGTACTCATTACTGCTTCTTTAACTTAGGTGGTGCACAACACGAAATCGGTGTAAAGCAGGTGGCTTATCATTTATGGAAGACTTATGGTGAGTCACATAAAGTTAAGTTTATCAGTGTCCCGTTTGAGCCTGTAGTTGCAGAAATTTTAGAGCGTGTAGATAACGGCCAAATGGGTGTGGTGTTAAAGCGTATGATGATGCGTGCAGCAACAAGAATTGCTGATCGCATGGGCATTCAAGCACTTGTTACCGGTGAAAGTTTAGGTCAGGTATCTAGCCAAACACTGACGAACTTGAATGTGATTGACCGTTGCACTGAGTTACTAATTTTACGCCCATTAATTGCAATGGATAAGCAAGATATCATTAATGAAAGCCGTAAGATTGGTACTGAAGATTTTGCTAAAACCATGCCAGAGTTTTGTGGTGTGATTTCACAGCGTCCAACCGTTAAAGCTGTTCTGTCAAAAATTGAACATGAAGAAACTAAGTTCAGCGAAGATCTACTTGATCGTATTATTGCTGATGCTGTAGCGATTGATATCCGTCAGATTGCTGAAGAGATGGATAATCAAGTGACTGAAACTGAAATGGTTAATACAGTTGCTAATAACGAAGTGATTATTGATATTCGTGCGCCAGAAGAGCAAGAGCAAAAGCCACTTGTTGTTGATGGTGCTGAAGTGAAAGTGATTCCTTTCTTTAAGTTGGCGACTCAATTTACTGAGTTAAGTCACGATAAAACCTATTTATTGTACTGTGAGCGCGGCGTAATGAGTAAATTACAAGCGTTATACTTACAAGAGAAAGGTCACAGCAATGTTAAGGTATACCGCCCTTAGCATTTGATTACATCCTATTAACATTGGTTGGATAGGATATTTATCTAAAGCATTAAAAAAGCCGCTGCAATAATTATTGCAGCGGCTTTTTGTTATTATACTAATGCTATTCTGTCATTGCTGTTGTTGATGCCGCAGCCTCTTGTTTAATAGACTGTTCAACTAACGTTTGTGCTTCTTTATTAATTTCAGCTTCTTGAGTTGCATAAATATTTTCAACATTTTGTGCCATTTCAACTGCAATTAATGCTTGTAAATCAGAAGTATCTACAGTTTTTTCTGATGCAAAAGCAGTTGATGCAGTGCAAGATAAAGCGATGATGGCACAAAGGTGTGATAATTTCATGGTGTCTCTCCAGTTACAATGTCTATGTTAGACATTGCCTCTTTTGATGTTGAGACCGTCTAACGAAATATATCGAAAAATCTGGGTGAAATTTAATCAAAAGTACTGGTATTTACAAACGATAAAATGTAACAATGCGGATTAGAAAAACTAATCTAAAATGAGCGCTGGATAACTATGTCAAGACGACTGCCCCCGCTTAATGCTGTGAAAGCATTTGAAGCAGCCGCCCGCCATCTAAGCTTCACTAGAGCGGCCGAAGAATTGTTTGTGACTCAGGCTGCTGTTAGTCATCAAATTAAAGCCTTAGAAGATTTCTTAGGATTAAAATTATTTAGGCGAAAAAACCGTTCGCTACTGTTAACCGAAGAAGGCCAAAGCTATTTTCTTGATATAAAAGATATCTTTACTCAGTTAGCCGATGCGACCGACAGATTATTAGCAAGAAGCGCTATTGGTTCATTAACGGTGGCAATGACCCCTAGTTTTGCGATTCAGTGGTTAGTGCCTCGTTTAGCCAAGTTTAGTGAGTCAAATCCTGATGTAGACGTACGCATTAAAGCCGTTGATAGTGATACCGCTTCGCTTACTGATGACGTTGATGTGGCCATTTACTATGGTCAAGGCCATTGGCAAGGCGTTCGCGCCGATAAACTTCGTAATGAAGTGCTAATTCCAGTGTGTTCACCTATGTTACTTAATGGTCCAAGGCCATTAGAAAAACCAAGTGACCTTAAATTTCATACGTTACTGCATGATTCAGGCCGTCATGATTGGCAAGCTTGGTTTAGACAATGTGGTATTACCGATGCCAATGTTAACCAAGGTCCGATATTTAGTCATTCATCTCTAGTATTACAAGCAGCCGCTCACGGTCAAGGTGTGGCATTGGGCTACAGTGTATTAGCTCGGCCAGATATTAAAGCGGGGCGTTTAATCTGTCCGTTTCAAGAGGTATTAGTCAGTAAAGATGCCTACTATCTTGTTTGTCATCAAAATCATTCCGATTTAGGTAAAATCGTTGCATTCAGAGAGTGGATGATGGAGATGTTTGCAGAGGAGACTCGTAGTGAAATGTTACTCGGATAATGTGCTGATTGACGGTAATGGCGATTGCGTCATTTTATTTGCGCATGGTGCGGGTGCCGGCATGACACATCCATTTATGCAAACAATGGCGCAAGGACTGGTGGAGCAAGGGTTTTGTGTCGTGCGCTTTAATTTCCCCTATATGGTAGATAATGCGATTGATGGTAAACGCAGACCTGCCAATAGAGCGCCTAAGTTGTTGGCTGAATTTAGTGCACAACTTGCAGCTGTAAGAGAGAAACTAAAGCCTAAAAAAGTGATTTTGATGGGTAAGTCAATGGGCGGGCGCATGGCTGCCATGTTATCTGCGACTGAGCAAGTTGATGCCGTGGTGTGTTTAGGTTATCCCTTTATCCCGTTAAAAGGTGGTGAGCCACGCTTAACACCATTAATGGAGGCGCAGGCGCCATTATGTATCATTCAAGGTGAGCGCGATAAAATGGGTAATAAGGCGCAATGTGAACAATGGCCGATCCCTAGCAATATTGAGCTACATTGGCTACATGACGGTGATCATAGCTATAGTCCAAGAAAAGCCTCAGGCTTTACTGAACAACAAAATTTAACACAAGCTATTTTATTATCTACGCAATTTATAAGAGGTATTTATGCGTAAAGGTTTTTTGATTATTGCTGCAATTAGCGGTTTTTTTGCGGTGGCATTGGGCGCATTTGGCTCTCATGGACTCAAGCATATTGCAACGCCACAGATGATTGATATTTTTAATTTAGCGGTTGAATACCAGTTTTATCATCTATTTGCACTAATTACAGTGGCATTTGCTAGTCATTGGGTCCATTCAAAATTATTGGATTGGGCTGGTTATCTATTTATTGCAGGTACCGTGTTATTTTCAGGTTCACTCTATATTTACGTGTTATCAGGGGTTAAATGGATGGGGCCGATTACACCGTTAGGCGGAACTTGTTGGTTAGTCGCGTGGTTACTATTAGCTGCGGGCATTTGGCGCCATAAAATGGATTAAATACCCACTGAATCCTGCAACTTCAAGTAATTTGGATATATATCTGGCTTAAACTCGCATATTGACTGGACTTGAGTATAATACCGCCAACGCTATATTCCTGCTTTAGATGATTTCCCTAGGGTCCTCGATGAAAAACCTATTTTTATTTTGCCGCGCAGGCTATGAAAAAGATTGCGCTGCAGAAATCCAACAACGTGCAGCAGAGTTAAATGTCGGTGGTTTTGTTAAAACTAACCGTGACGATGCCTATGTTATTTATCAGTGCTTTGAAGATGATGGTGCAGATAAATTAGCACGTGATTTACCGCTTGATAGCTTGATTTTTGCTCGTCAAATGTTTGCCGCTGGCGAACTGTTGACGAATTTACTGCCTGATACTGATCGCGTGACACCGATTGTTGAAATGCTAGCCGATATGAGTAAAGCAGGTGATTTACGCGTTGAAACACCTGATACTAACGAAGCAAAAGAGCTATCGACGTTTTGTCGTAAATTTACCGTACCTTTACGTCAAGCATTGAAAAAGACTGGTGCTTTACTGGCTAAAGAGACACCTCGCCGACCAATTATCCATGTTTGTTTTGTGGCACCCGGTAAGGCTTATGCGGGTTATTCATTAAGTGATAACAGTTCACCTTACTATATGGGTATTCCACGTCTTAAAATGCCTTCAGATGGCCCAAGCCGTTCAACATTAAAGTTGGATGAAGCATTTAGACACTTTATTCCTAAAGAAGCACATGAGCAGCGTTTACGTAGCGGCATGAATTCGGTTGATTTAGGTGCTTGCCCTGGTGGTTGGACTTATCAGCTTGTGCGTCGTGGTATGTTTGTTGCGGCTGTCGATAACGGCCCAATGAACCAAAGCTTGATGGATACTGGACAGGTTAAGCATTACCGCGCCGATGGTTTTAGATTTGAACCACCACGTAAAAACATCTATTGGCTAGTGTGTGATATGGTTGAAAAGCCTTCACGTGTTGCTGAATTAATGGAAGCATGGGCGATCAATGATTGGTTTAAAGAAGCTATCTTTAACCTTAAATTGCCGATGAAGAGCCGTTATAAAGAAGTTTCAACTATCTTAGCGACTATGTCTGAAATTCTTAAAGAAAATGGTATTGAAGAGTTCCATCTTCAAGCAAAACATTTATACCATGACCGTGATGAAGTCACTGTGCATTTATGGTTAAATCCAAGCAAGGGTGTGAGTTTTAACTAATTCACTCGCTAATGATTAAAAGCCCGTCATAATTATGACGGGCTTTTTTTATAATGATTGCTTATAGGCGCTCTAATACCGCTTGGGTAAATTCTGAGGTGCCATGGGTGCCACCCAAATCACGAGTCGTGCGATCACCTTGCTCAATTACTTCTGTAACGGCGCTGCGGATACGCTCTGCTTTATCAGCCATGCTAAATACTCTAGCATTTGAATTGAGGCTAAAATAACAGATGTTGGATTGGCTAAGTTTTTACCTGCAATATCCGGTGCACTGCCATGCACGGCTTCAAAAATAGCGGCATCTTTACCGATATTAGCACCGGGCGCCATGCCTAAACCGCCGACTAAACCTGCACATAGATCTGATAAAATATCACCAAATAAGTTAGTGGTTACTATCACATCAAAGTTTTCAGGATTCATCACTAGTTTCATACAAGTCGCATCAACAATCATCTCTTCAGTAATGATATCTGGATAGCGCTCACTGATCTCTCTAGCGACCTTTAAAAATAAGCCTGAGGTTGATTTCATAATATTGGCTTTGTGCACAATAGTGACTTTCTTACGACCTTCTTTACGAGCAAGCTCATACGCAAAAGTGGTGATTTGTTCTGCACCTTGGCGGGTAATAATACTGGTTGCTTCTGCCGTACTGCCATCTTCAGAAATGGTTTGACCTAACCCGGAGTACATACCTTCAGTATTTTCTCGTACGGTAATGATGTCGATATTTTCATAACGAGCTTGAGTGCCGTTAAATGACAGTACTGGGCGGACATTAGCATAAAGACTGAATCTTTTACGAAGTGACACATTGATAGAGGTGAAGCCTTCACCAACGGGGGTTGTCAGTGGGCCTTTTAGCGTGATACGGTTTTTTTCGATAAGATCTAGCGTGCGTTGAGGGAGTAGCTCACCATTTTTTTCTAGTGCCGTTAATCCTGCGTCAGCAAATTCATATTCAAATTCGCAGCCAGCTTTATCTAGAATTTTTAAAGCTGAGTCAATAATACTTGGTCCAATTCCATCACCTGGAATAACGGTTATTGTTCTTTTAGACATGGAGATTCCTTCCGGTCGTGTACTGCAATGGTCTGACCCCGTCGATGAACACGGTTAGTTGACTGATATTGCTCTTATATTCATGGATATTCTAACTAAAGTTAATGAAATTTTACAGAAAATAGTGAGTAATATCACATATTTTTCGTTATCGTAACTTGGTTCGGGATATTGTTACCTTGATGATTTATGATGAAATTATACCCTTATTAACTAAAATCTAGCCCAAACATCATCACGCGATACTTTATTGTGGTTTGGGTATAACAAATATTAGAGGTTGTTTTGAAGTTATTACCGCTCGCATCGGCAATGTTGTTATCTGGCAGTGTCGTCAATATGGCACATAGTAGTGAAGCCTCCAAACCGATTACCATGCAAGATGTTATGCATTTTGAGTCGATAAAAAAAACTAAATTATCTAATTTAGGCAATACCTTAGCATATGAAATTGCACCAGATCGGGGTAACAGTCTGGGGGTGGTAAAAAATCTAAAGTCAGGCCAGGTATTCACTGTTGAGCAGGGGAGTAAGCCACTAATTAGCCATGATGGTCGTTATGTTGCTTTTGATCGAAAACCTGATTTACTTACGGTTGAAACAAGTAGCAAGAAACAGCGCAAAAAACTTAAAAATAAGATGGTGCTATTAGATACAGTGACAGGTGCTGAGCAAGTTTTTGAGCAAGTGAAGTCGTATGCCTTTAATGAAGATTCTAGCTATTTAGCCATTTGGTTTGAGGTTGATTCGGCATCAAAAAATCAGGCCGCTGATAAAGATGAAACAGACAAAAAAACGGAAAAAAAACCATCTGTTCATAAATTTGATCAAGGCTCAAAATTACAGCTGATTAACCTAGAGTCTGGTGAAAGTCATTCCTTAGCCGATGTTACTGCCTATGCCATGGATAAATCGGGTAAGCATCTTGCGATTGTACAAAATAATCAGCCACAGAAATTGCATCAAGTGAGTGTCATAAACATCAACACCGGTGAAAGCAAAGTTGCATTTTCGCGGCAGGATAAGCAGATTGGTAGTGTTGATATTAGCGATAATGGTCAATGGTTAGCACTGACTTACGGTGATGCGGAAGCGACACCTTCTGGCCGAGTCTATCAGTTACGCTTAATTGATGTTAAAGCTCAGCAGGCGAGAAAAGTTGCCAGTGATCCTAACTGGAAGTTAAATCGATATAGTAAGGTGACTTTTTCCGATGATAGTCAACGTTTGTTTTTTGGACGGGTGCCTGAAGTTAATCAGCAGCTCAGTTTAAAAAAAAATTGCAGACCGCTGAAGATTTGCTTGATGTAGAGTTGGTGACTGGACTGCGCAATTTGCGTATTTGGCATGAAGATGATGCTCGTATTAAGCCTAATGAAGTTAAGCAATTCTCTAAAGAACAACAGCGCACTTATTTAGCGGTATTACATATAGCAGACAGTAACGTGGTGCAGTTGGCTGATCCACGATTACCTAAGATCAAGTTAAATGATAATAAGCGCTATGTGTTAGCGAGTACCGATATTCCGTACCAAAAAATGATTACTTGGGCGGGCTTTTACCGTGATTATTATTTGATTGACATGCAAACAGGTAAAAGACAACGTATTTTGACTCAACAGCCAGTATCTGAAAAACCAACTCTTTCTGCGGCAGAGTCTTATATCGCTTATTATCAACAAGGTCATGCTTATCTTTATCATATTACTACGGGAAAGAAGCTTAATTTAACCCAAGGTTTGCCGGTTAGTATTGCAGATGAAGACCATGATTATCCCTCAAATGCGCCTAGTTATGGTTTTGGCCCTTGGCTGGAAAATGATGCCGGTATTTTAGTGTATGACAAATATGATATTTGGCAGTTTGATACCGATGGTCAAGGCAAAATGTTAACGGCGGGGACGGGACGTAAAGCGGGTATACAGTATCGCGTTGAAGGTCTGGTTGAACAAGATAATAAAGTCGCCGTTGTGGCAGACAATCAGCCACTATTCGTTCATGGCTATAATGATCGCACTAAGGCTGATGGTTTTTATCAGATAAAAGTCGGTGAACAAGGGGTTAATACCTTGATGGCTGGTGATTATAAATTAACTTTGCTTGGTCGAGCTCAAGATTCAGATGAAATTGTATTCAGTAAAGAGCGTTATGATCTCTTCCCTGATCTTTACACATCGTCATTATTCGATGTTAAGCAGGCTAAACAGCAAACCGATTTAGATTTACAGCGACGTCAATATAGTTGGGGCCAATCTGAGTTGATTAGTTGGACCAATAGTGATGGTAAAAAGTTAGATGGTGTCGTGATTAAACCCGCCAATTATCAAGCAGGAAAGCGTTATCCGGTATTGGTTTATTTCTATCGATTTATGAGTGATAGATTACATGACTTCCCACAAATGAAGCTAAATCATCGACCTAACTTCCCTATGTATAGTGCTGATGATTATGTGATTTTCTTGCCTGATATTCGTTTTGAAGTGGGTTACCCGGGGATCACTTCAGTACAAGCATTGACTTCTGGTGTACAGCGCCTAATCGATTTAGGTATTGCCGATCCTGATGCTGTAGGGATACAAGGTCACTCATGGGGAGGTTATCAAACTGCTTTTGCAGTCACGCAAACCAATATATTTAAAGCTGCTGTATCTGGCGCGCCAGTTTCAAATATGGTGAGTGCTTATAGTGGTATTCGTCATGGTAGTGGTCTTGCAAGACAGTTCCAATATGAAACGGGTCAAAGTCGTATTGGTGAAAGTTTGATGGATGCACCGCAAAAGTATATTGAGAACTCGCCTATCTTTTATGTTGAGCGTATTAAGACACCCATGATGATTATGTTTGGTGATAAAGATGATGCAGTACCTTGGGAGCAGGGGATTGAACTGTATTTAGCAATGCGCCGTGCAGGTAAAGATGTGGTGTTTTTACAATACGAGGGCGAGCCGCATCATTTGAAGAAGTACCCGAATAAGCTTGATTATACTATTCGAATGAAACAGTATTTTGATCATTATTTAAAAGGGGCATCTGCACCGGCTTGGTTAACCGATGGCGAGGCGTATACAGAGTATGAAGCTGCAGATTAAGTCAGCTTAGGATCTTGTTAATCTCATCAAAAAAGAGCCATTAGGCTCTTTTTTGTTTTAAGGGGGCTTGTTTGAGATTTTTGACTTTAAACTGGAGCAAGGCGATATTGGCTTAAATTGATATTAAGTGGTATTTGAGTTTGTAGTTGCGCCAGCTTATAACATAAGCGAGCCATCTCTTTACCTTCAGCCAATTTTAGCGCTTGCTTTTCGCCTAACTTATCAATTGCGGCATAAATATTGGCTAGACTGTGATAGCTTTTTAATAATTCTGCCGCTGTTTTTGTGCCAATACCTGCAATACCAGGAATTTTATTCCCACTATCTCCCGCAAGTGCAAAAAAATCGAGTAATTGATTTTGTTTAATTTGCAGTTTGTTTTCTAACGCCGTTATATCAAAGTATTGCCCTGAAAAATGATCCCACTGTTGGACATTGGCGAGCATTAATTGGGTAAAGCCTTTGTCCGTTGAAACGATAATGGCTTGTTGGCCGGCCTTCGCCATTTTAGTGGCTAATGTGGCTATGACATCGTCGGCCTCTGAATCTGCATTCAATGAGTGTAGGCTCAAATTATCGACTAAGGATTGCTTAATGGCCGGCAAGCTTTGTTGCAGAGCTTCTGGCATCGGTTTTCTGCCCTTTTTATAATCAGGGTAGAGTTTTTTACGCCATGAAACCTGTTCACCATCCCAGACCAATAACCCGTGAGTAGGTTGATGGAATTTGCATAATTTTTGGCATGCAGAAGTGACTCTTCTGGCAAGGTTTTCGGTGTCATTATCATCGGGAAGTGCGGCATGAATACGCCGCACTAAATTCAGTGCATCTATTATTAATAGTTTATTCATCGACTAATTTTATAACAGGGCACATAAGCTGAACCGGGTAACTTCATTCGACCTTGATCAACAAATGCTGCCAATAATTGATCCATCATAGACATTAATTTAGGTTCACCACTGAGTATAAATGGTCCTAAGCGCTTAACATCTCTGACTGTTTCTGTCTTAACATTGCCAGCTACAATACCAGAAAATGCTTGTCTTAGGTTAGCTGCTAGTGCAGCTTTATTATTTTGTAAGTGTAAATCAAGGCCTGCCATCATGTCGTGAGTCGGGATGAAAGGTAATTGAAATTCAGGTTCAATTTTAAGTGACCAGTGATATTGATAGCTATCACCAGTACTACGACGATGGTCTTTAACTTGCTCCATACCTGCTTTCATTATCTGTGCGACACGTTCTGGGTCGTCAATAATAATTTGATATTTTTGCTGGGCAACTTCGCCGAGTGTGGCACCAATAAACGCATCTATTTCTGTAAAATAGGCTGTGCTTTCTTTGGGGCCAGTAAGTACCAGTGGAAACGGAGTATTGTCGTTTTCACTGTTTAGTAATATCCCCAAAAGGTACAGCAATTCTTCGGCTGTGCCTGCGCCACCAGGGAAAATGACAATACCATGGCCTAAACGGATAAAAGCCTCTAACCTTTTTTCGATATCAGGTAAAATGACTAATTCATTAACGATTTGATTTGGTGGCTCGGCTGCAATAATACTGGGCTCTGTTAAGCCAATATAACGCCCATCTTTAACCCGTTGCTTAGCATGACCAATTGCAGCACCTTTCATTGGGCCTTCCATCGCGCCAGGGCCGCAACCCGTACATATATCAAGTTGACGTAGGCCTAATTGATAACCCACTTGCACAGTGTATTCATACTCATGATCGCGAATACTATGTCCTCCCCAACAAACAACAATATTCGGGTCGCGGTCAGGGATAGCTTTGGCATTACGTAACATATCAAATACCACATTGGTAATATGGCTTGAGTTAGTTAAGTTGATATGTTTTAGATTTTCGTATTTATCACTTAAATAGATAATATCGCGTAATACGGCAAACAGATGCTCTTGAATACCTCGAATTATTTTACCGTCTACAAAAGCTTGTTCTGGTGGGTTAATAAGTTCTATCTTAATACCGCGTTCACGTTGCAATACATTGATATCGAAATTACTGTATTGGTCAAATAATGCTTCTGAGCTGTCACTAATTGCACCTGAGGCGAGTACCGCAAGGGAGCAGTTGCGGTAGAGTTGGTAGAGTTCACTTTTTGCATGCTTTTTTACGCGTTCAACTTCCAGTTGTGATAACTGATCCATACTGCCCAATGGGCTAATATTAACTATCATAATCTTCCTTATATCCTGATAATTCAGGAACAACTTATTTTAATAATCAAGTATGACTCGATTTCTCCCCGAGTCCTTTGCTTGATATAAAGCGGCATCTGCTCGCTCAAAGACTTCACTAATATGCTCATTCATAAAAATTTGAGCAGCACCAATCGAAATGGTGACGGTTATTTGTTCTTGTTTTACTTTGAAAGGAATTTTTTGAATTTTTTCACGAATACGATTAAGTAAAGGCGCAACTTGGCTGTGGTCTAAATTTGGAATGAGCAAGACAAACTCTTCACCACCAAAACGTGCTGCAAATTCACTTTCTCGAAGCGAGTTTTTAATTGCCATTGCGACAACTTTTAAGGTTTTATCACCTGTACTATGGCCATATGTGTCGTTGACTCGTTTAAAATGATCGATATCAGCAACACATACCCACAATGGCTGTTTATTGCGCTTGAATTGACGATACTCATATTTCATCCGATCTTCTAATGCAGCTCGGTTGGGTAATTGAGTTAAATTATCGATAAGATTGATTTTTTGCTGTTCAGCTAATTGCTCTTTATAACGATTAGCTTCATTAGTCATCTCACTTAGCTCTTTTCGCATCATTTGCATCGACTCTTGCAAACAATGGTAATCGTCTTTTTCAAGTTGCTCTTTTTTGTTTAAAGCTGATTTAATTCCACTTAATTCTCCCATTAATGTTGATTTCAACTGCTGTAAATCTTGGGTGTCATTAAGCGCTTCACCAACATTTGACATCTTTTGATTAATATCTTGATTAATGATGCCTTTATTTTTATGGCTTTGTAGTGATTTATTAAATGAATCACTGACAACGTTTTTTACTGCCGCAAGTGCATCATTGATAGAGTATAAAAATTCTTGTGAGGCACTTTTTTCTTGAGCAAGATTTTCAAGTAATAAATTCAATACATTTTGATATGAATCCAACAGGATTTCGACACTGATTTCATTACTGAGTTGTTGTTTTAAAAGCTGTACTTTGTCTTGCTGAGTTTCCCTAAACTCAAATTGATTGAGTTTATTGAGTAACTCACCTGAAAGCTGTATGTACTTAGGTTCAACAGTGAACTGAGTGTTATCAACAATATGTTGTTGAATCATTTGCTGGTAGATAGTGATTAGTTCATTTATTTTCGGTAAGAATAACCAAACATTACTTATCGGATTGTTTAATGATTTAATGTAGAAGTTAAGTGATGACTTCTCTTGTTCACCAATTGGACTCACGCGGTCTAAATACTTAGCTATCTCAATGAGCTCATCTCTATTTTGTTGTAATATTTGTTGTAGATAGTTAGATTGAAATGCCAAAAGTTTTTCAACATCATTAATTTCTGGCAAAGCTTTTTCAATGTTTTCAAATAGATGAAGCTGGTGTCTAAGCTTGTTTAGTTTATTATCTAAATCAGGATTAAAGCCTTTTGTTGCCGTGCAAAGGTGAGAAATAAGCCGTGACAAGATCTGTAATTTTTCATTACGATCATGTTGTATTGCAATAAGCGCATCATGTGTTGATGTGAGTTCTTGTTTTAGTTTTTGTATTGGTAAAGTCTGTGCATTTTGATCCATCATCGCATCCATAACTTAAGTAACTGAAGTGCATTTAGGAGAACGTCCTGTGTTCATGCTCCATACAGATAATTCCATGTTATACGCATGTTGACTTAGATGCTAGAATAAATATCGAAAAAGTAGCCGTTATTGTTATTGAATGTTGCTTTTTGGTGCGTTGAACGGCCTGGTGCTGATTTTTATATAACCATTTTCCAAAGCTTGCTTGAGAAGCTCTGGTGTCGATGATAGGGCTAATTTAATAGGGGTATAATTATAGGTATATAATTGCAGAGACAATGAGACATTTTTATCTCTTATTTGAGCTAGAGTAAATTGAAGTAGCGTGAGGTAGTTGATTCCGCTAATTTTTATGTGAGGATCATTCCTAAGTGGCAGATTGAGCATTGCAAGTTGTACGGTCGTACTAAACTGCTCTATGACGATCTCATTAACTATGTGAGTAAGCGCGTTTTGCTCTATGATGCTTGCACTGTGTAATAGGATGCAACCAGGCTTTATATAATAAGCGCTAATATCTCTAACTCTAAGCCTGTCAAATAGTTCTTGGTGTTTATCAATACAAAGCTGTTGCTGTAACAATATATCAGAATCGGACAAATCCCCAATATAAAGTAGTGCGATGGTTTGTGGATTGGTTTGTTTTGTATTTGAGAGCAAATTTAAAAAATTTGAAGCTGAGCTAAAAGGTGTTACAAATTCATTTTTATCTAATGATGTTAATTTGTTAATTTTTTTGTGTAGTATTCTATTCGATATTAAAAAAATAAGTAGTGAAGATAATAGAATAGCGATAAATATAATGAGTATTTGATTGTAGTTAGCGTATTTCCCTGCTTTTATTTCACTTAGTTTTAGATCTAGTTTTATTTTTGTTGTGTCTAATTGTGAATTATGTTTATTTAGTATTTGTTGTGTAGTTGCATTGCTTGCTTCTGCTAATTTATCTTTAAAATTGTCAATTATTATTGGGGTTAAATTAATCGCATCTTTATATTGTTTTAGGTTTGATAATATTTTCGATTTTAATATTATTCCTTTGTGGTAGTCATCTGTTTGGTTTTTTTCTTTTGAAAAATTTATTGATTTATTTATGTAAATAATAGCGTCATCATATTGCTTTAGTTTATAGAAAACTTCTGCTTTTAATAGGTGGCTTTTAGCTAAAAATGTCACATTGTTCATATCTGAGAATATTTTACTCGATTTGTTAATATAGTTTAATGCTTGCTGTTCATCATTCATTAAATTATAAATGTATGCCACATTATGCGCATTGACACTTATATATATTAGGCTTTCCATTTTTTTATTTAGCTCTAATGCATTTAAAAAGTAATCTAATGCTCTAGGATAGTTTTCTTTTGCAAGATATAGATTTGCTGTAAAAGTATATACTCTTGATAGGCCAGTGATATAATCCATTTTTTGATATATTTTTATAGTATTATTCGCATGTTTTACAGCTAAATCACTTCTGTTTAGTGTATTGTAAGCTCGTGCTAATGCAAATTGGAGTCTAGCATTAGCAAGCTTAGAATTAGAAATGGCAGTATTTTCTAAGGCTTGAATTAAATAAGTTAAGCCTAGTTGTGGTTGGCCGATGAGTGCTAATTCATCACCCACTAATGTCTGTGTTTGCCCCATAAAATAAGGGTGACCAATCTCTTCAGCAAGTCTTAGAAAATCATATGATATGTCTTCAACTTGCTGATAGTCACCCATTAAATGGTAAATAGGGATTAACTTAGAATATATTCTAAGTTGTAATAATTTTGCACTATTTGTTTTGTATTTGCTTAATAAATTAAGAGATTGATTAAATTGTGCAAGTGCTCTCTCTTTATCTCTATTAGCCATAAATTGGTAGTAACCATTTAAAAGTTTAATTGCCCCAATTTCAAAATCAGTAGTGGCTAGTGGTGTTAAGACATCAATATTATCTTTCGTATTTTTTTTCCAATAGGAAATAGATGATGTTGTTTTATTGTCGAATATTAATATATTTAAGAAAACAAGTTCTAAAAATAGTTCTTCCTGGCTTAGTCTTAGTCGGTTAGCATTATTTTTGAATTGTTCTTCAGTGTTGAAATCTAGCGCACCTTTGAGTCTATTGTATTGTGTTTCCAGTTGTTTTTGACTATTTTCATAATTTTTTATTTCAAACTCAGTGACATTTTCTTCAGTGAACTGTGCAACAACAGTTATTGGCAGTAATAATAAAAAGACAGATGCTATCAAATTGATGGTATATCTAATGATTGAAAATTTTGTAGTCATCATAAGTACGGCCAAGTTAACACACTTTAAAGTGCTTTTATCATTTGAGTTCAAGCTATCAATCTTATCGCTTTAAATCAATGTATTTGTTGTGTAATTGTTGCAATAAATGGTGGCAACTCTATTTTCGGCCATTGACCATGATCTTGATACTTCCTTTTGATATTGCCTCTTGTATCAATTGCTTAGATGGACTATTGAAAATAGTTAATGGCGTATAGCTAAATGTTATGATCTCTGCATGTTGGCTGATCTTATCTGCTAGAAAATTAGACATGACATAGTACTGTATATCGATATAGTTTTTGATAGGAAATTTCAACCTATGATCATTTTTAATGGGCAGTGTTAATGTCGCACTATGGCTACACTTTAGGTTGAGCATATTTATTATATCGTCTATTTCATCATTAATAGATGCTTGATTAATAGTTGATGATAAAACAAATACACCTGGTCTAATATTATATATATCACTTGATAATTCATTTAGTTTTTCTAAAATTTTTCGATGAGTATCATTATGTTGTATATAACCTAGGTTAATATCGAAGTTAACTAATTCTGGAATTGCCAATAGCGTTAATTTTTTTGGTAGAGGGCTATCATTAATATGTTCTAAACATCTATTTAATGGTATGTCTGGATGTTGTTTTGACTGGTTTGTTATATCTTGTTGTTTATTTTTATTCGATTTAATAGCATACCTAATTAAAATAAAGAGAAGTGTTAAAATAAATATGATTGCACAATATAAATATATGTCATTTATTTGTTTTTTTGTTTGGTAATCTTGTTTTTTAAAATTAAGTTCTTTTTTTAAGTTAGATATCTCAATGGTTAATATATTTTCACTCTTGTATAGATTATCATTGTTATTTCTGTTTTCATCAATATAAAGTTTTAGTACACTTTCAAATTTCATTAAGTCATTGCTAATATTTAAGTCAGTGTTAGATTTTGACTTTATACTGATTAGAAGTAGCTCCAGCTGTTGCTCATGTAGATTATAGTGTTCCGCAATAGTAAGCGCTTTTTGTGATGCATTAATTACTTTGATATCATTATTTAGCACTTGAAATATTTCAGCTTGTAAATGGTAACTATGCATCAAATGTCGTTCTTGCTTTAACTGCTTGAATAATATCATGGATTGATTTGTATATTTCAAAGCATGCGTTAAATCATTCATTTTAAAATACATTTGTGCAGTACCAAGCGAAGATAGCCCTTGCCACATCACTCTATTGAGTAATTCAGCTTCATTTAATGCAATTAGATAATAATCCATGGCTTGATTGTAATTTTTAGATGACTCATAAATATCAGCAATATGGCTATATATAATATATTTGTAAACTGAATGATTTTTTTCATTTTTTAAAATAATTTCTTTGGCATTAAAAGCATGTTGAAGTGATTTTTTATATAAATGTAGATGAAGATATGAAGCGGAAATATCTTTTTCTAATAACATTTTAAGATGGCTAAATTTATCAATGTGTTCAAAATTATTCGCTTCTGATAAGTAATTAATTGCCTGGTTAGGTCTATTTCTATTATTTAATACATGACCTATTTTTCGTTTTATATTTGATGTTAGGTAACCATTGTTTATTTCATCTGCCAATATACTTGCACGTTCAATGTTAAATAATAAAATGTCAGTGTTGTTTCCTGGAATATGATCATGAACACCAAGGTATTTATCTAACAATCTGAGCTTAATAATTTTTGCTGCAACCGAATTGTCATTATCGAGTAATGATAATGCCTCGAATAAATATTGACGTTCGCCATCAAAATCTTTTTCAAGATATGCCTTTAAGCGTGCTTTGATATATAGCATATTGGCATGCAATCGAGTGTTGTTGGGGACCGTGGCAAGTAATAATTGTATTGATTTTAATTGTTGTTGGTATTTGAGTATTGAGGCGCGATATTCAACCATGGTTAGTGCAAAATATTCGAGTTGGTTAATCAGCTCTTGCTCTGTTTTTCCTTGCTTTTTGGCAACCAACTGAAGTTTATCGTAGCTTGTTATGTTATCACTGCCGTTAATCGGTGAGGGAATGGCTAATCGATCATCTATTGGTAATTCGTAAATATTAATTTCACGTTGAATTAACTGTTCTTTAGTTAAGTTGCCAGCATACACGGGATTAATGATGACTAACATCATTAATATTAAAAGAGGAACTGAAATAAGCAGCTTCACATTCGCCTCCGCGTATCCCAAAAACATATTTTTTATGTAATTGAGTGAGTTATATTATTGCTATTGTTATACTCAAGCTATCAATTTAACAATGAGTTTACAATAAGGGATTGCGAGTGAAGTTAAAACAAATTTTTATGGCAGTAGCAGGAAGTTGCTGCAGTTTTTATGCGATGTCAGACGTTGCTTACACCATAGATTTATCTAACCCAGAGCATCAACTTGCTAATGTGCAAGTGCAATTCCCTGCTGTTGAATCAGAACAGTTGGTGGTCAATCTTCCGATTTGGCGTACGGGTAAATATAAAGTCTTACCTGTTGCTGATGGTATTCGTACTTTTAATGCTGTTGATAGCAATGGAAAACCATTAGGGTGGCAACGTACTGCGAGTGGTGAATGGACCATTGATGTGCCACAAGCATCGACTGTTAATATTAGTTACCAAGTATATGCAGATGAACTTGGGCAGAGACTACGCCATATTGATGATAGCCATGCTTATATTGATGCCAGTGGTATGTTGATGTATAGCCCTGACTATAGAGATCAACCGATTGCGGTTCAATTAAATGTACCACAGGGTTGGCAAAGTTATTCAGGTATGGAACAAGGTGATACACCTCATTCGTTTATAGCCGATAATTATGACATTTTAATTGATTCACCTATTGAAACAGGTGTCAGTCACCATCGTCAGTTTAGCGCAGATGGGCGTGAGTATGAGTTAGTGGTATGGGGAGAGGGTAATTATAATTTAGAGCAAATTGTTACTGACTTAACCAAGTTAAGCCACACTGCCGATGTTATTTGGGATAATTATCCTTTTGAGCGTTATGTTTATATGGTGCATGCTACAAGTGGGGAACGTGGTGCGACTGAACATTTAAACTCTACTATTATACAGTTACCTCGTTTCAACTTTAGAGAGCGCACTGATTACTTACGTTTTATTAGTACCGCATCACATGAGTTTATTCATACATGGAATGTTAAAGCTTACCGTCCACAAGGCTTGGTACCCTATGATTATCAAAATGAAAGTTTAACTCAGCTACTGTGGCTTGCAGAGGGCTCTACTAGCTATTTTCAGAATCAGCTGTTATTACGTGCAGACATTATGCAGCCTAAAGAGTTTTTTGCTGATTTAGCGAAACGTATTGAACGTAACGAGAATAACCCTGGACGTTTACAGCAATCTGTTGCTGAGGCTAGTGCTACCGCTTGGATTGCGCAAGGCGGTGACTATGCGATTAATCATAGTGTTAATATTTATTCTGAAGGTTATCTAATGTCTTTGGCACTAGATTTTGATCTGCTTAATAAAACCGATTTAGCACATTCTTATCGGGATGTTCATAGACAATTGTATCAGCAATATGCACTACCCAAAGGCTATACCGTAAGAGATGTGCAGCAAATATTACAACAATTGACGGATGAGTCCTATGTTGATTGGTGGCAGCAGCATATCAATCAACCGATAGCACTCGACTTTGTCTCATTACTTAACATGGCTGGCTTACAGTTAAGTTACGGTGATAAAGTGGAGCCAGATACTGGCATACAATTAAATAGTAATAGTTTACAAATTGCCCACGTTAAACGCGATAGTCCTGCTTGGGTAGCCGGTATTCATGCTGATGATGAAATTATTGCCATTAATGGTTTAAAAGTTACAGCCGCTGGATTTAGTAAACGAATTAATGATTTTAAGGCGGGTGATACTATTGAGATAACGGCATTTGACAATCAGCAAATGAAGCAATTTAAATTAACGTTAACAGATAAACCCAAAGATAAATTAAAAATTATTGCGGTAAAAAATCCTTCAAGATCTCAAAAAGCCTTTTTAAAAGCTTGGTTGGGAATTGATTGGCCATTCGATAAACAGGGTAAGTGGAAATCGGAAAAGTAGCTTATTAATGGATATAAAAATGGCGTCGATGAAGACGCCATTTTTTATGATAGAACTAATCGTATAATTGACTATTTTTCAGTTGCTTCTAGGCCACCAAGTGCTTCAACAGTCGCTTGCATTAATGCCACTAGCTCACCTGCCATTAGCGCAAAATCTGCATCAATACGTGCTAATGGATCTTCATTACCAAGATCATCATTACCCGCTCTAAACTCTTCTGAGAACTTTAGTCGTTTTAAGGTCGCATCTGATTGCAGTAATAATGCAACTGATTGACCAAAATGAAGCGCAAGTTTATGTACGAGTTTGTCATTCGCAATATGCGCCAATACTTCTTCTTCGCTTAAGTCTTGTTGCTTAAATCGAACAATGCCACCTTCGTCATTGATTGACTTTAATTCGGCTTCATCTTGCATGATAAATGGCGCAGGAGTTGTGCCTTCTAATAGCCATTGAGTCAGTTGTTTTTCAATCGGCGTTGCAAAACTCAGTGGAATAACCGGTAAACTGCCAATTGCTTTACGCAATAATGCTAATAACTCTTCTGATTTTGTAGCGCTTGAACTGTCTACTAAAATCATTTCCAACTCAGGTAAAATCAAAGCTTTAATTTGACTACGGCGTGAGAAAGCACGTGGTAATAGGGTGGTCGTGATTTCATCTTTTAATGAATCTTTCTCTTTTTTAGCAAGCTTACGATTTTCGGCTTGCTCAATTTGCGCAACCTTATCTTCTAGTGCTTCTTTTACAACTTGGGCAGGGAGAATTTTCTCTTCTTTAGTTGCACAAATAAGATGGCGGTTATTCGCGGTATGAACCAAAGTCTCGCCATGTTTTCCTAATGCATTAGAAAAACCAAATTTGCTGATATCTTGACTTGAGCAAGGTGAAAATGTGAAGTCTGATAATGCTTTTTCTAAAGATTCTGTGTCAGTTGAAAAAGGCTTATTAAAACGATAGACAGTAAGATTTTTAAACCACATGTAAGCTGTGCCCAATCAAAAAATAAAGGTGAAGTGTACGGGATTGGCGCATGAGCGTAAACAGCCTTTGGCATTATTGCAGGTATATTTGCCGTAAATCATGCTAATGCTGGTTAGGATTTAGTACGTAGTAAAAACATCTAAAAAATGAAATAAAATTGAAACATTGTTGTTGCAGACTAAGCTCAGATTGACAATTTATAGTCAAGTTCAATAAAAAGGATGAAATGATGAGCCTG
The DNA here is from genome assembly GCF_000614975.1 of Shewanella marina JCM 15074. Classification (GTDB taxonomy): domain Bacteria; phylum Pseudomonadota; class Gammaproteobacteria; order Enterobacterales; family Shewanellaceae; genus Shewanella; species Shewanella marina. The sequence continues at coordinate 66,370 of NZ_BALM01000003.1, forward strand.
TTTAAAAAGTCTGTTTTAGCAACTGCATTAGTAACCGCGCTAGTAACACCTGTGTACGCTGCAGATGCTGTTAATTTTTACGGTAAATTAAATGTTACTGCACAATATAATGATGCAGAGACGGTTAATAACGCCCAAATAATGAGTGACAGTGATACCACTATTCAGAGCAACTCGTCACGCTTAGGGGTAAAAGGTGCTTATCAAATATCATCACAGTTAGAAGCTTTCTATATGATTGAATATGAAGTTGATACTGGTGATGCCGCGAAAGATAACTTTGAAGCGCGTAATCAATTTGTCGGGTTACGTGGTGATTTTGGTGCCGTATCCGTTGGTCGTAATGACACAATGTTAAAAAAGTCACAAGGTAAAGTGGACTTGTTTGGTGATTTAGCTGGTGATATTAAAAACTTATTTAAAGGCGAGAATCGTATCGAACAGACGGCAACTTATGTAACGCCAGTATTTAGTCAAGTGCAACTTGGGGTGACTTATGCTGCTGATGGTGCATCTTCACAAAATGATGAAAATGGTTTTAGTGTTGCAGCCATGTATGGTGATAGTAAACTTAAAAAATCGCCTGTATTTGCTTCTGTAGCCTATGATTCAAAAGTTAAAGGCTATGATATTGTGCGTGCGACAGTACAAGGTAAAGTGGCTGGTTTTAAGTTAGGTGGTATGTATCAACAACAGCAAAAGAGTAACAGTAATAGCAGCTCTGTTTCTGGTTTCATGCTAAGTGCAGCGTATGGCATTGATGATATAACGTTAAAGACACAGTACCAGACAATGGATGAATTTGGTGATTCGTGGTCATTAGGTGCAGATTATAAATTAGCTAAGCCAACCAAGCTATTCGCATTCTATACAATGCGTGATTACGACAAAATGGCGTATGCAAGCCAAGACGGTATGGGACAAGATGTGGTGGTGTTGGCAGAGTTACAAGATAAATATTTCGGGTTAGGAATCGAACATAAATTTTAATGAGTGTTGTTCTAGACATTTAAGGAGGCTTTTGCCTCCTTTTTAGTTCTTAGTGGTAGCACGAGTGATCGTACTCAGACTACTTTAATATTTCTGTAATATAATTGTTTGATACTAGCGTTATTAATCATGAGTGAAGTAAATAGCTATGACCGCACGGATATTGATTGTTGAAGATGAGTTAGCCATCCAAGAGATGCTGGTTTTTGTATTGGAACAGCATGGTTTTAATGTTAAAACCGCAGAGACGATGCCGCAAGCATTAGCGCAGATGAACGAGCCATATCCTGATCTAATCTTACTCGATTGGATGATTCCTGGCGGAAGTGGTATTCAGTTTGCTAAGCAGATAAAAATGGATAAGTTTACTCGTCAAATTCCGATTATTATGCTGACTGCACGCGGTGAAGAAGAGGATAAGGTCAAAGGGCTAGAAGTTGGTGCCGATGACTATATGACTAAACCATTCTCGCCAAAAGAGTTAGTGGCACGAATTAAAGCGGTATTGCGACGCAGTGCACCAACACGTCTAGAAGAAGTGATTGAAGTGCAGGGGTTAGCATTAGATCCTGTTAGTCATAGAGTGAGTGTTGCTGATAGTGTGCTTGATATGGGGCCGACAGAATTTAGATTACTGCACTTTTTTATGACCCATCCTGAGCGAGTATATAGTCGCGAACAATTGCTTGATAATGTATGGGGAACCAATGTGTATGTTGAAGACCGTACTGTTGACGTACATATCAGAAGACTAAGAAAAGCAATTGAAGCATCAGGACATGATCGATTGATTCAAACTGTTAGAGGTGCAGGCTATCGTTTTTCTACTCGTTTATAATTTATCTTAGTTGTTGCTGAGGCTACTTCATGGTTGAACCACATACTAGGTATAAGTTGATATCTAGATTAGTCCTATATATTGCTTTAGCGACAATCATTGGCTTATTAGTGGGTCAGGTGACTTTGTCATTATTGGTCGCGAGTATAGTCCTATTAGCTTGGCATTATCGGCAGTTAATTCGATTACAAATATGGCTTTGGCAAATGAAGAAATTAACCCCCCCTCAAGGACAGGGGAGTTGGGAAGGCGTGTTCAATGGTGTCTATCGACTACAACGAAAAAATCGTAAACGATTAAATCAATTAGCAGATTTACTTGCGCGTTTTCGACTTGCCGCCGAGGCATTACCTGATGCTGCAGTGGTATTGGACAGTGAATATAATATTTTATGGTGCAATAAGTTAGCACAAAGGTTACTCGGTTTTTTATGGCCGCAAGATAGTGGTCAACGAATTGACAATCTATTACGTCATCCTGACTTTTCGCGATATTTAGTGCAGGCCAAATATGGTGTGCCACTTGAACTGCCTTCTCCTGTGCATGAAGGACGAATACTCGAATTTCGAATTATTGCTTATGGTGAACACCAGTTGTTATTGATTGCTCGCGATATTTCCCGTATTCGCCAACTTGAAGGAATGCGTCGTGAATTTGTTGCTAACGTTTCACATGAGCTAAAGACGCCATTGACGGTATTACAAGGCTACCTTGAAATGATGGAGTCAATGCAAAGCGATGATCCTATGGTCGCGAGACCGGTGGAACTCATGCAACAACAGACCCAACGTATGAAATTATTGGTTGAGCAGTTATTAGCGCTTTCTCGTATTGAAGATGAAGACGATATCGATTGGGCCCATGAAATCGATATGGGATTATTGATGAAAGGCTTAGAAATAGAAGCGGAAGCATTGTCTCTGGGCCGTTATCAACTTAAGTTTGAATGTGATCCGCAGATTGCTATTTTGGGGAATGAATTTCAAATTATCAGCGCTTGTTCAAATTTGATCTCTAATGCCATTCGTTATACGCCAGAGTCAGGTTCTATTACCGTGAAGTGGCAAGCTGTCTCTGATGGTGCCATGTTTAGTGTTAGTGATTCTGGCGAAGGTATTGCTGCACAACATTTACCGCGATTAACAGAACGTTTTTATCGCGTTGATACTGCGCGCTCACGTCAAACTGGTGGCAGTGGTTTAGGGCTGGCAATTGTGAAACATGCGTTGAGTCATCATCATAGTGAGTTAGTGATCACTAGCGAGTTAGGGCAAGGCAGCACTTTTAGCTTTACGATTCCTTCAATATTAATTGTACAAAAAAAGCGTATTGATTGATGCGAGTTAAGTCTATTCATGCTTTATATCAATCTATTAATCGTCGTCATTTTAAGTTTGACGTTGCAAAAGTAAGAGAGCTTGTAATGAGACTTAAAGGCCTGCTGAATCTTTTGTTATTGGGTGCTAGCATCTTCGCTTCATCTTTTGCAGTTGCAGAACAAGATGATGAGCTAGCAAGTTATCAAAAAGTCAGTGGTGTATCTGGTAATCTTTCATCTGTTGGCTCTGACACTCTGGCAAATATGATGACTCTGTGGGCAGAGCAATTTAAAGATATTTACCCTAACGTTAATATTCAAATTCAAGCAGCTGGTTCATCAACAGCTCCGCCAGCTTTAACCGAAGCAACCTCACAATTTGGCCCAATGAGTCGGTTGATGAAACCAAATGAAATCGAATCATTTGAGAAACGTTACGGTTACCAACCAACACCCATAAAAGTTGCGATTGACGTATTAGCCATATTTGTTCACAAAGATAATCCGATTACAGGGCTAACGATTGAGCAAATTGATGATATTTTCTCAATTACTTATCGCTGCGGTGGTCATAATATCAATCACTGGCAACAATTAGGATTACAAGGTCGCTGGGCTAAAAGAGATATTCAATTATATGGCCGAAACTCAGTCTCGGGTACTTACGGCTATTTTAAGAAAAAAGCGTTATGTAACGGTGATTTTAAGGCTAATGTGAATGAGCAACCCGGTTCGGCATCCGTGGTGCAATCAGTATCACAATCACTTAATGCAATTGGATATTCTGGGATAGGCTATCGAACTGCTGGAGTTAAAGCCGTCGCAATAGCCAATGAACAACAACAATATATTGCCGCAACAGCTGATAATGCAGCTTCCGGTGAGTATCCTCTGGCTCGATATTTGTATGTTTATATTAATAAGCACCCCAACAAGCCATTAACCCCAATGGATAGAGAGTTCGTTCGATTTATTCTATCTGGTCAAGGACAGCAAATTGTTGCTAAAGATGGCTATGTACCATTACCCCAAAAAGTGGTCTTAAAAGAGTTGCAACAATTAGGCATTTAGTGGGATTTCATCAATTTTTAGATAAAAAAAAGCAACCATATTAAGGTTGCTCAAAAAGGATTTTAGCCTTTGAAATGAGTGTTTAAAAAGCGCTAGCATTAAACACCACATAAGGGAGTATGATGATGAAAGTGAATATAAATTCGTTTCATAATATCAGACGCCATAAACTCAGTTTAGTTCACTCTACCATATAAAATAATTTAATTAATTTATAAGTGTTTGATTTTAAAGATTATTATTTCTGTTGTTTATTTTGGGTAAAAAAAAGGCAACTCAATAAAGTTGCCTGGAGATCTGTTTGATCTAAGGGACTGCGCTAGAAGTCCTTGGGAGAATGATGAACGCGAAAATCTTGTTCACTATGTTAGAGCACGGCTCTTTTAATAAGTTCACTGCTTTTATAAAAAGTTGTATATTTATTTTTAAAGTAAAGATTCAATGGCTTGTTTTAGGCTTAATGGCGTTGTGGTTGGGGCAAATCGACTTAGCACTTTTCCTTCGCGATTAACTAAGAATTTGGTGAAATTCCATTTTACGCTACTGCTTCCCAATAAGCCTTTAGCTTGCATGCTGAGGAATCGATAGAGTTCACTTGCATCATTACCATTAACGTCCACTTTGGCAAACAGTGGGAAAGACACTTGATAGTTTAATTGGCAGAATTGAGCAATTTGTTGATTATCTGCAGGTTCTTGATGGGCAAACTGGTTACAAGGAAAACCTAAAATGGAAAATCCTTGTACTTTATACTGTTGATAGAGCTGTTCCAACTGTTCATATTGCGGTGTAAAACCACATTTGCTAGCTGTATTTACAATCAGTAAAACCTGACCTTTGAATTGTGATAGCTCAACTTTATTTCCTTGGATGTCATCGACTACAAATTGATAAATATCATTACTCATTCCTTGATCCTTATTGGTTTTTCTTATTGGTATTAGCCGTATTAAAGCACATGTTTTACTCGCTAGTTAAATCAGTAACAGGTAAAATTTAATTTTTCATGGTTTTTAAAGAGTTTCGTTATGGATCATTGTATTGAATCTATTCGGATTGAGGTCAGTGAGCAGGTAGATATGTTAAGCCAAGCTGCCGCACTGATCGATCATCGCGATGATAACGCCCACCCATTAGATCATGCTTCATTTTTTCGCTCTCGAGCTGTGATAGTTGCTTTGACGCCTGACAATACTGTTATTGGCTGTGCCGCGATTAAAGAGGGGCAGGGGGATGTCGCTGAATTTGGTTATTTAGTTGTCGCTCCTGCATTTCGTCGCCGTGGTATTGCTCAGCGATTAACAGAGAAAAGAACCCAAGTTGCTAAGGATTTAGGGATCAAATTGCTGTTTGCAACGATTAGAGACGAAAATCAAGCAAGTAAAGCCAATTTATTAAAAGCGGGTTGGCATTTTTGGGCAAACTTTTTAAGTATACGTGGTACCGGCAATGTTGTGGGCTGGTATTATTTTGCACTTGACGCTGCAACAAATGTAGATCAAATGATGAGTTCGTTAGTTGGCGATCGAATCACCGTTAAATAATATCGAAAAAAGTTACTCATTTCACAAAAAAATCTTAATTAAACATATAGATATAGATGAATAATTTGAGTCTGTGTATGCTACATCTTATTTAATTAATGTAGCATACATATGATGAAACAATTATGGTTAGTCGTGTTTGGTTGGTTAAGCATTTCAATGGCCGCACAGGCTGCTGAATTAGATGTTGGTATTAATGATGACAGCATTTTAGCGGCTACAGATATTGCTTTAACCGATCAAGCAACAAGTCGTTTCGAATATCGCTATTCAGATACCGGTGGTTATTATGCCGCAGCTGGCGTCTATTTCCAGCATCACGCCGGTGCCCAAAAAATTCAAATTGGTGGTAAGTTATCGCACTTATGGGCATTTCATGCTGAACATGGCACGATCATCGGTTTAGGTGGATTGTATCAACTTGATTTAGGTTCAAATCTTAGTGCAGAAGTCAGTGGTTACTACACACCAAGTGTATTAGCATTTGACGCGATAAAAAGACAATACGAATTTGATACACGATTACAATATCGACTAAATGATAGTCTTGCTGTGTATGGTGGATATCAATATATGCACTACAAATATGAATCTGGTCATGATCGTACTATCAATGCCGCTTGGTATCTTGGTACTAAGTTTAAGTTCTAAAAGTGATGAGCTCTCAACGTTGGCAGTGGTTAAGATATACATTAGTTTGCTTAATACTGATTTTTAGCTTTTCAAGTAAAGCCGCTAATGAAATACAGATCCTTGAGCATGTAGATTATTATCATGTTGATGCGCAATTTCCGCTGCCTCATTATTATGATGAAATTCCCACTTGGTTGCATAAGCAAACAAGGATTAATGGTGTAAAAAAAACGGGTGGAGAGTTTTATTTAGTTACATCATTGATGTTAGCCGGGGAGGCTAAAGCATGGACTTTGAATCTTCGTAAGCCTTTGATTGAACATATTGATTATTGGTTATATGGCAGTGATGGTAGCGTGCAGCATAAGCAAAGTGGTTTTTATGCGAAGCCACAGTTTAGCTTAAATTATGCTCGCAGTGTTGATATTAATCCTTATGTTGAATACTACATTATTATCAAAGTGAGTAGTCGTAATTTTAAAGTATCTCCAATTGTTGAAATTCAAGAATTAAATCAGCATGTTATTGATGCCCACGAACGTTCTTTACTTATACAGGTTATCATTGGCGGTTTACTTTTTTTAATGCTTTATCACTTTAGCTTATTTGTGATTAATCATGATAAAACCTACGGATATTATTCTTTATACGTTTTATTTTTAGCATTGGGTTGGGCATTTACATTTCATATACCCTCACAGTATTGGAATATATATTGGTTTGAAATTATACCCATTTTATTTTTGATGTTGCCTATTTGTAATGTCTTACTGTATAAGCATTTTTTAGGATTACCACAAATAGCCCCAAAACTTTGGTGTTATAGCAAATGGTTATTAGTACTGTCATGTGCTGCGATTGTCTGTGTTTGCATTAAAATTGAATACAGTTCGGCGATTGTTGCGACGGTTTTACTACTCTGGTTATTATTAGCATTGATTTGTGGCAATGTGTGCTTCTTAAATGGTTTTATGCCAAGTCGTTATTTTTTAATGGCTTTTATTTTAGTTTTTATTCCACTGCTATCAATATTACCTCATAATTTATCGATATTACCTGACATTATTCAGTATGCAGAGATAGCGCTTTTAGTTGGCTCGGCAATAGATGCATTATTTTTAGCATTAGCTTTAGTGGATAAACAAAATATTAATAATAATAAACGAGAACAACGCTTACAGATGTTTGCTGAATCTTGGCAAAACTTTAGGCGTGATCCTATGAGTCGTTTAGCTAATAAGTATGCATTTGATGATTATATTAATAACCATATTAGCTTTACCGAAGATGCGACTAAATTGTCACTCATTTTGGTTGAGATAGTCTCACATAATGATTTGACCGATAATTTAGAGCATGAACAACAACATGAGTTAGTTGGATGTTTCGTCGGACAACTGCAACAGATATCACTACCGCTTAAGAGTTTTAGGCTATCGACGTGGAAATTTGCAGTTGTGTTACCGGTAGATAATAAGCGTGAATTTATTGCTTATTTAAAAGTGATGAAATTTGGTATAGATAATGCTGATTTTGATGATGTAAATTTAGGTATTGGTGAAACAGATACTGAGTTAAATACTAATGTGTATGACTTACTTAGAAATGCTGAAAATAGTTTATATGAATATAAATGGTTGAAGCGACATCACTCATTAGTGGCTTAATATCAGTAAGTTAGCTTGCTAGTTTCTGAAACAGGTAAATAAAAATGGCAAGCTTTAGGCTTGCCATTTTTCTACCATTTTTTTGAAGTGGATTGACATTGATTGTCTTCAGAGTACTTACGTTTATTATCTTGACGACGTTGCTTTAAACGTTTGTCCTTCTGTTTATCCTTAATTTGATCTTCGCAAGACCAATCATCTTCAAAATCATAGTCATAAGACATTTTCTATATCCGTATACAGATTGAGTGAACATGCCTATTCTTATCAAAATTAGTTATGGTGAAAAGTGAAAAATTTTTATCGATAGTGACTAAAAATTTGACGTATCACTTTTGTTTAACCATACAGCACACAAACATGCCATCACTGTCTTGGGTATAAGGATATACGGTTAACATTTTTTGCTGAGTTTGAGTTAATGGATCGATTATTAGCATAAGCTCAAATTCAGGGTTGTTGGCCAAAAATTGAGTGATAACTTGTTCATTTTCATTACTGGCTAATGAGCAAGTGGCATAAACTAATTTGCCCCCATTTTTAACGGCTTTGGCACTACGAGATAAAATGTCTAATTGCAGTTCTGGGTAGTGTTGCAGTGACTCTGGGGTGTCCAGCCAACGCATATCCGGGTTACGACGCCAAGTCCCCGTACAGCTACAAGGAGCATCCACTAATACGCCATCAAATTGTGTATCAACGGGTAATGCTTCAGAAGTCCAAGGTTTGGTTGTAATACCTTTAAATCCAGCTCGTTTGGCTCGTTTAAGCAATTCTTGTAACACAAAAGGCCTAATATCTGATGCTGTTATCTTAGCATTTGCATTTTGTTGTTTAAGGATTGAAGCCAACTGTAACGTTTTGCCTCCAGCGCCTGAGCAAGTATCCCACCATTGTTCATTAGTTTGTGGCTGACAAATATAGCCAATAACTTGTGATGCTAAATCTTGAACTTCAACTTGGCCTTTCTTATAACAATCAATTTCATTTAAATTAATCGCTTGATGACCAAGTGAAATAGCGGTTGAAATCGATGGATTGATATCTGCATCAAATCCAGCCTGATTCAGCTGTTTTACTATTTCAGTGCTTGGGCTCGTTTGGGCTCTTAGCCATAATGGTGGGCGAGTGCACATAGATTCGATTAATGCTGTTTTATCGCAGTTATCGGCAACCATAGGCCAAAACCAAGCTGGCATAAGTGATTCGGCAGTGACCTTTACACCCGCTACAATTTCTACCAGTTGCTGCTTTTGAGTTAAGTTAGCTGCTGGTGGTAATTGCTCAATTTGGGCGAAACGTTGCCATGACTCAATAATATTGTGCCATTGATGTTGTTCGAGTGTCGCTGCTAGTGTCAGTAATTTAAACCAATCTTGGCTTTGCTGATATTGACCAACCTGTTGCAGCCATCCCCACCATCTGAATAGTGCAAACAAGCTTTCTCTGATCACTTTACGATCTTTTGAACCATGCTTTTTATGCTCTCTGAAATACTCAGCAATCACTTTATCTGCAGGTTTTTGTTCATTTAACACATAGCTGAATAATGAAAAAATAGTATTAGCATAACTTAGCGCTCTTTTTTCGTTACCATTTTGCGTCTCAATGATTGGATCGATTGTAAGTGAATAATTGAGGATGGGGGTTGTTGTTGCCATCAAATAAACCTAGATAAAATGCGTTAAAATACGCTAAAACTGGAATTAGCGTTATTTTAGCAGACTTTATAGTAATGATGGCATTAAAGCCTAAATGGCTTGTTTAAATAATTTGGGGTAATGTCATGGGCTAATCAAATATTGGATCGCAATTACTTTTGATAAACCTTACCGCCGATTATTTTAAAAGCGGGAACGCCTCTGATGAGTGTTTCGCGGGCAAAAGTCTGCTGGCATACTGGACAGACTGCAGTAGTTGAGGTGTAATCCTCAACGATACGTTCTTTGAAGCATTTGACTAACGCACCTTTACCACCTTTTCGATATTTATAAAGTTGCTGTTTGCATTTTGAACAGTAAATATTAACTGTTTGCTGAGGTCCTTTCGGATTAGGTTTTGCCATTGAATATTCCAGATCAAAACAAACAATCTCATTACCAATTATGGCTTTGTTCATTAGTTGATATTGAACAACTGGCACCGCAATATCGGCACTGGTTATCTGCTGCGGAAATCACTAAAGTTAACGCTTATGCGACTCAAGGTAAGCAGCAGCGAGCATTATTGGTACGTATTTTCGTTCGTTATATATTAAGTTTATATTGCCATAAATTACCACAAGAGCTGCTGTTTCTGTATGACATAAACGGTAAGCCTCAATTAATTCAAAACCCATTATCAAATAATGTTCAATTTAATATCAGCCATAGTGGTGATTACCTACTTGTTGGTGTGTCTTGTACAAACGAATCAGCGTCATTGGGGGTGGATATTGAGCAGATAAAATTACGAACTAACATTAATGAAATATCATCTCATTTTTTTCACCCTAATGAGCAATCGAAATTAGAGGTTTTACCAAGCGCATTGCAACGGCAATATTTTTTTCAATTATGGTGTTTAAAAGAGGCGAGGTTAAAAGCAACTGGGCAAGGTCTAAGTCAGTCTCTTGCAAGTTTTGAGGTTGATGTGAGCTTAGCTGAAATAATTAATGTACGTCAGTTAGCTAATAATCAGTTAAGATTTTTCTCAAGCTCCGTAAGTGAAACTCATTGGTCAACCATTGCTGGTATTATTAACAGTCACTATTGTTTTGCATTATGTGCTCAAACACCAATAGTGATGGATGCATTAGATTGTCATTGGCTTGATATTCATTCTTTAACAGCTATAGCCTAACCGCTTCAGGTTGTTTCTCTTATTTAAATAGAAATAGGCGCAGATTGCGCCTATTTCTATGACGGATATTTTACTGCCTGGCAAGGCGATGATTTTCAGGTAAATGCTCAAAATCGCTACGATATGGATTGATATCTAAGCCACCACGGCGAGTATAGCGCGCATAAACGGTGAGTTTACTGCATTGACAGAAGCGTTTTAAGTCAACAAAAATACGTTCAACACATTGCTCATGGAACTCATTGTGTTGTCTAAATGAAATGAGATAGCGTAGTAGCTTTTCTCTATCAATTTTAGGCCCTTGATAACGGATCATGACACTCCCCCAATCAGGTTGAGAGGTATTAGGCAATTTGACTTTAACAAGTTTGATGTGAGTGTTTCTGCTACAACTTGCTTTTCATCAGTACTGTCGAGCAGTAAATCAGCATTAAATTGATAATTATCCACTTCAATATCTAAATCATCAAGTAAGTGACCTGGAAGTTCCGCAATACGCATCGTTGCAAAGTGCTTAACTTCAATGATTTTGACGGTTACGGTGCCTTGTGCACATTGACTTAAATCGGCAGTAAGTGTTTGTTGGACGGCTTCTACTGAGTCAAACTTTGTCTGATTGAAACTATTGAGATACAGTTTAAAAGACTTTGATTCAACTAAGTTTTTAGTTGAGAAATCAAGTGTGAATTCTGCGATGGCAACGATAGGCTTACCTTTGGCATTTAACCAAGATAATTCATAGCCGGTCCAAATATCTGCACCAGTAAATGGCAGCTCTTGGGTTAGCCCAATCGCATCTCGATTTAATTTTCTTGGAACCGCTTGCAGTAAAGAGGCATCATAAGTTGCCTGATACTCAGTCGCTTTACCTAATGTAAGACCCGCTAATTCGGCTGCATCATGGTAAGGATCATGATTTTGTGTCATCAAATTTAATTCCATGTCAAAATATCTATCTATTATACCAAAGATTGGAAATCTGCTCAGTGTCTTGTAGCTTATCTTTAGAAGAATTTATTCAGCGCTATATTAATGACTACCAAACTAGTTTGGGTGACTTGCCTCAATATTACTTTATGGGTGAGCAAAGCCCATGCTGTGAAAAAATAGTGGCAGAAGATATTGCGTCAGGCTGGCAATTGGTTGTACGAGATAATCCAGGTAAATTTGACAATGTTGCCGCCGCGTTAAATCTCGAACTACATTCTGAAATAGACGCTTTTTACGGTCAATATTTTGCTGCACCAATGTTATTTGATTCGCCTTGGGGACAAGGTGAATTATTGCAGGTGTATAGTGAAGATGATTTTGAGTATTTGCAGAAAAATATCATTGGTCATTTGATGATGAAGCAAAAGCTTAAACAGCCTTTAACTTGGTTTATTGGCGTGATTGGTGATGATGAACAGATGGTGACTGTCAATAATGATGACAGTAGTGTTTGGATTGAAGTACCTGGTGAAATACAGTCAATTCGGTTAGCAGATAGTTTATCGTTATTTATGGATGAGTTATCTGTGGTGATTGCGCCACCTGTTATGCATCAATCTCATTCACCGACTCATTACGAGCATCCTGGTATTATTGAGCGTATGAAGATAATGTGGCGCAACTTACGTGGTCGTGCTTAACTCTCGATTATAAGTAATCCCAAGATATATTAGATACAATTCGGCAGTGATCACACTTAAACTGGAACATATCTAATAGCGGCTCAGCTAATTTCCAATTGGCTGAGCCACATTTTGGACAAACTCTATCAAGCTCATCTTGTTTGCTGTTGCCGCCCACACGATAAAGATAGTAGTAGGTTGGAATTTTAGTTAAAAACTCAATACGGCCTCTAAGATCCCAGCCTCTTCTAAATAAGTCACTTTCAACGGTAGATAACTCCGTCAGTGCTGCAAATTCAGCTTGAGTTGCCGCCGCCATTTGTAGTTCATCACAAGCTTGCCATTCCGTTTGCCATTTTATAATTCGTTTATGATCGCCATTGAATGTTGCTGGAAGGCGATATAGTGGAATGGGCAACAAGTTATCACCATTGCGTACAGGTGAGCACATATGAACATAGCTTGTATAAAGAACCTGCCAGCTTGGTGTATCGATACAGCTCACTTCTGAGTTGATGTCTTGGCCGATATACTTTTCTCTTGGGGTTAACAGTTTTGCTTGCGTTAATTGCAGCAAAGCTTGTTTAGCCCAAGCACTATTGAATTTATGCGATAGGCTATTTTTTTCAGGTAACAGTAATCGAACTTTAAATTCGCCATCATTAAATGCAACTGCAAATTCTCGACCTAAAATTTGGCCATTAGCACGCCATGCTTCGAGCAATTGGTTAATCGCCTGTTCCGCAGCAGTAATCGTGGTATCTGCATAGCACTCAAATCTTAATTCAGTGACAAACATATGACTAAGATCCTTGCTGCTCTAAAACCTCAATACGAGCGAGTAATGCCTGTTGCGCTAACATTAATTGCTTCACTTGCATTTCAAGTTGTTCGACTTGCTTTTCTAAAGGTGATTTAGTCGATGTTATCGGCGTAGACGCCGTCGTGAAATTAGCGGTTAAATTTAACTGTTCTTGTGGTGATAAAGCTTTAAATCGTTGTAAGCCTTTAATGATTACAGGCATTGGAATTTGAGCTTCAAGCTTATTTTTAATTAAGGCTAGAGTTGGGGTTTTACCGGCTAACATTAACGCTTTAGCTGTAATCATTACTTGGTTAATTTGACTCATTGATAACTAATCTCACCATCTATACAACAAATTGTTTTAAATAAATCAAAAATAATTAATTAAATCATATAAATATCTGCATTTCTGATTTGGCATAACTATTGCTTTTGAAGCAATGGTGTATTGTAACAAACTGCAAGGAAGATAAAATGCCAAAAATGATAAAAAGCCTACTTGTTTTACCTATAATCGCAGGACTTAGTGCTTGCTCCATTAATATTGCAAGCAATGATGACGATAGCGGCCAGTATAAGTTTCATAAAATAGAGCGTCAAAATAAGCAGCATATTACTCAATTAAACATGGGGATGACGCAAGAGCAAGTTCAGTTATTAATGGGGAAGCCAGAATTAACCGAAGCGTACAATAAAAAAGGACAAGCAATGAAAATCTTATTTTATCGTACCCAATGGCAACATGGTGATGGGCAAACGACTAAAGATGAATGTACTGCTTTAATTTTTGAAAACGGTAATTTAATGGGTTGGGGAGATACAGCTTATCAACAAATGGCAATGTTCTAAAAAACTGGAATATTGTTAAATAGTTGTTACTATAAAGGCTGGATTTATTTCAGTGGCGCTCAATGGAGGATAGCAAGGATAGCAAGGATAGCGTTAGCTACTGTTATCAACCATTGGGAGCTAACATGTCATCTGAATCATTATTACCTTACAGGGCTGTTTATTTAACTGCAGAAGATCTTCGTTCGGCAGCCTCGTTACTTTATAACGCCTACCTCAATGATCCCTTATTTAAAAGCAGCTTAACTTTTGTTGACGAAAGTCATTATCAACAAAAATTAAGAGCGAGTATTCGAGAAGAATTAAATCAATTATGGCTTGAGGAGCAGACGCTTATTGGTTTATTTGAAGGTTCTCGTCTCGTGGGCGTTGTATCGATTGTGATGCCGCAATTAATTGGGGATGCAAGATTTTGGCATTGGCGTTTAAAGATGTTATTAGCCGCGGGATGGAAAAGTACTCAGGCATTAATAGCAAAAGAACAATCGATACTTGAACATTTACCGGAAAAGCACTGTGCCATTGTGCAATTTGTTGCCGTAGCACCAACAGAACAGCATAAGGGCGTTGGTGGTCGTTTACTGACTGTAGTGAAAAGCTGGTGTGATGAACAACCTAATATTGATGGTATTGGGGTTTTTGTGAGTGATAATAATCATGTGACATTATTTCAGCAGCAAGGATTCGGATTTATTTCAGAGATCACGATTGGCGATGTTGCTGGTGGTTTGTATCATTATGTTTCTAATTCGTTTAATTAAGCCATTTTAATAAAGTGGTGGCATTGAAGATTTAGAGAAGCTGGTTGTGAGAAATATCTCGCTTACAGTGTGGGAATATGGCTACTCATTAGGTACTTGTTGGTTGCGGGATTGCTTGTAAGTGTCTAATAATAAATATAAATAAATTATTTCGTTATTTTTATTAAGAGTTTGAAGTCTTCTTTTAATTAATATTCCATGTATAAAAAATGTTTTTATTTGGTAAAATTTATCTCGGAAATCAGGGACGAACTATTAGCTATTTAGAGTTAGTAAAGAAATAAGAATCTGGAAGTATTCTTTAGTCAGGGTGACAAAGGGATATGGAATGCAATTGGATAGCAAAATAATCTAGCATGATTATTTTAGGGACATCATTAGGGAATATCTAAATGGATTGCTTGATGGATTAAGTAGCGGGGATGGAGTTCCAATATGGATTTGAACCTGCAATAGGATATTGCTTAAGGATTAATGTATAGGACATACAAGCAGGGTGCAGGAGAAAATTTACGCAAGGATGGTGCAGGGAGCATTCATTGAGCTGGATAGCACACATTGTTTAGAGTTAGTCGGGCGCGTTTATCGCGCCCTTTTCTTTTGATAAACAATGGTTAAGCTTTTACTTGCTTACTCATATTGCTACAAATTTTGTGAGAGATATCTTACAAATATGTAAGATATAAGCATATGCCTTACAAAATACCAATCTGTAACATATTGATATTTAAGTGATTAAATCAAAATGTAGTGTAGTTGTTAATGTTAGGTTGAAATAATTTAAATAAGTTGTCGACATTGATGCTCGTTTTTGTATAAAATGAGTCCATAGCTTAGGAAGAGCTAGAGAAACAAAAGGGAACTAATCAGGATGATTAGCTGATTAAACAGGATGTTTAGTCATTATGGATAGTTACAGAGGGACTTGTTGGACACAATACTTGAGTGTATTGCCTGTTTACTAGGATGGTGAACAGAGTTATGGATAACAAAGTTGCGATGGAAAGCTCAGGGATGGATTTAAGGACACGCTTAAGGATAAGCAAGCCTGATAAATGATTTATCAGTTGAAAATGGAAAATATGGAAATATTAGGCAGGACGCCGAATTTATACGCATGGATGGTGCAGGGAGCACGAGAAATAGCGGGATAGCTTACACTAAGTCAAGAAGGGCACAGCAGAAGCTGTGCCCTTTTTCCGTTTTGTACAAGTTACTTTGTCTTCTTGCTTTAGTGTTCGTCTGTTGAAATGAAGTTTTAAGAATGAGAAGTGGTAGAGCAAGATAAGAAGTTAGGTTTCCTGTGCGGTAAACCTAACTGTCATAGACGGTATTACTTTTTACAACCTGAGTTACAGCTGCCCCTTGAGCCACATCCACCACCAATAGACCCTTTAGTCATAGGGGCTTCTAACCAGTCGGGCTCTGGAAAAATAGGCCATTGAATTTTTTGGATCTGTTTACCGCGCATGGTAATTGTAGCTTTAAATTGATTAATACCATCTGTGCTAAATTCAAGCATATATTTTGCTTGCCAACAGATACCTGAATGTCCGCCAAACGAAGGACGTGCAGACTCCATCGCAATGGCTAATAATTGTACTTTTTGTTTTTGGCATTCTCTTTCTGCAAATCGTCGACTGATCTCTGCCATCTGTCTTAACTGCCAAAAGAAAGCGGCTATGACACCAACGGCTAGAATGAGTAATACATCTGTCATCATGATAAAGTCGCCTTAAATAATCCGCCAATTCTCATACTAAGTTGTTGGCTCCGATTAGGGTTGCGTAATTCAGTTAAAATACAGTTTCTTAACAATGGAATCGCCACAATATCAGCAAAAATTTGATTGAAAAAGTGTTGTGGTTGCTTTGCTAATGCTTCTAAATAAATTGTGCGAGTTTGATCGTGTTTTAGAGCAATCCAATTTCTGGCGGCAATAGTGATTAATTCATGTTCATCTAAAACCTGTTGTTGTTCAAGATATTCAATCGCTTGTATTGTGCATTCTGCATTGGATGCAAGACCACGTAACCAGTATGAATACATACTATGATCATGAGCATGTTTGATTTTTTTGAGTAATAACTGGCTCAACTCTACAGTGATCTGAATATTTTCCAAGCATTGACATAGCGCAATTTGAACTTGATCTGGTGCAAATTTAAATGCGTTCATAATGATATCCGCATGATCTAATTGATCATATCTGGCACAAATATCTGCAATGCCTTGTAATCCGACGTGTTGCCAATTATCAGTTTGTTGAGTTAAATACTGGTATGCAAAGTCATATTGTTGACTTGTATTTTGACCTAAATGACGACGGACAAGAGCGTTAAAGAATGCAAGCTTTTCTTGACTAGGTTTAAAGCTAAAAGGGTGATTAGCTAACTTTTGTTGTTCTTCATCATTTAGTGGTTGTGTTAAATCTTTACCAAGAGCTTCAAGTATCATTTTTATAAATTGGCTACGAGGAGCAGGGCTTAGTAGGCCTTTTTCATCAAGTGGTAATTTTAAGAACCAAATATAAGGCATCTGGCTTTTTTGCCAGAAAACGATGGCAAATTGAGCGTGTCCTTGAATTGGATAAGGGTAAGGACTCATTAAAGATTCAATTTGATGAAAAGCCATCATATCAATATTTACTACACGCCGACCTAAGTCATACACTTGAAATTGCGTATTTGCGGTGGTCAGAAATTGGCTTAAGGTGGTGATTTCAGACATTGGATACCAGTTTAGTTATATTAATCGCAGCTATTATACTTAAATTGGTTATTGATTGAGTGATTTTCAAGTGACCTATCGCAGATATTTAAGATCAAACTTCATTACTAGCACTTTGTAGAAATTGAGTGTAGGCGAAAAAGTAATGGTATAATTGACGACTTCAGTTTGTAACTGCTAAAAGCGAGACGATCGATGTTATACCAAAAAACTCAGCAACAGTTGTTATTGATTGAGCATGAACTAAAACGTATAGGTTGCTGGAGTGATACCGCACCAAGCTCGCAAGCGTTGATGAGTACGATGCCATTTGCATGTGACTTAATGCCATTAGAGCAGTGGCTACAATTTATTTTTATTCCTAAAATGCAGCAATTGATTATTGCTAAACAACCTTTACCAAACAAAATATCTATTGCCCCTATGGCAGAACATGTATGGGCGAGTGCGATGGATAAAGCGTTACTAATTACGCAAATTAATGAGTTGGATATATTGCTAAATGAATGATCAAATCTCTGTTGAAGATGACGATATTGAACTAGAAATTGCACCTGAAATTAAGGTGCTTTACGAAGATGACGATGTCGTTGTTATTCACAAACCTGCTGGTTTATTGGTACACCGTAGTTATTTAGCACGTAAAGAGCGTTTTTTTGCGATGCAGTTAACGCGTGATCTAGTGGGATGTCATGTTTTTCCTGTCCATAGGCTCGATCGACCAACGTCAGGCGTATTATTATTTGCTAAAAGCAGTGAGAGCGCTAAGAATTTATGCCAGCAGTTTGCTGAACATACCATTGAAAAGCATTACTTAGCATTAGTTCGCGGCAATATGCACGAAGCTGCTATTTTAGATTATCCACTGAAAGAAGAATTTGATGCGCTTGGTGATAAAGATGTTGATCCCAATAAAGCTGCGCAAGAAGCAGTAACTGCATATTGGCCATTATTGAATAGTGAAATTCCTTATAGTTCAGGTCGTTATCCTACCAGTCGTTTTGGGTTAGTGCATTTAATGCCTCATACTGGCCGTAAACATCAACTTCGTCGCCATCTAGCGCATTTAAGACATCCTATTTTAGGGGATACTACGCACGGTGATGGTAAACAAAATCGATTTTTTAGAGAACACTTTAACTGTAATCGCTTATGGCTGATTGCGAAAAAGTTAGTATTTTCGCATCCAGTCACGGGTGAACGCATTTCGGTTGAGACAGAGCTTGAATCTGAATGGTTGACTGTTTTTGCAGGACTTGGTTGGAGTGAGCAAGATTTACAAGGCTCACCAGATTTTTTAGTAGCTTCAGACTTGTCCTGCTAGCGAACTGATCGTATCTTGGTAACATGTTGTTTAAGTAAGGATACTTAGTAAATGCAAAAAATAAATTTAGTTTATGGTACGGTTTATGGCAGTGCTCAATATGTTGCAGAAACTTTTGCAACTGAGTTTGCTGAGCGCAACATGGAGCATCAGCTTTGGCAACCTAATGAATTAGTCGGCTGGCAGCCAGCTGAAGATGAATTATTGATTGTGGTTTGCGCAACGACGGGTAATGGCGACTTGCCCGACGATATCCTACCTTGGTTTACAGAATTAAAAGATAAAGCGCCTTATCTACCAAACTTACAATATGCATTAGTTGGACTTGGGGACTCGAGTTATGAGCATTTCTGTGGTGCGATAATTCAGTTTGAAGAGCTATTACAAGAGTTAGGTGCGAAGCCCTTGTATCAAACTTTAAAGATAGATGCTTGCGAAACCATGGAACCTGAGGTTGATGCAAAAGTCTGGTTAGATGGCATTGTGCCAGCTTGAATGGGTATTACATATAAAAAAGGTCAGCAATAATGCTGACCTTTTTATTGTTTGCTGATATTAATCAACAATACGTAGTAATTCGTTAATGCCTACTTTGCTGCGAGTTTTAGCGTCAACTTTCTTCACAATAATTGCCGCGTATAAGCTGTAAGTTCCGCATTTTGATGGCAAGCTACCAGCAACAACAACAGAACCTGCCGGTACTCGACCATAATGGATTTCACCCGTTTCACGATCAAAAATACGAGTACTTTGACCAATGAAAACGCCCATTGAAATAACTGAACCTTCTTCGACAATTACACCTTCAACAACTTCTGAACGTGCACCGATAAAGCAGTTATCTTCAATGATGGTTGGGCCAGCTTGAAGTGGCTCTAAAACACCACCAATGCCTACACCGCCAGATAAGTGTACATTTTTACCAATTTGTGCACATGAACCTACAGTTGCCCATGTATCAACCATAGTGCCTTCGTCAACGTAAGCACCTAAGTTAACGTAAGACGGCATAAGTACGGTATTACGTGCGATAAATGAACCTTTACGCACGCTTGCTGGTGGCGCAACACGGATGCCTTCTTGCTTAAAGCGAGCTTCGTCGTAATCAGCAAATTTCATCGGTACTTTATCAAAGTACTTAGTTTCGCCGCCTTCCATCACTTTGTTATCAAAAATACGGAATGAAAGTAAAACTGCTTTCTTAAGCCATTGATTGACCTGCCATTCACCGTCAATTTTTTCAGCAACTCTTACTTCGCCTTTATCAAGCATATCGATAACGGTTTGTACGTCAGCACGTAAGCTTGGCTCAACTGTTGCTGGACTAATTTCTGCGCGAGCTTCAAAAGCTGCCTCAATACGTTGGCGTAAAGCCTCCATCTGTATCTCCAATTTTGTCTTAATTAATTGGTTTGCGACAATGCTTCTATTAGCGATTGTCGTAATAATTGCTGCTGTTGTTCGTCAAGCGGTTCACCATCAGCATTTTGTAGCATAAAGAAATCTTCGGCGCGTTCACCAATGGTTGTGATCTTGGCCGCCACTAAGCTTATCTTGCAGCGATATAGAATGTCACCCACTTTTGCTAATAAACCCGGACTATCTAAGCTGAGTAATTCCATCATGCTGGTGCCTTGTTTACTACTTGGCAAGAAAGTCACTTGAGTGGCGACTTTGAATGGCTGCATTTTACGGGGCAGCTTTCTAAATCTTGGTAATTTACTGGTATCGTTAGTGAGTGCTTTTTCGAGCGCTTTACGAATACTTTGGATCCGTGATAGCTGGGTGACCGCCTTACCATCTTGTTCCATCATCACAAATGTATTTAGAATATAGCCATCTTTGGTCATCATAATGGTTGCGTCATGCACCATTAAGTTTTTATTGTCTAAAGTAGCCATGACTGTAGCAAAGACCTTGGGCTTATCTTCGCAATAAACAAATAGCTCAGTACCACCACGAGTGGTGTGTTTTGAAATTAATACTAATGGTACATTTTGTTTATGTTTAGCAATCGCTTCGGCATGCCAAATGAGTTGATTAGGCAGATGGCGTAAAAAATAATTAGCTTTAAACCGCTGCCAGATTGCATCTAAATCTTTCTCTTTAATACCACTTCGTAACAGCTCTTTTTTAGCTTTAGCTTGGTGCTCTCGCACGCGGGCACGAATATCTACGGGTTTTTCTTTGCCGCGAGCTAATACTCGCTGTGTTGAAAAATAGAGATCCCGTAATAGGGCACCTTTCCAGTTATTCCAAGTCCGTTCGTTAGTGGCACAAATATCAGCAACGGTTAAGCAGTATAGGTAGCTTAGATGCACTGCATCTCTGACTTTATCAGCAAATTCAGCAACCACATCGGGATCTGAAATATCGCGTCGTTGCGCGGTAACGGACATTAATAGATGATTTTCAACTAACCAACTCACAAGGCGTCCATCATGATCGCTTAGATTATGTAATTTACAGAAGTCTAAAGCGTCTTTACCGCCCAATTTGCTGTGGTCTCCGCCGCGTCCCTTGGCTATATCATGAAAAATGGCCGCTAAAATCAGTAGCCATATTTTAGGTAATTGATTAATTAATACTGATCCAAGTGGAAATTCTTCTTTTTGTTCTGGTTGGGCAAATCGATCAATATTCAGTAATAATCGGTGTGTATGTTCATCAACGGTATAGGCATGGAAGAGGTCAAACTGCATTTGTCCTTCAATTTTTCGCCATGCAGGAAGATAGGCTGAAAGCACCCCATGTTTATGCATTAGTGATAAAGCATTGATTGCTCGCGGATGATGAAGAATTTCAATAAATAGTTCACGGCACCGTTCATGTTCCATTAATGGCTGTAACTGTGCCCGTCGAGCGCGTCGTAGAGCTCGTAGCGTCGCCGCAAAAATGCCTTTAATGTTAGAGTTTTGCGCGACAATAAGAAACAAACGAATAATTTCACTTGGTTCTCGGTCAAATAAGGTTTCATCTATCGCTTCAATAAACTTACCTCTGCGCTGATAGCAATTATCTATGGCTGTTATCGCAAGAGTTCGTTCATCAATTTGAGTCGCGCGTTTGAATAGTTGTAGTAGCATCGCATTCAGTTCTAATACACGGCGGACCGTGCGGTAGTACTTTTTCATCATTTGCTCTACTGCTAATTGGGTCTGATCTTGATAACCCATTAAACTGGCAACTTGTTTTTGTAAATCAAATAATAATCGGTTTTCATCGCGACCAGAGGCGATGTGTAGCGCGAAACGTAAGCGCCATAAGAATTGCCGACTCGCTAATAACTCATCGAGTTCATACTGTTTTAAAAAACCGTGTTCGACTAATTCGGTCAAGGTAGTTGCGCTGAATTTACGCATTGCAACCCATACAATGGTTTGAATATCGCGTAATCCACCAGGGCATGTTTTGATGTTTGGTTCTAAATCAAAGGCGTTGGCTTTTAAATGTCTGGCAACTTGCTCATCTCGTTTAGCGAGAAAAAACTCAGCATTGGGCCAAAAGTCAGCTTGTCTGACGGCATTGTAAAGTGCACTAAATAGAATGGATGAACCAATTAAATGGCGAGCTTCAAGTAGGTTGGTGGCAACCGTAATATCTTGTCTGCCTTGTACGAGTGTTTCACTTAACGTACGTACGCTATGCCCAACTTCTAGGTTGGCATCCCACAAGAAAGCAATAAATTGTCCAAGTTGATTAGCGATCGTATCTGATGGTGCTGATTGTAATAAAATCAGTAAATCAATATCAGAGTGGGGGTGTAATTCACCACGTCCGTAGCCACCAACAGCAATGAGTGCAATATTATGCTTATCGAGGCCAATATCACACCACGCTTGTTTGATGAGTTTGTCGACAAACGTGCAACGAGCTTTAATTAACTCTGAGATGGGTTGTTTTGAACAAAATGACTTAGCCAGTAAGTCATTTTGTTCAGCAAGAGCCAACTTGGCGCTCCGTGCTTTGTTCATGATATCCCTATGGGCTCAATATAAGATTAGTGATTGATGATGCGAGGTAACTCTTCTTCATCTCGTAAGGTAAGCACTTCAACACCTTTAGCGGTAACTAATAAAGTGTGTTCCCACTGAGCTGACTTCTTGCCATCAATTGTCGTTACTGTCCAACCATCATTATCATCAAGAACGGTGTTATGACGGCCAGCGTTGATCATTGGTTCGATAGTAAAGCACATACCTGCGCGTAGTACAGTATTATCATTATTTTTATAATGAACAACTTGCGGCTCTTCATGGAAGCCTGCACCAATACCATGGCCACAGTAATCTTTAACGATAGTGTATTTTTCTAAACCAGATTTGCTGGCTTTGACACACTTTTCAATAATGGTACCAATTTCACCGAGTTTCATGCCCGGGCGAACTTTACGAATTGAGGCATAAAGGCTTTCTTGTGCGATACGGCAAAGACGCTTATCTTTGGCGCTAACATCACCAATTAAAAACATCTTTGAGGTATCACCATGATAACCATCTTTGATTACGGTAATATCAATATTTAAAATGTCACCATCTTTAAGGGTATAACCGCCAGGAATACCGTGACAAATCACGTCGTTTACTGAAGTACAAATCGATTTAGGAAAACCGTGATAATTAAGTGGTGCTGAAATAGCGTCCTGACTTGCCGTAAACTCTGCACATAAACGATCAAGTTCATCTGTGCTCACACCGACTTTAACATGGGGGGCAATCATGGTTAGTACGTCTGCAGCTAGCTGACCTGCAGCACGCATTTTTTCAATTTCTTCTGCCGTTTTAATGACAATACTCATGGGTATTTCTCTTCTTACGTTAGGCGATTTAGCAAGCGCTAAAATAATGCAAAAATTTGTGCTTTACTCTTAAATATGGTATAAAGCGCGCCGTTATGTTTTAACTCCTTATCTGTTTCGATGCAATGCAAAGAGCGATTGGAGTAAAAGATGACAGCCATTATACATGGCATTTTGTTAAATACTAAATCACACACGTATCGACACATACTTCGGGGTGCTTTAAACATTGTTTTAGGGTCGAAGTGATGGGATATGTGGAGGTCTAACCCCTTTTTAATTTTTTAAGGTATTAAAATGACTACAGTTTCAATGCGCGATATGCTTCAGGCTGGTGTACACTTCGGTCACCAAACTCGTTACTGGAACCCAAAGATGAAGCCATTCATCTTCGGCGCTCGTAACGGTGTACACATCATCAACCTAGAGCACACTGTGCCAATGTTCAATGAAGCATTAGCTTTCATTAGCAACGTTGCTTCTAAAAAAGGTAAAGTTTTATTTGTTGGTACTAAGCGTGCTGCAAGTGAAGCAATCAAAGAATCTGCTATCTCTTGTGATCAGTTCTACGTAGATCACCGCTGGTTAGGCGGTATGTTGACTAACTGGAAAACAGTTCGTCAATCAATCAAGCGTCTTAAAGATCTAGAAAGCCAGTCTATCGACGGTACTTTCGACAAGCTAACTAAGAAAGAAGCTCTTATGCGTACTCGCGAGCTTGAGAAGTTAGAAAAATCTTTAGGTGGTATCAAGAACATGGCTGGTCTTCCAGACGTGATCTTCGTTATCGGTGCTGACCATGAGCATATCGCTATCAAAGAAGCAAACAACCTAGGTATTCCAGTTGTTGCTGTTGTTGATACTAACTCTGCTCCAGACGGCATTGACTATGTTATCCCTGGTAACGACGATGCTATGCGTGCAATCCGTTTGTACACTCAGTCTGTAGCTGCTGCTGCTAAATCTGGCCGTGGTCAAGATCTAGCTGTTCAAGCTGAGCAAGACGGTTTCGTAGAAGCTAAGTAATTTAATAAGGTAGATGATTTCATCTCCCTTATTAACCAAGTGATTGGTTGACAGGGGCCATCAGGCCCCTGTTTTATATCTACAAATTTTTCGACTTATCTAATAGAGGATTTAACAATGGCAATTACTGCTGCCCAAGTTAAAGAACTGCGCGATCGTACTGGCGCTGGTATGATGGACTGTAAAAAAGCATTAACTGAAACAAATGGTGACATCGAATTAGCGATTGACAACATGCGTAAAAGTGGTGCTGCTAAGGCTGCTAAAAAAGCGGGTAACATCGCTGCTGAAGGTACAATCCTTATTAAGAATGGCGAAGGTTACGCTGCATTAGTAGAAGTAAACTGTCAAACTGACTTCGTTGCTAAAGACGGTAACTTCCTAGCATTCGCTAACGAAGTACTAGATGTTGCTGCAGCATCTAAAGTAACTATCGACGATTTAAAAGCACAGTTTGAAGAAGCTCGTGTTGCACTAGTTGCTAAAATCGGCGAAAACATCAACGTACGTCGTGTTGAGTACATCGATGGCACTAACTTAGCTTCTTACCGTCACGGCGACCGTATCGGTGTTGTTGTAACTGGTGATGCTGACGAAGAAACTCTAAAGCACATCGCAATGCACGTTGCTGCTTCTAAGCCAGAATTCGTTACTCCTGCTGACGTTCCTGCTGAACTAGTTGAAAAAGAAAAATCAGTTCAAATCGAAATCGCAATGAACGAAGGCAAGCCTCAGGAAATCGCTGAGAAAATGGTTGCTGGCCGTATGAAGAAGTTTACTGGTGAGATCTCTCTTACTGGTCAAGCTTACATCATGGAGCCTAAGAAAACTGTTGGCGAAATTCTTAAAGAGAAAGGCGCTTCAGTTTCTAACTTCATCCGCCTAGAAGTTGGTGAAGGTATCGAGAAGAAAGAAGAAGATTTTGCAGCTGAAGTTGCAGCACAAATCGCAGCTTCTAAAAAGGCTTAATCGCCGCTTAATATATACCGCCAAGACCGCAGCTTTTGCTGCGGTCTTGTTATAATCAGGATAAAAATATGAGCACCAATCCAAAACCTGCATTTCGACGCATTCTTCTTAAACTAAGTGGTGAAGCTTTAATGGGCGCCGAAGGCTTCGGCATCGATCCTAAAGTGCTTGACCGTATGGCTCAGGAAATCAAAGAGCTTGTTGAACTGGGTATTCAGGTCGGCGTAGTGATTGGTGGTGGTAACCTATTCCGTGGTGAAGGCCTAGCACAAGCTGGTATGAACCGTGTTGTAGGCGATCATATGGGTATGCTTGCGACGGTAATGAACGGTTTAGCAATGCGTGATGCACTGCATCGTGCTTACGTTAATGCTCGTCTAATGTCAGCTATCCCACTAAATGGTGTATGTGATCGTTACAACTGGGCTGAAGCGATTAGTTTATTAAAAACGGGTCGAGTAGTTATTTTTGCTGCGGGCACGGGTAATCCATTTTGTACAACAGATTCAGCAGCTTGCTTGCGTGGTATTGAAATCGAAGCTGAAGTTGTGTTAAAAGGCACTAAAGTTGATGGTGTTTATTCTGACGATCCAATGAAAAACCCAGATGCAGTCAAGTACGATCAAATGAGTTACAATGAAGTGCTTGAAAAAGAATTAAAAGTAATGGACTTGGCTGCTTTCACTTTAGCTCGAGACCATAACATGCCTATACTTGTGTTTAACATGAATGCACCAGGGGCACTTCGTCGTGTCATCATGGGTGAGCAGTTAGGCACACTGATAAAAGCATAAAAAATATTTAGTGACCGAAAAGGACAGTTATCGTGATTAATGATATTCAAAAAGACGCAAAAGAGCGTATGGGTAAGTGCGTTGAAGCGACTAAGACCCAAATGGCAAAAGTACGCACAGGTCGCGCGCACCCAAGTTTATTAGATACAATTTATGTTTCATACTATGGCTCAATGACGCCGTTGAAGCAGGTTGCTAACGTATCTATTGATGACGCTCGTACTCTAGCAGTTACTGTTTTTGACCGTACCATGATTAGTGCTGTTGAAAAAGCAATTATGACTTCTGACTTAGGTTTAAACCCTATGTCTGCAGGCGCTACAATCCGTATTCCATTACCAATGCTAACTGAAGAACGTCGCCGTGATTTAATCAAGGTTGTACGTGCAGAAGCAGAAAATGGTCGTATTGCAGTACGTAATGTACGCCGTGATGCTAATTCTGATGTTAAGACTCTTGAGAAAGAAAAAGAGTGTACTGAAGATGATGTTCGTCGTAGTGAAGATGAAATTCAGAAAGCGACTGACGCTCATATCAAGATGATTGATGAAATCCTAGTCGCAAAAGAAGCTGAGTTGATGGAAATCTAAGCATCGTTTGCAAATACTAGAGTTGAGACGCCGTGTGGAGTTATACTACACGGCGTTTCTATATTTTAAGGGTTGTATCAGATGTCATCTAGTACCGACATTGAATCTCAAACATCGACTGATAATGCCGACAATAATGCATTTTCCGAGTTATTGCCTGATTTAGTTAATCAGACATTACCTAAGCATGTGGCTATCATTATGGATGGCAATGGTCGTTGGGCACAACTTAAAGGTAAGCTCGAGTTTTAGGCCATAGAGCGGGTGTTAAGGCTGTTCGGCGTGCGGTAAGCACGGCACGAGAATTAGGTATCCAAAGTCTAACATTATTCGCCTTTTCAAGTGAGAACTGGCGCCGTCCGGATCATGAAGTGACTTTACTTATGCAATTGTTCTTTACGGTGTTGTCCCGTGAAATAAAATTGCTTGATCAAAATGGTGTTAGGCTAAATATCATTGGTGATACCAGCCGCTTTTCAGACAGACTACAACAACAAATTCAAATCGCTGAACAAAAAACTGCAAACAACGATAAGCTGATTTTGAATGTGGCCGCTAATTATGGTGGCCGTTGGGATATTTTACAGGCTGCGCAAAAATTAGCACAAAAAGTTGAAGCTGGTGAAATCAACAGCAGTCAATTTACAGAACAAGCATTATGTGAACAATTAAGCATGCAAAATCAACCAGAAGTTGATTTAATGATCAGAACCGGTGGCGATTGTCGCATCAGTAATTTTATATTGTGGCAAGCAGCATATGCGGAATTAGTGTTTCTTGATCTACTTTGGCCTGAATTTGATAAGGCTGCTTTTTTAAGTGCGGTAGAAGTTTTTTCAAGCCGCCAGCGCCGCTTTGGTTTGACTGGGAGTCAAATTGAACAGCTACGTACTCCAGTATAACGTATCTGTTAGCGCGGAATTTATCATAAGATAAGAGGAATTTTTTTTGCTAAAACAACGTATTATAACAGCACTTTGGTTAATCCCCTTAGTTTTGGGAGCAATTTTTCTACTCCCTAATGAATATTTTGCTTGGGCACTTGTCCCTGTTTTTTGATTGCGGCTAAAGAGTGGGGCCGTATTATTGATAGTGAATGTAATGTGACCCAGTGGAGCTTTACATTAACCATGGCCATTTTATTGGTCGCAATGAATGTATTGGTGCCAACTAATATTGTTTGGCAAAACGGTCACCTACACCCACTATTCCTTGCTGCGATTCTCATTGGTGCAGCTTGGTGGGCATGTTCATTACTGCTAGTTATCTTTTACCCAAAAAGTGCTAACTTTTGGCAAAGCCGCCCAATGCTTAAATCATTTTTCGGTCAGCTAACACTTCTTCCTTGTTTTATCTCCCTGATTTCATTAAAAACACTTAGTACGACCAATGATCCATATTTTGGTGGCTGCCTCGTATTGTTTGTTATGCTAGTGGTATGGGCTGCAGATTCTGGTGCTTATTTTGTTGGCAAGGCAATCGGCAAAACTAAATTAATGCCTAATGTGAGTCCAGCTAAAACCCTTGAGGGCTTACTTGGTGGTCTTGCAACCACAATGGTTGTTGCTGCTGGAGTGATGTTGTCATCGCCAGAACAGGAATTGGGTCTGGTGATTGCAGTAACAATTTTTATTGCTTTAGCATCTGCTTTAGGTGATTTAACCGAAAGTATGTTTAAACGAGCCGCTAAAATAAAAGACTCGGGCACTATTTTACCGGGTCATGGTGGTGTTCTAGATCGCATTGATAGTTTAACTGCCGCGCTACCCATCTTTACTTTGATCTATATCGCATTCTGGATGTAACGATATGCAAAACATGGTGATTTTAGGTGCTACTGGCTCAATAGGCAGCAGCACGTTAGATGTTATTGAACGTAATCCTCAAGCGTACAAAGTGTATGCCTTAGCTGCTAACGCTAGTGTTGATAAAATGCTGCAACTTTGCTTAAAGCATCAGCCACAAGTTGCTCATATGATGGATGTTCAAGCTGCTAAAAGCCTAGCGCAACAATTACAGGGTAAGCTTGAGATTGAAGTGATTTCAGGTGTCGATGAGTTAGTTGATTTAGTTGCTAGAACTGAAGTCGATACGGTTATGGCTGCCATTGTTGGTGCCGCAGGTTTATTGCCTACTATGGCTGCGGTTAACGCTGGTAAGCGTGTACTACTTGCTAACAAAGAAGCGCTGGTGATGTCTGGTCAATTATTTATTGAGGCGGCCAAACGTAGCGGTGCGACATTGTTACCTGTTGATAGTGAACATAATGCAATTTTTCAGTCATTACCTGTCGATGCCCAGCATAGCATTGGTTATTGTGATCTTGCCAAAAATGGTGTGTCACATATTTTATTGACTGGCTCAGGTGGTCCATTCTTAACTACTGATTTATCTTTACTTCCGCAAGTTACGCCAAGTCAAGCATGTAAACACCCTAATTGGTCAATGGGGCCTAAGATCTCAGTTGACTCAGCGACGATGATGAACAAGGGGCTTGAGTTTATTGAAGCGAGATGGCTTTTTAATACGACTCAAGAGCAACTTAAAGTAGTGATTCATCCACAAAGTGTAATTCACTCAATGGTGCAGTACCTTGATGGTTCTGTGATTGCGCAAATGGGCAATCCAGATATGCGTACTCCAATAGCCCATTGTATGGCTTATCCACAACGAATTTCATCGGGTGTGGAACCTTTAGACTTTTTTAAAGTCGGACAGTTAAGCTTCTGTGAACCAGATTTTAATCGCTTTCCTTGTTTAGCATTGGCGATTGATGCGTGTATGCAAGGGCAAGAGGCGACGACCGTTGTTAATGCTGCCAATGAAGTTGCTGTTGCAGCTTTTTTGCAGCAACAGATTAAATTTACTGATATAGCGCGTGTGAATGAGGCTTGCTTAGTTAAGTTAAGTCAGCATTCATTAACATCAATTGAAGATATCGTAGCGTTAGACAGGGATACACGTCGACTAGCTGCTCAAGTTGTCAATGGCTTAAGTTAACGCCGAGGAGAGGCATGGTAGATATTATATGGAATTTTGCTGCATTCGTTGTTGCCCTAGGCATTTTGATAGCGGCTCATGAATTTGGACATTTTTATGTAGCGAGGCGTTGTGGCGTAAAAGTCGAACGTTTCTCTATTGGATTCGGTAAAGCAATTTGGCGCAAAGTAGGTAAAGACGGTACAGAATATGTGCTGGCACTTATTCCGCTTGGTGGCTATGTCAAAATGCTTGATGAACGCGTTGAAGATGTGCCAGATGAATTAAAATCTCAAGCCTTTAACCGTAAAACAGTATGGCAACGCATTGCGATTGTTGCTGCGGGACCTATCGCTAATTTTATTTTTGCGATTATTGCTTTATACGTGATGTATTTGATTGGGGTTAACAGTATTAAGCCTGTTATTACCGAAACAAAATTGGATACGCCTGCGGCATCGATTCAAGTCAAGCAACCACAACAAATCATCAGTGTGGGTGGTCAGAGTGTTAGAAACTGGGAAGAGGTTAATTTAGCCTTAGTCAGCCATATAGGTGATAAACAGGTGAGTGTGACCGTTGCACCACTTGATCGCAGTGACGATATTGGTGCCAAGACTTATCAATTAGATATTAGTCATTGGAATTTTGATCCAGATAAGCAGTTACCTATCACCGCCATTGGCTTAGTGCCGTTTCAACCTAAAATAGAACCTGTTTTAGCCTTGGTGAGTGAGGATGGAGCAGGTCATAAAGCTGGGCTTTTAGTTGGCGATACTTTAGTCGCTCTTAATGGTCAGCCTTATACGACGTGGCAATCTTTTGTCGATGTGGTTAAAGCATCAGCAAATATACCGTTAGAGTTGACAATTCGTCGCAATGGCGAGCAATTCAATGTTAAGCTTACGCCTCAAAGCCGTGAAGGTCGTAATGGACAAGTTGAAGGTGTTATTGGTATCGCACCTAAACAATTAGCTTGGCCTGAAAATTTAAAAATAGACATTCGTTATGGTGTGTTGGAATCAGCGACCATGGCTGTGGATAAAACGTGGCAATTGATTAGTGTGAGTGGCAAGATGATTGCCAAGCTCTTTACTGGTGATGTGTCTGTTAAAAATTTAAGTGGACCAATTTCAATCGCGCAAGGTGCTGGACACAGTGCCGATATTGGATTTGTATACTTTTTAAGTTTTCTAGCATTAATTAGTGTTAACTTAGGTATTATCAACCTGTTACCACTACCAGTGTTAGATGGTGGTCACCTGTTATATTACTTTATCGAAGTGATTACAGGTCGCCCTGTACCTGAGAAGGTGCAGGATATTGGATTCAGATTTGGGGCGGCGATGCTACTTATTTTTATGAGTATTGCCATATTTAACGATTTTGCCCGACTCTGAGCAAGGACAGACAAATAATAAGAAGTGCTTTATGAGATTGAATAAACTTTTTGCCTCGATGTTATTAGTCGGTGCGTCTTTTTCAGGGACAGCTTGGGCTGATACATTCCAACCATTTAAGGTCACTGACATTCAAGTCAATGGTCTACAGCGTGTTGCACTAGGTGCGGCATTGCTAAACTTGCCTGTGAAGGTAGGTGATGTTGTTGATCAAGTTAAATTGCAACAAGCAATTAAAAGCCTATATGCATCGACTAACTTTGAAAATATCGAAGTCAGTCATGAAGGTGGCGTATTAATTGTTAACGTAAAAGAACGACCAACAATTAGCCAAATTACCTTTGAAGGTAATAAAGACATTAAAGATGAGCAGTTACAAGAAAGCTTAAATGGTTCAGGGGTCAAAATTGGTGAATCTTTAGATCGCACTATGTTGACTGGTATTGAAAAAGGCTTACAAGATTTCTATTACGGTGTGGGTAAATATGGTGCGAAAGTTCAAGCACAAGTTGTTAATTTACCGCGTAACCGTGTTGAGCTTAAGTTTAAATTTACTGAAGGCTTAGCGGCTCAAATTGAACAAATTAACTTTGTTGGTAATGAAGCGTTTTCTGATGCTAAATTACGTGGCATGTTAGAGCTAAGTGATTATGTTGCTTGGTGGGATCTGTTTGGCGAGAAGCGTTATCAAAAACAAAAACTACAAGCCGATCTCGAAACAATCAAAACTTTCTATCATGATCATGGCTATATTCGTTTTAAGATCACATCTACTCAAGTCGCAATGACTCCAGATCGTAAAGGCTTATATATTACGATTAATGTGGACGAAGGCGCTCAATACAAAGTTCAAGCTGTTAATTTAACGGGCGACTTAATGGGTCGTAAAGAACTGTTAGAGAAGATCTTGCCGATTAAAGTTGGTGATATGTATAACGGTAGTGACGTGACGTTTGCTGAAGAGATGTATAGCAAATATTTAGGTCGCTTTGGTTATGCTTATCCAAAAGTCACTACTTATCCTGAAATTGACGACAAGACTAAAGAAGTTACTCTGAATATTAATATTGACCCAGGTAAACGTGTTTACGTGCGTAATATTAATTTTACGGGTAATGAAGTCACTAAAGACCAAGTGTTACGTCGCGAAATGCGTCAAATGGAAGGTGCTTGGCTTAACTCTGCGCAAGTCGAGCAGTCTAAAGCGCGTTTAAATCGTTTAGGTTTCTTTGAAACTGTTGATACCCAAACCGTGCCTGTACCAGGTAGTGATGATTTAGTGGATGTTGACTTTACCGTTAAAGAGCAACCATCTGGTTCATTTAATGCAGGCGTAGGTTATGGTACTGAATCAGGCCTAAGCTTACAGTTTGGTGTTCAACAAAGTAACTTCCTTGGTACAGGTAATGAAGCTGGTATTAGCTTAAGTACCAATAAGTACTCTAAAAATGTTAACTTATCTTATACCGATCCTTACTTTACAAAGGATGGCGTAAGCTTAGGTGGTAGCATCTATTGGAACGAGTTTGATGCAGATGAAGCAAACCTTGAACGCTATAAAAATAGTTCATATGGTGTGGCATTAAATACCGGTTTCCCAATTAATGAATATAACCGTATTAACGCGGGTGTAGGTTATCGTCATAACACTATTTCAGATATTTCATCGTATGAACAGGCATTGCGTTTTTACAATATTTATCGTGAAAGTGATGATCCAAATGCTGACTTAAGTTTTGATAATTTCGAATTAAGCTTGGGTTGGTACCGCAGTACGCTTAACCGTGGCACGTTCCCTACAGCGGGTTCATCGCAACGTTTAACCGGTAAAATGACTGTTCCAGGTTCAGACTTACAATATTTTAAGACTGATTTTGATACTAGCTTCTATTTTCCACTGACACGTAGTCATAATTTTGTGGTGTTAACTCGTGCCCGTCTTGGTTACGGTAATGGTTATGGTAAGTTCCACGATAATGATCAGATTTTACCATTCTGGGAAAATTACTATGCTGGCGGTAGTGGCTCTATTCGTGGCTTTGACTCTAACTCAGTTGGTCCTCGCTCATTCTACGTAAACCGTGGCAGTGAGCCATGTGGCCCAAGTGTGACGGGTAACGGCTGTAGCTTACCGGGTGAGCCAAACGAAGTCTTTATTGATGATGGTCGCTCTGTCGGTGGTAACGCAATGGCAACTGCCAGCTTAGAGCTGATTGTTCCAACGCCGTTCCTTGACGAAGCTTATAGCAATTCTATTCGTACCAGTTTCTTCGTTGATGCGGGTAACGTATGGGATACTGAGTTTAATTATGACTCATATCGTTCGCTTCCTGCGGATCAGTTTGATAAGTTACAAGACTATAGTGATCCTAAGCGTATTCGTGCCTCATGGGGTATGAGTGTGCAGTGGCTATCGCCAATGGGACCAATGGTGTTTAACTTAGCATGGCCGTTAAAAGAATATGCTGATGATGAGACCGAGATCTTCTCATTTAATATTGGTAAAACCTTCTAATTTTAATAAAATCAAGCAATATTAGCTGACTTAACAAGGAGTCTACTTTGAACAAAATGGTAAATCACGCACTCGTTGCACTTGCTCTTTTTGCTGCGCCTATTGCAGCACAAGCTGAGAACTTAGCTGTAGTTGATATGGCAACAGTATTTGAGCAAATTCCACAGCGTGAGCAAATTGGTAAAGAACTTAAGCATGAGTTTGGTGATCGTGTTGCTCAAGTTCAAAAGATGCAAGAAGATTTACGTGGCATGCTAGAAAAGCAGCAACGTGATGGTGCATTAATGAGCGAGTCACAAAAGACTGATTTAATCCGCAAAATGGAATCAGCTAAAGCAGAATTACAACTTAAAGGTAAAGCTTTAGATGAAGACATGCGTCGTCGTCAAGGTGAAGAGCAAAACAAACTACTTGCTAAAGTTCAGAAAGTAATCGACCAGATTGCTAAAAAAGACAACTTAGATATGGTGCTACAACGTGGTGCAGTTATTTATGTTAAGCCTGGTTCTGATATCAGCGGTAAAGTGGTTGAAGCCTTAAGCAAAGGCAACTAAGCAAATGATTCAATATACGTTAAAAGAACTTAGCCAATTATTGTCAGCTGAAGTTAAAGGCGATGACACTATCATTATCAGTAGTGTTGCCACATTGGAAAATGCTACTGCTAATCAGGTTACCTTTTTAGCGAATAGTAAGTATCGTAACCAGCTTGAGGCAACTCAAGCTGGTGCGGTAATCTTGAGCCCTAAAGATGCTGAAGATTACCAAGGTAATGCGTTAATTCTTAAAGATCCTTATGTAGGATTTGCCCGAATTGCACAGTTACTTGATTCAACCCCTAAAGCGGCTTATGACATTCATCTAACTGCGGTTATTGATGAGAGTGCTAAGCTGGGTGAAGGTGTTGCTATTGGTGCGAATGCGGTAATTTCTGCCAATGTAATTATTGGCGATAATGTGCAGATTGGTGCAGGTTGCTTTATTGGCGAAGACAGCATTATTGGCAGTGATAGCCTACTATGGGCAAATGTGACTGTTTACCATAATGTTCACTTTGGAATGAAGTGTTTAGTACATTCAGGTGCCGTTATTGGATCTGATGGTTTTGGTTATGCTAATGAGCGTGGCCAATGGATTAAGATCCCACAAACGGGCGGTGTTCGTGTAGGTGATCGGGTTGAAATCGGTGCTGGAGCTACGGTAGATCGTGGTGCCATTGCGCATACCGAGATTCACGATGGCGTTATTCTCGATAATCAAGTTCAGATTGCCCATAATGATATTATTGGTGAAAACACAGCAATTGCAGGCTGCACTGTCGTTGCGGGTAGTGTCACCATAGGTAAACATTGTATAATAGGCGGCAATAGTGCGATTTCAGGTCATATTAAGATTTGTGACGGTACGCATGTGACTGGAAGTACGAATATTACGAATAATATTCGTGAGCCGGGAGTGTATTCTTCTGCTACAGTTGCTACGAACAATCGCCTATGGCGGAAAAATACTGTTCGCTTACGTCAATTAGATGATCTTTTTGACCGTGTGAAATCGCTAGAAAAGAACATTAAAAACGAAAAGTAACTACTCGAAAGAGTAGTCGAGGATGATATTTTGTCTAATCAACTGAATTCTATGGATATTCATGAAATATTGAAGTATCTGCCCCATAGATATCCATTCCTATTAATCGACCGAGTTTTAGATTTCACTCCTGGTGAAACCTTACATGCGATTAAAAATGTGACCATTAATGAGCCTTTTTTCCAAGGTCATTTCCCAGTACAACCCGTGATGCCTGGTGTATTGATTTTAGAGGCAATGGCACAAGCAACTGGTTTACTTGCATTTAAAACCATGAGTACAGAGCCATCTCCAGATGTTCTGTATTATTTTGCTGGTATCGATAATGCACGTTTTAAGCGTGTAGTTGAACCGGGTGATCAAATTCATTTTGAAGTGAAAATGATTAAAGAGCGTCGTGGTATCGGTGTATTCCAAGGCGTAGCCAAAGTTGACGGTGAAGTAGTATGCTCCGCTGATATCATGTGTGCTCGCAGAGAGATTAATAAGTGATAGACAAATTAGCTTTTGTTCACCCAGATGCCAAAATTGGTAACAATGTCACTATCGGACCTTGGTGCTATATTGGTGCTGATGTGGTGATTGGCGATGATTGTTGGTTAAGTTCACACGTGGTGGTTAAAGGCCCAACTGTGATTGGTAACAATAACCGCATTTTCCAATTCGCGTCAGTGGGCGAAGAGTGTCAAGATAAGAAATATGCTGGCGAACCTACTCGATTAATTATTGGCGACAATAATATTATTCGTGAATCAGTGACGATTCATCGTGGTACGACTCAAGATGAGTGTGAAACACGTATTGGTTCAAACAACTTATTTATGGCATATGTTCATATTGCACATGACTGTGTGGTAGGAAACAATGTCATTATGGCGAACAATGCCTCTATTGCGGGTCATGTGCATGTAGGTGATTGGGCTATTCTTGGTGGTATGACTGGGGTACACCAGTTTGTGCACATTGGTGCCCATGCCTTTACTGGTGGTAGTTCATTAGTGTTGCAAGATGTCCCTCCATTTGTGATGGCATCAGGTCATGCTGCGGTACCTAGAGGGTTAAACCTTGAAGGCTTGAAGCGTCGTGGCTTTGAAAAGGCATCTTTACATGCACTTCGCCGTGCTTACAAGATACTTTATCGCAGTAGCTTAACCGTTGAAGAGGCTGTTGCCGCTTTAGCTGAAGAAGCGCAGAATGACGCAAACGTAAAAATGTTGGTTGATTTTGTGACCACATCTAATCGAGGCATTATTCGATAACAATGACCAAAGAAACTTCTTTAGTCTTTGCAATAGTCGCCGGGGAAATCTCCGGCGATATTTTAGGTGCAGGATTAATATCTGCATTGCAAAAGACATATCCTAACGCCCGTTACGTTGGTATCGGCGGCCCTAGAATGCAAGCCCTTGGTTTTGAATCTTTGTTTCCAATGGAAGAGCTTGCGGTAATGGGCATCGCCGAAGTGCTATCACGATTACCAACGCTACTTAAAATCCGCTCCAGTTTAGTCAAACAGATTACCGCACTAAATCCTGCATGTTTTATTGGTATTGATGCGCCTGATTTTAATATCGGGGTAGAACTCAAATTAAAACAACGTGGTATTAAAACTGTTCATTATGTCAGTCCATCAGTATGGGCTTGGCGACCAAAACGTATTTTCAAAATAGCTAAAGCGACCAATATGGTGTTGTCATTATTGCCATTTGAAAAAGCATTTTATGATGAGCATCAGGTACCTTGTACTTTTGTCGGGCATACACTAGCTGATGATATTGAGATGGTGTCTGACAAGGTAAAAGCAAGAGTCGAACTTGGCCTTGATACTGAAGGTCAATATCTTGCGGTGTTACCTGGATCGCGTGGTGGTGAGCTTAAGCAATTA
Organism: Shewanella marina JCM 15074; assembly: GCF_000614975.1. Classification (GTDB taxonomy): domain Bacteria; phylum Pseudomonadota; class Gammaproteobacteria; order Enterobacterales; family Shewanellaceae; genus Shewanella; species Shewanella marina. Next base: position 103,894 of record NZ_BALM01000003.1, read on the forward strand.
GCTGAACCTTTTATTAAGGCTGCGCAATTAATTAAAGCCAAACACCCGCAACTAAAGCTACTGGTGCCATTGGTTAATGAAGCCAGAAAACATCAATTTGAAACTGCTTTAGCCGAATTTGCACCTAATCTTGAATTAACCATGATTGATGGTCAATCTAGAACGGTTATGGCTGCGGCGGATCACATTTTATTAGCCTCCGGTACGGCAACGCTAGAAGCTATGTTGGTTAAAAGACCAATGGTAGTGGCTTACCGAGTTAGTCCCATTACTTACAGTATTGCTAAGCGAATGATGCTAATTGAGCGTTATTCATTGCCTAATTTGCTTTCTGGTGAAGATTTAGTACCTGAGCTTATTCAAACTGACTGTACCCCTGAAAAAATTGCGGCGGCGGTGATGCAGCAATTGGATAATGATTGCAGTGAGATGATTGAACGTTTTACTGATTTACATCAACAGATACGACGAGATGCCAGCGCCCGCGCTGCCGATGCCGTGACGAAGTTGATTGAAGGATAATCAAGTGGCAGTAATTAAGAACATAACGCCAGAGCAAGTAGAGCTGCTTTGTGTGGGTCATTATGCGGGTGTAGACGAAGTTGGCCGAGGCCCATTAGTGGGTGATGTCGTGACCTGCGCTGTTATTTTAGACCTAATAATCCAATAGCGGGTTTGAATGACTCTAAAAAATTATCAGAGAAAAAACGTGATTTGCTTTATCCTGAAATTATGGAAAAGGCGTTAGCGGTCAGTGTGGGACGTGCTTCGCCTGCTGAAATTGATGAACTCAATATCCTGCACGCGACGATGCTTGCTATGCAACGTGCGGTAGCTGGTTTATCAATTAAGCCTAGCCATATTTTGGTTGACGGTAATCGTACTCCCGAGTTTGGTATTAGTGCTGATGCGGTGATTAAAGGTGATGGTCTTATTGCTGCTATCAGTGCAGCGTCTATTATTGCTAAAGTGACCCGTGATCATGAAATGGCTGAGTTAGATGCACTGTACCCTCAGTATGGCTTTGCTAAGCATAAAGGCTACCCAACCAAAGCCCATTTTGAAGCATTAGCGCAATACGGCGTATTACCTGAGTATCGTAAAAGTTTTAAGCCAGTGCGTGAATGGCTCGCACAAAATAGCTAATTCAAAATAGTCGATGGCGCTAGCCGCTAGGCGCCATTTTTGCTAGTCTCTTGTTGTTAACCTCATCATAGATAATCCAAAATATTATGTCCGATCCTCGTTTTGTCCATTTAAGAATTCATAGTGACTATTCCATGATTGATGGTGTCGCTAAAGTTAAGCCCATTTTAGGAAAAGTTGCAGAACTTGGGATGGCGGCTTTTGCATTAACGGATCATACAAATTTTTGTGGTTTGGTTAAGTTCTATTCTGGCTGTCATGATAAGGGCATTAAGCCCATTATCGGTGCAGACTTTTTTATGCAGGTTCCTGGCTTTGAAAAAGAGTTTTGTGCATTAACAATTTTGGCGATGGACAATGAAGGTTATCAAAACCTGACACAATTAATTAGTCATGCTTATTTACGTGGTGAAGTCCATGGTAGGGTTGCTATCGATCAAGAATGGCTGCTGGAATATAACAAAGGTATTTTATTACTGTCAGGTGGCCGTGAAGGCGATATTGGTAAAGCTTTACTAAAAGGCAACCAAGGCCAAGTTGAGCAGTTGGTTGAGTTTTACCAAACGCATTTTGCTGACCGATATTATTTAGAGCTGCTGCGAACTGGTCGACCTGATGAAGAGCGCTATTTACATATGGCGGTTGAGCTTGCTGAGCAGTATCAATTACCCGTAGTTGCGACCAACCAAGTCGTATTTATGCAAGCATCTGACTTTGATGCCCATGAAATTCGAGTGGCGATTCATGATGGTTTTACCCTTGCAGATCCTCGTCGACCAAAAAAGTACAGTGCGGACCAATATCTAAAAACAGAACAAGAGATGTGTGACTTGTTTGAGGATATTCCTGAGGCATTGGCGAACACCGTAGAAATAGCTAAACGTTGTAATGTGACGGTTCGTTTGCATGAGTATTTCTTACCTAATTTCCCTACTGGCGATCTTTCTATTGAGGACTTTTTAGTAAAAGTTTCAGTGGATGGATTAGAAGAACGTTTAGAGTTTTTGTTTCCCGATCCGCAAGTTCGCGCAGAAAAACGTCCTGAATATGATGAGCGTTTAGAAATTGAACTGAAAGTGATTAACCAAATGGGATTCCCTGGTTACTTCCTTATCGTAATGGAGTTCATTCAGTGGGGTAAAGATAACGGTATTCCTGTGGGACCTGGTCGTGGTTCGGGTGCAGGTTCATTAGTCGCTTATGCACTTAAAATTACCGATCTTGATCCGCTTGAGTTTGATCTACTGTTCGAACGTTTCTTGAACCCAGAACGTGTATCCATGCCCGATTTCGACGTCGACTTCTGTATGGATCGCCGTGATGAGGTGATTGACCATGTGGCAGAGTTATATGGTCGTGATGCGGTTTCACAGATCATCACGTTTGGTACGATGGCGGCAAAGGCGGTAATTCGAGATGTAGGTCGTGTTTTGGGTCATCCTTATGGTTTTGTCGATCGTATTTCAAAAATGATCCCAGCAGAACCAGGTATGACGCTCGCTAAAGCATTTGAAGCTGAACCTGGTCTACAAGAGAGCTATGATGGTGATGAGGATGTTAAAGATCTTATCGACATGTGCCGGAAGCTTGAAGGGGTCACTCGTAACGCAGGTAAACATGCCGGCGGTGTGGTTATTTCACCGACCAAAATTACTGATTTTGCGCCACTGTATTGTGATAGCGAGGGTAAAAACCCTGTTACCCAGTTTGATAAAAGTGACGTAGAAACGGCGGGTCTCGTTAAGTTCGACTTCTTGGGTTTACGTACTTTAACCATCATCGATTGGGCATTACAGATGGTTAACCGTGTGCGCCGTGAAAAGAATCTAGATGATGTTGATATTGCAGCCATCCCACTTGATGACCCTGCTTCATTTAGAGTGTTGCAACGCTATGAAACTACTGCAGTATTCCAGTTAGAATCGCGCGGTATGAAAGATTTGATTAAGCGTCTACAGCCTGACAGTTTTGAAGATATGATTGCATTAGTGGCACTTTTCCGCCCTGGTCCATTGCAATCGGGCATGGTAGATAACTTTATTGAGCGTAAGCATGGTCGTGAAGAAGTATCGTACCCTGATAGCGAATATCAACATGAATCTTTAAAGACATTACTTGAACCAACTTACGGTATTATTTTGTACCAAGAGCAGGTGATGCAGATTGCTCAGGTGCTTGCTGGTTATACCTTGGTGGCGCGGACATGTTGCGTCGTGCTATGGGTAAAAAGAAGCCTGAAGAGATGGCCAAGCAACGTGGTACATTTGAAGCTGGTGCTATTGCTAATGGTGTTGATGGTCCATTGTCGATGAAAATTTTCGACTTGGTGGAAAAGTTTGCGGGTTATGGCTTTAACAAATCTCACTCAGCGGCATACGCGTTAGTTTCATATCAAACACTGTGGTTAAAAACCCATTATCCATCACAATTTATGGCTGCGGTAATGTCGGCTGATATGGATAATACCGACAAAATTGTGACCCTAGTTGATGAATGTGATCGAATGGGGATCCCGATTATTCCACCTGATGTGAATAAGGCCTATTCCACTTTAACGTCGATGATGAACTGAATATCGTTTACGGTATTGGTGCGATTAAAGGGGTCGGTGAAGGCCCCGTTGAATCTATTCTAGAGGCTCGTAAAGACGGTCCATTTATTGACCTATTCGATTTCTGTGCCCGAGTAGATTTAAAGAAATTAAACAAGCGGGTAATGGAGAAACTCATTACTGCGGGGGCACTGGATAAATTAGGCCCGCATCGCGCTTCAATGATGGCGACCTTACCAGAGGCTATTCGTGCTGCCGATCAACATGCCAAAGCCGAAGCGATTGGCCAGTGCGATATGTTTGGTTTATTAAACAGTGAGCCAGAAGATAACAAGCAGCAGTTTGTTGAGTGCACCAAGTGGCCAGATAAAGTGTGGCTTGAGGGTGAGCGTGAAACATTAGGTTTATATTTAACGGGTCACCCAATTAATCAGTATTTGAAGGAATTAAAACATTACACTTCAGGTCGATTGAAAGATATTCATCCTACAGAGCGCGGTAAAACCGTTAAAGCGGCAGGACTCGTGGTCGCAACCCGAGTGATGTTAACTAAACGTGGTGCCAAAATGGGGCTAGTAACTCTAGATGATAAGAGTGCGCGCTTAGAAGTTATGTTGTTTACTGAGGCATTTGAAAAGTTTGGTCATCTGCTTGAAAAAGACCGTATTCTGATTTGTGAGGGAGAGGTCAGCTTTGATGATTTCTCTGGCGGCAATCGCATGATGGCACGCAATATTATTGACATGGGTGAGGCGCGTAGCCATTTTGCCCATGGGGTTGAAATTGATGTTGCTAGTGAACAGGTTAATCCGCAATGGTTAGATCAATTTTATCAAGTGATTAACCCATGGCGAGGTGGTAGTGTGCCAGTGATGATTAATTACAGCCAAGCTCATGCAAAAGGGCAATTTGTGTTGGCAGATGATTGGCGCGTCAATCCAACTGATGAGCTAATGCTCGCATTAGAGAGTATGCTAGGTTCAAATAATGTTAGGATTTTATTTTAAATGAGCCAAGTCAGCATAGATAAGAGTGTGATTGATGTTTATCGAGCGATAGTACAGTTATTAGATGAAGCTGGTTTTAGCCGCGAACAGCAGCTATTTTTGGCTTATAGTGGCGGTGTTGACTCGCAAGTTCTTGCACATGGTTTATCCTTGCTGAAACAACAAAAAGGCATAGCAGCTACACTTATCTATGTTCATCATGGTTTGAGCAAAAATGCGGATGACTGGGCGTTACATTGCAAGCAACAGGCATTGGCATATGGGTTAACTTGTGACGTGGTAAAGGTTAACGTTGCTCGTGGTGCGCGTTTAAGTATTGAAGCTGAAGCGCGTAATGCTCGTTATCAAGCATTTAAAGATCATATGCAAGCTGGCGATTTATTATTGACTGCTCACCATCTTGATGATCAATTAGAAACCGTTTTATTAGCGTTAAAACGTGGCTTAGGGCCGAAAGGTTTAGCTGCAATGGGCAAAATTCAAACTTTTGATGCTGATAAATGGTTAGCTAGACCATTATTAAACTGTAGTCGGACAGAGATTGAAGGCTATGCTCAGCATTGGCAATTAAGTCATATTGAAGATGAAAGTAATCAAGATACCCGTTTTGATCGAAACTTTTTACGGCTTGAGATTATTCCAAAGCTAAAGCAACGCTGGCCAGCTATAGCAACGACAGCAAGTCGTAGTGCGCGCCTATGCGCTGAGCAGCAGCAAATTATTGAACAGCAATTAACAGAGCGCTTACCTGATTTAATTGATATCGATCGTCAATTTGGTTTAGTGCGATTAGATTTGGATAAGTTATCGTTGCAGTCGCTGCAATGGCAAAAATTGTTAGTACGCAGTTATATGCAGTCGCTCAATATGGCAACGCCAAGTGAGGTCCAGCTTGAACAAGTACTGCAGCAACTCTTTTATGCTAAAGATGATGCCAAAATAAATCTGGTACTAGGTCAAATACAGATTAGACGCTTTCAACATTTCGCTTATTTTTCAACACTGACAGATTACCAATTGTCATCGCAAGCCTTCACTGTGCCCGATGATAGACAGGCTTTCACCATTGTTTTACCCCATGGGGAATTGCGCTTTAGCCCTTGTTACGGTCAGGGAATGAAATTGGCTGCTGGAACTGAGTTATTTGTTGATTATCAATTATCTGGGCAAATGAAAGTACAACCAGTGCAGCGTAGTAAATCTCGCGAGCTTAAAAAAGTATGGCAGGAGTTTGCAATTGCGCCCTGGTTAAGGCCAATTGTACCTATGTTGATGAGCGGCAAGCGATTAGTGGGCGCTGCTGGTATTTGGGTTGAAAAACCATATCAAGTAAATGACAATGATCCTGCTTGGTTATGTCAATTTAAGCTTGCTCAGTGAGTATGCTATTTGTGCGTTGTGTCAGTGGTTGCTTTGGCTAAAATATTTAAAATCATCTTTGCCATTGGCTTTGACTTGATATAGCGCTTTATCTGCCTGATTAAATAGTTCGTCGTAACTTAAGCCAATATACCATTGTGCGATACCCATGCTGCAATGCACTCCAAATGCCATCGCCATTTTGTCTTGTTTAATCGTATTTTTTAAGCGGTTACAGAGCTGCTGCGCCGCATGCACATCTCCGCGGACAATGATGGCAAATTCATCACCACCAATACGAAATATTTGGTCTGAATCTCGACATGTCTTTGACAGTATTTGGCCAAAGTTTGTCAATATCTCGTCTCCAGTATTATGACCATAATGGTCATTGAACTGTTTGAAATCATCAATATCAATAATAATCAGTGATAATTCGTCTTGATAACGATTCGCTTTAGCTAAGGCGTGTTGGATGGACTGTTGATAAAAATGACGGTTACCTAAATGCGTTAATGCATCAAATAAGGCTTGGTGGTTAAGTTGTTCAAATTTTGCTGCATTATTGAATGCAAGTTGGTAAATCGTTTGCAATTTCGCAAGCGAAATTTGCTTCTCACTATTTAATGATGGCCTAAAATTAAACTCAATTATAGCTTGGCTAAAGTTAAGTTCAAAAGTGGTCGTATGATTGAATTGGTGGGTTTTACCCCAGAGCATTTCATTGTTATTACAATTAAATTTGATCCCCTCTAAAGGGTAGAGCTGGGTAAGGATATGGGTCAACGCATGAAAAACACCCGCAACAGAAAGTTGCTGGTGTAAGGATATAGAAAATGCGATTAATCGGTCACTATCAAACATAATTTTATCATTTGTTGTTAAGGCATCATCCACATAAATATTGCCGGGAAATTGCATTGATTACTCACCATTCCTTTGATGAAATTTAATATTATTAATAATTTAGCAAAAAACATGCCGATATTACAAATTCACTTTATCGTTAATGTTATGTAAACTGTTTGGGTAGATATGTTGCCTGCTACCTATTTGATTAGAGTAATTATACTGAGATGGAACATAATGCGTTAATACAAATTCTACTGATGTTATTGGTCGCTATCGTTGCTATCGCAGTGCTACGCCGCGTGGGTTTGCCCGCCATCTTAGCTTATCTATTTACTGGCGTGCTTAGCGGTCCAAGTGTGTTCCATTGGTTTACCGCGGCACAAATGCATTCAGTGGCTGAGCTCGGGGTCGTGTTGTTGATGTTTAGCCTCGGGTTAGAGTTCTCCTTACCTCGTTTATGGGCCATGCGTCGTACTGTATTTGGTATTGGTTTTGCGCAAGTGTTTGTCACCGCAGTGATTAGTGGCGCGGTGGTGTTGATGTTACAAATGACGTTAACAGAAGCATTGGTGCTTGGTTCAGCTATTGCTCTATCCTCAACAGCTATTGTCTTAAAATTGTTAAATGAGCTTGATTGGCTTAAACAAAGACATGGTGAGTTGTCTGTCAGTGTGTTGTTATTTCAAGATATTGCGGTCGTGCCGTTATTGATTGTGCTGCCATTATTGGCAGATACCCATGTCAGTGTAGAACTGAATAATATCGTGTTTGATACTTTAAAGGGGATCCTCGCTTTTGTGGCATTAATGGCTTTCGGTAAATGGGCATTACCTCGAATTTTTGATGAAGTGGCGCGCGCGCGTTCAAGTGAGTTGTTTGTATTATCGACCCTTGCGGTGGCTTTAATTACGGGCGCACTGACGCAGTGGTTAGGACTGTCAATGGCGCTGGGGGCATTTATGGCAGGTATGCTACTTGGTGAAAGTCAGTATAAACGCCAGCTAGAAGCGGATATTAGACCCTTTAGAGATTTACTCATGGGATTGTTTTTTATCTCAATAGGCATGATGCTCGATTTCCAATTAGTACTCGCTTATTGGTGGCAAATTATTGCGATTTTGGTGGTGGTGTTATTAGGGAAATCGCTGACAATTTATTTCATTTTACGCTTATTTAAAGAGCCTAAAGTGGTTGCCATTGCCACTGCTTTAAGCCTTGCTCAAGTTGGTGAATTTAGTTTTGTAATATTATCTTTAGCCGTTAGTTATCAATTGCTTGATACTCAAATAAGTACCATGTTTGTGATGGTTGCAGTGCTCTCAATGGCACTGGCACCTTGGTTAGTTCGTCACAGTGTTAATTTAGCTAAATTATTATCGAGTCCAGATTTAACGGTAACAAATGAAATGAGTTCGGCAATGTTGACCCCACAAGCTGGACATGTACTTATTTTAGGTTATGGCCGTGTAGGGCAAACGATCAGCCGCTTTTTAAAAGCAGAAGCGATTCCTTTTGTCGCACTAGACTTAGATCCAACTCGTGTTACAGAGGCGCGTACAGCAGGAGAACCCGTCTATTTTGGTGATGCTTGTAAGCGTGCAATCTTAAAGCAAGCGGGCATTAAACACGCCAGTATGATTGTGATGACCATTGATGAGCCTCGTTTTTTAGATAATGCGTTAGCCATCTGTCGAGAGTTAGCCCCTGCAACCAAAATTTGGTACGTACCCATGATGACGTCAATATGGCAGAGTTAGAGCTAGCCGGTGCTAGCCAAGTTATCCCGGAGCGATTAGAGGGGAGTTTGATGATGGTCTCGCAAGTGCTGTATAAGTCAGGGGTGCCATTATCAAGAATTTTGAAGCGACTTGAATTAGAGCGACGTAATCACTACCAGTTTTTACACGGCTTCTTTTCAGGCACTGAAACTGAGATGAGCCTGAGTTACTACATGCCGTGTTATTGCCTAAGGGGGCTAATGTTGTTGATAAACAGGTGGCAGATATTCCATGGCAAACGATGCGAGTTGAATTAAGAGCCGTGAGGCGTGCTGGCGAAGAGGTGGAGTCACCTGATGCGAGTTGGCAGTTTAACGAAGGAGACATATTGTTGTTGCAGGGACGGCCTAGACGTATTGAAAAGCTGAATCTATACTGCTACAAGGGTAGATTTGTGCCACGGCTAAAAGCAAGCTAAAAAAAATTGTAGACATTGCCAGAGTTGTTGGTATTATGCATGTCGGCCTGTTAAGCAGACCTATTTATTTGCTGTAAATATTTTATGTTTTAGAAATACTTCGTTGTTACATCTGTTTCACCAGTTAATGTCAGAAGCCTTCCTATCATAAGTTATCACTCCAATAAATAATTCTATTTCCGGCTACAAACGCATTATTGCGGATTATTTTTTGAAAATCTAGGAGACTATTATGTCTAAATCTACTGGTACTGTTAAGTGGTTCAACGAAGAGAAAGGTTTCGGTTTCATCACTCAAGACAATGGCGGCGCTGACGTATTCGTTCACTTCCGTGCAATCGTTTCTGACGGTTTCAAAACTCTTGCTGAAGGCCAGAAGGTTTCTTTCGAAACTGAACAAGGTCAAAAAGGCCTACAAGCAGCTAACGTAACTGCTATCTAATTTTAAGGTTATCCTTAAAGTTAATAAAAAGCTGGCTATGCCAGCTTTTTTTATGCCTGAAATTTGAAGTTAACACGCCACAACCTGATGTCGTGACGTGCTTTTTACTAAAGTGCCTGCTTATAAATTATTTCAGAGCAAGCCAGATCAATATCACCATGTTCACCTAAGTTGGTATGGTGTAGGCGTGACAACTCAGCTAATAGTGGCGCAATATCTTTTTCTGCTAATCCCACATCACTCAAACGCACTGGCATTTGCATCTCTTTAAAGAATGCTTCAGTTGCCGCAATCGTGGCATCAATACGCTGTTCATCTGTACCTTGTGTGATAGCAAATACTCGCTCGCCTAGCTGTAATATCTTTTGTGCTTTCTGCTCACGTTTAATTTTCATCACTGCAGGTAAGATGATTGATAAGCTTTTACCATGGTCAATGTGGTAGAAACCTGTTAGTTGATGACCTAATGCATGACTGGCCCAATCATGAGGCACGCCAACACCAATTAGGCCACTTAATGCCTGAGTTGCAGCCCACATAATATTACTGCGTACCGCAAGGTTAGTTGGTTCGACTAAAGCTTTAGGACCTTCTTCGACAAGAGTCAGTAGCAAGCCTTCAGCAAAACGGTCTTGCACTTTTGCATCAACAGGATAGGTTAAGTATTGCTCACAAATATGGACAAAGGCATCCACAACACCGTTAGAGATTTGAGTTTTTGATAAACTAAATCCTGTACTTGGATCAAGAATGGCAATTTGTGGACGCACATGGGCTGACATAAATGACAATTTGGTATGGCCGCGTGATATTACCGCACCCTCATTAGTTTCAGAACCTGTTGCTGGTAATGTTAATACACAGCCAATAGGGAGGGCTTGAGCGACTTCTGCTTGGTTAGCTAGAATATCCCATGGATCTTGTCCTTGATAACATGCTGCAGCCGCTATGAATTTAGTGCCATCCACAACCGAACCACCGCCAACAGCTAATAAATAATCGATGTTATGTTGTTTAATTAATGCAACGGCTTGCATTAACGTATCGTATTGAGGGTTCGCCTGAATACCTGAAAATTCAATAACATGATGATCTTTTAAGGCATCAGTGACTTGCTGGTAGACGCCATTACTTTTGATTGAACCACCACCGTAAATAAATAAGATATTTGCTTGTTTATCTAGCTGTTGAGCTAATTGACTTATCTGACCCTCACCAAAAAATATTTTGGTGGTATTTTCATAGCTAAAATTGTTCATAGTACCTTTACAACCTTCAACAATACTTTGGTTAATAATAACGCTGAAGCGTGTTTAACCGATAGCGAAGAATTGTTTTATTTCATCAATTTGACACATAGCATCTTGGTAACCCAAATCAATCAATTGGCCAGTGTAATTTTTCTCAAATAATAGATAGGAGATGATACTGGAATCGGAGTTTTTATTAATACCAATGGTGCGTAGCAATAAACGTACTGCAGGTGGGATATCGCTAAAATAATGTTTTGCTATATCAGTCAAATCTTCACTTGGCTTGATTACGAGGGTTTCAATTGGGCGTAAATGATGTGTTTGTTGTTGCTCTTTGGTCATGTATTTGAGGGTTTGATTAACACGAGTCAGTCGTTCTAAATCACTATTAAGCGTATCTGAGAATATGGTATCAAGCAGATGGCCGCCAATATCGGCAGATGACGGGTGCTGTGACATGGCTTTGCTCATTGACTTATGCGGGCTGTCTAAATTAAGCACCATAATTTTATTGGCACCAAGATGAATCGGACTGCTTAATGGTGATAATTGATGGACTGAGCCATCGCCGTAGTAGCCCTGCTTTAATTTGATCGAGGGGAAAATTAATGGGATCGCAGATGAGGCCATGAGGTGCTCGGTAGTGATAAGCGCACGAGTTCCATCACGATTGGCACGTTGCCAATTGTTAATATGATTTTGTCCCTGAAAAAAACTGGTTGAACGGCCACTGTTATAGCTTGAGGTATCAATACTTAAAGCTGTTAAGACTTGATGATGAATATTGCGATCAATACGTTTAAAGTCGATTAACTGGTTTAATAGGTGCCGTAAAGGCTCGTTATTCATTAAGCTAGGTGCTTCACGGTAGATATGATTACCTTGAAGACCTGTCAGTAGTTTATTGAGCAGATGCTTGCCGATTTGAAAGTGGCTGCATTGATAAACTTGGGCAGCATGTATATGACGCCATACCCATTCGAGTTTACGCACCCCTAAATGGAAACAAGAGGCGTGTGTCGCAATTGATGTGGCATTAATCGCGCCTGCAGAAGTACCTGCAACAATTCCAAAAGGAATAGCGTGGTTGCGAGGGTAGAATTGTACAATGGCTTTTAAAATACCCACTTGATAAGCTGCGCGAGCACCACCACCGCCAAATACTAATGCTGTCTGTGTCGTCAATCTTCCATCCTTAAAGATTTACAATACTGCTAAAATAGCATTTTAAATTAGTACAAGAAAAGCACTAATCGTATGGATATAAAAAACGCACCCTAAGGTGCGTTTGTTGTTATTTTGGTTTTAGCGATTAGCAAGCTGATTTGATGAAATCAACGATTTGATCAAATGGAATCTCTTGCTTTTCACCTGTGCGGCGGTTTTTGTATTCAAATACGCCAGCATCAATATTACGATCACCAATAACCACTGTATGTGGTAAACCAATTAGTTCCATATCGGCAAACATAACACCAGGACGCTCTTTACGGTCATCGAATAATACTTCAATACCCGCAGCAGTTAAGTCTTGGTATAGCTTTTCTGCAATCTCTTTAACACGGTGAGATTTATGCATGTTCATTGGCAAAATACCCACTTGGAATGGGGCGATAGCCGCTGGCCAAATAATACCGCGGTCATCAAAGTTTTGCTCAACTGCAGCTGCAACGATACGGCTAACACCAATACCATAACAGCCCATCTCTAACACTTGTGCTTTACCATTTTCATCAAGCACAGTTGCGTTCATTGACTTAGAGTAGTTATTGCCAAGTTGGAAGATATGACCGACTTCAATACCACGAGTTAATGCGTAAACGCCATTACAGCCTGGTACTGCTTCGCCTTCAATGACGTTACGTAAATCAGCAGTTTGTGCTTCTGGTAAGTCGCGTACCCAGTTAACGCCGAATAAGTGCTTACCATCTTCATTAGCACCAGCAACAAAGTCGCTCATAACCGCAACGCTGTGGTCGATGATGATTGGCATATTTAGACCAACAGGGCCAATAGAACCTGCAGTTGCGCCAACAGCATCTTCAATTTCAGCTTCAAAAGCGAACTCTAATGGTGCTGCAACTAACTCATGCTTGTCAGCTTTAATTTCGTTTAGTTCGTGATCGCCACGGACTAAAAGTGCCACTAGAGGATGCTCTTCAGTTGCACCTTTTACGATAAGAGTTTTAACAATCTTGCTTGCATCAAGATTGAATTGCTCAACTAGATCGGCAATGGTTTTAGCATTCGGCGTTTCAACAACACGCATCTCTTCGGTAGCATCTGCGCGAGTTGTTGTTGGCATTGGTGCAGGTGCTTTTTCGATGTTAGCCGCATAATCGCCTTCAGTTGAGTAGGCGATTAAGTCTTCACCACTTTGAGCTAATACGTGGAACTCGTGTGACATGCTGCCACCAATAGAACCGGTATCTGCTTCAACTGGACGGAATGCTAATCCCATACGACCAAGAATATTGCTATAAGCATTAAACATGGTTTGGTATGTTTCATCTAATGTCTCTTTATCTAAATGGAAAGAGTAAGCATCTTTCATTAAGAATTCACGAGAACGCATTACACCGAAACGTGGACGAACTTCATCACGGAATTTAGTTTGAATTTGGTATAAATTAAGTGGCAACTGCTTATATGAGCTAACTTCTTTACGGATTAAGTCAGTAATCACTTCTTCGTGGGTTGGGCCTAGAACGAAGTCACGATTATGGCGATCTTGGAAACGAAGTAGTTCAGGGCCAAATTTTTCCCAACGACCAGTTTCTACCCATAGATCAGCAGGCTGAACCATCGGCATAAGGATCTCAACCGCACCTGCTTTGTTCATTTCTTCACGAACAATGGCTTCTACTTTACGTAATACACGTAAACCAGACGGTAACCAGCTGTATAAACCAGAAGCGTTACGACGGATCATACCCGCACGTAGCATTAACTGATGACTGATGACTTCTGCGTTTGCAGGGGTCTCTTTAAGTGTTGATAGCAGGTATTTGCTAACTCGCATTACCAATAGTCCAAATTTAGAGTTGAATGTAATCTATTTTATCATTTGAGAGCCTGTTTGCTCTAGTGCTTTTAGTTAAAAAGCACAGACAAAGAGATTGTAATTTAATTGAGCTGGATTATGGTTGGATTTTATTCGGGTCAAAATGCGCAGGTTTATCACGTCTATCACCAATAATCGTCGCTGGATTACCAGCTACAATGGCATAGTCCGGCACATCTTTAGTGACAATGGCTCCCATGCCTATCACTGCATAATTACCAATAGTTATGCCATCAACAATACCTGCTTGAGCACCAATCCAGACGTCACAACCAATCACGACACCTTTTGACTGTGATTTTTGTTGGTAGATAGGAGCATTAGCGGCCATGCCATGATTAAACGCATAAATGGTGACGTTATTGGCAATGCGAGTTTGATGACCAATCGTGATACCATTTTTACCACCATCCAGTGAACAGCTGTGGTTAATTGCTACTTCATCACCCATAGTGATGGGCCCATGCAAAAAGCTATCAGCAGCAATCATGCATTGTTTACCCATGATGATTGGACGGTTTGGCTCTGCAAATAGTTGTGCTTCAGGCGCAATAAAGCAGTTTTCGGCAATCGTCACGGTTTCTACAGCACTAAGGTGTTGCTGTACTTGTTGCTGCCAAGGTTGAGCCCATAACAAGTGCTTAGGCTTCAAACTAAAATAAAGCCATGGCATCCAAGACAAGCGTTTTTTATGTTGGCTTTGATAATCAGGTGTTTGCATTGAGCTTGGCCAATAAATTTGCTTTAACTTGGGGTTGGTCAAACAGGCTAATTTCATGAATGAATATTTGCTGTTCTATTACCTGCCAGAAAATATCAAGATCATATAAAGCCACTTGGTAAAGTTTAGGATCATCTTGATGCTTTTTATAAGCCGGACGTGGGTCTTGGCCTAATACACCGCGAATAAGTGCTTCTAATCGAGGATATTGTGGCAATTGGCTTAATTGAGCTAACTGCTGGCTGGCTTTATCACTAAAGTTTACTTGGATTATCGCTGGTGCTTCTTGGGCTATCCCACCAATGGCATCGGTATGTGCATCAGAAAAGGGGATATAAGGCTTGATATCGATGATAGGGGTACCATCTAGTAAGTCCATGCCTGATATTTCGAGTCTGACTTTGCCATGGCTGTGATCAATACCTAGCAGCTTAACTACTGATTGACCAATACCATTGGGCCTAAAGGTTGAGCGAGTCGCAAAGACGCCAAGTTTATCATTACCACCAAGGCGAGGGGGCCTTACCGTTGGCTTCCAGCCTTGTGATAGGTTTTCATGAAAACAGAAAAGTAACCATAGATGTGAATATTGCTCTAGTCCTCTGACACAATCTAAATGATTAAATGGCGGAACCAATTCAATGAATCCATGTGCGGCATCAACGAGCCCTGGTTGTCGTGGAATGCCGAATTTTTGTTTATAGGGCGTATGGCAGGTTGCGACTGCTTGAATTTGATTAGTGAATGTCATAAGTATTATTACTGCTTAATTTCTTTGATTGCTTGGCCCATGCAAATAACTTGGCTTATACAGCCAGAGCTAGGGTCATTAATTTCCATACAACGCTTCACAATAATGGCATTAGCGCCTTTATTTGCTGCTTGCTCTCTTAACTTTGTTCTAGCTGCAATATCTGAAGCTGCTGGATCATTATGGTTAATTTGGCATGATTGAGCTTCCAATATAGCAATATTAGAAAACGGTGCAGATGGTGTTTGGTCGTGTTGATAAAGGGTAACGTTAGCCGCTTTATAGTAATCAGTTATTGCATCACGATTGATATTACTATTAAAACTATACTGGCTAGAGCAAGCTGATAATAGGAGTAAACTTATGCTTAATAGAATAACTTTCATGGCAGGATTCTTTATCTGTTTAGTTAGTTTTTAATTTTACCTGTTAATCCTTGAATGATAAAGCTGAGCTTCAATTAACAAACTTGGATATAGGATCAAGGTTTAACTGGATGGGATGTAATTGTAACAGTATGTAAATTTAATATTCATAATATGAGAAACTTAAATAAAACTTAAGCATTTCCTTTTTTTTGCTATTTTTATATAAAATCACGTCCTAACATCGGCTCAGATGATATAAAAGCCTTCTGATAAGAGAAACTTGTCCAGTTTTATAATTATAAATATTAATAAAATTTCACAACTTGTGTAAATAAATAGACATTAGCAGAATTTAGATAAAAAAATACCCACCAAGAAGGTAGGTATTATGTAAGCAATCTTGTGGGTTAGATTAAAAAATCATCCATAGATTTGCCTTTGTTTTCAACTTCATTTTTGAATACTGTTGGCATACGGCCTTGACCAGTCCATGTTACTTCTTCGCCGTCTACCATGATTTTATATTTAGCTGGACGTGGAGCACGTTTCTTTGGTGCAGCTTTAACAGCAGCAGAACCACCTAAATCATCTAAAGATAAACCAACAGCTTCCATTTGCTTACGGATCTCTTCGATTTTTGCGTTACGCTCAGCTACAGCAGCTTGCTCTTCTTCAGCATTTGCTTCGCGCTCTTCAATAATCTTATTTAATTTACCAGCAAGCTCATTTAAATCTTCAAGTGATAATTCTTTAACAGCTGCTTTAAAACGGCGACCGTGCATTAATATTTCAAGAAACTCGTTCATAATTTTTCCCAGATAGTTAAAATAGGATATATGCCTAATAAGCAAATAATAGAAATTTATATGCAATTTATCAAATGATTTTTATTAAAATGTGCAAAAAAAATATAAATTAATTTTATATTCATGGTTTTTTATAAATAAATGAACCTTAATAAACTTAAATGGTCAGTTTAAAGTCCGCCAATTGTTAAAATATTGACCGAGTATCTTGAGTGCTTGTTTCAGGATACGTTAAATAAGTGTACGAAAACTTGCCTTCGATTTCATATAAATTGCTTAAAATGAAATTTATAACAAATAAATTTAGCTATTATTGTTGTATTAATACTAATCAATTAATCTTTATGTGTATTTGATTGGCATCAGCCTGATGCTTTCTGAGTTGATATTCCTCTAGATGTACTTTTCTGAAGAATGGCTATTTTCTTCACCGCTTATAGTGTCCACTAATGTTTCCTGTTAGATGTTGATCAAATGTTATTTTAGCGCTTGAGTCTAGTTGACGTTAACGTTAACACGGCTTAAAGTGCCTAAAACACTATTAACAGTATATTAGGCATGGCACCACACCGCACTTTTGTAACAAGAAGATGAACGGCATGGTTTATATGGTTTAGCTATTCGATGCAGTCGTTATGCTTATGTATAAGTGCTTAATAGACAGAGTAATATTAGCGCAGCTTGATTCAACATAGATTAAGGAAACACTATGAAAGTATTAGTGCCGGTAAAACGAGTGGTTGATTCTAACGTGAAGGTCAGAGTGAAGTCTGATAACAGCGCAGTTGAAACAGCCAATATAAAAATGGCATTAAATCCATTTTGTGAAATCGCAGTCGAAGAAGCCGTCCGCTTAAAAGAGGCTGGTACGGTTGATGAAATAGTTGTTGTGAGTATTGGTGCTAAACAAGCTCAAGAACAAATCCGCACCGCTATGGCATTAGGAGCTGACCGAGGTATTTTGATTGAGACTGATGCCGAGTTAGTACCTTTATCTATTGCTAAAATTTTACAAAAAATTCAACAAACTGAACAAGCCGATCTCATTATTCTCGGTAAACAATCTATCGATGGTGACAATAATCAAACAGGTCAAATGTTGGCCGCATTGTTGGATGTCGCACAAGCAACATTCGCTTCTGAAGTTAAAGTTGAAGCAAATAAAGTCATTGTTTGTCGTGAAATTGATGGTGGCCTACAAACAGTATCGTTAAACCTTCCTGCTGTGATTACTGCTGATCTTCGTTTAAACGAGCCGCGTTATGCATCATTACCTAATATTATGAAAGCTAAACGTAAGCCTCTAGATATTAAATCTATAGATGAGCTTGGCATTGAATTAAAACAGCATCAGCAAATTATTAGTGTTAATGCGCCAAAAGTTCGCGAAGCTGGTGAAATGGTTGCAGACGTAACGACATTAGTTGATAAATTAAAAAATGAAGCGAAGGTGATCTAAATGAGTATTTTAATTTTAGCTGAACACGATAACCAACAGTTAAGTGCTGAGACTGCTAAAGTTGTCTTTGCCGCGCAGCAGCTTGGTGGTGAAATTGAAGTGCTTGTTGTTGGTCATCAATGCCAAAGTGTTGCTGATGACGCTGCAAAATTGTCTTCTGTTGCCAAAGTACTGCTGGTGGATGATGCTGCATTTGAGCATCAACAAGCTGATAATGTGAGTAAGTTAGTCAATACCTTAGCGGCGAAGTATGATTATATTTTGGCGGCTGCAACCAGTACAGGTAAAGATACTTTACCTCGTGTAGCGGCATTGTTAGATGTTAACCAAATTTCGGATATCACTGCGGTCGTCAGTGAAGATACTTTTGTGCGGCCTATCTATGCAGGTAACGCGTTAGCAACGGTAAAAAGTCTTGATGCTAAGAAAGTGATTACCGTACGTTCAAGTGCTTTTGATGCGGTTGCACAAGATGGTGCCGCTCAGGTTGAGAAATTAGATCAGAATCTAGTTTCATTAGTTGAGTTTATTTCGCAAACCTTAACTGAGTCAGTACGTCCTGAATTGACGACGGCCCGTATTGTGGTCTCTGGTGGCCGTGGCGTAGGTAGTGCTGAGAATTTTGCAATTTTAGAACAACTTGCTGACAAATTAGGTGCTGCATTAGGTGCTTCACGTGCAGCGGTTGACGCCGGTTTTGTGCCTAATGATTTTCAGGTCGGTCAGACAGGTAAGATTGTTGCTCCTGATTTGTATATCGCAGTGGGGATTTCTGGTGCAATTCAACATCTTGCGGGGATGAAAGATGCAAAAGTAATCGTTGCGATTAATAAAGATCCAGAAGCGCCAATTTTCCAAATTGCCGATTATGGATTAGAAGCTGACCTATTTGATGTTATCCCTAAGTTACTTAAGTTGATTTAATCTGTGAACTAGTTCACGATAATCAGGCGTTGGGGTAGAATCTAGTAAGCGGCTTATGTTCTTATGTCCTTCACGCCTGATTACAGGCGTCCTTTAAGTAGAGGCGCACCAAATATTAGTCACGATAAGTAGGGTGATACCGTTGATATATCGTAAAAGGATTTGGTGCCGAAGTGGTCATACTTATCAAAGTTGATTGCTGGGGTTGTATTCAATAGATACAACACTGCCATAGTATAAATTAATACTATGGAGCGCTACATATAGGACAGGTGCCTTTAGGTATGCGTCTGCATATCTCCCTTCACCAGTTCCAGTTGCCTCCATTCGTATTCCAAACGAAGAAGAAAATAATAATATGACCGTTGCAAGCTATGCTGACTCAGCATTATCCCTATTACCACCATTGGTAGCTATTGTATTAGCAATTATAACTCGCCGTGTATTAGTTTCATTAGGCTTAGGTATTATTGTTGGTGCGTTACTCTTAAATCAATTTGCGCTAGTTGATTCTGCTAAATATATTCTAAATAAAGCCACCTCATTATTTTGGAGTGATGGTGCTATTAGTAGTTGGAATATGTATATCTTAGGTTTCCTTATCTTTTTGGGAATGATTACTGCATTAATTAGTGTGAGCGGTTCTGCTCGCGCATTTGCTGACTGGGCCAGACAGCACATTCGTAATAAACGCGATGCAAGATTACTGACTGTATTTTTAGGTTGTGTAGTTTTTATTGATGATTATTTTAATAGTTTAGTCGTGGGAAGTATTTCAAGACCATTGACTGACAGATATCAAGTATCACGCGCAAAGCTTGCGTACTTATTGGATTCAACTGCGGCACCTATTTGTGTTATTTCACCTGTATCGAGTTGGGGTGCTTATATTATCGCGTTAATTGGCGGTATTTTGGCAACTCACGGCATGGCTGATGCTGGTCATTTCAATGTATTTATTGAAATGATCCCAATGAATTTTTACGCTATTTTTGCCTTGTTGTTATTAATTGCAGTCGCGATTTGGGATTTAGATATTGGGCCAATGCGTGCTCATGAATTAAATGCGCAAAAGGGCGAATTATATGATGAAGCTAAAGGTACACCACCGGTACAGATCCTGATTTACCTGAAGCAGATACCGGTAAAATTATAGGTTTATTTTTACCTATCGCAGTCTTAGTGTTTGCCACCGTATATTTTATGATTAGTTCAGGTGCACAAGCATTAGCTGATAGCGACAAAGCATTTAGTATTATTGGTGCATTTGAAAAAACTGATGTTGCTTATTCATTATTTTTTGGTTCAATGATTGGTTTTGCTACAACTTTAGTCATGGTATTTGTGCAAGGTACGCCGAAGTCATTTATTAATAAAGGGGTATATAAAGGGGCATTATCTATGTTGCCTGCTATTTATATCTTATTATTTGCTTGGACTATTGCCGGCGTTATTGGCCAATTAGAAACAGGTAAATATATGGCGAGTATGGCCAGTGGTAATATTCCGTTTGCACTATTACCTGCCATGATATTCGTGTTAGCGGGTATTACCGCATTTTCTACCGGCACCAGTTGGGGGACATTTGGTATTATGTTGCCAATTGCCGCAGATATGGCGATGGGTAGTCACTCAGCGATGATGTTACCTATGTTAGCAGCGGTACTTTCTGGCGCAGTATTTGGTGATCATTGTTCTCCGATTTCTGATACCACAATTTTGTCGTCAACAGGTGCTAGTTGTCACCATATGGACCACGTAGTGACTCAGTTACCTTATGCGTTGATTGTCGCTGTGATTAGTGTGATTGGTTATACGGTAATGGGCTTTACTGAATCAGTTGTCGCAGGGTTCGCAACTTGTAGTATTTTACTTGTGCTGAGTATTATTGCTCTAAAAATTAAAACGCGTACTCAATAAATCTACATAAGATTGAAAATGCTGCCAAAGGGCAGCATTTTTTTTGAGTGTCATTACGGCTCAGTGGTACAATTGCCACAATAACTCAGTACAACTAGGAACACGACATTGGCGCAACTTTATTTCTATTACTCTGCGATGAATGCAGGTAAATCGACATCACTATTACAGTCATCTTATAACTATCGCGAACGTGGTATGAATACACTCGTGATGACAGCATCAATTGATGATCGTTACGGGGTTGGTAAAGTTGCTTCACGGATCGGCATTGAGTCTGATGCGCAGGTATTTAATAGTAGTGATGATTTAGTCGCTATGATTAGCAAAGTACACACACAAAAGCCATTACATTGTATCTTAATTGATGAATGTCAGTTTTTAACTAAAGAACAAGTAAAGCAATTAACATATGTGGTTGATATTCTAGATATTCCAGCATTATGTTATGGACTCAGAACCGATTTCCAAGGGGAATTGTTCAGTGGTAGCCAATATTTATTGGCGTGGGCTGATAAGTTGGTCGAGTTAAAAACCATTTGTCACTGCGGCCGCAAAGCCAGTATGGTTGTGCGTCTAGATGGCGAAGGCCGTGCAATGCGTGAAGGTGAGCAAGTGGCGATTGGTGGTAATGAAAGCTATGAGTCAGTTTGCCGTAAACACTATCGCGAACTCATTTGGGATTAATCTTAATTTAATCCAATAAAAACGGCGCTTGATGCGCCGTTTTTTTATATGCTTTTATATAGTGGCTAAGACTTAAAACTGCATTTCAGGAACATGCTCGGGCACGATTAATTTACCTGCAGTTTTACTCTTAATCTCTTCAACTGATACGCCCGGTGCTCGCTCTAGTAAATGAAATGCACCATCTTTAATGGCAACGAGTGCTAAATCGGTTAATACCATTTTAATGCAGCCAAAACCTGTCAGTGGCAACTCGCATTGTGGTAATAGTTTTGAGTTACCTTTCTTATCAGCATGCATCATAGTGACGATAATATTGTCAGCCCCTGCCACTAAATCCATGGCTCCACCCATCCCTTTAATGAGTTTACCGGGGATCATCCAAGAGGCGATAGAACCTGCAACATCGACTTCAAATGCGCCTAATACGGTTAAGTCCACATGACCACCGCGGATCATGGCAAAACTTTCGGCAGATGAAAAAAAAGAAGCGCCAGCAATGGCGGTAACCGTTTGTTTGCCTGCATTAATGAGGTCGGCATCAATAGTTTCTTCAGTAGGAAACTCGCCCATTCCCAGTAAGCCATTCTCAGATTGCAGCATTACCTGCATACCATCAGGGATATAATTAGCCACTAAAGTGGGAATGCCAATACCTAAATTAACATAATAACCATCACGCAGCTCTTGGGCGACACGTTGTGCAATCTGTTCTCTTGATAATGCCATAATGTTTGCCTCCTTAAGCTTTGACTGTGCGTTGTTCGATACGTTTTTCAAAGGTGCCTTGAATAATCCGGTCAACATAAATACCTGAGGTATGGATATGGTCAGGATCGAGTTCACCGGGCGCTACAATATGCTCAGCTTCTACCACGGTAATTTTGCCTGCAGTAGCCATCATAGGATTAAAGTTAGCGGCCGTTTTACGAAATACAAGGTTGCCCATGGTGTCGGCTTTCCATGCCCGCACTAATGCGAAATCAGCGTGCAATGCTGGCTCAAGTACGTAATGACGACCATCTATTTCTCGAGTTTCTTTACCCTCTGCAACGGGAGTGCCATAACCTGTTGCGGTAAAAAATGCCGGAATACCCGCACCGCCAGCTCTAATTTTTTCAGCCAGCGTGCCTTGCGGCGTTAAAATAACATTGAGTTCACCGCTTAACATTTGCTGTTCAAAGGTGGCGTTCTCACCTACATAAGATGAGATCATGGTGCTGATTTGATGTTGTTTAAGCAGTAAACCTAAACCAAAATCATCGACCCCCGCATTGTTAGAGATTGCGGTAAGTCCTTTAATTTTCATTTTGACCATTTGTGCAATTAAGCCTTCAGGGATACCACATAAACCAAAGCCGCCGACCATAATGGTCATATTGTCTGTTAAACCCGCTAAGGCTTCGTCATAACTTGCTACACGTTTATCTAATCCAGCCATATTATTATCCTTTTAGTGATGTTCGCTAAGGGTTATAAAATTGCCTGGGCAACTTTAGCTTGGTTATGTCGGCCAAGAGCTTGGCTAATAGTTTCACCCGCACTGGCGAGTAGATTAAGGTCAATGCCTGTGTGAATGCCAAGGCCATGCAGCATATAGACTAAGTCTTCGGTAGCGAGATTGCCTGAAGCGCCTTTAGCGTAAGGACAACCGCCAAGACCGGCAACGGCACTATCAATGGTAGTTATGCCAGTGTCTAAACAAGCAAAGATATTGGCGAGTGCTTGGCCATAAGTATCGTGAAAGTGGAGGGCGAGGGCTTCCACCGGGATATTGGCGGCAACGGCTTCTACCATACGCCGAGCTTTAATTGGTGTACCAACACCTATGGTGTCACCAAGGGAGACTTCATAGACACCGAGTTGATAAAATTTAGCTGCAACTCGTGCCACTTGCTTAATATCAATATCACCTTCATAAGGACAGCCAAGGGTACAAGAGACATAGCCTCTCACCGCAAGATTATTGGCTTTTGCTTGCTCAATAACAGGAATAAAACGCTCAATCGATTCATCAATACTGCAATTAATATTACGCTGACTAAATGACTCACTGGCTGAACCAAAAATCGCGACTTCATTTGAACCTGCGGCTATGGCTCGCTCAAGTCCTTGTATATTGGGCGTGAGTGCACTGTAACAAACGCTTTGCTGCCGAGTAATATGAGCAAATACTTCGGCCGAGTCAGCCATTTGTGGTACCCATTTAGGTGATACAAAACTGCCAGCTTCAATGCGGTTAACCCCAGCATTGACGAGTGATTCAATTAAATCAACTTTCGCTTGAGTACTGACTAACTGCTCATTTTGGAGGCCATCACGTGCACCTACTTCAACAATACTGACCCTTTTAGGTAGCATATTAATCTGCCCCCTTTTCGATAAACTCAAGCAGCAGTGCGCCATCGCTGACTTGTTCGCCAATTTGATAAAAGAAGCTATCAACTTGACCATCGGCGGGGGCATTAATGGTGTACTCCATTTTCATCGCTTCCATTACCATCAAGCCTTGGCCAGCGGTAACGAGGGCTTTAGGCTCAACCAAATGACTGACAATAGTGCCACTCATTGGCGCAGTGAGTCCGCCTTGTTGCTGCTCGTCAGTTTGTAGTGGGCTATTTTGTTTCAGTGTAAATGATTGCGGCAAACCATTAATAAACAGTGTTAGCTGCTGCGCTTGTTGGGCGACTGTGAGTTTGGATTTATGACCGTTAATTTGTGCATGCAGCAGGTTGCCCACAAGCTGGCCTTGCATAACAATTTTTTGATCATTAAGCGTTAATGTAAATTGTTGTTGCTGCTGGTATATGGTTAATGGGTGTTCCTTACCCTCATCATCAACCAAAGTCATCTGCTGAATGGCTGCACGATTAAGCCTAAATCCAGTTGTTTGTGCCCATGGTGAAGTCGGGTCTTGGCTGTTTTCAGCCTGCAATTGTGCTTGCTGAGCTTGAATACAGAGTTGATATAAGCAGGCCAAGATCAGCGCTTTATCAGTATCTGAGCTCATCTCACCAATCAGTTGTTGCTGATGGCGCTCAATGAAGTCGGTAGCTAATTCGGCATTAATAAAAGCAGGGTGCTCTGCAATATTGCTGAGAAACTCAATATTATGATTTAAGCCTGCAATCTTATATTCGGTTAATGCGGTTTGCATCCGCTGCAATGCCCGTAAGCGGTTTTCATCCCATGTGATCAATTTAGCAATCATAGGGTCATAGAAATTACTGATTTCATCATGTTGACGTACACCTGAGTCAATGCGGACATATTGACTGGCCACAGGTTCTTTTAAAAAGGTGATGTGTCCACAAGCAGGTAAGAAATCATTGTTAGGATCTTCGGCATAAATGCGGCTTTCAAAAGCATGACCATGAATTTGAACTTGTGCTTGGGTGAGTGGCAGTTTGCCTCCGCTCGCCACAATTAATTGCCATTTAACTAAATCTTGGCCAGTGACCAACTCGGTGACAGGATGTTCAACCTGTAAGCGCGTATTCATCTCCATAAAGTAGAAGCGTTGTTGATTATCTAATAAGAACTCAACGGTACCTGCACCGCGATAATCAATCGCTTTAGCTGCCGCCACAGCCGCTTCGCCCATTGCGGCTCGCAGTTGTGGTGACAATCCCGGAGCGGGCGCTTCTTCAATGACTTTTTGGTGACGACGTTGTACTGAGCAATCACGATCAGACAAGTAAATACAGTGACCATATTGATCTGCAAACACTTGCACTTCTACATGGCGTGGCTGGGTAATATAACGCTCCAGTAGTAATTTATCGTTGCCAAATGAGGCTTTAGCCTCACGTCTGGCTGAGTCGATAGCGGCTTGGAGCTGCTGTGGCTGCTCAACAATACGCATGCCTTTACCGCCACCGCCATAGGCCGCTTTAATTAATAGTGGGTATTCAATATGAGTGGCGGCTTCAAGTAGCACAGCATCAGATTGCTCGTCACCGTGATAACCCGGCACTAATGGCACATTGGCGTTAGCCATAATATTTTTGGCTTGGCTTTTACTGCCCATTGCCGCAATTGCCGCACTTGTTGGACCGATAAAAACAATATTTTGCTGTTCACAACTTGCAGCAAACTCAGCATTTTCAGATAAAAAACCGTAGCCGGGATGGATTGCTTGGGCTTCGGTTTTTTTGGCGATAGCGATAATTTGCTCGCCTTTTAGATAAGACTCAGCGGGCGCACTGGCGCCGATGTAATAGGACTCATCGGCTAAGGTCACATGTTTGGCTTGGTTGTCTGCATCTGAATAGAGAGCGACGGTTTTAATGCCCATCTCTTTAGCGGTCTCAATAATACGACAAGCGATTTCACCACGATTAGCAATTAGTATTTTTTTAAACATGATTATTTCCTTGGGCAATCCATGTCGCAGGACGTTTTTCAAAAAATGCACTCAGACCTTCTTGACCCTCGGCTGAGACTCGGATTTTGGCAATCTGCTCACTGGTGTATTGACGCGTATCGCCATTAATCACGCCATCTTCAAGCTGGTGGATTAACTGTTTGCACCAAGCTAATGCTTGTGGGCTGTTTTGTTGTAGTTGTTGGCAGAATGATTGACTTATTTGATCAATATCGGCATCAACCACATGGATGATATTGAGTTGCTGAGCGGTATTGGCATCAAAGCGTTCTGCCGTGAGCATATAGCGTCTTGCTTGGCGGCTGCCTATGGTTCTAATGACATAAGGGCTAATGACGGCAGGAATTAATCCAAGCTTTACTTCTGATAAACAAAAGCTGGCTGTTGGCGTAGCAATACTGATATCGCAGCAGCACACCAAACCTAGTGCACCGCCAAAAGCAGCACCTTGTACCGCTGCAATGGTGGGTTTAGGGAAGTTATCTAAATCATGCATTAACTGGGCAAGTAGTTGCGCATCTTGGACGTTTTGTTGCATATCCATTTGTGCTTGACGTTGCATCCAGTTGAGGTCTGCGCCAGCACTAAAATGTTTGCCATTGGCTTTAAGCAATAACACCTGCACCTGCGGATCATCAGCGGCAATGGCTAACGCGCTAATCATCTCGCTGATCATTTGATCATCAAAAGCATTATGCACCGCAATACGATTGAGTATTAACGCTGCTACGCCAGCATCTATTTGTAATTGCACATGTTCAAATTGAGTTGTCATAAATGCTCCTGATTACATTCTAAAGACGCCAAATTGGCTATCTTCAATTGGTGCATTTAAGGCTGCCGATAGCGCTAAGCCGACAACATCACGGGTTTGAACTGGGTCGATAATGCCATCATCCCACAATCTGGCACTGGCATAATAGGGATGACCTTCCTTCTCATATTGTTCAATAATTGGCGCTTTAAATTCAGCTTCTTGTGCGGCGTTAAGGGTTTCACCTTTACGGGCGAGACCGTCTTTACGCACGGTGGCGAGTACGCCTGCTGCTTGCTCGCCGCCCATTACCGATATTCTGGCATTGGGCCACATCCACATCATGGTTGGGTCAAAGGCGCGGCCACACATGCCATAATTTCCAGCACCATAACTGCCGCCAATAATGACAGTGAACTTAGGCACTTTGGCGCAAGACACTGCCATCACCATTTTGGCGCCATGTTTCGCAATGCCTTCATGTTCATATTTTTGCCCCACCATAAAACCTGTAATATTCTGCAAAAATAGCAATGGGATTTTTCGTTGGCAGCATAGTTCAATAAAGTGCGCCCCTTTTTGGGCCGATTCTGAGAATAAAATGCCGTTATTAGCAATAATGCCGACTGGGTAACCAAAGATTCGGCTAAAGCCGCAAACCAATGTGGTGCCATAATTTGCTTTAAATTCGTCAAAATCTGAATCATCAACAATACGGGCAATGACTTCTTTAACATCAAATGGTTTTTTTAAGTCGGTACCGACAATGCCATACAGTTCATTGATATCGTATTTAGGCGCTTTAACCGTCTCAAGGGTGACGCTCAACTGTTTGTTATGATTAGTACGTTTGACGATATTACGAGCAATATCGAGGGCATGACTGTCATCTTCTGCTAAATGATCCGCCACTCCTGAAATTTTGGTATGCACTTCTGCGCCACCTAAATCTTCTGCGCTAACCTCTTCCCCCGTTGCCGCCTTAACTAAAGGGGGACCTGCCAGAAAGATAGTACCTTGCTGTTTGACAATAATTGATTCGTCGGCCATGGCTGGCACATAAGCGCCGCCTGCGGTGCATAAGCCCATCACTACGGCAATTTGCGGGATCCCTAAGGCTGACATTTGTGCTTGATTAAAGAAGATGCGGCCAAAATGGTCACGGTCAGGGAAAACTTCATCTTGGCGGGGTAAGTTAGCTCCACCTGAGTCGACTAAATAAATACAAGGTAGGTGACAACGTTTAGCAATATCTTGCGCGCGCAAATGCTTTTTGACGGTGAGCGGATAGTAAGTGCCGCCTTTTACGGTAGCATCGTTAGCAATAATCATGCATTCAACACCACTGACTCGGCCAATACCTGCAATAACTCCTGCTGCAGCTACGGTTTCATCATAAACTTGGTATGCGGCAAACTGGCTGATTTCAAGGAAAGGCGAACCACTATCGAGCAATTTATCAATACGCTGGCGCGGGGCTAATTTCCCTTTAGCAAGATGACGACTCATTGCAACTTCACCGCCGCCTAGTTCAATGTTGGCGAGTTTGTGACTAAGGTCGTCAACCAATTCGGCCATTGCTGCCGCTTTATTGATAAAGTCGCTGGCGCGAGGATTAATACGGGTCAAAAGCTGGGTCACAATGATATTCCTTATTCTTGTGGATGACGCTCATACCGAACAGTTTGTTAGTGGCTAACACATTGATGTTAAATCTATTATGTTGTTTATTGTGTTAGCCTTAATAGCAACTATTTTGATTCGTTAAATAGTTCACGACCAATCAGCATACGGCGGATCTCAGAGGTGCCTGCGCCAATTTCATACAACTTAGCATCACGCAGTAATCGACCTGTGGCATACTCATTGACATAGCCGTTACCGCCAAGTAGTTGAATTGCATCCAATGCCATTTTTGTAGCCAATTCAGCACTATATAAGATGACACCTGCGGCATCTTTACGAGTGGTTTCACCACGATCACAGGCTTTGGCTACGGTATAAATATAAGATTTGGCGGCATTCATGCCTGTGTACATATCAGCTAACTTGCCTTGTACTAACTGGAATTGACCAATAGATTTGCCGAATTGTTCACGCTCATGAATATAGGGTAATACAATGTCCATGCAGGCAGTCATAATGCCGAGTGGGCCGCCAGCAAGTACAACGCGTTCATAATCTAAGCCGCTCATTAACACTTTTACGCCATTATTAAGGCCACCTAGAATATTGGCGGCTGGCACCATGCAATTTTCAAACACCAATTCACAGGTATTTGAACCGCGCATGCCTAATTTATCGAGCTTTTGTGCTTGGCTAAAACCTGGGGTGTCTTTTTCCACAATAAAAGCAGTAATACCGTGAGGGCCAAGATCTAAATCTGTTTTCGCATAAATCACAAAAGTATGAGCATCAGGGCCGTTAGTGATCCACATTTTATTGCCGTTCAGAATGTAGTGGTCGCCTTCTTTGCGCGCATGTAGCTTCATAGAAACGACGTCAGAACCTGCATTGGGTTCACTCATGGCAAGGGCACCAATATGTTCACCAGAAATCAATTTAGGCAGATATTGTTGGCGTTGTTGTTCATTACCATTACGGTAAATTTGGTTTACACAAAGGTTGGAATGCGCACCGTAACTTAAGCCGATAGAGGCTGATGCTCGGGAGATCTCCTCCATTGCTACAACATGGGCAAGATAGCCCATATTGACGCCACCATATTGTTCATCAACAGTGACGCCAAGTAAGCCCATTTCACCCAGTTTAGGCCATAGCTGATTAGGAAAAGCATTATCAATATCAACTTGAGCAGCCAGTGGCGCAATCTCTTGTTGTGCGAATTGAGCTACTGCGTCGCGTAGCATGTCGACATCTTCGCCTAAACCAAAATTAAAATTACTGTATAACTGACTCATGGTGAATTCCTATTGCCTGATAAGTTATTTGTCATCACTTTTTAATAGTGCGTCCTTGCATTGTTGTTCAGCTGATTTCAATTCCATTAATACGACCTTGATATCATCCATTTGCTGCTGTAATGCAATTTTCTTTTCTTCTACTAGGTTGAGCATGGTGTGGAGCTGGCTGGTGGAACTTTTATCTGCATCATAAAGTTCAAATAAACGTCGAGTTTCAGCAAGCGAAAACCCTAACCGTTTACCTCTTAGAATTAGTTTTAATCTGACTTTATCTTTAAGACTATAAATACGAGTTTGACCTTTACGAGCGGGTTTTAATAAGCCTTGGTCTTCATAAAAGCGGATACTACGAGTGGTAATATCAAACTCTTTAGATAGCTCACTAATCGAATATGTGGCTTGCGAACTGCTCGTTAGCGTCATGCATTCCCCCTTAATATGGTTGTTACTAACGATATATGAAGTTACGTAAAGGTAAACGAATTGGTTGTTTGTTGTTTGCTTTTTGGTGTCAATTGAAATTGACGTTTTTTAATTCAAATAAATGAATGCATTTACAGAGAATTGCTATGTAACTTATTAAAAATATAGGCTATTTATTTTATAATTAATTTCGTTTGTAGTTAATAGTATGAAGATTACGAACAGGTTAATCGATTATCTTGGCAGGACATTAGCGGATAAATCAGTATAATTAGTAACAATAACTTCACATGAGTAATCTATATGAACCAAGATAAAAGCCTCAGTGATATTGCCGTTATCGGCCTTGGCGTCATGGGCAAAAACCTAGCATTAAATATTGCCGATAATCATTTCAATGTGAGTGTGTTTGATATTGATTCTGACAAGGTGCAGGCCGCTGTCGATGCTGGGCAGACATTTGGGCATCAACGTATTCGTGCTGTTGATTCAATGACAAATTTACTTGCCAGTTTAACAACTCCTAGACGTATTCTCCTTTCTGTACCTGCAGGCAAGATTGTTGATGTTATTTGTCAGCAGTTAATTGATGCAGGAATTGAGCCTGACGATATTGTGATTGATAGTGGTAATAGTTTATGGACAGATACGATTGCGCGAACCAAGCAATACCAGTCACAGTTACAGTTTTTTGCGGTGGCGGTTTCCGGTGGAGAAGAGGGCGCGCGAGTTGGGCCTTCATTAATGCCAAGCGGTAGCATGCAAGCATGGCAACATATCGCCCCTATTTTTACTCGCATTGCAGCTCAAGTTGACCCTATTACATTTAAGCCAATAGTCCGCCAAGCAGGTGAAGTAACAACGGCTGATAGCGAACCATGTTGTAGTTATATTGGCCCAGCGGGATCGGGTCATTATGTCAAAATGGTGCATAACGGCATTGAATATGCGGATATGCAGCTGATCTGCGAAGCTTATGATCTGTTATCAAAGGCCGCTAATTTAACAGCTCTGCAAATTGCTGATATTTTTGATGGCTGGGCGCAAGGTCGATTAAGTAGTTATTTAATGGAGATTTCGGCTGATATTTTACGCCAGCAAGATCCATTAACAGGTAAGCCTTTGGTTGAGATCATTGCCGATCAAGCAGGGCAAAAGGGCACAGGTTTATGGACGGCAGTAAGCAGTTTACAGTTGGGGGTACCAGCTCCTACCATTGCTGAAGCCGTTTATGCTCGAGCGATGAGTGCACAAAAATCATTACGTGTTCAATTAAGTCAACAATATAACCCTGTTGATGTGGTTGCATTATCAGAAATTGAATTGGCACAACTTATTGGTGCATTAGAACAAGCACTATATGCTGCCAAGGTGTGCTGTTATGCACAAGGTTTCGAGTTATTAGCAAAACAAGCAAGTGAACAAGATTGGCAGCTAAATTATGCAGAAATAGCCAAGTTATGGCGTGCGGGTTGTATTATTCGAGCCAGTTTTTTACAAGATATTGTGCAGGCTTATGCAAGCCAAGAGAACCAACATTTATTGCAAGCTGAGTTTTTTGTGAGCAGTTTGAACAATGCCCAAAGTGCATGGCGACAAGTGGTGATTACCGCGGTAACTAATGGTGTGCCTATTCCATCCATTAGTGCGTCGTTGGCATATTTTGATAGTTACCGAAGTGCAGTGCTACCGGCTAATTTGTTACAAGCACAGCGAGATTATTTTGGTGCTCATACCTTTAAACGTATTGATCAACCAGAGCAAAGCTATCATTTTAATTGGAGTGAGCCAGAGCAAGGGCTTGAGCCAAGGTAAATAGTTTAGCAGTAACAAAAAAGGCTTCATTATCGAAGCCTTTTTTATTACATGTGTTACTGCTTATAGAAAGACGGAATATAACCAACCTACACTAAACAATAGACTGAAAATCATGGTCAGTTTAGCTGTTTGACCTAAAATAGGGTTAAGCGCTTGGCCTGATTGCTCGCTAAATAAAACGGCAAGTTTACGAGCAATTAATAATGATAAGCCGGCTAATAATACTGGCGCACCCGGTAACACACCCATTAAAAATCCGCCGATTAATAATACGTAGGGTAAATATACAAATGCTTGGTAAAGCATTTTAGCTTGTGGTTCACCAATACGAACTGCCAAGGTTTTTTTGCCTGCTTTAGTATCGGTAGCAATATCACGTGTATTATTTACTAGCATAATCGCTGCGTTAAAAAAACCAATCGCACTGCCTAATAACCAAGCATCTATGTCCGTGGTAGCAGCTTGTAAATAATAACTACCGACTACGGCAACTAAGCCAAAAAAGACAAATGCAGCGATTTCGCCTAAGCCGTGAGAAGCCATAGGGTAAGGGCCGCCACTATAACCTAATGCACCAAGTACCGTCGCTACTGCAAGAATCGCGATAGGCCAGCCACCGTGACTTATTAAGTAAAAGCCGACTAATACCGCTAATACCAAGGATAAAATCATACCGTTACGTACTTTTTCAGGGGCGATCATACCGCTTTGAGTGACTCGAGTTGGCCCTAAACGTTCCTCGGTATCAATTCCATTTTTAAAGTCAAAATAGTCATTGGCAAGGTTAACGGCTATTTGCAATAACACCGCACATAACATAGATGTTATTGCAATTAACCAGCTAAATTTTTCGTTAGCGATGGCTAACATATTACCCACTAAAAGAGGACCAATTGCCGCAGGCAGAGTGCGTGGTCTAATTGCTAAAATCCAAGGATTCATGGTACCTAATTCATTTTAAGAGGTATGTGAATTAATCAGTATTGAACAGACTAAATCAACACCCAGAGTTGATGTTGTTAAATTTAAAATATTGTTTGACTATAAATAATAAGCCCAATCTTACAGTTATACCACATTTCAGCTGCCCCATAAAGCGAAGTGCGCCACTATACACTATTGCTAAATGTTTGAAGTTATTCACAACTTACTTTTTTTGAAACACTTTTTTGTTACTTGTATCAAAGAATTGCAGCGGATAACCATTGATAATCCAC
The DNA here is from genome assembly GCF_000614975.1 of Shewanella marina JCM 15074. Classification (GTDB taxonomy): domain Bacteria; phylum Pseudomonadota; class Gammaproteobacteria; order Enterobacterales; family Shewanellaceae; genus Shewanella; species Shewanella marina. Next base: position 136,923 of record NZ_BALM01000003.1, read on the forward strand.
CCACTAATCCAATTGGTGCTATTTAAGTGTCTAAGCCGTGAATAAGTTACGGATAACTAATTAAGGTATATAGGAATGCGGTTTGAACAGAAAGTAGCAATTATCACTGGAGCAGCATCTGGTCTTGGTCGATTGTATGCATTAGCATTGGCTGAAAGAGGGGCGCATCTCGTCTTAATTGATTGTGCTGATTTGAGTCAAACTGAATTACAAATTAGCCGGCTTAACGCGAGCTCAACTTGCTATCAATGTGATATTACCGATTTTGACAAAATGGATCAGATTGTTGCTGACGTAATATCAGAGTTAGATCACATTGATATACTTGTACACTGTGCCAGTGAGAATCATAATGTGGCTTTTGAGCGACTCACCTTAGCTAATTGGAAACGTCAATTTGCCATAGATGTGGATGCTTGCTTTTACTTAACGCAAGCGGTTTGGCCGTATATGAAGCAACAAAAATATGGCCGTATTATTATGAGTGTTGGCGCCAGTGCACTGTATGGTGACGATAATCAAAGCTGTTTTAGTAGCAGTAAGATGGCATTGGTTGGCCTAGTGAATAGCTTAAGCCGTGAAGGAAAACCGCTGAACATTTGTGTTAATAGCATTAGTCCCATGGTAAATACCAATTCGGTTAGACGTCATCTTGCTGATGTAGTGCAACCACTATTTGGTCATAGCGCGGTAATTTCAACCATGCTATTTCTGGCAAGTCAGTACGCACCGCAGGGGCAACATCTATTGACGGCAGCAGGAAGTATTAGTCACGGTCAATTTGCTGAATTTCACCCCTATTATTTTAAAGCTGATACCTGTACCCCTGAAAAGCTTAAAAGTTGCTGGCACAAGCTCTATCATATTTTTCCGATGAATTTTCATGAGAGTGGTGAAAGTCAAATTTTGGCCTGGGCGCAACGAAGTGCACCAGAACATGGCATAAAATTAAAATAGTTGCATGATAAATACGCAATTAATCAGGCGATATATTTGGTTAATATTCTTTACTAGTGTTTCGCTATTATCTTGAGTTAATCTTGGGCCACGATTATTTAATATTAGTGGTAACTGATGAGTCAGGTTTTGAATGATTTAGTGGATTTATTATCCTTAGAACAGATCGAAAAAGGGTTATTTAGAGGTCAAAGTCAAGATTTAGGTTTTGGTCATGTATTTGGTGGTCAGGTGATGGGGCAGGCGTTAAGCGCGGCGAGTCAAACGGTTGCTGAAGATCGCAAAGTTCATTCATTCCATTCTTATTTTTTACGTGCAGGTGATGAAAAACTGCCAATTGTGTATGACGTTGAGATTATGCGAGATGGTGGCAGTTTTAGTGCTCGTCGAGTCAAGGCAATTCAAAAAGGTCAGCCAATTTTTTATATGACCTGTTCATTTCAGCAGCATGAAGATGGTTTTAGTCATCAAAACCAGATGCCTGATGTACCAGGGCCAGAAGGCTTATTGAATCAACAGCAATTAGCATTGACATTAAAAGATAAAGTACCAGCAAGATTGTTAGAAAAGTTTATTGCTGATTACCCAATTGAGATGCGTATTGTTGATCCTATTAATCCAATTGCACCTAAAGCAACGGCACCAAAGCGTTATATCTGGATAAAAGCCAATGGTAAATTGCCAGATCTACAAGCCATTCATACCTATGTGTTAGCTTATGCCGCTGACTTTAATTTTTTAGTAACGGCAACGCAGCCGCACGGCGTATCATTTATGACACCGGGTATGCGTTTTGCTACCATAGATCATTCAATGTGGTTCCATCGTCCATGCGATCTAAATGATTGGATCTTATATAGCGTAGACAGCCCAAATGCGAGTAATGGTCGTGGTTATGTGCGAGGGGAGTTCTATAATCTTCAAGGTGAATTATTGGCATCCGCTACCCAAGAAGGTTTAATTCGTTTCAGTCAAGGAGAAGCTAAGTAATGCGTATGTTTATACGATCATTAATGGTCATTGTCAGCCTGTCATTTTTATCTGCCTGTGTGACGGTACAGCCGCCAAAACCAGTGGTGATTAATGGTGCAGCTGGTTATTTAGAAAGAATTGCATTGCCGCAGGGGAGTCAAATTACCATTGCGGTGATCGATTTAGATACTCCTGGTGCCATCATTGCGCAAAAGACCTTCAATATTGCTAGAGCACCTGTGCCATTTAAGTTTTTATTACCGGCCGATACCATTAGTGACAAGATTCATTATGGCGTAGTGGCAATGATTGAATATCAAGGCCGAGTGATTTTCCAAACTTATGATCGTTATCCTGTGGTTAACAATGGTAAATATACCACTGAAGTGATTATGAAAGCGGTGCCTTATAAGCAGCTACAGCGATAATCCAAAATATGATTGAAGATCAAAAAAGGAGCATCGTGCTCCTTTTTGTTATTTAATTTGAAAAAGCCTGTGTATCTCTACTTGAGTAAGGATGAGGCATAAATTAGCTTTCGCTTTTAATTTTTAAATGAGAATTAAATGCGTGAGTTATGCTAAATGGTTTTTCATTATCTATTAAGATAGTATTTTGTGAAAAAAGGCTCATAATCTCGTGATACAACACTGACAGAAGAAATTACCTATGACTGATTTTCAATATTACTTTCATCAACTTCCTTGTTTAGACTGCAAAAAAACGATGGTAAGTACCGATCTTGGCTGGTTAACTGCAGCGATGAAAGAAGATGTGATCGCGCAAGTGGCTGCGATTATCGAACAAGGTGACGTAGAGGCTGATATTTCGGTGAATGTGACTTGTACTAAAGATGAAGTACGCGATTACTTATTGCTGAATTACTATGGTTACTCTGAAGCAGATCTAGCAAATAAAGTTAAAGCCGAAGATGAACAAGAAGTTGCGGATGAAATGGCAGAGCTATTTGCAGACGGTAGCAATGAAACAATTTATGAACATGAAATTACACTAGTAAAATGTAGCAATTGCAATATTGATTAAGTATTAAATTAAGTCATCATGTTTTACTGAGTTAAGGCGTTAGCAGAGTAAAGTTTGCTAACGCCTTTTGTATTATTAGTACAACAGCATCTACTACATCTTCATATCCATGCCAGTGTTTTGTTTTTTACCGGTGAAGTAAAACCAAATTGAAAGCGGGATAAAGATAAAGTTTAAAATGGTGGTGCTATTTAAGCCAAAACCAGAAGTGTTTAATTGTCTTACTGCAGCTTTAGAAGCGCTCCAATCAATATTGCTAAAGATGAGGTCAACCATGATGCCAGTAAATAAAATGGCGATAAACAGCAGTAATACTATCCATTTAGTGGCTTTGGCGCCGTAGTAGTTTTTATAAACTTTGAGCATTGGAATGGTGAGTACGTCAGCGAGAATAAAACCAATTACGCCACCAAATGAGATACCGCCATGCCAAAGTGCTGCTGCTAAAATCAAATTACCGACAGAGCAAACATAGGCAATCATTGCCACAAAAATACCGATTACTACATCAAGAGCTGAGTGCAACCACATTGGTAGATTTGCATCGTTACTGATAAACAAAGTACGCCAAAAATCTAGTGGCACTAGTGCAATAATAATTGAAGAGACCACCACGCCTATAGCGATCTCTTTACCTATCATGGCGATATCCATTTGGAAGAAACTAGCCGCTTTATTAATGCTAGCTTTAAGGCCTTTTGACTCAGTGGCCATATCCATTTGCATATTAGCGCCGCAGCCCATTTCAGCACCACATTTCATCTCTGTGCTGCTCTTATTGTCTTTTGGCATATCACTGCCACACATCATCTCTGGCATGGCTTTAGCGTCATGCTTCATGTCTGCGCCGCACTTCATCTCTGGCATGGCTTTATCGTCATGCTTCATGTCTGCGCCACACATCATCTCTGGCATGGCTTTATCGTCATGTTTCATGTCTGCGCCGCATTGCATTTCAGGCATAGTTTTAGCCGTCATATCCATGCTACCTGAAGACATATCCATACCGCAGCCCATATCTGGGTTTGTTGCTTTGGTTTGTATGTGTTGCTGCAATGATTCGAGTGCTGATTTGGGATAGAAGTGTTGGAACAGCAGGGCAACGGTAATAATTAAAATTAAGCCACCAACAATTTCGCCCCACATAAAGGTCCAGCCCAGTAAGGCGACTAATACAATGAACATTTCAACAATAAGGTTGGTACTAGCAACCAAGAGTGCCATTGAGTTTGCCAAGGTCGCTTTCTTTTGCAGCAAGGTGTGGGTGAGTGACGCTGCTGCATAGGAACATGAAGACGACATCATCCCCAGCAGGGTTGTGATGGAGACACTTTTGACGTTAGTTTTGCCTAAATAGGATTGCACTGTATTAACAGGAATGAGGTTGCGGATAAATGATGAAAGCATGAGACCAAATGCTAAGGGCCAATAGATTTGCCAAACCATATTGGCAAATGTACTGATTACATTTGTAACCATGTCGAGAACAGTCATAAGTTAAGCCTTAGTAACAAGTAAAGGTAAAAATATGTTTTACAACAGTTAATTATAGGCTTGATACCACGCTAGCCGTTAATTAAGTTTCGTTAATTAATAACTGTAGTTGGTTTTGATTAAATTACCCAATGTGATGTCTATCGCAAAAATAAATTGTTAATTAAGAGTTAATCGCTTGATTGATTTTGATCAATTTAAAAGCAATTTGAGTGTGGCAGGGTAGATCGAAATTTAACCAATATTGTAAATGTTAGCCATAAATAAGGGAAAAGTTATGCGCAAATCAATGATTGCAGGTTTGATTGTTTCAGGTCTATTTTCAACACAAGTATTCGCTCATCAAGCTGGAGATGTGATTGTTCGTGCAGGTATTGCAGTCGTCGCCCCTAATGAGTCGTCAGATCCTGTTGCAACTTTTGGCGAATTTCAAGTTAACTCAAATACTCAGCTAGGTATCAACTTTGCTTATATGGTAACTGATAATATAGGGGTTGAATTATTAGCCGCGACACCTTTTGAGCATGATGTTTCCTTAGCTGGGGTAGGCAAAATAGCTGAAACAAAACAATTACCTCCAACCTTGATGCGCAATATTATTTTGCTGATGGTCATAATAAATTGCGGCCATATATTGGTATTGGGGTTAACTTTACCAATTTCTTTGATAACCATTTTACTAATGATTTAGATGGTGCATTAACTGATCTTAGTCTTTCTAATTCTTGGGGTATCGCAGGGCAAATAGGCGCTGATTATATTGTTAATGATGATTGGCTTGTCAATGCTGCGGTTTGGTATGCTCAAATTGACACTGACGTTAAGTTTAAACTCGCGGGACAAGCGACTACGATTGAAACAGATATTGATCCTTGGGTGTATATGCTGAGTGTGGGTTATAAATTTTAAATATTAATCATAATTTATAAGCTCCTACGGGAGCTTTTTGGTATTAAGCGCTATAGTAAAATTTTGATGATGTCTGTATTGGAGTTTATTGAGTATGTATAAAATTAGACTTGTGGCGTTACTGGGGTTGCTTTTGTCTACCGCGGCCGTAGCTGATGATGATGTTGATCGTACTCAGTTTAATTGTGGTATGAGTGGTTGTGTTATTGAATGTGCGACCGATAACGGTATGCAGCAGATGGGACAGGCTGCGTCAGTCACTATGAAAACCTTACCCAGTGGTGTGACCATTTTTGAATTAACGCAATCATTAGGTGAGCGTTCAACCATTATTGTTGGCCCTAAAGCTTATATGTGTCGCGTTACGGGTCAAAGCTCATCGTAATTAGGAATGTGATGAGAATATTTTTATAAGTACAAGCTCTTTGCTGCGCCGTCACTATTAACCTGCTCGCTAAAGTGAGTTAGGTTACTCTGTATCATAGTCTTATTTGTTACCGTAGGACGTTCTTTACTGTATCAACATTGGGGGTATGAACATGAGCCAAGTCATTAATTTGAAAAATAAGCTCGATTTATTTCAACAACATTGGTCGCCTAAAGTGATTGCTGAAATGAATGACTGTCAATTTAAATTAGCAAAGGTACAAGGTGAGTTTGTTTGGCATCAACACGATGATACCGATGAGGTTTTTTTTGTGGTTTCAGGCCAACTTCATATCGCCTTTAATGATGAGATTATTACGCTTAATGAGGGGGAATTATATGTTGTGCCTAAGGGAGTAAAACATAAACCCTATGCGGAGCAAGAATGCCATATCATGCTTATTGAACCTAAAGGTGTAATAAATACAGGTGAAGCACCAAGTCATTTAACCGCAAATAATGATATTTGGGTTTAACAATCAACATTTCGCTAAATCAAGTCAAAAATAAAGGCTGACCGGCTTTAAAGCGTTCACACCTTTAAATCTAACCGTTGTTGCGCTAGTTTACTATTTAATCGTTGTTTGTTAGATAGGTATAAGGATTATTTATGCTGGCACAATGTCATTGCGGTAATGTCACTATTTCTATGGCAGCTAAAATTGAGCAAGTTACTCATTGCAATTGTTCAATATGCTATCGTCTAGGGGCAATCTGGGCTTACTTTTTACCCGAGCAAGTACAAGTTAATTGTTCTGTCACTTCAACTAAAACCTATCGGCATGGCGACCAATATATCGATTTCCATCATTGCCCTGTGTGTGGTTGTTGTACTCATTATACGATGACTGAGCGTATCGATATGTCGCGAGTTGCAGTTAATTTACGTATGACTGATGCCGATAATATTAATCAAATTGATGTGCGTTATTTTGATGGTGCCAGTATGTAAGATCGCTGAGTAGCGATGTTGTCGTTCTACATTTAGGTGAAAATTCGTATAAAAAAAGGCTCATTGCGAGCCTTTTTAGTCTCTATAATTACTTCTTTTGTTTCTTGTTCCAGTGGCGTGTGTTGTACACAAACTCTGGTAAATATTTAGTGAGCCAAGCAATCATACGCCAGCGTTTAGTGACATAAGCATGACGCTTGCCTTTGGCTAAGGCTTTTAGCACTTGGCCAGCAACCACATTAATGGGTGACAGCCATAATTTGCTGCCTTGCATTGCCGCTTTGTCTAGCAAGCCTAATTGAATGTCGGTAATGGTGATTGGCAGCTTTAAACGCTGCGCGTGCATTGATAAGCCTTGTAGGTAATTGATACCAAATGCTTTTGATGCATGGTAAGCCACACTTGGGCCGCCACGTAAGCCTGCAATTGAGTTAATGGCACCTAATTGACCATAACCTTGTTCTACAAATAATTTAAATGCGGTATTACAGATTGCGGCAAAGCCCATCACATTCACATTAATGATGTCTTCATCCATCTGCCAAGGTAACTCTGGGTTATAGCCATTGAGACCTGTGTTCACTAATACTAAATGAGCGCCGCCAAGTTGTTGCCAGACGGTTTCAATTTGATTGATAATAGCCTGCGGATTTTCAATATCAAGTGCATGTACCGTTGCTTTAGTTGGCAATGATTCTGCAAAAGCATGTAATTGTTCTGGCTGTTGAGCAAAAAGCGCTAATTCAACATTTTGCTGTGCGAGTTGGCGGGCAATTTCTTGGCTAAGTTGCGAGCTGGCGCCCACAATAATGGCAGTTGCTAGAGTCATAATGTCATAAGAAAGCATAAAGGGATGCTAATGATATGAGGTTCTATGCCACAGGACAAGATTTATCATATATCACATATGGAAGTATAGACATCTAGAAGTCTTTCTGTATTATTAGGAGTAGCAAATGAGAAAGTGGGCAAAAGTGTTAGCAGTGCCATTATTGGCTGTAGTGGGTTTATTAAGTGGTTGTGCAACATCAAACTCCATGGTTGAAATTCATGGTGATACTTGGTTCCGTGAGCGTATGGTGCTGCCACCTGAAGCGGTATTAACAGTACAACTACAAGATGTATCTCGCGCAGATGCACCTGCGATTGTGATGGCTGAATTGGCGCGCGATGATGTGAGTACGCCGTCACCATTCTCATTTACTATGGATAAAGATCAGTTTGTTAAGGGTCACAGATATACTATTGCGGCTAAAATTACCTTAAACGATAAGCTTCTGTTTATTAATACTCAGTCTTATCCGGTTGATTTAGCGTCGCAAGCTCCTATCTCTGTGATGTTACAGAAAGTTGGCCGCTAATTTGTACGAGTTTGTACTCATTTTGTAATAGAGTCTTATGACAGCGCCGCTTTTAATTTAAGGAAGAGGCGCTGTTTATGCCAGTTAGGATCCCCGATCATCTCCCGCTGCTGAAATATTGCAGTCTGAAAACATCTTTGTGATGTCTGAAACCCGTGCTGCTAATCAAGATATCAGACCGATGCGGGTACTGTTACTCAATTTAATGCCCAATAAAATTGAAACTGAAACGCAAATATTGCGCTTGTTGGGTAACACGCCATTGCAAGTTGATATTGATCTATTACGTATTCACGACAAAGCTTCAAAACATACTTCGGTTGATCACATGAATGCGTTTTATCGTGATTTTGAACAGGTACGCCACAATAATTATGATGGTCTAATCATCACGGGGGCGCCGTTAGGGCAGATCGACTTTGCTGAGGTAAGTTACTGGCAGCATATTCAACAGATTATTGATTGGTCGCAATCTCATGTCACTTCAACATTGTTTTTATGTTGGGCGGCTCATGCTGGCTTATATCATTTATATGGTTTAGAAAGAACAATCTTACCGGTTAAGCGTTCAGGGGTATTTTTGCATCAACGAGTCAATCAACATTTCCCGTTGTTACGTGGCTTTGACGATGAATTTTATGCACCGCATTCACGTTTTGCCGAGATGGATATTAAGCAAATACACGAGCACCCAGATCTAACGGTATTAGCCAGTTCAGATGAGGCTGGGGCGTATTTAGTGTTGAGTCGTGATAATCGTAATCTATTTGTCACTGGGCATCCTGAATATAATAAAGTCACGCTTAATGATGAATATCAACGTGATGTCGAGCTAGGGCTTGCGCCACAATTGCCGCAAAATTATTATAAAAATGATGATCCGAATGCTGCTGCGATTGCACGTTGGCACAGCCATGGTAGTTTGCTGATAAGCAATTGGCTTAATTACTATGTATACCAGCTTACCCCTTATGATCTTTCAGATCTTTCTGCTACCACTCCATGGGAAAGTAATCCATAAATACTCTTTAATTGATTGATTTAGCGGATGTAGCCACAACTGCTAAATCTTTAATACACCTGTTTGTAAAGCTATTCTGCCAACCTGTTTCCTCATCCTTATTTTGAACATTTTAATAACACTTGCTTTACGTTCTCGTAAACGTCAAAGTGTTATTAAGAGTAAGTACTGAATAAGGATTGAGCAGTATGAGTATGCCAAATGATGTTGTGATAGTCGCCGCAAAACGTACACCTATGGGGGGATTTCAGGGAGTTCTCTCTAGTATGACGTCGCCACAATTGGGGGCTGAGGCGATAAAAGCCGTCATTAATCAAAGTAAAGTTGATGTTGATATGATTGATGAAGTGCTTATGGGCTGTGTCTTAACTGCTGGTGTTAAACAAGCCCCTGCAAGACAAGCGAGCTTATTAGCACAGTTACCGCAACATATCGGTGCCACAACTATTAATAAGGTTTGTGGTTCAGGCATGAAAACCGTCATGCTTGCTCATGATTTAATTAAAGCTGAAAGTGCCAATGTGGTGATTGCGGGGGGATGGAAAGCATGAGCCAAGCCCCATATTTATTACAAAAAGCCCGTAGTGGACTACGCATGGGGCATGACAACATCTTAGATCATATGTTCCTCGATGGTCTTGAAGATGCCTACACTGGTGGTGCCATGGGCACCTTTGCTCAAACCACCGCCGATGTACATCAAATTTCACGCGAACAAATGGATGAGTTTGCACTCACATCGCTAGCCAAAGCCAATGATGCAATTAATTGCGGCGCATTTTTAAATGAAATTACGCCAGTCACCGTCACCCATCGAAAAGGTTCAAACTTGGTTGCAGAAGATGAGCAACCGGGTAATGCACGACCAGAAAAAATTCCGCAATTACGACCTGCATTTGCTAAAGATGGCACCATTACAGCGGCTAATTCTAGCTCCATTTCTGATGGTGCCGCAGCTGTTATGTTGATGAGTCGTACTCAAGCTGAATCTTTAAGCCTGCCTATTTTAGCGACCATTAAGGCGCATACCACCCATGCACAACAGCCGGAACAATTTACCACCGCGCCAGTGGGAGCCATCAATAAGCTGTTTGACAAAGTGGGCTGGAGTAAAGATGAGGTTGATTTATATGAGATTAACGAAGCTTTTGCAATGGTGACCATGCTGGCGATCAGTGAATTAGGACTCGATGCTAGCAAGGTTAATATCAATGGCGGTGCTTGTGCGTTAGGTCATCCCATCGGCTGCTCTGGGACACGGATTTTGGTGACCCTGATTTATGCATTAAGACAAGCGGGTCTGCATAAAGGCGTGGCGAGTTTATGTATTGGTGGTGGTGAAGCAACTGCGATTGCGATTGAAGTTTAATCAGGCCATTAGGTAAGGAGATATTGATGAAACAAGTTCAGCATTATATTAATGGTCAGTTTACTCAAGGGGCTGGCACACAACAAATATTGGTGACTAATCCTGCTAATAATCAGGCCATTTCTACAATTAATTGCGCGACCGCTGATGAAGTCAATCAAGCGGTACAGAGTGCAAAACAAGCGTATATGAGTTGGCGTGAAGTGCCTGTCTCTGAGCGAGCGCGGGTAATGTTGCGTTATCAGCAACTGCTTAAAGATCATCATGATGAACTTGCTGAAATTTTAGCTCTAGAAACGGGTAAAACCTTGATTGATGCTAAAGGTGATGTTTGGCGAGGCATAGAAGTGGCTGAACATGCCTGCAATATTGCGTCATTAATGATGGGCGAAACCGTTGAAAATGTCGCCCGTGATATCGATTGTTATAGCTATACCCAACCACTTGGGGTTTGTGTTGGTATAACCCCATTTAATTTTCCTGCCATGATCCCGTTATGGATGTTCCCGTTAGCCGTTGCATGCGGTAATAGCTTTATTCTAAAACCTTCAGAGCAAGATCCCATGACACCGCAGCGTCTGATAGAGCTGTTTATTGAAGCCGGTGCGCCTGCCCATATTGTGCAGTTATTGCATGGTGATAAAGCCGTGGTCGATCAACTGTTATTAGATTCTGACGTAAAAGCAGTGTCATTTGTTGGCTCTGTTAATGTTGGCAAATATATCTATAAAACCGGCACCGAAAACCTTAAACGAGTGCAGGCATTCGCAGGGGCTAAAAACCATTGCGTGATTATGCCAGATGCCAATAAAGGTCAAGTGCTCAACAACTTAGTCGGCGCCTCTGTTGGTGCTGGTGGTCAGCGTTGTATGGCGATTTCAGTGGCGGTGTTTGTGGGAGAATCGAAACAATGGATTGATGAGTTAGCGGCTAAATTAGCCGAGGTTAAACCCGGGTTGTGGGATGATCCCGATGCGGCTTATGGCCCCTTGATTAACCCACAAGCAAAGCAACGAGTATTGAATCTTATCGCCGAAGGTAAAGCGCAAGGAGCAACTTGTTTATTAGATGGTTCCGAGTTTACTTTAGCGGGTTACGAGTCAGGCAATTGGGTTGGGCCAACATTGTTTACTGACGTTACGCCAACAATGGGTATTTACCAGCAAGAGATTTTTGGTCCGGTGCTCTGCTGCGTTTGTGTTGATAGTTTAGAAGAAGCGATTGCCCTTGTTAATGCTAACCCTTATGGCAACGGGACTTCAATATTTACTGCCAGTGGCGGCGCAGCAAGGCAATATCAGCATCAAGTGGAAGTGGGGCAAGTGGGGATCAATGTCGCGATTCCGGTGCCATTACCTTTCTTCTCATTTACTGGCTGGAAAGGCAGTTTTTATGGCGATCAGCACGCTTACGGTAAGCAAGCGATACGTTTTTATACCGAAACAAAAACCGTTACCGCGCGTTGGTTTGATGATGACAGTGTATCTGGGCCGAATATGACCATTAATTTGAAATAAGGAGTGGCCTAAATGGATTTTAATTTAAATGATGATCAACGTCAGTTTGTAGAACTTGCGCGGCAATTTGCCGCTGATGAGTTAGCGCCTTATGCCGCAGAGTGGGATGAGCAACACTTTTTTCCCAAAGCCACATTGCAGCAAGCTGGCGAGTTAGGCTTTTGCGCTTTGTATTGTCCTGAAGAACAAGGTGGCATGGGCTTGTCGCGTTTAGATGCTGCGTTGATATTCGAGCAGTTAGCACAGGGTTGTACTACCACGACTGCGATGCTGACAATTCATAATATGGCAACTTGGATGATCACCAGTTTTGGCCATGCAGCGTTATTAGAACAATGGGCCGAACCTCTTACAACAGGTCAGTATCTGGCCTCATATTGCTTAACTGAACCCGGCGCTGGCAGTGATGCGGCATCACTACAAACCAAAGCCGTCAAAGAGGGTGACGATTATTTGGTTTCTGGCTCGAAAATGTTTATTTCAGGTGCGGGCGAGACTGAAATGCTGGTGGTGATGTGCCGTACAGGAGGCGAGGGGCCTAAAGGGATCTCTGCGATTGCGATTCCAGCAGACAGTGATGGTATCAGTTACGGTAAAGCCGAAAAGAAAATGGGCTGGAATGCACAGCCAACCCGATTAGTCACGTTTGATAATGTGCGAGTGCCAGCCACTCATCTATTAGGCGAAGAGGGACAAGGCTTTACCTTTGCAATGAAAGGGCTTGATGGTGGCCGTATTAATATTGCGACCTGTTCAGTAGGAACTGCGCAAGCCGCATTAGAGCGTGCCCGTGATTACATGCATGAGCGCAGTCAGTTTGGTAAACCATTAGCCGCCTTTCAAGCACTGCAATTTAAATTAGCCGATATGGCGACAGAGCTGGTGGCAGCGAGGCAAATGGTGCGTTTAGCTGCCTTTAAACTCGATCAGCAAGATCCCCAAGCGACCACCTATTGCGCCATGGCTAAACGGTTTGCAACCGACGTTGGCTTTAAAGTCTGCGACAGTGCTTTGCAAATACATGGTGGCTACGGCTACATTCAAGAGTACCCGTTAGAGCGCCATGTGCGTGATGTACGCGTGCATCAAATTCTAGAAGGGACGAATGAAATTATGCGGCTGATTATCGCCAAGCGATTATTAGATGCCAATGCAGCGTTAATTGAATAAGGAGCAGGTGATGGACGGTATTAATTTTAAAATTGATGGGCATGTGGCCACGATTACAATGGCAAATCCACCTGCTAATACATGGACCGAACAAAGTTTAAAATCCTTAACGCAACTGGTGCTTGAACTTGATAATGATCCTGATGTTTATGCGTTAGTGCTCACTGGTGAAGGCGACAAGTTCTTTTCTGCAGGGGCTGATTTAACCCTGTTTGCCGAGGGTGATAAAGGCGTAGCTGCTACCATGGCAATTACTTTTGGTGAGGCGTTTGAAACCTTGAGCCGCTTTCGTGGGGTATCAATTGCGGCGATTAATGGCTATGCATGGGGGGCGGCCTTGAGGTGGCATTAGCATGTGATATTCGTATTGTAGAGCAACAAGCACAAATGGCATTGCCTGAAGCCACCGTCGGTTTATTACCCTGTGCGGGCGGTACTCAGAATTTAACTGCGTTAGTGGGCGAGGGCTGGGCTAAACGGATGATTTTGTGTGGTGAGCGCATTAAAGCCGATAAGGATTAACGCTAGGATTAGTGGAAGAAGTGGTAGAGCAAGGCCAAGCTCTGACGGCGGCACAGGCATTAGCAGACAAAGTCGCTAATCAGAGTCCAAGTAGTGTCACTGTGTGTAAACAGCTTATTCAAGCAGGCCGTCACATGCCACGCAATCAGGCTTTATCGTTAGAGCGTGAGTTATTTGTGGGGTTGTTTGATACCGAAGATCAACAAGAGGGCGTAAGCGCCTTTTTAGAGAAGCGTAAAGCAAAGTGGAAGAATTGCTAATGGATTGCGTATTAGTTGAAACCATCGCGGCCAGTCATGGTAAGCAACTTGGCTGCTTGACCTTGAATATACCCAAGTCACTCAATTCATTAAACCTCGAAATGGCACAGCGTTTATATCAACAGTTGCTCGATTGGCAAGTTGACGACAGCATTGTCGCGGTTTGGCTACAGGGCGCGGGTGAAAAGGCCTTTTGTGCGGGCGGTGATATTCGTGCCATTTATCAAGCCTCAGTTGATGACAATAGCGATTTGGTTAATGTCAGTCATGGTTTTTTCAGCCAAGAATATCAGCTTGATCTATTGATTCATCAATATGTTAAACCCGTTATAGTATGGGGGGACGGCATCGTGATGGGGGACGTTTAGGGCTTATGATGGGCGGCAGTCATCGACTTGTGACTGAGCAGTCAATGATTGCCATGCCGGAGGTGAGTATTGGACTGTATCCTGATGTGGGTGGCAGTTATTTTTTGCCAAGGATGCCTGCTAAAACAGGCTTGTTTTTGGGATTAACCGCTTATCGAATGAATGCTGCAGATGCACTCTATACTGGCGTTGCTACTCATGCGGTTAACCGTGATAGCCATGCTCAAATATTACAAGACTTACAAACATTTGATTGGATGCGAGATGATATTAATCACGGTTTAGATCAATTAATGAGTCAGCATGCTAGCTTACAACCCGCTAGTACTTTAGTGAGTCATCAAGCATTAATTAACCAATTAATGCAGGGCTCATTAGCCGATATTATTGGTCGATTTCAGCAATTAGATACAGAATTAGTGTGGTTGCAACGCGCGCAAAAGTCACTGTTAAAAGGCAGTCCGCTGAGTTGGTACATTGCTTATGCCCAAAGCCAATTATCATCAGAATTGAGTCTTGCAGAATGTTTTCAGTGGGAGCTTAATTTAAGTATTAACTGCTGTGTAAAGGGTGATTTTTGTGAAGGGGTACGAGCATTACTGGTCGATAAAGATCTTGCGCCGCAATGGCAATATAACCAGCTTAGTGCAGCTGCTAGTGAACATGCTAAACAGTTAATGTCAGCCTAAAAGGAGTCATGTAATGATGAAAGTGGCATTTATAGGATTAGGAAACATGGGCGGCCCAATGGCTGTTAATTTAGCGAAAGCTAAGCAGGCGTTAGCGCTTGAACTCTCAGTGTTTGATATTGTTGCAGATAATATGTCAGATGCGGTTAAGCAAGGTGCCACTGCTGCATCATCAGCTTTAGCTGCTATTAAAGATGCTGATGTGGTGATCAGTATGTTACCAGCCGGCCAACATGTACATCGCTTATATCTAGATGAGCAAACAGGCATATTAGCTAAATTAAAAGCCAGCTGTTTAGTGATTGATTGTTCAACGATTGATGCCGAAACCGCAGTATTAGTGGCCGAACGTGCAGCGCAAACAGGAATAGAAATGGTTGATGCACCCGTTTCTGGCGGTACGGCAGGAGCATTAGCGGGCACGTTGACCTTTATTTGTGGTGGTACAGATAATGGTTTTAAGCGAGCAAAACCCTTTTTAGAGGTGATGGGATCAAATATTTTCCATGCAGGTCAAGCTGGTGCTGGGCAAGTGGCTAAGATCTGTAATAACATGTTGTTATCTATATTAATGGTGGGTACCAGTGAAGCACTGTCTTTAGGAATCGATCATGGTTTAGATCCCAAAGTGTTGTCGCAAATTATGCAAGTGAGCAGTGGCGGTAACTGGACCCTAGATAAATATAATCCATGCCCAGATGTGATGCCCAATGTACCGTCATCTAATCAATATCAGGGCGGCTTTATGGTAGATTTGATGGTCAAAGATTTAGGGCTATCAATGGCGGCGGCATTAGCATCAAATTCAAGTACTCCGATGGGCGCCTTGGCCCGTAGTTTATATACCAGCCATGCAAGGCAAGGACACGGTAAACTCGATTTTTCGAGTATTTTTGAACAATTTAAAGATAAAAGGTAAGCAAATGCAGTTAAAAGATAAGGTTGTCGCGATTACTGGCGCAGCTGGTGGATTAGGCCAAGCAATGGCAACAGAACTAGCAAATGCTGGCGCAAAGTTAGCACTTATCGATCTTGATCAAGACAAACTAGAGCGAGTTTGTGCTGATTTAAGCGTACTGACTGAAGTGCAAGGCTATGCATTTGATATTACTGATGAAGAAGATGTGATCGCAGGTTTTGGCTATATCGTTGAAGACTTTGGTCAATTAAATGTATTGGTTAATAATGCCGGCATTTTAGTTGATGGTATGTTGCTTAAAGCAAAAGATGGCAAAGTCACTGAACGTATGTCATTTGAGCAGTTTCAAGCCGTGATTAACGTTAATCTTACGGGTTCATTCCTATGTGGCCGCGAAGCTGCAGCGGCAATGATTGAAACCCAGCAACAAGGTGTGATTGTTAATATTTCAAGTGTGGCGCGTGCGGGCAATGTAGGCCAAACCAACTATGCTGCATCGAAAGCAGGTGTAGTCGCTATGTCTACTGGTTGGGCGAAAGAGTTAGCTCGATTTGGTATTCGCAGCGCGGCTGTTGCACCAGGTGTGATTGCGACTGAAATGACGGCAGGCATGAAGCCAGAAGCCTTAGCTCGTATGGAGCAAATGGTACCTGTAGGACGCTTAGGCGAAGCTCAAGAAGTCGCTTCTACGGTTAAGTTTATTATTGAAAACGATTATGTAAATGGCCGTGTATTTGAAATCGACGGTGGCATTCGTTTATAACTTGAGATAGTTTTATTGACAACAAAAGCCGACATTGTTCGGCTTTTTTATTATCTAATTAATTAGTTAAGATAAAGGAATGCCAATGGATCGGCTAACTCGTATCGTTAAACAATTATTACTCGGTGTAGGTATCACCGGTATTGTAGTCAACTATGCGGGCTTCTTTTATATGTTAGCGGTAGGTTTCCCTATTTCGTCAATCCACTGGTTCTTTCTACTTAGTCCTTGGTTATGTGTCTTTTATGGTTTGTCAGACGCCCAACAAGCTGCGGTATTTAAGTGGTTTAAGCACAAAGGGTTTTGGCGGCGATAAATCATGTGAGCCGCCCGTGGTATTAGTGGTATTAATTGTTGTTAAAATGCGCATTAAACCATTGAACCGTAATTGGCATGACTTGATTATCCATGATTTGAGGACCGTTAAATGTTTCCCACACATGGTCAGTATCGAGCTCTTTTAATACTGTGTCTCCCTGATGGTAATTAAGCCAAGCTTGACCAGAACCATTTACGACCAAATCATCTTGCTTTCCCATAATCACTAACAGTGGTCGTTCGTATTGGCTAATTGCTGCCAACGGTTGGGTATAGATCATCTCTTTAAAGAAAGGTGCGTTAAGCTGCGCTGATACTCCCCAAGGCGTCGTATAGCTAAAGCTAGTATTGTCATCACTGGTTATTGCTTTATCAATCAGCGCTGTACCAAGTAATTTAGAATAGGTCATATAAGGGTTAGTGACTGGTGTCCATAGGGCAGTCACTTTTACATCTTTGTTATCACGAACAAGGTGGCTTGCCACTAATCCACCTTGCTCCAGCCTAGTACGCCAAGATCATCGGCTTTATAAATAGAGTTGTGACGGAGCCAATCGAGTGAGGCATTAGCATCTTTAATAAGGCCCGTAAAAGTAGTGTGTTTGAATTCACCACCACTTTCGCCTGCACCGCGAAAATCAATACGTAAACTTGCAATACCATGTTGCGCTAAAGTGCTGGCTGCTCGTTCAAGCACACCTTCGTTAGTATTTGCGATGGCGACATCATTTTTATCACCCATAAAACCGTGCAAAATTAACACGACGGGGCCTTTTGTTTGTCCTTGTGGCATTTCTAGAATACCAACAATGTCATTGTCAATAACGACACGTTGTTCTACTGCTTCAGCCGTATAACTGCTACTGATTAGTCCTGCGCAAATGAGAGGTTTTAGATCCATTGTGGTTTGTTGTTAGATAAAAGAAATTAAATATCGTATATCAATAAAACACACAAGATGGTAAGTCCCTATGGCGACTATAAATCTTAATTTAGTGATAAATATCATCTAGTTTTAGGTGGGGTATGGCTGATTTTATGGGAGGGTGACAAAACCAAATGATAAAATGTTGCACCTTCTACTCTCTAGCCGTCAGCAATTAGCCGTGTTACGTTGATTTAAATATGAATTTAAATTCACAGCGGTTATGGGCTTATATGCAGCAATATAATGTGGCTATCGGCAATTTGGAAAAGGATTAATTTTAGAGGTGCTATGAAGCAACCGATTATTAGTTATCACCAAGATGAACTGCGAGATTGGGTGGCTGAATTAGGCTGCGGCCATTTTCAGCATGTACGCCATAATCCACCTTGGCAAGTGAGGGAATGGGTAGTTAGTCCGCAAGGAAGAGAGCAATTTATTGGTTATTTGTTGTATTGCCTTAAATGCGATGTGGATGCGCCAAAAGATAAAATAGAACGAGCACCAAATAACTCATATTAGCCACTGTTTTAATATAATTAATTATGGCATCTTTAAAGGCTTTGATATCAATTTTGCTGGAAAGGTGTAATGGAATTATCCAAGTTTGGTGAAAAGTTTACTCGTTATTCAGGTATTACTCAGTTAATGGACGATCTTAATCAGGGCTTACAGACACCGGGGGCGATTATGCTCGGAGGTGGTAACCCTGCGGCGATCCCTGAAATGCTCGATTATTTTCATCAAATGTGCGCCGATATGCTCAATCAAGGTGAGTTGGTTAATGCGCTGACGAATTATGACGGCCCGCAAGGTAAAACCAAATTTTTAAAAGCACTGGCAGCATTATTAGCCGATGAATATGGCTGGCCGATCACCGAAAAAAATATTAGCTTAACCAATGGTAGTCAGAGTGCTTTTTTCTACTTGTTTAACTTATTAGCCGGTAAGCAGCAAGATGGTTCACACAAGCGTATTTTATTACCACTAGCTCCTGATTATATTGGTTATAGCGATGCGGGTATTGATGACGATATCTTTGTTTCTTATCGACCTGAAATTGAGCTGCTGGATAATAATCAATTTAAATATCATGTTGATTTTGAACAATTGCAAATAGACAATTCTATTGCGGCGATTTGTGTGTCTCGGCCAACTAATCCAACTGGTAATGTACTAACTGATGACGAAATTAGTCGCTTAGATCATATTGCACAAACGCACAATATTCCGCTGATTATTGATAATGCTTATGGTACGCCTTTCCCTAATATTATTTTCGAGTCTGTTAAACCATTTTGGAATGACAATACTATTTTATGTATGAGTTTATCTAAATTGGGCTTACCCGGTGTGCGCTGCGGTATTGTGATCGCCAGTGAGCAAATGACCAAGGCGATGGCCAATGTGAATGGCATTATAAGCCTTGCTCCCGGCAGTTTAGGGCCTGCTTTTGCACATCATATGATTCAATCGGGTGATTTATTGAGGTTAAGTGAGCAGGTCATTAAGCCTTATTATCAACAGAAATCATTACAAGTGGTGCAATGGTTACAACAAGCCATTACCGATCCTCGCTTTAAAATTCATAAGCCTGAAGGGGCGATTTTTCTGTGGTTATGGTTTGATCAACTGCCGATTTCAACCACCGAGTTATACCAACGCTTGAAAGCGCGAGGCGTGTTGGTTATTCCCGGTGAATATTTCTTCTTTGGGCAAAGTGAGCCTTGGTCACATGGGCAGCAATGTTTGCGGATGAACTATGTGCAAGATGAAGCAACTATGCGTCGAGGTATCGATATTATTGCTGAAGAAGTCAATAACGCCTATGTTGAGGCTTAAAATAGACTAGTTTGGCGATCATACTGTGCGCCTATTTCATTGGCGCACGGCACTTCTTTAAAATGCGACATCCATACCATATTACTGCGTGGAAATTCTGTTTTGATGGCTTGCTTTAACGAGGTTTTAGCGGTTTTGCTATCGGCCTGAATTTGTTGCTGCTTAAAGCCATGTTGAATAATGATAAATTGATCGGCGGCAGCTTTATATAGCGTCACACTACGGTCTTTTTTATAGGTTTTGATTTCAATGGCTTCAAATATGAGCATTGTTTTTAGCGCATGCTCCAATAAACTGACTGCCTGTTTAAAGTTTATCATGAGTGTTTCCTTGTTAAAGATAACACTATAACGCCGCGCAGGTGGTTAAGGTAGTTGTAATACTTGAAGCATAGCTTAAGCATTCTTTACGCTTTATTGATACCATCAAGAATGGCACATTTTGACTGTTTCCCACCTTGGCAATGACCAATCATCTGCTCTAAATCGCGTTTCAACTTTTCAAGTTTAGTGATTTTCTGATTCACCTCTGCAAGATGCTCGATGGCGAGTTGACGCACATTTTCAGCTTGTCGTTGTTGGTTGTTGTTTAAGCTTAGTAAATGTTGACAATGTTCTAAGCTAAAGCCTAAATCACGACATTGATGAATAAAATTGAGTGAATTAATATCGGCATCGCTATAAAGACGATAACCAGCCTCGTTTCTTTTACCTTGTACCAAGCCTATGTCGTGATAATAACGAATGCTCTTGACGGATAAGCCCGTTAATTTAGCCACTTGGCCAATTTTGAATTGATTATTGATGATCGCCATATTTTTTTAATCTCTTGCTTGACTCTCCTGTTACTGGAGAGTTTACCCTTATCGGCATTGATAGAAAAGTGGTAGGAGTTTAATCATGGAATTTCGTTTTCAAGTTGACAATATGCATTGTGGTAAATGCGTCAACAAAATCAAGCAGGCCTTTAGTGAACAGTATCCGCAAGTCACTATTATTGCGGATACACAGCTAAAGCAAGTACTAGTTACAGGCGATATTAGTCAAGCAGATGCAATGGTGCTGTTAGATTCACTTGCGATGCAGCCGAGCCTAATCACTCCTATCGAGACTTCTCATTGGCAATTTACCATCAGCAATATGCATTGCGGTAAATGTGTTAATAAAATTAAACAGGCTTTTAGCGAGCACTATCCACAAGTTGAAATTAGTGCTGATACCAGCATTAAACAATTAACCGTGGTGGGTGAGATTAGCCAAGCGCAAGCTGAGCAAGTTTTAGCTGAAATCGGTATGCAGATTGTCACTGAAGAGTCTGCTACTGAATCGACTCAAACTTGGCAATTTACCATCAGCAATATGCATTGCGGTAAATGTGTTAATAAAATTAAACAGGCTTTTAGCGAGCACTATCCACAAGTTGAAATTAGTGCTGACACCAGCATTAAACAATTAACCGTGGTGGGTAATATTAGCCAAGCGCAAGCTGAGCAAGTTTTAACTGATATTGACATGCAAATTGTGCCAGCTCAAGCATTGAATATTGAGCATGAATTGCAGATATTTGTGGCCGATATGACTTGTGGCCACTGCCAACAAACCATCAGCAAAGGTTTGTTGGATGCTGGCATTACACTATTTGAAATTGATTTAGCCAATAAGTTAGTCACTGTGACCAGTCAATTAAACATGACCGAATTGCAAGCGCTGTTTACTCGTCTTGGCTACCATGCAACTGCCGCTAATACTTCATCAACGTCGCCGCAGGTTGATGAAGTATTAGCGCCTGAAAGCAATGATGCCGTTGAAGTCGCTGAGCCTATAGCTAATCAGCCATCGGTCGCGAACACCAGTCAAGTTTATTACGTAGCGGATATGAGCTGTGCCAGTTGTGTAGCTAAAATTGAAGGGGCGTTTAGTCAACTCGATAATATTGAAGCGCGAGTTAATTTAGCCGATAAACAGCTGCAAGTTTTTGGCGATATAAGCCATAAAGAGGTACTTAAACGTTTAACTAATGCAGGATATCAAGCGTCAGTTGTGACCGATGCTAAAGCCAGCGCTGCCGCTAAAATTGAAACTGATAAACATGAGTATAAAACCCGCATTAAACAAGCTGTGCTCGGTCTAGGACTAGGTTTACCCATGATGGCATGGGGCTTACTTGGCGGTGACATGATGATTAATAGCACTAGCCAACAGGTAGGTTGGGGGCTAATGGGATTATTAACCCTGTTATTAATGGTCACTTGTGGACGTCATTTTTATCAAGGGATGTGGCGTGCATTAAAAGTTGGCAGCAGTAATATGGATACCCTAATTGCATTAGGTACGGCCAGTGCTTGGGGCTATTCAATGCTGGTGGTGTTAATGCCGCAATGGTTCCCTGCAGATACTCGCCATGTGTACTTTGAAGCCAGCGCCATGATTATTGGTTTAATTAACTTAGGCCATGCGCTTGAATTAAGAGCTCGCGGTAAAACCAGTGAAGCGGTGCAAAAATTATTAGGTATGCAATCTTCAAAGGCGATTCGTATTGGTACTAATGGCGATGAAGAAGTGGAAATTAGCGAGTTGCAACTGGGTGATAAATTACGACTAAAACCGGGTAGCAGAGTTGCGCTTGATGGGGTAGTTGAGGTCGGACATTCATTATTGGATGAGTCGATGTTAACGGGTGAACCTGTTCCTGTGGCGAAACAAGTGGGTGATGAGCTCAGTGCTGGTACAGTCAATAACGGCAATGGTAGCTTGGTATATCGCGTTATCGCGCAGATGCAAGATACCAAATTAGCGAAAATTATTAGCTTAGTGCAGCAAGCACAAACCTCTAAGATGCCTATTGGTCGTTTAACCGATAAAATTTCAGCTTACTTTGTACCCACCGTAGTGATTATTGCGCTATTAGCGTCATTAACATGGTTGTTGGTAGGGCCTGCGCCGCAGCTATCGCATGCATTAGTGGTATTAACGAGTGTGTTAATTATTGCTTGTCCTTGTGCTTTGGGACTCGCCACACCGATGTCAATTATGGTGTCAGTTGGCCGCGCTGCCCAGCTTGGAGTTTTGGTTAAAAATGGTGAAGCACTGCAAACCGCTAGTAAAGTGACTTGTGTGGTGTTAGATAAAACAGGCACTGTGACTCAAGGTAAGCCAAGTGTTACCGATACCTTAGTGCTGCAAGATTCGTTATCAGAAGCCACACTATTAACGGCACTCGCCAGTCTTGAGCAACATTCAGAGCATCCGCTTGCCAGCGCAATAGTGCAGTACTGTAAAGCGCAACAGGTCGCGCTCATTGAGCCTGATGATTTTAGTAATCATCAAGGGATGGGTATCACGGGTACGGTTGCTAATAGCCAGTGGGCATTGGGTAACAAAGCATTATTGGCTAAATTAAATGTGGTGATTAACCGTGATGTTGAGCGCACTATGCAGCAATGGGCCAATGAAGCGAAAACGCCTATTTTTGTAGTGCAAAATAAGCAATTGGTTGCCGCGATTGCAATTAGTGATCCGATTAAAGATGAAGCCATTGAGGTCGTCGCGCAATTGACTGACATGGGCTTAAAGGTAGTGATGTTGACCGGCGACAACCCACAAACTGCGCAAGCAGTTGCAACTCAAGTGGGCATTAAGCATGTGATTGCTGAAGTGTTACCAGATCAAAAACAAGCACATGTAATTAAGCTACAAAACCAAGGTGAAATTGTTGCTATGGTTGGCGATGGCATTAATGATGCGCCAGCTTTGGTGAGTGCTAATGTGGGGGTGGCGATGGGGACGGGGACTGATGTTGCCATTGAAAGTGCTGACTTAACATTGATTTCAGGCCATTTAACCAGTTTGCCGCAAGCATTATCGTTAGCTAAAGCGACGATTAATAATATTAAGCAAAATCTATTTGGTGCCTTTATTTATAACACCTTAGGTATTCCTGTTGCTGCGGGTTTATTGTACCCATTAACCGGAACTTTATTGAGTCCAATTGTTGCAGGCGCGGCAATGGCATTATCATCATTAACGGTAGTTACTAATGCTAACCGATTGAGAAGTAAAAAGTTATAAGTCAATTTTTGACGAGGAATTAAATCGCAATAGTGCCACTATTGCGATTTTTCTATCGGCTCAATAACGCGATTTGAGTTGATAAATCGAGCGATAATGCTATAGTGTCGCGTTTATTTTCTAGCGGCCTTTAATTGCCGAGAGAAACGTCAACGTTATAATGTCTTTATAGCGTTGAAAATTCATGTACATATTAGATTCGGAATGTCATTTTGATCACAACAGCAAATATCACCATGCAGTTTGGCTCTAAGCCACTGTTTGAAAACATCTCAGTTAAATTTGGCGGCGGCAATCGCTATGGTCTTATCGGGGCTAACGGCTGTGGTAAGTCAACCTTTATGAAGATCTTAAGTGGTGAATTAGAGCCTAGTGGTGGCAATGTTTCACTGGATCCTAATGAGCGTCTAGGTAAGCTAAACCAGAACCAGTTTGCTTATGAAGAGTTTAATGTTATTGACACCGTTATCATGGGTCATAAAGAGTTATGGGACATTAAACTAGAGCGCGATCGTATCTATTCTTTACCGGATATGACGGAAGAAGATGGTATTAAAGTTGCTGAGCTAGAGATGGAATTTGCTGAGATGGACGGTTATACCGCTGAATCTCGTGCTGGCGAATTACTACTTGGTGTAGGTATTCCATTAGAGCAACATTTTGGTTTAATGAGCGAAATCGCTCCGGGTTGGAAACTACGTGTGCTACTTGCACAGGCACTTTTCTCTGATCCAGATGTGTTGCTACTTGACGAACCAACCAACAACTTGGACATTGATACTATTCGCTGGTTGCAAGAGATGCTAAACCAACGTAACAGTACTATGATCATCATTTCGCATGACCGTTATTTCTTAAACTCAGTATGTACTCACATGGCTGACTTAGATTACGGCGAGCTACGCGTATATCCAGGTAACTATGACGAATATATGATGGCTGCGTCACAAGCACGTGAGCGTCTATTATCGGATAACGCAAAGAAGAAAGCACAGATTGCTGAATTACAAACATTCGTATCGCGCTTCTCTGCTAACGCATCTAAAGCGAAACAAGCAACATCTCGTGCTAAGCAAATGGATAAGATTAAGCTTGAAGAAATTAAAGCTTCTAGCCGTGTTAACCCATATATTCGTTTCGAACAAGATAAGAAATTGTTCCGTAACGCGCTTATTGTTGAAAACCTAACCAAAGGTTTTGATGCTGAGCCACTATTTAAAGACTTTAGCTTTATTGCTGAAGTAGGTGAGCGTATTGCTATTCTAGGTGAAAACGGTGTGGGTAAGACCACCATGTTACGTACCTTGATTCATGACTTGCCACAGACATCTGGTACCATCCAGTGGTCTGAAAATACACAGATTGGCTACTATGCTCAGGATCATGAAAGTGATTTTGAAAATGATATGACCGTGTTCGACTGGATGAGTCAGTGGACTCGTGAAGGCGATGACGACCAAACTGTACGTGGTATTTTAGGCCGTATGCTATTTGGTGCTGACGATATCAAGAAGTCTGTTAAAGTACTTTCTGGTGGTGAAAAAGGCCGTATGTTATTCGGTAAATTAATCATGCAAAAGCCAAACATTTTGGTGATGGATGAGCCAACTAACCACTTAGATATGGAATCAATCGAGTCGTTAAACAACGCACTTGAAATGTTCGACGGTACCTTGATTTTCGTGAGTCATGACCGCGCATTCGTATCTTCTCTAGCGACTCGTATTTTTGAAATCACAGCTGACAATGTTAATGATTTCCGTGGTACATACGACGAACTATTACGTAGCAAGGGTGTCGATGCTTAATCGCTGACCTAAGTTACTCAATAAAAAACCCGCATAATGCGGGTTTTTTATTAACTGCTTTTTATCAACTAGCTCAATGCTTGCGCTTGTAACTCTAGTTGTTTCAGCAAATAGACAGGATCGGTTTGAGTAATTTGATCCGCAAGCGGTGCAATCAATAAATTAATTTGGGTTGCATGGTTATTGATGTGCGAGAAGAAGCTATCAACATCTAAATGGGTGCTGAGCTTTTTATGCAAGGTAAGAAAAGCGGCGCGGGTTAATGCTAATTGTGCAATAACTTCATTTTTTTGCTGTTCACTGTGCATTGATTGCTCATTAAGCAAGGTCACAATGCGTAACATAATGTTAGAGGTATGGCAGCAAAGTAGCATATTTTCGGCGGTTCTTGCATGTTGCTTAGGCTCGCCTAAATACCCTAGCCAATGGTCAAATAAGTTAGTGTCATTAATCACACTGGCATTGAGATATTGATTTAGTTTGGCTTTTTCATCTTCAGACGATTGGCGCAAAAACTCAGTCATATGAGCAAAAAATTGTTGATAACTGGCAATGGTATCGGCAAATTTAGTCGGAAAGCTGTGTTTCTGGAAGCCCGGTGAAATCAGTAAAACACAAAGGATCGGCAGTGCCACCCCTAGTAGGGTATTTTCAATGCGCGGCAAAATTACCATGCTACCTTGACCATTAAGCGAGAATGCGCAGAACACAAAAATGGTAACGGCAAAAACAGCCACACTGTACTTTCTTGCTGAGGTGTGAAAGAACACTACCGCTGCAATACAGTAAACAATTGGTAGAATAGTGTCCGATACATGGCTTTCAAGCATAAAACCGACGACGAGTATGCCCACGAGCGTGCCTGCTAGACGGCTTAAAAGTCGATTCCATGTCATTGAGAGGTTCGGTTTTAATACCAATAAACTGGTCATTAAGGTCCAAAACCCAAACTCTAAATTAAGTGCTCGCACAATCACTAAGCCTAAGGTCAGACATAATGCACCGCGAAAGGCATGGCGGAAGTAGTTAGATTTAATGGTCCATTGACGGCTGAATTTATGCCATTGTCTAGCCCACAGAATACGGCGTTGCTTAGCTGATGTGTGCGCGGTTTTATGAGATTGTTGTAACTCAGAAGGCGCAGCTAGGCCTTGCAGCGCAATATAGATAATCTCAAGTTTATTGATATAAGCATGAGCTTGTAATATCTGGGCATCGGCGGGAATATCCGCTTGATAGTTACGTAATTCAGTAAAATCGATACTGGGTAACTTTAAACGGGTAACGTTACTAAAGCTTACTTTAGCCAAGTAACCAATAATTTCATTGGTGGCAAAGTTAATGGCTTTGAGCCAGTTATGATGCTGTTTTTGGCAAGATTCGCTTGGTTTGAAATGCATTAATCGCGTTTGCTGGGCCACAATATCGGCAATTTCAAGAAAGCGGGTCATACGGGCTTGCTTGATTGACGCTTCACCAGCACTTAATTGCTGATGCAGTCTATCTTGCAAGGTATTGTATTTGACCATATAACTGGCTCTAAACTTGGCACTACTAATAAATTCCTGATTATGATCAACTTGCTTTTTAAGTAGTGGGTAGCCGTGTGAATAAAGTTTGTTTGCTAAATCTTGGTACAGTTCGTAAAGTAAATCTTTGTCTTCTTGGTAAGGCAATAATAGGTGTGCTAACCATTGCCATAAGCTATACCACATTGCACCAAGGGTTAAACAAATTGGCAGATAGAACACGTTGGCATCGGGTTGATGTAAAATCATCCCATAAATGGCCAATAAAATAGTGGCAAAACCAATCGCACCTAAACGCGGGGTAAATACCGCCAGCATAAATAATAAAAAACTACAGCTAGCAAAGTAGAGGGTAAATAACACCGTGTGTGAATATAAACTTTCAACGCCTAAGCTAATACTGAAAAACAGCACATAGATCAGTAGAAAATCTATTAAACGATGTTTGCTGACACTTGATGTATCTGCCATACCACAAGCAATACTGCCTAATGATAATGCGATACCAGTTGTGACTTGGCCAATTAAAAAGCAAGGAACAGATGAGCTTATAAAACTGAGCGCAGCAATATTAGCGCGAATATTGAGTACATATTTGAAAATAGGATGTCGAAAGACAGAGTGCTTAAACATTGAAGCAATTGGAACAGTTGGCATAATTTGGATTGCCCAGCATGAATGAGTGATACAAAGTGTTACTTTTATAATTATATGTCATTGCTAGTAATATGGTCATTAATAAAGATTAAAAAACCAGAACAAATGTTCTGGTTTTTATGTTTATCTGGCGTTACGAATTATTTTTTAGCGTTAGCTTGTAAATACTCGAGCACTAATTTTTGATCACTGGCAGATAAACCTGCACGTGGGAACATACTCTTAGTAATACCTTGCCACTGCATATAAGTATAATCACTCGGATTTGGAGCCGCGTGACACATAGTACATGCACTGTAGAATATTTTTTCGCCTTGTGATTCTACGGCTTTATGGCCCGGTTTAATCGCATTCAGTGCGGCGCCCATACCTAATTGTTCAATATTGAATGGTTTTTTCAAGGTTTCAATCACTGGAGGCTGGTAAGCTTTGTTTGGTGATTGTGGGTTATCGCATTTTTTAAAATAAGCTAAACAGGTATTGGCACTGGTGCCTTGGCTTAAACCACTTGATGGGCGGCTAGAGGTTAGCATATTGACTGAACCAGAGTTACAACGGCCATATACATCTAGCTGTAACCATGCGCCTTCGTGAATATAAATAACCCCTGGCATTACGTTATCAGCCAATTTCGCGCCTGCTAATAACTTGCCGCGTTCATTAAATACTTCGACCAAGTCACCTTCTTTAACGCCGCGTTTCGCCGCATCTTGTTTATTGATTAAGACAAACTGGCGACCATCAACGCTTTCATAGCTATTCACATCAGCATTGGCCATTTGTGAGTGTAAACGCATCCAAGGGTGTGGACTTAGTACATGCACTTGATCTGGGTCAGCATTTCCTAGCCATTCAATGGGTGGCATCCACATTGGCATACCGGGGCAATCAGGTAGTTGCATATTGGCGATGGTTTCGCTGTAAAGCTCAATTTTGCCTGACGGTGTATGCAATGCGTGTTTAATCGGATCTTGGTAGAAGTCACCATGGCGCACATAGTTGTTGGCTGTTTGTGGTAGGTAAGACGGTGATACCTTTATCCCAAAATGTGGCAAAGCTTTCGGTTGCAGATGATGAATGATAAGCATCTTCAAGATGCTGCATCATGGTTTTACCTTCAGTAAATTGATCTTGCACGTTAAATAAGAACGCTAAGTTAGAGAAGATCTTATAGTCATCCCAGCTTTCGCCCACAGGTTCAATGACCTGTCTCATCGCATAGATTTTATTGTTGCTATACGTGCCACCAGAGCTTATGTCATTACGCTCTAATGTGGTGGTTGCAGGTAACACGATATCGGCATAACGCGCGGCAGCACACCACCAAGGGTCTTGGCAGACAATGGTATCGACATGATCATTCAGTGCTTGAATTAACTCGTTGGTATCCTGTTGGTGAGAAAGCAGGTTGTTACCTGAGTTATAGATCATTTTTGCTTTAGGGAAGGTGAGCGTTTCACCGTTACGAGTAAAGCTCATGCCTGGGTTATTCAGCATTTTAGGCACGAGTACCACTGGGCAAGTTGCGCTGATTGGGTTACGGCCCTGTGATAAACCGATAGGCATTTTTTGGCCTGACTGTGGCATGCCACCGTTACCATAGTGCCAGCTGAAACCTGCGCCTTCACCTTCTTTACCAATTTTACCTGCCATAGCGGCATAGTTGATAATTGCCCAGTGAACCATCTCACCATGTTGCGCACGTTGGATCGCCCAACCTGCTGCTAATTGGGTTTTCTTATTGATGGTTAATTCTGCAAGTTCGCGGATTTTATCTGCTTTGATGGTGGTAATTTTTTCAGCCCACTCAGGTGTTTTCTCAACACCATCTTGTTTGCCTAATAGGTAATCACGGTATTTATCAAAACCAACGGTATATTTTTCAACATAAGCTTTATCATATAAATCTTTTTTATAGATGTGATAAGCCATTGCAGTAAATAGCGCTACGTCAGTGTTAGGACGAATATGAATCATCTCACAACCCAGACCTTTGTCAGTTTCGGTTTGTTGTGGGTTGATTGACACAAACTTAATGCCTTTCTTGGCAAATTGTTGCCAATGCTGATGCATTTGATGGTCTGCAACACGGTATTCAACACGGTTTGTCTTGAATGGGTCACAGCCGATAAATACCATGAGTTCAGTGTGTTTTTCAATTACAGGCCATGCAGTTTGTGGTGAGTAAACTTCTAAGTCACCAATCACGTGTGGCAAAATCACCTCAGAGGCACCAGCTGAGTAGTCACCACTACAGGTACTTTGACCACCAATCAAGTTGAAGAAACGACCTTGTAGGGTTTGTGGGCGCATTAAGCCCGCATGTGCCCAGCCATCATATGACGTGCTGAAGATGGCTTCGTTACCATGTTTTTCAATGGTGTTGGCAATGGCTGTTGCGGTTAATGCAAGGGCTGTATTCCAATCGACGCGAACAAATGGTTCTTTACCACGTAAATTAGGTTTAGTGTCACCAAGTGGATTTTCAAGATATGACTTACGTACCATTGGGTAGTTGATACGAGTATCTGAATAGGTACGACTTAATACTCCTTCCAGTAGCATTTTGGTTGGTAGTGGGTCGATAGCGGTGACAGGTTGAACACCAATAAGTTTGCCTTCATGAACGATAGCGTTAAATGGACCATAGTGAGTCGCATGAGGGATGACATGGTGATCATCTGCAAAAACTTGGCCTGCTGGGAAAAGTGATAATCCATTTGCTGCAATAGCACTTGCGAGTGCTGATTTTAAAAATTCGCGTCTTGATAAAGCCATGTTTACGATTCCATTTTTAGGCGGAACAAAATAAAGAATATGTATACCTATTGATGAACAATTCAGAGCCTCTAAAGTTTTTCAGCTTAGTATCGATGGAAAGCTTGAGATGCTCCGTTAGCAGTCTCAATATTGTTATTACAAGCTAATATTCGCTGAATGTTCATCATTTTATTAGGTGACATATCCACCGCGAATTAGATTAAGTCGGATAGAGAATTGAGTAAATACCAGCAAAAATTGCATATAAATATATGAATTAAAACTATTCATATCTGCTACGTGAGTGTTAAATAATAGCGATTAAAGTGATAATTATGGAATTTGATATAGGTCATATTTTCTTGTCAGTTATTTATATTTCAACTAGTTAGTTGTTGTTTTGGTGGCGAGGCTTGTTACAGACAATAAATTGACTATAGGCTAATTTATATTGATGAATAATTATGAATGGAATTGTGAAAATATCTTTTTAGTTAATTTTTATTCATTAAATGCTAATGAAGTAAATTGACCATATTAAATGGTCAATTTACATACCGTTATAGCATCAATGAGTTAAAGCTTGCTGTCATAGCCACTAAAATGAATACCCGATAAGCGAGCCATCTCATGGTGCCATGTGGCTAAATCATTTTGGTTAAATTGATTAAGATGGTTATGACCACAAGCACGAGCCATGACCGACATCAGCTCAACCGAAGCGCTAAAAAAGTTAAATAGTCGTTGGGATGCCACTTCTATATTTAAGTTTTTACGCAAAGATTCTTTTTGGGTGGCGATGCCAGCAGGGCAGTTATTGCTATTACACATACGTGCAGCAACACAACCAATCGCCTGCATCGCACTGTTTGAAATGGCGACACCATCAGCGCCTAACGCCATCGCTTTAACAAAGTCCATTGGTACACGAATACCGCCTGTGATAATTAAGGTGGTATCGCCGCTCGCACCTTGTTCATCTAAATAGCGTCTCGCTCTAGCAAGTGCAGGGATGGTTGGCACGCTAATGTGATCCCTAAAAATTTCAGGTGCAGCGCCAGTTCCGCCGCCGCGGCCATCTAAAATGATATAGTCGGCGCTCGCATCTAAGGCAAATTGAATATCACGTTCAATGTGATTGGCGCTGAGTTTAAAGCCAACAGGAATACCACCTGATACTTCACGTACTCGATCAGCAAAACGTTTAAAATCGTCGCTGGTATGTAGGTTAGCAAACGTCGGTGGCGATACTGCATCGTGACCCGCAGCAATGCCGCGGACTTGGGCTATTTTGCCAATGTTTTTAGCACCGGGAAGGTGACCACCTGTGCCCGTTTTTGCGCCTTGTCCCCCTTTAAAATGAAAAGCCTGAACTTTACTTAAATGGGCTTCATCATAACCAAATTGAGCACTGGCTAGTTCATAGAAATAACGGGAATTCGCCTGTTGTTCTTCTGGCAACATGCCGCCCTCACCAGAACAAATCCCCGTACCCGCTAATTCAGCACCAGTAGCGAGAGAAATTTTAGCTTCTTCTGATAATGCGCCAAAGCTCATATCGGATACAAACAATGGGATTTTTAAGGTCAATGGTTTATTGGCTTTGGGGCCGATGACAAGTTCAGTGCCAACAGCAACATCTTCCATTAATGGTTTCGTTGCCATTTGTGCCACCATAATTTGGATATCGTCCCAATGGGGTAATTGGCCGCGAGGAACGCCCATCGATGTCATGGGGCCATGATGTCCAAACTGCGATAGCCCATCTTTGGCGAGCTGATGAATAAAACTTACAGTGGGTTCTTCTATAGTGGCGACGGGAATCGCACCTGCTGAAGTCTCAGCTTTTACTCCAGGGCCTTCTTTACCAACATCTTCGGCTTTAAATTGTGCATGGCTACCATCGCAATATGGAAAGTTTTTACTGTGTTTGCACATGCATAAAAAGCCTTTTTCTTCTTCTGCTTTAAATGCTAAAGGTTTGAAATCGGTACCTGCGTGGGCGCCGTCACAAAAAGGTTGGTCTTTAGATTTGCCGCAGCGGCAATAGAAATATTGCTCGCCGACGGTCAGTGGTACTTGCTTGGGTTTATTATCTGCAACAATTGGTTTCGACATAATACTTCTCACACTGATAGAAAAAGAAATGTCCCTATTATTTTTTTAATTCCTTTGGTTTGACCAGTGTTACAGTATGTTTAATTTATGTTAAAAGCAATGGTGTTTGGGTAATATTCAAGCTGCACCGTGTTCATCACAAAAACGATTTAGAATCATGAGTGCGTGCTCATCATGCGTTGTTCTGCCAGTAAAAAGTCATAAATACAGCTTTCATGCTGATCGACTAATTTGAACAGTGTTTGATGTTCAGTTGCTGTCATGGCTTGGTGATGATAAGTCAATTGATAGGGCGCCACCCAATCAACCATAGTATCAATCAGTTCTGACCATGATAAATGCTGCCATTTTTGTGCATCTTGCACCCCTTTATCATGCATGTGTTGATCGAACTCTTCACATGGCTGACCTAGTTTAGGTAGCGCATCGCGTAGCAATTTAGCGGTAATGATTTCAACTTGCAGTAATTGTTGCCATACCTCTGGTTTATGGTCTGGGGTAGCGGCATTAATCATGGTTTCAAAAAAGGCGATGCCATACAATTCGCCGAGATAGGCTTGATGTAATTGCTTAATCATTATCAGTGTCCAAGTGTTGGCATTGTTTCAGTTTTTGTTCAAAGAAATCACTGCCTTTACGGCGACAAAAACTGATATTACGTTCAGGAATTGACTCTGGCTCATCGTAACTCGCAAGTGCGATCGCCATTCCTTCTTCACGAATAATGTGAATCGTTGGGTAAGGGCTACGATTAGTATAATTTGCCGCATCATCCATAGGTTCACCATCGAAACAGTAATCTGGATGAAAGCTTGCTAATTGGTAAGTCCCTTCATAACCCTGCTCAACCAGTAAGTCATTAGCAATATCCACTAAGTCTAAGTAGGGATAAAAACCTTCATATCCCTGCGGCAGAATAAACAGACAGGTTTCTATTTCTGGCTGCTTATCTAGGCGCTGACATTCGACAATAAAGTCTTCAAGCACTTGATCCATGGCTTGGTACTGGCAAACATGGTAGCGAATCGAGTCTTTTTCTATTTCACGACGCGCAAAAGGGCAAATATTATATTTCATAATAACTTGTTTTACCCAATTGGCGGTGGCTTGTTGGATCTGTTGTTGTTCAAGCATGATGATTACCTATTCGCCTAAAGTCACTTCATAAGAGCCAAATTTACGAATATTGATAACGCCATTATCAAAGATTAAGTATTGTCCCTTAATACCCTGTAAAACGCCTTCAACTACAGGATCTTTATCGAAGTTATGCGATTTTACCTTGGTTGGGAATTGCGTCACCGGGAAATCAATTGATTGAATTTCACTGTCTAAACGCTCAATTTTATAGTCACCATATTGCATCGCTAATTGATGCAAAACAGGTTCAATCTGTGGAATTAATTCTGCAGCCCGTTGCTTTAAATCGATATCTGCACCATTGGCTTTTAGCATCGCTTGCCAATTGGTTTTATCAGCAATTAATTTGGCTAATTCAACTTCAATTAGACCTGATAGCTGACGGGTACTGACTTTGAAAATAAGTAAACCTTGAGTCGCACCTTGATCTATCCAGCGGGTAGGGATTTGAGTGTGGCGAGTAATACCAACTTTGATTCCTGAGGTATTTGATAGGTAAACATAATGGTCGACAAAACAGTTGCTTAATCCCCATTGTGGTTCGCGGCAAGTTCCTTGTTCATAATGGCAAGTTTCTGGCTTCATTATACACATGTCGCAGCTGGCCAGCTTTTTCATGCACACAAAGCAGTGACCTTGTGAATAACTCTTTTTAGTTTTTTTGCCGCAGCTACAACAGTAAATATTACCGGTATGGGTCAGCTTTAGGTTTTGGCCTAGATAAGGGGTGAGTTCAACTAAGTTGTCACCAATAGGAAGTTGGTATTGGACTTGGTTGTTGGCGTCCAAATGGCCACGCATTTTTTTTAATGTACCTTGCATGATGACTTTAAGCTGGTGATTTTGTTTAAGTCTACCAGCTTAAATATCAAAATTACGAACGGTTTTATCGATTGTTATAGTATAAAGCTGACTAGTCCAGATCGATTTGCACATCGTTACCTAGTTTATACAGGGCTTCAATGATGGTATCGGTCTGTACTTCAGCGCCAATATTGACACAGATGTCCGCTTTAAATAGTGCGGTACCACTATGACTGGCTGATTCATAGGTGGTACTGAGTTTCTCTATATTATGACCTAAACTATTAATGACATTAGCGACATCTTTGACTAACCCTAAGCGATCATTGGCAACAAGGGTAAAACTAAAGGTTTGTTGTTTTTGAGTCGCGGCAACGGCTTGGTAAGTTAAACTAATGCCTTCAATACATTCGATGTTTTCAAGTAATGTATCCCAGTTTGCTTTAGGCACTTCGAGCAAGATAATCGCAGCAAAAATACCATCCATATGGTGTAGTTCTGAGTTGAGCCAGTTACCATGATGATGGTTGATTGCATGCGCGATTTGTTCGACTAATCCTTTTCTGTCGGTGACTTGTAAAGTCAGCAAGTATCGTTGCATCGATAGACTCCTTATCTTTGTGCTGTGTGTAACATTAATGTCATGTTTACGTCATATAATAGCGCGTAATCATAATTATGGGTCCAATATAGGCTAAGGGTATCAGCTCTTATTGATACTGAAATTCTGCAAACGACTTAAGTATACATATACTAGCCCAGTTTTTGAGCACCCTTATCTAATAATTTTTTGTTCAACTATTCGAGGCTGTCAATGGAACATCAAGCTGATCATTTGCATCGACAGCTGCCACCATTTTTAGTGGCAAAAAGTAATCGTCGGCGGATGATCGAAAAGTTAACCCAAGTCGGTGTGACGCTGGGTGGCGTGCTGGTGTTTGTCGCTTTATTGATGATTTTTCTCTATTTACTCTATGTGGTAAAGCCTATTTTTGATGATGCAAGCGTAAAACCTATTACTGAAATAAGTTTGCAAGCGTCTGCAGAGGCGCCATTAATGCTAGGTTTTGATGAGCAGAATCAGATTGTTTATCGGGTCAGTACTACAGGCGCCGTTTCATTTTATGATGTGGTGAGTCACCATTTAATCAGTGATATTCAAATTCCACTCGCAACGGGCGTTAAAGTCGTTTCAAGTAGCCTCGCCAGTGCCAGTGAGCAACTGTATGCTTTGGGGCTGAGTAATGGCGAGGTGTTAATTGCGGCGATTAAATTTTCGGTAAGTTATCCCAATAACCAACGCCAAATCACGCCTGTTGTTGATTTTCCATTAGCTGCGAAGAAGTTAGTATTAGCCCATGATGTAGCAGATCTTTCAGGTTTAGTTTTTGGTTATAACCCACAGCAAGTGTCACTGGTTTATCAACTCGGCAATGACCAATGGCAATTAACTCGTTTTAACCGTGAGGCGAATATCACCACGGATACGGCTGCATGGACACGTGTACAAACACCTATTGCTCATGCGCCTAAGTTTGTGACGCAGCAGCTTATGACACCCGATCAAAGACAACTGTTGCTGCAAAGTGGTGATAACCTGTTTGTTTATGATATTCAACATGTTAATGCGATTAGATTACTTCAAGTTATTGATATAAAACGCGATGAAGATAAAGTATCAATGGTATCTTTATTAGCTGGTGCCAGTTCAGTATTGGTGACTTATCAGTCAGGAGAGGTAAGGCAGTATTTTCAAGTGAGTAGTGAACATGGCCGTATGTACCAGTTTATCCGTCATTTTGATAATACCGCTCATGTAGCCACGCTTGCCACTGAGTTTTATCGTAAAACCTTTGCAACCATTAGCCCGCAAGGATTGTTGGGGCTTTGGTATACCACCAGTAACAGTCAGTTATTAAATCAACAATTAGCGTTGACTCATCCACAGGCGATGGCGTTTAGTCCTCGTTCTAATGCGTTAGTGATTGAAGCAAATAACAAATTACATCTTTATCAGGTCGAAAACTCACATCCAGAAGTGTCTTGGAGTGCGCTATGGCAGAAGGTTTGGTATGAAAGCTATCCTGAACCTCAATATGTGTGGCAGTCGACGTCTGCAACGGAAGATTTTGAAGCTAAGTTAAGTTTAACACCGCTAGTGTTTGGTACCATGAAAGCTGCGTTATATGCCATGTTATTTGCTACTCCGTTAGCAATAGCGGGTGCAATTTATACCGCTTACTTTATGTCGGCAAAATTACGCAATGTGGTTAAGCCAACCATTGAGATTATGGAAGCGTTGCCCACGGTTATTTTGGGATTTTTGGCAGGACTATGGTTAGCGCCGTTAGTTGAGGATAATCTGCCTGCTATTTTACTGTTACTGGTGTTGCTACCTGTTTCAATTCTCTGTTTCGCCTTTGCTTGGTTTAAGTTGCCATTAGCTGTAAAGCAAAAGGTGCCTGAATTAATGCAAGAGCTAATGTTAATACCGTTAGTGTTATTGGTGGGATGGCTCTCTTTTAAGGTCAGCCCATTAATTGAAACGTGGCTATTTGATGGCGATACACGTCAATTTATAACTCATGAACTGGGTTTTTCGTTTAATCAGCGCAATGCGCTTATTGTTGGTATCGCGATGGGTTTTGCGGTGATTCCAACTATTTTTTCGATTGCTGAGGACGCGATTTACTCGGTGCCCCGTCATTTATCTAATGGCTCATTAGCCTTGGGGGCAACGCAATGGCAAACCTTGACGCGAGTGGTATTGCTTACCGCCAGCCCGGGTATTTTTTCTGCAGTGATGATGGGCTTGGGCCGTGCCGTAGGTGAAACCATGATTGTGCTAATGGCAACAGGTAATACTGGCATTATGAAATGGAGCGCGTTTGAAGGAATGCGTACCTTAGCAGCTAATATTGCGGTTGAGATGCCAGAGTCTGCGATTGCCAGTTCTCATTATCGAGTGTTATTTTTAGCGGCATTTGTATTGTTTATTTTTACCTTTGTCTTTAATACGGTTGCAGAAGTCGTTAGACAGCGACTACGCGAACGCTATAGCGCTTTGTAAGTAGGCATTGCATGAATTATTTCCATTATCATCGACCGCTAATGCAAGGAACTTATCAGTATGGGTAAGTGGTTTAAGTCAGGTTCACCGTGGATCTGGATGACAAGCGGTGCGGTCAGTATCAGTCTTATTGCAGTGATTGGCTTATTGTTGTTAATTGCTTCGCGCGGCCTAAGCTATTTTTGGCCTGCCACTATTTATCAATGGAATATGGTTGATGATAATGGCAAACCCTATCAATTGATTGGCGAGATATATGATCAAGAAGCAGTGCCTGTTGAGCGTTTATTGCAAGCAGGAGTCCCTTTGCCAGCAGGGACTAAAGGATGGTGACTCGCTACTTGGTTAAAACGGGAAATCGCGAGCTAGTGGGACTCGACTTTAGGTGGATTTTAGCTACTAACATTCGTTCTCGGATAGAGCCTAAAGATATTGCCATTATTGAGCGCAGTAAAAATGGCTTCTTTTATGGATTCCCCGTTGCTGTGGTTGAAAATGGTCAGCGTTTGCCAACAACAGATAAACAGCAATTGGCACAACAATTAGCGGCCAATATTAGCCGCGTATCAACATTAGTCGATGAAGCTAAATCGTTGCAAAAACATGATATTGGTAATATTAATTATCAATTAGAGCAACTACGACTTGATGAACGAGCAGATAAGTTAAATGGCAGCTTAACTTCTGCTAAACAACACGCATATCTAGCGCAAACAGAAGCCTTGCAGCAAAGCTATAAAATATTAGAACAGGCATTGTTTGAGTTACGAGCCCAAGCCAGTCGTGACAGTATTGTGATGCTTGATATGAGTGGCAAAGAAGTGTCGCTTAAACTTAATACGGTATTGGATTTAACCTATCCCAATCAGCTCAACTGGTTGCAAAAATTAGCGCAGTGGGGCAGTGGCTTAGCTAAATTTGTGGTTGATGATCCCCGTGAAGCAAACACCGAAGGCGGCGTATTCCCTGCAATTTTCGGCACCGTATTTATGGTGATGCTAATGGCGGTAATTGTGATGCCTTTTGGTGTAGTGGCAGCGATTTATTTACATGAATATGCCAGCAAAGGGCCGATTACTAAGATTATTCGGATTGCAGTAATTAACTTAGCGGGTGTACCGTCAATTGTTTATGGCGTATTTGGCTTAGGCTTTTTTGTCTATATGGTGGGTGGCTCAATCGATAATTTATTCTACCCAGAAGCACTACCAACCCCGACCTTTGGCTCTCCTGGAGTACTTTGGTCAGCATTAACCTTGGCCATTTTAACCTTACCTGTGGTTATCGTTTCGACTGAAGAGGGCTTAAGCCGAATTCCAAGTTCGATTCGTCAAGGCAGTTTAGCGTTAGGGGCAACCAAGGCTGAAACGTTATGGCGTATAGTGTTACCGATGGCAAGTCCGGCAATAATGACTGGTTTAATTTTGGCAGTGGCTCGCGCAGCTGGCGAAGTTGCACCATTGATGCTGGTGGGCGTGGTTAAATTAGCGCCAACATTGCCTGTGGATCTTAATTTTCCATTTGTGCATTTAGAACGTAAATTTATGCACTTAGGCTTCCATATTTATGATGTGGGCTTTCAGAGTCCCAATGTTGAAGCGGCAAGACCTTTAGTTTATGCCACTTCATTTTTATTGGTCACAGTAATTGTGGCACTTAATTTAACGGCAATCGGTATTCGTAATCACTTACGTGAGAAATACCGAGCATTAGAATCTTAATTGATCTAGCTGACAGGATATAACGATGATCGCAATTGATCCCAGTGTCATTGGTGCTAAAAATACTGATTTAGCTGATTTGACGACGCAACAAACAGCATTGGAGATCCGCCACCTTAATTTGCATTATGGTGATAAACAAACCTTGTTTGATGTGTCGATGAAAATCCCTAAAAATCAAGTGACGGCATTTATTGGCCCCAGTGGTTGTGGTAAGTCGACTTTATTGCGTTGCATTAACCGTATGAATGATTTGGTGGATGACTGTAACATTGACGGTGAAGTGTTACTGCATGGGCATAATATTTATCAAAAACAAGTTGATGTTGCTGCGCTGAGACGCACGGTTGGGATGGTATTTCAGCGGCCTAATCCATTTCCTAAATCTATTTATGAGAATGTGGTTTATGGCCTGCGCCTGCAAGGGATAAATAATCGCCGAGAGTTAAATGATGCCGCAGAGCGTTCATTACGAGAAGCCGCCTTGTGGAATGAGGTGAAAGATAGATTGCACGACAGTGCTTTAGGATTATCAGGTGGTCAGCAGCAACGTCTAGTGATTGCCAGAGCAATAGCGATTGAACCTGAAGTTTTATTGCTTGATGAACCCACGTCAGCACTTGATCCTATCTCTACATTGATTATTGAAGAGCTAATTACCGAATTAAAACAGCATTTTACTGTGGTGATTGTGACCCATAATATGCAACAAGCTGCACGAGTATCAGATCAAACTGCATTTATGTATATGGGGCAGTTAATTGAATATGCTGATACCGATACCCTATTTACTATGCCAGCAAAACGTCAAACAGAAGATTATATTACAGGCCGATATGGCTAATTTGACGTGGTAAGGACCGATAAAGATGAACCACAATAGACACATTTCAGGCCAGTTTAATGCTGAGTTAGAAGATATTCGCCATCGCGTGATGCATATGGGCGGATTAGTTGAACGCCAACTTGAATTAGCACTGGATGCGCTAGGCTCGTTAGATACTGAAATTGCTCAGCAAGTGATTGATGGTGATCGCAGTGTCAATATGCTCGAAGTTTCGATTGATGAAGAGTGCACCCGCATTATTGCAAAACGTCAGCCAGCGGCCAGTGATCTGCGTTTAATTTTGGCTATCTCTAAAATCGTGTCAGATTTAGAACGCATTGGTGATGCCTGTGTGCGCATTGCGAAGTCTGCACTTGATAAGAAATTAAATAATCAGCAGCCATTATTAGTCAGCATTGAAACCTTAGGTCGCCAAGCAACCAAAACCTTACATGCAACCTTAGATGCCTTAGCGCGTATGGATGCTGAATCGGCATTAATGCTGCATAAATCCGATGCTAAATTAGATAAAGAATATGAAGGTATTATCAGACAATTGATGACCTATATGATGGAAGATCCACGTTCAATTCCAGCGGTGCTCGATGTGATTTGGGCGGCGCGAGCGGTGGAGCGAGTGGGTGATCATTGCAAGAATATTTGCGAATACATTATCTACTTTGTGAAAGGTAAAGATGTGCGCCATCGCTCTTATGAAGATATGGAACGTGGTTTACAATAATCATCAACAAAAAAGCCGCATAATGCGGCTTTTTGTTGGATGTGAATTGGTATTATTTAAGCTCTGATGTTTCCGCATTAAGCGTCGCTTTTTCGGCTGCGTACTCATCAATAATGGCTGATTCGTCAGGCAAAATAATATTCAGTAGAATTGCCGTTAAACCGCCCGCTGCCATACCTGATGATAAGATGCTCTTAATAATATCAGGCATAAATTGCAAAATTTCAGGTTTTTGCGCAATACCAAGTCCCATCGAGAAAGATAACGCCATAATTAAAATTGCGCGTCTATCGAGTTTACAGCGAGAGATAATACGAATACCTGATGCGGCAATGGTACCGAACATCACCAGTGTGGCACCGCCCAATACAGGTTCCGGTATTAATTGCACTAATCCTGCCACTTGCGGAAATAAGCCCAATAACACCAACATACCCGCCACAAAATAACCAATGTAACGGCTCGCGACGCCCGTCAGTTGAATAATGCCATTGTTTTGGCTAAAGGTAGAATTAGGGAAGCTGTTAAATAGTGCCGCGAGTCCTGAGTTAATGCCGTCAGCTAATACGCCACCTTTAATGCGTTTCATATAAACTGGGCCAGCAACAGGTTGTTCTGAGGTTTCAGAGGTCGCAGTAATATCACCAATGGCTTCTAGTGAAGTAATAGCAAATACGATAATCAGTGGGATAAGCAATCCCCAATCAAAACCAATGCCGTATTGCATTGGCATTGGCAGTGCAATTAATGGTACTGATTCATCCGTTGCCGCTGGTGTAGGTAATAAGCCCATAAAGGCGGCCAGTAATGTGCCCGCAGCCATCGCGATAACGATTGATGATACTCGTAAATAGGGATTTTTAACTCGGTTAAGCAGCACGATTAACCCTAAGACTGTACCTGCTAAAGCCAAATTATCTAAGCTACCAAAACTGCCATCTTTAATGGCGCTATAACCACCACCAATCGAAGTTAAACCGATTTGGATTAAGGTTAAGCCAATTAACGTCACCACAATACCTGATACGAGTGGGGTAATGATCTTTTTCACATACGGCAAGATACGTGAAATAAACACTTCAGTGAGCGCGGCCACTAAAATGGTACCAAAGATGGCTGACATCATAGTGGGTACATCGGCGCCGCCGGCTTTTAATGCTAAACCTGCGCCGATAATCGGGCCAACAAAGTTAAAACTAGTGCCTTGAATCGACAGTAAGCCTGAGCCAACTGGGCCAAAGGTTTTAATTTGAATAAATGAGGCAATACCTGAACACAATAGTGACATGCTGACAATGGTATTGGTTTCTTGGGCCGAGAGTCCGAGTGCATGACAGATAATTAAAGAGGGCGTGATAACGGCAATAAACATAGCAAGTAGATGTTGGCTAGCGGCAAATAGAGTTTGCGGCAGCGGCGGCTTATCATCTAGGCGATAGATAAGATCAGAATTACGGGCTTGCGCCTTATTGCTATAACCAGTCATGGCCAATTTCCTTTGAATAATCGTATTGCATGCTCCGCTGAATGGGGAACATGACTTGTATATCGTGCTGATATAGAGAGGGTAATTGGGCGGGCATTGTAGTGGGCTTGAGTTAAATAGCAATTGTTGGATTTGTGTTAATTGTTTTTGGTTACATAATGTAATTTATAAAACGCTAGCAATCTTGATTATGCGAGTGATAAATGCTGAAGATAACTCATACCTTAGCGTTACAGTAGTTATGACGACTGAGTTTGTTTTAATTATACAATTCAATTTATTGAAACTTATCTAGTTACGGTTTTATCTCTGACATTAGATGCGTTATTGTTATTAATGTAAGCCAATTGTGAGGAATAGTTGCCTATGCCCGAAATCAGTTATAAACAATATACATTAGCAGAGTTATTTGAAGCTAAAGCGGGGATAGACGCACAGACATATCCAGAAAATTATCAACTGCTTATAACTGAAATCGATTTACGGCAACAACAATCAACTGAAGACGTTTCACCTACTTGTTCTGAGTATCAATTGACCACAATCAGCCGCCGTATACTTATTTTATTAACGTTAGGTGGGAGTTTTGCAGGGCTCACTATCTCGGTAGGGCAGTTATGGCATATCTCGGGGTTACTGAGTTTGATCCTGTTGTTGATGTTTATTGGTTTATACGGTTATGGCTGTTATATCGCTCTTAAATTGTCGGAGCAGGTGACGTTTTATAATTTAAGAGAATTGGCTTACTTTTGGGGACTACAAATCCCCATCGTAATGTCACCAGTGGTGGGTTATCAATTTGCGAGCGGCATTTTTGCCAATATTTGGTATCAAGTGGGTGATGGCTTTAACTGGTATGTTTCAATTGGCAGTGCATTTAAATACAGCGTATTACAGTTTTCTGAAAGCTGGGTTATCGGTGTCAATTTTGCCGCCATTATTATCACCAGTTATATAAGTTGGCAAATCTATATTAACCAACAGCGATTACAACAAGTTAATGATGAAACGAATAATAAAACCATGGACAAGGATCAGTT
The DNA here is from genome assembly GCF_000614975.1 of Shewanella marina JCM 15074. GTDB lineage: Bacteria > Pseudomonadota > Gammaproteobacteria > Enterobacterales > Shewanellaceae > Shewanella > Shewanella marina. The sequence goes on from NZ_BALM01000003.1 coordinate 180,489, forward strand.
ATGCGATTAATAAAAGTAGCAGCATCATTGCAACGACTTTTTGATGATTATCAGCAAGCATTTTTATCATTGTCAGCTGATGCAATATGCAATTGTTATCAATTACCTTGTGTGATTACTGACGCCGATGGCCGTAACGAGTTTATTGAATATGAAGCATTACTCACTAAGTTCAATCAAAATTGCGGCAAGTTAGCGCAAATGGAGTTGCAATCAGTATCATTTAGGTTTGTCAGTATTGCCCCAATTAATGAACAGCAATTTCAAGTTAAATTAGTTTGGCAATTGGTGTTAGCGGATAAGCAATTGGATGTCATGTTTGATTATCTGTGTTTGCAAGATGACCAAGAGTGGCGAATTAACACCGCGTCTGTTTGTGGTTAGTTTTGGTAGCCGCAAAATTTAAAATATTTCATTGCCAATTTAATCGGGCTGGCTAGGCTTACTTTTGTATCTTTATGCTTGCACAGACCAAATTAAGATGAGTTAAATTATTTTTTGGATATGCGCGGTTATCTTTTCAATTTAAATGGCGCTAAGCTTCGATTTAGCCCTTTAAATGCATAAAATGACATATTTTAACTTGTTGATTTATAAGGTTTTTAATTTCTTTGGATATTGTCGTAACAGTGATACTCTGCCGCCATTAACTGAGGAGATAACTTGTGATTATTACTGATAAAACCTTTTACCAACAACGGTTTACTACAAAAGAACTGGCTGAAAAACAATTCCTTCGTTGTCATTTTTATCAATGTGATTTTAGTCGTTTGGATCTAACCGATACCAGTTTTGTGGCATGTAGATTTATTGAGTCAGGTTCAGAGCAAGGCTGTAATTTTAATTATGCAGATCTACATGATGCTAGTTTCAAACAGTGCCAAATAGCTTTGGCGAGTTTTGTGGGGGCAGATTGTTTTGGTATTGAATTTCGTGAATGTGATTTAAAAGGGGCGAACTTTAGTAAGGCACGTTTTGCTAATCAGATCAGCCGTAATAGCTATTTTTGCAGTGCATATATTACGGGGTGTAATTTGTCTTACGCCAACTTTGAATATCAATGTATTGAAAAATGTGATCTGTTTGAAAATCGCTGGTTAGGGACCAATTTACATGGTGCCTCATTTGCCGGTTCAGATTTAAGCCGAGGAGAATTCTCCGAAACCAGTTGGTCGCAATTTAATCTGCAAGGGTGTGACTTAACCAACACCGATTTAACCGGCCTAGATGTAAGACGCGTCAATTTAACCGGCGTTAAAATTTGTGATTGGCAACAACAGCAACTCCTTGAACAGGTTGGGTTAGTGGTGCTGCCTACTTAAATGTGTATAAATTATGCTGGAGGTTGAATGATTAAGTTTGATGTTTTTGGAGACTTGATGTTAATTGATCGCCAGCAAGGGCAATGGTTACTTTTTAAAAGTTCAGGGACTGGTCTTCGAGTGAGGATATACGACGTAGTGATCCCCAAGCATCTTAATGAATCAGAACTGGCTCAATATTTAGATGATATTTTTCATGAACGCGCTAGCGCCCAGTATCCACAAGTTATAAAACTCAATAATTAAAGTTCACTAGAGTAGCCGTGAGGAACAAGCATGATCCCAATAAAAATTTTGGTGCTTATCTGTTTAATGCAGATTCTACTTAAAACCCAGCGGCCAGGTTTATGTGCGGGCATTTATGCCACAATTGTGTTTATCTTTGGCTTGATCCTTGGGGTTGGTTTTGTCGGGGTCATGATTAATACCGCTATTTCTGGCGTATTTGCGTTTATCTATTTTTGGTTGTTGGATCGTTTCAGAGATACTTTTCTGTTTTGGTTAATATTTATCGCTGGATTATTGCTTGGGTTCATTTAACAGTAATCAGGTTAAATGCGTTTGATGATAATTTTATTGTGCAACTATACCTTAGTATTTATACAAGATTAATTTAGCTTAATAATGATTGTCGTCAAATGCTTATGGTGCTAATTTGACGAAATGAACACTGATATTTCACTGCAATTTACACATCTTACTTGGTGGCGTTCTTTTTAAAGAGCGGCGCTGAATCACATCTATTATTCAAAGCCGTCGGTTGACCGCTATTGAATAATTCAATTTATGTCACCGATGGTATTAAGGGGACATAAACATGAACAATCAATCAACTCTTTTAGATACAAAAGCATTAGCAACAACTACAGCTGTAACTAAAGCATCAAGCAAAGCAAAAGTATTAACTGGCGACCGTGCTACAGGTCAACTGCATTTAGGTCATTATGTGGGGTCATTGCAGCAACGATTAATCTTACAAGAACAATATGAACAAACCATTTTAGTGGCAGATCTACAAGGTTTGACTGATAACGGTCACAACCCACACAAGGTGTCAGATAATATTTTAAATGTGGTCGCTGACTATTTAGCGGTAGGTATTGATCCCACTAAAACCACTATCTGTTTGCAGTCGGCCATTCCGGCATTATCTGAATTAACTATGTATTATGCTAACTTAGTGTCTGTTGCGCGTTTAATGCGAAACCCTACGGTTAAATCTGAAATTGCCAGTAAAGCATTTGGCCAATCTATCCCAACCGGTTTTTTAACTTACCCAATTAGTCAGGCTGCTGATATTACGGCTTTTAAAGCCACATTGGTGCCAGTGGGGGATGATCAATTACCTATGATTGAGCAAACCAATGAGATCGTGCGTAAATTAAACCATATTGCTGGGCAGCAGATTTTAGTTGAGTGTCAGCCATTGCTTAGTAAGGTTTCGCGCTTACCTAGTTGTGACGGTAAAAATAAGATGTCTAAGTCGATGGGTAATTGTATTTTATTAGATGCCAGTGCCAAGCAGATTACTACTGCGGTTAAGTCAATGTATACCGATGCGAACCATTTAAAAGTTGAACAACCGGGGCAAGTCGCTGGCAATGTGGTATTTACCTATTTAGATGCATTTTATCCCGATGCTGATTATGTCGCTCAGTTAAAAGCGCATTATCAACAAGGGGGGTTAGGGGATGGTGCATTAAAGAAGATATTAGAAGAGTGTTTACAGCAACTCATTGCACCTATTCGAGAGCGTCGCGCTATGTACATTAATGATAAAGCACAATTGATTGAGATTTTAAAAGCAGGCACCGAGCACGCTCAAGCTGAAACGGATCAGGTATTACAGCAGGTAAAATCAGCTTTTGGTTTGAATCTGTTTTAATGGCTAGTCATTTAAGTTGATTGAGTTAAGTTGGTATAACATTTCATAGTGAAAAGGGACGTTATGCAATTAACTCAAACAAGCTTAATTGGAGTATGGCAACTACAACAATTTATTATTGAGCGAGAGTCTGGCGAACAGTTTATTTGGCCTGGCAAGCAAAATGGCACATTAATTTATACCGATAGTGGCTATGTGAGTGTTGCACAAAATCGCCAGCCGCTCACCAATCCTAGCGCTGAAGACCAATTACGTTGAGTCTAATTTTTATACGGCTATTTATGAACTTGATAGTGCGAATTCACAAGTATTTCACACAGTATTGCAATCCAGTGTGAAAGATATTATTGGTCAGCGGATGCAACGTGATGTGCGTTTATTAGCCGATGGGCGGTTATGGCTTTCAGGTATAGGCTTAAAAGAGCGAGTCAGTCTGATTTGGTTAAAAATAGACTAAAGCGATTTTATTTTAGTGAGCTAAATTAGAGATTAGACCACTTGGCGTGTATGATAGCGCATCGATTTTTAAGTTGTAGTTGTAATGAAGAAAACATTAGTACGTGGTTTATTTAACCTATTGCCAATGGCGATCAGTTTGTGGCTGTTTTGGTCTCTGTTTGTTTCCCTCGATGGGTTAGGATTTTTTCTATTAAGTTTTGTCGGCATTAATAAGCATTTTATTGGTGAAGGTTTCTTATTAGTTTGCGTGATTGTATTTGTGGCAGGGCTACTGTTTTCTGCGAGTCCAATTATGTGGGTCTACACTTGGCTCGAAAAGCAGTTGATGCGTTTTCCATTATTCAAATCGGTCTATGGCAGTATTAAAGATATTGCCGCATTAATGAATCGTGACGGCAAGCCAAGTAATCAGCAAACGGTATTAATTAAGCAAGCTAATAACAGTTATGTCGTTGGTTTTATTATGACAGAACATCCGCCTAAACCGATTATGGATGCCTTGCCTGAAGGTGATTGGGTGCCTGTTTTATTCCAATTAAGTTATCAGATGGCTGGTGTTACAAGCTTAGTTAAACGTGAAGATTTAATTTTGGTAGACTGGTCATTTGAAGAGGCGATACGTTTTAATTTGACTGCAGGCATTAGTCAAACTCCCGCCACTAAGAGTTAGCACACTTTTCGTAAACGCTTGTTTTGTGTATAATGCTGCGCTTGTTCTTGCCAGTTGGAGTATGATAATTCCATATTTTGGTGAACATTTAGTATTAAATACTGCCTTAGTTAATCTTAGTTGGGGTGGTATGTGTGGATATACATTCCATTGCTTCTGCTATAGTTAGCAGGAGTAATTGAATTGGTATCAAGAAAGTTTAACTTTCTATCTCGTATTTTCGTGCATTCAATCTTGACGCTATTGCCGCTAACGACTTTTAGGTGTTAGTGACATGAGTCTTGGTTGGTGAGGTAGAATTTTTAGGGAGTATCAATGCGCTTTAAATCCAGTATTAATCCACCTGTTTTCTTCTCTTCTGTTTTTCTTATTGCTGCGATGGTGATTGTGTGTGCTATTTGGCCTGAACAATCTCAACATGTCTTCAAAACTGTACAAACTTGGTTTGAACGTAAAGCTGGCTGGCTCTATATTTTGGGCGTTGCTATCTTTTTAATTTTTATTGTGTTTGTCATGGTCAGTCGGTTTGGTGATATCAAATTAGGGCCTGATCATGCAGAGCCTGATTACAGCTACGTAAGCTGGATAGCCATGCTTTTTTCTGCGGGTATGGGCATCGGTTTGATGTTCTTTGGTGTCGCAGAACCCGTCATGCATTATCTAGCTCCGCCAGATGCAACGCCTGAATCGCTGCAAGCGGCTAAAGATGCAATGATGATTACCTTTTTCCATTGGGGACTTCATGCATGGGCTATTTATGCGGTGGTTGCGCTTTGTTTAGCGTATTTTTCATATCGACATAAATTACCGTTGCTACCGCGTAGTGCATTGTATCCGTTAATTGGTGATCGTATTTTTGGCCCAATTGGTCATGCGGTTGATACCTTTGCGGTACTGGGTACTATGTTTGGTGTGGCGACATCACTTGGTTTTGGCGTACTACAAGTTAACTCTGGTTTGAACTATCTGGTTGGATTACCTGTTTCAGCTATGGTGCAAGTTGGTTTAATTGTGGTGATTACTTTAATTGCTACAGCTTCTGTGTTTTCAGGTTTAGATAGTGGTGTTAAACGATTAAGTGAGCTTAATTTATTACTCGCTTTCTTACTGATGATGTTTGTATTGCTGATTGGCCCAACCGTTTCTCTGTTACAAGCGTTTGTGCAGAATACTGGTGCATACTTAAGTGACTTGGTTGGTAAAACCTTTAATCTTTATGCGTATCAGCAAAAAAATGATTGGATTGGTGGCTGGACGTTACTTTATTGGGCTGGTGGATCTCTTGGTCACCATTTGTCGGCACCTTTATTGCGCGTATTTCTCGTGGTCGTACTATCCGTGAATTTTTAATGGGTATTTTGTTTGTACCAACACTATTTACGTTCTTATGGATGACGGTATTTGGTAATACTGCAATTGATGCAATTATGCATCATGGTGCAACTTATTTAGCTGATGCGGTAAATTCTGATGTATCAATTGCGCTATTTAAGTTTTTTGAACATATGCCAATGGGCACATTTTTATCGACAATAGCTGTATGTTTGGTGGCGACATTCTTTGTGACTTCATCAGATTCAGGTTCATTGGTGATCGATAATCTGACATCGGGTGGTGATAACGATGCGCCAGTTTGGCAACGTATTTTTTGGGCATTAATGCAAGGTTTAGTGGCCTCTGTATTATTGTTAGCAGGTGGTCTGCAAGCGTTGCAAACGGCTGCAATTGCCAGTGCCTTGCCATTTTTAGTGGTGATGCTATTTATGTGCTTTGGTTTATTTAAAGCATTGCAAGATGATTGGCTAAAGATTAATAGTGTGCAGCAGCATAATACCAGTGTGCAGTATGCTAAAACCAATATGACTTGGGAAGATAGACTTGATGTATTGGTGTCGCGGCCGACTCATCAAGATGCGCAAACCTTTATTGATCATGTGGCAACGCCTGCATTATCAAGAGTATGCCAAGTGTTTATGGCAAAGGGCATTGTTGCTGACTTAGTCTACCTTGATGGTCGAGTCCGACTAGTGATTGCCAGTGATGAGCAAACTAGCTTTGCTTATGGTCTACGTATTCGAGCCTTTTCATTAAGCACTGATACTGAAGCAACTGACGAAACGGAAGAAGCTTATTACCGCGTAGAAGTGTTCTTAGAGCATGGCGGTCAGTATTATGATGTGATGGGGTATACCGAAGAGCAGATTATTGCAGATGTCGTGACTCAATATGAGCGTTACTTGCATTACTTACATCTTTCTTCAGCCGAGTACATTACCGAAGGTAATTAATCGCTAAACTGTGTACGAATAATGATTGCCTCAAGCTAATAGTATAATTATGCTTGGGGCAATTTTGTTTTTAGGTGTGGAATATGAGCAAATTAGATCAAGTATTAGCACAAGCTCGTGAATATAAAGCCAGTCGTGAAAAGGGCTATCGTGAGCAAGCGTTAAAGTTATACCCGTGGATTTGTGGTCGTTGTACCCGTGAGTTTACCCATAAAAACCTGTCTGAGTTAACGGTACATCATCGTGATCATAATCATGACAATAATCCATCAGATGGCTCAAATTGGGAATTATTATGCTTGTATTGTCATGATAATGAGCACTCTAAGTTTGAAGAGTTGATCCAATATGGCGCAACCACAGAAACTAAAGTTGAAGCGGCAACCTTTAACCCATTTGCTGATTTAAAAGCGATGATGGGTAAAAAATAACGACCTTATTTGACCGTTAATTTAGCCGAGGCAATGTTTGCTTCGGCTTTTTTATAAGCTTCACGATTTAATATTTGGGTATTAACCTTATCAACATATTGCTGTTTACGAACCGCGCAAGCATCAATGATTTGCTGTTGCTCAGTTTCAGTACTTTGGCTCCAGTCCACAATTTCATCAATATGGCGAAAACACCCCATACAGATATCATCTTCACCTAAACCACAGTTTGCCACACAAGGTGAACGCATACTTACTCCAATATTTATCATTGCTGATTAGATATTTCTATATCATCGAACAAATCACGTAATGTAACAATAGTTTGCGTTATGCTTTGTCGATATTAATGTCTGCTAAAATAGTACGCGTATTTTCGTTTAAATAGCTTCAATGGAGAAATAATGAAACGTATTGGCTATATTGTTATGGTTTGCTGGTTGGCATTGACCACAACAGGTTGCTCGTTGTTAGAAATCAAGTTGGAAAGTGGTATTGAGCCCTTACCAACAGAGCAACTCAATATGCGCGTATTAAGTCGCGACTATGTACAATCTTTTTATAGCCAAGTCGAGACCACTGCAGATTATATTGCGGCTCAAGATCCTACCATTGAGCAACGGGCTAATGCCTTAATGTGGAAGATATATGCTGAGCAAACCATTCAGCGTAGTATCTTTCAGCCGTCACCCGTCGCCGCCTTGATTGATACTTGGGTATTTGTCGAGCAGCAACAGCAATTTTTTAATCAAGGTGCTGGTAAAACACTGTTTGGCAGCCAACAAGCCGCAGCGATTGCGGTGAGTGAGTCGCTAACTCGCCAATTTAGAAAGAGTGCTAAAGGTTTGTTGAGCAGCCAAGTTTATGCAACCAGTGCTAAATTTGTTGAGCAATATGTGGCAACACACCCATTTACTGACATCAGTTTTAGCCGTCAGTCTGCATTCACGGATTATTTAACTTATCGTAAGATTGGTGAGTTCGATGTCATTAAAACCTTTGGTACAGTGCCTGAGGTGATGAGTGATATCTCCGATAGAATGTCGATGATTTCACAACAAACCCCTAAAATTCTTGGTTGGAAGGCCGAGTTATTTGCGCTCCATTCAAACATCAATACTGAAGAGCTACAAAAGACGCTAGAAGATATAAGTGTTACTTCTGCTAAGTTCCAGAAGTTAATGGCACAAAGTCCTGAAATGATGGCAACGTTAGCGGTTGATATGCGACGCGAATTAACACCTTTATTAGATCAAGTCAGCAAAGATACTGATAATAAATTAGCGCAATTAACCGAAGAGCGTAAAGCGCTGCAATTAATGGTCACGAGTGAGCGTGAAGCATTAGAGCGTATGGTGACTCGTGAACGTGAAGCCGCTAAAAATGATATTAATCAAATCGCAGATCACGCCGTAAAAGTGGTGTTTGAACAGATCACCAACACCATTAAAAGTGTCATTGTCTACTTTATTTTATTCCTGTTAGTGGTGTTCTTTGCGCCATTAGGACTGGGCGTATGGTTAGGTAAACGCATGGCCATTAAAAAGGCGAATAAAGCCAGTTAATTTCGATATTTCAAATACAATCTGTCTTTGCTCATTGACGCGATTACGCATTAGTTAGCATTGGCAGCTTGTGTTAATTGACTATTCCCCCTCATTATTTAGTCTTAGCTTATTCTTTTGCTTTAAGATGACGCTAGATTTGCAAAGATATAAGCAATTAGTTTCATCTTTCCTGTCAATGCTCGTTTTCTACGGGATCATCATTTACAGTTATCTTAACGCTTGTGTTCTTTATTCATTCGGGATGGTAAAAAGCACTATCAGTTAGCTAGGTATAGAATTAAGTATCAGTTGTAACCAGTTACTCCAAAGGGCGAAAAAGCGTGGATTGCGTTTCTTTGTCACTATTTTAGTCTGCTATTTTTTTACGACTTAACACTGCGTTAATATTCAACAATACCATGGAGGGTAAAATGAAAGTTAACCATATTATGAGTAAGAATGTCGTTACTGTCGAAATGGACGACAGCTTGGGTAAGGTGAAAGACATATTTTTAAATAATATGTTCCATCACTTGCTTGTCGTTGAAGATAAACAACTATATGGCATTATTTCAGATAGGGATTTGCTTAAGTCACTTAGTCCGAGAATAGATACGGCTGCCGAAACGATCAAAGATTTAGCTTATCTCAATAAGAAAGTACACCAAATTATGACCCGTAGCCCCATTGTGCTAAATGAGAACGCTAAGGTAACGGAAGCGATAGCATTATTTAATCAGCATAAAATATCATGTATCCCGATTATTAATGATGACAGTATTCCGGTGGGAATGTTGTCTTGGCGGGATATCATGAGAGTGCTTATTAAGAAAACGTAAATGACAGCTATCGGACGCGTAACGAACTGCTGTGTTGGCGTTATGTGGCATTATAATGAGTAGTTTGTCTAAAAACATTGCCTATAAGTGCAATCTGAAATAACTTCGACAAAGAGATTTAAAAGCGTGTGTTGGCCACCTCGTCCGAATTATTGGTGCTGCCACCCAAACCGTATTCGGTATAGTCACTGCGGGCAACTCTGGTTGTTCTAATATTAGCCCATTAAAAAAATGCCCTGTTAAACTGGGGTATCAGGCAGTAATTTTTAAAGCAAAAAGCAGTGTATAACAATCCCTTTGTTGTGCAGGTTAGTTTGCACTTACAAGCTGCAACTATAACGACTGTTTAGAGCCTCTAAATAGGGGGGATTAATTTCGTTAATATTTATCACCTTAATACTTCAACGTATCTGGCTTATATAAATGTTCTGATTCAGTTCCTGCTCTTAACATTTGCAATTTCTCTGAGCGATCTCGTCTGAAATATGACAATTAAGGTTATACCAACTTGATTAAGAAGGTGATCATTCAGCGGGAGTTCAAGGTGCTGTAGACAAGGCGGACATTTGAGTGGAATAGTTATTCTATTTTGAAAATGTTCAACGCAGTATACAGTGCCTTGAAACCCGCACGAAGTGAGCTTTTCAGGCCTTTCCATTTCGATGTTGCATTGATTTGAAAGGGAATAGCCATTACGGCACCAATGCGCCTAGAATTGTAAAGGCTGACAAGCTCTGAATAGAGCACATCTTTAATCAAATTGGTATTATACTAATGGGCGCTCAAGTGAGCGCCTTTTTATTGAGATGAGTTAGATTAGATGAATTATCAGCAGCAATTTATTGCGATTGACAAGCTACTGTTGCAAAGCCAACGTCTGTGGCAAGTGGTGGCCTTTAAGGAATTAACCTTGCCATGGGCGCAAGTGTTTACTCACTTAGCGGTAACCGTCGATGCGATAGACGATGCTGATATTGATAATATTGATGCAGATAGTGAATTACTTTATCAAACGTTATTGCCAAGTTTGCAGCAAGACCTTGAGCAACTCGGCGAAGTATGGGATTTGTCGTTATTGATGCCAAGCTTCAAGCAATTGCCAGAGGTTGAACGGGTATTAGACAAACAGATTGATAGTCATTTTAGTGCGCATATTAAAGGTCGCAAGTGGCAACAAATAAACCAGTTTGTGGCAGGCATTGGCGAGGTTAATGAACCAGTACTTGAGTGGTGTGCGGGAAAGGGCCATTTAGGTCGCTTAATTGCGAAGAGCCAACAGGTTGAGGTCACCAGTATTGAGTGGCAATCCGCACTTTGTGAGGCTGGTGATGCCTTTGCTCAGCGCTGGCAATTAGCACAGCAGTTTGTCTGCGCTGATGTATTTAATGATGATGTGAGCATGCATTTTAAGCCACAACAGCACTGCGTGGCGCTGCACGCTTGTGGTGAGTTACATCAGCAACTATTAGCGCAAGCATCAAGCTGTCAGTGTGAACAAATTACTATCTCTCCTTGTTGTTACCATTTAATTCAGACACCTTTTTATCAAGCAATGTCAACGCTTGCTCAGCAGAGCCAACTCGTGTTGGCTAAACATGATTTACAGTTGCCGTTGCAGCAGAGTGTGATTGCAAATGACAAAGCTAAAGCGCTGCGCTTACAAGAGGTGAGTTGGCGTCTTGGGTTTGATTGTTTGCAACGTGATTGCAGTGGCCGTAACCATTATTTGCCTATTCCTGCAATTAAACAAAGCCAATTATCGGGATCATTTAGTGAGTTTTGTCACTGGGCTGCGGCCGCGAAGCAGGTAGGTTTGCCTGAACATATTGATTTTGATGAGTACCTTATACGGGGTCAACAGCGCCAAGCTATCACTCGGCGTATAGATTTAGTGGCTCATCTGTTTAGGCAACTACTTGAACATTGGTTACTGTTAGATCGTGTCTGCTTTTTGCAAGAGTCTGGTTATCAGGTCAGTTTAACTCAGTTCTGTGATGCAACGGTTACCCCAAGAAATGCCTTTATTAGTGCTAAAAGAGTGAGTTAAGCGGATATCGATTAAGCTAATCTAGATTGGTAATTGTTAAATAACAGTCTGATTTTATTTGTAAAAATCCCTTTAAGCGTTAGTGTTTTGTAATTTTAAAGTCTACACCGCAATTGCTGCTTGTAGTTGCGTCATATTTCTCGTAATTTTAATGGTAATTATTTGTATTAGGCTATGGTTTTACGATGGCCTTTTCTGTTTATTATTGAGGTAGATTATGGATGCACAACTCGCATTGACCGTGTCGCAATGGATCGCTAATGATCCGGACTCAAATACACGCGCCCAGTTACAAACATTACTTGATAACAATGATCAGCAAAGTTTAGCTAAATTATTTGCTGGTCGATTAGCGTTCGGTACGGCAGGGTTACGTGGTGAGGTTGGCGCAGGCCCACTGACAATGAATCGGTTGGTGGTGATGCAGACATCTGCGGGTTTGGCTCAATACCTGCTCGATAATGTTTCTGATTCTACTAACAAAGGCGTTATCATTGGTTATGACGGTCGCCTTGATTCAAAGCAATTTGCTCATGATGCTGCTAGTGTATTTTGTGCTTATGGCATTAAAGTACGATTAACTCATAAAGTGGCGGCGACACCATTAGTGGCTTTTGGTGTTAAGCATTTTGATTGCGCAGCGGGTATTGTGGTTACTGCGAGCCATAATCCACCACAATATAATGGTTATAAAGTGTATTGGGGTAATGGTGCACAGATTGTTGCGCCGCATGATAAAGGCATTGCGGCCAGTATTGATGCTGTGGCTGCTAGCCCGATTCAAACATTAGCGCTTGATAATGCCGAAACCGATGGTTTATTAACTTGGTTAGGCGATGATTATTATCAATGTTATCGCGAGCATATTGCGTCGGCAAAAGTACTGCAAAGCAGTGCTGATACCAGCAAGGTCAGCTTAGCTTACACTGCCATGCACGGCGTAGGTGCTGAAATGGCTGAAACTGTATTAGCGGATGCTGGCGTGACCCAAGTTTATAGCGTTGCGGCGCAGCGCGAGCCAGATGGACACTTCCCAACGGTTGTTTTCCCTAACCCTGAAGAGAAAGGGGCGATGGATATGGTCATTGCAGAGGCAAAAGCCAATAACGCCATGCTTGCTTGTGCCAATGATCCTGATGCTGATCGATTTGCGGTAGCGGTGCGCCGTGATGACGGTGAATATCAAATGCTAACCGGTGATCAGGTTGGTATTTTGTTTGGCCATTATCTACTTTCAAAAGCAGATGAGCGGCAGCGTTTAGTCGGCACAACTATTGTGTCTTCAAGTTTGTTAAGCAAGATAGCATCTTCACTTAATGGCCAAAGTTATACCACCTTAACTGGTTTTAAATGGCTAATGAATGTGGCACAGCAATTACAAGTAGATGGTAGTCAGTTCCTATTTGCATACGAAGAAGCATTAGGTTACACCGTGGGTAATATGGTGTGGGATAAAGATGGTTTATCTGCATTGGTTGCTTTTGCGCAACTAGTGGCAGAACTTAATGATCAAGGTTTAACCGTTTGGGATCGCCTTGCTGAAATTTACCTAGAACATGGCTTGCATCTTAATGCTCAGGTCAGTATTGCACTTAAGCCTGAAACACCCAATATTGGTGCTTTCTTACGTGCTAATCCGCCACGAGATATTGCTGGCGTTAAGGTTGAATCGGTTGATGATTTAAGTATTTGTCTGCGTCAATTTACTGATGGCCGTACCGAGGTCATCGATTTGCCGGCGAGTGATGTATTGATTTATCGTTTAACACAGGGCGGACGAGTCATTGTGCGTCCATCAGGCACTGAACCTAAAATCAAATGTTACTATGAATTAGTTAAACCAATGGCGACTGAACAATCATTGTTTGATGCATTTGCAGATGGTCAACAGGCGCTTGTGCAATTTATCCAATTACATCAAGCGCAATTACCGCAGTAAAAGAAATTGATTCTAAGAACTATTGTAATCTATTAGTTTGGGCAGGTAGTGTTGGTATAACTATTAACACTGCCTGTAACTGAATTATATATAAAACAATATTTAGGCTGTTTTGTGTATACATAAGTACATGAACCATTTGTTGCGTGCACCCAGCCTTTATTTAATACATAAAAATCGCTGTTAGAGTTAGGTTCTTTTGATATAGTTGGTCCAGGTTGCTGCATTATTTGTTGAAATAAATCGTAACAGTCAGATTGATTATCAAGATAGACATGCTCTTCTATACCTCCAGCATTGTAGTGCTGAGCTGGCCAACCGTAATCATTGATATCGATGCTGTTATCATAGCCTTTGCCATAGATTTCTGCATCTTCCATGGTGCCAGAGGCTCCTTTGGCGACCCAAGCAGCATGAGCCAAATTGGCGGCTTCTTTAAAGGTACCTGCGGTGCCTTTGACTACGGCTCTATCTGCATCATCACCCAGATTGATAAATTTAGGGAGCGCCACTACCGCCAGAATACCGAGTATAATAACAACAACAACGAGTTCTATCAGAGTAAAACCTGAGTTTTGATTGCGAGAAATCACGGTGAGTATCCTAAATAGCGTTAGTAACTAAAGAAAGGTAGTAATAGTTTATAAATTATCGAATAAAGTTATTCTGTTGTAAATGGGCGATATAAAAAATAATCAATAATGATGTTAATTAATGTGGTGGTATATTTATAAAATGTATATTTATTCTATATTGTAGTCTACTTTGCCATTATTTGAATTATAGTAAATATAGTAATTCGGTTGGCGATTATAATGATATTTACACTGACCTGTTGGAATATATTGAGCCAAATAATCAGTATTGGTTTTACCTGATACACTTGGGCTATTGTTGGCAAACATGGCTTGCCATAATGAGACGCAGTCAGCAGCATAGTTGAGGCTTGGAAATTGCTCATGAGCGCCAATAAAGTGCTGTACTGGCCAGCCGGCTTTATTGAAGTCTAAGCTACCGTATTTATTGTGATTATAAACAGGTATGTCATCTAATGGACCTGATGCGCCATGACTGATCCACACCGTTCGCGCTAAGCTGATTGCTGATGCAAAACTACCCGCGGTATTTTTAACTTCAGCCATTTGGGCATCTTTGCTTAAATCTAGAAACCGAGGAATGGCGATAACTGCTAAAATACTCAAAATAATAATGACAACGACTAATTCAATGAGTGTAAATCCTAGTCTTTTTTTTCGAACTCTATTCATATTTATCGATTAATTTCAATTATTAAATTAATAGATAAACAATAGAGTGAACACGACAAAACTACAATAAATATTGTTTAAATTTGAATAAAAATAACGCAGCATTTGCTGCGTTATTTTGTTTGGTAGTTATTATTGAGTCGTGCTTAGATTTATTTCAGATTGTAAATTTGCTTCAATTTCTTCAGGTGTAAACAACACTGGGCGTAAGCTGTTATTTAATGAGAAATATTCAGTTTGGTCATCTGATTCTGCACGCTGGCTATTGGTTGATTGTGAGTAGGTTAAGATACCGCGAGCAACCGGGCCTTCATCAGTAAAGCTGATGGCCATGATCCAACTTGAACCATAACGAATTGGATAGCCTGAAGTCGATAATCCTGAAGGTAATGGCTTATTGGTCACTGGGTCAATTGCTGACTTGTATACAAACTGTGGAATCAAGGTGTCATCACGGCTAGTGCTATTTGAGAACACATTAAATCCACCGGCTTGATGGTAAGAGCCTGGCCATGAGAAGCGTGTACCACTAGGCTGGCCCGTTGGTGTTGAGCTTTCAACAAATTGTAAGGTACCTAATGGGTCATCAACCTTAAAGCCAGAAGCTTCTACGTTGAGTGCTGCGCGAGCGAGTAGCACTAGTGCAGAATTATCATGAACTAATTGATTCGGTGTTGTCGCTGCTTGGTTGGCATCAAATGGTGTAGTTAAATGTTGTTTTTGGTCAAATAAGTAGGCCAGTTCACGCCAAAGCGAAGCGCCAACAGCATCTCGGTTTTGTGAACCTTGCCATGCTTGTAAAGCTTGGCATGCTGCGCTGATATCCTTACTTATAGTCTCAGTCACTTTTACTGGTGTACTGCCTTGAGCCTGACATTGTTTGATTAGATCTGCGCCAATCATCTCGGCAAGATAGATGCGGTTATCAACAAAGGTTTGCTCTAACTCAGCTAAAGAAAACTTACCATCTTCACCTGCACCGTCTTGTAGCATTTTCAAGCCCATGCGCGTGCGCAGTGATAATTGCTCACGCTCTTCACCAAACATTGGCGAGAAGCCTCTAATGGCTGAGCTAAGTTAGTTGACCAATGCGAGTCATTTGAGTTTTGCACAAAGTCGCTGCGGGTCATTTTAGGGACATTTTCATACGGTGTTGGGCCATCAAAAGCAAATAGCACTGAGTTACCCGGTAATACAGTGAAGCCTGCTAATTCTCTTAAAGCTTGAAGTTCTTCGCTCTGTTTTAACATAGCAACAGCAAAGTCATTAAGCCCCGGCACTGATGCATCATCAATAAAGAATGCGTTACCTTCTTTGTCTGCGTACATCGTATTGAGGAAGATCATGCCATCATAATCGATAAAAGTTTGCTTAAATTCATCAAGGTTTGATGCGCGATTCATTGCAAGCCAATGATCTAGAGGGTCAAGGTTGCCCATATTTACGTCTTGTACCATAAAGACTTGGCCATCATCCCAACCAAATGGCGCTTCTTCAATTGGCGCTTCAATAATAGGGCCTTTATCGGTATAAAAGATCTGCTTTTCAGCAAGCATTATCTGGTCATTACCTACATTGACTTCAATTTGTACGGTATCAGATTTGATATCTTGAACCTTACCATCAACAATGTACTGCATTCGGTCGCCTGATTTTACATCATGCTTATAGACAACAAAATGTTCAGAGGTAGAGAAAGTATGGGTCCATGCTAGGTCTTTATTAAAGCCAATATTAACTAGACCAGGCATCCCCAGTAATGAGCCGCCGGTGATATCAAGATGACCTGGGATAGTATTATGAGATTGCCAAAAACGTAGGTTACCTGTGAATGGGAAGTGTGGGTTGACGAGCACCATACCCTTACCATTTTCGGTCATCTCTTTACCTAGCCCCCAACCATTTGACCCTAGTTTTTGTGGGTTTTTCTCTGGCAGCGTTATGGTATTGGCATGGTTAATAAACTTTTGCTTAGTGTCAGCTATAAATGCTTGTGCTAACTGAGGATCCAATTGCGCTGACTTTGGCTTCATACTCGGTAAGTATTCATGACCATCACCTGGGTTTGCGTAAAAAATTAGATCTAAGAAGTTAGCAGCACCAGGAAGAATATTGATTGAGAAGATATAGGTGGCCATATCAATATTCGTAATAGGTTTGACCCATGGCTGACCCGCACAGAAAAGATCTGCATTGGTCTCTTTTCCTGATTCAATATCCGCTAAATACTGGTTATAACCTGCGACATAACCTTCAATTAGGGCGCGTGAGTTATCGCTAAATTTTGAGTAATTTGTTTCAGCTAATTCTCTAATCTTTAGGGCTTTATAAGCAAAGTCAGAGATAATGTTGCCATTGTCTTGGTGGATAGGTAAGCCACTACTGAAGTCAATTGAAGCATGTGGTCCAAAGTACTTAGAACGTTCAGAGTTTGCTTTAGTAAAGCCGTCAGCCAAAATACATAAGTTATCTTGTGCTTGGACGTAGCCACCACCATAAGCAAGGCTTTCGAGGTTATTGGCCGTAATGTGCGGTACGCCGTAGGTGGTACGCTTAATGTTAACTTCTAATTTTCCATCGACTGCAAAATTAGGTATTTCAGGTTTGCTTACTACGGGTGGTGTGGCATCAGTATCTGAATTACAGCCACTGAGTAATATGCTTGAGGCCACTCCCATCATGACTATGAGTTTGTTGAATTTCATTATTATAATTATCCTGAAACGATGCATATAAAATATGCAAGTCCTTGTAGTATTTTATTATTTATCCTTATGTTCGATATAACGAACACGGCTCAAAAATAAGCGATTAAAATTTCTGTGCAAGGGATATTTAACTCTGTGATGGTTAGATGGATAAATTTAATTCGAGGTCAGTCCACTTACCAGTATTAATAACTAACAGTTGTGCTTTTAATGGTTAAATATAATGAGTTTTTGAGTTTATATTTTCGGGCATTGGTAATTAAGCAAAAGGTAAAATAATAATACTTTACCTTTATAATAGTCATTTTTAATGACGGGATTCTGCTTTAATAACTAGGGCAGATAGCGCTTTAATTTACACTTGTAGCTTTTTGTATCTTCGCTGCTGGCTTTTATAATTCGAGACCTAATACACGTTTTTATTGATGGTAATGATTTATTATGGTTTCAATTTTTATATAAATTGGTCTAGTAATGCCTCATAATCGTTGCAGGGAAAGCAAACTAATATGAAGTTTCATATTCATTTACTGCTATTAATATTTATATGCCTATTTGCTCATCAAACATTTGCAAATCAGTCTGAAAATATGAACAGTTTTAGTCCAGTTCTTGAACAAAAATTCAATAAATTATACAAGCGTGTATATTCACACCCTCAATTAGTATTAAGCGAATTAGATAGTTTATTTCCCAATAATGAGTGGGAAAATAATGATTCACTCTATATTCATTATATGAAATTAAGGTTTACAGGCTTTTATGCTCAAACCTTAGAAGATGAAATGGCAAACATAGCCAAACAAGTGATGAATCGTGCCATTAACTCTCAATCAGAGGTAATGATGGCTGAAGCTCTTTTCTTAAATGCAGTAACTGTTTATGGTAATGCTGAGTATGATCTCGCAAGAGACTTTACTCAACAAGGACTTATTATTGCGAAAAATTTGAATAATCATGAATTATTAGTCAAATTATATAACATGCGGGCGGTACTAAATTTACTTCTTTTAAGTCATGACCTTGCCCTTGAAGACTTTCAAAAATCGCTGTTATATTGGCAAGATGATACTTTTTATGCTCAAGATTTTGATATTAAAATATTTACTAATATGTCAATTATCTTTATGCAGCTTGACCAGTGGCAAGATGCCGAAATTTATAATAAAAAGGCATTGGATACATATAATAAAACTAAGTCTACTAATACAAAATTATTAGGTATTATTTATATAAATAGAGCCGTTATTTCAGATAAAATAAATGATTTAGAAGCTGGTAAATATTGGTTAAAACGAGCAGAACATATTGCTATAGATTCTGATGATTATCACTTACAGTTAAATGTTATTATTAAACAGCTTAATAATGAAAATAGGCTTAATAATTTTTCTAAAGCAATTCTAGTTGCAGAAAAATGTATTGCACTGGCTAAAACAGTAAAGCATAAGTTGTATATCAATAGCTGTAACCTTAGTTATGGTAAGACCTTATTATTAAAAGGTGAATACCAAGCAGCATTAGACTTAGTTATTGTGGCATCTACTAACTTACAACAATTAGGATTGCAAGAACGTTATATTGATTCACTTGAGTTATTAGCTGAGATATATGTGGCTTTGGATCAGCATGATCTAGCGTATCAAATATTTAAACAGTATCACTTAGCAATTAAGGATGCATTGTTTGATAAACGGCAAAAACAAGTTTTTGCTATGCAGGCACAATTTCAAACAGAAGCACATGAAAAAGAGCTTAAATTGTTACATGTTGAGCATCAGTTGGCGTTAGCCGAAATTAAAGAGCAGCAATTACGGCACCGATTTATTATTGTCTTTGTCGGCCTATTATTGTTGATTGGTTTGTATATGTTGGCACGTCATTACCAAGCATTACGATCTAACTCTCAATTAAAGATTATCAATAATCAATTGGTTAAAGTTTCTCATTGTGACTCATTAACAGGGTTGAAGAATCGCCGTTATTTAGAAGAAAAGCTTGGTGAATTAACCCATTTATCAGAGTTACAAACCTATACGCTAGTATTATTAGATTTAGATCATTTTAAAGTGATTAATGATAGTTTCGGCCATGACATTGGTGATGAAATATTGATTGGATTTAGTCAATTAATGCTCACTAATATTCGTGAATATGATGAATTGATCCGCTGGGGGGGAGAAGAGTTTGTGATTTTAATGCCACAAACTGAAACGGCAAACATAGAGCAAATTCTCAATCGTATTCGAATTAAGGTTGCACAGCACCAATTTCAAACCCAGCAGGGGCCACGTAACTTAACAGTGTCGATTGGTGCGTTAAGTGGCATCCCACAAGCCAAGTTAACAGGTTCATTTTCTCAATGTTTACAGGCTGCTGATGTTGCCTTATACCAAGTAAAAAATAGTGGTCGTAATCAAGTGATCGTTCATAAGTGGTTATCATCTACTGTAAATTGATTGCTTTTTGCATATGTTAATAAATTGTGTATTGTTATCTATTATACTTAATTAATAATAGGTAATAGATGACGATATTGATTGATACTGCACGTTTGCAGATGCGCCACTTTAATTTAGATGATATTGAAGCCGTACATCAGTTTTCAACCTGTATTGAAACAACCCGCTGGACGGGAGATGCCGGTGTTGTGCAAACTAAAGCCGATGCTAGACAAGTGATTGAGCGGGTTTGGATGAATGAATATCAGCGTTATGGTTATGCTCGTTATGCATTGATACATAAGCAAGATAATAAAATTATTGGTTTTTGTGGCATTAAATATGAACCATCATTACAGTCAACAGATA
Source organism: Shewanella marina JCM 15074 (assembly GCF_000614975.1). Classification (GTDB taxonomy): domain Bacteria; phylum Pseudomonadota; class Gammaproteobacteria; order Enterobacterales; family Shewanellaceae; genus Shewanella; species Shewanella marina. Next base: position 200,702 of record NZ_BALM01000003.1, read on the forward strand.
TTGGCTATCGGTTATTACCGCAATATTGGAATCAAGGATTTGCAACAGAAGCATGTGAAGCATTAATTGACTATGTTAAAGCACAATTTCAACTGGATAAGATAGTGGCTGAGGTCGTTGCTGAAAATTATGCATCAATCAATGTGCTTGGTAAGTTAGGGTTTAAATATCTCGATAGTTATCAAAGGAATGGATTCCATCTCAACTATTATGAATTATCACTTAATGATTAATCGTACCTTTGTTGTTTGTCTTTTGCTTTTATTTGCGTCATTGGCCTATTGGTATTCAACTCAGCCGATTATCTTAGGCGATGGCGTTAAGGCTCCGCTGATACCTTACCAAACATCTCCAAGCTTTGCTCAAAAACATCAATATGGCGAATATCAGGTTACTGAAGTTGCTGACTTTGTGATGACCGCTAAGGTTCTGGCGCGGGAGGATTATCGGTTTGATCGCGGCGCTGATCTATCAACAACTGATTTTGTTTTTGGTTGGGGTAGAATGTCTGATGAAACGGTGCTTGAGTTTATTGATATTTCACAATCTAACCGTTGGTATTACTGGCGTGCATCTAAATTGATTATTCCTAAGTTAGAAATTGCTCGTAGTAGCGCCAATATGCATTTGATTGCTGCTACAGAGGCGGTTGCGGATATTATTGATGATATTAAGGTTGGGCAAATTATCGCGCTAAAGGGACATTTAGTGAATGTCAGCAGTGATGATGATTTCTCATGGAATAGCTCTCTCAGTCGTTTTGATACCGGGGATGGTGCATGTGAACTTATTTGGGTAGAAGATATTAGTATTGAACCCTATTAGTAATAGGTTTTAATTCACTAGAAAAGCCAATAAAGGCAAAGCGCCAATGATGGCGCATTATTGTGATGATGACTAAGTTGTTTTAAGTTGTTTTAAGCGATAAGCAATGGCAACAAAGGCAGGTAAACTAAAGATAACAAACCCAATCGAGAGCATGCTAGCGGCATTGCCACTATCAATACCTTTAGGAATGTCATAACTAATAATAATGGTAAAAATACTGCTACCTATACCTAATACACTCACCAGACACATACCAAACTTACCACCGGGGACTTTAAAGGGCCTAATAGTGTCTTGGTGCTTATAACGTGACACCAAAAAACAGATAAATACAAAAATGTACATCACCATATAAAGTTGAGTCATCAGAATATTCAATAACCACATACCTTCATTAACGTTTGGCACAAAAATAAAGACCATTGATAATAAACTGACGATTGCACCCTGTAATAACAGTAATGGTACTGGAGCTGCATTTTTGTTTTGTCTTGTTAGCTTGATGGGCATAAAGCGATCTTTCGCTGCCACATGTAGGCTTTTAGTTGGCGCAATAATCCAATTATTCAAACTCGCTAAACTGCCGAATACAATTGCCAAGGCGATAACTGGCAGCATAAACCCTAAGTGTAAATCAGCTAAAAAAGTCTTAAACGCTAACACAATACCTTCACTTAAACTTGAATGTGCATCAGATACCACGGCTGAAATGGATAATGAACAAGCGGTGAGTGAAAATAGGATCACTACCGTCGAAATTAATAAGGCTTTCGGATAGGTTTTTTGTGGATCTTTGACTTCACTGGCATAAGCCGTGGTAATTTCAATGCCTGTTAATGAAAGCACTACGGCGGTAAAGCTGGCGCCAATACCAGTTTGAGTTAAATCAGGTAACCAGTCACTGACATGACTTAATGAGATATGAGAGCTTTCTGGGTTGGTGAAAATCCAATAAATGCCTAAGCTAATAATTAATAAGATTGGGAAGATAAGGCCAATTGTGCCAAATACATTGGTGATTAAAGATGAAAGCCGTAACCCTTTTATATTTACTATGGTGAGTGACCAAAAAATAATATTAATCATTACTAACATAAAAATATTATTACTGGCGAGATCAGGAAAGAAAGGGTAAGTCCCTGTGGCTACAATAAATGATATTAATGGCGGGTAATACACGATATTTTCAGCATATTGAAACCACACAGTTAAAAAACCGAAATTAGGCCCTAATGTTTTTTTGCCCCAAAGATATACACCACCTTGTTCAGCATAAGTGGTACTCATTTCGGCACAGACCAAAGCCGTTGGAATAAAGAAGCAAAAGCCCGCTAAAATAAAGTAACTAATTACATGGCTACCTAATAATGCCGCGCCAGGTAAGTTACGGATGCTATCAACGGATGTGACAGTAATCATGACCACAGAAAAAACAGTTAATTTTGCTACGGCATTTGATAGCTGACTCATATTAAACCTATGCCCATTGATACAAATTGATAAACATTGAGCTAAGTATTGTCGGTATCCGCTAAAAATGGAATTTTTATATGCGAAAAACAAAGTTAATTAAGCAAAATTAACTTTGTGTATTCTGCGGCTATTTACTCATGAGGGTTGGTGAGTATTGGATGCCGTATGATTAAAGCGGATTGCTTGTCGAGGTTTCTTCACAAAGTGCTAATAACTGTGGTGTAAACAGATTTTCAGTCGCAGCAATTGCAACTTGTTCAGCAAGTACATCAGTTAAAATTTTATCCGTGGTTAATGGATTGGCTAATACGACTCTAAATACCACAATATTATCGCCATTATGTTGCTGCGGCTGTAAGCGGGTACGTGACACAAATGATTTACCCTGTTCACGTTGGTGTTTTTGAATATATTTAGTTAAGCCATTAAGCAGTTGATTAATTTGTTGAAGCTTTTGTAGTTGCTGTAATGATTTCGCATGTTTGATGGCTTGTTGTACTCGCAGTGGTACATAGCGATAAGTTAGCAAACATAATTCAGGTGCTGAAATAAGTTCAAACTCAGGGTGTTGATTAATCAGTTTGGCAAAGTAATGGGCTTTTTTGATGCTGTTATCAATTAATATTTGATAACCATCTAATCCTATAATTTGTAAGCAAGCATGCACTAACATTGCCATGCCCGTACGTGAGCCCTCTAAGGTTTGGCTACCTAAATCTTTTGAACCTTTACGTAAGATATATTCGGCATGGTGTTCAATTGCATGCGCGGCGGTGGGCTCTTTAAAAATCACCATACCTGCACCCATTGGCACATACATCTGCTTGTGGGCATCAATGGTAACTGAGTCGGCCAATTCAACTCCTGCGAGTAAGTGGCGTGAATTATTTGATAATAAGGTTGCACCGCCCCAAGCAGCATCAACATGGAAATGACATTGTAACTCTTGTGCCAACGCCGCGAGTTCTGTTAAGGGATCGATATTGCCCGTTTCAGTGGTGCCTGCTACGCCAACAATGGCCATGACTTTAATGTTTTGCTTGGCTAGATTCGCCGCTTGTATACGCATCTTCTCCACATCGACTTTATTATCAGCATCGGTCTCGATGGCAATAATATTGTCGCGGCCAATTCCTAATAAATCGGCTGCTTTACCTAATGAATAATGGCCTCGTTTAGAGACTAAGATGGCCAAGTCACTGTAACCATAATGTTGTAATGCTTTGATAAGTCCAGATTTGGCAATGCCTTTAAATTGGCCGTCAGCTTTGAGCAGCTGGTTACGTGCCACCCACAATGCGGTAATATTGGCGATAGTACCGCCAGAACAAAAAGCCCCTAAGGCATGATTAGCGCTGTGCATCCAGTTTTGATAGAAGTCATCTTGTTGTTGATAAATAAGATGATGCAACATTCCTAACACTTGACGTTCTAACGGCGTAAAAGCTTTAGATGTTTCAATTTTTACCAGATTTTGGTTCAGTCCTACCATCATTTTCGAGAGCGGTAATACAAAATAGGGCAGAGCTGAGGTCATATGACCAATAAAGCTAGGCGCAGCAGTATGTACTGAGTGGGCGACTAGGTTATCCATAATGAGATCTGCGTAGTCTGATACAAACTGAGGTGTTGTTGGTATTTGGTATTGTTGGAAATCTTGTTCAATTTCGTGCAAGGGTTTTTCTAGTGCGGCAATGCTTTCACCTAAAAATCCCGCCAAGTTCTGCGATATATTTTTTTCAATAATCGAGAGTGTTGAATCGGGGGCTTCTGGTACCGTAAAAATACGTAATAGGGATGTTTCAGAAGCTGTTGCTTGGCGAGTGGCGAATACTGTCATTTATTTTATTCTTAATATAGTTTTTAAAAGTCAGTACTAAAACTAGGCTGTTTTAGTGATATTCACTGTACTGTATCGTTCTACGACCATCAAGTAGAACGATATGAATATAGTAATTTTGTCTTAATCAAGTTGCTATAAGTCATGCAAAAATTAAGGGAGCCAATGCTCCCTTAATTAAATATGTGAGTTATGACTCACATTGCATGCAGTATCACTTGAGTTGCCATAGTCGAGCAATATTGATTGCAGCTTGAGTTAAATTATATTCTGATTCAGCAAGGGCCTCATTGAGTGGCATTGCCCGAGGTACCACCGCAAAAACGGCTGTAATACCGTGTGCTAATAACTGGTTGGCATCATGGCTGACACAGCCTGCAATAGCGATAACTGGAATATTATGACGTTGTGCTGCGCGAGTGACGCCAATAGGTGTTTTACCATGTAAGGTTTGACTGTCTAAACGTCCTTCACCTGTGATGACTAAATCTGCGCCAGTGATTTGCTCGTCAAATTTGAGTGTCTCTAACACAATCTCAATGCCTGGGCGTAATGTTGCCTCGAGCAAGCTCATCACGCTTAACCCCATGCCGCCTGCCGCCCCTGAGCCTGATGTGAGTCGATGATCGACATAGCCATTTTCAACCAGAATATCTGCATAGTGGTTAAGTGCAGCATCAAGTTGTTTAACCATATAAGGTGTGGCGCCTTTTTGTGGGCCAAAAATGCTTGAGGCTCCGCGCGCACCACAAAGTGGATTATCAACATCACAAGCCACATCGAACTGACATTCAGCAATTGCAGGGTGCAGTTTGCTGGTATCAAGATAAGCAAGGTCAGCTAATGCTTCACCACCTAATGCTAACGGCTGTTTATGCTCATCGAGTAAAATAGCGCCAAGAGCCATTGCCATGCCTGCTCCAGCATCATTAGTGGCACTGCCACCCAGCCCAATGATGATATGTCGAATACCATGATCAAGTGCATGAGCAATCAGCTGGCCCGTGCCCCAGCTTGAAGTAAGAAGAGGATTTCGACGGCTAGGGTCGACTAGATGTAACCCTGATGCCGCGGCCATTTCAATGATGGCGGTTTTACCTTGTCCCATTACGCCATAAAAGGCATTAACAGTGTCACCAAGTGGCCCTTGTACCGAAACCGTAATGATTTTACCGCCAGTGGCATCAACGACAGATTGCACCGTGCCTTCGCCGCCATCGGCAACAGGGACTTTGATATATTGTGCATTGGGTAAAACTTGCTTAAAGCCAGTTTCAATGGCATTAGCCACTTGCATTGCACTAAGACTTTCTTTGAATGAATCGGGTGCGATGACTATTTTCATGCTGGCATCCTATAGCATGTCGCTAAGATCGTACTTAGCGACATTATTTTGAAATATAAATGTTATAGCAGAACCAAGCTGAGTAGATAAACCACTGCCATTGAGCTAACACCTTGAATTAAGGTTGCCATAGTTTGTGCTTTATAGGCTTGTGAAACACTCATGCGGCTAAACTGTGCCACAACCCAGAAGAAACTGTCATTAGCGTGTGAGACTGTCATCGCACCGGCACCAATGGCCATTACCGTCAATACGCGGCCCATTTCAGTTCCAAGACCAATATCACCCAGTAAAGGGGCGACTAAGGCTGAGGTAGCAACTAAGGCAACAGTCGATGAACCTTGTGCTGACTTTAATGCTGCAGCCACTAAGAATGGCATAAAGATACCAATACCTAATGCAGATAAAGATGAACCTAAGAAGTCACCAATTGGCGTTGCTTTTAATACTGCACCAAATGCACCACCTGCACCTGTAATCAAAATAATCGGTGCTGCAACCACTAAACCTTGGCTAATGCGCTCGCTAAATTCTGCAATTTTATTGGTTTGTTTAAGCAGTAGTAATGACAATAATAAACCAATCATTAATGCATTAAGCGGTTGACCTAAGAAGTTTAGTAAAGAATACAGCTCTTCTACACCAACGGGTTTAGCGGGTAAGTTGGCAACGGTGCCAAGACAGATTAGTGCGATAGGCACAAAAATAGGTGCAAATGCTTTAGCTGGTGATGGTAACTCGCCATAAGCTTGTTTTAGTTCTTGGTAGTTATCAATTTGCTCTTTAAGTTCGGCAGCGCCTTCACCATCAGGCTCAACATCTTTAAAGCGGTTGGCCCATAACATACCTGCTAACGCAGCGACGGCAGCCACAAAAGCACCCACAGCAATTACTAGCCCTAAGTGATGCTCTAAACCTAAATTGCCCGCAGCAGCAATTGGACCTGGTGTTGGTGGAACGAAAGTATGAGTGGCATATAAGCCCGTGGCTAAGGCAACGCTCATCGATACGCTAGAGACCTTCATCCGGTTAGCCATCGATTGTTTTAGCGAGTTTAAGATAACAAAGCCAGAATCACAAAATACTGGAATTGACACAATATAACCAATGATCGACATGGTTAAGGTAGGAAAGCGTTTGCCCAGCACCTTAATGACCACATCCGCCATTGTAATTGCCGCGCCGCTTTTTTCTAAAATAATACCGATAATGGTGCCTAATACGATGACTAGACCGATATAACCTAAAATACCACCAAAACCAGAGGTGATCGTTTTGGCGATATCAGCGCTCGGTAAACCGTAAGCGAAAGCGGCAATAAATGAAGCAATTAACAGCGTTAAAAAGGGGTGTAGTTTAAATTTAGATGTTGCAATGACAATAAAGGCTATCACCGCAATCAGGATCAAGATTAGGCTCATGATAATTCCATTTGTTTTAATAGTATTGTTGTAGGGGGGAATACCCAAACTACTTGAAGTCGCTTAACTACTTCAGCAAATACAACCTCAGGTAGCTTGGGTATCGGGGTTGTTAAGTCGTCGCTCATTGATACGCTCAACAGGCGATATTATGGCTTTAATCTGTGCTGGCAGGCTTTATAACATTTGACGGATAATCTCATCATTACACGGTTATTTTTGTGCAAATGCACAAATTCAGCCTAGATCGTTTATCGCACTGGTATGGCAAAGGGTTTGTGCCAGATGTAATTGCAATAAATCATTAATATTGTGCATATCTAATTGAGTAATAACACTTATTCTATCTAGTCGGTATCTGAGTGTATTACGATGAATAAACAGCGAATCGGCACATTTGCCATATCATCAAAATGGTTGAGGTAAGCGGTTAAGGTTTTTTGTAATTGGCCATTTTTATCTTTGTTTTTGAGTGCCAGTAATGGCGCTTTTAGCTCATCACCACGCCAATGGTGACTCAACTCTGACAGCAACACCGGCATTGCATAATCTTTATATAAGTATTTATATTGAGTCGGTGCGTGGAACTTGCCTAAAGCGAGTGTATCAAGTGCCGTTTGATAAGAGCGAGCAATACCTTCTAGCCCAACAAAATAGTGGCCTAATGCAATGCTGAGTTTTATGCCTGCCGTTGGCGCAATACGACTGAATAATTTATCAATGCGAGATTCCTCAAGGCTAGGGTCCCACTCTTTACCATTGAGTAACGCAGGTTTTAAAATGACCAGTTGATTAATGGAGGTCATTGCCACTAAATTGTCACGAGCCGGATTCTCAAGTAGATGGATAATTTGTTGTAGTTGTTGCTGGGCAGATTGTTGTTCATTGGCTTGAAGCTCAATAATTGCAGCGACTCTAGGGATAGTGAGGTCAATATTTAACTGAGCTGCCCATTGCTGCATCTGCGCTTGTTTATGCGGTTTAATCAGCAGGAGGATCAGCTCCTCTTTTTGCCGTTTCTGTAAATTCGAACGTTCAATTAAGTCTGCTTGTTCAATCATCATTTCAGCGGTCATTTTTAATAAACTGGCCATCTGTTTGACTTCATCTGGTTTCCCCGTAATACCGAGCGCACCAACAATCTGGCCACGATAATATAGGGCTGATTAATCCCTGATTTAACGCCTTTGAGATTGAGCATAGTGCCATCGTCAATAATCACTGTGCGTTGCTGACTGATGGCGAGTAATGCACCTTCATGGATAGTATTGATACGCTTAGATTCACCACTGCCAAGAATGACACCATGGTTATTCATTACATTGATGTTGTACCCAATGATATTCATTGTTCGTTCAACAATCTGTTGTGCTAACTGGCCATCTAAGAAGTACAAAACCGCTCTCCACCCATAATGATGAGACTGTTATATGGGGTTGGGATCGATTCAGCAAGGATCAGTTTGTCAAAATTTGCTGTACTCGTTGTTTTAAGTGCGTCAAGGTGTGTTCGGCAAATTCAGGATGCTGTTTTAGCCAAATATTATTACGTGGGCTAGGATGAGGTAATACGATTTGCTGCGGCCAGTATTGCGGGTTATTCGCTACTGCATCGGTGACAGATAGGGTTTGTTGTAAGTGCCACGCGATTGCGTATTTACCAATAATAATGGTGAGTTGTAATTGTGTCAGTTGTGCTAATAGTGGCTGTCGCCAAGTAGCGGCGCAGATTGGCAATGGCGGTTTATCTCCGCCTTTGTTTTTTCCGGGATAACAAAATCCCATCGGTAAAATCGCAAATAAATTGGGGTCATAAAATTGTGTTTTATCAACCCCTAGCCAACTGCGTAAACGCTCACCACTGGCATCATCAAATGGGATGCCTTTATGGTGAGTGATATCGCCGGGTGCTTGACCTGCGATTAGGATTTTGGCATTAGCGCCTATTTGTAAAATAGGCTTAGGCGGGTAGGGCAGTTGTGAGGCACATAAGTGACATTGGTGTACCTGTTTAATTAACTGCTCAACATTATTCACTTTAGTGCCATAATTGGATTAACTGGTAAATCCATTTTGCCAGTAATAGGTAACCGACAGCTAGGATAATATAGTTAAGATATTTTAATTTATTATCTTGGTAAGTGCGGATAAACACATGACTTGTTGCTAATGCAAATAGTGCTACTGGTGTGATAAACGCACCAATGGCCGTGAAGCATAACCCTGCAATCGTTAGCATAGATGCACTGCGGTTTGAAGGGACTCGTTGCTGAGTGCAAAGTTGTAATGGTAATAGCGCAAATGCGGTGCCAATAAACACTAAACCACCATTAAGCGCCATATCTGCCCAGCCCATGTGATCCATAAAAATACCAATCACAGATAAAATCGGCATGATCAGTGAAATATAGGTATGTACCTGAGCAAAGCGTTTACTTTGATAACGGCCACTGACATAAAAAAGGCTTTGTAAAATTAGGTTTAGTAGGGTGAAACCGCCTAAGCCTAAAATGATAAATACGGTTGCATTGCTGCCTTCTGGCGAAAATGCAAAAGCGGGCAGTGGCAGTAAAACTAACATCAAAGATAGAACAAATGGGCGCATAATAAACTCAAGCAGACGATAAATTGGCTATATGAGTTTGATTATATGCGTAAGTTCAGTGAAAAGTAGAGACTTGATTGCTTTGTAGGCAAATTAGCGTTATCTAAATTCAAAACTGTGATCTTGCTTATAAAAAAACCGCAGGCAGGCTGCGGTTTTGAATTCAGTATGAGTTGTGATTATAAACGGTAGTTAACCGATAGCATCACTAACTGGGCGTTGTAATTATGGCTATTGTTGCCAAAGGTCAGTACATTCCAAATTTCATCAACTTGGCCTGATTGCGCGGCATCATTATCTTGATAACGCTCATATTTATAATCAAGGCGTAATCCTAGATGTTCACTGACTTGATAATTAGCATAGAGGTTTGCATTATGCACCTTGGCAAAATAATCACCGTAATTACCCGTAATAGCCTGAGTCACTTGAGTATCACTATTTGAGTCAGAATAAGTGTAGTCGAGGCCGAGCGTCAGCTTATCTTGTAATAGATTACGATAAGCTAAGTTTAGTCCGACAACATTGATTTGATCTTCAATTGTCGCTTGCCAAGTTGCACTCGCAAAGTTGTCGCTGCCTGCTTGGTCTAGATCAATGGTCTGGTAACTATAAAAGCCTGAAATATCAATATTATCGGTAATCAGATAGTTGATACTGCTATCAAGACTTAAGTCTTTACTTTCTGTTAGACCAATTACGGTTTCATCATAATCATCTAATGCGTAGCGCGCGCCTAAATCAACACTTAACGCTGGTGTGACACTGTAGCTAAAGCGTGCTTCAACTTGTGTTCGCTCTCGATCGGCTAAATTATATTTGCGCAGTAACGCATTGGATTCTGACGAAGTGAGTTCTGATGCTTGATAGCGAGAACCATCTTTTAAACCATAACTGGCTTTAAAGAACAGGTTCATATCAGCAAACTTAGTGATCCGTAAACTGCTCCATAAGGTGCTGTCATCAGTGATTTCGCGATCTTGGTAGTCGCGGTCATCACGGCGGTAATCAAAGCCTGCTGCAAATTTAACACCGCGAACAATACGGTAATCAGCGGCTAACTTGGCGCTATGATAGCTAAAATCATATGGCGTGTTGTAAGCCACTTGGCCTGTGACATCATTAATACTAATCTGAGTCCATTGTTCAACTTGTGTGGTGTTATCACGCTCGTTGTAATCATAAACGGCAGAGAGTTTTAAATCACGACTGATACGAGTTTGTGCTTTTAAATTAATGCCCAATAAATCAACTTCAGCATTGGCTGATTGCTGCGGTAGTGCGTAAGCATAACCTTGGGTCACAAATTGCTGATCTTGTGACATTTGACCATAAAGTACGCGACCATTAACTCGGGTCGTGTCAAATCGATACTGACCTTGTAATGATACAATATGCGATTCGTTATCAGGATCCAGTGCCATTACCCCGACTGTTTGTGCACCAAAAGTGGGATTAAAAGCATTATCAAAGCTTAACTGGCTATATTGATTACTAAAGCGAGAGCCATTGTAATTAAGTGCAGTGAACCAATTTTGACCATTAAAGCTGATGCCTGCTTCAATCATATCCGTAGTGTAATCTACAGGTTCTGCTAGCATCATCGATTGATTAAAGAGCTACCAGAACTGGTTTTTAAGCCTTTTTTCTGCTCACGCTCATAATTAATATAAGTCTGCCATAACTGCTCAGATTGATACTCAAAACCTAAGCCATAGCGTTGACGTTTCAAGTCCATATCAAAGGCATAGAGATCTGTTGCCAATTGAGTCATTGCGCTGGTGCTACCTGCAGTTACCCAATTGTTCGGCAAACTTAGCTGATCACTACCCACACCTAAATAAGGGGTTAAGGCATTATCAGTATCAAAAGTCGTTATTTGTCTAAAATTAGCATTAACTTGGTAGTGACCTGCTTGACCTGCACTTAATTGAGCGCGGCTATTGTCCATACCGAGGTTATCGGCATTAAATTCAGCGTTATAGCCTTGTTCATTGCTGTAACGGACATCTGCATCAAGTTTTGCGGCTAATTCGTTATCAGTGCCCATGGCATTAGCAGCGCGAAGATCATCACTATGTTGGTAACCTAGACCCACACCAATGTTGCCATTGACGCCAGTTTCAGCTTTACAGGCTTTACATACCCATTTATCGAATTTTACTTTACTGGTATTGGCTTGGCTTAAATCAAAACCTTGCGCCATTACCGCGCTCATGATCCCTGCTTGCGCTAGCATGGCTAGGGTGAATACATTGAGTTTACATTTCATGCTTTCATCTCCTACTAACGCTGCAGTAATTTGCCAGATGGGTGGTTAGAACCATGGACTTGGCTGTGACAATTGAGACAACTACGACCACCCGTAAAGGCATTATTATTCACTTGGCCCCCCATATTGGTGTTACCAAAATATGGATTGCTGGCATGGCCATCACTGGCGTGACATTGTTGACATAACTGCGGTGCACGTGCTTTTAGCATCGCATCATTGACTGAACCATGTGGGTTATGACAGGTAACACAGTTTTCTGTGACAGGGGCGTGTTCCCATAATTTAGGGCCACGTTTTTCTGCATGGCAGCTATAGCAAGTTTGGTTGATGTCAAATTTAACTAAGTCGGCATCGGTTGAGTCTGAACCGTGTGGATTATGACAATCGCTACACACCATTTGGTCCCATTTTAGTGGATGGCTTGAACGCTTGTTAATGTCTGCTTTTTGCTGAGTATGGCAGCTAGTACACACTTCTACTTCTGTGTCTTTGCTCATCACGGGATCGGCCGCAGTATGAATTTGATGACATGAGGCACATGCCACATCTGCATTGGCATGATGACTATCATCCCAATTCATACGGTCGTCATCCATATGACAGCTCATACAGACACTGTTTTGCATCTCTGCGTCTAAAGTGGATTTTGGACCAAAGGCGATCATTGGCTCATTGCCACCGCGATTGTGTTTGCCCATTGGTCCGTGGCACGCTTCACATTGCAGGCCAGCCATTGGACTTTTACTTGAATTGGTTGCGCCGTGAGGGCCTTGAAATAGTGCCATCACTTTGTCACTTTTTTTATGACACATTAGGCAGGAGTCTGCGCCTTTAGGTGAGTAACTGCCTTTAGCAAACTTGTCTATAAGGGTGGTTTCTACTTGCTCAGGTGTCATTTTTGCATCCCATTTAGATGCATAGGTAGGGGTAGAGATAGACAATAAGCAGGCAAGTAAACCAAGGGTAAGCTGGGTTGATGTTTTTTTCATTATGACTTCCCAATTAATCCATTAACAATAACGGCTTGGAGCTGAGCTCCAAGCCGTCGTTGGGTTACATCCGGATGATACGATGATCAGTAATTGTTGGTTTGTGGCAAGTAAAACAGGTTTCGCTTTGGCTGTTCTCTTTTGCCGTCATAAAGTCTTTGGCGATAACCGCACCAAAACTTTCTAACTGCTCTGGTGTATGACCCATATACTCAGGCTTATGACATGAAGTACAAGTAGCCGTAATCGGTGAAGTATATAAGTTAGCTTCAGTGGCTAATGGACCTTTGTCTTTAAAGGCATTGAGGTTGAAGTCAACATGACACTGGCTACAATCACCGCCCACTAAGCTATACGCCTTTTCCATATGGGTTTTGTGTAGTTTCATCTCAAGCGCACCTTTGTTTGCACCTGAAGCATAAGTACCGTACGGGGTATGGCAGCTCACACAGCTATCTACACCGACTTCGAGTTTGTCATTAACGATTTGACCCATTGAGTCATTCATCACAAAACCTGGGTGACCGTATTTATTATGTAGTACAAAGTCTTTACCGTGACATTCAACACAAGTATCAAAAGTGACTGAGTCAACGTGACGCTTGCTTACTGTTTCACCAGCGAATGCAGCAAATACTTGACTACTGTTAAGGCTGACAAACTGTGGTTCTTCAGTGCAGTTAGCAAACGCAACATCTTGTCCAATTTGGTCATAACACATTGCAGTGCCAATCAGTGTAAAGGCGGTATCCGCATCGCCTTGTGCAAATGGTAATACTTTAGTGGTAAACACTAACTTATTGTCAGTCAGTGTCACGCCAGCTTGTATTTGGCCATTCATAATTAGATTTTTAGGCTCTTTACTCGGTACAACTTCTTTACCTGTATTGATATCAATAACAGGGTTATATCCCATCATAGGTAGTTAGGGCCCACGTTAGTGATGGTTTCTAGTTGGTGGATTTGTTTCAATAGCATTGCGATATCAGCAGGTTTGCCGTTAGCATCATTAATGCCTACGGTTAAGGTTGCTGTTTTATCTGTATTAGCGACTAATTTTGCATCAATGCTGTATTGAGCAAGTAGTTTGTCTTGGTCGTTTTGCTTCGCCATATGAACGTCAGTGGTCCATTGGCTATTATGGCAGGCAACACAGTTACTGTTGTCAGCTTGCTCAGAGTGGCCTTTGCCATTAACAAAGTCGATATTGGTATGGCAGCTGCTACAGCTTTCCATGGTTGGAATACGGCTCCAGTTATTCCACTCTGGTGCTTCTTCAGATTCAACGTGGCAGCCCTGACAGTTTTGTAAACCACCTAAATTGACATCTTTATGCAGATTGTGAGCAAGGGTCGTAAATTCAGCACTTGCACTGACATTGCCTTTGCTGTGACAAGTGGCACAATCTGCAACGTCAGTAAATGAACCTTTATGAGCGGTCTTACCTATATCACCATGGCAGCTATTACAGGTTTCAGTGGTGACAATACTGCGGCTGTATAGTGCATCGCCACCTGTGGTTGGGTCGAAATCGATATAACTATTAGTATTTGGCATCATTGCACCACTTGGTAGTGCAACAGGGTATGAGCGTAATAATACTCGATGAGATAACTGAGGGTTAAAGTCAATTTCTGAATCATTATTCAGGTTTTTAGCAAAAGTATAGCTATATTGACCATTTTTATGATCAACAAACGTGCCTACGCATTCACCACGTAGATCACAAGTTTCGCCGCCGAAATATTGCCATTGTGAAGCATTACCGGCGCTAGTTGCGTTAGCAGGTAATAACTGGGCTGAAGCGAAGCGTATTTTTTGTAAGCCTACGACAGGAAGATCTTCTTCGTTAGCGACACTAAAGTTGACTGTTGCTATACCATTGTTGATTGCAACATTATCATAATTAATATTTAAAACTGTAGCAGTATCCGCTGGAATACCGCCGGGTTGACCAGGCTGACCTTCATTACCATCACCGCCACAACCAGTAAGTGCCATGGTCATGGCGCCTACCGATAGCATCATTGCTAATTTTGTTTTATTTGCGTTCATCATCATTCCCCTGCCGTACAGAATATCGATTTCTAGCGGTTTTTACCGTCTTAATTATGATGCTTGTCGCACTATTGAAATCGATATTGATTGATACATATCTCCAACTAAAGAGTAACATTGAAAATGACTATTTCATTGATTGAAATTTACAATGTGTGAAGCGGATCTTGCTATTTTTTAAGGAAATTGTAGATATGAGAGATGAGTTGTTTTTTGTTAAAAATATCTAAAAATTAAAAGTAGATATTGATAAAAAATAATAAAAAGGGAGGCATGGCCTCCCTTGATTATGTTGACGTTACTATTTACTTATGTAGCTGACGAATTTGCTCTGGTGAGTGGCACGTTGCACAAGATTCTGATGCACGCTCTTTGGCATCCGTAGCATCAATACCATCTAAAATACCGCCGAATGAAGTGATATGAGCTTTACCTGCATCACTTAGGTATTTTTGGTGACAGCTTAAGCAAGCACCAGCATCTGAAGATACCCAGATATCGCTACCGTCAGCATCACCGTAGCGCCATGCACGGTCAGGAGAACGACCTAGCTCGATACCATTGTCGGTGTGACAAGTCGAACAATCTGTCTTCACTACAGTGCTTGAACCCACACCCGCATATTTCAAGTAGTGACCTTCTGCATGGTGAGCTTTATAAGCGAAGCTCGTTGGTGCATTGCCACCCCATTTATTAAGTCCTTTGTCTGGCGTGTGGCACGCTTGACAGTTGATACCGTTGTCGTAGTGAACAATCTCTTGATTGTGACAACCCATACATTTGCTGTTGTCGATAATATCACGGCGTGCTGTAGCAGGCTTACTGGTGTCAGTATTATTCCAAGTAAAGCCTAATGGTGCATCTTGGATATAAGCAGCATCAGTCAGAAGTTTAGTTGGATCGGTTTCATCATATTGACAAGCTGTTGGCTCAACGACTGGGCGACCATAACCTCCAGATTTAAAGCAAGTGGCAACGCCTGCAAATAACTCAACACTCTTACCATCTAAGCTCGCTGGAAGTACAAGTTTGCTATTGGTGCTATCAATGCTAAATGTCTTTGTAGTTGCATCATAAGTAGATACGTCAGGGTTTAATAGCGCAAAACCGCGAGCACTATATTTAGTACTGTCAGTATACGCTGGGTAATCCTTATCTGTATCCCAAGAGAAGTAGATGCTTGATTGAGTATATTTGCTTGGGTTAGCAATAAATTCTTTTGCAACCGCTTCGCCTTTTTCATTTAGGATCTGTACATCAAAGGTTAATACCCCATTAGTGACGTTGATCTTAGAGAAGTTAGCACTGTAGTCTTGGCTTGCCTTGTAACGCTTAGTCGCATCACCATGACCTTCTGCACCGCTACGTGCGTAGCCTTCTTCAATATGACACGAAATACAATTTTCATTGTCAGGTTTATGATAGGCTTTTGGCACTGTTGTATGACAAGCGATACAAGCGTTGTTGTTCATATCTGCTAAGAATAAATCTGCATCTTTTGGTGCATCTTCACCTTGTACGTGACAAGCTGCGCAATCTGCTGCTGGTTGTTGTGGGTACATGACTTTACCGTAGTCGTGAACCGAACCTTTATAACCAATGATTTTGTATGGTGCAGGCACTTTAGTATCAGTGCTAGCATCATAAGTCATTCGACTATCGCCCTTATGAATCGCATGCACTAAATAAGTAAAGTCAATGCTGTTACCGCTTTCTGGATCGGCTGAATCAGTGGTGTGGCATGAAATACAGTTAGCTAAATCAGTGCGACGACCACCATGGAATTCAAGACTTTCTGGCTGGTGACAGGTATAGCAAGTTTCCATTGCCACCATATCACGACTGGTAATACCTTCAGTTAAACCTGTTGAAGGCTGCCAGTTGTAAGCGGCATTAGCTACCGTTTGTGGTAGTTCTAATTCTAGGGTAGCACGCTGGGTAAAATCAGCATGGTAAGCAACCGCGACAGGCGTCGTAACATTGGCAATGTTCTGTTGGAAAGTATAAGTGTAGCTACCGTCATTATGATCGACTAAACAGGTCACGCAATTGCTGACTTTTTCTACGTCAGCTTGAGTGGTATCACGTGGTGTTAAACCTGTTTGGTCATCAGGCATAGCGCCTGGAGTCTTAGCCACATTGATATAAGCTTGCCATTGATAACCACGATCGTACTCAGTCGGCACGCCATCTTTGTCATCCATGGTTTCTGTCATTTGTGTTAGCTGGGCAATACCAAAGCGCAAATCATGGTTTGCGTTTAAGCCTAATACGGCTACGCCGTTGGCGTTTTCTAATCTAAAGTCAACAGTCACTTGACCATCGTTAACTTTTGCTGAGGTAAAAATAGCATTAACTTGTGGGCTGCTATTAATATCAACACCAATGACGCCATCTTTACCATTTTCACCATCATCGCCACCACAACCTGTGATCACGAAACTCATTAAACCTGCAGCCAAAAAAGTTTTGGTTACAGCATTTAGCTTCATCATTTTACTCATCACTCACCCCGCATTATTGTAAATTGACTCACAGCGGGTATATGCAATAAAAATGATATAACCTTGTGAATTAATTATATTTATGCTGCAAGGTTAGCGAATTTTGTTATACCAGTCAGGCAATGAGTTTGGAATATGTGAACGAGATCTGACTAAATATTAAAAAATAGAAGATAAAATATTAAATTGTGAAACTGTGCACATTGTTATTTGTTTGTAAGTAAATGGTTGAACAAAATTTAATGCTAAATGTTTTTTCAAATTTGAACGATTTATTTTTCAAAATGCATTTCCTTCGAAGAATTTATGTTTATAATCGCCGAACACAATTGAAAATTATTATCGTTTAGGTTTGAAAATCATGATCTAGGTAAAATTATCTTTAATCTAGGTGCGATATAATTTAAGCAAGTTTTGAATTTATACCTGTATACAAGGTGAGTTGTAATGAAGTTAAGCGAATTAAGTCCAGGCGATAACGCTGTTATTTCCGCGGTGGGGCACATAGAGTTACCACAAACAGTTAAGCGCAAATTACTCTCGATGGGGATTACGCCAAATACCCGATTTACTATGGTACGTAAGGCGCCAATGGGCTCTGGATTACAATTAGAACTTCGTGGCAGTAAACTTTGTATGCGTAAAGATTTAGCAGAAATCATTAAGGTGGAAAAGACGAATGACTAAGCAGTTTCATTGCGTCACGATTGGTAACCCTAATGCGGGTAAATCAACATTATTCAATGCATTAACGGGTTCTAACCAACAGGTTGGTAACTGGTCAGGTGTAACCGTAGAGAAGAAAACCGGTCATTTTACTTTGCAAGGAGCCGATGTTTTCTTAACCGACTTACCTGGTATTTATGACATCTTACCTGCAGGTAGTGGTTGTGATTGTTCTCTAGATGAGCAAATTGCGCAGCAGTATATTGCTGAACAACACATCGATGGCATTATCAATTTAGTTGATGCGACCAATATCGAACGTCACCTTTATTTAACAGTTCAATTACGTGAATTGGGTATCCCGATGGTGGTGGTACTTAATAAAATCGACATCGCCAATAAGCATGGCATCAAAGTCGATATCGCGGCGATGAGCAAAAAACTCGGCTGCCCCGTGATTGCTGTTTGTTCTCGTACACCAGCCGATGTGGTTAAAGTTCAAGCTCAATTTGTTGAGTTGCTTGCTGGTAACGTTTCAGAAGCTCAGTTAGAGCTTGGTTACGATGCTCAAGTTGAAGCAGCCGTTAAGAGTATTCTAAGTAAAGATGAAACGGTGAGCCGTGGCCGTGCATTGGCTATGCTAGCCAATGGTTTAGGTTGTGGTAAGTGCAATCATGGTCAATTAGTTGAAGACGTTGAACAATGTTCTTCTGCTTTATCTGCTCAAGGTAAAGATATTGAATTGATGGTTGCCACAACGCGTTTTGATTTTGTCGAAGACGTTTATCAAGCTTCTGTCTCTGCTGGTGAGTATTTAAGCTTTACTGACAGATTAGATAAATTTGTATTGCATCCAGTACTGGGTATTCCAGTATTTTTAGCGGTGATGTATTTACTGTTTATGTTCAGTATTAATGTCGGCAGCTCATTTATTGACTTCTTTGACATTAGTGCGGGTGCGTTATTTGTTGATCATTTTGGTGCTTGGTTAACCTCAGTGGGTTCACCACAATGGTTAGTCACTATCTTAGCTGGCGGTATTGGTCAAGGTATCCAAACCGTAGCGACCTTTATTCCAGTGATTGCAGCCTTGTTCCTCGGTTTATCTGTGCTTGAAGGTTCAGGTTACATGGCACGTGCAGCATTTGTTGTTGATGGCTTAATGCGCCGTATCGGTTTACCAGGTAAAGCGTTTGTGCCTATGATTGTGGGTTTTGGCTGTTCAGTACCTGCAATTATGGCAACTCGTACACTAGGCAGCCAACGTGAGCGTATCGTGACCGGTATGATGGCACCGTTTATGTCATGTGGCGCACGTTTACCTGTATATGCATTGTTTGCTGCAGCATTCTTCCCGCATTCAGGTCAAAATTTAGTGTTCTTATTGTATCTACTTGGTATTGTGGCTGCGATTGGTACAGGCTTTATGCTACGTAAAACGCTATTACCGGGTACTAGCAGTGCGGTAGTGATGGAATTGCCAAGTTATGAATTACCTAAATTTAAAGCAGTTGTGGTACGTACCAGTAAACGTACTAAGAGTTTTATTAAAGGTGCAGGTAAGACTATTGTTATCGTCGTGACGTTACTAAACTTTGTTAATGCGATTGGTCCTGATGGTTCATTTGGTCATGAAGATAGCAAAGAGTCTGTATTAAGTATCGTTAGTCAGAAAGTCACCCCATTCTTTAGCCCTATGGGTGTAGAGCAGCATAACTGGCCTGCAACAGTCGGTATTGTGACGGGTATTTTTGCTAAAGAAGCAGTAGTTGGTACCTTAAACAGCTTATACAGCGCATCTCAAGGTGCTGATGAGGATGGTTTAGCGCCATTATCAGAAAGCTTTACTGAAGCATTGAAAACGATTCCTGCTAACCTATTTGGTATCTCATTTGAAGATCCTTTAGCATTGAATGTCGGTGATGTATCTAATCAAAAAGTGGCCGCTGAAGAGCAGGGCGTAGATACGTCGACTTTCTCAGCATTACAATCAGGCTTCACTAGCCAAGCGGCAGCATTTAGTTATTTACTATTTGTATTGTTATACACACCATGTGTGGCAGCGATGGGGGCATTAGTGCATGAGTTTGGTTCGCGTTGGGCAATGTTTGCTGCAACTTGGACATTTGCACTTGCATACGGCAGTTCAACAATCGTTTATCAAACAGCGACATTTGAACAGCATCCATTACAATCTGGACTTTGGATTGGCGGCTTTGTAATTGCGCTAGTTGTGTTTTATCAGTGGTTAAAACAGAAAGGTAAACGCACTCAGCAAATCATCCCAGGCATTCGCGTTGTTAGCCAGTAAAAGTTAAAAATAGTAAGTTTGTTCGTAAAAGCAGCACTCAGGTGCTGCTTTTTTGTCTATTTACGGTTACAGAGCTATGTAGCCGTGAGTTTTTAACGTTTGGGCATTGTAACTGATGACGATCTGTAGGATTATTCGTGTTTAGTTAAATTGCCATGTTCGCAAAGAGGAATTCCATGAGCCATGTGGACACAGAAGTACGTCCTAGTAACTTCATTCGTAATATCATCGATGAAGACCTTGCTAGCGGTAAGTATACCAGCGTACATACACGTTTCCCGCCAGAGCCTAACGGCTACTTGCATATCGGTCACGCTAAGTCGATCTGTTTAAACTTTGGTATCGCTAAAGATTACCAAGGTCAGTGTAACTTACGTTTTGATGATACCAATCCTGAAAAAGAAGATATCGATTACGTAAACTCGATCAAACAGGATGTGCAGTGGTTAGGTTTCCAATGGAATGGCGATATCTGTTATTCATCTAACTATTTTGATCAGTTACACGGATACGCAATTGAGCTAATTAATAAAGGCTTAGCTTACGTTTGTTTCTTAAACGCGGAACAAACTCGTGAGTACCGTGGTACGTTGAAAGAGCCGGGTAAAAATAGTCCATATCGTGATACTTCTGTTGAAGAAAACTTAGCATTATTTGAAAAAATGCGCGCGGGTGGCTTTAAAGAAGGTGAGTGTGCACTACGTGCCAAGATTGATATGGCATCACCGTTCATGTGTATGCGTGATCCTGTGATTTACCGTATTCGTTTTGCTCATCATCACCAAACCGGTGACAAGTGGTGCATTTACCCAATGTATGACTTTACTCACTGTATCTCTGATGCGTTAGAAAATATCACCCATTCAGTATGTACTTTAGAGTTCCAAGACAACCGTCGTTTATACGACTGGGTATTGGATCATTTAGATGATTTCCAAAAGCCGACTCGTCCACATCAGTATGAATTCTCTCGCTTAAACCTTGAGTACACGCTGATGTCTAAGCGTAAACTTAATGACTTAGTGGCGCGTCAGTTAGTGAATGGTTGGGATGACCCTCGTATGCCTACTATTGCGGGCTTACGTCGTCGTGGTTATACACCAGCAGCAATCCGTGAATTCTGTTTACGTATTGGTGTGACTAAGCAAGAAAACATGATCGAAGTAGGCATGTTAGAAGCTTGTATTCGTGAAGACCTAAATGATAACGCACCACGCGCAATGGCAGTAATTAAGCCTCTTAAAGTGGTTATTGAAAACTTTGCTGAAGGTGAGCTAGAAACGGTTTATGCCCCAGTACATCCTAACAAGGAAGAGCTCGGTAAGCGTGAATTAGCCTTTGGTCGTGAAATCTTTATCGATGCTGAAGATTTTAAAGAAGAAGCTAATAAGCAATTCAAGCGTTTAGTGCTAGGTAAAGAAGTACGTTTACGTAATTCATATGTTATTCGCGCTGAGCGTTGCGATAAAGATGAAGAAGGTAACATCACGACTGTTTACTGTACTTATGATCCTGAAACATTGGGTAAGAACCCAGCTGATGGTCGTAAAGTAAAAGGTGTGATTCATTGGGTTGAAGCGACTACCGCAAAACCTGCTGAGTTCCGTCTATATCAGCGTCTATTTACTGATGCGAACCCTGCTAGTGCAGAAACTGTGGATGAAGTATTAAATCCAGAGTCATTAGAGATTAAATTTGGTGTAGTTGAAGCGGGTCTTGTGAATGCACCTGCTGAGCAAGCTTACCAGTTTGAGCGTGAAGGTTACTTCTGTGCTGATAATAAAGATTCAAGCGCAGAGCAGTTAGTATTTAACTTAACCGTACCATTACGCGATACTTTTGCTTAATGTGAGTTGTTAGGTAATAAAAAAGAAGGCATAAGCCTTCTTTTTTTATATCTATTTAGTGACTATTGGTAGGCTGGGCCAAAGCCGATACTCCATAAAATAATGCTACTGGTCATCAGTGCCACTAATAAAACCAGTCCAGCGGTAACCACTGAACTGGCATAGATAAAACCTTTTTCTTCAGGGATATTCATTAAGATTGGCACCCCTGTATAGAGTAAGTATACCGAGTAACTTAAACCTATTAAGCCAATCACCATAATAAACCAGAGTACCGGGATAAGTACCGCAACGCCGACCATAAATAGAGGTGTAGCAGTATAAGCCGCTAATTCTAATGCCTGTGTATAGCTGGGTTTAGCATCAAATGTTTTTGACATCCAATAAACTAAATAAGCTAGCACAAATACCCCAGCAATTAAGCCAACATACATACCTACAGACATAAACATCGCGCTTTGTGGGGTGAGAAATTTAGCTCGCCGAAACCTGGGTTCCAGCCAATATGCGCAGCGGCAATATAACTGCATATCGCAGGGATTAATGCCATGACCATAATATGACTTAGGCTTTTTGAAATTGACTCATGGCCCTCTTCAATGGCATGCCATTCTTGTTTTGGTCGAGTATATAAGCCCATAAGATGGTTCAATATCATAGATTTTTCCTTGTTTAGCTAGTTTTGCGCTCGCCAAACTGCAGACGAACAAGGTATTTTTCTGGGTATTAATCTTGCTTGCACTTACATTTTTTAAGTTACTACTAGATTATTTATTAGTCAAAAAGTCTTAAGAGTCAAATTTTAGCGTAAAAATCCAACTTGATTACTAGGTTTAACTCAATGTTACAATGATAAAAAATGGTGTAGGCGGAAAGGAATATGGCCGAGCAATTAAGCGCAATAAATCAATTTTTACATTGTGGAACCCCAAACTCATGGATTGAGTATGCGTCGCAGCCCGCACAATTAACCACTTTGCTAATCGATCATTGTAACTGCGAGTTAAAGGCTGCACAGAGTGCCATTTATCTTTTAAGGCATTACGCGTTAACTGCTGAGCAAGGACGGCAACTGCAGCTGTGGGTTAAACCTTATGAACAACTTATTTACTGGCGCGATCGTGATGTTACTCAGTTTGTGGAAACAGCTAGTTTATTACATAAACAGATGCCGAAACTGAACGCACCTAATGATCCTTTTGAGCGGGTATTAGTCGAACAAATGATGTTGCTGGTGAAAGAGGAATTTCACCATTTTCAGCAAGTATTAGAAATCATGCTTAATAGGGGCATTGACTATCAAAATCTCAACGCTGGCACTTATGCCAAACAGTTGTTAAGCCAGCTGCGTACCTATGAGCCGATGCGCCTAATTGATCGATTGATTATTGGGGCATTAATTGAAGCGCGTTCATGCGAACGATTTGCTAAGTTAGCACCGTATTTAGAGCAAGATTTATCCCGCTTTTATCAATCGCTATTGCGTTCTGAAGCACGTCACTTTCAAGATTATCTTAATTTAGCGCAATTGGTTGCTAAGCAACATCAAGTCGATAATGTTGAACAACGAATTGATGAACTGGCTGAGATAGAGGCTAGTTTAGTGGTTGCTGATGATCCGCTATTTAGATTTCACAGCGGAGTCCCTGTATAGCGCAATACAGGGGAGATTATAATGCGCTATGTTCAAGTTTTACCTCATCAGGCTGATACTTAATACACTCGCTTGGTGATACCAGTCACCCACAACAATACGTTGTAAGCCATGTTGTAACTGATGGATATCAGGCCTGTGGGTATGGCCGTGGATCATTAAACTTGCGCCAGTTTGTTGCATTAATTGCTGCACCGCGTCAGATTCTACATCCATAATCTGCATGGTTTTGTTTTTATTGCTGGCTTTACTTTTTGCACGCAAGTTATTGGCAATATTAATACGGCGTTTTTGCGGTAGATGGTTATAAATAAAACGTGCCCAAGCTTGGCTTCTAAACCATCTAAAGCGTTGGTAGGCTTTATCTAGAGTACATAAACTATCACCGTGTAGTAACACAGTTTTAGTGCCGTATAAATCAATGACTTTGACTTCGGGCAATAGTTGCATACCACTGAGTTGAGCGTATTTTTTATTAAGTAAAAAATCACGGTTACCGTGAATATAATAAATCGGTAAATGCGCTGAAATCGCTTTTAGCTTTGCCGCAAGTTCAAGTGCAAAAGGTTCGGCAATATCATCACCAACCCAGACTTCAAATAGATCGCCAAGAATATAGAGTGCATCGGCATCATTTAATTGGGTATCAAGAAAATGATAAAATGCTTGAGTGATATCAGGGCGATCTGCACTTAAGTGCAGATCCCCTATAAATAATGTGCGCATTAAATAATTATGCGTCGATAGTTGCGCTAGTGATAACAACTGCTTCTAATGGCACATCTTGATGCATACCGTTGCGACCAGTATCAACTGCTTTGATTTTGTTCACAACTTCCATGCCTTCAACAACTTTACCGAATACACAGTAGCCCCAACCTTGCATAGATTCATTTTTAAAATCTAAGAAAGTGTTGTCATTAACGTTAATGAAAAACTGTGAAGAAGCAGAGTGTGGCGCAGATGTACGTGCCATTGCTAATGTACCAGTTACGTTTGAAAGGCCGTTGTTTGCTTCGTTTTGGATTGCATCACGAGTTGTCTTTTGTGACATATCTTCGTTGAAACCGCCGCCTTGAACCATAAAACCATCAATTACACGGTGGAAGATAGTGCCATCAAAAAAGCCATCTTTTACATACTGCTCAAAGTTAGCTGCAGTTGCTGGTGCATTTTCATGATCAAGTTCGATCTTGATATCACCGTAGTTAGTGTGCAAAGTAATCATAATAAACCTTTTTATAAAATAGTCGGCGGATTCTAACTTATCTCAAGTTCTGCATAAAGACCTGTATTCAACTCTTATTGCCGTGATAAAATGTTTTGCATGATTTTATAACAATATGACATTAGAAAGAGAGCACTCATGTTGAAGATATACAACAGTATTAGTCGCCAAAAAGAAGAATTTAAACCCATTGAGCCCGGCAAGATCGGAATGTACGTTTGCGGCGTGACTATTTATGATCTATGTCATATTGGCCACGGTCGTACTTTCGTCTCTTTCGATATGATCGTGCGCTACCTTCGTTACGTTGGTTATGAAGTTAACTTTCAGCGCAATATCACAGATGTTGACGATAAAATTATTAAACGTGCCAATGAAAATAATGAATCGTGTGAAGCGTTAACAGAGCGCTTAATTGGCGAGATGCACCACGATTTTGACAGCTTAAATATGATCCGTCCTGATTTTGAACCACGTGCAACTTTGCATATTCAAGAAATCATCGACATGGTGATCTTATTGATTGAGCGTGGTCATGCATATGTAGCCGCAGATGGTGACGTCTTATTCAGCGTTTCTTCATTCCCTGAATATGGCAAGTTATCAGGTCAAAACATTGAGCAACTACAAGCGGGTGCTCGTGTTGAAGTGGATGAGAATAAACGTGATCCAATGGATTTCGTGTTATGGAAAATGTCAAAGCCAGGTGAACCTACTTGGGAATCACCATGGGGCCTAGGTCGACCAGGTTGGCACATTGAATGTTCAGCAATGAACAGTAAGCATTTAGGAATTCATTTTGATATTCATGGTGGTGGTTCTGATCTGCAGTTCCCACATCATGAAAATGAAATTGCACAGTCTTGCTGCGCCCATGATACGCCATATGTAAATTATTGGATGCATACTGGCATGGTGATGGTTGATAAAGAGAAAATGTCTAAGTCATTAGGTAACTTCTTTACTATCCGTGATGTGCTAGAACATTATGATCCAGAAACTGTCCGTTACTTCTTATTATCTGGCCACTACCGTAGCCAGTTAAACTATTCAGAAGATAACCTAAAGCAGGCTCGTGCGGCACTTGAACGTATGTATACCTGTATTAAAGGTTTAGACCTAACGGTTGCACCTGCTGATGCAACTAAGTATATCGAGCAGTTTAAAGCGGCAATGGATGATGATTTCAATACGCCAGAAGCATACTCAGTGCTATTTGAAATGGTGCGTGAGATTAACCGTCTTAAAACCACTGATATGGCAGCTGCATCTGCATTAGGTGTTAGCCTTAAGCAGTTAACTGATGTATTAGGTTTATTAAGTCAAACACCAGAAGCTTTCTTACAAGGTCAGGGCAGTGATGATGAAGTCGCTGAAATTGAAGCGTTAATTGTTGAGCGTAACCGTGCCCGTGTAGAAAAAGATTGGGCTGCTGCTGACGTAGCACGTGATCGTTTAAATGAGCTAGGTGTTGTGCTTGAAGATGGTGCTAATGGCACTACTTGGCGTAAAAAGTAATTTCTGATTAATGCCAATAAAAATGCCTGCATCACGCAGGCATTTTTTATTTATACATTTATCGATTAAGCGTGAGGCAATTTATCGTGATATTGCTCAGCAGCGTATAAAGTATTTTCAAGCAAGCTAGCGATGGTCATTGGTCCCACTCCACCTGGTACAGGAGTAATATGACTGGCGTGCTCTGCTGCAAGGTCAAATTCAACATCACCCACAAGTGAACCATCGTCTAATCGATTAATACCCACATCAATCACAATTGCGCCAGGTTTAATCCATTCACCTTTAATAAATCCTGGGCGACCTACTGCGGCGACCACTAAGTCTGCATTGCGCACTTTAGTTTCTAAATTCTGGGTAAAGCGGTGACAGACAGTTGTGGTACAACCTGCTAATAACAGCTCTAATCCCATTGGGCGGCCAACAATATTAGATGCTCCAACTACAAGCGCATCTAAGCCGTGTAGATCGACACCAGTAGAATTAAGTAAAGTGATCACACCTTTTGGCGTACATGGGCGTAGAACAGGTGTTTTTTGCGCTAAACGACCGATATTGTATGGATGAAAACCATCGACATCTTTATCAGGGCGAATTTTTTCAATCACTTTGGCGTCTTCGATATGGCTTGGTAATGGTAATTGCACCAAAATACCATCGATTGAGTCATCGTGATTACACTCATCAATTAATGCTAATAACTCAGCTTCAGAAGTGTCTATTGGTAAATCAAATGAGCTTGAAATAAAGCCGATCTCTTCACAAGCTTTACGTTTACTTCTGACGTATACCTGTGACGCAGGATTACTGCCAACAAGAATTACGGCCAAACCTGGCGCTCTTAATCCTTGTTCAATTCTTGCTGCTACTTTTTGTTTTAGTTGTTGTCGAATGGCGGCGGCGATAGCCTTGCCATCGATGATTTGAGCTGTCATGTGATTAAGCTATCCTTTTAATACGGCGAAAAACGCCATTACTTTAACACTGCAAAGATAAACTGTCATGATTAACAAGAGTGGATTGTTAATTCTTTAATATGGAAATTGTGGTAGAAATAAATGTGTTAGCGTAATTAATATGCATTACTGCTATGGTTAGACGCTAAAATAATCAGTTGACCGCCATTTATAAAAAAACCGTTGACGAAGGTCACATGAGATTATAAGATTCGCTCCGTTCTCAACGAGGCAGTTTAATTAAACTCTTGTTAAGAGTGACTCGGTGATTAGCGCAGCCCGGTAGCGCATCTGGTTTGGGACCAGAGGGTCAGAGGTTCGAATCCTCTATCACCGACCATATTTTAAAGTGATGCAAACGCGTCATAATTTAAGCAGGATTTGTAAATTAAATTCTGCGCCCGTAGCTCAGTTGGATAGAGCACCCGCCTTCTAAGCGGGTGGCCGCAGGTTCGAATCCTGCCGGGCGTACCATTTTCAGTGGTGATTGTAGCTCAGTTGGTAGAGTCCCGGATTGTGATTCCGGTTGTCGTGGGTTCGAACCCCATCAGTCACCCCATTCTTTATTAAGAAGTATAAAAGCGACCTCTGGTCGCTTTTTTTACGTCCGAAATTCCAATATTGCCCCTCGACTCCGCTGATAACGCTGGCTATAATGTCGCGTCTTGATGGCGGTTAATGTATAAAGACCGATGTAACTTATCTGTAGATGAGATAGCATGTGCGTCAAATTAAAAATCAAGAAACGAATACCTAATAGTTGAATTGTCGACTATTACAAAGGACGTTAGACATATTTCGAGGTAAAACAATGCAAGTTTCTGTTGAAACAACTCAGGGCCTAGAGCGTCGCCTAACTATTTCTGTTCCAGTTGAGCAGATCGAAAACCAAGTTAAAGAAAGCCTAAAGCAGGAAGCAAAGCGTGCTCGTATTCCTGGTTTCCGTCCTGGTAAAGTACCAGTTAGCGTAATCGAGAAGCGTTATGGCGCAGCTATTCGTCAAGAAATCATGGGCGAAGTAATGCAACGTAACTTCATCGAAGCTATCGTAGCTGAGAAGTTAAACCCAGCTGGCGCTCCTACTTTTGTTCCTGGTGAAGCAAAAGAAGAGAACTTTGAATTCGTAGCAACTTTTGAAATTTACCCAGAAGTTGAGCTAAAAGGTCTAGACGCAATTGAAGTTGAACAGCCTAAAGCTGAAGTTCAAGATGCTGATCTAGATACAATGATCGAAACGCTACGTAAGCAACACGCAACTTTCGAAGTTGTTGAGCGTGAAGCGCAAGATGGCGACAAAGTGAAGATGGACTTTGTTGGTAGTGTAGATGGCGAAGAGTTTGAAGGTGGCAAGGCTGAAGGCTTTGAACTTCAAATGGGTAGCGGTCGTATGATCCCAGGTTTTGAAGCTGGTATCCTAGGTCACAAAGCAGGTGAAGCGTTCGAAATCGACGTAACTTTCCCTGAAGAGTACCACTCAGAAGAGCTAAAAGGTAAAGCTGCTAAGTTCGCTATCACGCTAACTGAAGTTCAAGCTGCTAACCTACCAGAAGTGACTGACGAGTTCGCGACTTTATTCGGTATCACTGAAGGTGGTGTTGAAGGTCTTAAAGCTGAAATCCGTAAGAACATGACTCGTGAACTTGAGCAAGCGTTAAAAGCTAACGTGAAAGAGCAAGTAATCGAAGGTCTAATCGCTAACAACGAAATGGAAATTCCACAAGCGTTGATCGATGGCGAAGTAAATGTTCTACGTCAGCAAGCAATGCAGCGTTTTGGTAACCAAGGTACTAACATGCCTGAACTACCAGCTGAATTATTCACTGAGCAAGCTATCCGTCGCGTTAAAGTAGGTCTACTACTTGGCGAAGTGATCAAAGCAAATGAATTAAAAGCTGATGACGAGCGCGTACAGGCGATGATCGAATCTATGGCTTCTGCATACGAAGATCCAAAAGAAGTGATCGAATACTACAATGCAAATCAAGAGTTAATGCAGAACATGCGTAACGTAGCTCTTGAAGAGCAAGCGATTGAAGCTGTATTAAAAGCTGCTAAAGTAACTGAAAAAGAAGTTGCTTTTGAAGAATTTATGAACAAAGCTACAGGTCGTGCATAAGCTAAGCTTGACTTAGCTGGCAGTTAGCCATTTATAATGCTCGTATGAGGTTCCTCATACGAGCCATTTTTTTTATTTAGGGATTATAAAAAATGCAAAATGCACCAGAATCAGTACTCAATGCATTAGTACCCATGGTGGTTGAACAAACCTCTAAAGGTGAACGCTCTTACGATATTTACTCTCGTTTATTAAAAGAGCGTGTGATTTTCTTGGTTGGTCAAGTTGAAGAGCATATGGCTAATCTGATTGTTGCGCAGTTATTGTTTCTTGAGTCAGAAAGTCCAGATAAGGATATCTATCTATATATTAACTCGCCAGGTGGTTCTGTGACTGCAGGTATGGCGATTTATGATACTATGCAGTTTATTAAGCCAAACGTCAGTACAGTATGTATTGGCCAAGCAGCAAGCATGGGTGCATTCCTACTTGCAGGTGGCGCTAAAGGTAAGCGTCATTGTCTACCAAACTCACGTGTGATGATCCATCAGCCACTAGGTGGCTTCCAAGGTCAAGCATCAGATATTGCGATTCATGCGCAAGAGATTCTAGGCATTAAACAAAAATTAAATGAAATGTTAGCTGAGCATTGTGGTCAACCACTTGATGTGATTGAGCGCGATACTGATCGTGATAACTTTATGAGTGCACAACAAGCCATGGATTATGGCCTAGTTGACTCAGTAATGACCAAACGAAGCTGATTTTTAAACTTGTCTGAGCTATGCTCAGACAAGTAGCAGACGGTTTAAGAGGTAAGTAAATGGGCGACAATAAAAGTAACAGTGACGGCAAATTGCTGTACTGCTCTTTTTGTGGAAAGAGCCAGCATGAAGTAAGAAAACTGATTGCAGGTCCTTCAGTGTATGTATGCGATGAATGTGTTGAGCTATGTAATGACATCATTCGTGAAGAAATAAAAGAGATTTCGCCTAAGCGTGATCAAGATAAATTACCTACGCCGCATGAGCTTCGAGCACATCTTGATGATTATGTGATTGGTCAAGACCAAGCTAAAAAAGTATTAGCTGTTGCTGTTTATAACCATTATAAGCGTTTGCGTAATGGCGTCCCTAAAGAGGGTGTCGAGCTTGGTAAAAGTAACATCTTGTTAATTGGTCCTACTGGTAGTGGTAAAACATTGCTAGCAGAAACATTAGCGCGTTTTCTTGATGTGCCATTCACTATGGCCGATGCAACTACATTAACTGAAGCCGGTTATGTGGGTGAAGATGTTGAAAACATCATTCAGAAATTACTGCAAAAGTGTGATTACGATGTAGAAAAAGCCCAACGTGGTATTGTTTATATCGATGAAATCGACAAAATTAGCCGTAAGTCTGATAACCCATCAATTACTCGTGATGTATCGGGTGAAGGCGTTCAGCAAGCATTATTAAAACTGATTGAAGGTACGATTGCGGCTGTTCCACCTCAAGGTGGCCGTAAGCATCCTCAACAAGAGTTTTTACAAGTAGATACCTCAAAGATATTATTTATTTGTGGTGGTGCATTTGCAGGCCTTGAAAAGGTGATTGAGCAACGTGCTCATGTAGGTACAGGTATTGGTTTTGGCGCGCTAGTAAAAGGCGAACAAGATAAAGCCACTATTTCTGATACATTGTTACAAGTAGAGCCTGAAGATTTAGTTAAATTCGGTCTGATCCCTGAGTTTATTGGTCGTCTACCTGTTGTCGCAACGTTAACAGAATTAGATGAAGAAGCTTTAGTACAGATCTTATCAGAGCCAAAGAACGCGATTACTAAGCAGTTTGCTGCATTATTCGAAATGGAAGGCGTAGAGCTTGAATTCCGTGAAGATGCATTAAAAGCGATTGCACATAAAGCAATGACGCGTAAAACGGGTGCTCGTGGTCTACGTTCAATCGTAGAAGGTATTCTGTTAGATACTATGTACGACTTACCTTCTGTTGAAGGTGTCAATAAAGCGGTTGTTGATGAGTCAGTGGTAAAAGGTGAATCATCACCTATATTGATCTATGACAATACAGATAACCAAGCCGTATCAGGTGAACAATAAATAATCGACTGATTATTGATTTGATAAATAAGGAGCCATATCGGCTCCTTTTTTTATGTTAGCTATTGAAACCACGCCGTTTGCCCCAATATACTCAGACAGTAATCCATAATTCATCACACGGAATCGAGCTATGACCATAGAGCGTGAAGCGCGAGTCGAATTACCAGTACTGCCACTGCGAGACGTGGTAGTTTACCCTCATATGGTAATTCCGTTATTTGTTGGACGGGAAAAGTCTATCCGTTGTCTAGAAAGCGCAATGGAACAGGACAAACAAATCATTTTAGTGGCTCAGCGTGATGCTGAGTTAGAAGAGCCTGGCATCGATGAGATTTTCGATGTGGGTACACTAGCGTCTATTTTACAATTATTAAAACTGCCTGACGGTACGGTAAAAGTGTTAGTGGAAGGTGGTCAACGAGTACGCATTGAACGTTATGTTCAAGAGGATGAGTACTTTGTTGCTATTGCCGAGAAACTAGAACCTGAAGAGTCTCTTGTTGAAAAAGAGGAAGAAGTACTCGTACGTTCTGCAATTGATCAGTTTGAAGGCTACATTAAGCTGAATAAAAAGATCCCACCAGAAGTATTAACTTCGCTAACAGGGATTGAAGAAGCTGCGCGTTTAGCCGATACCATGGCGGCACATATGCCGCTTAAGCTTGAAGACAAGCAATCTGTACTAGAGATGGTCAACGTTGGTGAACGTCTCGAGTATTTAATGGCGATGATGGAAGGCGAAATCGACTTATTACAAGTTGAAAAACGTATTCGTACTCGTGTTAAAAAGCAGATGGAAAAGAGTCAGCGTGAGTACTATCTGAATGAGCAAATGAAAGCGATTCAGAAAGAACTTGGTGATCTTGATGAAACCCATGACGAATTTGAAGGCTTAGGTCGTAAGATTGAAGAAGCGGGTATGCCTCAAGAGGCAAAAGAGAAAGCTGAAGCTGAATTAAACAAATTAAAAATGATGTCGCCAATGTCTGCTGAAGCTACGGTAGTACGTAGTTATGTTGATTGGATGACATCAGTGCCATGGAAGCAACGCAGTAAAATTAAGCGTGACTTAGCGAAGGCGCAAGAAGTGTTAGATACCGACCATTTTGGCCTTGAAAAGGTTAAAGAGCGTATTTTAGAGTATCTCGCAGTACAAAGCCGCGTTAAGCAACTTAAAGGTCCTATTCTTTGTTTAGTGGGCCCACCAGGTGTAGGTAAAACCTCGCTTGGCCAATCCATTGCGAAAGCGACAGGCCGTAAGTATGTACGTGTTGCTCTAGGTGGCGTACGTGATGAAGCTGAAATCCGTGGTCATCGCCGCACTTATATCGGTTCTATGCCGGGTAAAATTATTCAGAAAATGGCAAAAGTGGGTGTTAAAAACCCATTATTCCTATTAGATGAAATCGATAAAATGAGTTCTGATATGCGTGGTGATCCATCATCAGCATTACTTGAGGTGTTAGACCCTGAACAGAACGCAACATTTAGCGATCACTACCTAGAAGTGGATTATGATTTATCAGATGTGATGTTTGTTGCCACATCAAACTCGATGAATATCCCAGGTCCATTATTAGACCGTATGGAAGTGATCCGTTTATCAGGCTATACCGAAGATGAAAAGCTTAACATTGCTAAGCAGCACTTGTTGACCAAGCAAGTTGAGCGCAATGGCTTGAAGCCGTCAGAAATTACGGTTGAAGACAGTGCAATATTAGGCATTATTCGTTATTACACTCGTGAAGCGGGTGTGCGTGCTTTAGAGCGTGAGTTATCTAAGATTTGTCGTAAAGTGGTTAAACAAATCATGTTAGATAAATCACTTAAGTCAATTACAGTAAATCAAGAGAACCTTAAATCATTCCTTGGTGTACAACGTTTTGACTTTGGTAAAGCTGAGTCTCATAACCAAGTGGGTCAAGTCACTGGTTTAGCATGGACTGAGGTCGGCGGTGAGTTATTGACTATCGAATCAACATCCGTGGCGGGTAAAGGTAAGTTAACTTATACCGGTTCACTGGGTGATGTGATGCAAGAGTCTATTCAAGCAGCATTAACCGTTGTGAGAGCGCGTGCAGACCAATTAGGCATTAATAGCGACTTCTATGAGAAGCGTGATATTCACGTGCATGTGCCTGAAGGTGCGACCCCTAAAGATGGTCCATCAGCAGGTGCAGCAATGTGTACTGCTTTAGTGTCAACATTAACCGGTAATCCGGTACGTGCTGATGTGGCGATGACAGGTGAAATTACCCTTCGTGGTGAAGTATTACCTATTGGTGGCTTGAAAGAAAAGTTACTGGCAGCTCACCGCGGTGGTATAAAAGTTGTGCTAATTCCTAAAGAGAATGAGCGCGACTTGGAAGAAATTCCACAAAATGTCATTGCTGATTTACAAATTCACGCAGTGCAGTGGATTGATGAAGTGTTAAAACTGGCGTTAGAACGACCAGTGGAAGGCTTCGAAGTCGTCAAAAACATGTGATCAAGCAAGAAATTAGACTATTTTTGTAAAAAAATGCAAAAAAGGGGCTTAACAAAGCCCCTAGCTGTGGTAGCCTAAGTCACGTGGATTGCCAGTCGGCCTAGAGCCCTTGTTGTGACTGGTTTTTAGAATATATAAATTTAATTTTTTGGTTTTCAAACTCAGCTTGCACTTTTTTAGCAAGCTTGTTATAAAAGCCTCCGCATACCGCTCTATATATGGATTTGGTTGCGGTGCGAAAATTTACATTCAAGGGGATGACATGAACAAATCTGAACTAATCGAGAAAATCGCTTCTGGTGCTGACATTTCTAAAGCTGCTGCTGGCCGCGCATTAGATTCTTTCATTGCTGCAGTTACTGACGGTTTAAAAGAAGGCGATAAGATTTCTCTTGTTGGTTTCGGTACTTTTGAAGTTCGTGACCGCGCAGAGCGCACTGGTCGCAACCCACAAACTGGTAAAGAGATCAAGATTGCTGCTGCTAAGATCCCAGCGTTCAAAGCAGGTAAAGCTCTTAAAGACGCAGTAAACTAATTTTAATTAGTCGAGCCTTAGTAGGCTTCTAATCTGTTAAATTAATGGATTAGGGAGAGGAGAAATACGTTTCTCCTCTGGAGTTGGGAGGTTTCTTAACGTTGCGTCTGAATACTCCGATATTTTTACACTAAGGCGCATCATCTAGATGCGCCTTTTTTTTATAATCGCAACAAGCGAGAAATCAGATGTTAGAGAAGATCCGCGAAGGTTCACAGGGCGTGATAGCCAAAAGCATTTTGGTGCTAGTGATCCTATCATTTGCTTTTGCTGGTGTGAGCAGTTACTTGGGCTCGTCAACTGACGAACCTGCTGCGACTGTTAACGGTGAAGCTATTACAAAAAATCAATTAGAACAAGCTTATCAAAGCGAACGCTCACGTTTACAACAACAGTTAGGTGAAATGTTTGATTCGCTTGCAGCTAACGACAGCTACCTACAAAGTATTAAACAAGCTGTGTTAGAGCGATTGATTGCTGAAAAATTATTAGATCAAGCTGCCAATAAGCTTGGTTTACGTATTTCTGATTCACAAATTAGAGATGCAATCCTACAAGAACAAGCTTTCCAAACCGATGGTAAGTTTGATGACGCTCGTTTCAACGCAATTATGATGCAACTTGGTTATAGCAAGCCTGCATTTATTGAGATGATGCGTGTGGATATGACTCGTAATCAACTTGTTAGCGGTATGGTTGGTTCAGAGTTTGTATTACCAAGTGAAGCTAAGAGTTTGGCTCAGCTACAAAATCAAACACGCGATATTCAGTATTTAATGGTTAATACCGAACCATTCCTTGCTGATGTAAAAGTGACTGATGCTGAAGCGAAAGCTTACTATGAAAATCATTTAGGTGAGTACGTTCGTCCAGAGATGATTAGCCTTAACTATGTAGATTTAAATTCTGCAGAGTTAGCTCAAAACATCAAAGTGACCGATGCTGAAGTTGAAGCGTATTACAACGAGCATAAGAGTTCTTATCAAACTGCTGAAAAGCGTCTAGCTGCTCATATCTTAATTGATTTCGGCGGTGATAAGGCTAAAGCAAAAGAGAAAGCAGAAGCTATCTACAAGCAACTTGAAGGCGGCGCAAATTTTGCTACTTTAGCTAAAAAAGATTCTAACGATCAATTCAGTGCAGAAAAAGGCGGTGAGCTTGATTGGTTTGAACCAGGTGTGATGGATCCAAGCTTTGATAAAGCGCTTTTCTCATTGAAGAAAGGTCAATTCTCACAAGTTGTTGAAACACCATATGGTTACCACATCATCAAGTTGTTAGATGTTCAGCCAGGTACAACAGCACCACTTGCTGAAGTGAAAGATAAAATTGTTGCTCAAATTAAGCAGCAGAAGGCTGATAACGAGTTCTACGGTTTACAGCAAAAACTAACTGACTCAAGTTATGAAGTGCCAGATACTTTATCTGAATCAGCAATTGAGCTAAACACCAAGGTACAAACAACACCGTTATTTAGTCGTAATAATGCACCTGCACCTTTCAATGCACCTGCAATTATGAAAGCTGCATTCTCTGCGCAAGTGCTTGCTAATGGCGAGAACAGTGATGTACTAGAAATTGCACCTAATCATGTTGTGGTTATCCGCATCAATCAACATAAGCCTGCTGGCACGATGACGTTTGATGAAGTTAAAGCTCAAGTGGTTGCAACGCTTAAGCAGCAAAAAGCAAATGAGCTAGCGCGTGCGAAAGCGGCTGAAGACATGAAGCAGATTAAAGCGGGTACATCAGTTGATGGCTTAACCGCTAAAACTGAAGTCAGTCGTACAGCTCAAGATGTTGCCGCGGGTATTATCAATAAAGCATTCCAGATGCCAGCACCAACTAAAGGCGCTGTGGTTGATACCGTGAGCCTACCACAAGGTTATGCTGTTGTTGTGTTAGACAAAGTGAATACTGTATCTGATGTAGACGAGAATACCGTAAAATCATTAGAGCAACGTTTAACTTCACAGCTAGCACAAGCTGACTACACTGCAGTAGTGGCTGCATTACGTGCTAAAGCTGAGATTGCTTACCCTGCAGCTGAACAAGCCGCTGAGGAAGCTCAAGAAGCACAACAGAACAATACTGCTGAATAATCAACAGTGAGTTAAATTAAAAACCAGCGCTCAGGCGCTGGTTTTTTTATGTCTAAAAATTGAGTCACAGAGCTAAATTGAGTTATAAAATATAATTAGCAAAATTAAGATAGCTAATTTGAAACATAATAAATTAGTTGTTGATAATGGTGTTTATTAGCTTTAAAAATATTCTAGGAGAATAAATGGAACTTAATCAAGTTACATTACCCGTAAGCAATATGGATGATGCTGTACAGTTTTATCTCTTGCTTGGCTTTACTCAAATCGTAAATACGCCACATTATGCTAGGTTTTCTTGTCCAAAGGGGAATGCTACGTTCTCCTTATCACTAGAAAGCGATCATTTTGAGAATCGTGCTGTTATTTACTTTGAACATGAACATTTAGATGAGTTTTGTTCCATCCTTTCTCAAAAAGGCGTTCAATTTGAGCTGCAACCTAGAGAACAACGATACCTTTGGAAAGAAGCGATACTAAAAGATCCATCAGGTAATAAAATCAAATTATACTGGGCTGGTGAAAATCGTTTGAATCCGCCATGGAAAGTTGAAATACGTGGTTCATAATTTTATTAAACATTGAGTCGCTACCGTTCTGTATTTAACGTTTTTAGGGCTGATGCTATTGCAATAAGTGGTGGCACGCTAAAAGGATGAAATTAATCTCTCTCAAATATTGCTTATAAGACCCTTGCTTTCTAGTGATTTAGATCAACGTATAAGCAACTGCTATTACC
Source organism: Shewanella marina JCM 15074 (assembly GCF_000614975.1). Lineage (GTDB taxonomy): Bacteria > Pseudomonadota > Gammaproteobacteria > Enterobacterales > Shewanellaceae > Shewanella > Shewanella marina. Next base: position 238,243 of record NZ_BALM01000003.1, read on the forward strand.
ATGAGTATTGAAAAAAGGACACGGATCACTCTGGCATGCCTAGGTTTTGAAAATATCGGTCTTATTAAGCTACCCAATATCAGCCACAGCATGTCGACAATAGTGGCGACAGCAAGACAAGTAACCGCTGTGGTAAGATAACTAATAGATGGATTTGAAAGTGGTAATAGGAATTGGGAAAATAGAGCTAAAAAAGCAGCATAAGCCTTAACGTTGAATAAATTTAAAATAAATCCATCTTTAAAACTTGGTAGTGATTGAGTTTTTTTAGTCACAATAATAGGTGCTGAAGCTATTTTATAAGCGATATAAAGTATGTATGCTGCACCAATCGATTTACACACTATTTTGACGTTAGGGTATTGTGTGAATATTGTAGCTAAGCCCATGCTTGCCGCTATAATCACAACACTAAGGCCTATTAAAATACCTGCTAAAAAAGGTGTTCCTTTTTTTATTCCAAATGCAGCGCCTGTTGCGGCAAGGGCTAATGGGGCTGGCCCTGGTGAGCCAAGTAAAATAGCTGCGGTGCTTATTAGCACTATAAATGAATCTAGCAATTAATAATTCCTTTTATGGTTTGAAAAACTAAGATTAGCATGTTGTTTTCATTGCAAATTAATCAGTCTTATCTTTGCTGAAGTTATTGCTAAGCATTACTTAAATTGACAACTTGCTTAAAATTGAATATCCATCTGAATTTAATTGATAATGTACGCCGTAAACATCATTACCTCCATACATGACTTTAATAGCAGTAATGACAATCCCTTTAGATATCAGTAGCTTTTCAATTGCAGAGGCGCCTTGGGTTAATGTGGACTCATCAGTGCCAAAGATACTGGCTGCCATTACAAAAATAACCTTACCATTCTCTCCACTGGCAATCCGAAGAGGGATATTATCGATAGAAATGTCTTTAGTAGCACCAGTAATTGCAGAGCAATCAGTATCAAGCTGCATATCTTTGCAGCTAGCGGCAACGCTGTAGGTATTAACTGTTTTACCTTTGAAAGAAATGGATGCCGGAGTTGATATACAGCCCGAAACAAAAAGTAGTAGGGCTAAAGGGAGTATTTTTAGCATGCTTTGATTTCCTTATAATTGAATGATGCAGATAATCGATTCAAATGAACTATCAATGTCGTTGAACGAATAGGTATGTGCAATAACCTAGCAATGCAATATTTAATTAGCAATCGCTAATCGTGTTGGGGTAGGCAGCTTAAGCTGAGATACTAATATAGTCAGTAGCGAATTGGAGTATCGATCAACGTCTGCGGGGAAATGTCGGTGTATTTTTTAGTTCTTTGGGGGGAAATTGCTAGCGTTATGGTTTAGAAATTAAGCTTTATCACGAAAGATAGGCAGTTTGTATTAAATTTACGGTATTATATAAAATTGATCAAATTGTAGTTACTCATGATGATACCAATTAAAAAACTCTCTTCCTCGAATATATCTTGCTCAAATTGTAGAGCATGCTGCTGCCGCCTTGAAGTGATGATTATTTCAGATACAGGTGTTCCTGAAAAATTTATCACACGTGATCAGTATGGCAGTGAGACACTCATGCGACTTGATGATGGTTGGTGTGCCGCTTTGGATAGAAACACGTTAATGTGTACTATTTATGAGAATCGGCCTTGGATATGTCGTGAATTTGAAATGGGTTCTGATGAATGTATAGATGAACGAGTTAAATAACTTGTTGTAATTTATTTGTACGATTTATCATGAGTTTATAGATGGTACTTAAGCAAAAAATAGTACAAAAAAGCCAGCATTAATGCTGGCTTTTAACTGCGTGGCAAATAATTAATCGATACCGATCATTACGCTGCTAGCTTTGATAAGTGCGTAAGCTGAGCCACCTACAGTTAGACCTAGACGGTCACAAGATGCTTTAGTTACCATTGCAGTTAGTTCAACGTTTGGTGCTAGTTCGATAGTCACTTCGTTGTTAACAGTACCTTCAGAGATTGCTTTGATAGTACCTTGTAGAGAGTTACGTGCGCTGATTTGCATGTTTATATATCCTAAATAATAAAAACTGACGAATTAAAGTATAGGAGAAAATAAGTCAGTTAGTTGAAGAGCTTGTAATTTAGTATTTTGCGAAATAAAAAGCCATAAAAAAAAGCCACAAGTATGTGGCTTTTCAAAGTAATATCAATATATTAGAGTTGGATCACATCAAACTCTACCGCAGGATTCACATCTTGCTCATAATCGATACCCTCAATACCGAAACCAAACAAACTTAAGAACTCAGCTTTGTATTCTAAGTAGTCAGCGAGTTCATTAAGGTTTTCAGTTGTCACTTGTGGCCATAGATCGCGGCAGTGCTGCTGAATGTCTTCGCGTAGTTCCCAATCGTCTAGACGTAAACGGTTGTCAGCATCAGTTTCTGGTGCGCTATGGTCTGCTTTATAAAGGCGTTGGCTAAACATGCGATAAATTTGTTGCATACAGCCTTCATGTAGGCCTTCTTCACGCATTTTCTTAAATACCATTGCGATATAAAGCGGCATGACTGGAATTGCAGAGCTTGCCTGAGTCACCACACTCTTTAATACGGCAACATTAGCACTTCCACCAGTTGCAGACAGTTTAGCGTTTAGCTCATGTGCTGCACGATCTAAATCCATCTTGGCTTTACCTAATGCACCATGCCAGTAGATAGGCCATGTTAGCTCAGTACCGATATAGCTATAAGCAACGGTTTTGCATCCATCAGCAAGTACACCAGCGTCAGTTAATGCATCAATCCATAGTTCCCAATCTTGGCCACCCATTACGGTCACTGTATCGGCAATCTCTTGCTCTGATGCAGGCTCAACACTGGTTTCAATAATGATATTTTTATTAGTATCGACTGCTGTTGCTGTGTAATTCTCACCAATAGGCTTTAGTGCTGAGCGAATTACTTCACCAGTATCTGGCATTTTACGCACTGGTGAAGCCAGTGAATATACCACCATATCGATCTGACCTAGGTCTTGCTTAATTAGCTCAATTGTTTTTTGTTTTGCTTCATGACTAAATGCATCACAGTTAATACTTTTTGAATAAAGATTTTCTGCTTTAGCAAATTTGTCGAATGCTGCTGAATTGTACCAACCTGCAGTACCGGGTTTAGTTTCTGTGCCTGGTTTTTCAAAAAAGACACCAATGGTGCTGCTCCACTGCCAAATGCTGCGGCAATTCTTGAAGATAAACCATAGCCACTAGATGAGCCAACGACTAATACACGTTTTGGACCATCAACAATTGGATCTTGGCTTTTAGTATATTCGATCTGTTGTTTTACATTGGCCTCGCAGCCTACTGGATGCGTTGTGGTACAAATAAAACCACGAGTTTTAGGTTTGATAATCATAAGTTAGCTTCTTTTTCGAAAGATTCTGATAGCATAATAATTTCAGCCATAAAATGGCACTATTATTTTAGTTTAACCTTGGCTTTTAGCAGTGGTTGGAGCAGTAGACACTGCAATCGCTTAACCATATATTCTTAAATTAGCTGGGTGTTTTATTCAGTTCATTTAGAAATATGCCAAGGTTAAGGTTATTTTTGGCTGTAAAAATCATTTTGTTCTTGTAATAGTCGTTTGGTAAATTCGTGCTGTGGGTCGGTAAATACTTGCTCTGTGGAGCCTTTTTCAACCATCACACCATCTTTTAAAACCATGACTTTATCACTAATATGGCGAATAATTTTCAAGTTATGTGATACAAATACATAGGCTAAGCCTAAATCTTTTTGCAATTGTAATAACAGATTAATAATTTGCGATCTTACCGAAAGATCTAATTCTGTTAAGGCATCATCAGCAATAATAATTTTAGGGTTAAGCATTAACGCTCTAGCTACTGCAACACGTTGTTTTTGTCCTTCTGAAATCATATACGGATAAAAATCGGCATGTTCTGACAATAAACCTACTTTGCGTAACGTTTCTATGACCATGCGCTCACGAGCCGCTGGGGTCATATCCGTGGTGAATTTTAAGGGTTCTTCCAATAACTGACCAATGGTCAGTCTTGGATTTAATGAGGTATTAGGATCTTGGAAAATCATTCGAATAAAACAGCAGCGCTGTTTTATATTTTTTTTATCAAGGGCTAGACCTTCAAAGAATATCTCACCACTGGTGCGTTTTTCTGCACCCACGAGAATGCGAGCAAGGGTGCTTTTTCCTGAGCCTGCATCACCTAAAATGGCCAAGGTTTCACCGGGATTTAACTCGAACGAAATAGGCGCTAATGCTTCGGTGTATTGGCGTCTAAAAAACCGATGGCCAGTGACATACTGCTTGGTTAACTGATTAACTTTAAGAAGTGGCGTCGTCATTATTTTGCTCTAATTCATATGGAAAATGGCACGCATAATAGCGGTCTTTATAGTGGCATAGCTTCGGCTGATGAACACATTTTTTCTGCGCTTCAGGGCAGCGAGGGCCAAGACGACAACCAATAGGTGGATGCTGCAATGCTGGCGGCGAGCCGGGCAAGGTTGGCAGTAAAGCTTTGTGGCTAATGGATTCATCATAATCGGGGATGGTTTCAATTAATGCCTTGGTATAAGGATGGTACGGATGGCTCATAATTGATGCTGTAGGGCCAGATTCCATCACCTGACCACTGTATATCACCGTTAGATTCTCACACCATTGTGCCACTTTTTCGAGTTCGTGACTGATTAATAGAATCGATACGTTTTGTAGTTGATTAAGTTTAGTCAGTAATCTAAAAATTTGCGCTTGAGTATTGAGCTCCATTTGATTGGTAGGCTCATCCGCAATTAATAGCCGAGGTTGGTGAGCAACTGCCATCGCGATCATGATTTTTTGACATTCGCCCTCTGATAGCTCCCACGCATAACTGCTCATTAGGCGCTCAGGATCTTTAACGCCCACTTTGCGGAGCCAGTTTTTTGCATTTAGCTTTTTATCTTTAGCGCGACGCCAAAACGGTAATGATTTGTTGGTTGGCATTGCTTCAATAAGCTGCTCGCCAACTTCTAAAGCGGGATCTAAACAGTTAGACGGATCTTGGAAGATAATCGAAATATCTTTGCCCATGAGTGATCGTCGCTCAGCTTGGCTCATGTCCATTAAATTTTGGTTATTCCACATCATGCGGTCAGCAGTGATGCTCCAATTCGGCTCTGGAATACCTAAAATAGCACGAGCAAGCAATGTTCTACCCGAGCCAGATTCACCCACTAAACCGTGGATCTCAGCAGGTTAAGTGTCAAACTGACTTTTTCTAAGGCTTTGACTCGACCATAGGGTGTGTCGAGTTCAATGGTTAAGTTTCTAATATCCAGTAACGGCATAATTAGCTTCTTATTGGTGTTAACGCGGCGCTTAAGCCATCGCCAACTAAGTTAATGGCTAGCACACTGACTAAAATGGCTAAACCAGGAATAGTGACCGCCCAAGGTGCAGTAAGTAAATTATCTAAGCCTTGGCCAACCATCGCTCCCCATTCTGGACTGGGTGCTTGCGCACCTAAACTTAAAAATCCTAATGCGGCGATATCTAGAATTGCTGCTGAAATGGCTAATGTGGTTTGGATAATAATAATTTCCCACACATTAGGCATAACCACATGCCAAAAAATTTGTAATGATGTTGCGCCATCAAGACGGGCTGCAGTAACGTACTCTTTTTGTAACTCATCATGTACTGCTTGATGAATTGCCCGAATAAACTGCGGTGTTAATGCCAGTCCCACAGCCCAGAATACATTTTCAAGTCCGGGGCCTGTAATCGCTACCACTAAAATGGCAAGTAGTAATGATGGAATTGACAGTAACGAGTCAAGCATATGCCCTAAAATACTGGCTTTTAGACCTGTCATCATGCCTGAAATAGAGCCGATGATAAATCCGGTCAATAATGCTGTTGCTACGATAGCGAGTGCCATACCAAAGGTAAGATGCGCACCATGTAATAAGCGGCTAAAAATATCGCGGCCTAAATCATCGGTACCTAAAAAGTGTGACACACTACCAAGATGATCCCATGATGGCGGCAAGAGCAAAGCATTCGGATCTTGGAATTCAGGTGAATAGGGCGCAATAAATGGACCTAAAATCGTTAATAGTAAAAGTAAGCCGACAACCCACAATCCAATTAATGCCACGAAATTGCTTGAAAAGCTTAACCATAGCTTACGTCTAGGCGAGGGGATATGTTCCTCTTGGTAAATTTTAATGGCTGGCATAAAGCTCTTTCCTACTAAGTGGATTAACTGCGGTGTAAATGACCTCAATTAAAATACTGGCAAAAATAATCAATAAAGAGACTGCTAAAATGCCGCCTTGAATCACAGTGTAATCTCGTTGGTAAATGCCCGACACTAACCACGAACCTACGCCCGGCCAAGCAAAAATAACTTCAACAATAATGGCATAGCTCATAAATGGACCAAGCATTAAGCCTAGTTGTTTAAGTACGGGTAATAGTGCATTGGGGAGTGCATGACGCATAATAATTCGGCGAGTAGGTAATCCGCGGGCTTCTGCTGCACGAATATAGCTTTGGCTTAATACTTGAGTCATGGCGGAGCGGGTAATACGTACGACCACAGTAAATGGCAGAATGGCCAAGGTGACGGCTGGCATGACTATGTGTTTTAGTGCATCTAAAAAGGCACTAATATGATACGGCGAGTTAGAAATCAAAGTGTCAATTAACATAAAGCCGGTAACGGGTTTGATTTGATATAACAAGTTTAATTGCCCCGATACTGGTAACCAACCTAATTTGATACCAAACCAGAGAATAAGCGTCAGTCCTAACCAAAATACTGGGATCGAATAACCCGTTAAGGTAATCACCATAATACTATTTTGAGTGAGTTTATTATGGCTTAGCGCAGATAATACCCCCAGCGGTACCCCTAATAATAAGGCCAAAATGCTGGCGACAGTGATCAGCTCAATTGTTGCTGGCAGTTGCACTGCTAACTCATCAATAACAGGATGCTGTGAGCTGGTTGAAATCCCAAGGTTGCCAGACAAACGTTGTTTCAAATACGCAATAAATTGACCCAGCTCAGAACTATTGAGTTGATAGTCGTCGGTTATTTGTTGTGCTTGTGCCAATGATGGTGAAGTGATACCTGCTAAAGCAACGGTTTTGCTGACAGGGAATAAACTGGTCGCCAAAAATAAAACGCCAATTAAGGCAATAGAGGTGGCGATAAAGAGGTTAAGGCGTCTAATTAAGAAAATACCCATTACTCTTGCTCCTGTGGGCTAACTTTCTCGGCATGATTAAATGAAATAGAGCCAAAAGTACTCAGTTTAACCCCTTCAATATCGGTTTGGGTGAGCAGTAATTGCTGTGCATGGGCTAAGGGAACTATCGGCATTTTGCTTTGTAGTAATTCTTCAACTTGATGATAAAGCTGTTTTCTTTGCTGCTGATCAGTTGTTTGTTTAGCGCGCTGAATCAAACGGTCAAATTGCAGATTACACCATCTCGCTTCATTAGAATTTGAGGCAAGTGCATTACAGCTTAATAACGGTGAGAAAAAGTTGTCAGGATCAGCATTGTCAGCATACCACCCCATTAATACTGAATCATAACTGGTAGCGTGTAGCTTTTGATTAAATACACTCCAATCATAAGAGATGATATTGCTCTTACGCCAATATTCGCTAAATCTTCTTGGATTAATTCAGCCGTCTTTAAACTATTGGGGTTGTATACCCGTGATACCGGCATCGCCCAAATATCAATGGTGATATTTTTATAACCGGTGCTATCAAGTAAAGCCTTGGCCGCAACGGGATCATAACTGTCATCTTGGGCAATATTAGAATATCCCCAAGATGATGGCGGTAGCATAGTATTAGCCATTTCAGCGGTATCTTGATAAACCGCATCAAGAATTTTTTGTTTATTCACCGCCATCGCAAGTGCGCGGCGTACCTCGATATTATTAAACGGCGGCTTTTCGGTATTAAATGCCCAGAAAGCCACATTCATACCCACCTTGCGCTCAATTTTAAGGTTAGGGTTGTCATTAATAACGGCTAGCTCACCGGGTTTAGGTAAGGCAGAAATACTGCAACTGCCTGTAATGACCTTCGCAAGGCGCATGGTGCTTTTCGTTGTAATATCAAATACTAGCTGTGGAATCTTGGCCTTGTCGCCCCAATATTCATCATTCCGGTAATAGCGAATATAGCCATTTTTCACGTATTTATGTAATACAAATGGACCAGTACCTATCGGTTGATTGTCTAGTAATTCAGGTAGTTGTAGATGTTGTAATTGTTGACCATATTGCGCTGATAAAATGACAGCAAAGTCAGTGGCTAAGTTAGCTAGAAATGTCGAGTTAGGTTGATAAAGGGTGAATACCACTTTATCGTCAGCCAGTTTACGGATTGATTTTATCTGTTTGTCAAAACCGACACTTTGAAAAAATGGATAACCCTGTTTAGCGATGGCGTGGTATGGGTGGTTTGGATTGATAATTCGCTCAAATGAGAAAATAACGTCATCGGCATTAAATGGGCGAGTCGGAGAAAATAGCGCATTATGCTGAAATTGCACATTGTGACGTAGGGTTAATGTGTAATTTAAACCATCATCAGAAACTGTCCACGCGGTTGCCAACTCAGGCGAATAAGCGCCTGTAGCATTGTCATAACTCAATAACTGGTTATAAATTTGATTGGCGGTAGCATCAATTGTGGTACCAGATGTTACTAACTGAGGATTAAATGATTCAGGATTACCTTCAGAGCAGTAAACTAATCCTGGTGGCTGCTGCTTTTGATCGCATGCCATGAGGAGAAAACTCACGCTTAAGGTAACAACCAGTAACCTGCAGTGTTTAAACAGCAAATTCATTGATAATGTATTATTTTTTGACTTGAGATCACATTTTAGCAGCCGCTTGTTGTTTTGAGCAATCGCTTATCGTGATGTTGCTTTAAAATCACACAATATCCTTGGTTTTGAGGCTAAATTACTGACTATTTGTCGAGTAAATTGTATTTTTTCAAGATACCGCGTAACTGGTGATAGCTTAATCCGAGTTGTTCCGCCGTTTTTTTCTGGTTAAATTGAAAGTTTTCTAATGCTTTCTGCAGTAGATCGATTTCAAACTGTTCACATTGTTGTTTTAGATCCATTGGAAATTCAAGCGCTTTTGATTCCACAGGTTGAGTGGCCGCCGCCGGTTCATTATGAGTTTCATTCATCGCGGCTGGTGTTTGTTGTCGGCTAAGGGTTTTGATTCGCGTTGTTGGGCGATAAGGTGATGCAAATGGATCTAGAATAATTTGGCTGATGGGTTGTTGAATATCGTCATTACGATACACGCTACGTTCAATTACGTTTTTGAGCTCACGAATGTTGCCCGGCCAGTGATAATCCATTAATTGGGCGATTGCTTGCTTCGAAAATCCACTAAACAGTTCAAGTTGAAGCTGTCTTGCCATGCCTATGGCAAAGTATTCAGCCAGGGGCATAATATCTTCGCTGCGGCAACGTAGTGGCGGTAAGGTGATAACATCAAAGGCGAGTCTATCGAGTAAATCGGCTCTAAATTCACCTTGTTCGGCTAATGTGGGTAAGTCTTCATTGGCGGCGCAAATTAAACGGACATCGGTTTGTACTGTTTTACTGCCACCCACACGTTCAAATTCGCCGTATTCAATCACTCGCAGAAGTTTTTCCTGAATTAATCCTGACGTGTTTGCTAACTCATCCAAGAATAGCGTACCGCCATCGGCACGTTCAAATCGACCTTCATGGCGGCCTTTAGCGCCAGTAAATGCACCAGACTCATGACCAAACAGTTCACTCTCTAGCAAATTTTCACTTAAGGATGAACAATTGAGCTTGATAAAGCTTTGATCCCACCGTTTAGATAGGTAGTGTAAGCGTTCAGCGATAAGCTCTTTACCGGTACCACGTTCACCAATAATTAATACTGGTTTAGCGAGAGGCGCAACTTGAGAGACATGCTCCAATACTTCTAATAAAGCATTAGACTGGCCAATCAGATTATCTTGTTTGAATTTAGTGGTCACAATAATTGGTCTTTATCACTATTAATTGGTGAAATTTATAATAGAGAGCTCGTTAGCTAAAATAAAGGAAAACTTTAAAATTAAGTTAACATGCTGATTTTATAGAATTTTAAAAAGTTGGCACGTTATGTGTATTATCAATACTGAACTACATCAAATGAGGAAAGTATTATGGGAATTTTTTCACGCTTCGCCGATATCATTAATTCAAATATCAGCTCTTTACTTGATAAGGCTGAAGATCCTGAAAAAATGGTACGCCTAATTATTCAAGAAATGGAAGATACCTTAGTTGAGGTTCGTTCAACATCAGCCAAAGTATTAGCTGAAAAGAAAGAGATTTTACGTCGAGTTGCTCGAGTCGAAGCTCAAGTGAATGATTGGCAGCAAAAGGCTGAATTAGCGTTATCAAAAGATCGGGAAGATTTAGCGACAGCAGCATTAGTTGAGAAACAAAAAACGAATGATATGGCTAAATCGTTACATGCCGAATTAATTGTGGTTGAAGAGCATATTGAACGCTTAAAAGAAGAGGTTTCGCAGCTACAAGATAAGTTAACTGACGCTAAGGCACGTCAAAAGACAATTATCTTGCGTAAGCAAACTGCAACATCTCGTTTAGATGTTAAGCGTCAGCTAGATTCAAGCAAAATTGATAATGCAATGCTTAAATTTGAGCAATATGAGCGCCGTGTTGAGGGCCTTGAAGCTGAGGTCGAGGCATATGATTTGGGTAAAAACAAATTAGATGACGAATTTGCGGCACTAAAAGCTGAAGATAACGTCAAAGCCGAGCTAGAAGCGCTTAAAGCGAAGATGAAGCAAACCAAACAAGATCAATAATTAACGTTGACAAGGGGGAGTAATGGATATGGGATTTTTAGTCGCACCGATTATCATCTTTCTTATATTCGTTGCCCCTATTTGGTTGATATTGCATTATCGCAGTAAACGCCAAGTAGGGCAGGGATTAACAGAAGAAGAGTATAAGCAGCTGAATGAGCTTGTGCAGCAAGCCGAGAAAATGAATCAAAGAATAGTGACATTAGAGACTATTTTAGATCATGACAGTCCAGATTGGAGGCAGCGCCATGAAACTAAATAATAATGGCACCTTATATCGTGATAAGAAGAAAGGCAAAATAGCCGGTGTTTGTGCGGGTATTGCAGAGTTTTTTAATATCGAAGTTTGGTTAGTCCGCATTATTGCTGCATCACTATTCTTGTTAGGCGGTTCTGGTTTAGTCCTAGTTGTATATGTGGTGTTATGGATGGTATTAGATGTTAAACCATCAACAACAGCCAGTCATCAGGAGCCTGAAATCGGTATTAAGAAGAAGGTATGGCAAGCTGGAGAACCAGCAAAACAAGCGTTAAGAGACATTAATAATCAGTTTCAAAAGCTTGATACAAGGTTACAAAGAATTGAACGTTATGTAACCTCTGATAATTATGATTTAAAACGTGAAATCAACAATCTGTAATAGAGTCTCGCCATCGCATATCGGGTTGTATACTATGACAATAAGTATATCCCGATATGTCATTTCTAGGTTGCCAATATGAGTTTTTTGTCTCGTTCATTCAATCGAGTTAGTCAGCAAACAAAAGAGTTAATTCATCGCAGTAATGATCATCATATTCGATTAGCCGTAACGGGGTTATCTGGAGCGGGTAAAACTGCTTTTATTACTGGTTTGGTTAATCAGTTACTCAATACCGGTGATTCAGTGAATCAGTTACCTTTGTGGCAAGTCACACATCATAATCGACTGATTGGTATTAAGCGGCAAATGCAGCCTGATATGTCGATTGCCAGTTTTGATTATCAAACGGCAATGCAGCTGTTATTAAGTGAAACACCACGTTGGCCATCATCTACTCGTAATATTAGCGAGCTTAGATTGGCGATAAAGTATAAGCCCGAACAAGGATTGCTGGCGAAATTAACCGATACTACTACCGCGACTTTATATGTTGATATAGTTGATTACCCCGGTGAGTGGTTATTGGATTTACCTATGCTGCAATTAACTTATCAGCAATGGTGTGAGCAACAATTTAGTCGACAAATTATTTGGCAAACTTCGCCATATTATCAAGCTTATGCTGATGCACTTGCTGAACTTGATTTAAATGCAGATGCCGATGAACAAGTGCTAGATGCAATTGCCAAGTTATACCAACAGTTATTACAAGATTTAGTGTTAAAGCAGGGCTTTTATTACGCACAACCGGGGCGCATGTTACTGCCCGGTGATCTCGAAGGTGCACCTGTATTAGCGTTTTTTCCATTAGCCCTATCCAATGAGCAGCATCAGCAATATCAGCAAGCTCATAAAAATAGTTACTACCAAATTCTGAATAAGCGCTATAACGCTTATTGTGAACAAGTGATCACGCCGTTTTATCGTGATTATTTTGCGAAGTTTGACCGGCAAGTGGTGTTAGTGGATTGTTTGACGGCACTTAATCGTGGTCATCAGCAATTTAATGATATGTCATTTGCGTTAAACCAAATTTTACAGAGTTTTCAATTTGGGCAATCCAGTTGGTTTAAGCGACTATTTTCGCCACGTATCGACCGATTACTATTTGCGGCAAGCAAGGTTGATCATGTTAGCCGTGATCAACAATCGAGTTTAGTTAAATTACTCAGCAGTATTTTACAACCAAGTCGTAAACACGCCCGTTTTGATGGTTGTCATGTTGAAACCATGGCGATCAGTGCCATTAAAGCGACCGAACATGGCATCGTTAAGCAAGATGGACAACCTGTGGAAGTCATTACAGGGGCACGTTTAAATGATGGCGCTGCAACGACATTATTTCCGGGGCAAGTACCTGATGAAGTCCCTAATGCCAGTTTTTGGCATCAACAAGGGTTTCATTTTCAAGCCTTCGCACCTAAAAAGTATGAGTCAAATCAAGCTTTTGAACATATAAGATTAGATCATCTATTACAGTATTTACTGGGTGATAAGCTGCTTTAGGAGTCACAGATGCAACATAAATCAGCCTTAAAACCTGCGCAAGAATTTAATCTTACGCCAGACAGCACTAGCGAAATAGATATAAAACCGAGTCAGCAGTTTAGTGTTGATGAGGTAGAGTTTGAACAGCAGGTTGAACAATTATTGCCAGACAATGATCCATTTTTAATGGATGAAGCGGTAATCAAACCCATTAAAAAACGCTCGAAGCTAACACGGTTAGTGATATTAGCCGTGATGGCTGTGGTGGTAGTACAAACCTTATTAGGTTTATTGTCGGCATGGCAACAAAGTCCGTGGTTGTTTGGCTTTTATAGTGCTGTGTTAGCCATTATTGGCTTATGGTGCGCGAAGATTTGCATCAGCGAATATCGTCAATTAAAACGTTTAAAACAGACTGAGCAATTACAACAGACGGCTGCACGACTTAAATTAAGTGTGCAGCAAGGTGAAACAGATCTGTTTATCAAACAATTATCAGCTAATTTACCGCCTCAGGTTACAGAGCCCTATTTTCTACATGTTAATGACGAGCAAAATGATGCTGAACAATTGGCGTTATACGAACAGTTAGTGGTGACGCCACAAGATATGCGCGCGAAGAAAATTGTTAGTCGTTATGCGGCTGAATCGGCAATTTTATTGGCGGCAAGTCCATTGGCTGCATTAGATATGGCGTTAATGTTATGGCGTAATCAGCGCATGCTAAGACAAATAGCAGCCTGTTATGGCATCGAGCTGGGTTATTGGAGCCGAATCAAATTAATCAGGTCGATCATTCATAACATTATTTATGCGGGTAGCAGCGAAATAGTGGTCGATTTAGGCAGCCAATTATTGTCGGTCGAAATGACAGGTAAAATATCAGCACGTCTTGCACAAGGATTAGGGGGAGGATTGCTGACAGCCCGTTTAGGTTATCAAGCCATGGCATTATGCCGTCCAATCGCATTTTCTGACGATAATCGCCCTAAACTAAGTAAGGTACATCAAAGTTTATTGGCTGAGTTAAAGGACTTCTCGGTCAGCGCATTATCTAAAAATAAGGCGCGTAACAAAGATTTTACAAAGGTGGAGTGATCTATTTGTCTTAATTGCTATTCATTTTCATAAAATTCAGTATGTTGGTTCCATATATGCTTACTGAGGATGGTGATGAATAAACAACTAAAACCTGCCAGTTTGATTATTCATGGCGGACATCAAGCTAATGAACATAATGCATTAGTGAGTCCATTAGTACAGAGCGCCACATTTGCATTTGAGACGGCAGAGCAAGGTGGCGCAAGATTTAGTGGTGAGCAAACAGGCCCAATATATACACGCTTAGGTAATCCGACTACTGCCGAGCTAGAGCGTAAAATGGCGCTATTAGAAGGCTGTAATGATGCTATTGCATTTGGCTCCGGCATGGGCGCTATTGCTGCGACTTTACTGGCGCATTTAAGCAAGGTGACCATTTAATTATTTCGCAAGCCATCTATGGTTGTACCTTTTCCTTAGTTGAAGAAACCCTGCCGCGTTTTGGTATTCAAGTGTCACTGGTTGATTTTGCCAATATGCAGGCCGTGTGTGATGCGATTCAACCCAATACCCGTATGATTTTTTGTGAAACCCCCGTTAATCCCCATCTCACTGTATATGATTTGCAAGCTATTGCCGAAATAGCGCAGCAATATCAATTAATCAGTGTGGTTGATAACACCTTTATGACCCCGTTACTGCAACAACCTATTAATTTTGGTATTGATATTGTTGTGCATAGCGCGACTAAATTCTTAAATGGCCACGGTGATGTGATTGCCGGTATAGTTTGTGGTGACTGTAGTCATTTAGAACCAATACGGATGCACAGCTTAAAAGATATTGGTGCAGTGATTTCGCCCCATGATGCTTGGCTTATTTTACGAGGGATGAAAACCTTAGATGTGCGCATGCAGCGTCATTGTCAAAATGCCCAGTTAATTGCCGAATATCTTGAACAGCATCCGCAAGTTGAGCAGGTGTTTTATCCTGGGCTAGAAACTGATGCTGGTTACCGTTTTATTGGGCAACAAATGGTTGCTGCTGGTGGACTTGTCGCCTTTACATTAAAAGCTGATTTAAGCCAATGCCAAGCGTTTATTAATCGACTGCAACTGTTTTCAATTGCGGTGAGCTTAGGTGATGCAGAATCATTGATCCAACATCCAGCCTCAATGACCCATTCGCCTTATACGCCAGAAATGCGATTGCAAGCAGGTATTACCGATAACCTAATCCGTATTTCGGCGGGGCTTGAAGATGCTGAGGATATTATTGCCGATTTAGCACAGGCATTAGCGCAAGTTAATTGACAGTATTACAGGATAAAATGAGTCAGTTTTAGATAAAAAATAAGCCTGCAATTGCAGGCTTATGCTAACAACGCTGATGATTGTTATAGGTTTAAATTGGCCAGAATAAGTGGGCGATAATATAAAGTACCACCATACTCAATAAGTTAATGACCATACCCGCCCGGATCATCTCAGATTGTTTAATAAATCCAGAGCCATATACAATCGCATTAGGTGGCGTTGCAACGGGTAGCATAAATGCGCAAGATGCGGCAATACCAATTAATACTGACAGCATCACAGGTGAGATGCCCAGTGCATCAGCAATCGCAGCAAATACAGGTACTAACAAAGCCGCGCTAGCGGTATTACTGGCAAATTCAGTGAGCATGACCACAAAAAATATTACCACTAAGGTAAACAGTGCCATGTGAGTATTGCCGAATAAATCTGTCACTAAATGCGCTAAAAAGACACTGGTACCCGTGGCTTTTAAAACTGCGCTTAACGTTAGGCCGCCACCAAATAGAATCAATACGCCCCAGTCAGTGGTGGTTTCAATTTTCTTCCAATCAACCAGTCCTAAGCCAGCGAGTACGACTACTGCTGCTAATGCAACAATGGTATCAAATTGGCTTAAGCCACCCAGCGCTTTAGATAAGGGTAAGCTGAAGATCCAAGCGAGTACGGTTAATACAAAAATGACCAGAGTAGCCTTAGCGCTGATGGTCAGCTTTGTGGCTTGAAAATCGATATTAAACTTGGCTGATAAGTCAGGTTTAAAAAGTAAGTAAAGCGCGATTAGCATTGACGGTAAAAGTAAGGCAACAGTCACTAAACCAAACTTTAACCAACCACTAAAGCTAATGCCAACTTGCGCCGCCGCAATCGCATTGGGTGGGCTGCCGACTAAAGTACCAATGCCGCCAATATTGGCGCTATAGGCAATACCTAATAATAAAAACAGGTAAGTTTTATGATCTGTCTTGCTGTCGAGCTGGCTTAAAATACCTAAGGCTAGTGGCAACATCATTGCCGTCGTGGCGGTATTACTGATCCACATTGACAGAAATGCAGTCACGCCAAAAAGCATAAAGCAGGCGACAGATAATTTCCCTTTAGATGCAACCAACACCTTCTGTGCAATCAGTTTATCAACTCCTTGTTGGTTCAGTGCCGCTGCTAGCACAAAACCACCAAAAAACAAGTAAATGATAGGGTTAGAGAAATGACTCATGGCTGTTTGCGTATTAAAAACGCCGAACACAACCGCCAAAATAGGAATAAGAATCGCAGTAATACTTAAGTGAATTGCTTCAGTTAACCAAAGAATGGCAGCAAAACAAAGCATGGCTAAACCGGTATTAATGCCTTGCTCAAAAGGTAAAAATTTATATAAAGCAATGAGCAGAATAAAGTCGACAATAATAATTGTAAATTTGGTTTTAGTAGTGCGATTAGCGACATACGGGCTAGGTATGGCATTTTTATCAGAGGGAGGAATAGATGAATCAGACATCGTGAAACGACCAAACAAATAAACAGGTGCTTAATGTAGGCGAGATTTTAAAAAATGCAATATTTGAGATCAAAACATAGCTTAACTTAATGATAATTGATGCTTTTTTAGTCTTAAAGTGCTTCATTAACGTCAATTTCTTACTGGTAATGGGTTATGGCTTACGACAGAGGATATAAACTAACTCGAGTTATAGGCGTATCTACAGGCAATTAAGAATGACCACTCTCAGTAACAAGGCGGTATTGCAATAGGACACTTATAGTTGAGTGGCGATATCTAATTTTAAAGGTCTAATTAACAGGAGTGCATAATGAAACTAATGTCATCACTTGTCATGATAATGAGCTTGCTCGCTTTGCCCGTTGTCGCTGAGGCTAAAATTGCAGGGATTGCTGCAGAAATTAATCATATGCAAGGCGTCACTAATCAAACTATTGTGGCTAAAAAGGGCGTTGTGAAAGAAGCTGTCGCTAAAGACAAAGCCGTTAATGAAACGAGCAAAGCAACTAAGGCTAAGTCAACAAGTTCAAAAGTGAATATTAATACGGCGAACGTTGAGCAATTACAGCAACTGAAAGGTGTAGGGGAGAAGAAGGCACAAGCTATTGTGGCTTACCGTAAACAACACGGGAATTTTAAATCAATCGACCAATTAGCCGAAGTCAAAGGGATTGGGCCTAAATTGCTGCAAAAGAATAAAGGCGCACTCACGTTAAAGTAATGGCATTTGTTTAAATAACCCCATATTGACATTCAACCTCACTTTAAACGCGCAACAAGTATACAGAAGTTTAGCAATTGTCTATTGCTTGCGCATTTAACTCGTAAAATTCAATTAGTTTGTGCTAAAGGCTTGATTCCCCATACTGCTTAAGCGATAATCCTCCGCGTTCTAGAGACATACTGATGTTGCTAGAAATTCAATGGTGACCCTAGGGTCCCCCCGCAATGATAACCTGTGAACTCGGCCAGGCCCGGAAGGGAGCAACCGCAGCAGGCGACTCGTGTGCCGGGGTGCGGCTCTAGGGGAGCCTCCAAAACTCCCCATATATCTTAATATTCAATTAGTTACATCAAATCTATAAGCTAATACTGCAAGTGGTACACTTGGTGGTACATTTTGGCTATTTAAATGCTATGAGTCTTAATTTTGTTTTTAATTATAAGTGCATAATGTAAATTTGATTCATCAAGCTGATGAGTCAAATTTACATTACTTAGCGTTATTTGATCATTTTCCGACGAAGACTCATGAGGATTAGTCCGAATAATGTAATTAGACTCATGCTACCACCACTTGATTCGGATGATTTAGGCTTGCTAACAGCATTAATTGTCACATCTACAGGATTTGAATCTGCAACATTAACGCCATAGCGAGTACCTACAGTTAATTGAGTATCTTTATCGCTGTGCGTTATTGGTAAATCAACACGTTTAACCTGCTCACCAGCGGCAAAGGTAACTGTTTGGTAGGTATCAGGACTGTAGTTAATACCACTTTTAGCACTTGTGCCGTTAGTATAAAGCTGAACGGCCACATCATGATCTAATACGGTAGGCTTCTCTTGAGCATCTACAAGCTCAACTACCATTTCAGTATTATCAAGGTTTTTAGGAATTGGATTATCCGATACGCTGAATTTAACGTGTGCCTCAATAGGCATTGGTTTGTTAAAGTCACCATTCCAAAAACGGTTATCGTATGCGTAGACAGCTAAAGCATCGAGATCACGATTAACTACCTTTTGAATGGTTTTCTTTTCGTTAGCTGTAAAGCCAGTTTTAAATTGAGTGCCTGAACACATTAAATAATTAGACTCACTACACTCAGCACTTGATGTATGACCCAAACCAAAGTTATGACCCAATTCATGTGCGAAACTTTGGGTATCTTTAGTCAAGTCTAAGATTTGAGTAAAGCCTCTATTTTGAAAAGCCTGAGCCAAAACATTTTCATTATGGTCGTATTCACTAACAGAGATAACTACTTTGTCAGCATGGTACTTTTTAAACTGTTGTGCTACAAATGGGGAGTATACCCATCCACCCATAAAATCAAAAACTTCATCAAACTCTTTCTTTGAGTCAAAGCCAACGGAGTAAGCAGTGTCGTCAACTGCGTTTCCTAAATATTCACCATTTGCTAATTGATCAGACATGCAATTATCTGGCAATGTCACAATTGCTGATATATTAAAATGAACATTAAACTCTTTAAATTGTTTATTTGCAAAATCAACTTGAGCTTGATGAATTTTTTGCAATTCCTCGTTACCATATTTAGTAACTAAAGCAGGTTCTACAAATACCAACAAATCAACATTGTTTATTTCATTGCTATTTGTATTTTTTAAATCACTAATATTAGCGGTAGCATTTAGTGACAGTAATGTTAATGATGCGGCGATTAAAGATAAAGAAAATTTATTTTTCATAACATACTCATACATTCTTCTAGAATTAATATTTATTACAGTTAGAACAGATCTAAATTAAAGTATATGAGTGATTTAAATTAATAGGTGTGACCGCTTACTCATACTAAATAAACGTGCGCATAAAGATAAAAGATGAGGTAAGTATTTATCTTTATAGAGGTAATAACTTCTTATAATTGTTTTTTTAGTTTAAAGAGTGTTGGGGTTTGAATAAAAAAAAGGGGCTTTCGCCCCTTTTCAATATGCTTTTACTGATATTTACATCACTGAAAGTGAGAAGAAAATACCGGCAATAGCAGCGCTCATTAGGTTAGAGCAGGTTGCTGCAATTACAGTGCGTACACCGTATTTAGCAATAAAGTCTGTTCTTGATGGGCATAGTGTTCCTAGACCACCGATTAAGATACCCATTGAAGCGATGTTAGCAAAACCACATAGGGCAAAGCTGATAATGACTTTACTCTTTTCTTGTAATACTTGTAGGCCTGCAGCGGCAACTTGTTGTGGGTCTTTTAGGTAAGGGGCTAAATCGCTATAAGCCACAAACTCGTTTACCACCAACTTTTTACCAATCATAGAACCAGCAATGGCAATATCAGCTGCAGGAACACCAAGCAGGAATGCTAATGGAGCAAAAATCCAACCTAAAATACCTTCTAGTGATAATGGCATATTGATCATGTCGCCTACGCCACCTAATAGGTTGTTAATTAGGGTTACGAGGCCAATCATTGCAATCAACATGGCACCAATCGCTGCGGCTAATTTTAAACCACTGGCTGCACCTTCACCTGCTGCTGCAAGTACGTTAACAGGTGGTTTTTCATCAAACTGGATTTTATTGTCAACTGTGTAGGTTGGGGTGGTTGTTTCTGGTAGCATCATTTTCGCAAATAAAACGCCGCCGGGCGCGGCCATAAATGACGCTGCTAATAGGTAGTCCATATTAACGCCCATCATGGCGTAACCTGCAAGCACGGTACCTGAAACCGATGCCATACCGCCACACATCACGGTAAAGAATTCAGAGTCACTCATCTTTGCCATATACGGCTTAATCACCAATGGTGCTTCACTTTGGCCGACAAAGATATTTGATACCGCTGACATTGATTCTGTTTTTGAAGTGCCTAGCACTTTAGCCATGCCTCCGCCGATAATGCGGATCACAAACTGCATGACACCGAGGTAGTAAAGTACGGCAATCAAAGTTGAGAAGAAGATTACTAGTGGCAGTACATTTAAGGCGAAAACAAAACCAATGCCTTCTACTGAAAAGTTAACGAGGTTACCAAATAAAAAGCGAATACCCGCTTTACCGCTATCAAGTACCACATGAACGCCATGCGACATTGATGACAAAATTTGGCGACCAATAGGGATATATAAAACGATAGCACCAATTAACACTTGCAGTGCTAATGCTGCGCCAACGATACGTAAGTTAATTGCACGGCGGTTTACAGAACACGCAAAGCCAATACCCAGTAGTACTAGCATGCCAATAAATCCGGTAAATAACATGTTTACACCCTATTTATGCTTGAGTTGATTTTTTGTATTCAACAAATGAATGGATGAAGTGCAGAAAATCCTTTTCAGCTAATTTGGCGCATTTCAAGGTTTGTGCATGTGACAGTTCTACATCACCTAAACCTTCAGCCATATTGGTGATGGCACAAATGGCTAGTACAGGCAAACCGCAATGTGCCGCTGAAATGACTTCTGGCACCACTGACATGCCGACTACGTCACCGCCGATGATTTGCATCATGCGGATTTCTGCTGCGGTTTCAAAGCATGGGCCAGGATAGGAAACAAATACACCTTGGTTAAGGTGAATACCTTGTTGCTCAGCAACGGTTAGTGCCTGTTGGCGTAACGATTTATCGTATGCGTTGGCTAAACTGAAAAAGCGCGGACCGTAATTATCATCATTAACGCCAGTCATTGGTGTGCTTGGCATGGTGTTGATGTGGTCGGTAAATAGCACTAATGAGCCTACATCTATGCGATCTGGTCGTAGCGAGCCAGCTGCATTAGTTACTAGTACCATTTCACAGCCTAGCTTTTTAAATGTGCGAATGGGTGTGGTCATCACTTTCATGTCTTCATTTTCATAAAAGTGACCTCGGCCTTTCATACAAATAACGGCGACGCCGTTTAAGTAACCGAGTACTAATTCGCCGCTGTGGCCTTCAACGGTACTGACTGGAAAGCCTGCTAGTTCTCGATAATCAATGCTGATTTTATCTTCTAGTTGATCGGCTAATACACCTAAACCTGATCCTAAAATCATGGCGATTTGTGGTTTGAAATCTGGTTTATATTGGTTGATAGTGGCGATTGCATCGGGTACTGGATCGTAAACTGACATAGGGCGATTTTCCTAAAGTGAATTTGCTAACTAATTCACGATATTCTTAAGTGAGATTGATTAAAATCACTTAAAACCACTCAAACGTCCTGTTTTTCAGAACAATGCGTCATTTCTATAAGTTTCTGTTGAATATTTTGCCAATAAAGGCGGATTTGGAATGATTTGCTTGGGAAACTAATTATAAATGGATCTCAATTTTGTGAACAATATCCATAGCCCAGCCCCTACAGGTTTAAACAAATTACACTGGCCTGAAAAACTGAGCATGAAGATGCTACGTTATTTTTATGTCGTCAGTTATAGTCAAAGTTTGACTCAAGCCGCTGAAAAACTACATATCTCTAAATCGCCGTTGAGTACCCAAATGCGTGATTTAGAGGATATTCTTGAGGTGGAATTATTCAATCGTGATCAGCGTAATATTCAACTGACTTCTACTGGGATCTTGTTACGTGATGAGTGTGAACTGATTTTTAAACAGCTAGATCAATCCATTAGTAAAGTGACGCATCATGCGCGGCAGCATTATGGGCATATTCGACTAGGTATCGTTAGTTCGGTATTTTGGGCGGGATTTGGTTATGCATCACAACAGTTGCGGCTACAATATCCTGAAATCCAATTTGAATTTATTGAACTCTCTCCCCGTCATCAAAAACAAGCCTTATTAAATAATGAAATTGATATTGGCATTGTGCGTTACGCAGATACGATTAACATTAAACCTTTACAAGCGTGCAATTTATATTGTGAATCGATGGCGGTTGCCGTACCTAAAAATCATCATCTATCTCAACAACAATCCATTAATTTATTGGAACTTATTCATGAAGATTTTGTGATGCTAAGTAAGCAAAACTCTGCCTCAACTGATTTTGTGGTGCAGCATTGTTTGATAGAGGGCTTTAACCCTAATATTATTCAAGAGGTGATTGAACCAATGACTTTGATGAATATTGTTGATCATGGTGATGCGCTTGCTATTGTGCCGCAAAGCTTTAACCATTGGCATTGGCAAAATGTGCAGGTGATAGCGTTACTGCAATCGATTTCTGCCAATATTTGTGCTGTTTATGATCCATTAAAAATCAATAATGAAAAACAAGCGCTAATCCAGTCGTTACATTTTTATATGAATCAACAGCGTGAGTAGGGCATCGCTATATATTGGATTGTGATGGCATTAATGGTTGTTTGGGATCATGTTAATTTAGAAAGGATTAATATCATTTAATAAAAATGGTCAGACAGCTTTTTAATAAATTGATATAATAGGTGTTTAATATCAACGAATTATGTGCTGAATGCCGGCGTTTTCAGTGTTGGCATATTGGTTGTTAATTTATTTTATTGGATTGTGGAATGATAAATAATCTGCAAGATAAACTGGATGCAAAAGCTCAGAATGATGCTTTGAGTCTTGAGTATTTAAAGCTTGAAAATGATTGCCTGTATATGGAGGAAAAACTAAAGTTACTGAAGCAAAGGCGCAAAGTCATTTTAAATGAACTCGAACCTAATAGTATGATCAGAGTGATTAATCGTATTTATATTAATAACATTTTGTATACTGCATCACTCGCAATATCCATCGCTGCATTATTCATAGTAGTGCTTAAATAGTGTGATTCACCTCTCGTTTTTAGGTGTCAAATAAGCCAATTGCTATTTAATTAATATAAATACTTGTTTTCATACCGAGTTGACGTTTATAACGTTATGACTACGTAGCATGTTCGCTTACGTTTGAATTTAATTGACGAGGAGGCAAGATGAATACATTATCAAGATTCGCATCAACTACTTGCTTCCATGTGGCTGCGGCTGCACGTCAACTCCTCCTGCTCTCTCTGATTCTTATTCGGGGCTGACAGGCTATCTATTTTTCTGCCAGCTTTTTGAAGAAGTTGGCAGGATCTCTCTAGTAATATCTCCCGTCTCTTCTTCCTAGCTGCAATGTTACAGCGAGGATGACTATGTTAAGTGCACGCAATATCGCCGCGTTAGGCTTTATGACCTTTGCCATGTATTTAGGCGCAGGTAATTTGATTTTCCCTCCCTTTTTAGGCTACCAAGCCGGTGATCACTTTTTAAGTGGTATGACTGGATTCTTACTGACGGGCGTGGGCTTACCGGCATTGGCGTTGGTGATTGTTGCTTGGATCAAAGGCGCTGACAATCTAACGGCGGCATTGCCTAAACCATTGGCAACCAGTTTTTGGGTGACATTATTTATTGTGATTGGTCCTGCATTTGTTATCCCTCGTACGATTACGGTGGCTTACCAATTTAGTTTTGCGCCTTTTATTGGTGATAGTGGCTTAATTCCGTTTTCTATCGTTTTTTGCGTTGTGGCTATCATGTTCTCGTTATATCCGGGCAAGTTAGTTGATACCTTAGGCAAGTGGTTAACCCCTGTGTTGTTAGCTATTTTAGCGGTAATGGCGATATTTGCGGTGATGTATCCGGCGGGATATGTGGAGCAGGCGACGGGAGCTTATGCAACAGGGGCCATGGCGGAAGGATTAACCCAAGGTTATATGACCATGGATGCGCTTGGCTCTATTGGCTTTGGTTGGATTATTTTTAAGGCGATTGAGGGCATGGGCGTTAAATGTCCGAAAGCGATTGCGAAATATACCTTCATTGCGGCGATTATGTACGCTTCCGCAATGGTTTTAGTGTATTTAGCCTTGGCCTATATCGGTGTAACCAGTACCAATTTAGGCACTCAGTTTAGCAATGGCGGTGAAATTCTAACGGCGTTTACCAATTATCATTTTGGTGTCTTTGGTACCATGGTGTTAGGTTCGGTATTGGTATTAGCGTGTTTAACTACGGCGATTGGGGTGACTACAGCAGGTAGTGAGTTTTATAGCCGCAGCTTTAGTCGTATCACTTATGTGCGCAGTGTATGGGCAACCATGATTTTATCTGGTTTAGTGGCTAACTTAGGCTTAGATCAGTTATTGGCGATCACCTTACCTGTTGTTGTTGCTTTGCACCCCATAGCCA
>NZ_BALM01000002.1 GCF_000614975.1 Shewanella marina JCM 15074
CTGCAGTAACAACATTACTGACTCAAGTTGAAGTTGATGGTGGCGACCCAGCATTCTTAAACCCAACTAAATATATCGGTCCTGTTTATGACAAAGCTGAAGCTGATGCATTGTCACTAGAAAAAGGCTGGGAGTTCAAGAACGACGGTAAGTATATTCGCCGCGTAGTGCCATCACCACAGCCATTAAACATTATTGAATCTGATTCTATTAAGCAGTTAATTAATCATGGCAACTTGGTTATTTGTACTGGCGGTGGCGGAATTCCAGTTGTGCGTAAGGACAACAAGTTAGTGGGTATCGAAGCGGTTATTGATAAAGATTTATCTGCGGCTTTCTTAGCTAAGCAAATCAATGCTGATGCACTATTAATTCTAACTGACGCTGATGCAGTTTATCTAAATTGGGGTCAAGAAGATCAATATGCATTAAAGAATGCGCAACCAGAACAGCTTGCTCAAATCGAGTTTGATGCGGGCTCTATGGGACCAAAAATCAGTGCAGCATGTGAATTCGTTAACGCAACTCAAGGCCGCGTAGGTATTGGTTGTTTAGTTGACGGTGCACAAATCCTACAGGGATTAAAGGGCACACTGATTACTGCAACACCGATTGAACAAGATGCAGCTATCTAACGTTTAAAAATAAAATTAACGCGACAAATCGGTATTTGTCGCGCTGGAAAAATAAAAATTATTAAGGATATTTATCATGGCTTTTAACCTAAGAAACCGTAACTTTCTAAAATTACTAGACTACACTCCAGCTGAAATCCAATTCTTATTAGATCTATCTATCGACCTAAAGAAAGCTAAATATGCTGGCGTTGAGCAAAAGAAATTAGTGGGTAAGAACATTGCCCTAATTTTTGAAAAGACATCTACTCGTACTCGTTGTGCATTCGAAGTTGCAGCATTCGACCAAGGCGCGTTAGTGACTTACTTAGGCCCAAGCGGTTCTCAAATTGGCCACAAAGAATCAATGAAAGATACTGCTCGCGTTTTAGGCCGCATGTATGACGGTATTGAGTACCGCGGTTTCGGTCAAGAGATCGTTGAAGAGCTAGGTCAATATGCTGGCGTACCAGTATGGAACGGCTTAACTGACGAGTTCCACCCAACTCAAATTCTAGCTGATTTTATGACTATGATTGAGCACCTACCTGGCACGCCATTAAACAAGATTAAGTTTGCTTATATGGGTGATGCTCGTTTCAACATGGGTAACTCATTAATGGTTGGCGCAGCAAGATGGGCATGGAAATTCGCCTAGTTGCTCCTAAAGCTTACTGGCCTGATGAAGCATTAGTACGTCAGTGTTTAGATGTTGCTGAAGAGACTGGTGCTAAGATCATTCTTACTGAAGATGTGAAAGCTGGTGTTGAAGGTGTTGACTTCATTTATACCGACGTTTGGGTATCAATGGGCGAGCCAAAAGAAGCTTGGGCAGAGCGTGTACGCGTGATGACTCCTTACCAAGTGAACATGGATGTAATCAAGCAAACGGGTAACACTAACGTTAAGTTCCTACATTGCTTACCTGCATTCCATGATGAAAACACAACGATGGGTAAAGAGATCGAAGAAGCTTATGGCATGAAGGGTCTAGAAGTGACTGACGAAGTATTTGAATCTCGTCATTCAATCGTATTCGATGAAGCTGAAAACCGTATGCACACCATCAAAGCAGTTATGGTGGCGACTTTAGGTTCATAGTAGTTGTTAAGCGTTAGTGCAGTAAATTCAGGCTGCACTAACGCTACTTTTATCGTGATTTGTGGATGAATAAGTAGATTGGAGCGAATTCATTGTTTTTGACCTAGCTTCGATGTGCTAGGGATTAGAAAAATGGACAAAACAAAAACAATAGGGTTTATCGCTGCCTTTGGCGCAGCAACATTAATGGGTCTGGTGGGTTTATTTGCTCGTCAAATCAATGCCCAAGGCGACGTGATTGCTTTTTCTCGTATGTTCTGTGGTGCAGTATTATTCTTCTTTATTTTACTTGGCTTAGGCCGTATCAAAGATCTAAAACGTTATCGTTTATCTCCTGCAATGATTTTTAGTGGTTTATTTATGGGCGCATGTTTATCAGCCTATATTGCCGCAACGCAAATGACATCAATTGCTAACGCCGTATTTTTTATTTACGTTGGCCCAATTATTTCAACATTGCTCGCTATCATCTTTTTAAAAGAACCTTTTAAACCCATCACTATGTTTGCCATCAGTATTGTATTTATTGGCATGATGCTGATTGTTGGTTTAGTCAAAATTACCCCTGAAGGTTTGTCATTTGGTATGACATTCGCCGCTGAAACCTTTGTTGGTGACATGCTGGCATTAACCTCTGGTATTGGCTTTGGTTTATTCCTGTTTTTAGGTCGCTTCCGTCAAGATGTGCCTGGTGATGTGCGTTCTTTTTGGAATTTCTTTTTTGCGCTAATCGCAATTTGTATGTTGTTTATTTTTAGTAAGCCTTCAATTGCCCAAATGACACCAACTGATTGGTATTGGTGGATTGGCATTGGCGTAGTTTGTGGTTTTGGTGCGTTATCACTATGTACTATCGCCACTAAAAATCTGCTTGCTGTTGAATTTGCCACTATTTCATATTGGGAATGTGTGGTGGCATCAATCATTGGTATTTTAATTTTTAATGAACCACTTTCAGCTATGCAAATGATGGGTGGATTATTAATTATTGTCGGTGGCACCAGCGAAATGGCTGTGGGTGGATTACAAAAAGTGAAGCAGAAGTACCGTGTAAAAATGGCCGCTAAAGCCGCGGTATAAGTAGAACAACCCTCGCAACGGGTGAATGATTACCCAAGCCGCTAGCATTAATCATGTGATGTGGCTTGGGTATATAGCAGAATTTATATTTAGAAAAGTGGCACATTATGGCTGACATTCAACTTAACAGTATTAACTGTTTTTATGGCGCATCGCAATCACTGTTTGATATCAACTTTAGTACAACAACGGGCGATACCGTTGTATTACTTGGGCCAAGTGGCGCAGGCAAAAGTTCTTTAATGCGCGTGTTTAATTTGATGCAAACCCCTGTAAGTGGTGATTTAAGCATGGGGCAATATTATTTTGATTTTACTAAACCGCCTAAGAGCGATGACGTTAGAGGTCTGCGCACTGAGGTTGGCATGGTGTTTCAGCAATACCATTTATGGCCACACTTTACCGTGCTTGAAAATTTGATTGAGGCACCTTGTAAAGTGTTAAAAATGGCAAAAGAGCAAGCGATTGAAAAGGCGATGGGACTAATAGCAAGGTTGCGTTTACATGATCTTGAGCATCGTTATCCTGCACAGCTTTCTGGTGGTCAGCAGCAGCGAGTCGCTATTGCAAGAGCACTAATGATGTCGCCTAAAGTGATGTTATATGATGAACCTACTGCTGCGCTTGACCCTCAAATTACCGCACAATTTTCAGAAATTATTGCCGAGTTAAGTGAACTGGGTATTACTCAAATTATCGTGACTCATGAAATTGCATTAGCCGAAAAAGTCGCCAGTAAAGTGGTGTATATGGAAGGTGGACGCATTATTGAGCAAGGAGATAAATCAATACTAGAACATCCCGCAACCAATGAGCTTAAACACTTCTTATTACATTAAAGGATTTTGTTATGAACAAAGGAATATTATTGATTTTAGTGATGTTGTTATCGGTATCTAGTCTAGCTCAAGCAAAAGAAATTCGATTTGCAATGGAGGCAACTTATCCACCATTTGAGTTTACTGATAGTAATAATCAAGTGGTGGGATTTGATGTTGATTTGGCCAAAGCATTGTGCGAACAGTTACAAAAGAAATGCAGTTTTCATATTCAGTCTTTTGACAGCTTAATTGCCAGTTTAAAATTCAGACGTTTTGATGCGGCTATTTCGGGGATGGATATCACCCCAGAACGTGAAAAACAGGTGTTATTTAGTCAACCGTATTATGAGAACGCTGCAGTATTTGTGACGGAAAAGGGCAAGTTCAGCTCATTTGAACAATTAGCCAAACTTAAAATTGGCATTCAGAATGGTTCTACTCATCAAAAATATATCCACGATAATTTCCCTAAGCAAGCGACTGTACCTTACACCAGCGTACAACATGCATTCATTGATTTAGAGAATGGTCGAATTGATGCGGTGTTTGGTGATACGGCGGTGATCAATCAGTGGCTCGTTAAGAGTCCTGAATATGCGCCTTTAGGGGATTTAGTCAAAGATGTTAACTATTTTGGTCGTGGTTATGGTATTGCTGTTAATCGCCAGAATGTCGAATTAAGAGATCAGCTCAATCAAGCGTTAGATCAAATTAAAGTGAATGGTGTTTATCAACAAATTCATCAACGCTGGTTTAATTGAGAGATAACTGATGAATGCCATAGTTGAGTCATTACTGCTAGCGTCAACTATCACGATTGGTTTGGCGGTTACTTCTGCGTTAGTTGGCATGGTACTAGCGATCATTTTAGCGTTATTAGAATCTACGGCGATCAAGTGGGTTAATCACCTGACCAAACTCTTTATTATGTTATTGCGAGGGTTGCCCGAGTTGCTGGTGGTATTACTGGTTTACTTTGGGTTAAGTCAGCTGATATTTATAATTACTGGTCAATTTGTTGAAATTAGTGCATTTTTTTGTGGTGTTTTGGCGCTTAGTACTATTTTTGCTGCCTATGTGTCGCAAATTCTACGCGGTGCTTTACAAGCAATCTCTCCTGGGCAATGGGAGGCCGGTCAAGCATTAGGAATGGGGCAGTTGACCATTTTCTTTCGATTGATCTTACCGCAAGTGTGGCGCCACGCATTACCTGCGTTAGGTAATCAGTGGTTGGTGCTATTAAAGGACACGGCATTGGTTTCCTTAATTGGTGTAAATGACATTATGAAGCAAGCACAATTAGCGGCTGCAGCAACTTGGGAGCCATTTAATTGGTTTTTAGCTGCAGCATTAATTTATCTTGTGATTACCTTAGTGAGTCAATATGGCTTAAAAAAGGCAAGTTTATATGTCACCCGTTTTGAACGAGGAGGGCACTAAATGTTGGCTGGCTTATATGGATATATTGCTGATTTATCCGAAGGGGTGTTGATGACCCTGAGTTTGACTTTTTCATCATTGCTGGTGGGAACGATAATTGCGGTCATTGGTACTTTATTATTAACTGTTAAGTATAAATCTGTTTATTGGTTGGTAAAGTGCTATTTAACGTTATTTACAGGGACACCATTATTAGTACAGATTTTCCTAATTTATTATGGTTCAGGACAATTTGAATGGCTAAAAGAGAGTCGAGCATGGGTATTATTATCTGAACCTTGGTTTTGCGCTGTATTAGCTTTATCACTTAATTGTGGTGCATATACCACCTTGTTGTTTCATGGCGCATTAAGCAGTATTAATCGCGGTCAATGGGAGTCTTGCCAATCGCTTGGTATGAGTCACAGTCAGACATTAAAGGTATTGATGCCTTATGCGCTGAAGCGCGCTTATCCTGCCTATTCAAATGAAGTAGTGTTATTGCTTAAAGGCTCATCTTTGGCATCAACAATTACGATCATGGATATTATGGGCTGGTCGCAACGAATTAATGCGCAAACTTATGACACCTTGATGGTTTTTGGTGCTGCAGGTTTACTCTATTTATTATTAAATTTGATTATCACTGTTTTTATGCGCTTATTCGAAAAGCGTTTATTAGCATTTGAGCAAGTCTAATAAAGCAATAAAGTTTAAATTAGCAAAGGTAATAGCATTAAATACGAATATTAATCAGATTGACATCTGGTTAAATAGGCAATTGATGAAATAAATTAAATGCTACTTATTCAATAATAAGTAGCATTTGTATTTCTATGAGGATTTATTTTTTAGTTTATTTGCGAGTTGGCATCTAAGTTATTGATGTATGCAGTCAATAATTATGATAGCTATCTCATAATTAAAAGTTGTTGTATTTTTGTTGGAATATTTAATAATAATTATGCGGAGACTGATGAATATATTTCAGATGTGCCGATCACATTTTTTAATTGATTAAATAGCTTCTCTTATAAAATTGATTAACATGGCTCTATTATTTATGGAGGAATGTTATGCCGACAAGAATAGTGGCAAATACTGCAAAATTCGTAGTATTTGATTTGCAGAAACTGTCTGCAACTCAGCATATGATTTTTGGTGCAGACTATGTACTGATCAGACCAAAAACTACGGGTTGTACCCTATACCTTGCTGATACGCATTATCGTCTTAGCGTAAACCAAATCGTTTTATTAGCACCATTTAATCCGTTTAGATTATCACTTGATACCAGTGCCTCAGAACGTAATATTACACCTGATTGTGATGCATTACACTTTAGACTTAATGGGCTTGGCCAAACCTTGGTAGATAGCCAGCAGTTTAGTAGTGTGATGACCATGCTGGATAATGCCAGACATGCATTATTGTATGAAGGTGATCAAATTCTAGAGATTGGTAAAACATTTGAATTAATGGAAAATTCATTTGATTTCAGGCAGGTATTGCATATTTTAGGGGTGTTAGATTCACTTTCTAGAGAAGAACCTAAGCAATGTTTACTTGAGAACTGTATTGCTATTTCTCATGTGAAGCGTACTGAAGATAAATTGAATTCAAGCCTTAAATATATTCAAGAACATCTTTATGAACCATTAACAGTGGCAATGATTGCGAGCCAAGTGTACATGGCTGAAAGTACTTTTTCGCGTTTTTTTCATGCCAATATGGGCGTGACTTTTTGGCAATATGTGATTGAACAGCGGGTGCGTCAAGCTGCGAGATTGTTGGTAAAAACAGAGCACTCTATCTCTTATATTTGTGCCGAAGTAGGTTTTACCTCAATTTCTAGTTTTAATAGTAAATTTAAAGAGTTATTAAAACAAACACCTAAACAATATCGAAATAGTCATACCGATATGAAGCATGATATTGTGTCAGCTAAAACGGTTAAATCACAATTACAGAAACAAATATTCTCATTGGCATAATTTCTATTTAATGCCATCAGTAAATATAAAATTATTATTTTGAATTTGATATTTTTAATACTTAGGATTGTATTTATACAATCCTAAGTGACTCATTATAATATAAATTATATTAATGTTATCAATTCTATTATGCCTCACATCAATAACACACTTAACTAACATCATTATCTTTCGCAGTTACCTTTGAAAGTATATCTATTTGTATTGAATTATTCTGTTATTAACATTAGCTTATACGAATTAAGTAGTTTTTGAAAAGTAACAGGAATGAGTCATATTTAGATAAGCAGTGTGTTTTCTCATTTCTTTCTTACAATGTGGTAAATATCAACTACACCGCATGGATATAGTGTTATTGGGAGAACGAATGAAACATACTTTTTTATTCCATATTAGTTGGTTTATCGTGACTTGTTGTAGTTTATTATTGAGTACATCTGCAATGGCACAATTGTTGGGTGAACGAGTTCAAATCAACTCATCTATTCTGCAGCAAACACGTGATATTCAAGTGGTATTACCGGAAAACTATAGCGCAGATAAGCATACAAATTATCCAGTCTTATATGTATTAGACGGTGATTATAATATTAATAGCGTTGCAGCTATGCTTGATTTTATGGGTAATAGAGCACAATTAATACCTGATATGATTGTTGTCGGCATAGCAGATAAAGGCACTGATACTTACCGTCAAAATATGACGCCAGAAGTGTTAACCGCACCTTTTAAAGAAAAACCTCAAGGCAAAGCCGAGCCATTTTTGGCGTTTATTAATCAAGAGTTAAAACCCTATATGCAACAGCATTATCGTACTGCTAATAACGATATCCTGTTTGGTCAATCTATTGGTGGTTTATTCGTTTTAAATACTCTGATCAATCAACCTCAATCATTTACTACGTTTTTGGCCGTCAGCCCTGCGTTATGGCTTAATCAACATGCTTTTAGTCAGCATACTCGCCAATTGTTGAGTCAGTCGTCAAATCTTAATGCAAATTTATATCTATCACTGGGCGATGAAACCCGAATGGGTGTATATGGTTTTGTAGAAGTATTAGATGATGTGCAACCTAAGCAACTAACATGGTCTTTTAAACGCTATCCGAATGAAAATCATAATTCAGTGGGTATGGTGGCACTTAGAGATAATTTAAGTCAGCTTTTTGCACCGTGGTCTATTACAGAATCTGAGTTAAATCAGCTGCAAGATCCACATATGCTGGTTAATCATTACGTTAAATTAATGCAACAATGGCAGATTAATCAGGCGATCCCGACACCCGTCATTAAAGCGTTAATTCGATATTTTTATCGGCAGCAGCGAGTAGATGAAGTTAATGAGTTTGTAGATAAAGCCGTGCAACAATTACCGGCTTCAGCCGGCGCATTGATTATGATGCAGGCCAGTTATCTTGGTTATAGTCAGTCGGTTGAAGCAGAATTAGCATTATTACTAATACATCAGCAGCAATTTAAGACGCTCATTAGTTATCAGCAAGCGATCGCCAGTGCATATGAGAAAACCGATAACCTCGCCTTAGCACATGATTATTATCGACAAGCGAGGCAGCAAGCAATTAAACAGAATTCACCGCAATGGTTACTTAATATTCTGGACGTTAAAATCGCTGCGACACAAACACAATAAATTGAGCGAAATCTTGCCTAGTGGGCAAGTTATTGCCTGAAAACCGAGCAATGTTTTGCTCAGTTTGTTAATGATAAATTAATTTCCAATAAAATCAATGTGTTATTTTTGGCATAAAGCTTGTTAATCATTAAGTAGTACAACATCAACTACTTGTTTAAGGATAAGACTATGCCAACACCGTGTTATATCGCCATTGAAGGTAAAACCCAAGGAAACATTACAGCAGGTGCATTCACCGCGGATTCTGTGGGTAATATTTATGTAGAAGGTCATGAAGATGAGATGTTAGTACAAGCATTTGATCATATTGTGACAGTGCCAACCGATCCACAAAGTGGTCAGCCAGCAGGGCAACGTGTACACAAGCCATTCCAATTTACTGTGGCATTAAATAAATCAGTACCACTCCTTTATAACGCACTATCATCAGGTGAAATGCTGCCAAAAGTAACATTAAACTGGTATCGCACCTCTACAGATGGTAAGCAAGAGCACTTCTTCTCCACCATTTTGACTGATGCCGTTATTGTTGATATCGATTGCCAAATGCCACATTGCCAAGATGGTGATAAAAAAGAATTTACTCAGCTAGTTAAGGTATCGCTAGCTTACCGTAAGATCGATTGGGAGCATACAGTAGCTGGTACTTCTGGTGCTGATGATTGGCGTGCGCCAATCGCTTAATAGCTAAGTGCTTAAATATAACTGTTTAACTAATCGTTGTACTTAAGTACGTCATTAAGCGTCCAACCTTTTTGGCTCGTGCACTTTAACCGATTGTGGTGTACGGGTCTTTTTCATCTTAGTAATCTTTGGTGGTAATTATGATGGCCGCACATAAGCAATTACATTTTAGTTTGACGGTTGAGGGACTCGCACCAGATAAATTAAAAGTCGTTGAGTTTACAGGTACAGAAGCATTATCCACTCCCTATAATTTTCAAATCCAACTTGCTAGTCGTGATGCCGACATTGATGCCAATATGACGGTGGATCGCCATGCTTGCCTAACTATTTATGAACAAGGAGAAGCTAGCCATCAAATTAGTGGCATTGTAAAACGATTTGGCCGTGGTGATACGGGTTATCATTTTAGTCGTTATCAACTTGAGCTTGTGCCTGCTATCGCAAGGCTTGAGTTACGTCAAAATAGCCGGATTTTCCAACAATTATCTATACCTGAAATCATCAGTGTTTTGCTGCAAGAGATGAATATTGATGATTATGCCTTCTCATTATCAAGAGTGATGCAAAGCCGTGAATATTGCGTGCAATATCGTGAAACCGATCTTGAGTTTATTGCGCGTATTGCTGCTGAAGAGGGCATTTTTTACAGTTTTTTATATGAACAAGACAAACACACCGTATTGTTTAGTGATGATAACCAAACCTTAGTTAAACATCCTACGCCTCAGCCTTATAATGCAATATCCGGAGGATTAAGCGACAGTCCATTTATCTATGGGTTTGCAGCAACAAAACAGATAGCCAGCGACAGTTGCGAGCTAAAAGATTACAGCTTTAAGAAACCCGCATTTAGCTTTTTAAATCAGCATCAAGGTGTTGAAATGGATTATCAACAGCAGCACTATCAGCATTTTGATTATCCAGGACGTTATAAAGATGATGATTCTGGTAAAGCTTTTACACGTATTAGACTTGAGTATCTTCGTCGTAATGCCCATACCGCCAAAGCCAAAAGTAATATTGCGCCATTACAGGCAGGGCTCCTTTTCGACTTACAAGATCATCCAGACAGCCAACAAAATCGTGACTGGTTAATTACTCAATTAACTTGCCAAGGCAGACAGCCACAAGCATTAGAGGAAGAGGGCGGAGAAGGCGCAACGACCTTTAATAACCAATTTAGCATGATCCCAGCTCACTTACCGTGGCGACCAACACCGAGTGTCAAACCGACTGTAGATGGTCCACAAATTGCCACTGTAGTTGGCCCAGAGGGCGAAGAGATTTTTTGTGATGAGTTTGGACGAGTCAAATTACAGTTCCCGTGGGATCGTTATGGCAATAGCGATGATTTAGCCAGTTGTTGGGTGCGAGTGTCACAAGGCTGGGCAGGCAGTCAATATGGCATGTTCGCCCTGCCTCGGATTGGCCATGAAGTGATTGTGAGTTTTTTAGAGGGCGATCCCGATCAACCCATTATTACAGGTCGTACCTATCACGCGGTGAATCAACCGCCATATCTCTTACCTGATAATAAAACCCGTACTGTGATCCGCACAGAAACCCATCAGGGGGAAGGCTACAATGAGCTGAGCTTTGAAGATCAAGCTGATCAGCAAGAGATCTATTTGCATGCGCAAAAAGATATAGCGTTATTGGTTGAAAATGACCGTATCGATCATATCAAGCATGATCAACATTTAGAGGTCAGCAACGATAGTGTTAATCATATTAAAGGCAATGAGCATTTAACGGTTAATAGCGAGTTACGCCAACATATTAAGCAAGATAAAACCTTGCAGATTGATGGCAGTTTGCATATGCGGCAAAAACAAAGTTTAGCGGTCGATGCGGGTAAAGAGGTGCATCTTAAATCGGGTAGCAAAGTGGTATTAGATGCTGGCAATGAGCTGACCTTATCTGCTGGTGGCAGTTTAATTAAATTAGATGCCGCAGGTGTAAGCCTTGTTGGCGCCGCCGTTAATCTTAATGCGGGGGGCGGCGCAGGTAGCGGCAGTGGTTATGGAGGCAAGTTACC
Organism: Shewanella marina JCM 15074; assembly: GCF_000614975.1. Lineage (GTDB taxonomy): Bacteria > Pseudomonadota > Gammaproteobacteria > Enterobacterales > Shewanellaceae > Shewanella > Shewanella marina. The sequence goes on from NZ_BALM01000002.1 coordinate 11,412, forward strand.
TGAACTCTCAACATTAATGGCTGATGCCAGAGAAATTGCAGAAGCAGAACCCATTCTGAGTAGTGCAACCGTTGCTCAATTGAAACAAGCTAAGCTGCTTGCTGCGCCAATAGTCAAACTATGTACCGTTGAAGGTAAAAAATGAAAATTGAGACAGAGTTAAGCGATTTGCTGGATACGACTGACCTCAATTTATATTTAGTGCTAAGTGAACATGAACTTGAGCTAAGACAAGAATTATACCAACAAGATATCGTTGTAGCGGATTGGCCTTTATACCGAGATACCGAACTAGATTCAATTCAAGATGATGGCCCTCGGTTATTACTTTTACGCGGTCAATTACAAGAATTATTAGTGATTTCTGCTTTATATGAACAAGTATCTATCTTGGTTTTTTCAAGATTACCCATGGAGCTTTTACACGCAGCATTAAGTGGTTTAACGGTCGCACATTATCAGCAAGATAAGGTTATTTTTAGGTGGCATGATCCGCAAGTGTTATATGGTGTGATTCAATCATGGAGTGAAGATACATTTGCCCAATGTTTTGGTGAGATTTCAGCCATTAGCTTTAAATATTCAGGAAAACAGCTGTACGTACATAATATCGTCAATGCTGCTACTGAGTTAATAAGACCTTGGCGTCTTGATAACAAGCAATTGGCTTATTATCGAAAAACTCAGAATTATCGTTTTTTACTTACCAGTAACTTTTTTGAAAAATGGGTCAAGCTGGAGCCAAGGTTATTTTCCCTTTGGTTGCGTGATTATCAAGATTTAACCGTTATTGTCAAAAATATGATTGATGTTGCTTATACATATGATTTGGTCGATGAAACCTTACTGGAGCGCTATTGCCTCGCTCGTTTAAAGTATCAATTATCAGATAAAGATTGTGAGGCGTTTAAAGCAAAATCGCATGACCATCAAGCATGGTTAGATTTGATGGAACGAGGAAATAGGGAGTTAATCAATGCCGTGTCTTGAGTGCCGTGATGGCAAATGGATTGAATTAAAGCTAGTTGATGAACATAATAAACCTTATGCGAATGTTCCCTATAAATTAATAGGCTCACAAGGACAAACATTTGAAGGAACAACATCATCATCAGGCTATATTTTTCATCAAGATGTGGTTGATACTCATTTTTCGTTAGAAGTAAAGGGTATTGAACTACTTGATATTCAACGTTCAATTTATGCAGAACTTATGCAACCACCTGAAATATGGGCAGGCGATAATACCAATAAAAATGAGGATACTTGGCAATATATTGCTCATGAATATTCGGATTTAGAGATAAGTGTTTTATCAAATGGCAATCAAAATAATGATGATAAAGAATCTATCATTGTTTCGGTAGATAACTTAGCGGCATTAAATTCATACGTAGTAAGACCTAAAACAGTTGAAGTTCCGATTAATATTATTTTACTGGTACCAGGAACGACTGATCCTGTGAATATGAGTCCTTTGGCTAAGACGCACAATTATGATGCTGACATTACTTATTGGGATACAAATCCAATATTAATTAAGCAATTGACCGATATAAAAAATGAGCATATTAATTGTGAACTTAATTATGAGTTTTATTCTTGGAGTGGTGATAACCGCGCCGAAGCAAGAGGGACGAGCAGTAAGTTAGGGGCTCAAGCGTTAGCCGAGGGGGCTGGTTTGCGTTTAAAAAAATTATTGTATGCAAGACCAAATAAGCCTTTTTATGAAGGTTGGTTAGATAGGCCTTTAAATTTTCATTTAATTGGTCATTCCCATGGTGGTAATGTTATCAATGAATTTACTCAAGCGATAAAAAACGATTTTCCAGAAAAGTGGAATATTAAGAGTTTAACTTATTTATCAACCCCATTTTTTAAGACGATGCATCCAATTGATAGCAGCCAATTTCACCCTGATGCCACCTTGATAAATGTCTATAACCAATATGATATCACCCAGCATACTATTGCTAATTTTACCGTCGTATCATTGCATCAAATTCATGACATATTACCTTTATTGCAACGCTATATAGATGAACTAATAGAACTTTTTAGTACCAGCTTAGATAAGTTTTATAACTTTGGTAGCGGTCTTGCTTTGTTTTATGACAGTGATAGCTCAGCAGCGAGATGGTCTGCTTTAGGTGATGAATTACTTAGTCTTAATGAACACATAGCAGAGAAATACAAAAGACTGTCAGAATCATTGATTCTATACTCAGATGTCATTCCTGAATCTCTTTTTAGCTTATTTTTTCAAGTAATCACGCAATACAAATTGTGGGCACAAAAAGCGAATAGATTATTAAAGCTAAGAGTGACACAGTATCAAAATGCAGGCAGTGTTAAGCGTGCTTTAGTTGATTATTTTAATCCAAGTGCATTTTATGATGCAGTGTCTATTACTGGATTGATTAATATTGCATCTGAGTTGTTAGGTGAAAATCTAGCGAATTCAACACTGTTTAATGTGATTGATGACATTACCGTTAAAATAGTCAGTGTGTTTGATGATACTAAACTAAGACCACATCAGATACCCGCGGCTATCAATAACAATATAGAGTTTGATGTAACAGAAAAAGATCCTTACCACAATTACGGTAAAGAGGTATATCCCGATTTTTTATCTAAAATGGCTGTTAATCAAGCGAGTTATCAAAGTGCTTATGACAGTGGTAATGTGAAGCAACAAAAGAAGTTAAGAAAAGAATTTATACTTTTGTTATTGGCACAAATGGATTATTCAAAATTAGTCAAAATACGCAATCAATTAAATTTATCAGAATGGGTTACTTTTGGTGATTTAGATACGAGCATCACTAAGTTAAGAAAAAACTTAGATTGGGTGTTGAATGAGCTTAATTCTCGACATTTTCCTTTACAAGTTGCTGATGATTTATTGTTACATTATGCCATTATATATCAGCAGCAAAGGGCAGAAAAAGGGCAAGATAAACAGAATGATTATCGAATAAAGCAGTTTGAAGACTGGTTAGAAACTCATGTATTGGTTGAACAACAACGTATCATCACAACTTTAAAACAGTATCGTGTGACTACGGTTAAGCAATTAATCAAGAGCATTCAAGCCACTTACCCTCAGCACCAATATATAATGGATGATAAATCTAAGTTGCTTAAGCAAGAATCGATACGTGGCTCTGTCGCTTATTTAGCGATAACATCTCATAGTATTAGTCGACAGCAACTATACTCAGCAGAACCTAATATCGAAGAGGCATTTATTGCATGCTTATAAAAATAATAACGGTGGTATTGTTTATATTGATCGGGTTTAGTCAACCAGTTTTTGCTTTTGGTGACATTAAAATATCTGATGAGGCAAAGTTATATTGCCAAGATTTTAAAACCAATATCAAAAAGCGCTACCTTATTCGGGCACAGATTGATAAAAAAGATTTGTTTGAAAATGATTTACCCCATTATACACAATACCAGTGTGAGGTTATTGTGCAAAAAATGATATTGGGCGATATTACAGAGTTGTCACTTAATCAAAACTCAAATGCTGACATTTTTTATGGAAATGATCTAAACGATCCTAGTGATGATACACCAAAAGAGCAAAGAACATTTGATTTATCTTTAGCTTGTTTAGCATCTAAACCTGAGACTCTTCGTCTGAGTGCAATTGATGATTGGGATGTATTAAATTGCATTCAAAATAAACACTTGGTTGAGTATGTGACTTTAGATGATTTTAATTATAGGCCATTAGATTTAAGGTTGTTAGAGCAATTTTCCAACATAAAATTATTAAGATTAAAGAGTGGAAGATTGTTGAATTTTGATTCTATATTAAGTTTACTAAAACTATCGAGTTTCTCATTATATAATGTAAAGCTAACTAAAGAACAGCAACAGGTAATAGGTAAACTGGAGAGTTTGACATCATTATCGTTAAATGGAAATGAAACAGTTTATACTTCTGAAATGGATTCTTCTTTAATTTATATTGACAATATTTCTGATCTTAATAAATTAAAAATATTAACTATTTCATACTTTAATGATGTAAATATAGATGGTGTTGAACGGTTAACAGGATTAAATAGGTTAAACTTAATAGATGTTAACTTGCAGAATAAATATCTTTATAAAATATCTTCAGTTAATAGTCTAGAACATTTATCTATATCAGGGAATAAGGGGGTTAGTAGTATTAAGCCCTTAGTTTATTTAAAAAATTTAGAAAGCTTAGATATAAGTGAAACTTCTGTTTCTGATTTAAGTCCTCTCGCAAAACATAAAGTCATGAATGCAGAGAAGAGGTTTGCTAGTTTAAAATTCTATGACAGTAATGTGGTTGATATGACCTTATACTATGAAAAAGGTGGTACGGTTTCAACGCTATACAGTGGTAGTCTGTTGTCTTGTAGTCCTCAATCTAAAAAAGAGTATGATGCGGGCAAGCGTTGTAATGAACAGCAAAGGCAATGTCCATTAGCAAGAGGCTATGGGCTCGGTTATGTTTGGGTTGATAAAGTCACCTCGCCATTATGTTTATGGTGGCATAGTGATTAAGACATGAATTTAGATATGGGAACCGCAGCGAAAAATATCCGTTGCGATATATAAGGAGTGTTTATGGCACTGGCAGCAAAATTGGGTGATATGGGCAGTGACCATGATGGTTATCCCGCTACGCCGATTATTGAAGGTTCAGCAACAGTCATCATAGAAGGTAAGCCAGCAGCAAGAATGGGGGATGCGCTTGCGCCACATGATAAACCGAGTGCGCCGAATCATGACCGCGCTATTGCAGCAGGTTCAAGCAGTGTATTTATTGATGGTAAACCCGCTGCCCGAGCAGGCGATGCCATTAGCTGTGGCGGCGTGGTGATTGGCAGCGGTACCGTCAATATTGGTTAATGCTCCAGTGGTAAACTGATGGTAAATATTACACCATCTTGATTGGCATTATTCGCCGCTTGAATTTTGCCATGGTGGAACTGAGCAATAAGTCTGACAATATATAACCCGAGCCCGAGATGGGGTTGTTGCTGCAGCGCTTGGCTACGCACCGACACCATAGAATCAAATATATGATCGCCAATATTAGCGGGCAATAATGGGCCTTGGTTGCTAATGGTTAATATGGCTTGTTTATGTTGTTTGATTAATGACACTGCTATCGCGCTATCCTGAACCGCAAATTCCATGGCATTATTGATAAGTTTATCTAAACACTGTGCAATGAATTCAGGTACACCGTTAATTATTAAAGGTTCTGTTGCCAGTTCAACGTTAAACTTTTGCTGTGGGTAAGCCATTTGATAGCCCTGCATACAACCTGAAATGACTTGGCTCAGGTTAAAGCTTTCCGTTTCAGCATTGGCAATACTTTGTTCTAATCGAGTTGCTTCACTCATGGTGGTGATGATTTTGTTAAGACGATTTACCCCCTCAGTTGCTCGAGCTAGGTACTTTTGACTGTCCGCATCTAAGTTTTCCATTTGTAAGCTTTCTAGGGATGAACGCACTACTGCTACAGGGGTTCGCAGTTCATGGGATAACCTTGATGACATATTTTCTAAATAATGGGTATAGCCACCAAGACGACCAACTATGTTGGCAAAGCTGCGGGACAGATCGCCGATTTCATCTCTAGCATTTGAGCTTTCTATTTGTCCTAGTACCCGGCCTTGTGGATCAATCGCATTTTCAGCCGCATCTCTTAACTTTCGGACTCGGGATGAAATACGTGATGCAAAGAAAAATAGTACAAAAGTGCCGATGGTAAGCACCGCTAAAATGACATTAAATAGTTTTTCTAGGGCTTTGTTACGCAGTGTGCGTACACCATTGGTGGTTTCTTCGGCAATCACGGCTCCCATCACTTTATTGCCAATCCAGATAGGGTAAGCCGCTGATAAAATAAGGGCTTTATTATCTGGAGTAAGACGCCATGTGGAGGTGGCTTTACCTGCCAAAGCGGCTTCAATATGGCTGCCTTGCAGTGCGGCGACATCATGAAGCGAATCAATAAAATCATTGGTTGGTTTGGTTAAAATTTGGTAGTAGAGACTGTGTAAGTAATCTTGTTCGAATGATTGCCACCATGATTTTTGTTCGTCATCTTCAATAATACTGTTACCCCAAACGCCATCAGCTTCTTGAATTGAACCTGCTTGGGCTAATACACGGTGATGATTATCAACAACCCAAATTTTGCTACCACTATGGCGCATGCCTTTAACTATGCGCTCGATTTCAGGTGACGGCAGTAGTACCGAACCCAATTCATTTAAGGTTTTCAAATTAGAGGTAGATATTGTTGTTAGCTGCTTGCTCTGATTATCTTTATCAATAATGGCAAAGCCCAGTTTGTTACCCAGCATGGCTAATGGGATACGTAGTTCAATATTGTATCCTTGCTCTGTTTGCTTAAAGTAGCCTTGAATGGGGGCAAATGGGGTTAAGCTTGATTCTTCAAATGCATTAATCCAACCTTCTTGGCTGGTGGCAATAAGGTACGAAGTTAATGCTCCGGTCGGACTTTTCATCGCAATTCGAAGATGATCGTTACCTGTAATACTTAAGCTATTTTTTGGGCGATAGACAAGATCTTGATCGTTAACTTCAAATGCAGCGTATAGGTATTTGTCATATTTACCGACCATATGGCTGAATGATAGATCGGCATCTGTATGCTGCTCATCTTGTTGCTGCAAATATTGTTTATCGTAGAACCAAAACAGTGGCCGATACTCTTGCCAGTCATTTAATTTGCCATCGAGCCTAATAGGGTTATGTAATTTATAGGCGTACAGATCACGACCTTTGACTACTTGTTGAAGAAAGCTGGCTTGTTGATCAAATAGCTTTGGCCGCTCATGTAATGCTGTGGCTAGCGCTCTGGTGGTACCGACTAGTGTTTTTTCTTGGCCTAGGCGCAGGTACTTCTCCATTTCCCAGACATATTCATAGCCCAGCCATGGTAGCAGTAGTAAGAAACTGGAAAGTAAAATAAATTTACTACGAAGCCCTAAGCCAAATCTCATTATTGTGGATCCCAGCGATAACCCATGCCGTAGACGGTATCTACGCAGTTAAATTGGCTATCGACTTTAATAAACTTTTTGCGGATGCGCTTGATATGTGAGGTGATGGTGCTGTCATCAACATAAATTTTGGCATCACTCATTAAGTCATTACGGCTTTTTACATGTCCGGGGCGCTGCGCTAGCGAATGTACCATCCAATATTCAGTGATAGTAAGATCGATAAGTTGGTTGTTCCAACTGACCTGCATGCGGTTGGTATCGATTTTTAGCGGTCCACATTGGATCATGCTTTCTTGTTGCACTGGGGCAGCCATAGCCTCAATTCGCCTAAAAATAGCGGCAATTCGAGCGGCCAAGTGGGGCAAGCTAATATCTTTGGTTAGATAATCATCGGCTCCCATTCTAAGGCCACAAACAGTATCAATTTCATTATCGCGGGCGGTTAAAAAAATGATGGGTAAGGTTTGGGATGCTGAGCGGAGCATTTGACATAGGGCAAAACCACCATCAATTTCATTGCCTAAGCCGATATCAATAATGGCTAAGTCAGGTAGCTGTTGTTTAAATGCAAGCTCAGCTGAATGACGATCAGCATAGCCTGAGACTCGATAGCCTTGTTTGCTGAGCATGTCACAGTAGTTTTCTCTAATAGCAGTTTCATCTTCAATAATGGCGATATGTTTATTCATTGCGACTAGGTTGTTGTTGATCTTATTGATTGTTGTTCACTATACCTAAAATTTTCAGCATAGCTATGGCGAGGAGGCAATTGCCATAATTGGTCATAATTGCTCATCACATTGCCTTTTTTCATCCCTAAAAATGCCACGCTAATCGGTTTTAATTAACTCAAGCAAATCACAGCCCAATTATCTATGTCTGTGATGAATTAATAATTAAAACATGATTAACAAGGAAATGATGATGAAAAAAACAATCTTAGCAACGGCATTAACATTGGTACTGGTTTCACAATCAGCATTAGCAACCGAAATGAATACTGAGCAAACTCATCACGAACCCGCCATAGGCTTTGGTGTCGGCGCCGTCGTTGGTGTGATTGTCGGCGGTCCTCTAGGTGGTTTTATCGGTGGTGTATTGGGCGGTTTTATTGGTGAGACTGAAGCGCAAAAGAATCAATTAGAACTGCAACAGCAGCAGATAGTGCAGGCAAAAGAAGAGCAGCAACATTTACAGCAAGTCGCTCAACAAAATATGAAGTTGGAGCAGCAACTGGTTAATGTTCAGGAGCAGCATGAGCAATTGTTACAACAACAAGGGATCACCGATATGAATGTTCAATTTGCGTTAGGTACCAGTGAAATTGCACCACTATTTGCCAGCCAATTACAAACATTAGCACAGCAATTGATTGAATACCCTCAAGCCCAAATTGATTTAACCGGCTTTGCAGATAAAGCGGGCACGACTGATTTTAATTTAGCGCTATCAAAGCAGCGTGTTGCCAGTGTGAAACGATTCTTAATTGATCTAGGTGTTGACGGCGCAAGATTAACAGAGCAAGCCCACGGTGAAACGCAAGCACTTGCTGCCATTGATGACATTGAAGGGCGCCGTTTTGATCGCCGCGTCAGTATTGCCGTACTCACTGAGCCGCAAACGATGATGGCAGAGATAGCAACCGATGATTCAGCACTACTAACAACTGCAAACAATTAATCAACTTGGTATCAGTTATACCGTCAGAGGTTACTTTGGCGGTAAGGAGCTTAACTATGCAAGAGCTTAAGCGCAGCAAATGGTTATGGTGTTGTAGTTTGCTATTGAGTTGCTTTTTTGTCTCTTATGCCGCGGCATCAGAGCAAGCAGAGCTACAATTAGACTCCCTTAATGGCAAACCATTAACTAGCGGTTTATTACTGGATACGCAAGTTGATATGCAAGTGCAAGGCTTGCTCAATAAAGTCAAAATAACGCAAGTGTTTAAAAACACGCATAAGCAAGTGGTGAATGCTAAATATGTGTTTCCATTGCCAGATGAGAGCGCAGTTTATCAAATGCGAATGCGGATTGGAGAGCGTATTATTAATGGCCAAATTAAAGAGAAGCAACAAGCGCAGCAGTTATATCAACAAGCTCAGCAACAAGGTAAAAAAGCCGCGTTAATGACGCAGAAACGGGCTAATGTCTTTATCAGTCAAGTGGCCAATATTGAGCTGGACAGAGCATTTCTGTTGAGCTGGTTTATATTGATAAAGTCAAATTTGAACATGATCAATTTGCCATTGTACTTCCTACGGTGGTTGCACCGCGTTATCAAGCAGAGATACAAACTTTCGATGTTGATTTAACTTCGGGTTGGGCGATGTCGAGTGATGTTATTGCGGTAACTCAATCATCACACATCGCCACCAAAGCCCCTACGCACCGATTTAGTCTTAATATTGAGCTCAATTCTGGCTTTGAATTAGCGAATATTCATGCCATTAACCATCAAATTGATGTTCTTTCGGAAGAGCTGGGCCATTACCAAATTAAGCTGGCGCAAGAAGACACCGGTCTAGCTAATCAAGATTTTGAATTACGTTATCAAGCTAAAGTGAGTAGTGAAGTTAAGGCGGCTCTTTTTAGTGAGCGGTTTGACGGTGAAGAGTATGGTTTGCTGATGCTGGTGCCGCCAGCAAGATTGTTTGTTAGACAACAAAGATTAGCGCGAGAGTTAGTGTTTGTGATTGATACGTCAGGATCAATGGAAGGTCGCTCGTTATCTCAAGCAAAGCAAGCATTGCTGTATGCGTTGGATAATCTCGATAGCCAAGATAATTTTAATATTATTGAGTTCAACTCCATGGTGAACGGCTTTTCAACACAAGCTTTAGCTGCGACAGAAGCTAACTTGCAGCTTGCTAAACAATTTGTGAATAATCTACGCGCTAATGGCGGCACTGAGATTTTTGATGCTTTTGCACATGTGTTAGCTGCTCAAGGCGATACTAATTATTTACGACAAATTGTGTTTTTAACGGATGGCAGTGTGAGTAATGAGCAACAAGTGGTTGAATTTATTAAGCATAATATTGCCGATAATCGACTCTTTACCATTGGTATTGGCAGTGCCCCTAATCATTATTTTATGAATCGCAGTGCGGAAGTGGGGCGAGGTAATACACGTTATATTAGTCATGTGAGTCAGGTTCAACAACAGATGACATCGTTATTTAAACAGTTAGCCCATCCTGTAATAAAGCAGTTGTCACTCACTAATGATGGTCTGCAACCGCTAAGTTATTGGCCAAAGCAAATCCCCGATCTTTATTTTGGTGAGCCGTTGCTGTTGGCATTTAAATTTAATCAAGATGCACAACAATACACGGTTTCTGGCGAGTCAGTAGGACATAAATTTAATGCCAGTTTTAAGCGGCCTCAAACTGAAGAGGGCGATGCCATTGCCAGATTATGGGCGAGACAAAAGATTAAATCGTTATTACTTAACAAATATGGTGATCAAACAAATATTAAAGCAGAGGTACTTAGTACGGCGCTCAAGTATCAGTTAATGAGCCCTTACACTGCATTTGTTGCGATTGAACAAGAGCAAGATATAAAAGAGAGCGAACCCAATGAAGCTCAAATTGCAGTAAAAACGGTTCGCATCAATGGTATGCGTCCTGCTGGCTGGACGATGGGGTTACCGCAAACGGATGGGCAAAGTCAGTTACATATCTTATTGGGATTATTGCTGCTGAGTTTGGCAATGGGTTGTGGGGTATTACTTAAGAGACGTCAATATGTCTGATATTGCTCTGTCATCAATGCTAGTGAAGACTCACTTTGTTTCGACTCGATTAATGAGGAGAAAATTAGCTTGGCTAATGATAACTGTGATCTTGCTTGTGGGAGCAGGGTTAGTGGTTAAAGGCAGTTATATGCAATTAAAGGCTCAGCTAGCTCAGTTTTTAATTGCTGACTCATGGCAGCAAAGCATGCTGTTGCAGCGACCTGTTAAGCCTTGGTTTTATGCTGATACTTGGCCGAAAGCGAAACTCAGTTTTGCGCAATATGGGATTGAGCAATATGTGTTGTCAGGCGCGAGTGGTCGCAATCTGGCTTTTGGTCCTGCGCATTTATTGTCGACCCATGAGTTTGATGCAAGTGGCCCCAGTTTAATTGCCGGCCATAATGATACCCATTTTTCCTTTTTAAAACAGGTAGCTGTGGGGGATGAGTTTGAGCTACAAAATCAACAAGGACAGGTGCTTAAATACCGCGTAAGTCAAATAGATGTTATTCATCAATCTGAAGATTATTTTTTATATGAAAATAGTGCCAAGCTTTATTTAATGACCTGTTATCCATTTAACGCGATTGCGGCGGGGACTGAATTACGCTATTTGGTGACTGCGGAAATAGTAGTTTAATAAATAAATTGTCAGTTGTTTTTAAGTGCTTATGTAAGCAATTGCTTACATAAAGTAAGGTTATTAAAATTAAAGTATTAATTATCATGATGTTATATAACGGGCTTTAAAGTTTGTGTTAATAAAAATCAACAGTGATGGATGTGTTTTTTATTAAAGTCAGTAGCTTAAGTCATATTCGCAAAGTAAATAACAAGGATATTAATATGAAAAAAACATTACTTGCAGCTGTGATTTTAGCTTGTTCTGCCCCTGTACATGCAGGCTGGCAATTAGGTGCTGATTATTTAGATGTTGAGTTGGATTCTGGAATATCAAATGTATCTGATATTTCGTTAGGCGCAATTGCAATCCATGCGGGTTATCAATTCAATATCAATGATGCGTTTTCAATTACACCTTACATTAAATATGGCGTTGGGATCTCAGATGACAATACAAAATTGGATAGTTATTATTACGATGTCTATGGCAACGCGACTTATACTACTTATAATATTAAAACAGAATTAGATCGATATTTTGAATTAGGAGGTAAGATTCAATATCAATTTTCTAATGGTATTTACTTATTTGGTAATGTAACGAGTACTAATTTTGAATTAAGTTTGGAAGGATACTCTAGTGATGATACTCAGACTGGTGTTGGTGCAGGAATGGGGTATCAATTTAAAAACAATTTTGCATTAGAGTTGGGATACTTGAATTATAGCGATGCGGATGTGTTTGCTGGTGGCATTCGTTACAACTTCTAATTTATATATTGGCTAATGAAAAGCGAGCAATAGCTCGCTTTTTGGCGTTAATGACCCAGCATAAGTTTAATTTGACTGTAATCTATTTGAAACTAAATCAATAAAACGTCTAACTTTTGCTGAGAGATGTTTGCGGCTTGGATATAAAGCAAAAACATCAACTTGCTGCATTGGCAGTTGCATAAATAGCGTTTCAACTCGATTGTGTTTAAGTAATTCATCTAAATAAAACCCTGGTAACCGGCAAATACCGTGTCCAGCTTGCACCATACTGAGGTGCATATTGGCATTATTACAGCGCATTTTTTCGCGCACATTGACGGTAAATGTTTGCTGTTGTTGATCAATAAATTGCCATTTGTCGGGGTGTTTTAAATTAGAGTAGGTGAGGCAATCATGTTGAGTTAATTGGTGTGGATGGTGTGGTGTGCCATGTTTGAGTAAATATTCTTTGCTGGCAACAGTATAAATATAACTGGTATAAATCTTTTTACAGATAAGATAAGAGTCGTTCAAATTTGTGGTGGCTCTAATGACTAAGTCATAACCATCAGCGATGACATCAACACTTTTATCTGTGAGTTCTAAATCTAAATTGACATTGGGATATAACTGGCAATATTCAGAGATGATTGGGGTTAAGTAGTGATGGCAAAACCCAATAGCACAGCTGATTTTTAGGGTTCCTTTGGGAGATTGCTGATGCTGAGTGATTAAATCAACCGCCTGCTCTGCATCATTAATGAGTTGTAAACATTCATTAAAATAGGCATCGCTTCAGGCGTTGTGCTAATCGAGCGGGTGGTGCGGTGCAGTAAGCGTACGCCTAATCTGGCCTCAAGTTTATTAATTTCTTTGCTAATGTGTGAATTGGAATGCCCAAGTGCTTGTGCCGTTGCCGCAAAACTTCCTTGTTTCACTACTTCAACAAAAATCACAATACCATCGAATAGAGTATTAATAGTCATATGGAAATAGTGTGCCTTTTTCTGAGGTATTAAAAGCTAAATTTAATCAATATACACTGTTTCATATGAGGTGAGTCACAAAGTGATTTTAAAGTTTGCTATTAAACAGGGGGTAGATGATGAAAATATTAGCTTTTGCAGCCACTAACAGCCGCACATCAATCAATAAGCAGTTATTGCAATATGCAGGTTCTTTGTTAGCGGATGTTGAGTTTGAGTTGATTGACTTAAATGATTATGAGTTACCGTTATTCAGTGTTGATAAAGAACAAGAGCTTGGTCAGCCAGAATTAGCCCAGACTTTTTATCAAAAAATGGGTGCTGCTGATGCATTAATTATCTCGTTTGCTGAGCACAATGGCTCTTATACCGCTGCGTATAAGAACCTATTTGATTGGACATCTAGAATTGATATGAAGGTGTTTCAAAATAAACCTGTTGTGATGCTTGCAACATCTCCAGGCCCTGGCGGCGCAGCGAGTGTGTTAGCCGCTGCTGTGAACTCGGCCCCTTATTTTGCTGCTGATGTAAAAGCGAATGTTTCAGTGCCAAGTTTCTATGATAATTTTGATATGACTGCGGGTAAGTTAACCGAGCCTGAATTAGTGGCTCAAATGACTCAGGCATTGGCGACATTAACTTCACAGTAACGTCAATATTCTATTGTTCTAAATTGAGTATTGAATTTCCTATTCAATGCTCAATATAGATTTAATTAATTGATACCTATCAATTTTACGAAATGATTAATCCCTACAATAGCGCGTTTTGAATTACGGGCTAATTGCGTGACCAAGTTAAATTTAGGCGACATCAACGAGAAAATTCCATTACAAAAAGCAATCTACTTAGGTATTCAACATGTGTTAGCGATGGACTTGTATATTGTGCCGATTATTCTTGCGGGAATATTAGCCTTTAATACCCAAGATTCCGCAGCATTAATTCAAATGACATTTATTGTGGCGGGCATTGCAACACTGATCCAATCTGGATTCTCACTTAAATTGCCCGTTATGCAGGGGCCATCATATATTCCTCTTGGGGCGATTGGTGCACTGGGTAAAAGCTATGGAATGGCAGCCGTTTATGGAGCATTAATTCCCGTTGGCATTGCTATTTTTCTATTAGGTAAGCCACTCAATAAATTTAGTCAGTTGGTACGTAAGTTTGTGCCTCCTATTGTTGGTGGAACCGTGATTGTCATTGTCGGTATTTCACTTATTCCTGTTGCTTTTAGTGGTATTTATACTGGGCCTACGCCGCTTGATAACATGGCTGTTGCAGGGGCAAGTGCCGCATTATTAACTGGGTTTATATTAATTGGTTGTTTTATTAAAGCGGCCCATTGGATGCGGTTAACGTCGGTATTACTTTCTATGGTGTTTGGTACCTTGGTAGCGAGCCAATATGGCATGGTTGATTTTAGCTCAGTTGCAGATGCGCCATGGTTTGCCCTACCTGAATTAATGCCATTTGGTACCCCAGAGTTTCATTTGGTGCCTATTGCTACCATGATGTTTATTGCGCTAATTGTATTGATTGAAACTACGGGAACTTGGTGTGCAGTGAGTGCGGTAACAGGTGCTGAATTAACCGATGAAAAAGTGAATGCAGGCGCTAACGGTGAGGGCATTGGTTATTTTATTTGTTCATTATTTGGCGGAAGCTGTTACTGGCTATTCAACTAATGCTGGCATTATTGCGGTCACGGGGGTTGCTTCTCGTCGGGCCATTATGGCTGGCGGCGGTGTATTATTGCTATTTGGTTTTATGCCTAAATTGATGTACGTCATTGCTTCTATTCCACATCCTGTTATTTCGGGCGTATTTGCGATTATTTGTGTGATTATTGCAATGAATGGTTTTCGTGTTATTCAACACATTCAGTTAAATGAACGTAATATGTTAGTGATCGGTATTCCTATTTTGGTGAGTTTGGGTACTGCTGTGATGCCACGTGAGATTTTGTATAGCATGCCTCAGTTGGCCAGTTATTTATTAAGCTCTGGTATTGCCATTGGTGCCATTTTAGCGGTATTGATGAATGCGTTGATCCCCAATGAGAAAACGGCTGGGGAAGTGACAGAATAAGCCAATATAGAACTCTTATGAGTAAACTATTAAAGTGATTCGACTTTTGTTAACTTAATGTTGTTTTTTGAACACTTTTAATAGGAGCATTTATGATTGGATATACCACATTAGGCACTGATAATTTAGCCAAATCTGCGGCGTTCTATGAACCATTAATGGCATTAATGGGCGCGAATCGGATAATGGAAGATGAACGGTTAGTGTTATGGGGACGAAATAATAAAGCGCCTATGTTCGGTATTATTAAACCGTTTGATGGTAAACCAGCCTCAGTAGGTAACGGTACCATGATTGCGTTAATGTGTGACTCCACTGAACAGGTCGATGAATTACACGCAAAATCCTTATCTTTAGGCGCAATTGATGAAGGTGAGGTTGGCCCAAGAGGTGATAGCTTCTATGGCGGTTATTTTCGTGATCTTGATGGGAATAAGCTGGTGTTCTTTTACATGGGTTAACTTATTACACTGATAAAAAGAGCCAGTCATTCACTGGCTCTTTTGGTGTTGATGTTTTGGATTATTTGGGCTTAAAACATGAAAAGTAGTGATACTGGGTTTTGTCATAGCGCAAAATAGGATTACGGCTATACATATTCAGTAACCAATGTTTTGTGCCTGGTTCTGCATCGCTACTCCAAAAGTGAGCATTAATAGGCCAGCCGAAGCGGGTATAAACACCAAAGCCTTTTGGATTTTTAGTATTAGCTCTTGATTGTAAATACTCTAACTCTGCGATAGTGGGTAAGCGCCAACCATTATCGGTACAATATTTATTAGCGGTATCCCAATTGACCATAGGCACATTCATGCCTGTTGGTGCTGTACGACCATCTCCAACTCGGTTGTTATAGCGATCTTTATAACCTTGCTCAAGAAACTCTTCTGTTGTAATCGGGCAAGTAAAAGTTAACCTTCGACCATCCCAGACCGTGATTTCATGCTCTTGGCATGAATAGCTACCAGGCTGAAGCACATTAATGGTAAACGGAGCGGTGGTCACGCCGCGATATTCTGCAGTAATTTTGCTTGTTCCGGGGGCTACCCCGGTCACAACACCATTAACAACTGTGGTAACGCGACCATTTGAATCCTCATACCAGTTAGTGGCATCATTCCATGAAACCCAATTTTTAGTATCATCAGTCATGACTGCTACAGCTTGGATTTGTCGTTTAGATTGCGGAGTGATGTCGTGGGTGATTTCAGGTTTGATAAACTGTAAATAAAATTCTTTTACAGTTGCATCGGTGACATTAATAGTGGCTTGGCCTTTTATGTCATTTTTAATGGCGCTGACAATAATACCTGTAGTGATTTGATTGGCCGTTGCCACACCCGCTTGATCAATGGTTAAGTTTGCTGAAGATGAGCTCCATGATAACTCATTTGTATTAGTTATCTCTTCTGTTAAGCCACTCTCATAGATCAGCTTTGCTGTGAACTGCATCTGCATTCCCAATGGTATGTTGCTATTTTCAGCACTGACGTCGATACGAACTAATTGGTCTTGCTCAACATTAACTAAGGTTTGGGCTGATATTTTGTCATTAACAGTTGCTGAAATAGTTACCATACCAGCTTGTTCAGTATGCACATTACCTTTATTGACCGTTGCTTTGTTGGTATCACTTGAATTCCAGTTAACCTGTTGGGTTAGATCCTGTAACGAGCTATCACTATATACACCGTATGCTAAAAATTGATTAGATTGATGTACTTTTAATTGTGATGGTGCCGTTTGAGTTCCTTCTGGTGATATGTAGAGGTGGGTCAATTCTGCGGCCGATACATTTACGTTAATAATATTACTCTTAAGTAAACCGCTAGTTGTTGGTACATAAGCATATAGAATACTTGAACCTTGGTTCACTCCAGTAATTGTGGTATCGGTTAATGAACCAATGTTCGGGTTATTGGCATACCAATTAATACTGTCGGTTACATTGCGGGTGCTACCATCTGTATATGTGGCTTTAACGTGGATATCCTCAGTGGTTCCTTTCGCGAGGTTGATTTCCGTTGGTGTAAGCTGCAATTTACTGATCACTTTTTCGGTGATATTTAACTGGGCTTGATTACTCATCACCCCTTGATAGTGGGCAGAGAGTTTCACATTGCCGATATTATTGCTGGAAACATGCCCTTTAACGATGGTGGCCACATTAGTATTGTCGCTATTCCACGCCGCTAGACTGGTAATATCATGAATAGAGTCATCAGTATAAACCGCTGTTGCAATGAATTGTTGCGCTAAGCCTAATGCGATATCTTGCATTGCGGGTGAGACTTGAATTGAGCGAATATTGGCTTGCTTAACTTCAAGTTCTCGTTGGTTACTGGATATTCCATCGTAACGCGCAGAGATGATGACACTACCTTGTTGCTCTGCATGAGCTTTACCTGAGTTGATGGTGGCAATATTTAAGTTTGAGCTCGTCCATGTGGCCGAATCGGTGACATCTTGAACCGTTTTATCCGTATAAGTGGCTAATGCTTGGAATTGTGTATAAGTCCCTTTGGCAATTTGCTCATCATTGGTCGTGATTTGTAGTTCAGTTATTTGGGCCGCTGTGACAGATAGTTGAGCTGCATTACTGGTCATGCCATCCATGTTTGCCGTTATAACCGTATTCCCCTGACTGAGTGTTTCCAGTTCATCCTCAGCAAACATGGCAATATTAGGTTGCTGACTTTTCCATGTCACTAAATGGGTAATATCACGACTGCTGCCATCGGAATATATGCCATTGGCTTGGTAATGAATGTGACTGCCATTGGCGAGTGTTATATTGGCGGGCGTCACTTGGATGGCTGCAAGTTGTGCGTTGGTCACTGTTAAATTTGCATGATTACTGACAATACCATCAATATTCGCCATAATCATAGTATTGCCGGAGGCAATTGAATGAGCCTCACCCTGTTTAATCGTGGCAATATTCAATTGCTGACTTTGCCAATTAGCTTGTTCTGTTACATCGAGCGTAGTTTGATCGCTGTAAGTCGCAATTGCTTGGTAATGCTGATCTGTTCCTAGCGCAATATTGCTATTAGCTGGGCTAATTTGTAATGCCCTAATGACTGCGGAAGAGACGTTGAGAGTGGCAACGTTACTCACAATTCCATCCATATTCACCGTAATTTGAGTTCTACCTTGATTAAAGGCATCGGCTTCACCCTCTATCAAGGTGGCAATATGTGGAGCACTATTTTGCCAATGGACATCTTGCGTCATCAGCTTGCTACTGCCATCGCTAAAATAGCCTGTAACTTGATAATGCTGGTGATTGCCCTTGGCAACCGTACTGACAGTCGGTGACAGTTGTAATTGGGTTAACTTCGCGTCAGTGACCGTTAGATTAGCAGCGTTACTGGTCATATTATCAATATGGGCAGTAATTTTGGCGCTGCCTTTCATCATACTATGAACATCTCCTACACTGGCTGTGGCAATCGCGGTATGACTACTTTGCCAATCAGCAATTTCAGTCACATCTTGTTGCGAATTGTCTGAATAAGTTGCGATAGCGCGATAATTGATATCTGTACCACTGGCGATACTGGCGTTAGCAGGGGTCACTTGAATGCTGGTTATTGTTGCTGCTGAGACATTAATTGTGGCCGTATTACTGATGATTTCTTGAATACTTGCTTGCAAGGTCACTTGGCCAGCACTAATCGTTTCAGCAGTACCATCAATAATCGTGATGATATCAGGGCGACTATTTATCCAATGGACAGATTCAGTAACCGCTTTACTGCTACCATCTGAAAAATAACCAATAACATCAAATTCAATTTCTGAACCAATGCTGATTTCAGATTGAGCTGGGGTGATTTGCAGTGATTGCAGGCTAGCTTCAGTCACTCTTAGCTGCGCTGGATTACTACTGATATCGGCAAAATCTGCGGTAATGAAAGCATTACCACTGTTGATGCCTGACGCAAAAGCATGTACTTGATCTTCGTGCTGAGTATTACTTGAGGTTTGCTCCCCTTGGTAAGCTTGAGTCTCTTGATGATTTTCAAATTCTTGAATATTTGAAATTTGATTGATGACAATAGTGGCAATATAGGTATTACTACTGCCCCAATTTACTTGGTGGGTGATATCTTGACTACTGTTATCAGAATAAAAACCAATAGCACGATATTTTTCGTTAGTACCTATTTGAATATCGATAGCCGCAGGGGTAACTTGAATTGAAGTTAAGTAAATATCATCAACACTCAGTTGTGCTTGATTGCTATTAATGCCTTTATAATTTGCGTGAATGGTGACATTTCCTGCTGCTACTGCTTCTAACACTCCAGAATATAACGTCACTAGATTACTATCACTGCTGTTCCAATTGACAAGTTCACTCACATCCTCACTACTATTGTCGTCATAAATAGCCGTAGCTTTATATTCGGTGGCACTACCGACGGCAATGGTTTGATTTGCAGGGGTAACCTGCAATGATTTTAGCTGTTTATTACTCACTGATAACTGGGCGATAATGTGTTGTTTATTGAGTACAGCTAGGATTTCGGCATCGCCTTGCTTAACGCCAATGGCACTACCATGGGTGAGGGTGGCAATATCATGATGTAGACTTTTCCATGCCACTAGGTGAGATACGTCTTGGGTCGTGGTAATGTTCCCATCAGAGAATGTTGCTTGTGCGACGTAATCTACTGCTGAATTGATGGCAATATTGCTTATTGCTGGGGTAATTTGTAGTGCGGTAATCACTGAGTCAATAACAGTGACATGCACATCGTTACTTTCAACCCCATTAAACACCGCATGAATTTCAGCTTTGCCGATATTGAGTGCAGCGACATGACCATGGGTTATCATGCAACTTCAGGTGTATGAGTTGCCCACGTGACTCTATCTGTAATGTCGATAACGGTATCATCATCGTAAGTTGCCATCACAGTAAGATCTGTTTGTGTGCCTTTGGCTAGCTCAACTACAGATGGGGTAACTTGTAAGGATATGAGTTGATGATCAGTACCTGTAAAAGTCGATGTATTACTTTCGATACCATCTAATGATGCAGTCACTTTGGTAACGCCGACGCTATTGGTTTTTGCATAACCTGCAACCACATTGGTGATACTACTATCGCTACTTTGCCAAAGGACATGGTCGGTTATATCATCGGTTGAGCCATCATCGTAAATCGCTTTAACTTGGTAAAATATACTTTCACCTAAATTTACCGTAGGTGTACTAGGACTAATTTGTAACTGTACTAGTTTGGCATCTGAGACCGTTAAGTTTGCTGGAGCACTGGTTATATTATTTATACTGGCGCTGAGCTGTACTTGACCGGTAATGAGTGCTTCGGCTTCTCCTGCATCGACAGTGGCAATATTGCTATCAGAACTATGCCAACTAACCTGGTTAGTGACATCTTGACTGGTGTAATCAGAGTAGGTTGCGATAGCCTTAAATTGTTGGTGACTATGTGGTGCTGTTGATGCAGTGGCGGGACTGACCTTTAAATATTTGAGCGTTGCATCACTGACGATAAAAGGCAGAACATTACTTTGTACTCCTGCAAAACTCGCTTGAATATTACTGTTACCTGGCTTTAGCATCTGTGCTGTTGCGTTGTTTATTTGCACTATATCATTGTGACTACTGCTCCAATTAATGACATGGGATACATCAAAACTGGAGTGGTCTGCATAAGTTGCAATTGCTTTTAATGATTGTTGACTACCGACGGGGAGTTGATTAGCTAAAGTGCCTGTTGGGTGATCGTACTCTCCAGCTTTAATTTGTAATGCAATAATGGGACTATTACTCACATTAAGCGGTAAGGCTTGGCTGATACGGTTATTGAGAGTTACATGTATGTTGGTGATGCCCTGTTTTATGCCTACAGCTCGACCGTGTTGAATGGTTGCTACATCCCTATTTGATGAATGCCAAGTGACTTTGTCTGACACAATTTGATATTCGCCATCGATTTCATCAACGGCAATAAATTGAAATGGTAAACCAATATGAGTCAGTGTTTCATTGGTGCCATCAGCTTGAGTGATTGGAATAATTTGTAAGGTTTGATCAATTTCACTTACTGGTGGCGAGAGTAATTCATCATCATTGTCATTACATGCTGTGATGAATAAACAAAATAAAAATATGAGTAAGAGATTAAAGGGGATAACACGGTTGTTCTCAATCCTTGAGTACATAATAATTCCTTTTTAATACTACCATTACAAATCTAGTAGTAAAGTATTATAAATAGTTGAAACTTATAAAATAATGGCTTGATATATGGCTTTTATAATATGGGGTTAAAGCATGATTTTCAATCGCAAGAGTGATTAAATGTATTAATTGCTAATAATAAAAAATAAAGCCCTTAATTAAATTAAGGGCTTTATAATACTTATGACTGCTTTATTTTACACAAGTCCAATAATAGTCGAATTTATTTTTCTTACTGTGTTTAGCACCGCCAACCATATTGACTATGCGATGGTGGAATCTATCAACTTTTTCATTGGTCCAATAGGAGACTTCAATCGGCCAGCCAAAACGGGTATAGACTTGGTAATCAAGGCTTGATACGACATCTGCAGCATTATGTAACGCTCTTAATTCATTTACTGTTGGTAGGCGCATATTTCTCGCTTTACAGTTGTTGCTAGCTTCCCAGTAATTGGCCATTGGAATTAACATTCCCCGTGGTGAGGTTGTGCCATTACCCGCTCGTCTAGGCGTGCTCTTACCATACTCCGTTGTCGTGAGAGGGCAAGTAAAGGTGCGTGTACCTCCGGCATATGGGATGGTGATTTTATTTGAAGAACACGAACGATTACTCGGCGCAATTATTGTGACAGTAAATGGCGCTGACGATATGCCTCTATAAATTGCGGTGATTTCACTACCACCAGAGTGACTGGTGGTCACCAGTCCTTTTACGACGGTTGCTTTGGTTGAGCTGGTGGACTCTTGCCATGCCGCCGAGCGAGTGACATCAATCTTAGTGTTATCCGTCATGGTTGCAATTGCTTTTAACTGACGTTTACTGGTGGCTGTGAAAACGGTATTTAGATGATCAAATTCCTGCTTGACCTCGACTTTCTTAACCACTGCATCAGTTACGTTAATTTGCTTTGTTTGCGAAAGTTGATCTTTACGGACGGTAACCGTAATCCCATTTTGCTGATTAACACCGTAAGCAACACCTGTTGCGTCAATGGTTAAATTGTTTGAATTACTGCTCCATTGGATGTCATTACTTGAACCAATATCTTGTTCAGTACCGCTTTGATAAATGCCGATGACCTTAAGTTGTAAGTCTGTGCCGATAGGGATATCAGCTTGTGCAGGTTCAATACGAAGTGCCGTGAGTTTATCTTCTTCAACCATGACTTTTGCTTGAGCCGAGATATTATCCATTGTTGCCGAAACAGTGATTTCACCAATGTTAATACCATCAAGCTCGCCTTTTAGCACGGTTGCAATATTGGTATTTGAACTGATCCAATCGACTTGTTCTGTAATTGATTGATAACTGTCATCACTGTATAAGCCATAAGCTGAAATTGTGGTATGACTGCCAACTTTTATGGTGATCTCATCTGGATTTAACAGAATTTGAGAGAGGGTCGCAGCACTCACATTGGCCGTAATTAAGTTACTGTTAATGTTATCTGCTTGCCAATGTGCTTGGATATTGGTTTGCCCTTGATTGACGGCACTCACGGTTTGTGCCGAACCATCAATAGCAACAACACTGTTATTAGTCAATTGCCAACTGACTTTGTCTGTCACCTCCGCACTCGTGCCATCACTATAGCTGGCTTGTACATGAATTGGCATTGATGTGCCAAGAGCTAGTTCAATATTGGTTGGGGTTAATTGCAGTTGCACTACTTTTTTATCAGTGATACTAAGTTGTGCTGTATTACTGTTTATCCCTTGGTAACTCGCAATAACATTGATGTTGCCGATGTTATTGGTGGCCGCTAAACCATTGACGATAGTGGCAATAGTTGTTTGGCTACTCGACCAATCAGCTTGAGTTGTGATGTTCTGTACTGAATTATCGCTATACGTCGCGATAGCAGTATATTGCTGCTCAAAACCAAGAGCGATGCTGCTGACGGCTGGTGTCACTTGAATTGCTGTAATGATCGCCTCTGTTACATTTAACGTTGCAGTATTGCTATTTATACCGTTATGACTTGCGCTTATCTGAGTTTGTCCCTGTTGGTCTGCATGCGCGAGTCCTTGGTTGATCGTGGCAATATTGACTTGGCTACTACGCCAATCAACTTTGTCACTAATATCTTGAGTTGTACCATCGGTATAACTTGCGAGAGCGTGATATTGTAATTCACTTCCCTTGGCGATTTGGGTTGTTGTAGGCGTGACTTGAATCGCCGTTATTGTTGCAGCCGTTACCGTTAATTCAGCTTGGTTACTCTTTATTCCATTTAATTCCGCTGTTATCAGGCTTGTTCCTGGTGCGGAAGTTTCTGCTTTTGCATTGACGATCACCGCCACATTAGCATTGCTGCTACTTATGTTGGCTTCATGACTTAAATCTTTAGTGCTGTGATCAGAATAATGGCCTATTACTTGATAATGTTGCTGATTACCATTAGCAATAGTTGATTGCGAAGGCGTCAATTGTAATGAAATAAGCGTGGCATCGGTAATATTAACGGTAGCGATATTGCTACTGATTTCATCAATATGAGCACTAAATTGTACTGGACCTTGCTGCAAGGCATGTACGAGCCCTTGATTGATCGTTGCGAGTTGGTTATTACTGGCTTTCCATGTTACTGCGTGACTCACCTCTTGGGTGGTGTTATCACTGTAGGTAGCGATAGCATGCAATTTGATATCAGTACCATTCGGGATAGTATTTATCGCAGGTGTGATTTGGAGACTTGTCAGTTTTGCGGCAGTTATATTTAATAGCGCAGTATTACTGTTGATATCTTGGTAATTGGCAGTCACATGCGTTTGCCCTTGCGCCAGCGCATGGGCTTCACCATTAGCATCAATAGTCGCAATATTGGTGTCACTGGTTTTCCAATTGATTGACTCAGTGATGACTTGTGTTGTTCCATCACTATAGCGAGCAATGGCTTGGTATTGTGCATCTGTGCCATTTGCTAATTGCAAATTAGCCGGGGTAATTTGTAATTCAGTGACCTTAGCTTCACTAATATTCAGCTTGGCGGTATTACTGCTTATGCCATTTAAATGAGCACTAATTTCAGCCTGACCTTTGTTTAGTGTATGGGCTTCATTATCTGCAAAAACCACTAGATTCGGACTGCTGCTTTGTAAGTGAGCACTATGACTAAGGTCTTTGCTACTACCATCAGAGTAAAAGCCCATTATTTGGTAATGAATGTCAGAGCCATTAGCGACAGTACTATTCATCGGTGATAACACTAAACGTGTTAACTTAGCATCGGTAATACTCAGTTTGGCAAGATTACTTGAATATTCATTTAAGTGGGCTTGTATCGTCACTTCACCAATGGCACTAGTATGAACAATACCTTGTTCAATGGTTGCCAGTTGATTGTTGTTTATGCTCCACGCGACCTGTTGGCTGACATCTTGAGTTGAATTATCAGAGTAAATTGCAATGACATGGTATTCGACATCACTGCCTAATGCAGCTTGAGCAGCTGCAGGCGTAATCTGTAAGTTGGTCACTGTTGCCGCAGTTACCGTTAGGCTTGCTGGATTACTTTGAATGCCTTGGATAGTTGCAATAATTTGAGTTTGCCCTTGGCTTGTTGCAACTGCTTCTCCGTTAATTATCGTGGCAACTTGTGGCTGACTATTTTGCCAATGTACGCGATCAGTTAAATCGGTATTTGTACCATCAGAGTAATGACCAACGACTTGATATTGAATTGAATTGCCATTTGCCAGTTCTATATTGCAGGGGTGATTTGTAAGCTCTGTAAACTGGCTGCATTGACGGTTAGTTGTGCTTGGTTACTTTCTATACCATTTAAATCTGCAGAGATAAATGCTGAACCAGCACTAATACCTGATGCGATAGCAAAAATATTATCTGAATCTTGAGTCTCACTTGCAACCTTTGAAATATCTTCAGTTACTGATGCTAATTGAGCTTGTTCAGTATTCAAAGTAACTTGATTAAGTAGAATAGTAGTGACATCAGTATCGCTACTATTCCAATGCACGAGATCGGTAATATCGCGACTTGTGTCGTTGGAGTATAAGCCAGTTGCTTTATAGCTAGTGCTGGTACCCACCTGAATTTCTTCATTTGGAGGGGTGATTTGAATCGCTGTAAGTTGAATATCTTCAATAGTTAATTGAGCCTGATTACTGCTCACATTAAGATAATTAGCATTAATAGTGACTTGACCTACATCAACCGCTTCTAATGCTCCTGAATATAAGGTCGCAATATTACTGTCACTTGAGCTCCAATTTACTAAATCGGTCACATCTTCACTGCTATTATCATCATAAGTCGCGATTGCGCGATATTGACTCATTGTTCCTTTAGCGATGGTTTGTACTGCTGGCGTCACCTGTAGTGCTGTAATGTGCTTATCGATTACCTTCAAATTTGCAGTTTGATAAGTCTCATTGAGTACGGCTAAAATTTTTGCTTCACCCGGCTGAACGCCGATTGCGGCACCATGTGCAAGTGTCGCAATATCATGGTGTTGGCTTTTCCATGCGACAAGATGCGATACATCTTGGGTGGTTGTGAGTTGCCCATCGCTAAAGGTCGCTTGTGCGACATAATCAACAACGCCATTAACCGGCACGGTTTCAATAGCTGGGGTAATTTGCAGCGCGGTTACATTGGCATCAATCACCGTAATTTCAGCATCATTACTCTTAATACCATCAAAAACAGCATGAATATGGGTATTCCCGACAGTAATGGCCGATATATGGCCATGATCTATGAGTGCGACTTCTGGTGAGTGACTTTGCCATGTCACTTTATCGGTAATATCGCGCGTAGTGTTATCATCGTAACGGGCGATCACTTTTAATTCAGCTTGTGTGCCTTGTGCGAGTTCAACGAGAGCAGGGGTAACTTGTAACGCAGTGAGTTGGTGATCATTTACCGTTAAAGTGGCTTTATTACTTTTTATATTATGTAAACTTGCGCTAATTTCAGTATGACCAACATTGTTGGCTTTGGTGTAGCCCGCGGCGACATTACTGACGTTAGGTTGGCTACTTTGCCATAGTGCATGATTGGTTACATCATCAGTTGACCCATCATCGTAAATCGCTTTAACGTTAAAAAATAAACTTTCACCTAAATCAAGCGCGGGCTCACTTGGCGTAATTTGCAGTCTGACTAATTGTGCGTCTGTAACTGTGAGGGTGGATGGGCTACTTGTCATCCCGAGTAATGATGCCGTAATTTGACTACGACCAGGGGTAAGAGCTTCGGCTTCGCCTCGGGTGATCGTGGCAATGTTGTTTTGGCTACTATGCCAATCGACATATTGGGTGACGTTTTGGCTGGTGTAATCAGAATAAGTAGCAATCGCGGTGAAGTTTCTATGACTATGGGCGGCTGTTGTGGCGGTTGCTGGGCTGATCTTTAGAAATTCAAGGGTGGCATCAGTCACAATAAAAGGCAGAGTATTACTTTTATACTCATTTAAATAGACGGCATAAATATCACTCTTTCCTTTAGCCCGCATATGTGCCACCGCACGCTCAATATTGACAATATTAGCTTGAGTTGAGAACCATTCAACATGCTGACTCACATTAAAGCTGGTGTGGTCGGCATAGGTTGCAATCGCGACTAAGCTTTGTTTAGCATTGATAGGTAATTGATTGTAAAGCGTACCAATAGGATGATCCTCTTCACCTGTCTTGATTTGCAGTACTAGCATGGGCTCATCACGAACTTCAAGTTCGATTGTGTTACTCAAACGCTGACCAAGCTGAACTTGAATTTTGGTATGCCCCTTAGTCAAGGCAGTTGCTCGTCCTTGCTGAACTGTTGCGATCTTTGTGTCGCTACTGTACCAAGTCACTTTGTCAGACACGACTTGGTATTCACCATCAATAATATCTACAGCAATGAATTGAAACGGCAGTCCAATTTGGGTCATTATTGCATCGGTACCCGCTACTTGGGTGATAGGAATTATCTGTAACGTGTCGTCAATACTGGCTGATGGCGTTTCTTGTCCCATAAAGCCGCGGCTATCACAGCCGTTAATCATTAATGCAATACAAGCGATGATTATAGATTGGTATAAAGGCCATAATAGGGGGCTCTTAATCTTTGAGCTCATAAGAAATCCTTTTCTCACTAAATAAAACTTTAAGTTACTGAATAAATATAATTATCTTTATTCAGTAACTAGTACTAATGCGTTAGTTTAGAGAGTCATAAATGTGATTTCCATAGTAAATTAGGTTAATTATGACTTAGTTATTAAGCTTCGATAAAAAAATACCCCATCAAATATTGATAGTATAAGGCTGATAATTTTTTAGTAAATAAAGACTTAGTTATCTCTTACGCATGAAAATGAATGGTCATTGCCATCATCTGCACCCGTTAACCAGTTATAACGGGAGGCCATATTTACTGTCCAATAACGTCCTCCAGCTTCAGGAGATTGGCTCCAATAATTGCGTAGATTATGCCAATCATAAACGGTGTATATATCCCAACCTTTGAGATTTGGCTGATTAACGTGTACCACTAGTGCATGCAATTCTTGTCCAAACGGCAATCGTAACCCTTTGGCTGCGCAATAATCTCGAGCCTCATAGTAGTTGACTAATGGTACTGTTCTACCGCCTGGTGCACGAGCACCTGTTGCGGTTAAAAAAGTGCTTGTTGGATATTCGTCGGTGGTTACTGGGCAGAAGAATGTCAGTGATTTACCTTCATGAACAATCGTGATTTCAGGGATATGGCAAGTGTAATTGGCGGCGGCAATAGTCGTAATTTGTATGCTATTTGATGAGTTAACACCTTGGTATTGAGCTGTAATATTGGTTACACCTGGTGTTTTAGCTGTAATACGGCCGCCACTGGAAATGGTGGCATGGACTGAATTAGAGTCTTCATGCCAATTCGCGGTAGAGGTGACATTTTTAATTGTGTCATCACTCATTGTAGCAAGTGCTTGTAAATCATACTGTGTCCCTGATGTTAAAATACCCGGATGTTGCGCCACATACTTATTAATCTGAAGCGCCACCGCAATTGCAGCCGTGGTATTGACCGTGACTTGTCCGGTAATACCTGATTTAGTTGCAGAAATGGTGATACCATTTTGTTGATTAATCGCTGTCGCTAACCCATTTTCATCAATTGTAATATTGGCTGAATTGCTACTCCATGCCACGCCGTGGTTTTGACTTAAATCTACCGTTTTACCACTCAAATAATGTCCCTCAGCTATAAATTGTTGCGTCGTCGCTTTAGCAATATCAATATTGGCTGGGCTCACATTTATTGATTGTAAGGTGTCATCTAGAATAGTGACATCTGCGATATTGGCAGTGATGCCATCGAAGTTGGCGCTAATGTTAACGCTTCCGGGTTGATGAGCATCGACCAATCCCTTTAAGACAGTGGCTTTAATTGGATCACTGCTGCTCCAATTAACTTGTGTGGTTAAGTCTTGGTAACTGTCATCAGAGTAACGGCCAAAAGCTTCAAAATTAGCGCTGTTATGAGCAATAATCTCATGTAATTCAGGGGTAATATGCAAAGAAACTAATTGCGCAGCCGATACTGAAATTAATGCAGTATTGCTGCTGATATTGTCTTGTGGCCACAATGCTTTCAGGCTGACATTGCCTTGTTTGATGGCCGTTAATGACTGGATGGCAGTATCTATGGACGCTACCGTATTATCAGATAACTGCCAAGTGACATTATCAGTGACATCATGACTGGTGCCGTCTGTATACGTCGCTTGCACTTGCAGTGTTTCTGAGGTGCCTTTAGCTAATTCCATATTGGTTGGTGTTAGCTGTAGCTTAGTCACCTTTTTATCACTAATGGTCAGTTCTGCCAGATTACTCGTAATAGCATCAAGGCTGGCACGGATATTGGCATTGCCTTTTAGCAGTGTGGTCGTAAGACCATTCACAATAGTGGCATTAGCAGTACTGCTACTATGCCATGCCGCTTGGTCAGTAATATTTTGTACCGTGTTATCTGTATACGTGGCCATAGCGATGTATTGTTGCTCAATACCTAACGATACTGTTTGCTGTGCAGGTGTGACCTGAATACTCGTAATGGTAGCTGCAGTAACCTCAAGTTGTGCCGGATTACTGTTAATATCATCGAGCTTTGCTGTGATTTGCGTGGTACCTGGTTGTTGTGTATGCGCGGTACCATTACTATCAATTGCCGCCGTGATTGGATGACTACTTATCCAGCTGACATGCTCACTGACATCTTGAGTGGAATTATCGCTGTATCTAGCAATTGCCTGATATTGCACATCGGTGCCACTGGCTTGTTGACTATTGGCAGGAGTGACCTGAATCGCTTTTATTACCGCTGCTGTCACGGTCAGCGTTGCTTGGTTACTATTAATGTTATTTACACTGGCATAAATAGTACTGTTACCCGGTGCTAGCGTATGAGCATGGTTACCTTCAAATATCACGCTATTGGGATTACTGTTATGCCAATGCACCTGATGAGTGACGGCTTTAGTTGTGCCATCACTGTAGTGGGCGGTAACGACATAATCCTGATCTGTACCTTTGGCTATAGTAGACTCGCTTGGCGTCAAAACCAATTCTTGCAGCACAGCATCAGAAACATTAAGAACAGCTATATTACTGCTCTGAGCGCCTAAGTGTGCGCTAATTTGCGTCTGACCTATATTTGCTGCATAGGCTAAACCATTGTCAATGGTGGCGATATTGATTTTACTTGATTGCCAAGCGACTGACTCGGTGACATCTTGGGAAGAATTATCCGAATAGGTAGCAATCGCGTGATATTGTACGTCAGTACCATTGGCAATACTGCTATTGGCTGGGGTAATTTGTAGCGCGGTTAAGGTTGCAGCTGTAACCGTTAAGCTAGCAGGATTACTATTGATTGCTTGTAAACTGGCCTTAATTTGCGTCGCCCCTTGGCTAATTGCGACGGCTTCACCATCAATGATCGTGGCAATTTTAGGCTGACTGTTAATCCAGTTAACGCTATCGGTAACATCAATACTGGTGCCATCAGAATAATGCCCCATTACTTGATATTGCGCACTCGTTCCCATTGCAAGTTCAATGCTTGCAGGGGTGATTTGTAAACTTTGTAAGGTGGCGGCATTGACGACGAGAGCTGCTTGATTACTTTCTATGCCTTGATAATCTGCAGAAATACTTACAGTGCCCGCAGTAATTCCTGTGGCAATGGCGAGAATGTCAGTATCACTACCATCCGTACTTAATGGTGTATCGTCAATTTGTTGAGTATTTTGCTCTGCTGCCTCAATGGTCGTTTGGTTGAGAATAATGGTGGCGATGTCGGTATTACTACTTTTCCAATGTACTAAATTCGTTATGTCTTGACTGGTGTTATTGGAATAAATACCTAGTGTTGGTAAGTCTGATTCGTACCAATTTGTAGTTCAGTATTCGCCGGTGTAACTTGAATGGCAGTGAGATAAATATCTTCAACGACTAAGCTTGCTTGGTTACTGTTCACATCTTGGTAATTGGCGCTGATAGACACTTGTCCCGCACTAACCGCTTCGACTTCACCTGAATAAAGTGTCGCAATGTTGTTGTCACTGATGCTCCAGTTGGCTAAATCAGTGACATCTTCGCTGCTGTTATCATCATAAGTTGCAATGGCGCTATATTGGCTGCGGTTACCTTGAGCCAAGGTGTGTTGTGCAGGGGTAACTTGTAGTGCGGTGATTTTCTTATCGCTGACAGTCAAGTGTGCAGTTTGGTAGGTTTCATTTAACACCGCTAAAATTTTCGCCTCGCCTTGTTTGACGCCGACAGCAGAACCGTGGGCAAGGGTGGCAATATCATGATGCAAACTTTTCCATGCAACTAAATGAGAGACATCTTGAGTCGTGGTAATATTGCCGTCACTAAAGGTAGCTTGGGCGACATAATTAACGGCGCTATTAATGGGAACGGTTTCAATTGCTGGGGTAATTTGCAATGCTGTAACAGTCGAGTCGATAACCGTAATTTGCGCATCATTACTTTCAATTTCATTAAATACCGCATGAATAGTGGCATGACCAACGTTGAGTGCGGAGACATGACCGTGATTAATTAACGCAACTTCGGGATCATGAGTTTGCCACGTCACTTTGTCGGTAATATCTAACGTGGCCTCATCATCATAGGTGGCGATAACTTTAAGCTCTGTTTGAGTACCTTGTGCCAGTTCCACTAATGATGGCGTCAATTGTAATGAGACTAATTGATGGTCGGATACAGTTAATGTTGAGGTGTTACTTTCAATACCATTAAAATGCGCTTTAATTTGGGTTTGACCTGCTGCTGTGGCTTTAGCATAAGCGGCGACAACCTTGCTAACATCACTATTACTGCTTTTCCATAACACATGGTCGCTAATATCGTCGGTTGAACCATCGTCATAAATGGCTTTGACTTTATAAAAGAGTTCATCACCTAAGTTAAGTTCTGGTTCCGTTGGTGTGATTTGCAGCTTAATCAATTTTGCGTCTGTGACGGTTAAATTTGCAGCTGTACTGGTCATCGTTTGCAATGACGCAGTAATTTGCGCAGATCCCGGCATTAAGGCTTCTGCTTCACCTTGCATAATGCTGGCGATGTCAGTATTTGTACTGTGCCAAGTCACATGCGAGGTCACATCTTGACTGGTGTAATCGGAATAGGTAGCGATTGCTGTGAATTGTTGATGACTGTGTGCGGCAGTTGATGCTATCGCCGGACTGACTTTTAAAAATTCAAGCGTGGCATCGGTGACGATGAAGGGTAGAGTATTACTTTCATAACCTAAATAAGTTGCGTGTACATTAGTATTACCTTTCGCAAGCATATTCGCCGTCGCATCAGTCACTTGAAGAATATCGTTATCGCTTGAGAACCACTCAACTTGCTGGCTGACGTCAAAACTGGTGCGGTCGGCATAGGTTGCAATAGCCTTGAGATTTTGTTTAGCACCTGCAGGTAATTGATTGTATAAGGTACCAATTGGATGATCATCTTCGTTAGTGTTGATCTGTAATACCAACATTGGCTCATCTTTGACGGTAAGTTCGACTTGATTACTCATGCGTTTACCCATTTGAGCATGGATTAAGGTCACCCCCTTAGTGATACCAACAGCTTGAGTTTGAGCAATAGTCGCTATGCTTGGTTGGGATGAATGCCAAGTGACTTGATTGGATACATCTCGGTATTCGCCATCTATCTCATCTACGGCAATAAATTGAAATGGTAATCCGATTTGGGTCAGAATATTTGGAGTACCATCAACTTGGGTAATGGGGATAATGTGCAATTTAGCGTCACGGCTGAGTGGTTGTTCGGTAAAACCGCGACTGTCACAAGCGCTAAGTAGTAGTGCCAAAAGCGTCACTAAAATGAATTTGCAATGTTGTAATGATGTCGTTAGCTCAATCCTTGAGAACATAAAAATCCTTTTTGTGCATATAGGCACTATTAATCGCAAAAAGTAGTACGTTAGAATTATGGTTATTGGTTGAAATATTGAGGTTTTATGCTTATTAGCTCCCCAAACCTTTTGGTGGAGCAATGAGAAGTTCTTGGCATATTTGTAAATTAGTATAATAAGTTGAGTAATGGCGAGATATAGCTATTTGGTCTATTTAGCAAGCATATAAATTTCAATTATGTGATTGGTTGCTTCAAACTTTTAATCGAAAATGAGCAAATTAACTAAGTTTAATCTGATAGAACAATTAAGTTTTAATCGTTAATTTGGATTTATCTTGTTACTGTTACATCTTATCTAGTTGAAAAATAATAATTTAATTTTTTTTGATTCAATTTTACTTGAGTTTATCATCAATAAAATTGAAGCTAAGTTGAATATTTAAGCAATATAAAGTTTTTCTATCGTTATGATTACTTTTTCTAATTATACATTTTGATACAAAAACTTTAGAGTAGCGGCTCGAATTTTACTTCAGCCGGAACTCTTATTAATGAGCATTGTTGCTACACCATCTGTTGACCCTCGCTATTCCTCTGTAATTAAAGGTACTGCTTTAGTTGCTGAAGGTGGTGGCCAACGCGGTATTTTTACTGCGGGTGTACTCGATAGCTGGTTAGATGTAAATTTTAATCCATTCGAAATTTTGATTGGCACCTCTGCGGGGGCTCAAAACCTTTCAAGCTATGTGACTAAGCAAGCGGGTTTTGCCCATAAATCGATTATGGAGCTGTCACAAGATAAGCACTTCTTTAATTTAAAACGCTCATTTATTGGTGGTCATACTGTTGATCTTGATTGGTTTTTTAATCAAGTAAAACAATCCAAATATCAGCTAAATGTTAAAGCTGGTATTAATGCGATTCAGGATCGTGATCTGTTATTTACGACAACGAATGTGACCGATTATAAAGCGCATTTTTTCCGTCCTAACAATGATAACTGGTTAACCTTATTGAAAGCCTCAAGTGCATTACCTTTTTTATATAAAAAAGGCGTTAATATTGCGGGTGATTATCATGTTGATGGTGGCTTGTCAGCGCCACTGCCGGTTGAGGAAGCTTATAATCGTGGAGCTAAAAAAATTGTTGTGATCCGGACGATTCCTGAAGGTTCGCAGGCGATGACTCCGTGGCTTCATCGACTTAGATCTTGGTTACGTAGCCGTAAGCAATGCGTTAAGGCGGTTAATTACTATGTACATCACGAGAATGTGTATCGTCGTTCGCTGCGGTTTATCGAAAATCCACCAGAAGACGTTGAGATTATTCAGATTTTCCCTAAGGTTAATTTGGCCAGTAAGCTGATTGGTAGCTCTGATTTAGAATTAGAGCATGATTATTTGGCTGGTAAAGATGTTGGGCGTCAATTACTCAGCATGGGCCAGCTTGATTTTTTAGCGCATCAAATGCCATGTACTAATGTAGTTAGTTCTACCCATTGGCAAACTAAATCGCTTCAACAAGCGAGCTAATTAATACCGAGTTCGCAAAATTAAGGCTTGGTTAGCTGAGGCAGTACGCTTAATG
This sequence comes from Shewanella marina JCM 15074, assembly GCF_000614975.1. Taxonomy (GTDB): domain Bacteria; phylum Pseudomonadota; class Gammaproteobacteria; order Enterobacterales; family Shewanellaceae; genus Shewanella; species Shewanella marina. Next base: position 45,860 of record NZ_BALM01000002.1, read on the forward strand.
CTAAGATGAATGATATAATTTGAATATTCATCACTTTAGAGCGTTTTCTGTGTTAACTAAAATAGTTGTTACTTTGCTGGTTATGGTGATTAGCTTTTTTTTGTTTAAAAGAGGTAATGCCGCGCCGACATCAACAAAACAAGTGACTACTCAGTCATTAGGTCAGCTCATGCTACGCCGCTATATTTTTACTGCTGTGATGATTTTGTTTTTACTTATCGGTCTGACTGCATTTGGTTGGAATTGGTATGACAATAATAAAGTTGTGCAAGTCAGTATTATCAACCCGATTACCGATGTTGCTGAAGTTTACCAAGTTCGTAAAAAAGATATATTAGCGGATCAAATTACCACGATTGACGGTATTCAGATCAGGCTCTCGTCTGAAGAGCGGATTATGATTGCAAAATAGCGTGTTATTTGAACGTTAGATCGCATTTACTCTGTTCATTACTGAGTGTTCAGGTAAACTAGCCACAAATTTTAGCATCCTACCGATAAAACAGGCGAAATCTTATTTGATTTTGGGAGGAAGAATGATTACTGCATATGTTATAGAAGATCGTAAGCTTACGATAACTGAACTGAATATACAGGATACTCTTCCCCGAGGGACCATCTGGTTGGATTTATATAAACCAGATGATGAAGAGCGTGATTGGTTAAGTTCATTTTCTGTTGAAGAAGTACCTGACGAAGAAGATATTAATGAGATTGAGGCATCGGCACGTTTTTATCAAAATAGTGACGGTTTGCATATTAACTCATTGTTTCCGCAGCGAGTAGGGCAGGAAGTTAGAGGCGTTAACGTATCATTTAACTTACGTGCCAATTTTTTGCTGACGATTCGTGAAGAAGATGTGGGACTTATTCGCCTATTACGAAACTACTTACGTTTAGGGCGCATTGAAGTCACTACACCGCAAGCACTGTTTTTAGAGCTTTTTAATTTAAAAGTCGATTATTTATCTGACTTGATTGAGGACGTGTATACCGTACTTGAAGAGGTTGGTCAGCAAGTATTTGAAAGTAGTGAACTTGATGATGTATTCAAGTTAATTACGATTCAGGAAGACTCGAACGGTAAAATTCGATTAAGTTTGCTCGATACGCAACGTTCTTTACGTTATATGCAGCGCTATTATCGTGGTCAGTTAACTGAAGAAGATTTAAAAGATCTGCGTGAAATGCTTTCGGATATTGAATCTTTGATGCCACACAGTCAGTTTATTTTTGATAAATTAAACTTCTTACTTGATGCTGCAATGGGTTTTACCGGATTACAGCAAAATAAAATCATTAAAATTTTCTCGGTTGCTGCGGTAATGTTCCTGCCACCGACCGTGATTGCCAGTGGCTATGGTATGAACTTTAAATATATGCCGGAGTTAGATTGGCATTATGGTTATCCTATGGCGATTGTGATGATGATTGGTAGTGCGGTAGGTACCTATTTGTTCTTTAAGCGTAAAGGATGGTTGTAGTTCGACGAGTACATTAACGCAACTAATGATTTTTCAGTCCAAATATGTAAGCATAAAATAATCGCTTATTTTTTGGACTGAGAAATGGATTTTATTGAAGTTTACCCTAATACCTTGTCTGCTGAGTTCTGTCAGCAACTTATTAATACCTTAAATACTCATCCCGCTCGCCAACCCGGTCAAACTGGGAATGGTGTGGATCCTGCCAAAAAAAATAGCATTGATATTATGTTAGATGCCCACGTTGAGTTAACGCCTTTAAAAAACCAATTACTGCAGCAATGTTTTACCAATATGGTGGATTATTTTAATAAATATGCGTTAACGCTAATGGGGGCGGTATCGGTTGGAGTGGATGATGGTCAAGGCAATACGATTATTTTAAATCCAGATAACTATCAAGAACATGGTACTCAAAAAGCCGCAGCATTAGTTAAGTACCTTTACCGTAGCGGTAATATAAACTTACAACATTATCAGCAAAGTGTGGGAGGCTATCCACATTGGCATTCTGAGCAATTTCCTCAGCAACCCAATAATGAAGCATTGCATCGAGTATTGCTTTATATGGTCTATTTAAATGATGTTGAGCAAGGTGGTGAAACGGAGTTTTATTATCAACAGCGTAAGATCCAGCCTAAGCAGGGAACCATGGTGATTGCTCCCGCCGGTTTTACTCATAGTCATCGTGGCAATGTGCCGCTAAGTGGCGATAAATATATCGCCACATCATGGTTGATGTTTAATCGTGCAGAACAGCTTTACGGTCAGTTAAAGTAAGTTTTTTTTCACCGATTACTTGTACTTGCCATGCAGACCAAAGCGTAAAGAGTATTACCATGGTCATGATTAAAGCGAGTCGTATCCATGGTTGGTCAGCCTCAATTCTAAAGCTCATGAATTGATAGCTACTCAGCCCCCAAATACCAAATGCAGCGACGACTAATCCATATTTCAAGATGGCAAAGCTGATTTTATGACGGATCACGAGTAATACGGGGGCGATAACGGATAAGCCACAAAATATGAGTTGATTAAAGCGCAAAAAATGTGCGCCGATAAGTAAGCAAGCTAAACAAATAATTAGATAACGCCACCACATTTTCTTCACCTTAATAAGCTATGACTGAAATATGGTACGGCATATGCTTACAAAAGTAGCTAGTTAGATTAAAACTATGTGATGATTATCAAATCTTAACTGGGCGCACCACTTTACTATTGTTAAACTGCCACGCATTAGATTGATAACTTCTATCAAGCAATTAGTAAGGTATGTTTAGGAGAATATTGTGAAAGGACAGATATTACGAGAAATGAAAGTATTAAAGGCGATTGAGCCTGCTTATGAAGCAGAGCGACGTATTGCTTTTATTAAAACTAAACTTCTTGAGTCGCATAGTAACAGTATCGTATTAGGTATTAGTGGTGGGGTTGATTCATCAGTAACCGGTCGCTTATGTCAGCTTGCCGTTGAACAGTTAAATCAACAATACCCAGATAAACAATATCAATTTATCGCAGTTAGACTGCCGTATGGCGTGCAGCAAGATGAAGACGAAGCACAGTTAGCTTGCCAATTTATCCAGCCATCAAAGTTGGTCACGATCAATATTGAAGCGGGTGTGACAGGCATACACAACCAAGTGAGTCAGGCTCTAACACACGCAGATATTAGCGTACCTGATTCAATTAATAGTGATTTTGTTAAAGGCAATGTTAAAGCCAGAATGCGAATGATTGCGCAATATGAAGTGGCAGGTCTTGTGGGGGGTTTAGTTGCCGGAACTGATCATAGTGCTGAAAATATTACTGGTTTCTTTACCAAATGGGGTGACGGTGCCTGTGACTTTGCACCATTATTTGGCTTAAACAAGCGTCAAGTGCGTCAGTTAGGCGCATTTTTAGATGCACCAAGTATATTAGTTCATAAAGCACCTACGGCTGATTTAGAAGACGATAAGCCAGGTCTTGAAGATGAAGTCGCACTTGGATTAACCTATGATCAAATTGATGACTTTCTTGAAGGCAAAGTAGTCGATGATTATGTCAGTGAACGCCTTATTGCGATTTACAAACGAACTCAACATAAGCGTCAGCCTATTGTGACGATTTATGACTAAATTATTGCGACGATAATATCAGTCGTTGCATTCTGCAGGGAGCAAAATGCGAACAAGGATTGGAACGCCATCAAAACATATACTACTGGCACTGATTTACGGTGTCAGTGGTGTCGTTATTACACTGCTACTTGTTGCTGTGTGGTTATTAAATTCCCGCACCGATCTCGCAATATGGCATACCTCAGAGTTACAACATCAATTTAAAGCCGATAATGGTGTTAACAACTTTCAGGATTATATCGCCAAAGAAACACTGTTATTTGATGAGTTTGAACAACTCGTCTATCAAGCAGGCCAAGCCAAAACACCGCAATCGATCAATCGCTATAATCATGGCAGTTTATCGGACCCTACAATATGGTCACTGAACTGGAACCGAACATTTGAGATAACGCCCAATAATGCTGAATATGGTGTGCTGTTATTGCATGGCATGTCTGACTCTCCCTATGCGATGTCTAATATTGCGCAGCAATTGCCGAAAAATGCCTATATTGTTGGCTTAAGACTACCGGGGCATGGCTCTATCCCGGCTGGTTTATTATCGCTAGAACCACAAGATTTGACTGCTGCAGTCAGATTAACCGTTCGGCATATGAAGCAGCAATTAGCAGGTAAACCACTATTTGTTGTGGGGTATTCTACAGGTGCTGCATTAGCACTTAATCATGAGCTTATTAATATCACTCAACATAGGCCTACTGATTTTACTGCCATGAGTTTTATTTCACCTGCCGTGGGGTTACCTCCTATTGCTGTTGGGGCGAAATGGCAATCTCGTATTGGTAGTGTATTAGGGCTGGATAAGCTGCAGTGGAACAGTATCAAAATGGAGTATGATCCATTTAAATATATCAGTTTTGCTGTCAATGCTGGCGATGTGGTTTATCAATTAGCGGCTGAAAATCAACAATTGCTGAGCGTTTTATCGGCAAGGCAGATGCAGCGCATTCCACCATTATTAACATTTCAATCTATGGCTGATGCGACGGTATCCAGTATTGCCGTAGTGGATGGGTTATATGCGCATTTAAATGAAAAACATAAGTTGGTGTTGTTTGATATTAATCGGACTTGGATTAATCAAGATCTGGTCGGTCATGATCCGATCACTCAATTTATTCCGGTGTTAACTGATAAGAAATATCAGTTTAAAGGGGTACTAATTGAAAATGTTTCACCTAAAACCCGAACGGTACAAGCGAAGCCATTTGCTTTTAGTCGAGGTAATAGAGCGCAAGCATTAGATCTGAAATGGCCTGCGAATGTTTATTCTCTATCCCATGTTGCTTTGCCTTTCCCTATTGATGATCCCTTGTATGGCGGTCAAGTTGCTGATGTTGATCATATTCAGATAGGGATTGCGACAGCGCTAGGGGAGAAAGGCATATTTAGTGTTCATGCTGACGATATGTTAAGGCAGAAATGGAATCCTTTTTTTGATTATATGATGACGCAGATCCAGCGTCATCATTTGCAGGCAACAAGTCTATCTAAAGGTGGTTCGGCTGACCCTGTAAGGTTGTAGCGGCTGACTTGATTAAGTTGTCGCTCCAGCGTTCAATATTATGCAGTGTCAGCCAATGTGGTTTGAATTGAAACTGTTGCCAATGTGATAGTAATTGTACGGTAGAGTGGATTTGAGGCGCAAAACTAATGAGTGCCACAATCGCGACCACTTGTGCAAAACTGATCACTGGATAGGTCAGTGAAATCGGTTTTAGTGCGGTACCAAATGAGGATTTAATCTTTTTATTAGAAAGGTCGACACTATAAATTTCATCGAGTAAAAGATGAACTAGCCCGCCAAGTAGTACAAAGCCGCCAGTGAGCCAAGACGTTGTTGCTTGATAGCCAAGAATATGACTAATACACACAGTAATCATGCCAAGTAGACTAACAAAAGCGATTGAATGGCAGCTGCCTCTGTGCACCGTGAGCACCTGAAACCATGACTTCACCACCAATCGTACAAAGCTAAAGGTGGCAATTAAATAGCAGATAAGCTCGACCATAGTGACTTTTGTATAAAAATGACACACGACGACAAAGCAGCAAAATCCCGCCAATACATTAAACAGGGTTTTCATTGAGGTTGAATGATCAGAGTCGATATCGGGTAATAATCCGCCCATGGTGCCAATAAAGGTTAACCATAATGCGGTAATGGGTAAAATATGATGTGCAGATAAGAGGGCTGTGGCAGCAAGGCCTGAGGTGACTGCAGCAACAGTAAAGTGAGTCGAAAAATTGGCCACAAGCTAAACTCTATAAATAAAAAATGATAAATGGCTGTTGATTTATACAGTATTATCAGTAAATACTTAAATATTCAACTGTTTATCAATAATCTAGCTAAGTGATTGTTTGGTTGGTTGAATTTTATACTTTATTGTAAAAAGGGAGCTGTATTAAAAGGAACTCTAAGGTTCTAATGCCAATCATTTAGCCGTTGACTGATCTTTATAAGATGGCAACATTCGGATGTTTTTAACACTCTGATTTTTTATTAACGTTTCTCAAGCCCTTAATATCATCAATGATTGGAAGCCTAATGATATTGAACATTTGGCTGATTTACGCCCTCTTGAGCTAATTGATGAAGCATATTCTCTGATTGAAAACTATGCGTAAACGCAAGTCAGCCTTGAAGTCCACTGTATGGTGACTTGTTGATATGGCGACTTGTAATGATAGCCCAATGAAAGATTTTGTTGGTTAACTTGATATCGCTGATAGAACAGTAAAACCTAGGCCTTAACGATATGCCAAAATAATAATGCCGTTCACCTTAAGTGAGCGGCATTTTACTGGCTTTTTTATGACTGATGGATTTATTTTGGATAGCTTAGATGCTGGTGGAAGCGGATCATTAAATCTTCATGCGCCTTATCCATACCTATCTCTTTAGCAAAGCTCTTTAGCATGGTTTCAACACGGTTCATAAAGCGACCATAGCCTTCACTTGAGCAGTTTTCATCGCCTGCAACAATAACGAAGTAAGCCGATTCAACTAAATTATCAGGCTGCCATAGGCTGATAATTTGCGGTGTAGTGACGTTAGGTTTAAATCCTAATAGATCAATATTCTCATTATTATTAGGTTTTTCAAACTTACTGTTACGTACCAATGGTACGCGACCATTGGCTACCATGGCGATGCGATTAAAATGGTGAATGTCAGCCGCAGTGGTGAACTTATCTTGTAAAAACTGATATAGCTCTTGGTAGTTATAAGTACCTTTGGGCGTATGGAGTTGTTTCAAATGACGACTAATCGGTAAGCTTGCGACTACGAAGTTAATTGCATTAATGGTGTCTGGTAACTCACATTCTCTGGCTTTATAACGAGGGATCACGCCACGTAGTTTGTAGCTGTGGCTAGCTTTATTGCCTTTGCTTTTAGCAAATAGATCATAGGTAATATGTTGATGGTCACGGATCTTAATGGTGACGTCATCTGGGATGGTTTGACTTAATTTATCAACCAGCGTTTGTACTTTGCCGTGAAATGCTGCCGAGTTCATACGAATATCTTCACCTGTTGCTAAAAACAGTAATCTGACTTTTTTAGCGCGGTAATCTGGGGTGAAAAATAAGTTTTGAGCTTGGTGATACTTGGCATTGTAAAAGAAGATGATTTTGCGAATTGATTGAATGCAATAAGCTTCAGTATGAAAGCGAACTACGGGCACTTTATCATTAGCGATAACGTGTAAGTTGGTTAGATTAAGTTGCTCTGCGAGTTCAAAAACTTGATTAGCTAATTGACGATAGCATTGATTGATATCTTCATACTGATTAATCAGTTCGTCAGTGATTTTTAATTCAGCACAAATATATTGATTGGTTCTAGCATCCTGTGGCAGATAGACTTTCTGTTGATGACTAACAGACATTACTCGCTCCTTGTAAGTAATTAATCTCTTTTAAAGACTCTAACTTAAAAATGCTGCAAAAATGTTGCGCGCAAACAAGGTTTTGATATTTTTATGTAAATAATTTCCAGCTAATTTTTGTTGATTAAATTAGCTGGAGCAAAGGCTAGGGCATTATAAATCGATGCCAAAACCTACAATAAATTGATAGTCATTTTGTTCGGGAATCAAGCCTTGTGAATTAGCTTGTGGGCTATTGGTGTGATCCCAAACAAACGATAGATCTAAATCAAAAATGTCAGTTAACTCTACTTCGAATGAAGCGATTGCATGATGCTATATCCGCCGGCATCACTACTTGCAAATTGACCACGATATTTTGTGTTGAAATCAATTGTTTTATTAATCTCAGTCTCATAACTGGTTTCAAGTACAAATGAAGCACTACCATCAGATTGACGTTGATCTTGCTCTACTTGTTTATATTTGCTGTAAGTATAAGCAGGACCACCACTGATGCTCCATTCAGTTTTTGAGGTATCGATAATGTTATAACCCAAACCAGAACCTAGCGTGGCTTTATAATCTAAGTTTAAAAAAGGATCGATATAAACTTCAGCAAAAATAGGACGCAAATAGAATTGCTTTGAGATAAACCAGTCGAAGTTACTGTTAATACGATGATTATTCGTTGTACTTTGATTATCTGTTTTGGTGTAGTTACCTAAATAATCTAAGTTAAAACGTGATTCTGTAGTACGTCGAGTGTTATGGCTAATAGCACTATAATCAATTTGATCTGTGTTACCACTTCTAAAGTTAGCACCCAGCGTAATCTTATTTGACCAGTAGTTAGCTTCTTTTTGTTCGCCAGAATGATGGTCATAATATTTTTAGGATCAAATGCTTGACCATCTAAGAATGCTTGACCGTCTTTAACAACCAATATCCCTGTTTTAGTGCTTAAATCAGTAAAACCAATACTTACGGGTTGTGCTGTTTTAAGTTGTTTGATGTCTTCCCAATCGATTGAGATGGTATCAAGGTTATCACTATCAAACTCTAATTTGTCATCATACAAATTTTTAAGTTCGCCCTTAAGGACTTCTAATGACGTTAGCTGCAACCAATCATATTTATTATCTTGTGGCAAAGTCATACCAGCCATAGCGTCTGGTTGATTGGTGTTTGCTAAAGCATTAAAAGACAGTGATAAGCCTAAAATAGCGCTAGCAATAGGCGTGATGCTAAATAAAGAGAGTTTGCCCTGAGTCATACAAGCTTCCTAATATCGGGACGATTAAAAAGCGGCGTATTCTAATGGCTTGTGACTAGATTAACAAATTGTATATCGCTAATTAATTGAGATTATTCACTATCCATGGCTGCATAAAACGTTGAATATGTGCCTGCGCATCAGTATTTGGATGGATGCCATCAGCTTGCATTAGACTCGAATTAGTGGCTATTTGTGTCATAAAAAATGGCACCAAAATAACCGATTCTTTATCGCTAATCTTTTGAAATACCTGATTAAACTGCTTAGCATAACGGGGGCCATAATTAGGGGGCACCATGACTTCACTCAATAACACTTTTGTACCACTTGCTTGGGCGAGCTGAACCATGGATGTTACATTTTGTGTCAATTGTTTGATGGGGAAACCGCGTAGGCCATCATTACCGCCTAATTCAATAAAAATAAGGTCTGGTTTGATGTCGTTTAATAGCGCGGGTAAACGTTGTAAACCACCAGCAGTTGTCTCACCACTGACGGATGCATTGATAATTTGATGTTGCGGTAACATCTTTTGCAACAAATTTACCCAACCTTGGGCTTGGGGCATTCCATAACTTGCGCTTAAACTATCACCATAGATTAATACAGTATCCGCTTTGGCATTCGCGAGCGTAAGCATTGCCAAGGTAAATGTCACTAATGTCAGTTTACTTAAATATGATAGGGATTTTATGAATAGTGCTAGCGCCATTGTTGTCTCCAATTTAACCAAAACAGTAAGTACCCAAGCAGGCCAGTTGACTATCCTCAAGGGCATTAACTTAGAAGTCAAGTCTGGTGAAACTGTTGCGATATTAGGGCCTTCTGGTTCTGGCAAGTCGACCTTATTAGGTTTGCTGGCAGCATTAGACTCGCCTACCTCAGGAGAGATTCTACTTGATGGTGTGTCGTTAACTGGATTAAGCGAAGAACAAAAAGCGGATATTCGTAAGCAGAAACTTAGTTTTATCTTTCAATCCTTTATGCTGGTTGAAACGCTAACCGCTTTAGAAAATGTGATGTTACCTGCAGAGTTAGCGGGGATTGCAGATGCGAAACAAAAAGCATTAGCCATGCTAGATAAAGTAGGTTTAAGCCATCGTTTGTCACATTTACCGAGCCAGCTTTCTGGTGGTGAACAGCAGCGGGTTGCGATTGCGAGAGCATTTATTGCTAACCCCAAAGTATTATTTGCCGATGAGCCAACAGGTAACTTGGATCATGCTAATGGTACTATGATTGCCGATATGTTGTTTGAGCTGAATGCCGAGCAGCATACAACTTTAATTTTGGTCACGCATGATAATGAGTTAGCGCATTTATGTCAGCGACAATTGGTGATGAATGCTGGTGAGTTAAGTGAAACCGTAATAGATGTTGCTAAGGAGCCTGTTCAATGACTGCAGCAATCGGTTGGCGATTATTTGTAAGAGAGTTGCAACAAGGGCAACTGTTACTCATTATTTTAGCCATTACCTTAGCTGTGTTGTCGGTAACAGGGCTTGCGAGTGTCAGTGGCCGCATGCAAAATGCGATTGCTGGTGAGGCGACTAAGTTTATTGCTGCAGATAGAGTTTTATCTTCACCGCAAGCAATCGATCCTACGATTCTAGCTAAAGCTGACGCAGCTAATATCCAATATGTCAGTAATTTACAATTTAATTCGATGCTTTTTGCTAATGACAAATTGCAACTGGTGACAGTGAGAGCCGTTGAGACTGGATACCCATTAAAAGGGCAAATTGAGTTAACCTCGGGACCTGTTGATACGATTCCTGCGGCTAATTCATTATGGTTTGAACCTCGTTTGGTGAGCCTACTTGGGCCAACAGAATCGGTTGAATTGGGCATGGCTCAATTTAAGTTAGCAGAGTCTTTAGCCCGTTTACCTGATGGCGGTTTTAATCCATTTGCCTCTTCACCACTGGTGTTGATGCGTCTTGATGATGTCGCTAAAACTGAGATTATTCAGCCTGGTTCTCGTGTCACTTACCTGTATCACTTTGTTGGTGCAAATGCTGATATGGCGCAATTTGAGCAGACCATAAAGCCATTGTTAACGACCACCCAACGTTGGACTTCACCGCAATCTGGTGATACGCCGATTGCGAATGCTATTAACCGTGCAGAACAGTTCCTGTTATTAGCCAGTCTATTAGGTATTGCATTGGCTTGTGCGGCGATAGGTATTGCTGCGCAGCGTTATAGCGAGCGTCATTATGATGTGGTTGCTATGCTCAAAACCTTTGGCGCATCAGCTAAACAAATTAGACAGATATTTGCGCTGCATTTAGGTTTAGTGACATTCGTTGGTGTGTTATTCGGCTTATTAGGCGGGGTGTGTTTAGATTTTGGTCTGAGTTTTCTATTGCCGATTGAGATGCAGCAATATCCTGCGCCAATGTTACGGCCAATTTTATTGGGTATCGCAACAGGGATCATTAGTGCCATTATGTTTTCTGCATATCCGCTACTTAAACTATTATCGATTCCGCCATTACGGGTAATTAACCGTGATTTGCAAGGTGTGACATTGGGATCATGGTTGCATGTGTTACTGAGTTTATTGGCGATGTCTATTTTAGGGTATCTCTATTCCGGATCGCTTAAGCTGACGGTGATTGTTATTGCGGCGGTGGTGTTGATGGCATTGCTGCTGGCAATTGTTGGCTACTTTATGATTAATGCCAGTAAGGGGATTGGTCTACGTACAGCGACCCCATTACAATTAGCATTAGCAGGGTTAAGACGTCGTTCTCGTCAAAATGCCATTCAACTGGTTGGTTTTAGTAGTGCATTAGTTCTGTTACTAACGATTTTTGCGTTGAGACAAGATCTATTAAATGAATGGCAGGCACAATTACCTGAAAAGTCACCTAATTACTTTTTAGTGAATATTGCTCCCTCCGAATTATCATCCATAACGCAATTTTTTAATCAGCATCAAATTCAATCAACTGATATTTATCCGGTGATCCGTGCACGCTTAAGCATGATTAATGGTGAACAATTGATATCAGCTGAACAAGAAAAGCAGGGGGATCAAGGTCGAGTCGGGATTTCACGCGAACTCAACCTAACTTGGCATGATAAATTACCCGCTAATAATGCGATTACTCAGGGGCAATTTAATCCGTCAGCCAACAGTGTTTCCGTAGAGTCTGGTGTCGCGGAACGTTTGGATCTTGAATTAGGCGATAGCTTAACCTTTGTGATTGATCAGCAAGCTGTGACTGTCGTAGTTGATAGTATTCGACAGGTACAATGGGAGAGCCTACAACCTAATTTCTTCTTTATTTTTAATCAACAAACTTTAGCACCTTTTGCCTATACCTCTATGGCTAGCTTTTATTTGGATAACAGCCAAAAAGATCTGGTGGTTGATTTAATTAAGCAATTTCCTACGGTATCCGTCATTGATGTTGGCGCTATTGTTACCCAACTTAAGCAGATTGTTGATCAAGTTTCAGTGGCATTAACCTTAGTGATGGTGTTGGTGTTATTAGCAAGCAGTTTGGTGATGATTGCACAAACAGAAGCGGGAATGGCGGTTAGACGACGAGAGTTAGCCGTATTACGGACATTTGGTGCAACAGCGAGTTTATTAAAACGAGCAACGGCTTATGAGTTTGCTTTGTTGGGCGCGATAGCAGGGCTTTTAGCCGTAATTGTGGCTGAATTTGCTCTGTACTTGCTAAAAACTCAGATATTTGAGCTGGTAGTGAATTGGCATTGGCCATGGTGGATTTTAGCGCCATTGCTTGGAGCCATCATCGTTGCCAGTCTTGGATTTGTAAAATGCTGGCAACTATTGACGCTATCATGTAAGGAATTGCTGCAAAATCATTAGCATAAGAGTTGTTCTAAAGCAGGTTTTAATTGATGAAATTTGAAATTAAAGCCTGCTTGTAGAATATGTTTAGGGTAAACATATTGTCCCTTCGTTAATAATTGAGCCATTTCTCCCATCGCTAAATTAAGCACAAATTCTGGCATCGGAACAACAGCAGGCCGGTGTAATACTTGGGCGAGTGTTTGACTGAAAGCCTGATTGCTTACAGGCTTTGGTGCCGTGGCATTATAAATGCCCTGACAGGTAGGGTGGTTAATCAAAAAAAGTATAATATCGATTAAATCTTGCTGATGGATCCAACTGAATCCTTGTTGACCTGATGCAATTTTACCGCCTGCAGCCATCTTAAATGCGGGTAGCATTTTTGCTAAGGCACCGCCATTTTTACCTAATACAATACCAATACGAATAATGACAACTCGAGTTTGTTCTGTTTGACTGGTTAAGGCTAATTGTTCCCATTGTCGGCAAAGCTGATGGCTGAAGTCATTGATTGCAGCAGAATCTTCATCAAGGATTTGAGTATCCCGTCGCATGCCATAGTAGCCGATAGCTGAGCCACTAATAAAAGTGTGCGGCGGCGTTACACTTTGTTGAATTAGTTGGCTTAATTGGTTGGTGATTTGAAAACGGCTTTGCTCAAGTAATTGCTTTTGCTTGTCACTCCAACGCTTACCTACAATCGGCTCGCCTGCAAGGTTAATGACGACATCAATATCATTTAATTGGTTGAGATGATTTAGCTGTTCAATATACTGGTGTTGAGCTCCAAGTAGTTGAGTGGCTTTGCTAATATTCCTAGTCAGGATTAGTAATTGATGTTGTTTCAGTTGTGTGATGAGTTGCTGGCCGATAAAGCCTGTCGCACCTGTAATAAGAATTTTCATCATCGTACCCCATATGGATTAATACCCAAATAGTTTGGGTATTATTATAGTCCAACACGATTACTCAGGCTTTTGATAACAGAGCTGTAAAGAGACTGAGTCTGCAAATCTAAGTGCATGAGGTTTATCTATTTCGGCGCTGGCAAATTTAACCCAAGGGTGTTCACTTGCAATGACCAAAACCTCATTGGTGAAATGCTCTAACAATGAGAAGCGGTTATTCTCAACGAGATGAATAATCTTTTTAGTGATAGTACGGTAATTAAGCGCATCATCCATATTATCGCTATTACGTGCTGATTCAGCACAGTAATGAATCACTAAATTAATAATCACATCCTGTTTATTATTAATTTCATCTTCTTTAATGCCAATATAGGTACGAAGGCGTAGATTCTTGACACGAATTATTGCTATTGAGGGATCCATATTAACCAGTTCCTTTAGTAACGACTCAGTTGCTAATAACTCTAATCTAGAAATCTGCAATATGACAAATCATTTATGGACAATCGCTTATATCATAACCAATTAGTGTGAAATAGCATGATATGATACGCGCATAAGGCGTTGAGCAACGCAGTAATAGAGAATGTAAATGACGACTATTTTTAGCAATATTGAACAATGGCAGTTAGAAGATCAATGCCAACGCTTATTTCACGGTCGTGGAGGCTGTTTTGCTGGTGCGGAGCATATTTGTGTTGATTGGTTTGAACCGGTTTTATTATTAACTTCTTTTAAAGAGCTCGATGATAGTGAGCGCGAAAACTGTATTACACAGATCAGTACGTGGTGGCAGCAGCAACACAGTGATAAACCCTTAAATTTGGTTTACCAATACCGTAGTGGTGGTCAAACGTTAACAGAGCTAATTGCTGGTCATGTGCCTGAACCTCACATTGTGTCAGAGAATGGGGCTAACTTTATCGTGCATTTAATGCGTGGCCAAAATCATGGCTTGTTCCTTGATATGCGCAATGGGCGTCAATGGGTACGTGAACATACTCAACACAAGAAAGTGTTAAACATGTTTGCTTATACCTGTGGCTTTTCTGTTGCAGCATTGCAGGGCGGCGCTGATGAAGTGGTCAATATTGATATGAGTAAAGGTGCGTTAGCGATTGGTAAGCAGAATCATGTGGCAAACCAATTTAATAGTGGCGCACGATTTTTAGGGCATGATATTTTTAAATCATGGGGCAAACTTAAAAAAATGGGGCCTTATGATTTAGTGATTGCAGATCCGCCAAGTAATCAAAAAGGCAGCTTTGTTGCGACCAAAGACTACGAGCGTTTAATTCGTCGTTTACCTGAGCTAGTTGCGCAGGGGGGGGATGTCCTACTTTGTTTAAATGCACCTGAGCTGGATTGTGATTTCTTAATGGCTCAAGTTGCGACTGAAGTGCCGCAATTGACCTTTATTGAACGCTTAGATAATCCGCCAGTGTATAAAGATATTGATGAACAGAAATCATTGAAAGTATTGCTTTATCGTAATAGTTGAGCATTTGTATGGTAAAAGGCCGCATATGTGGCCTTTTTAGTGGTACCACATTTCGTCTCTTTATCTATCTAAAACAACCTGTCGTTACAGTACATATCACATACCTTTTGCTGTGATTTGGACGAGAGTATTTCACTTAAAATCTCATCAGCTCATTAGACTTTCGATAATAAAACACTCGGTTGATCGTGGTATCAATGTTGGGATGTTTTATGTAATTTATTACAGAATCTGTACTTGTACTGAAACTAAGATATTGTTTTTCATTTTTTGGACATACAAAACTGAAAGTATTCTGTAATTTATTGCTATGAGCTCGTATAATTACTGGATTAGGGTAAACCTATCATTATTGAGCATTACCAGTATAAGGTTAATCTCTGTACCAACGTGTTATGTGGAGTCATTATGGAAACAAATGAATATCAAGATGCATATTATCAGCTGAAAGATGACGTTAAAGAAAATTTACCTTTCCCTATGGATGATGACTCAGAGCAAGACTAATCACTTGTGTTGAGAGAAAATAAAAGAGCAACCTTGGGTTGCTCTTTTTTGTTAGTCTAAATTGAGATAAGGAGCGGGAGAGTCAATTAGTTTTATAATCAGCGCTAATTTTGGCGACTAACCATTGGCCATCTGTTTTTTCTAGGGTAATGGTTCTATCATCAATCCACTTTTGACTGCCTTTCATGCCTTCCATTTTGACTAAGATGGTGACATCTGAAGCAAATTTACGCAGGAAGTCGATATCGACTTCAAGTATTTCAAATTTAGCATTAGTCATTGATACACCAACGAGTTGGCGTTGTACTGATGACGCAATGTAATAATGGTTAATAAGCTCTTTCATAGGCTTATTGACAAATTGCTTGGCTTTATTGACATCCCGATCAACATAGACGGCGTTAAAGAAGTTGAGGGTCACTTGTTCTGGGGATAATTTATCATCTCCGTCACCACATCCTGTTAGTAAAGCGAATAAAAATAAATATAGTACTCTCATTTTTGTTTAACACTATGATAAATAGATGTTAATAATTATCGCTATTTTACTGATTTTAAGCAAGAAGATTAAAAATACTGAATTAGTGCTAAAAAGTAATTGACAGCAGCTCAAATTTTTGGGATATCTAATAGACTAGTTTTGAATGTTTATCCACAAAAACTGTGGATAAGTATGTTAACTAATTCTTCTTTACTCTCTAATCTATTGATTATTAGTGTTTTTAATCGTTGGTTAAAAAACACCCCTCAATATTACTTCCTTTCTTCAGCGCTATTTTAGAATGAAAAACAACCAAAATTCAGCCGTTTGACTGATTTGTATGGTCTGTTAACCAATTGGCTGATTGCTGCAATCCACCGAAAGGGAACAGATGGATACCGGCTAAATTAGTGTGTGGTTGCGACGCTTTAAATTGTCCTAATTCCGTTAATAACGTATCGGGAAGCCAAGGTCGCAATAGCCGCATTGCAGACATATGTTTTGTTAGCATTTGAGCCGAGGCCATCACACCACATTGGTTAGCGTAAACCAGTAGGTTTTTGAGTTTTGTTGGTCCTGCTATCCCTGCAATAACCGGAGTATTTGCCAATATGGGGCGGTATTCATTAAGCCAATTTATAACGGTTTGAGCTTCAAAACTAAATTGAGTGACCACCCATAGTTTTATACCTGACTTCTGCGTATAGTCGATTTTCTTTGCTAAAGCACGCTGTAATGTTTGCTGATTGGCAATAGGGTGTCCTTCTGGGTGACCTGCGACGCCAATACTTGTTATTGGGTATTGTTCGAGCACACCTGAATCAAGAACCGCTAAGGTGTCCGTAATTGAGCCAGCGGGTGATTTGATATCGCCAGCAATTAATAGCAATTGATTTATATTGTTGGTGACAATGGCTTCACACCATTGATGTAACACTGTGATAGAGGGAATAGCTCTCGCGGGTAAGTGAGGCACCGCTTCCATTCCCCATGAGCTTAATGTTTTACAGGCTTGTATTGTATGTTCAAAATTACTGTTTGGTAGAAATGGCACATAGACCTTTGTGGCTGGGTTTAACCATTGTGGTCTAGTGGTAAATTTTGCTATTTGTGTAGGCGTAGCTTCAATTGACGCTGTTTCTATCAAACCTGAAATTTTGAAATCAGTGGCAGATTCATTCATCTATCTACCTCTTATAAACATGTTAAGGAATGTCGACGCCCTAGTTTTGAACTAGAGCATCGTTAGTCTGTCACTGCGCAGATGTTATGCGACGTAGTCACTGCCTTTAGATTTGGCAACTTCACGTGAATTAGGGTTTACAGAAGGTCGGAATGGTACGCTAACCACTTCAGCATCAACCATTTGGCCGCCATATTCTTCAGGTAAACTGATTTTGAACTTAGTACCAACACTGCGCATATCCCATGGAACGTGAGCTAATGCAATATTGGTTTGCAGTTCTGGGCTATACCAAGGGGAGGTGATATATCCAAGAGCATTATTTCCATCTGAACTATGGACTAGCCAAAAGTCATTCGCATAATCTGTAATTTGTTCTCCACCAAAAACTAAACCAACCATGCCGAGTTTATAAGGTGAGTTATTTGCATCGATTTTAGCTCTAGCATCTTCTAGTGCAGTTTTACCGATATAATCACCTTGCTTATTACGTGGTACTTGGTAAGCGAGGTTACATTGAAATGGTGATACTTCCTGATCAATATCTTGCCCCCAAGATAATATACCCGCTGCAATACGGCGGTGGTGTGCTGGAGCTATAACCATCAGATTATGTGCTTTACCCGCTTCTAGCACACCATACCAGACTTTTTCTGCATTCAGCGTTGCGTCTTTACAATAGATTTCGTAGCCTTTCTCTCCGGTAAATCCAGTTTGCGAAATGAGAACGTCAGCACCATCTAGTTGAGCGTTCATTAAACCGTAATAGGGGATATGACTCACTTCCTCACCAAAGAGATCGCGCATTAATGCTTCAGATTTTGGGCCTTGGATCTGTACTGGAGCCACATCAATTTCAGCAATCGTAACATCAAATTTTTTGCCAATATTGACGCCTCGAATCCACCATTCGATATCGCTATCTGAAATTGAAAACCAAAACTCATCTTCTGCGGGGCGCAGTAATACCGGATCATTCAGAATACCGCCATCTTCATTACATAAGATCACGTATTTACCGTGCATGGGTTTAATTAAACTGGCATCTCGGGTGATGACATAATCGACTAATTTTTCCGCATCTGGTCCTTTGACTTGTATTTGCCGCTCTACCGCAACATTCCACATGGTGACATGATTAACGAGAGCATTATATTCCACCATGCGCCGCCATCTTCTGGGCGGATATAGCCTCGTGGATGATAAATTCGATTATAAACAGTGGCACGCCAACAACCAGCTTCAACTGATAGGTGCCAATAGGGTGATTTTCTAACACGGGTTGAAATTAGCATCTCAACGGGGGTAGGGCCCGATTGTCGAAGATTGATAGGGACTCGTCGGTCAGATTGGTCAACACTTGTGTTATGTCTCGCCGAGCCTGCGCGAGATTGCAGATTGTCTTTTGCCATTCGCTTACCCTCATCGCTAGTATTTGATACCAATTACAATCCAAACATGCACTTTTTTGGCAATTAAAGACATTCAAGCCGCGACACTGTTAAAGGGAAAAGCGTCAAGTGGTAGGGAATTACAAGTATAAAAAAAGCACTGACAAGTCAGTGCTTTTTAGCTCAATCAATAATGATTATTGTTGAGTTGCTTGAATCGCAGTAAGCGCGATTGTGTATACGATATCGTCAACTAACGCACCACGAGATAGGTCGTTAACTGGCTTACGCATACCTTGTAGCATAGGACCAATACTGATTAGGTCCGCACTACGCTGTACCGCTTTGTATGTTGTATTACCAGTGTTTAGATCTGGGAATACGAATACAGTTGCTTGACCCGCAACAGGGCTGTTCGGCGCTTTAGAACGTGCAACGTTAGGCATTACCGCAGCATCATACTGTAGAGGACCGTCGATCATTAGATCTGGACGTCTTTCTTTCGCAATACGAGTTGCTTCACGTACTTTTTCAACATCACTACCAGCACCTGAAGTACCAGTTGAGTAGCTGATCATCGCAACGCGAGGGTCGATACCAAATGCTTGTGCTGATTCAGCAGATTGAATAGCAATCTCAGCTAATTGTTCAGCCGTTGGATCTGGGTTAATCGCACAGTCACCATAAACAAGTACTTGATCTGGCATCAACATAAAGAAGATTGAAGATACAATGTTTGAACCTGGTGCAGTTTTGATTAACTGAAGTGGAGGACGGATAGTATTAGCCGTGGTGTTAACCGCGCCTGATACGATACCATCTACTTCACCCTGAGCAACCATCATAGTACCTAGTACCATGTTGTCTTGTAACTGCTCACGAGCAACAACTTCAGTTAGACCCTTACCTTTACGTAGCTCAACCATTGGAGCAACATAACGATCACGAACTTCATCAGGGTTGATGATGTCGATACCAGCGCCTAAAACAACGCCTTCTTGCTCTGCAATACGTTGGATATCATCAGGGTTACCTAATAATACACAGCGAGCAATACCGCGCTCAGCACAGATAGCAGCCGCTTTAATAGTACGAGGCTCTTCACCTTCAGGTAATACCACAGTCTTGTGTGCAGCACGAGCAAGTTCAGTTAGCTTGTAACGGAATGCTGGTGGCGATAGACGGTGTTCACGAGGTAGGTTTTGAGTCACACTCTCAACCCAAGTCTTCTCGATATGACCTGCAACATATTCTTGAACAAGTTCAATACGTACAGCATCATCAACTGGCACTTCGTGGTCGAAACGCTGGATATTTAATGAAGTCTGCCAAGTATTAGTATCGATTAAGAATACAGGTAGGCCAGTGTCAAAAGCTTGTTCACAAAGCTTCATGATTTCTGGCTCTGGCTCATAACTACCTGTTAGTAGTAATGCACCAATTTTTACGCCATTCATTGCAGCTAAACAAGCTGAAACGATAACGTCTGAACGATCACCAGAAGTCACCAATAAAGAATCAGTCTGTAGGTGGTTTACCATGTTAGGTAAGCTACGAGCACAGAAAGTCACTTTACGTAGACGACGAGAGTTCATTTCACCAGCGCTGATGATACGAGCACTTAAGTGCTTAGCAAGATCAGATGCACGAGGTGCCACTAGGTCAACATTGTATGGAATGCTACCAAGAATACGTAGTGGGCTCTTAGCTGGTAATTGGAACATGCCAGTTGTGTTAGCATGCTGAATGTTTTGGTGATCAAACATTTCAGATAAATCAGGACGAGTACGACCTTCGTTATCAACTGGCGCACCAATTTTGTTGATGATCGCGCCGATCAAACGTTTATTTTTGTGGCCACCCCAAGAGTTGTGTGCAATCTCAAGACGGTTCATCAAGCTAGTTGATGAGTCTGAACCTGGGGTAGCAACGAAAATCACGTCAGCATCTAATGCTTTAGCAATGGCATAGTTTACATCGTCAGCAAATGGGTGGCTGCGAGTAGGCACTAGACCTTCAACAATTAAGGTTTCAGTGTTATCTGCAACTTCAGCAGTACGAGCAATGATTTGCTCCATTAACACGTCAGTTTGATCGCCACGAATTAATGCTTCAGCATGTTCCATGTCAAATGGTTCAAGCGGATTAACTGTTGGAGATTTGCTTAAAATAGTGGTTGAACGCTCAGGGCCAATATCATTTGGACGAAGCTGAGAAATAGGCTTAAAGAATTGAACTTTAACGCCACGACGCTCAAGAGCACGTACCATACCAAGGCTAACTGAAGTTAGACCAACTCCAGTACCAATAGGCACTAACATAATGTTGCGAGACATAAAAACCTCTTAAATACGATGGTTTTTCCAACAAATACGACGATAGTCGCATCGCAAAAATAAACCGCCTAGCAGACTAGGCGGTTTATCCACTAATTACTTAGTGATTAACTTCATTGAATCTTCAGCAATTACCCACTCTTCGTTAGTAGGAATTACAACAGCAACAGGGCTGTTGTCAGCAGTGATGATACCGCCGTTACCGAAGCGAGCAGCAGCGTTACGCTCTGCATCAACTTCAAACTTGAAGATTTCAAGCATGTTAAGTACTTTAGCACGGATTAGGTCAGAGTTTTCACCGATACCGCCAGTGAATACAACTGCGTCTAAACGACCTAAAGCAACAGTGTAAGAAGCGATGTACTTAGCTAGACGGTAGCAGAATACGTCTAATGCTAGCGTAGCGCCTTTATGACCTTCAGCGTAACCTTCTTCGATACCACGACAGTCGTTAGTAAGCTCAGAAATACCTAGTAAACCAGATTGCTTGTTCATTAGGTTGTTAACTTCGTCAGCTGTGTAACCTAATTGGTGAATTAGGTGGTACACGATTGATGGATCCATATCACCACAACGAGTACCCATTACTAGGCCTTCAAGTGGAGTAAGACCCATAGAAGTATCAACACACTTGCCGCCTTTAACAGCAGAAACTGAAGCGCCGTTACCTAGGTGAGCACAGATTACGTTAGTGTCAGATAGATCTTTGTTTAATACTTTTGCAGCTTCACGGCTAACGAATAGGTGGCTAGTACCGTGAGCGCCATAGCGACGGATACCGTGTTCACGGTATAGCTTGTATGGAAGCGCATAGATATAAGCATGCTCAGGCATAGTCTGGTGGAATGCAGTATCGAATACAGCAACCTGTGGTAGCTCTGGGAATGATGCCATAGCAGCACGAATACCGATTAGGTGAGCTGGGTTGTGTAGTGGAGCGAATACTGCGCTGTCTTCGATGCCTTGTAGTACAGCGTCATCGATGATCATAGATTGAGTATATTTCTCACCACCGTGAACGATACGGTGACCAACAGCTTGGATCTTAGCAGCTAATTCTGGGTGATCAGCTAGGATGTTGTTTACGATGTACTCAACCGCTTCACGGTGGGCAGTAAATGCACCTAGATCAGCTGAGAATTTCTCACCGTTTGCTTTCCACTTGATGCGTGAGTCTTCTAGACCGAAGCATTCAGCTAAACCTGAAACAAAGTCTTCACCTGTTGCAGCGTCAATGATTGCAAACTTTAATGAAGAACTGCCACAGTTAAGTACCAATACTAGATTGTTAGACATGATAAAACCTTCTGCCATTTATGAAATGGTTGTCGTTACTGATTGTGAGCTTAGTTGGGTAAACATAAGCTCGAAAAAGTGCTCTTTAGAGCAAAACGTTACGATTTAGCGATCGCTATATGTCGCAGGAGACATCAATATGCTATCGTTAAAGCCTAGCGTTTTTAGTTCAAGGTATTGCAGTTGAACCTTTCATTTTTTAAAACATTCGCCATTGGTTATCGTTATATGAAAACTTGGCCAATGGATAAAAAACTCAGTTTTTATTTTACCGAATATCGCGTTATTCGCGCGACTCGTATTGCTCTTTTTAGTTGCCCGTTAGTGGCCATTTTGGCGGCTGCCAGTCAACTTTGGCTAAATGGTCTCAATGTGTTGCCACAAGCGATTACATTAGCTTGTTTTTTTATTAGCTTGCCTTTACAGGGGCTATATTGGTTGGGCTGGCGTAGCCAACATCCATTACCTTTAACGCTCTTTGATTGGGGTAATAAACTAGCTGAACAATTGAGCAGCGCAGGTGTTTATTGTCGCCCTTTAGGTGCCAAAGCCTGCTATGGCGATATGGCACAAATACTAAAACTTGCATTCGAGAAACTCGAAGCAAGCTTTTGGGATGAACTATAGTGTAGTCATTGCTTAGGCTAATAGCCTGCTTTGATACCCATATCAGTGAAAACCTGTTTAATTTGTTCCATGGTTTCACGGCTTGGTGGTGAGATATGACTGAGTTTATACTCTTCACCTAGCGTTTCCCACTTATGCTTACCTAATTCGTGGTAAGGCAATAATTCTACTTTTTCAACGTTGGTCATAGGTTTGATGAACTCAGCTAATTTTTGTGCTGAAGCGATATCATCAGTAAAACCACCAACTACAACATAACGGATCCACGTTTTTTGATTACGTTTTGCAAGATACTCTGCAAATTGTAGTACACGTTGATTGCTCACTTTAGTTAAATCGATGTGTTTAGCATCATTCATCTGTTTGATATCAAGTAATACCAAATCTGTATTATCAAGTAAAACGTCAATAATGGGATTGTATTTTCTAACAAAACCATTTGTATCTAAGCAAGTATGGATACCTTGTGCTTTACAGGCTTTAAATAGTTCAGCTACGAAATCAGCTTGTAAGATTGCTTCACCACCGCTGGCTGTTACACCACCGCCGCTTGCTTTAAGAAAAGGACGATAACTGATGATTTGTTTCATTAACTCATCAACAGTAACTTCTTTTCCGCCATCAAGATCCCAAGTGTCGCGGTTATGACAATATTGACAACGCATTAAGCACCCTTGCATAAAGGTGATAAAGCGAATGCCTGGACCATCAACTGTACCAAAAGATTCGGTTGAATGAACACGACCTGTGATTGCCATATATTACTCCTGAAAAAGGCGGTAACCAAAGGTTACCGCCAATATAGACTCAACTAATTAAGCTTACATGCTCTTAGTGAAAGTACGTGTGATAACGTCACGTTGCTGTTCTGGAGTTAGTGAGTTGAAACGCACTGCATAACCAGATACACGGATAGTTAACTGTGGGTAGTTTTCTGGGTGCTTAACAGCATCTTCCAACATTTCACGGTTCATCACGTTAACGTTTAGGTGTTGACCACCCTCATGACCTTCAGTGTGAGAGAAGTAACCGTCCATAAGTGCTGCTAGGTTAGCACGACGACCTTCTTCATCTTTACCAAGTGCGTTAGGCACGATAGAGAAAGTATAAGAGATACCGTCTTGTGCGTGAGCAAATGGAAGTTTAGCAACAGAAGTTAATGATGCAACAGCACCGTTCTCATCGCGACCGTGCATTGGGTTAGCACCTGGTGCGAATGGAGCGCCTGCAGCACGACCATCTGGAGTAGTACCAGTCTTCTTACCATATACTACGTTAGAAGTAATAGTTAAGATTGACTGAGTAGGAATAGCGTTGCGGTACATCTTCATGTGACGGATCTTGTTCATGAAGCGCTCAACTAGGTCACATGCGATATCATCTACACGTGCATCGTTGTTACCGAACTTAGGATATTCACCAGAGATTTCGAAGTCTACAGCAATACCGTTCTCATCACGAACTGGCTTAACAGTACCGAACTTGATAGCAGATAGTGAGTCAGCAGCGATAGAAAGACCCGCAATACCACAAGCCATAGTACGCTTAACGTCACGATCATGAAGTGCCATTAGAGAAGCTTCGTAGCTGTACTTGTCGTGCATGTAGTGGATAGCGTTTAGTGCAGACACATATTGTGTAGCTAACCAATCCATCATGTTGTCTAGGCGAGCCATTACGTCGTCGTAGTTTAATACGTCATCAGTAATTGCGTCGAACTTAGGACCAACTTGTGCTTTAGACTTTTCATCAACACCACCGTTGATTGCATAAAGCATAGTTTTTGCTAGGTTAGCACGAGCACCGAAGAACTGCATTTGCTTACCAACAACCATTGGGCTTACGCAACAAGCGATAGCATAGTCGTCAGAAGTCATGTCAGGACGCATTAGGTCGTCGTTTTCGTATTGGATTGAGCTAGTGTCGATAGACACTTTAGCTGCATACTTCTTGAAGCCAGAAGGTAGTTGCTCAGACCAAAGTACAGTGATGTTTGGCTCTGGGCTAGGACCCATGGTGTAAAGAGTATTTAGGAAACGGAAAGAGCTCTTACTTACAAGAGTACGACCGTCTAGACCCATACCAGCGATAGACTCTGTAGCCCAGATTGGGTCACCAGAGAATAACTCATCGTATTCAGGAGTACGTAGGAAACGAACCATACGTAGCTTCATTACGAAGTGGTCAACCATTTCCTGAGCTTGTTGCTCAGTGATTAGGCCACTCTTAAGATCACGTTCGATGAAGATGTCTAGGAATGTAGAAGTACGACCTAGAGACATTGCCGCACCGTTTTGGCTCTTAACTGCAGCTAGGTAGCCGAAGTAAGTCCACTGGATAGCTTCTTGAGCTGTCTTAGCAGGGCCAGAGATGTCGAAACCATAAGATGCTGCCATCTTCTTGATTTGACCTAGAGCACGGTGTTGCTCTGCAATTTCTTCACGAAGTTGCATTGTTGCTGTTAAGTCTTCACCTTCTTCGAAACGCTTCTGTAGCGAACCGAATTGAGCGTACTTGTCAGCCATTAGGAAATCGATACCGTATAGCGCGATACGACGGTAGTCACCAATGATACGACCACGGCCGTATGCATCTGGTAAACCAGTTAATACGCCAGACTTACGGCAAGCCATAATTTCTGGAGTATAGATGTCGAATACACCTTGGTTGTGAGTCTTACGAAGCTCAGAGTAGATGTAGTCGATTTGTGGGTCTAGAGTGCGGTTGTACGCTTTGCAAGAACCCTCGATCATGCGGATACCGCCGTTAGGGATAAGCGCACGCTTTAGAGGTGCATCAGTTTGTAGACCAACGATAGTTTCTAGGTCTTCAATGATGTAGCCAGCTGGGTGAGAAGTGATAGTTGATACTTTATCAGTATCAAAATCAACTGGAGCGTGAGTGCTGTTCTCTAGCTTGATACCTTCCATAACTTTGTCCCAAAGCTTATCTGTAGCTTCGGTTGCGCCAGCTAGGAAAGACTCGTCGCCTTCATACGGAGTGTAGTTCTTTTGGATAAAGTCGCGTACATTGACTTCAGATTTCCAATCGCCAGAAGTAAAGCCTTCCCAAGCGCTTGCAAATAATTCAGTTTTGTCGGTCATAGTACTAATACCTTCTTGTTGAAAAATAAGATTACTGGTTCTGTTTTAGCCGCGGCTTAGAGAAGGGCGACGGAAAACAAACCAATAGGTAAGTCCTATAAATATTGCTCCGCCCACGATATTACCTAAGGTGACTGGAACAAGATTATGGAATATAAATTGTTGCCAATTCAGGTCAGCAAACTGACTTGGGTTGGCACCAATGCTAGTCCAGAATTCTGGACCTGCAACATTCTTGGTTACGATTGCCATTGGAATAAGGAACATATTGGCAATACAGTGTTCAAAACCTGCCGCAACAAACATGGCTACAGGTAATACAACAGCAAGTAACTTATCGGTTACGGTACGAGCTGCATAGCTCATCCAAACGGCCAAACACACTAAAATATTACACATGATGCCTAACGCGAATGCTTGGCTAAATGTATGGTGTAACTTTGCTTGTGCCGTAGTCATGTAACCTAGGCCAAAAACACCGTGGCCTGACATATAATGTTTAGCGGTAATCATTAATGCGACTAGAATCATGGCGCCTACAAAGTTGCCAAAATAAACCAGTGCCCAGTTACCTAATAATTGTTTAGTGCTAATACGCTTACTTGCGCGAGCGGTAATAGTTAGTACGGTAGAGGTGAATAATTCACCGCCTAGAATCACTACTAACATTAATCCTAAACTGAAACATAAACCGCCAATCAGTTTAGTTAATCCGTATGGCAACATGCCATGTGCGCCAGAGGTAGCAACAACGTAAAATACGAAAGCAATACCAATAAAAATACCAGCTGTTACAGCTAACATAAAAGTAGATAGCTTATTGCGATTGATTTTTTCTACCGCAACATCTTCAACCTTTTTGGCTGTTTCTGCTGGTGATAACGCTAAAAGTGACTCTGAGTGTGTATTCATATTTTTCTATCTGTACGGCTTTGCCTATTGAATTTGAGGCGAGCCCCCAACTTTAGGGGGTGTTAAATTAGGGGCTCTTAATTTTCAATCAGTATAGGTAATGTGTAATTTTATTTCATGATCTAGCTCATGTTTTTAACATTAACATCACGCTCAAAATTAACTTAAATTAACCATCCGTTATAGCTTTGCTTAGCATTTTGTAATTTTTTGTAGGCGTTTACTAATGCACGGTGTTTTTTAAAGTCTTGTAAGTTAATTACATTAATTAAATCGTAACCATGTAGCTTTCCAGCTAAATGGTTTTGTGCTAGCTCAAGATCAGTCGCGGTAAACATACGCGTTAATTGTGGTAAGTATTGAGCGTTATTGGTGCCATCCAATGACAGCTGTAATAATGCTAATACTGCACGATAAAAACGTAGTCGTTGTTGCTGTTCTTTACTTATTGCACCCGCATTAAAATCAACGGTCCATTGTGCCCATTCAAACGCTTCTTCATGTTCACCGACACTCAGATTCAGCAAACAAAGTAGTTCACCCACACGTAATGTTGACCATGGTGAATTGGCATCAACCGCTAGACCAAGCAGTTGATCTAATGGCTGGAATTCATCTACATCTAACTGGCTAATTTCAGCAATAATCTGCTGTGCAAATAAGATGTTGTTGCCTTGAGTTAACCATTGCTCAAGTAAGCTACGTAACCCCATCGCACGGTTATTGTTAACCCAAGTTAATTCATAAATCGGATAGATTTCTGAAAAACCAGGCACCAATACACGACAAGCGTAAGTTTCTAAATGTGCATAATCAGCAATGTAAACTTCAGCACCTAGTGCATGAAATTGCTCAAGCAGATGTTGATATTCTTGCTCAGTGGTACCTTCAAAGTTCCAATCAACAAAATCATAATCAGCATCTGTTTTAAATAGATCCCAAGACACTAATCCTGATGAGTCAATAAAATGAGTCTCTAGGTTAGTGTGCTCAGCCACTTCATCATTATTGAATGATGGGCTAGGGAAGATATCAAGGTCTTTTAAGCTGCGACCTTGTAATAATTCAGTAACGGTACGCTCTAAAGCCACTTCAAAACGAGGATGTGCACCAAATGACGCAAAACAACCACCGTTATCAGGATTAAATAAAGTCACACAAATCACAGGGTAATCACCGCCTAGCGATGCATCAAAACACGTGATCGGGAAGCCTTGCTTTTCTAACTCATCAATGGCTGAAACAATATGGGGAAAACGAGCAATAACTTCGTTTGGAATTTCAGGCAATGAGATGCTTTCGGCGATAATACGGTTTTTAACGTAACGCTCGAAACATTCAGATAAGGCTTGGGTGCGAGCTTCAGTTGCAGTATTACCTGCGCTCATACCATTACTTACATATAAGTTACCAATGATATTCATTGGAATATAAGTCAGTTGTTGATCGCTTTGACGAGTAAAAGGCAGGGCGCATACGCCACGCTCAGGATTACCTGATTGCATGTCAACTAATTGGTTAAGTGTCACTTCACCTTCTGGATCATAGTGATCCCAAAGTTCAGCATTCATCAAACCAGCAGGGTGCTTGTCACCGTCAATAGCAAACCATTTTTCATTGGGATAATGCACAAACTCGCCATTTGCAATCTCTTCGCCCATGTAAAAATCAGCAAAGAAATAGTTACAGGCAAGACGTTCAAAGAACTCACCTAATGCGCTTGCAAGAGCCGCTTGTTTACTGGCGCCTTTACCATTAGTAAAACAGGCAGGACAATTCCGATCACGGATATGTACTGACCAAACATAAGGGACAGGATTTAACCAAGATGCCTCTTCAATATCAAAGCCAAGCTTGTTTAATCGTTGTTGCATTATGGCGATAGAAACTTCTAACGCTTCATCTTTACCAGGTATATAGGTGTGCTTCATATATCCTCAATTCAAATTGGTAAGACCAATTTACCAAATAAATATAACATAATTAACTTAATAGAGCATCAATTTGTGATGCTCTACGCTCAGAAAAACAAATTTTTTGTGATCCACTTATCAAAAGCAAATTTTTATATAAAAAAACAGATAATTGGTATGCATTTTGACCTTATATAAAACAAGGCTATTAACAATTAGTTAGTGGGTCGGTAACTTAACATAATTGCGGATTATTCTTGCGGTATTTACAGCCTGTTTTATGGTTTTACAGTTATAAATGCATAAACAGTATAGTTAACCGTAGAGGTTGGACGAGATTAAACTGGTCAGCAGCGCCTTTTTTGCATAGAATCGCCCTCATTTTTAAATTTAGACATCAGCCTATGTCCCAGCTAGCAAAAGTGACGTTAATACTCACACTTGGTTATTTTATCATGTGGGGTGCTGGCCCCATTCTATTTAATGATCAACAGACTTTTTATTACCTACCGTTATGGTTTTGGTTTTCAATTATTGCTGCGCCTATCTCTTTAGTCGTTGTGTTGTTTATTTTGTTTAAAAAGAAAGTGTTATGAGCAGTATTATTCCTGTCGTCTTATACTTATTACTCAGTTTAGTCATCAGCCGTTTTATTGGAAATAGGATTTCTGGCGGCATGCATGAGGACAAAGCCAAGCGATTCTTTATTGGTGGCCGTTTCTTAAACGGGCCATTACTGGCATTAACGTTAGTGGCAACCTATACCAGTGCCAGTTCATTTATTGGTGGCCCAGGTGCGGCTTATCATATTGGTTTAGGTTGGGTGTGGCTTGCTGTAATCCAAGTCCCCGTAGCAATGTTAACCTTGGGCCTGTTAGGGCCAAAATTTTTAGCCTTAAAAGAGCAACATGCGACTTTAATTGAGTGGCTAGATCATCGCTTTAACCATCAAGGTTTAAGCATGTTAGCTATTGTTTGTCTTGTTTGTGGCTTTATCGCATGATTACGGTGCAATTTATTGGTGGTGCCCGTCTTTTTGCTGGGGTCAGTGGCATCAGTTATGAGATTGGTCTGGCGATATTTGTGTTAACGGTATTAGGGTATACCTTAACCGGTGGCTTTAGAGCTGTGACGACTACAGATGCCGTACAAGGTGTGGTGATGTTAATTGGTGTCGTTACGCTATTAGTGACTATTTTGGCACAGGGTGATTTTGGTCAGTTGATGGCCAATATCAAACAACAATCACCGAACTTGCTTTCCCCCATGGGCGTAGAACAACAACTTGGTTGGCCAATGATGCTGTCATTTTGGGTGCTTATCTGTTTCGGAACGCTTGGATTACCTCATACGGTAGTGCGCTTATTTGCAGTGAAAAACCCACAAGCATTAAGACGTGGCATTATTTGGGGCACATTGATTAGTCTGGTCATGACCTTAGTGCCGCATTTATGTGGCTTCTTTGGCCGTGGTTTATATCCTAATCTTGATGTACCAGACAATATTATGCCAACCCTTATTAGCGGTTTGTTTTCGCCTTGGGTGGCCGGTCTGCTACTGGCCGCACCCATTGCTGCGGTGATGTCATCGGTGGATTCTATGTTATTACAATCTGCTGTGACCATGGTGCGCGATGCCGTAGTGCGGGTAAAACCTGATTTAGATGGTAATCGTCAACTGCTATTAACTCGAGTGGCTATGGTGATTATTTGCGCTGCTGCTGCATGGTGGGCGGTTTCACCCCCTAAAATGATTGTATGGCTTAATTTAGCGGCTTTTGGGGCACTACAAGCCGTATTCCTTTGGCCGATTATTGCGGGTCTATTTTGGCCTAAAATCAGCGGCAATATGGCGTTTATTGCGATGCTTGTTGGTTTATTGAGTTATTTAGGGTTACAGTTTGTGAAACCACTGCCATTTAATGTGCATCCAATCGTGCCAGCTTGGTATTGTCTGGGCTAGCCATGTATATGGCTTATCTGTGCCAACGTAAAAATTAACTATTTAGTCAGAGAGATTGCGTTTTTATGCGCAATCTCTCAAAAATGTTGCTTGTTTGGTTGTTACAATATGGCAATTTGTAAACTTTGGTTTATATTACTCAAACTAATAATAACAATGAGTAAGTAAACTTGAGCTCTCAACAACTTGAAGTAGAAAATACATCACCTCCTGAGGCGCAAGCTAAGTCGACTACTTGGCAGATGCCCGATACTCTCGTCATTATCTTTTTTGTGGCGCTGCTCGCAGCGGTCATGACCTATCTTGTTCCTGTTGGTTCATTCCAAACCCAAGATGTAACCTATTTAGCGGATGGTGTTGAAAAAACACGTGCCGTGGTCGATCCAAGTTCATTCGAATTTAAAGTGGACGAAAATGGCGAATCAGTGATTGAACCCATTAGCCTATTTGCTGGCGGTGGTGATGTTGGCTTTCTTAATTTTGCATTTGAAGGCTTAGTCTCCGGCTCTAAATGGGGCAGTGCCATTGGTGTGATTATGTTCATGCTAGTGATTGGTGGCTCATTTGGTATTGTGATGGCAACAGGGACGATTGATAACGGTATCTTACGCTTAATCGACAAAACCCGTGGCAATGAGAAAATGTTTATCCCTGCTATTTTTGCCCTGTTTTCATTAGGCGGCGCTGTATTTGGCATGGGTGAAGAGGCGATTGCCTTTGCAATGATTATCTGTCCGTTAATGATCCGCTTAGGTTATGACGGCATTACCACGGTAATGGTAACTTATGTCGCCACTCAAGTCGGTTTTGCCAGTTCGTGGATGAATCCATTTAGTGTGGCGATTGCACAAGGTATTGCTGGCGTCCCCGTTCTTTCTGGTGCTGGCGTACGTGGTGCATTATGGGCAATGTTCACCTTAGTAGGTATTGCATTTACCATGCATTATGCGCAAAAAATCCATCGCAATCCAAAACTATCATACAGCTATGACAGCGATGCCTATTTCCGAGATAAACAAACCGACAGTGATATTAAAAGTCGCTTTAATCTAGGGGATATTTTGGTATTGCTGACCATTACCGCCACTATTGCTTGGGTGATTTGGGGGGTAATTGAACATGCATGGTTTATTCCTGAAATAGCGAGCCAATTCTTTACTATGGGCTTAGTGGTGGGTGTCATTGCTGTTATTTTTAGACTCAATGGCATGACGGTAAATAAAGTGGCGCAGCAGTTTAAACAAGGCGCTGCCACCATGATTGAACCGGCGATTTTAGTGGGCTGTGCTTCGGGTATTTTATTGGTGTTAGGCGGCAGTTCTGCGACTGAGCCTAGTGTATTAAATACCGTGCTGCACAGTGCGGGTAACTTAATAGGCAGTTTGCCAGCGTGGTTCTCTGCATGGTTTATGTTGGTGTTCCAAGGTACCTTTAACTTCTTTGTGACCTCTGGTTCAGGCCAAGCTGCACTGACCATGCCGCTAATGGCACCATTAGCTGATATTGTTGGCGTAACGCGTCAAGTTGCGGTGTTAGCGTTCCAATTAGGTGATGGTTTTACCAATATTTTGGTGCCAACATCGGCTTCATTAATGGCAACATTAGGTGTGTGCCGTGTTGACTGGGGACGCTGGATCAAATTCGTATGGCCATTCTTAGTCATGCTATTTGTATTATCAAGCATCGCCGTAGTAGGCGCTCATTACTTAGGTTTTGCTTAACGCGAACTGAAGGATGATTCATAAAAGGAGCGAAAGCTCCTTTTTTATGGTTTTAAATTGGCATGACATCAGAAGGTGATAATTCATAGCATGGTAGACAAGCTCTGTATTGGCAGCTCGAGCATTGCTCTTGCATTATTCAACCTAGGTCCGTCCATGAGCTAGTACCTCCTGTATTTTTTAGTCGGCTAAATATAAATTAGTGCTAAGTTTAGTATCTATATATGATGAATTATCATATGAATCGGCAGAATAATGTAATCGGGTATAAATTTGAAAAATGTAATAGTGTTGCTGATGAGTTTATTCATCTTAAGTGGTTGCAGCTTAGCTGGTAAATCGAAACTAAATGAGCAACATCATCAAGGTACGATATTAGGCTATCAGTATGATCAATATCCCTTAAAGTTAAAGCAAGGTGATAAGTTAACGATTTATATTAATAGCGATAAGTTAGATGTAATTTTATTTTCGCCGATTAATCTTGATTTACAAAATGGACAACAAATCACCATCAGCGAGAGTGGCGATTATCAATTACGAGTCTTGTTACCAAGGGCGTTTGCTCGGCGGAACATTGAGGTGCAATATCAATTAGATATTGCGGTTGATTGATGGTTAGGCTTATCAATTGCGAGCAAGACCTAGAAGTCTTGCTCGCAAAGTTGGTTCATTAGCGCTTTAAAAAATGCGATAAGTCACTATTAACTGGGATAGGCAACTCTTGAGTGCCGCCTTCAAATAGATAAGCTGGTTTATTACCTAATAAGGTTAGTGTTTCACCTTGGCGCCACAGTGCGCTTCCTTCTTGAATGGCAATGACTGGGGTTTTCGGATCAACGCGGGTAAATTCCAATAACCGTTGTGCACGTGTTTCGCCATTATGTCCCGCCACTTTAAAGTTGCTGTAATGTGGGTTCAATTGGAACGGGACTAATGCTAAGGCATTAAACGATGGGGGCTCAATGATCGGCATATCATTAGTGGTACGGATGGTGAGTCCGGTAATATTTGAGCCCGCGCTCCAGCCGATATAAGGCTTGCCATTACTCACTTCATCTTTAATTAAATTAATCAAATTGTAATGGTATAACTGGTGCAGTAAATGGAAGGTATTACCACCGCCTACCATAATGCCATCGGCATCTTTAATTGCTTGCTGTGGATCTGGATGCTGGTGGATACTTGAGATATCCAATTCTAATTCTGCTAGCGCTGCAACCACCATATCAAGATAGTTGTCATAGTGAGTACCAATTCCCGCATAAGGAATAAAGAGCCATTTTTTGGCATGGGAGGTGAGCGGGGCGATTAATGGAATCGCATGGGAAAGATAAGGGGTATCTCCTTCACGAGAGCTGCTCAGTAATAAAGCATTTATAGTCATTGTTTATCCTTAATTTGGACTGTCTGAAACTATATTATCAAAATTATGAAATGAATAGATACGAGCTAACTCAAGTTTAGTCTTTTTAAGTTTGCCTTAATAATCCCTTTATAGAATGACGTTTGCTAAAGGCTTTATTGAGAAAAAATAATCTAAATACCCTTGAAATTGCCTTTTTCGGACATATTATGTCTTTATGCCGTATTTACGGTACGCGAATTTGCTAATAGGAGCTGAAATGAAGCGTGTATTTTTATTGATTGCAACCAACCTTGCAGTATTGCTTGTTGCGTCAATTGTGATGTCTATTCTTGGAGTCAATACTTCAACGATGGGCGGATTGCTAGTGTTTGCCGCTATTTTTGGTTTTGGTGGTTCATTCATTAGTTTGGCTATCTCTAAATGGATGGCTAAAAAGACTATGGGTTGTGAGGTGATTGTTCAACCTCGTGACGGTATGGAGCGTTGGTTAGTTGATACGGTTGCGCGTCAGGCTCAACAAGCTGGTATCGCTATGCCGGAAGTGGCGATTTATCAATCTCCAGAACTAAATGCTTTTGCGACAGGCCCAAGTAAGAATAATTCATTGGTTGCTGTAAGTAGCGGCCTATTATACGGCATGACACCGGATGAAATTGAAGCGGTATTAGCGCACGAAGTTAGTCATGTTGCTAATGGCGATATGGTGACTTTAACCTTAATTCAAGGTGTAGTGAATACCTTCGTGATCTTTGCTGCCCGTGTTGTTGCAGGTTTTATTGATAACTTTATTTCAAGCAATGATGAAGAGGGTGAAGGTCTAGGTACATTTGCTTATATGGGCGTTGTATTCGTACTGGATATGTTATTTGGTATTTTGGCTTCTATGATTGTTGCTTACTACTCTCGCATTCGCGAATACCGTGCTGATGAAGGCGGTGCGCGTCTAGCTGGTAAAGAGAAGATGATTGCTGCGCTTGAGCGTTTACGCCAAGGTCCAGAGATGGAAGCGATGCCGGCATCTATGTCTGCATTTGGTATTAATGGTAAGCGTTCAATGACCGAGTTATTGATGAGTCATCCACCATTAGAAAAGCGTATTGATGCATTACGTAACAGCTAATACTCTGTTGTAACTGAAAAAAGCGGCTTAGGCCGCTTTTTTTGTGTTTCATTATACCAATAGATTTAATAGTTGTTACTGCATGTATCAATAAAAGCGACTGCTTGTTATCAGTTAGTTGCATTTGCATGAGTTTGCTCACATTCTGCAGAAATGCAAACTGTTATTATTAGAAAGTAAAAAATGACAAACTGTATTAGGTTTGAATTATCTTTTAGGATAAAAGTTAAATCATCCTCAGTTTGTTCAACAATAAATAAATTTATATTGTGACAATAAAGTAATAGGAAGTTACCCCCCCCAACACTTACCTTCTATATTGCTTTATTTTTGAGGATTTTTTATCGTGAGCAATAAATTACTGAGTGCATTATTTGGTGCAACTTTTGCGGTATTGGCGTTTAGCCTACTGCATTTGCGGAGCCACAGGTATTAGCCGATTTCCACGCTGAAATGGGTGAATGTGAAAGCTGTCATGCTAATGGTGAACCATCTGCAGATAGTGCATATGAGAATGAGCAGTGTCAAAGCTGTCATGGCTCTTTAGCCGAAATGAGTGAAACGCATAAAGCTCATGATGGTATGCTGAACTGTAGTGACTGTCATGTTGTTCATGAGATGAACGTAGGTGACAAACCAACTTGTGATAACTGTCATGATGACGGCCGTAAGTAATTACAATTGATTTATAAAAAACGCCAGCAAAATGCTGGCGTTTTTGTTTATATTTCCTAGGCTTAAGTTATTGTAATTATATCTGTGGAGTCATATGGCGCTAAAAGTTGTTCATTTAGTTGAAGAACGGAGCTTGGTGGCGTTAATTTAGCACTACAGGATTTGCTGGTGGCCTTTGATCCTCAACTTTGTCAAATGACCATTGAGCAATTAGATCCGCATCAATTGCTTGTGCCTAAATATGATGCAGATGTTATCTGTATTCATATTGCGAGTTCATGGTCTAAATTACCTTTATTTGCAGCGTTAAAATTACGTCATCCAAACTGTGTTTTTATTTATCAAGAGCATCATTATTGCCAAGCCTTTGTCAGCCAATGCGTTAGCCAACCAACACGTTTTTATCGTATGCTAGCATTGACGTATAGCATGATGGATAAGGTTTTCACTGTATCATCTGCGCAGCAACAATGGCTTCAACAGTTATTCCCTCAACATTCTGCTAAGTTGATTAATGTGGGTCAGGCTAAACAGCTTGATACGCTACTTGAACTTGCGCCAAGAACATTAACCAAACCCTTGATGATTGGTGCTTATGGTCGTTTACATCAACAAAAAGGCTTCGATCTTTTATTGCAAGCTATTGCCCAATTTTCACCTGATCAGGTGCAATGCAAATTAGCAGGGGCAGGAGCCCAAGCCAGTTATTTGGGACAATTGGCACAATCGTCAGTACATGTTGAATTAATTGGTGAGTTACAATTAATTGAGCCGTTATTGGCACACTCTGATGTGGTTGTTATTCCATCAAGGTGGGAGCCATTTGGTTTAGTTTGCCAAGAGGCTTTGGTTGCAGGTAAAGCGATTATCGCGACCAATATTGATGGTTTAACCGAACAACTGTTACCTATGCAGTCGATGTTACCCAATAACCAAAAAGCGTTATTGCAATTAATCAATGCCAATTCAGTCGCTGAACTCGTCACTGCGATAACTCGACTATTACAATATAAACAAGTGACGCAATTAGCGCGCCCTTCATTACAACTTCCAATGGCTATTCGTACTACTGCCGCTAATCGCTA
Source organism: Shewanella marina JCM 15074 (assembly GCF_000614975.1). Lineage (GTDB taxonomy): Bacteria > Pseudomonadota > Gammaproteobacteria > Enterobacterales > Shewanellaceae > Shewanella > Shewanella marina. The sequence goes on from NZ_BALM01000002.1 coordinate 82,556, forward strand.
TGACGCGGTATTAGCGCAGTGGTCACATCAATTAACATCTTAATGATTCTTAATGAGTTTGACGCTAAGCGTTGCTTTGTTTGCGGTTGATTTGTGAGAGCAAAAAATTGCCCAGTGCTGCAGAGGGACGCAGGCGAACTGGGCATAAGGGGTTGGCTTTGGAACGGAACTGCTAATTTAATCGTATTTGTACCTTATTGGATTAGCGCATCTTAAAAATAGGGGCGCCACTGTTTGTTGGTTGCCACGTCTGGTAGACAGGATCTTGGCCATCATAGAACCAAACTACACCAATTAATGAGGTTTGATGGTTGGCAATCTTAATATCTGTATTGAGATAACCTTGATCTAATGGACCTCTAAATAAACATGAATCATAGTTGACCGTATAACTATCTTGTTGCGAACTAAAGTCATCGCAGAGTGAAAAATAAGCTCTTTGTTCAAGGCTCAAATCTATATCAATGTTGAGCATGTAAATTGCGTCCAGTTTGTTTTCCGGTGCAACGATTAAGTCATCTAAACTGGTTGGGTCTTCACTGACAGGTGGCGGCGTTACCTCCGGTGTTGGCGGTACGTAGGCACTTTCTTCGTCGTCGCCTCCGCCACAGCCATAAATAAAGAGGCTAGTTAGTGCTATTGCTAGATATTGCTTATAAGTTAAGTGAGTCATATTGATTCTCCCCCTAGTTATCAAAGATGAGTTCTGTGACTGATGTTTCGTACCAATTATTATTAGTGTTACCTGTGGCATCAGCCGCGAAATTAACAAACTGAGGGTAGGCATTATCTAAACGTTTTAACTCTTTAGGATGTTTCCATGAGCTTGGGATTTCAATTGCCCATGACATGCCGTTATTATTCATGAAATATTGATTGTTACCGGGATCCGATGCATCTTCTCTTGCGCCAAAGTAAGCCGTGTTAAATGCATCTGTCGGTGCTTGGTTTTTAAGGTGGATCTCTAGCTGACGACCTGGATGCTCACCAACCACATTTTTAGCTGCAGTACCGTGTTTAGTGTATGGCGTTGCAAAGATAAATGGATCATATGGTGGTGCGGGCATATCAGCTTGCGCAATTGGGTTTTCAAATGCGAATGATAGCTGCCAAGTAGTACGGTAGTTTGAATCACAACCTTGCTCGGTACGTAGGTAGCTACAACCTTGCAGTAGAGTCACCTGACTTGATACGTCATTACTTAGAATAAAGACGGCGTTCGTTTGATTATCTTCTTGAACCGCATCGGTTTGGGTGATGCTATCTAAACTCCAACTGATGGAGTCTGATTTAATTTGGTCACTAGGTACGCCTTGCAGTTGAATACCAAAACCGTTTTGGTAATAAGCGCCCATTGCAGCGAGCTTAGCTTCTATGGACACTCTGCGCACTGAACCATCTTTTACAAACTCGGCTATTCGCAAATTCATGATGACATCATTCATATCGAAATCACCAAGGTCAGGGTAGAGATCCTCATATGCAATGGTGGTGTAATCTGATGATGATGGATAGTAATTTACGGTAACACCCGTTTCCGTTAAGGTAACCTGATAATCTTCGACTTCCCCCCATTCATTCCGCCGGTGGCACTTAAATCAGCTTGTTTACTAAGACGATAGCGTGCCCATGTTGTCCCTTCGGTTGCCCAGCTTGGTACATCAATATTGAGTGTGTTTAATCCGTCAGTAACAGGTTCTGCAAGTAGTGCTTGTTCTTCAATTGAAAACTTGCCATCTTGATCCCAGTCGAACCAAGCATTAATGTAGCTTTCCTCACCAGAAGGGTCGGTAACAGTTGCTAATACAATGGCTGTTTCGCCGATTTCAAATCCTGTCGGGGTCGTTATACCATCATCATCATCATTGTTATCTGATGCATCATCACTGAGAGGATAGGCTTGACCATCTGATTCGTTATCGATTAGCAAACCTAGACGAAAGTTTTCTGTAATCGAGTGTCTGGCACCATTACTGTCCATTAAGGTTCCGTAACTGTCCGGTGCATCACCGAAATCAATATTATCACCAACAGGAATTGCGGCTAATGCACAACGCGCGCCATCGTTACTTGATGATGACGGACCATATGAGAACAATTCTGCAGATGTCGCTTCTGAGACTTTAACTTTATAAATCGAGCCACTGGTATTGTTGCTCATATAAAAGTTACCGCTGGCATCATAAAACTGTGCACCAAATACAAAGTTCTGTCTTGGTGAACCACTGGATTGGATAACCGTTCCTAAGCTCGTCGCTTTACCATTACTTGGGTCTATTCGCAGTAATTTACCTGTTGAACCATTAGTGACTGCATATAAATAACCATCGGTTGGGTGGAAGGCCATGTCGGTAATGTTGTATGAAGCATTGGCTGTACTACCGGGGACTTTTACCATTGAAAGTTGGTTTAAGTCATTCAGCTCAATTTTGAATAAACCTTTACGTTTTCTATAGCCATACCAAGCATTTTCTGTGACGGCAACGTCACCAACATAGAAATTACCAGCACTGGCAGATGCACTGTCTTTGCTGACGGTTAGAGGGGTAATTTGGTAATCATCACCAACTTGTGCCAAAGTGCCCGCTTGGTAATCCCAGCCATAAATATAATTGTCGTGATAGTTATAACCCACGCCATTAAATGATTTACTGGTGCCCATATCATTTGAAAGAATGGTGTAACTACCTGTCGCAAGATTAACACCATAAGCTTTAGGGGTGCTTGATGGTGTTTGGATTAAGTAAGCTTCGGTCGGACACGAAGGGAAAGGCCCTGCAATCGCGATATTCGATATTAGAAGTGACAATCCAAATGTGATTACTGGTTTCATCATATACACGCCCTAAGTTGATAGATTCTATATAGTTAAAGCATAAGCCGTGCCATGAATTTAATCGTTTAATATCAGTCAATTACAATGTGTACTTATGAGCGTTTTGCAATTTGCAAATTGCACAATGCGAGAAATTCTATACATATTGGATATTTGCTAATAGGTAAGATTAACAAGTGAAAATAGCGGGATGATTAGTGTTGTTACTCTGTCTTTTATCGTTAAGGATATAGATATTGCCTATCTAAGATTTATGATTATTGATAATAACGTTATTCGGAGCGAGCCATTTGATGACTTTTAATCGCAGTAAAATGTGTTTATTAATTCAGTCATTGTTGATGTACAGCTTATTTTTATTTGTTTTGTATCGATTTTTTGAGGTAAATAAGGGGATTTTTAGTGACAACCGTTGAGGGGATAATATTTTTTGAATTTTTATACTTAAATTGCCGTAAATAAGGCTAAAGTATTCTGTTATTGGTGCCGATACTACCTTTGGTTGATGTTTTTTTTATTATGGGATTACTTATAGTAAAAAAGCATAAAGATGACTAAATATGATTGCAATGTTGCTATTATCGGTTAATCTTTAAACCGTAACAGTGTCATTAATAAGGTTTAATGGAATAAAAAGTCATCTCAAGGAGTGAGCTTGATGTTTAAAATAATACATTGGATGGTAGTGTCTCGATCTCAGCTATTGGTTGACTTACTTGATAGCCGTTGGCCACAAGAGTTTTTGGTTAAGCTATCAGGCGTTGAACCTGATAAATTAGCAGATACCATGCTTGATAAACCATTCTCAATGGTCATTATTGATTTAGCCTCTGTTGATATGCAGCGTGCTTATCAACTACAGCGATACTTAGAAAGAGAGCATCGCGGTGTCCAAGTCGTTTACATTCACTTCCCTCAAAAAATTGAAGCTAATTTCTTACTGGATAATAGCAGTACGATCGGTGTGTTTTTGCATAACACCAGTATCGACGAGCTAGGCTTAGGATTAGTGGAAGTGTTAAAGGGCAATCAAGTTATCCCACAATGTTTAATTGATGCGCGTTTGCGCCATGAAGAACAAGACGACTCTGATCAATTAACGATTCGAGAGCGTGAAGTGCTGCAAGCCTTGCTCACAGGAAGCACTAACCTTGATATTGCAAATCAACTATTTGTCAGTGAAAGCACCATTAAAACTCACCTGTATAGGGCCTTTAGAAAAATAGGGGTATCTAGCCGTGGTCAAGCGATTGCATGGGCACAAGTTAATTTGCACGAAGTGCAGCAGTAAATTAGCATTCTTCTGAGTATGAATTGAGATAGTAAAAGGCCACATTATGTGGCCTTTGAAGTTTTGTAGTATTGCTGATTTTGTCAGATAGCTATTGATGCAACCAAGCTTTGGCTTTTAACTCGTCAGTTAAGGCGAGTTGAATGGTATCCAGTTCTGCTGCATTAATTTGCAATTGACCTTGCATTAATATATCGCGTCTAAACCAATGCAGGTTGAGTAAATCACCTAATTGATAATGTTCTAACTGTTTTTCAAGTTGCATTGTGGCTTGCAGGTTATCAACTGCAATTAAGATATCGCCAGCACTTAATCCTGCATAATGAGCTGGACTACCATGGTTAACTGAAACGATTTGAACGCCTAAAGGCGCTGCTTTAAATTTAGCACCAAATCCATATACCAACTTGTGATACTTTGCCCCCAACATCACTGACGCCAGTTGAACTACGGTAAATGAGTTCAACGCCAAAGCGTTCTAATAGAGGCGCAAGCGGGATATCATCAGTACGAGATAAGTAACTGAATTCTTCGCTCATGTCTCGGCCTAGTAAGCGCTCTGCTATTTCTTGGTGACTCTGTTCATTTGTGCCTATTTCAGTTTCACCGTGTTCTTGCCAAAGCACTTGCATCACATCATCAAGACTGAGTTGTCCGTGGCTATCAAGACGCATGGTTAAATCCAAAAATAGTGCAAATAGCGCACCTTTAGTGTAGTAGCTTACAATGGCATTAGCGGCATTTTCATCTTGTTGATAAAACTTGGTCCAAGCATTAAAGCTAGAGTCTTTCAGGCTTTGTTTAAAGCGTCCTTGACCGCGATACACTCGGGTCATGGTTTGGCTTAACATATCAAGATAATTTTGGTTATCAACAACGCCACTACGGTAGGTGAGTAGGTCGTCATAATATGAAGTAATGCCTTCATAAGCCCATAGCTGACGAGTATAAGTTTCTTTATCTAATTGATAAGGGGTAAAGCAAGCGGGCTTAATGCGTTTTACATTCCAACTATGAAAATACTCATGACTACATAAAGAAAGATAAGTACGGTAATGATCATTTAATGGCATATCTATGCTGGTGGGTAAATCATTACGGCCACACATTAATGCTGTTGAGCTACGATGCTCTAAGCCACCAAAGCCATTATCCAGTACCGTAGTTAGAAATAAATAGCGTTCGAACGGTGCTTTGCCACCAAAGAGATTAATTTGGTATTCACAAATTTTCTGTAAATCTTGGCAAAGTCTCTCCATATTAGCGAAGTGGCGACCGGTTAAGACTACATCATGTGGTACACCACCGGCACTAAAGTGGGCGAGGGTAAATTCGCCCATTTCGACTGGGTGATCAATCAGTTCAGCATAATTATCAGCATTAAACTGGCCAAATCCATATTGTTCGCCTGTTAGCCTTGGTAATGTAGTGGCGACGCGCCATGTCGATAAAGCAGGGTTTTTAGGTTCGATGATGTCGACTTGGTGATTATCTTGCTCTTTTCCTTTAGCGGCTAAAAATACGCTGCTACCGTTGAAGAAACCATGAGTGCTATCAAGGTGAGCACTGCGGACTGATAAATCCCATGCATATACTTGATAACGAATAACTAAACCATGATTATCTTGGTTCTGGACTTGCCATGTTTGCTTATCAAGTTGTAATAACTCAATGGCTTCACCTTGGCTGATTTAACTTGTAAGCTAATAATATGTTTAGCAAAGTCTCTAATCATATAGCTACCAGGCAACCATGCAGGCAGATGTAATTGCTGCATCGGTTGTGGATTCGGGATATGCATAGTGACATCAAAAAGGTGGGCGTTAGGATCGATAGGGCAGATCTGATAATGGATCATCTTGAGTCCTGATATAAAGCGCAAATACTGCAGATACTTTATGCTGCCAAATAAGCACTGTTTCATCAAGTAGATAGTGCATATAAAATTATTAATATAGTTATTTTATAAAGCACCATTAAGCTCAAAATTTACTAGCTCAGTGAGCTATTGCCGCCTATGATATACGTCATCATTTTTTGTTGCTAAGTCGTTAACCTGAACTTAGATACTAAACCTATTTAAAACAGTCTTTTTTGAATGGGTTATTACTGAAGTAGATGACAGGTTAGTTAAATATTAAGGAATTTATCATGGCTGAAGAAACCATTTTTAGTAAAATTATTCGACGCGAAATACCTGCTGATATCGTGTTTCAAGATGAACTCGTGACCGCATTTCGTGATATTTCACCGCAAGCACCTACGCATATCTTAATCATTCCAAACCAGTTAATTCCAACTCTTAATGATGTTAAAGCCTCTGATGAAGCTGCGCTAGGCCGAATGATGACAGTTGCGGCCAAAATCGCTAAACAAGAAGGCATTGCAGAAGATGGTTATCGCCTAATAATGAACTGTAACCAAGATGCTGGCCAAGTGGTGTTCCATATTCATATGCACCTTGTTGGTGGCCATAATTTAGGCCCATTATTGAGTAAATAGATATGCCAATAACAGCGCAAATAGACTTACCTGATTTAGCCACACGTTTTATTGGGCAGTTGGCGCATTGTCAACGGTTAGGCTTAACCGTACACCATATTGAGACCAACAAAGTTGAATTAAAGCTACCTTATAGTACTGATTTGGTGGGCTATCCCGATACTGGAGTGGTGCACGGTGGGGTGATCACAACCTTGATTGACACTGCCTGTGGCTGCGCTGTTGTTTGTGCTATTTTTGAGCAATTTCAATCGTTAGAGATTTCGCCTACTCTTGATTTGCGTGTGGACTATATGCGACCAGCTGAACCGCACAAGCCCATTTATGGATTAGCTGAATGCTACAAGCTGACCTCTAACATCGCTTTTGTACGGGCATTAGCATATCAAGATGACGTAGAACAACCGATTGCCCATGCAGTTGCTACTTTCATGCGAATTAGTGCTGAAATGGTGGGGGATGAGTTTAGACAAGCTTTACTTGGTCAAGTTGATACTCAAGCGAGTGCTAAGGATGGACAACAATCATGACAACCGCAGTTTCAGTAAAGCAACTGATTAAGCAAGCTAAGTCTGATAATGACTTTTCAGGGTTATTACAGCATGTGCCATATGCTAAGTTTATTGGTATGCAAGTTGAAAGCTTTGGTGATGAACTGGTGTTTAAGTTACCCGCGAATCCCAACAATATTGGTAATCCTGTGTTACCTGCTATTCATGGTGGAGTGATTGCTGGGTTTATGGAGATGTCAGCAATTGTACAATTAATGGTATTAATGCAGACTGACTCTGTGCCTAAAATTGTTGATTTTGCGATTGATTATTTAAGGGCGGGTTACCATAAAGACAGTTTTGTGGAATGTAAAATCACTCGCCAAGGACGACGGGTCGCCAACGTGAACATCAATTGTTGGCAAACGAGTGACATTTATTGATTGCAACGGCCAGAGCTCACTTTTTAATTGAATAGCCTACACTCGAGTAATGTGCTAGTTTTTTGAGCAGTGGTATTTAAAAAGGAGAGGAAAATGAAACAGTGGTTGGCAATGTTAGCAGTAGTTGCACTTTCCGCCTGTGCTCCCCATAGTGGTGGTATTTCGGTCACTTCGGCTGGTGATGTTCGTGTTGATAATAAGTCATTGGCGCGTGATGTTGCTGTTGAACAGGTACAAACTCGTTCTGTGGGCGGCTTTTTACAAGGCTCTGCGTTATTAATCAATAAAGATTCAACTCAAATTAACCTGCAATACAAATTTACTTGGTATGACGTTAATGGCTATGTCATTGATGAAGACTCAAGTCCATGGGTTGCTGCAACATTATTTGGTAAAGAACGTAAACAAGTGATGGCGGTTGCGCCTAATGCCATGGCAAATCGTTTTGATGTCTATGTGCGTGAAGTCTTTTCCGAATAACATTAACCGTAAAATCTGAAATAGCTTTGATAAACACCACCTTCTGTGGTGTTTTTTATGTCTTAAAATACACTAATGGCTCATCGAATAAGGACTATTAGCGTTTTTATTATGAATATTGTTTTATCTTGTTGAATTTTAGTTATAATGAGCGCCGCCAAGGGGTGTCTTTTGCTTATTTTAAGCAACTGACTGAGATGTCGTCTGACGAACCCTTAGAACCTGATCCGGCTAATACCGGCGTAGGAATGGGCTTGGTACCAATTTCATAAAGTAGCTTAGTATCAGTTACATCTTTAATGAAGTGGTATAACATTCGCGCAATTCTTTTTCGCTAATCATGCCGGATCTCAAAATTATATTTGAGGTCCAACATATGCTTTTTACCCGTTCAACGATTGCTCACGCAGTCTCATCCGTGCTCTTATTTACCCCCATGTTAGCTGTTGCTGACGATAAACAAGATATTGAAGTGATTACGGTGACTTCTGATTTTAGAGAAACCACCTTAGCGCAAACCCCAACCAGTGTCTCTGTGATTGATGCACAGCAGATTAAAGATGAAGGGGCGCAACATTTTGAAGATATTCTCAATTCATTTGCCAATTTAAATTGGTCTGGTGGCAGTTCTCGTCCCAAGTATTTTCAAATTCGTGGTGTGGGTGAGCAAGAACAATATCTTGGCGCGCCTAACTCATCAGTCGGTTATATCTTTGATGATATTGATTTATCTGGTCTAGGCATGGTTGCCAGCATGTATGATTTACAACAAGCTGAAGTTTTAAGAGGCCCACAGGGAACCCGTTTTGGTGCCAATGCACTTGCTGGGGTTATCTATCTTAAAAGTAACGATCCAACTGAATATTTTGAACATGGCGGTAAGGTCAGTGTCGGTAATGATCAATTGACGACCTTTAGCGGTTATAGCTCTGGTCCTTTAACTGACTCTGGTAATTTGTTATACCGAGTGGCATTAGAGCAACATAATCAAAACGGTTATCGTGACAATATCTATTTAAATCGTGATGATACTAATGAGCGAGATGAGCTATCACTACGCGCTAAGCTTCGTTGGTTGGCAAGCGACGATTTACAATTCGATTTAACGTTGTTACATGCCGATTTCAATAATGGCTACGATGCATGGACATTAGATAATAATGGTTTTGAAACCACAACAGATGAACCCGGTAAGGATAGCCAACGTACCAGTGGTGCGGGTTTAAAAGTCAGTTATCAGGGCATAGATGGCGCTAACTTAACGTCTTTAACGTCTATTGCTAAGACCGAACATCATCATGGCTATGATGGCGACTGGTCTAATCCAGATTATTGGGCGGGTAAATTATGTGGCGCTGAACCTTGTGAATATGACTATACATGGAATAAACGTGGTGATCGTCAAACCCTGTCACAAGAGCTGCGTTTAAGTTCTGATGAAAATGGCAAAATATGGCATGACTCAACTGATTGGTTGGTCGGGATTTATGCCATGAAACTGACCGAAGACAATCACACCATCGAGCTGTATAACGCTTGGCCAGATGAGTTAGAGGCTAAGTATGAAGCTGAAAACTATGCTGTATTTGGTCAATTAGACAGTGATTTAGGCCATGATTTTAGTTTATCCATTGGCATACGATTTGAGCAACGTGAAAGTGAATATCGAGATAGCGCAGGTGATCATTTTGACCCGAGTGAAAATATGTGGGGCGGTCATATTGCTTTAGCAAAACAATTTAGCACTGAACAGCAGGGCTATATTCGTGTTGCTCGCGGTTATAAAGCGGGTGGCTTTAATATGTCACTGCCGACAGAGTTAAGCGATAAGAAAGAGTATGACACTGAAATATTATATAACTATGAAATTGGTTTAAAATCATCATGGTTAGGCGGTGATGCTCAGACTAACTTGGCGGTATTTTTTATGCAGCGTCAAGATCAGCAAGTGGCAGCATCCACTCAAGATCCCGTTGAGCCTCAAAAGTTTATTCTTTATACCGAGAATGCGGGCAGCTCACATAATTATGGCGCTGAAATTGATGGTCAATGGCAGCTTAATAGTAATTTAAAAGTGTATGGTAGCTTAGGCTGGTTAGAAACCGCCTATGGTGATTATATCTATCAAGATAAATATGGCGGCTTTATCGATTTATCTGGCCGTAAACTCGCTCATTCACCACGTTGGAGTTACAGTTTAGGTACGACCTATGTGACTGATTCCGGTTGGTTTATTAATATGAGTGGGGCAGGCAAATCGGCGTTTTACTATTCAGACAGTAATGATTCACAATCATCGTCATACACTATATTTAATGCCAAACTAGGTTATGAAACTGAGCGTTGGTCTGCTTATTTATGGGGCCGAAACTTATTTGATAAACACTATGGAGTACGTGGTTTCTATTTTGGCAACGAACCCGATATCGATTGGGCGGATAAACAATATATTCGTTTTGGCGATCCACGCCAGTTTGGTATGACGTTAAGTATCGATTTTTAATCCAGCGATAATTTTTAGCGCCCCAAACTCGCTGTTGTGATGAACAGTTGGAATGGGGCAAACATATTGTGTAATTGCACTGAGGTAATGTGATGAAATTAACTGTAGATATTAGTATGTATCCGTTAAAAACCGATTATATTGAGCCGATTGATTGGTTTATTGCCAGATTAGATGCATACCCTGAAATCAAACGTGTGACCAATGCGATGTCAACTCAAGTGAGCGGCGATTATGATCAAGTGATGGCAATGCTTGCGACAGAGATGAAAGCCGGTTATGAAAAATGGGGCCGAGCTGTGTTTGTCTGTAAATTTATTGGGCGCGAGCTTGATTTAGATTATATCCATCAAGTCTAAGCCCAGCAGGTATAGGTATTCATGACTGATTTTTGGCTGTTATTAAATGGCACTGTCGACAGTGCTTTTGGTGAAATTGCAATAATGACCCTATGGGAAATTGTTGCTGTGATTTTGGCTATCGCGTATTTGTGGCTAGCAATGAAAGCCAGTATTTGGTGTTGGCCTGCAGCTTTATTTAGCACTGCTATTTATACTGTTTTATTTTGGAATGTCGCTCTACTCATGGAGTCATTGCTAAATGTATATTATATGGTGATGGCGATTTATGGTTTTTGGATGTGGACGCGAGGTGGTAAACAACATCATGGTGTTGAAATCATTTCATGGTCATGGCAACGACATTTATTGCTCTGTGTGGTGACCGCTGTGATTGCCTTGGCGGTGGGCTATTTTATGGCTAATCATACCCATGCTTCGTTCCCCTATTTAGATGCGGCGACCAGTTGTTTTGCGGTAATGACGACGTATTTAGTGGCAAAAAAAGTCCTTGAGAATTGGTTTTATTGGGTTGTGATAGATCTTATTTCAATTTATCTATATTTTAGTAAAGGCCTGTTTTTAACCTCTATTTTGTTTGTTTTTTATGTAGGGATGGCCGTAGCAGGGTATTTCTTATGGCGTAGCCATATGGAGCAACAACAAGATAATCAAATCGCAATACAGGATTAACCATGTCATTAACGGCTTATAAAAAACAAGCTCTCGCAAAAGCCATTGCTCCGGCAAAACTGGGGGCGGTGCTTGATATTTCGTTAATGTCTGGCGGCTTAAGTAATCATAATTATATGGTTGAAACCCGTAAGGGCCGGTGGGCTGTTCGGCATAATAGTGATGCGAGTAATACTATTTGCAATCGGCCCAGTGAGGTGGCTAATTGGCTATTAGCAGAGCAAGTTGGCATTGCACCTAAATTAGTTTGGGTGAGTGAACATCAACACTATTATGTGAGCCGTTTTATTAAACAAACCCGACCTTGGAAAAAGCTTAATTGTGAGTCGCAAGAGCCATATTATTGGCCTGGTGCTGAGCGATTATTATTAGATTTGTTGCTAAAATTACAGCAACTACCACTGCCGGATAATGTGTTTAGCATGTTCGGCCAGTTTCAAGCATATCAACAACAGTTACAGCGTCTGGCCGTGCTTAATCAGCATTCCCGCTGGCAACATGCTTATCAAGAGTTGCAAGAGCTAGATGCTCAGGTACGTGCTGGTTTAACTGGGCTGCAAGCTTGCTTAATCAAACCGCAATATTGTCATCGCGATTTAAACAGCAACAATTTGTTATTTAGTAAACAACAACTCTATTGTATCGATTTTGAATATGCTTGTGCATCGCATCCACTTTATGAGTTGGCAGTGGTTCTTTGCAGCCATCAATTAAGCACTAATCAACAGCAGTGGTTGATTGAAAACTATCTTATGTCACATCCAAACTTAACGCCAAACAGTGGTGCTCAGTTAACTTCGGCTATCGATTGTTATTGGTATTTTTGTTGTTGTTGGGCGTTGCAAATGGCTGCTGCATGTCCGCCAAAGCAAGCTGATGATTTTTTGCAATGGTTTGATAATTATTTGTTAAAGTTGAAAATAAATAGTTAATGTGCTTTGATTTTACTTTTATAGGTTATTTAAAGGTTGAATCATGCGCAAGCTAATTATTGGTTGTTGTTTTCTTATGTTAGCGGGCTGCTCAACTAAATGGAGTTATTATTTTCTTGATTGGGCTATTGAGTGGGAGATGGCTGAATATGTCGAGCTAAACTCACAACAAGAGCAACAATTTGAAGAGATGCTGACTGAATTTCTCATTTGGCATAAGCAGCATGAGTTACCTTTGTATGTCGAACATCTGCGTCGTTTTTCCACCGAAATAAACCAACAAACCCTTTCTGCCGAAATGTGGTCACAACATGTTGTTGATGCCAAAGCACACTGGTATCGATTATTTCAATATGGCCTGCCTAAGCTGCTGCCAATGGCCGTGTCATATTCAGATCCGCAAGTGTCACAAATCATGATGAAGTTAAATCAAGATCAGCAAGAACTTGTTGAAGAATATGAGCCTAAGTCTGAACAAGAGTTGATTGAAGACGCCAATGATAATATTCAGCAGCAGCTAGAAGATTGGACTGGTTCAGTATCGGACGAGCAAATCGCCATCATTGCTAATTATAATCGAGTAAAAGTCTCTACATTGGCGATGTGGCTGAATTACCGACAAGAGTGGGTAAGGCAGATGCAGTTTGCGTTAGAAGAACGCGATAATAAAGCGTTATTAGAACAGCGATTAACACTGTTAATGACAGAACCAGAGCGACTTAGACCCGCTGAATATCAACAACAGCTAGTGAATAATAGTTTGTTATTTGGCGAGATGTTAATTCAGTTACGCCGTAGTTTTAGTGCAAAGCAATTGCAATATTTTAATCAAAAGCTCAATGAGTTAATTACAGATTTAGACGAATTAAGTCAACAAGACTGAAAGAAACTCGAACACACTCAGGTCTTAATTGTTAACATTTACATAACGATGATAAAGGATGCTGTATGTCAATCAGTACTATTTACTTTAAACTTGTGGCGAAACTTTCTCAGCTTGATGGTTTGGCGCCGTTAGCAATCCGAATTTATCTTGCTCCCGTGCTACTGCAAGCAGGTTACAATAAATTGACCAATTTTGAAGATATTGTGGCATGGTTTGGTAACTCAGAATGGGGCTTAGGTTTACCTTTCCCTGAAGTAATGGCTGCTTTGGCAACAGGAACCGAGCTTTTTGGCGCGATTCTCTTGCTACTAGGACTTGCGACTCGCTTGGTCGCTATTCCAATGATGATCACCATGTTGGTTGCAGCATTTGCAGTACATTGGCCTAATGGTTGGTTAGCGATTGCGGATAATAGCTCATGGTTAGCCAATGAGCGTGTTAGTGAGGCCGCCGAGAAATTGGCGACGGCGAAACAAATTTTAGCGCAATACGGTAATTATGATTGGTTAACAAGCTCTGGTAATTTTGTGATTCTTAATAATGGTATCGAGTTTTCAATCACCTATTTTGTGATGTTACTGGTGTTGTTTATGTATGGTGGTGGCCGTTACTTTAGTATCGATTATTGGATTGCGCGTAAACATATAAAAAGCTAGTTGTTCGAATTTCTAAATTGGCTCAATCTAATATTGAGCCTTTTTTATTGCTATTTTTTATTGTTCTAATTAGCTAAAAGATCATATAGTTATCAACATTATAGCAATGTTGATAAATAAGGACGATTTATGGATGCTGTAGCGTTATTATTAAATCGACAATCATGTCCAAGATTACAAGCACCTGCACCATCAGCTGAACAGCTTGATATCATTTTTGCTGCGGCTGCGCGAGTTCCCGATCATTTAGGCTTACAGCCTTATCAATTCATTGTCGCTGAGCAAGAGGGACTCACTAAATTAGGTGAAATTTTTGCATTAGCGGCTAAACGTGAAGGTCAACCAGATGAAGTGATTAACAGAGCTGCGCAATTACCCCATCGTGCGCCAATGGTTATTGTGATCAGTGCCAAACCGATTAAACATAATAAAGTGCCTGAAATAGAACAAGTGATTACCGCGGGGTGTGCCGCAATGGCGATGCAGCAAGCTGCGTTTGCACAAGGGTTAGGTGCCGTGTGGCGCAGTGGCAGTTATGCCTTTAATGATGATGTAAAGCAAGCATTAGGGCTTGAATCTAATGAGCATATTGTTGGATTTTTATATTTAGGAACGCAGGTTATATCAGCACCAATCAAAGCAAGCAAAGATATTACACAACAGATTCGATACTTATAATACCTAAAGCAACCTGCCTAGTTGAGGAAATATACAATGTTGACCGATATTGATGGCTGTATCCCGGGTGATTTAGTGGTGTTAGAGCCATTAACATTAGAACATGTCGCGGCATTATCATTAGCTGTTGCTGATGGTGAGTTATGGCACTTGTGGTATACCAATATACCGCGACCATCAGATATGAAAAATTATATCTGTGATGCGTTGCACCAAGAGGATAGGGGAGAAGGGTTAGCCTTTGTTGTGCGTGAACGCAGTTCTGGCATTATTGTTGGCACCACTCGTATCTGTAATTGGGAACAAGAGCATCGACGTCTAGAGATTGGTTACACTTGGTATGCTAAAAGTGCACAGCGCAAAGGACTAAATGTTGAAACTTCATTATTATTGTTAAGTTATGCTTTTGAAACCTTAGATGTCATGGCCGTTGAATATCGTACTCATTGGAATAATGAAGCCGCCAGAGAGGCTATTAGCAGGCTCGGGGCACAACAAGATGGCGTGTTGCGTAATCATCGTATATTAAATGACGGCACAGTACGTGACACCGTTGTATATTCAATAATTGAATCTGAATGGCCTGAAGTCAAAGCTCACCTAAAACAGCGCTTAATGAATAGCTAAATTAGCAATGGCTGGTTACATAATTGGTTAAATCATCTACACTTATCTTTACATTAATGGTAAGGATAAGTGATTATGATTAAACAAGTTAGTGCAGCATTGTTCGTGGTGGTGACTACACCATTATGTTACGCCAATGAGGCAACGGATAAATTCGTCAATGAACTTTTAAATTGTAGTGCTTACTACCAAATCACCTCACAAGCATTAAGCCAACTTGATGCCCCACAAATGAAAAATGTAGCACAACGTTTGAGTCAAGATGCTGATAAAGCACTGGAACTCGCGCAGCAATATCAACCAGATAGCAATCTTACCGAGTCATTAGCACAAGCCAAACAAGCGCAAATTGCGACCATGAAAAATGCCAAAGATTTAGGGCATTTGATGGCGCGCTACAAAGACAGTTGTAAAACCAGTATCACTGATCCTCAAGCTCGCTTAGATTATTGGTCAATGGCGACCATGAAAGTATATTAGCCAGTAATAAATATTGTCTTAATTTAATCAGTTAATTAATTTCAAATTAATAAGTTAAGAGGTTTAATGAATATTTATTTTATGATTGCAGCATGTGCTGCGCTAACCGCCGCAATACTATATTTCTATGAATATAAATCCATTCAGCAAACTTTAGGTAGACAACCTGCACTGGTGCTTGGTGCATGTACCATGCAAGGTCTCTTTATGCTATTAGCTGCAATTGTCTTTGTGATCTGTGCATTTGAACAGATGCAGTATATGTATGCATTTAGTATTACCTTATTTATTGCTTTGTATTTTAGTTTATTTGCGGTATGGCGAATATTTGCTGCTAGTGAACAAAACAAACAAGACCCTCAAGGGTATTGGCATTATATCTGGGGATTATATTTCTCAATTAGTATTGTCAGTTTGTGTGGTTTGTTGCAGTAACCAGCTTATTGCGATTTAAGCCAATTGAATCTTGCGGTACAAGATTCAATTGCCGATTGGCTATAACAAAAGGATATTGGTTTTAGTCAGTGACACATGCGGTGGAAGTTGTGGGTCGATGATTTCCCAACCGCGTTCTGTGTGCGTTAAATTAAACGTAATAAACTGATGCTCAACTTCTGATGTTTGATACTGCATGCCTGTCATTTGACCTACTACTGAATAATCAACTGTGACTTGTGCAGTGTCACCGACGACTTTAGTGTCGACAATATTAAAACTATCAATGACCACAAATTGTTGTTGGTTTGCAATGAGTGTTGATGATGTTGCTGCATCAAACTTGGGACTATATTTGAGCCTTTCTCCGTTAAAATCCATTAAACAATATTGATAAACTTGATCAAACACAATTTTAGATTGTACTGCATTGTCAGGAATGCAGCCTAAAATGGTAAAGCCTAATCCTATAAGGCCAAGTTGTTCTTTTTTCATGTAATAACACTTAGGTTAATCAGACAGCAAAAGCATTAACTCATGTAACAAAATGTATTGGAATTTATAATTACTAAAGTTTGAATATAGATCACTGTTTTTATTTAAAAGCGTTATTTATGTACACGCACGTTACTGATTAAAGCCGATTGAAAAAATGGTTGTCAAATTTTCGGTTGCGACTCTTTTTAATGATAACTATGTTAGTGAGTGATTAATTATTATTGATTACGGAGCTAGCGTGCAAATCTTAGATGCTCAATTAATAGATAGCTACTACCAAGCATTACTGCAACGAGATCCACAATATGTTGGCAGTTTTTTTGTTGGGGTTAAAACGACAGGGATTTTTTGTATTGCTACTTGCCGTGCTCGTAAACCTATGCCGCAAAATGTGGTGTTTTACTCGCAATTTAAAGATGCATTAGACGCAGGCTTTAGGCCATGTAAGGTGTGCCGGCCTACAGAAAATGCTGCGAGTGCACCGCACTATATCGAACAAGCTATTGCACTTGTTCGCGCATCGCCTAAACAAAAGGTGACAGATGCTCAGTTACGACAGCAAGGTTTACAACCTGAGCAAATTAGACGTTGGTTTAAACATCATTATCAAATGACATTTCAAACTTTTGCGCGTATGTATCGTATCAATATTGCTTATCAAGAGTTACAACAGCATCAAACTGCAACCAATGCTGCTTTTGACGCAGGGTATGATTCGTTAAGCGGATTTAACTACACTTTTAAAAAGTTAATAGGACAAAGTCCCAGTATGAGTAAACAACAAGATATTATTTATATGAGTCGGTTAACCACGCCGATTGGCCCCATGTATATTTGTGCCACAGAACAAGGCGTATGTTTACTGGAATTTGTTGATAGACGGATGCTAGAAACTGAATTTAGCGATTTACAAAAAAGATTAAAGGCCCGCATTATCACTGGGGAGAATGCGCATATTATTCAGGCAAAGCAACAGTTAGCGCAGTATTTTGCTGGCGATAGAATAGCCTTTGATGTGCCACTTCATACACCGGGAACCGAGTTTCAAAACAAAGTGTGGCAAATATTGCAAACCATTGGTTATGGCGATACCCGTAGTTATTTACAGCAAGCAGAAGCCATCGGTAACCCTAAGGCCGTGCGTGCGGTTGCTTCTGCGAATGGCCATAATCGAATTGCGATTATTATTCCATGTCATCGGGTGATCGGTAAGGATGGTAAGTTGGTGGGCTATGCTGGTGGACTGGCTCGCAAGAAGTGGTTACTTGAACATGAATTAAATAACGCAACAGCTTGATAGAATCAAACTGATGCATATTTATCTGGTTACTTGAGTGCAGGTTTGATGGTTTGTTTAAACCACTTAGTTAGCAGATCGCGCTCATAGGGGAATGGCTGATTAGTAATAGGCTGAATACCAAATAAGAAGCTCATATTATTTAGCTTTTCTGTACCAGATTTAATTACTTTACCATTTTGACGTAACACATATTCAAAACTGATCTTTGGCGGGTAGAGGTCACTCACAATACGGACATCATCAACAGCACCACCAAAGGTGGGTTGCACATCACCCGCTAAGTCGACATTAGTCACCAATAGATCCAGTTGTTGATCATTGGCTAATGATTTATTAGCCATTTGACCTAATTCGTCTGTTAGTTCTGAAAATAGGTACTTTTCGAATTTAGATTGTAATCCTACCGTTGCTTCAATATCACTGTATTTAGCGGGGGTTTGCCAAACAATTGCAACATTACCATCATAGGTCAGAAAATTTTGTGGAACCGTCGTTTTTTCTGTCTGGGCACAGCTAGTCAGCGCAAGTGTGCTGACTACCCCGAGTGTTATCAGTGCATATCTCATATTAACTCCAGTCGTGTTATCGCTACGTCTAGTTATAGCTTATCTCATCTAAAATTCAAATTGGTCTATTGGCTTACATTAGCTTTATATTAACTCATGCTACATTATTAATAATTTAAATTAAGTGTGGTGATGTAATATATATTTTCATTATAATGTTAATTAGTAATATAAAGTATTCAATTTAATGCCAAATATGCTGTACATGGTTTTTCTATAGTGACAATATATAGTTGAGCTTTTGCGTGTTTTATATATTGCATTAACTGTTTAATGCAATATTGCATTTAATAATTCCATAAACAAGGCTAATAAAGGCCTGCAAGGTGCATGAAACTAAGTTAATTAAGCTAATTAAAATATTGTTTCATGAATTTTTAAAAATAGAAAATGTGATTTTATTCTACGAATCAGTAAATATATCATTGTGATTGTAAATAAATATATTTTATTTGAGTGCGTTTGATTACCATAATGGTGAAGGTTAAAAATAATTCATCTTATTTAATGGTTTGTTAAGAAGGAACTCAATCATGATCAAATTATATTCTCAAGCGATGGCTTTTCTAGCCACCTACAAAAATGACGAGCGCGGTGTAACGGCAATCGAATACGGTTTAATTGCAGTGGCAATGGCGGCGATGTTGTCTGCTGTTTTCGTATATACAGGCACAGACACCGGTGTATCATTGGTAGATCGTTTAGCAGGATTATTTTCAAATATTGCTACTGATCTTGCAGGTGCAAAGCCTAACGATGACTAGTGATTAAATAAATGTTAGGGCTAATTTTATTATTTATATTAACCCTAACTATAAGCTATTGGGACACTCGTTATCGACGAATTCCCAATCGATTAGTAGCGATGGTGTTACTCACATCGCTATTAATCAGCATTAACCAATATGGAGCTGGTCAGTTATTACAGGGATTGTGTAGCAGTTTAATGGTACTGGGTGTCAGTTTGCTGTTGTTTAAGTTTAATATTATGGCAGCCGGTGATGGCAAATTAGCAAGCGCATTAGCTATTACCTTAGTACCGTCACAATTACTCCTTCCTTTATTTCTTACCGCTATGATTGGTGGTGTATTAGCCATTATCTATCTTGTTAAAGATTATGTGATAAACCGAAACAGAAAAAGGCAACATCGAGGTTTACCTTATGGCGTTGCCATCTCATTTGGTTTTTATATACCGATTTTAGCTGCTTATTACTAATGAGTCATATTGCGGACACTTAATATTATCCGTTTTAATATTGCTGCGTTCAATATGAGTCTTAGTCATTAAGTGCTTATTTAGTTAATTACGCTATAAGTAGAATTAATCATGAATCCTAAAGTTATTTTTATTATTGCGTTTGTCGCGGTATTAATAGGCATCTATGGTATTGCGGATACATTACTGTCCAGTAATACGCCAACACCTCAGCTGCAAACACCAGTGCAGTCCAGCCCGATATTAGCTAAAAAGCAACAATCCTTTACTGTATGGCGGGCCAAACAAGATTTACGCCGTGGTGAACCCATTAGTTTGGATAAACTAAGCCGAGAGTTAGTTGAGGCTGAGCAGGCATTTTCACTTGGCGTCAAGCGTGATGTGAAATTGGATTTCGACCCGACAGTATTGCTCACCAGCGATATTAAAACCGGTGAGCTGGTCTTTAGCGAGCACCAAATCAGTCCAAGTGATGCCAGTTACGTTAAGTTTTTAACTCGGCCAGAGCGCGTACTTTACCCGCTAACTATTGCCACTAAAAACCTGATTAATAATTATATTCAGCCCGGCGATCGAATTGACATTATGGCGGTGACGTCACCCAAGCAAAGCTTAGCTAATCCAGGTAAAGCCATTACTCAGTTTAAAGGGGTAAAAGCTTCGTTGTTAATGCAGCATATTCGGGTGGTGTCTATTGATGCTTCAACGATAGGTCAATTAACTAAAACAGAAACTAAGGCTAAGCAAGCCAAAGAAAATAATCATGAAACTACGATTGTGATTGAAATCAAACCTGATGATATTGCCAAACTGTCATTGGCTCAGCGTACGATTTATTTAGAGATCTACCCTAGTCAAGCTTATGGTCGTCGGCCCGCGGTTAAAATGAGCGATATTATTGAAAACTACTCAGGTATTGTTGAACTACGCGGTGCCAAACAAGCCAGTTATAACGAGGTACTGTTCTAATGAATATCCTGAATCGTAAATTAAGTTGCGGCTTTTATGGTTTATTGGTGATGTTCATCATGAGCCTGACGACTGCGCATGCCACTGATGGTGAACGTTTTGTTACGTTAAATGATGCTATTACCTTAGAGTTTAATGATGAAATAGGCACCATTTTTATCAGTAATCCCAGTATTGCTGATTATAAAGTGGTGACGGATAACAAATTGGTGTTATTTGCCAATGCTATTGGGCAAGCCAAAGTGATTGTTTATAACAAGGATCACCATGTGTTATTAAGCCAACAGGTTTATGTGGATCTTAATTTGTCGCAAGTGAGACGCCAATTAAAGTTGCATTATCCTCAATTAAATATTGAGTTAACTGCGGTAGGTGAACAGGTGGCGGTTAATGGCATGGTGCATACCGAAAAGCAGCGTGATGATATTTACCGTATGGTGGCAACGCTATTACAGCGTGAGCCGGTTGAGCGTTTTGAAGAAACTTCAGAACATACGTTTGAAACCGAAGGGTTTGAACAAGCAAGCTGGGCAACCTTTAGTAATAACTATACTTGGGAAGGCATTGTTGAAGGCTTGACACTACATAAAATTCAGCAGGTTAACGTTAAAATATCGGTGGCACAAGTGAGCCAAGAGTTTAATGAAACGATTGGCATGGACTGGTCTGCGGGCAACAGTGTCGGTGAGTTTTCCTTTTTAGAGTTTAAAGCCAAAGATATTACTACCGTGATTAGTGCGATTGGTAAAGATAATATCGCGCAGGTATTAGCTGAACCTAATTTAACCGTGATGTCAGGTGAGTCAGCCAGTTTTTTAGTGGGCGGTGAAGTACCAGTGGTGACCACCAGTGATAATAATACCAACATCAGTTTTAAAGAGTTTGGTATTAAGTTAGAGCTATCGGCCAAAGTGCTTGAAAACGATAAAATTCAGCTGCAATTGGCACCTGAAGTTAGTAGCGTTGAAAAATACATTAAAGCTGCGGGTATTGAAGTGCCGCAGTTAACGTCACGCCGCGCGATGACCACTATTCAGCTAAGAGATGGTGACAGCTTTATGTTGGGTGGCTTGATGAACAGTGAAGATATGGAGCAAATTAGTAAGATCCCACTGCTTGGGGATATTCCCTATTTTGGTGCGGCATTTAGAAAGTCGACCACCATTCGTAACAAATCTGAGCTGATTATTGTAGCGACTGTGAATCTGATTAAACCGATTAAACCCACTGAAGTGCGATTACCGCAAATTCATAAAACGACCACCTTAGAGCGACTGTTTCATATTACGCCAAAACATGGTGCTTATAAGACGGATGACCCGATGGTGATTGAGTTTATTAACAATGGGGGATTCATCCAATGATCCGTCACCTAATTATCATATTGGCTTGTTTGACTGTGGCGGCTTGCGCTGACTCTAAAATGAGCCATCGTGGTGTTGAAGCCTTTGTTTACCAAGAGCAGCATCAGTTTGTGATTGAGCAAAAAAAGCATAATCCACAGCAATTACAGCAACAATTTAAGCGAGTGTTAGCGCAATTTAATCACGATATGGCGGCGACTCAGTGGCAGCTATCTTACAAAAATAGCGCCGGCAAAAAAGCGGCGCAATTACTGCAGGCAACGCTGCAACAACAAGGCGTTGTTAGCCGTAAAGTACAGCTGCAACAGGTCACTCAACTCAATGCGTTATTAAGTATTAATGTTGATGTTTATAAACTGGTTACTGAAAAGTGTCCAGACTATCTATTTGACAGTCAGCCATTGCGTGTGGGCTGCGCCGTTGAGTCGATGCGATTAAAGCAAGTTAATAATCCAAAGAATCTAATTAAATAGGGCGTATTGATTATGTTTGATCTCGCACAAGCAATTACTCAGCAGACTGATGAAAGCCGTAAAAATGAAGGGCCAAGTGGATGCTCGCTCTTTTATCAAACGGAGCAATGCCAACAACTGATATTGGAAGTATTCCGATTTGAGGGGTGGCAAACACCTAATAGTCTCAAAACTTATGGCAAAAACCCTAAGGTAGCAGATACTGAGCTGCAGCAGATTATTGTGATTGAGATGAATCAATCCCATGATATTGTTGAAGATGTGAAGCAGTTTGCACATGAGTTGCCAAATCATAAAGGCATCGTCATTATCGGCCAAGAAGACACTATTAGCACCATGCGAGCCTTAAAAGATATGGGTTTTTACTATCTATTATGGCCATTAAATAAAAGCGAACTGACTGACTTTTTAAAGCATGTACACAGCAATCAGCAACGCTTCTCTGGGGTACTTAAAAATAGAAAGGCCAAACGAGTTGCGGTGATTGGTACTAAAGGTGGCGTTGGCGCGACATTAGTCGGGGTTGAGCTTGCTGCTTGTTTGGCGGATGGTGGTGCTGAAACCATTTTAGTGGATCATCAATATCACTATAGCAGTGTTGATATTATGCTTGGTCATAAAAACTTGGTGAAACAAAATAGCATTAATTTAGCACAACATCTTTATGATATGGATGCGGTTAGCGCCAATGATTATCTAATAGATATAACTAAACATTTACGTTTATTAGCGGTTGAAGGAAAAGATTCTCAAGATACCTTATTAAGTTATAGTCGCAGTGTCAGTGCAATTTTGCTTTATAACGCTAATTTTATTATTGAAGACTTTTCTGCTGCGATCAGTACCAATGTCGATATCGAGCAACTGGTTGAACCCTTTGATATTTTAGTGTTAGTGCTTGAACCTACCGTAGCATCAGTGCGCGCAGCTAGACAGTTTATGGATCAAATTAAAAGTTATAATCTTGAACATCAGCAAGAAACCCGCATTTTATTATTTCTTAATTATCATCGCCCTAAAGAGGCATTCTCACTGACGCAAGCGGAAGTGGAAACTCACCTAGAGCAAAATATAGATGTCAGCCTTAATTTTGACAACCGCTGTTCATCATTATTACTGCAAGGGCAACGATTGCATAAAGTAAAGACCATTGCCTCGGCTGCATTTAATGATTTAGCGTTATTAGTGCATGGTAAAACATTAATGCAAGCCCCATCTGTGCTAAATAAGCTTAAGGGGTTATTTCGATGATCAATAATAATAAAGAGCTGTATCTCTCATTTCGAAATAAGATTTTTGAAGTACTGGATGCGCCTGAAATTGTCAATATGAGCCGGGAGCAACTGGAGCAACAGTTGCACAGCGCCTTATCGGTATTAACCAAGAATTATCGCCATACCGTACCCACCATGGTGCGAAATACGTTAGTTAAAAACCTGGTCGATGAGTTAACGGGGCTAGGGCCTCTGCAACCCTTAATTGAAGATGACACTATTACCGATATTATGGTCAACGGTTGTAGCCAAATCTATTATGAACGGTTGGGTAAAATTCACCGTTCAGAACTGGTGTTTATTAACGAACAACAACTCTTTGAAATTGCGCAGCGAATCGCTAGCCGCGTGGGGCGTCGAGTGGATGAATCGTCACCTATGGTGGATGCACGATTAGAAGATGGTAGCCGTG
This sequence comes from Shewanella marina JCM 15074, assembly GCF_000614975.1. Taxonomy (GTDB): domain Bacteria; phylum Pseudomonadota; class Gammaproteobacteria; order Enterobacterales; family Shewanellaceae; genus Shewanella; species Shewanella marina. Next base: position 106,902 of record NZ_BALM01000002.1, read on the forward strand.
TCAATATTGTAATTAATCCGATTGCTATTGATGGTACCACTATCTCTATTCGTAAGTTTAGACAGCAAAAAATCAGTTTTGAAGATTTAGTTAAGTACGACAGTTTATCGATGAGCATGGCGCGAGTATTGATGATTGCCGCCCGTTGCCGGTTAAATATTGTGATTGCTGGTGGCACGGGTTCAGGTAAAACCACCTTACTGAATGCGCTATCAAATTATATTGGTCAAGATGAACGTATTATCACCATTGAAGATGCGGCTGAATTGCGATTACAACAACCGCATGTAGTGCGCTTAGAAACTCGACCTGAGAGCGTTGAAAGTACAGGAAAAGTGACCCAACGTGACTTAGTGATTAACTCACTGCGGATGCGGCCTGATCGCATTATTGTGGGTGAGTGTCGTGGTAGTGAAGCGTTTGAAATGTTGCAGGCGATGAATACGGGCCATGATGGCTCGATGACCACCTTGCATGCTAATAGCCCTCGCGATGCGATTGCCCGTATTGAGTCGATGGTGATGATGGCAAATTTAAATCAGCCGTTATATGCCATTCGCCGCGGTATTGTCAGTGCGATTCATCTGATTGTACAGGTTAACCGCCAACGTGATGGTTCGCGTAAAATTGTGAGTATTGCTGAAGTAATGGGGTTAGAGGGTGACAACGTTGTTCTCGAAGAGTTGTTTAGATTTGTGAGTCGTGAGGGTAACCAGCAAGAAAAAGTGGTTGGAGAATTTACTTCACCGGGAATTATGCAGCGCTCTATTTTAATGAAGCGCGCTGCTTATTATGGCTTACAGGATGAGTTAGCCGTCGCTTTTAGGGGAATATGATGAGCCTCTATATTTCGATTTCACTATTGCTGTTTGGCGTTGCGGCATTGTTGTATCGTTATAAGCAGCAAAATCTAAAAATGCATTTTTTGGCTAAACCAGAAAAGGTTGAAACCATTAATAATGCACAAGCCCTTAATATACGGTCGCTACACAAACTTGGCTGGCGGCAGCGGATTTTTCATGCATTAGCGCCTGGCTTGTCGATGTTAGGTGATCGGGCATTGCTTAAAATTGCGCTATTTATGGTGTCGCTATTTTCAATTGCCGTTTATGTTAATAATCAGTACCTAGGCTTTAATAGTTTGTGGTTACCCATTATTGCTACCGTTTTTGGCTGTTTATGGAGCTGGCTATGGTTGGTGAATAAACGCCGCAATGAATTTGAAAAAACCTTTCCTGATGCACTTAATATTATGATGAGTGCCGTTACGGCGGGTGAAAGTATTATGCAATCCATCAGTTACGTGGGGCGCAGCATGGACAATCCGGTTGGGCAATTGTTTAAAAAAATGGGTGAACACTTAAAATTAGGTGAGCCACCTGAACAAGTCTTTAATCGTGCCATTGAACAGTATCCCTATCCTGCATTTATTTTCTTTGTGGTGACTATTCGCGCCAATATGGCTCGAGGTGGTCAATTAAAGTCGGTGCTGGCACGATTAATTCGAATATTGGTTGATAGTCGAACGTTAGAGAAAAAGAAAGAGTCTATGACCTCTGAGGCTCGTATGTCGGCCAAAATTGTGGCGGCGTTACCGTTAATTTTTATGATCATTATCAGCTATATCAGCCCTGGTAATATTGAGTTTGTGCTGCATGATCCCGATGGCCGTTATCTGCTTTATTACGTCATCGGCAGTGAGTTATTTGGCTTATCGATTATTGCGTTTCTGATGCGAGGTGTTCGCTAATGTTACTGAGCATATTAACTATTTTATTGGTGTTGTTAAGTGGGCTGATAGCTTGGCAATTAACCCTATGGTATCGACAGCAGGCAATAAAAGCCCAAATTAAGCATTACCTTAATATTGAAAAAGAGCGGCCATTATCTCGATTGCAAACTTTGATTAATCAGGTTGGGGATAAACACCAACAAGAATTTGCACAACAGTTTGCCGAGGCGGGTTTTTATAATTTTCCTATTGCACGTTACTACCTCGTCATTAAGTTTGGATTGATTACCGTAATGGCCCTTGCGGTGGTGTTGTCAAATTTAACGCCATTGATCAAAGTGTGTGTCGCCAGTGCCAGTTTAGTGGCGATTATTATTGTGCCGAACATATTGTTAGATCTTCGTAAACGCGCCTTAATTACTAAAGTTTCGCGGCAACTGCCTTATATGCTGGATATGATGGCAGTTTGTGTGCAAACCGGCATGACACTAGAAGCATCGTTAACTTACCTTGGCAAAGAGCTTGAGCCATTTGATAAAGATCTTTGTTTCCAGATCCGCAAGACAGCGACTAATGCTCATGTTAAAGGGCTTGAAAAAGCATTAATGAATTTAAGTGAACGCTTGCCTACGCCAGAAGTGCGTAGCTTTGTATTAACCTTGATTCAGAATTTGCAATACGGGACTTCAATTTCCAATGTATTAAGTTCATTAGCGAAAGATATGAGAAAGATGCAACTACTTGAAGCAGAAGAAAAAATGGGTAAGTTATCGGCAAAAATGAGTGTGCCACTGATTTTATTTATTTTAATGCCCATTGTGGTGTTGATTCTTGGCCCCGGAATTATGCAGCTCTCTGTGGGAGGTGTGCAATGATACGTCATTATGTAGCGCAATGTACTCGGTTAACCTGTTTAGTCGGCTGTCTGTTGTTATCGGCATGCACCACAAATTTGCCCAATAATCAGCTGGCTGCGGAAGATTTAAAAGCCATTAAAAATTACCCCGCCTTAATCAAGCATTACAAACAGGCGCTGCAAGTATCTGCTAATGACCCATTGATTATGCTTAATTTAGCGGAGTCTTATTGGTTAGCCAATGATATTGAATCTGCCCAGTTTTATGTTGAGCAGTTACAACAGCAGCACTATCAAAACGCCAAGTTATATTACTTAGCGGCTAATATTGCCAGCGAAAGTGGTCACTATCAGCAGGCGATCGCTGACTTAAAGCAGGCACAACAATTAGGTTATAAGCATTCAGATTTGTTTATTAAGTTAGGGATTGCATATACCTATAATCAAGATTATCAACTTGCTAAACAAGCATTTAATCAGGCTCGATTACTGGGACATGATGAAATTGGTGTTAAAAATAATCTGGCGGTTATGTATATCGCGCAGGGCGAAGATCAAGTGGCGGTTGATTTACTTTATCCCTTGTATTTACAACAGCCTAAGCTTGAAAAAATTAAGGTTAATTTAGCGATTGCATTATTAAAGCAAGGTAACCAGCAATTGGCGCAGCACATATTAGGGCGCCAATTAAGTGCACAACAACTTGAGCAATTACAAGCCGCACTGACAAGGAATGTGCCAGTGCCAAATCAGCAACAGGATGTGGATCATGAACAAATCTAAACAGGGTGGCGTATTTACCGTTGAATTTGCACTGGCCAGTTTTATCTTGTTTATTGTCAGTTTTGGCGCGTTTGAACTGTGCCGTTATATCTATTTGGTTAACTTAACCAATACTGCGATTAGTGAATCAGCGCGTGATACCAAAGTACATTGGCACTATGGCGAAGGTAGTAATGTTAATTATAACGATCGCTTAACAGACATGTTTAAGCAACAAGGACAACTGTGGCGTTATCTTGCGATTGACCCTGAGCTATTTCATTTAGATATCTGTTATTTCGAGAGTTATGACGACGTAAAAAGCAAGCAAAGTATCTGTAGTGACAGTGCCGATAAAAGTGTATTTGCCCAATATACTTTGACTTATGATTACCAGCCTCTCATGGCTTTTACTGGAATAGGGCAACATCAAATTACCCGTAAGATATTAGCCGTTCAAGAACAACAAGGATGGGACTCATTATGAAAAAGCGACAACAAGGATCGTTTGTAGTTGAGTTATCATTTGTGCTGATTTTTTTTAGCTTCGTGATCGTTTTTATGGCCGATATTGCCATGCAACTTTTTCATCAATCTAACTTACAGCGTGCCAGCTATTCATTAGTGAATGTGCTTAAAGAGCGAAGCCGTTTTTATATTGATATTGATGAAGATAAACATCAAATTATTCGATTTCAGGTTGATGATAATGATTTGAAAGACATGCAGATCATGGCTGATAGATTACTTAATTCATCAAACGAAAAGCCTGTCAATTATGGCATTAGGATTGAGTCATTAAGTAATAGTGCAATGAGAAATAATCCAAGTTTAGTTGAGTTTGGATTATTAAGTTGTCTATCAGATGATAAATTAAAAACAGATTCTCCTTTGTTACCTAATAATCTTGAAGAGTCTGAATATACTCTTTATCAAGTGAGTTTATGTTACCAAATCGATTCTTGGTTTAGCCGTTTAATTAACTTAGATGATAAGCATACCATTGCTTCATCTGCTGTAATGGTGGGCCGTTAATATGAAAAGTTATCGTAAACAACGTGGCGCAGCAGCCATCTATACCGCAATGTTATTAGTGCCTCTATTTGGCACGGTATTTTTAGCATTAGAGGGAACACGTTATGTACAACAGCAGAATCGATTAGCTGATGCCAGTGAGGCTGCTGCATTGGCTGTGGCTTCAGTGGGTGGCGGTCAAGGTGACAGTAATAAGTTAGCAAGGGCTTATGTACAGCATTATATGCCGCAACAACAAGGTGCTGCCGTTGATAATGTAGAAGTGGCTATTACTCGAGATAAGCAATTTGTACAGTACAAGGTAGTCGCAAATACCAATCATCTCTCTTGGCTCTCTAGCTCATTGATCCCGAGCTTTGAAGAGCAAGTGACTGTTGCTAATAAAGCGATTGCTCGAAATTATCATTATGGCTTAGAAAATTTAGATTTAGTTTTTGTGGCTGACTTTTCCAGTTCAATGGCTGATGAAGATGATATATGGACTGAAAAAGATGAGCATGAAATTGACGTTCTAAAAGAGGCAATTCGTTATATCGTTGAAGGTTTAGCGAAAGACGATAATGGTGATGTGGTAAATGAGTTACCGCAAATAGGAATTGTACCATTTAACTTACGTGTGCGTGAGCTAAATGAAAGTACGAATAAAGCTTGGTGCCCAACTTATTTATCTTATAACGACGTTGTTAATAAAGCTTCAGGATTAAAATATGCCGATGTCGATTGGCAAGCTTGGTCAGATCAATCTTATGCAAGTTTAAAAACCTGTGCAGATGGCGGAGAGTGCCCTGTTGGTGATCAAAATGAAGCTAAATTTATTCGAATGGCGTTAAAATTTGATGAATTTGCTGAAAGAGATAATCGAGCAGGAAATACTCACGAATTATCAGGCCTATTTCCTAAAAATTCAGATAGTGAAGATGTTGGATTTATTGATGATCGTATTTTTATTGATTTTGGTGTAACGGCCTCTATTGATATTTCTAATCTCGATTATTTAACCGAGCACCAATCTTCATTTCACTTATTGGACGTGGCAGGTGGTTCAGATTTAACTAATATTGTTGGACCGATTAGTTATGAACAAGATAAAGCCTTATATCCATTAGATAAACGTCAATACTTGAACTTTTGTCGTCAGCCCGATGAAGATCATGAATATGGTGATGATGAGCATTACCATGACTTAGTTATTAAAGATGGTTATGTGCGTTGTGATGATGATAAAGATGACGACGATGGTGATGATGATGATCACGAATATCATTATGGTGCTAACTTCTATACCTTAGATTTAGACCAAGGGTTAACTACAGAACAGAAGCTCGACAAACTTGATGAGATGTGGCCACAAGGGGGCAGTGCGGCATACCAAGGCTTAATTCGTGGCGCACAAATGTTACATGATAGTCATGACTCTGAGCGGGTGAAATTGATTCTAATGGTATTAGATGAAGATTATGACGGCGATGAGGATGACTGTGGTGAAGATAAGAGTCGTGATGATGACGAAAGCCAAAACGCCTGCGCTTTTTATGATTTAGTCGAAGCGGGTTTATGTTCTAACTTACGTAAACAATTTGGTGAGGGACAACTTCATATCGGGTTAGTTGGTATCGATATGGAATATGAAAAAGATGACGATGATGAACTGGGTGTTTTAGCTATTCACCAATGTGCTGGCTATCAGTTGAATGGTAAAAAACTTGATGAAAAATTTTTGTTTGCTGAACTTGATGATGAATTAGACGATGATGTCAATCCTCCTTCATTGGAAAGTGATGATAAAGATGCACTCGATAAACTTATTAAACAAATAAAAACACTACTTGAACTCGACAACGAACACGGCGCAGCATCAGGCGTAAGCACCTTACACTACCGCCATTTAGAGCATTAAGGTTGAAAATAATGAATAATAAAATGAGCAATACCACAGGCCTATGTGCAGCGTTATTCTCGCTCTTGGGGATGGTGAATAGCGCGATGGCCGCCGATGTTAATCAGCAGATTGAAACCTTCTGTGCGGGTCAAGATTACAACTTACAACAAACGGTAAAAATTGGTGACGTGGTTGCGATTGCCAATCATCGTGATGGTTATTTGCAGATTAATCAAACAGTGGATAATGAACAAGTCAAGCAAGCGCTATTACGCTTAGCGCAACTGTCAGCCACAGATCTTGATTGTATGGAATACCTTAACAGCCGTAATCTCATCACGACGAAAGCGGATAAAGCGCTATTGGCCCGAGTCTATTTTAATTTTGATAGCAGTGAATTAACGCCTGAATCAAAGACTATTTTAGATAAGATAGTGCAGCAGCTTAAACAGCAGCCACAAGTGATTACATTAGCGGGCCATACCGATGCACAAGGTCGTAAAGCTTATAATCAGGTATTAGGCTTGCAACGGGCTGAGCAATCAGCAACTTATATGACTCAGCAGCAATTAGAGCCTACTCAAATTAAGACGCAGAGTTATGGCGAGTTACAACCGATAGACACGAACTCCACTGCACAGGGGCGTCAGCAAAATAGACGTGTTGATATTAATTTATAAGGCTTATTAAATTATAGTCATTTTAATAACACGGTTATTTTAATCGCGCAGATAAGTTTACAGGGAATAATTAAGATTAAGGAAATATAGATATATCCTTTTGTGATTATTCGTTACTCTAAATAGGTCATTTAATGGCCTATTAAAATGGAGTAAGAATGAATATTCAGCAGCGTAACTCATATTTGGCTCTTACTATGGCAACGTTGGCTTTTGCCGCATGTTTTTCTGTTTGGACTTTGTATTCAATTTTAGGAATAGAATTAAAGGAGCAGCTAAACTTAACTACAACCGAGTTTGGTATGTTACTGGCTGCCCCAATATTTACAGGTGCTATTTTAAGAATACCGGTTGGATTTTTAGCTGAAAAAGTATCATGCCGTTCTTTTTTATTTTGGCAAATGTTATTTACTGTCCCACCTCTTTTTTATCTATTTTATGTCGATAGTTATAACGGATATATCGTTACAGGTTTCTTACTTGGATTCTCGGGTGTCGCGTTTACTATAGGTATTCGCTATGTTACCGATTGGTTTGAAACCAAAAAACAAGGAGTAGCCTTAGGGATATTTGGTGCGGGTAATGCTGGTGCAGCTATTACTTTAGTACTCGTTCCAATTATTGTTGAGCACTTCGGCTGGCAGTGGATAGGTTCATTTTATGGGGGAGGAATGATTGCAATTGCTATTTTATTTCGATTATTCGCACCTGAAGTTAATTCTTTTTATAAAGAAAAGCAGCAAAAAGAACATCTTGAGTATTATTTAAAACCATTGAAACATCTACAAGTGTGGCGATTTGGGCTTTATTATTACTTTGTTTTTGGTAGTTTTTTAGCATTACTTTTATGGCTGCCTCAATATTATATGACAGCATATCAATTGCCATTAACTCAAGCTTTAACCTTAACTTTATTATTTGTAACTAGCTCAAGCATTGCACGTGCTGTTGGTGGTTGGTTTGCTGATAATTATGGGGCTAGAGCCGTTAATTGGAGTGCTTTTGGGATCTGCTTAGTTTGTTTATTTTTTTTGAGTTATCCGCCAACGACGATGACCGTTCATGGTGTGAATAAAGATGTCACGGTTGCGATTAACGTTAATGTATGGTTTTTCACATTGTTAATCTTGATTATTGGACTGGCTCAAGGATTTGGCCGTGCCAGTATTTATAAAACGATTTATGATTATTATCCACATCACATGGGCAGTGTCGGTGGGGTTGTAGCTGCTGTAGGCGCATTAGGTGGTTGCACCTTGCCAATTTTATTTGGTATCGCAGTTGATGTTATTGGTGTTTATAGTGCCTGTTTTATGTTGCTATATGGTGTATTAGCAAGCTGTATGATCGTAATGTACTTTGCTATTCGGGCTGAAAGAAAGCAAACGTTATTACAAGAAGCCATTGCTAATAATTTTTTAGAAAAGGATTAATCTAGCTTTAATTTATAAGGTTATTTTATTATCAACCGCCCATAGGACGACCTCAATTCGACTTTTTAAGCCTAATTTCTTGAGTAAATTTTTGACATGAACTTTGACGGTCGATTCAGTTATCCCTAGCTTTTTTGCAATCTCTTTATTGCTTTTTCCTGCTGCGATGAGCTTTAAGTTTTGTAACTCACGTTGAGTTAACAGCTCTAAGTGGGATGTTTGGTTGCTGTCAGTGCGTAATGACTTAGCCATTATTTGGGTTAATGGCGAACTGATAACAAATTCACCGCGTAGGGCAAGATGGATTTTTTCTATTAACTCTTCGGGCTCTGAGTCTTTGAGTAGATAGCCATCGCTATTGAATTTAATGGCTTGTAGCACATCACTTTCATTATCTGAAACAGTAAAAATAATAATTTTACTGTTAATATCTGCATTTTTTAATGAAATAAGCGTATCAATACCATTAAGTTGCTTCATATTGAGATCGAGTAGTACAAGATCGGGTTTATGTTGTAGTGCAAGTATAATCCCTTCTTCGCCTGAGCTGGCTTGAGCTATAACATCAAGATTATCTTCTAATGAGATTAATTGAGCGAGACCTTGTCGTAGGGCGGGGTGATCGTCAACGAGTAAAATAGTCGCATTTTCCATATTATTACCTTATCGATATTATGGGTTGAAAGTCATTGTGATTATCGTTCCCGATGGATTCTTGTTTGCTAATACTAATTTACCAGATAAGGATAGAGTTCGCTCTCTCATAATATTGAGGCCAAAGTGTCCTTTATTCGTTTTATCTATATTAAATCCCTGCCCATCATCCCATATCGTTAACACAATTAATGACTCATTTTGTGTTAAAGATATCCCCGCAGTTGTTGCTTTTGCATGTCGCTGTATATTTGATAATGCTTCTCTTATGATTTGAAGTAAATGAATTTCTTGATTAGCAGATAAACAGTTTTGTTCAATATTATAATTAAATCGAATAGGGTGTTGGCATTTCTGACTAAATTCCGCCACAGTGCCTTGCAGGGCACTTTCTATGGTTGGCGCATCGAGTTTTAAGCGGAAAGTCGTTAGTAATTCTCGTAATTGTAGATAGGCATTATTTAAGCCTAACTTTATTTCAGAAATCGTTTCATCAATTTGAGGTTTTGGGACTTGTTTTTCCATTTTACGTGTTAATAGGCTCATTTGTACCTTTAGGAAGGACAATGATTGCGCTAGTGAGTCATGTAATTCTCTGGCAATAATGGCTCGTTCTTCAGATATGAGTAATCGATTCTCGGTATTTTTTTGTTGTTCAAGTTCTATGGCCGTTGCCACTATATCGGCCATTGCTTGCAGTAATTGTTCTTGCCATGCTTGTGCTGTGTAATTTGGCGGAAGTTGCCAGATGATATCACCAAAAATCTTATTATGTTTTTTCAGTGAAAATTGTAGCGTATGCACAAAAGTATCATCATTTTTCATCTCTTTTGCTCTATATATTATTAGCTTATCAAGCTGTTTATGGATCAGTTTAATTGAAATTCTTCCTGCGCTAATTAATTCTTCAACATCGTTAATAATGTCATGTTTTATTTGGTGGTAATCTTGGGTTGTAAGCTGTCTAGCAGTTTTATATAGCAGCGCTAATGATTGATTACTGCGGGTCAATTCAGTTGTTTTTTGTTGTACTCTTTGCTCATAATCTTGGTAGGTGCAACTAAGTTGTGTCGACATCTGTTTAATGGTGGTTGCGAGGAGACCTAATTCATTATTCGCATCAAAGGTAATTTTAGTCTCAAAGTTACCTTTGCCTGCTTGTTCTGCCACATAGACAAGGTTTCTTAGGGGGATGATTAAGATTTGATTTAATTTAATCAGTGCAAAGGCACTAATGATCAAAATAATAAAAACAGCAATACTTTGAATTAATCTAAGTAAACTTAATTTATGTTCAGATTCTAGTTGGATTAAATAAACAAGTTTATTTATTTCGTCTGTTAATAAGTCATAATCTTGTGGCGTTGGTTGCTTATTATCTCTATATAAAATTTGCCACTGCTCTATTATTTTAAGATATTGTTCTTTAACTGATTTTTCATTAATGCTGGTATCAAAACTTGTTTGCTTTAAGTTGGCTAATTTATCATTAAAAATAGTTTTTTCTTGTATCTGCTCAGTATTCGATAGTAAATCTGCACGCGACACTCGCATGAGGTGTAGTCGTAATGCGCCACTTTTATTGAGTAATTCAGCATCACCCGCTAATCGTTCAGTCACTAAAATTGATGAAATCATACTGACTAATGCCAGCGTGATAATAATCGAAATATATAATCCTGCAGTTGCAATTAATGATGCGTCATTGTGATGTTCTGGTTGTTCTAATGTATTGCTACTTGTCATGGCAATATGCCTATATTTAATTGTTTTATGAGACTACTACCAAATTTTCCACCCTGAGCATTCACTATATAAGAATATATTTATATTGTTTAAAAACAAAGCTGTATGCTTGTTTTTTGGCTAATACTTTGGTGGTAGTTTTGTGGTGAACAACAATTTTTAACAGTAAAAAGAATGATCTCAGTCAAATCATCATTATACGTGGATGTTAGTTTCTCGTTAAATATAAGTAAACCTTGGTGACCATTGCTTGGATAAACGACGTTAATTTCTTAATCAATTATCAACCGTTTAGCTAGCAACATATTCGCCATGATTGGAGAAGCGAATGTCTGATATAGATAAATGGGATGTTGAAGATCCTAAGTTTTGGGATGAAAAGGGGAAAAAAATTGCCAATCGTAATTTGTGGCTTTCAATTCCAAGTTTATTGTGTGGTTTTGCTGTTTGGTTATATTGGGGAATTATTACCATTCAAATGCTTAATTTAGGTTTTCCGTTTGCAAAATCTGAGTTATTTACGCTAATGGCGGTTGCTGGTTTAACGGGAGCAACATTAAGAATACCAAGTAGTTTTTTTATTCGGTTATGTGGTGGCAGAAACACTATTGTGTTTACCACGGCCTTATTGATGTTACCTGCAATCGGTACTGGAATCGCGCTGCAAGATAAGAATACGCCGTTATGGGTATTTCAAATGTTAGCTTTACTTTCAGGTTTTGGTGGCGGTAACTTTGCGTCATCAATGTCAAATATCAGCTTCTTTTTTCCTAAAAAACAACAGGGGTTAGCGCTTGGTCTAAATGCTGGTTTAGGTAACTTTGGGGTAACGACCATGCAAATATTGGTGCCATTAGTGATGACTTTTGGCATCTTTGGCGGCGAGCCTATGGAATTGGTGAATACCTCTGGTACTTTGATTGGTAAAATTCCTGCGGGTTCCGATGCATGGATCCAAAATGCCGGTTATGTGTGGTTATTATTTCTCATTCCATTAGCTATCGTGAGTTGGCTGGGGATGAATAACATTAAAGCGGCACATGTGACACCTGAACTTCCCAATCCCATCAGTTCTTTCAGTATTATCAGTGGCATGCTTGCAGTTGGTTTTTTGACATCAATCTTAGGCTTATGGCTAATGTTACCTGAAAAGGTTGGCGGTTCTGGGTTTGAGTTAAGTAAGTGGCTTGTATTACCCATAGTTATTGCATTAACGGTGTTTTTATTAAAATTAATTCCGGGGCAAGTAAAGAATAATTTAACTCGCCAATATAAGATTTTTGGTAATACTCATACTTGGGTAATGAGTATTATTTATACCATGACTTTCGGTTCATTTATTGGTTTTGCTGCTGGATTCGGTCTATCGATTAAGGTGATTTTTGGATATCAACATGTCATGGTTGATGGCGTCATGAATCATGATATTGCGAATCCTAATGGCCCTAGTGCATTGATGTATGCATGGATGGGACCTTTTATTGGTGCATTAATTCGTCCGGTCGGTGGTTGGATTGCTGACAAAATGGGCGGAGCCAAAGTCACTCAAATTTGTGCCTTCATTATGATTGCAAGTGCCGTGGGTGTTGCATACTTTATGAAGGCTGCTTATGCCTCTGAAACTCCTCAAGAATTCTTTGTTCCTTTCCTCGTGTTGTTTTTGGTGTTATTTGCCGCAACGGGCATTGGTAATGGTTCAACTTTCCGCACTATCTCAATGGTATTTGATAAAGAGCAAGCAGGTCCTGTGCTTGGCTGGACATCTGCTGTTGCCGCCTATGGCGCCTTCATTATTCCCAAAGTATTAGGTGAGCAAATTAAGCTGACCACTCCTGAAAATGCTTTATATGGTTTTGCCATATTCTACGGCGTATGTATTGCCATTAATTGGTGGTTCTATCTCCGTCCTGGCGCAGAACATAAAAACCCATAACTTGATAATTGTGTGGCGATATAGGGGCTGCACTAATTATCAAGGACAGTAAAACAATAATGGGTGGATATGAGTTGTACCACTCATCTTGATAAAACATGGAGTAAGAGATGAGCAATTTTCTTGACCGCTTACAGTTTTTTAAAAAGAAAACAGGTGAGTTTAGTGATGGTCACGGTGATACCACGAATGAGAGTCGTGAGTGGGAAAACAGTTATCGTCAGCGGTGGCAGCATGACAAAGTCGTGCGTTCAACCATGGGGTTAATTGTACAGGATCCTGTTCTTGGAAAATTTATGTAAAAAATGGATTAGTGACATGGGAAACCCAACAAACTGATTATCCCCGTACTCGTCCTGATTTACCTAATCATGAACCACGAGGTTGTCCGCGTGGTGCCAGTTATTCATGGTATTTATATAGTGCAAATCGCCTCAAATACCCAAAAGTGCGTAAGCCACTATTAAAGTTATGGCGTCATGCTCGTGCAACTCAAGATCCTGTTTCAGCTTGGGCTTCGATTGTTGAAGATCCAATGAAAGCTGAGTCATATAAATCTAAGCGTGGTTTAGGTGGTTTTGTTCGTTCAACTTGGGATGAAGTGAATGAAATTATTGCTGCTGCAAATGTTTATACCACAAAAACCTATGGGCCTGACCGTGTCGTTGGTTTTTCTCCCATTCCCGCAATGTCGATGGTTTCATATGCAGCTGGTGCCCGTTACTTATCTCTTATTGGGGGCGTGTGTTTAAGTTTTTATGATTGGTATTGTGATTTACCACCATCGTCACCAATGACTTGGGGGGAGCAAACAGACGTGCCTGAGTCTGCCGATTGGTATAACTCAAATTATATTATTGCTTGGGGCTCAAATGTGCCACAAACACGTACCCCAGATGCGCATTTTTTTACTGAGGTTCGTTATAAAGGCGCTAAAACTGTATCGATAACACCTGACTATGCTGAAGTTTCAAAGTTAACAGATGAGTGGTTAAACCCAAAACAGGGAACCGATGCAGCGCTTGGAATGGCATTCGGGCATGTTATTTTGCGTGAGTTTCACCTTGAAAATCCAAGTCAGTATTTTACTGATTATGTGCGTCAATATACTGATTTCCCGATGCTGGTTGTTTTGGATAAATATGATGATAATTCGTTTAAATCAACCCGTTTTTTACGCGCATCTGATTTAGCCAATCATCTGGAGCAAGCCAATAATCCTGAGTGGAAAACTGTTGCGATAGATGAAAATAGCCATGATTTCGTCTCTCCAACTGGATCAATTGGTTATCGTTGGGGGGAAAAAGGAAAATGGAATATTCAGCAACGTGAAGGGGCAGAAGGTCGAGAAACTAAACTGCAACTATCACTGATTGGTGAAGATATCTCACCAGTATCATTTCCCCATTTTGCGGGAGATGATGCGAATAAGCATTGGGTTGCATGTGCGCAGGAGCAGGTTCAAGTCCGTAATGTACCCACTCGGACAATCATAAATGCCGATGGCGAAAAATTAGTTGTTGCCACCGTATATGACTTAATGATGGCCAACTATGGTCTTGACCGTGGATTAGGGGGGAGAATGTTGCCTCTAGTTATGATCAAGATATTGCAGGTACGCCTGCATGGCAGGAAAAAATTACCGGTGTATCACGTGATAAAGTGATCAAAATCGCCCGCGAATTTGCTGATACAGCCAATAAGACCAAAGGTAAATCAATGATCATTGTGGGTGCGGCAATGAACCATTGGTATCACATGGATATGAATTACCGTGGCTTAATCAATATGGTGATGATGTGTGGCTGCGTAGGCCAATCAGGTGGCGGTTGGTCACACTATGTGGGTCAAGAAAAGTTACGTCCACAAACAGGCTGGCAACCATTAGCTTTTGGTTTAGATTGGTCACGTCCTCCACGTCAAATGAATGGAACTTCGTTTTTTTATAATCATTCATCACAGTGGCGTCACGAGAAAGTCAGTGTGCATGAAGTGTTATCGCCTATGGCGGATAAATCACAATTCCCTGAGCATATGCTTGATTACAACATTAAGGCTGAGCGTATGGGCTGGTTACCATCAGCACCACAGCTTAATCGTAATCCATTACAGTTAACCAAAGATGCACAAGACGCTGGAATGTCGACTAAAGATTATGCCGTTGAAAAGTTAAAGTCGGGTGAACTTAAATTTGCTGCAGAAGCACCTGATGCACCTGAAAACTTCCCTCGTAATATGTTTATTTGGCGCTCAAATTTATTGGGATCATCCGGTAAAGGGCATGAGTATATGCTCAAATATCTATTAGGCACCAAAAATGGTGTGATGAATGATGATTTAGGGCAACGAGGTAGCTTTAAACCTGAAGAGGTTGAGTGGGTTGATAAGGGCGCGGTCGGTAAGCTTGATCTGGTGACTACTCTTGATTTTAGAATGTCATCCACTTGTATGTATTCCGATATTATTTTGCCTACCGCTTGTTGGTATGAAAAAGATGATTTGAATACATCGGATATGCATCCGTTTATTCACCCACTCTCAACTGCAGTTGACCCAGCATGGGAAGCTAAATCAGATTTTGAAATTTATAAGGGAATTGCTAAAGCCTTCTCAAGAGTGTGTGAAGGTCATTTAGGTCATGAGACTGATTTTGTTACCGTGCCTATGCTACATGATACCCCAGGTGAATTAGCACAACCATTTGATGTGAAAGATTGGAAAAAAGGTGAATGTGAACTTATTCCTGGAATGACGGCGCCTAATATGGTGGAAGTCGAACGTGATTATCCCAACACATATAAGAAGTTTACTTCATTCGGTCCAGCATTAGACAAATTAGGTAATGGGGGAAAAGGGATTAACTGGAATACAGATGATGAGATTTTATTACTTGGAGATCTTAATCACCGTCATACCGATGAGGGAATAAGTGAAGGTCGACCCATTATAGAAACTGCAATTGATGCCGCTGAGACTATTTTGACGTTAGCGCCTGAGACCAATGGTAATGTTGCCGTTAAAGCTTGGGAAGCATTAAGTGAAGCAACCGGTATTGATCATACTCATCTTGCTAAACCTAAGCAGGAGGAGAAGATTCGATTTAGAGATGTACAAGCACAACCTCGTAAGATTATCTCATCACCAACATGGTCAGGCTTAGAAGATGAACATGTCAGTTATACCGCAGGTTATACCAATGTGCATGAGCTAATCCCATGGCGCACAATCACGGGTAGGCAACAGTTTTATCAAGATCATAAATGGATGCAAGCATTTGGCGAACAGATGATCTCATATCGTCCTCCAATTAATACTAAGACTGTTGATTATGTCAAAGGCACTAAGCCAAATGGCCATAAAGAGATTGTATTAAATTGGATTACTCCGCATCAAAAGTGGGGCATTCATAGTACTTATTCAGATAATTTGTTGATGCTGACACTTTCTCGTGGTGGACCCATTATTTGGATGAGTGAAGTTGATGCTAAAGATGCAGGTATTGAGGATAACGATTGGGTCGAAGTCTTTAATGCTAATGGGGCGATAGCTTGTCGTGCGGTTGTCTCACAACGTGTTAATCAAGGCATGACCATGATGTATCACGCCCAAGAGCGGATCGTGAATGTTCCAGGAAGTGAAATGACAGGTACACGTGGTGGTCACCATAACTCGGTTACGCGTATTGTCATGAAACCAACTCATATGATTGGTGGATATGCTCAGCAATCTTGGGGCTTTAATTATTATGGCACGGTTGGTTGTAATCGTGACGAGATGGTTGTGATAAGAAAGATGGATAAAGTTGACTGGTTAGAAGGTTCTGACAGCGATGATTTACCCCGTCCTCTACCCACTAATCCAGATGAAGCTTAAGGAGCCACGTCATGAAAATACGTTCTCAAATCGGTATGGTGCTTAACCTTGATAAGTGTATTGGTTGTCATACTTGCTCAATTACTTGTAAAAACGTATGGACTTCTAGAGAGGGGGTGGAATACGCATGGTTTAATAATGTTGAAACTAAACCGGGAATTGGTTACCCCAAAGAGTGGGAAAACCAAGATAAATGGAATGGCGGTTGGCAGCGTAAATCAAATGGTGAAATTCAACCTAAAATTGGGGGAAAATACCGTGTTTTAGCGAGTATTTTTGCTAATCCCGATCTGCCTGCTATTGATGATTACTACGAACCTTTTGACTATGACTATCAACATTTGCATACCGCTCCTATTGTTGAACACCAGCCAACAGCAAGACCACGTTCGGTTATTTCTGGTAAACGGATGGAAAAAATTGAATGGGGTCCTAATTGGGAGGAGATCTTAGGGACTGAGTTTGAAAAGCGCAGTAAAGATAAGAATTTCGATAATATGCAAAAGCAGATGTATGGCGAGTTTGAAAATACATTCATGATGTATTTACCTCGTTTATGTGAGCATTGCTTAAATCCTGCCTGTGTCGCTTCATGTCCTTCAGGTGCAATTTATAAGCGTGAAGAAGATGGAATAGTGCTTATTGATCAAGAGAAATGTCGTGGCTGGCGTATGTGTATTTCTGGCTGCCCATACAAGAAGATTTATTACAACTGGAAGTCAGGTAAATCTGAGAAGTGTATTTTCTGTTACCCACGTATTGAAGCGGGTATGCCGACCGTTTGCTCTGAAACTTGTGTTGGGCGTATTCGCTATTTAGGGGTATTGCTCTACGACGCAGACAAAATTAAAGAGGTTGCAGCAACAGCATCTGAGCAAGACTTATATCAAAAGCAGTTAGAGGTATTTTTAGATCCCTTTGATCCTGCCGTGATTGAACAAGCTCGACGTGATGGCGTTGCAGATTCTGTGATTGAAGCAGCACAAAAATCACCCGTTTATAAAATGGCAATGGATTGGAAGTTGGCATTACCGCTTCATCCTGAATACCGAACATTACCTATGGTCTGGTATATCCCATCACTCAGCCCGATTCAAAATGCAGTGCAAGCAGAGACTTTAGGCAAAGCTGGCGTTATACCGGATATTCGTTCACT
The DNA here is from genome assembly GCF_000614975.1 of Shewanella marina JCM 15074. Classification (GTDB taxonomy): domain Bacteria; phylum Pseudomonadota; class Gammaproteobacteria; order Enterobacterales; family Shewanellaceae; genus Shewanella; species Shewanella marina. The sequence continues at coordinate 124,641 of NZ_BALM01000002.1, forward strand.
ACGAATTCCGCTGCAATATTTAGCTAACTTGCTGACAGCAGGGGATAAAGAGCCCGTGGCTAAGGCATTAGAAAGAATGTTAGCAATGCGAGCTTATAAGCGCGCTGAAAATGTGGAAGGGCTTGAAGACTTAGAGGTGCTTGAGCAAGTTGGGCTGACTAAGAAACAAGCTGATGAGATGTATCGTTATCTTGCTATTGCGAACTATGAAGATCGTTATGTTATTCCAAGTGGGCACCGGGAGATGAATGTACCACAAGCCTATGGGGAGAAAAGCGGATGTGGCTTTACCTTTGGGAATGGCTGTAGCGATGGTCACAATGGGGTCAATATGTTCGGAGGCAAAAAGATAACGCGCCGTGATGTCATCAAAACAGTCAAACTGGAGGAGTAATAGCATGTTAATTCTGAAGGTTATTTCAAGGTTATTAGACTATCCAACTCAGGCTCTATTTGATGCATCAGAACAGATGATTTGCGTGGTACAGCAATCATCTGATATCGCACCGCCAGAGAAACAAGCGCTGCTTAAATTTATTGATGATTTGACGGCCCAAGATCTATTTGATGCGCAAGAGCGATATGATCTGCTATTTGATCGAGGTCGAGCCCTGTCATTATTGCTATTTGAACATGTACATGGTGAATCTCGTGATCGTGGCCAAGCTATGGTTGATTTAATGGCCGTATATAACACGAATGGGTTTGATATAGACAGTTCGCAACTACCTGATTATTTGCCTCTTTATTTAGAGTATCTCAGTGAGCAATCTATCGACTATATCCATGAATGGTTAGGAGACATTGTTCACCTATTGGCCATGCTTTCTGAGCGTTTAATTGAAAGACAGTGTGATTATAGCGTGTTGTTTGATGGCTTGATTAGTCTAACTGATGTCGAGCTAGATCGTGTGGAAATTGCAACCATTGTCGCTGCGGAAGAGCGCGATGATACCGTGGCGGCAATTGATCAAGCGTGGGAGGATAAGGAGATCCGTTTTGATGACCCAATGACAGGGCCATGCCCAAATCAAGGCTTACATTCGTCAAAACATGCGCTAGACCCGAACACCATCAATCAAGTACCCATTAAATGGCATGATGCCGATGCTGCCGACGTCGCAGGATTGTAAGGAGATAATAATGTCAAATCTTAACTTTTTGCTATTTGGAGTCTATCCATTCATCGTGGCGGCTGTATTTATTGTTGGCTGTTGGATTCGTTATGATAGAGAACCCTATAGTTGGAAAGCGGACTCAAGCCAAATGCTGGATAACAAAGGTTTTAGTCTTGCGAGTAATCTATTTCATATCGGGGTGATATTTGTTTTAGCGGGTCATTTCGTCGGTTTATTAACACCAGAATCAATATACCATCATTTTATTTCAACACCGCATAAACAGCTATTAGCGATGATCAGTGGCGGTTTTTTTGGAATATTATGTTTGATAGGCGTTATTATGCTTATTCTACGAAGACAGAATAACGCTCGTGTAAAAGCGAACACTCGAACATCAGATATGGTCGTGTTATATGCGTTATTAATTCAAGTCTGTTTAGGCTTATTAACGATAGTCGTTTCTGCTCAGCATTTGGATGGTTCTGTCATGGTGTTACTCGCCAATTGGGCACAGAGTATTGTGACACTGCAAGGCGTTCAGGCTGCTGAAATGATTGCGCCTGTAAGTATCGTTTATAAGTTGCATGTGTTTGTCGGCTTAACGTTAATTATGATATTTCCATTTACGCGATTGGTACATGTAATTAGTGCGCCAATAAAGTATTTAGTTCGTAATTATCAAATTGTTCGTCAAAGATAAAATGATATAAAAGGAGCTAATTATTCATTAGCTCCTTTTATATTGGGTCACGATAAATTATGTATTGGAGCCATCATGGATACAGATGTACCCCAAAAAAGACCACAACCTACAGAGATTGAAATGCCAATGATTAGTGTTAATGGTGTTTTTATTGACGAAACGGTTTTAGCAAACGAGTTGCAATATCATCCTCACGATGATTTTGAGCGAGTTATTCAACAAGCAGGCCAAAGTTTAGTGATTAAAATGTTATTGCAACAAAAGGCTGAAGCTTGTGGTTGTGATATGTCCGCTGGAGAAGAAAGTGCTATTTCACTCTTACTCCAGCAACAAGTGACCTATCAAGTTCCAACTGAAGAGGATTGTCTTAGATACTATGAGAATAATAGAGCGACATTTACAACTGAACCATTATTAGCACTCGATCATATTTTATTGCCAGCTGCGATTGATGAACCGATAGAGAGAGAGCAAGCAAGGCAAACTGCCGTGCGATTGATTGAAATGCTATTAGACGATATAACTTTGTTTGCAACGTTAGCTCAGCAACATTCTGCTTGTCCATCAAAACAGGTGGGGGGCGCATTAGGCAAATAAGCCGTAATCAAACCGTACCTGAATTTGAAAGGCAAGTTTTACAGTATGAGCAAGGGTTGATTGCTGAACCAATAACGTCTCGTTATGGTATTCATGTGGTTAATATTGTAAACAAAATCACTGGAGAGCAATTAGATTATCCTCATGTTGAAGATAAAATTAGAGGGTATCTTGTTGACCGAGCTTCAAGATTGGCAATTCAATCTTATATCTATAACTTAATAGAAGTTGCTGATATCCAAGGGATTGAGGTTGGTTTTGAACCCTCTGCAAATATTGCGGTTTAGGTCTATTGTGAATAACAAAGAGAATAATGCCGCTATTTATTGTCTTTGTTATTTAATGTGTATGGATTTTTTGCTCTAAATGAACCTATTGCCATCGCGATGGATAATAAAATAATGGCATTAAAAAACACGGGCACAATAATAAAATAATAGCCCAACTCATGTACTGTATCACCACCAATGACCGCAGTGACCGCTGTTGCTCCTCCTGGTGGATGCATTGCCCCCGATAGGTGCATCGCTAACATACTGACTCCAATAGCAACAGATGAGGCTATAACTGGATGAGGTATTAAATAATAACTCGATATACCAATAAAAGCGGCAATCAGGTGACCACCGACCAATGGCCATGGTTGTGAAACAGGGCTATGCGGTATGCCAAATATGAGCATTGCTGATGCGCCTGTGGATGCTAATACCATCGGCATATTGCTCGCTTCCAAAATACTATTGCTAAAAAATGATGCACAAAGCGTGGCAAAAAAAGCACCAATAATAGAAGCGATGGTTTCGGTTGGTGACATTTTTTGCATCGTGATGCAGTATCCCTATTATGCGTTAGTTTGCTTCTATTTCTATTGGGTTTTCTTCTCTATCGAAAATAACATAACGATTAATACTGTTTCCAGTTTCAATATCATGTGCCATTTTATTGAGAAATGGTTCAGCTTCTGTGGTGGTTGGTTCTTTGTCTTTCTCACCACTTAAAGAGGCAACAAACATAAAGTTCCACTGTTTGTTTATCTCATCAGCTTCTTTAATGAGGTGATGAAATGATGTGATGTCGGATAGTGATTTATCAACACACATCACAGGTGTGATAAACCCATTTTGATTATTATGTGAATCTGTTGATTCAGCATTAGCAAATAATAAAAGTAATCTTTGTGGATTAGTTTGGTTTTGTAATATGTTAATTAAATCATTAAACGTGCTAATCATTATATTTACTCTATAGTTGTGATAGTTAATTATATTTAAATACGGCGATAACTAAAAAGAACATTAAAATCCAAAATCCAGAAAGTAATTGCCAAAATAAAATTTTGTTTTTGTCTTTTTTTATTATTGGGTCATCCAGTAGATAATCAGCATTTGGTGTTTTTAGATCGTTAATAAAGTCATCAATGTGTAGATATCTTTGCTCTAAATCAAAACTGACACCTCTTTGTAACGTACGATCGAACCAAATAGGAATAATTGGATTTTTAGTATTGGCAGGAATATATCTAAGTTTGTCATATTGAAATGCTGTTTGACACTCCTCTATTTTATTACCATAGGGCAGTCCACCGCAAAATAGCTCATAGGTAATAGTTGCAAGTGAATATAAATCGCCTTGAATCCCTGTGTTTTTGCCGAGTAAATATTTGGGATCTGAGTAGGTGGCAGTGCCAAGTACTCCGTCATGCTCTAGGGGGATAAATACTTCTGCAATCCCCGCCACAAATACAGAGCCAAAATCGACTATTTTAATATTAAGATCGTCATCAATAATGATATTTGCAGGTTTTAAGTCTTGGTGAATAGTATCCATTTTATGGAATTGAGCTAAACCTTTAGCAATTTGTTCAATAATAGTGATGGCTTGCTTAGGCTTTGGGAAACGATTTTCTAGCATCCATTGGTCAAGAGGTTTACCGTTAATATATTCCATTAAATAGTAGAGACAAGAGCGTTTTCTCTCCTGCCTAATAACGTTAACCACATAGTCGCTATGAATCCTTTTCCCAATCCACTCTTCTTGAATAAAACGGTCAATATAACCAGCGTCTTCAGCAAAATTGATTGATGGTGTTTTCATTGCCATGACCTTGCCTGTTTCTATATCTTCTACTAAATATATTTGGCTTCTACTACTAGCAAAGAGCTCGTCGAGTACTTTGTAACCATCTAATACAACACCTGTGTAAAGTGTTGGAGGGAAGGGAAGGGAGGTAAGCTTATTGTTATAGTCATTTAAACTTTCATTCGGTAGGGTAATAATTCGGGCTATAACCCCACTAATATTGTCATCACTACCATTTATTTGGGCTAAATTTATGAGTTGTTCAATTTTATGTTGGTTGCTCGACTCTGATGATAAGATTTCTACTAGTTTGTCTTGCTCAATAAAGTCATGAATGCCATCGCTTGTTAATATTAGCTGGTCATCTAACTTTAAATTAAGTTTGCTATAATCGATTTGTAGGCAGTTATCCATACCTAATGCCCGAGTTAGGAAGCTTCGGCCATTGGCAATATTAGCGGTATGATCCCGAGTTAATTGTGACAGCTCTCCGGCCCTTAACAGGTAAGCCCGACTATCACCAACATGAAAATAATGGCAAGTTTGTGATTTAATCACCGCGCCAGTAAATGTGGTCAGGTAACCTTTTTCATCACTAGCAAATTCATGACTGCGTTTAAAAAGCGCGATATTGATGCTGGACAATATTTTTTGACCAGCATGCTTTACTGACCAAGTATCAGGGGCTGCATAGTAATCTTCAATAAACCGGTTGACGGCCATTTCACTTGCTGCTTTGCCTGCTTCTGCACTACTAACACCATCGGCTACAACAAGTACCACCCCTTTTTCATTACGCAGTGTCTCATTAGTCGGTGACAAAGAACCTACACTGTCCTCATTGATCTTTTTTAAGCCCCGTATACTGTGGCTAGCAAGTTCAATATTAAGTAGGTTATTGTTATTCATATTGATGCACCACACTATATTGGTATCGGTCTATTGCGAGTATAGGTTCATAAATGTTAATTAACATCGATTAATTCAACCGTGCCATCCTCATTCACTTCAGCCATATGACCTTTAGGCTCATTTAGAAACATGACTGCAAAAAATATCACAGCGGCAGATGCTGCTATTAATATAAAGAATGTACTGTAATCGACGAAGGAAAGAATGGTTAGATATGTCACACCGCCTACGTTGCCATATGCCCCCGTCATTCCTGCAATTTGCCCCGTCATTCGGCGTTTTACGAGGGGAACGATAGCAAAAACTGCGCCTTCTCCTGCTTGAACAAAAAATGAACATGCCATAGTTGCTATCACCGCAAAGGCTATAAACCAAGTTCCACTTACTTGACTTAGCAATAGGTAACCTAATGTGAGGCCCCCAATAAAGATCATTAATGATTTTCGTCGCCCAAATTTATCACTAAACCACCCCCCGGTAGGTCTAGCGACTAAATTCATAAATGCAAATCCGGACGCCAGTAAGCCCGCTTTTACTGGGTCAAGTCCTTCAAATGTTTCTAAAAAGAACAGAGGTAGCATTGATACAACTGCAAGTTCAGAGCCAAAGGTAACAAAATAAGCAATATTTAGAATGGCAACTTGTTTAAATTCATATCTTTCAAGATCGGGTACTCCTTTGGTTAAATTACTTTTATTCACTCGCCAAATAGAATTAACTTGAACTAAAAATAATATAACTAAACTGCCCCACATGAGGTACATCATATTGGCACTGAAAAGGTTAACGCCTGCTGGCGATAGTTTCCATGCTAATACCGCTAATGCAATATACATTGGGATATTCATGGCAAGATAAAAATAAAAATCTTTCCAACTTGTGACTTCTAATCCACCTGATTTTTTAGGCTTAAAATAGGTAGAGCCTTTTGGTGTATTGCGCGCTAATGTGTAGAAAATAATGGCATATATGCCAATTAATATACCTATTAAACCAAGAGCATAGCGCCAGCCATTATCACCTCCAAACATTAAGGCTAAAGTCGGCAAGGTCATTGCTGCTGCCGCAGAACCAAAATTGCCCCAGCCGCCATAAATTCCTTCAGCTATTCCAACTTGTTTTGCAGGGAACCATTCGCCAACTAAGCGAATACCAATGACAAATCCAGCACCAACAAAACCCAGTAAAAATCGAAAGAAAGCCAATTGTTCAAAGCTATTTGCAGTTGCAAAAGTGATACACAAAATGGAGGCCGACACGAGCAAGCTGCAATAAACGATTCTCGGTCCGAATTTATCGACCAATATGCCAATAATTATTCTTGCTGGAATCGTTAATGCGACATTGAGGATCAGTAAAGCCTTAATTTGTGCTGATGAAAGTGCAAAGGCTTCTTTAATAAATACCATTAATGGGGCATGACTAAACCACACAAAGAAAGTCAAAAAAAATGCAAACCAAGTGATATGAAGTGTTCTAATTTTTGGATCTGCAAAATTGAGCAAATGTAATTGTGTGTGTTTAGACATCGGCAAGCCCCAAGGTGATTTCTTATCTTTTAACGCATTAGAAGTTACTAATATTTTTACTGAAAAATGAGCATGGGACGTTGATCTGTATCAATTAGGTATGGCTTATGTTTGTATTTTGTTAACAATACGTTTGTTGTGGTTATTGTTTTTTCATATGTAACTAGTTGGTGCTAATTAGTGTTTGATTTGTTACTATTTGATCTCTATCAATGTTGTTGGTGTTATATTTTGTGTGTTTGTTCGTTATCGATGCGTTAAGTGGTATTGTTACTGCATTGAACGTTAAGCTTATGCATGGAATGCAATTTGAAAATTATGGATAAACAGCGACGTAAATTGTTATTTAGATTACAAGATTCACATACTAGCGTAATGCCTTGGCTTAAAACTGAGTCAGAATTTTATGATTTATGTAGTCGTTGTAATGCATGCATGAATGCATGTGAAACCCATATTATTGAGCTTAATCAATTTAGTTATCCTGTTATTAACTTCAAAAAAGGCCAAGGCGAATGCACTTTTTGTTATGCCTGTGCTAACGCCTGTGAACTTCCATTATTTCTTCCTCAGCATGAGCGCCCTTGGCTACAAGTGGCGCAGATAAATGCGAATTGTTTGTCATTACGGCAGGTGGAGTGCCGTAGCTGTAATGATGTGTGTGATGAGCAAGCAATCAAATTCTTGCCGCAAGTTGGCGGCCATCAAATATTTCTACAACAAGATAAATGCACTGGCTGTGGCGCATGTATTAACACATGCCCGGTTGAGGCTATTTCAGTTGTTAAAGTGCAGCATTATTTTCAGGAGGAGAATCATGGCTTTTGATGAAGTCCATATTTCGAGTGTAGTTGTACATGTGAAACCTCAGTTTCTCAATACGGTACAACAGCAAATTAAGTTACTTGCAGGTGCTGAAATTTTTGCCAGTAGTGAAGTGGGCAAGATTGTGGTGGTACTTGAGTGTGAAAAGCAGCATCAAATTACGTCAACATTAGAGCAGATTAATCAGTTAGAACACGTATTGAACGCATTTTTGGTATTTCACCAAATTGAACCAAAATCAACAATTTTAGCGAGTGAAATAGAAGGGTAATTAATATATGGCAATCACAAGACGTGAGTTTATAAAGGCGAATGCAGCACTTTCTGCCGCCACCGTAGCAGGGATCTCTTTACCCGCATCAGCAACCAATTTAATTGTCAGTTCAGACGACACCAAGATTAAATGGCAAAAAGCACCGTGCCGTTTTTGTGGCACAGGTTGTTCTGTGTTAGTGGGGACTCAAAATGGTCGCGTTGTGGGTACCCAAGGTGATCCAGAAGCACCTGTAAACAAAGGCTTAAACTGTGTAAAAGGTTATTTTCTATCAAAAATCATGTACGGCAGTGATCGCTTACAGCAACCATTACTTCGTATGACTGATGGCAAGTATGATAAGCATGGTGAGTTTCATCCCGTGTCATGGGATACCGCTTTTGATGTGATGGCAGACAAATGGAAGCAAGCATTAAAAGCCAAAGGGCCAACGAGTGTCGGTATGTTCGGCTCTGGTCAGTGGACGGTGATGGAAGGTTATGCCGCTGTTAAGCTAATGAAAGCGGGTTTCCGCTCTAATAATATCGATCCGAATGCGCGTCATTGCATGGCGTCTGCTGTAGGTGGCTTTATGCGTACCTTTGGTATTGATGAGCCAATGGGCTGTTATGATGATTTTGAGAATGCTGATGTATTTGTGCTGTGGGGCTCAAATATGGCAGAAATGCATCCTGTGCTTTGGACCCGATTAACTGATCGTCGTTTGAGTCATGAACATGTGCGCGTTAATGTGTTATCGACTTATCACCATCGTTCATTTGAGTTAGCGGACAATAGCATTATCTTCACGCCGCAATCTGATCTGGTTATGGCTAACTTTATTGCAAATTACATCATCCAAAATGATGCAGTAAATTGGGATTTCGTTAATAAACACACCAACTTCAAGCGTACAGCAACAGATATTGGTTATGGTTTACGCGACGATCATCCTTTGCAAAAAGCCGCGGCTAATCCTAATAGTGGTGCAATGTCACCAATGAGTTTTGATGAGTATAAGGCCGCAGTTGCTGAATATACGTTAGAGAAAACCGTTGAAATGACAGGGGTTCCTGCTGAGCGCCTACTTGAACTCGCCAAGTACTATGCTGATCCAAATTTAAAAGTGATGTCACTTTGGACGATGGGTATGAATCAACATACTCGTGGCGTGTGGATGAACAGTTTGGTTTATAACATTCATCTACTAACCGGTAAGATCTCACAGCCGGGTAATGGTCCATTTTCATTGACGGGGCAGCCTTCAGCTTGTGGTACGGCGCGTGAAGTGGGCACATTCTCACACCGTTTACCTGCTGATATGATGGTGGCGAATCCTAAGCATCGTCAAATTTCTGAAAAAATCTGGAAGTTGCCTGAAGGGACTATTCCGCCTAAACCAGGATTCCATGCGGTATTGCAAGACCGCAAACTCAAAGATGGGGTGTTAAATGCTTATTGGGTAATGTGTAATAACAATATGCAGGCTGGCCCAAATATTAATGAAGAACGTTTACCTGGTTACCGTAATCCAGAGAACTTTATTGTTTGTAGTGATCCTTACCCAACCGTTACAGCCCAAGCCGCTGACCTTATTTTACCAACCGCAATGTGGGTTGAAAAAGAGGGGGCTTATGGTAATGCCGAGCGCCGTACTCAAGCATGGTATCAGCAAGTTAAAGCGCCGGGTGAAGCGAAGTCTGATCTATGGCAATTAATGGAGTTTTCTAAGCGTTTTACGGTAGAAGAAGCGTGGGGCAAGGAGTTTGTTGCTCAGCATCCTGAGTATACCGGCAAGACCTTGTATCAAGTGCTATTCCGTAACGGTCAAGTGGATAAATATCCGTTATCAGAAGCACAACCTTTAAATGATGATGCACGAGATCAAGGCTTCTACGTTCAAAAAGGACTATTTGAAGAATATGCAACATTCGGTCGTGGTCATGGTCATGATCTTGCTCCTTATGATGTGTATCACCAAGTGCGTGGCTTACGTTGGCCTGTTGTTGATGGTAAAGAAACGCAATGGCGTTTTGCTGAAGGCAGCGATCCTTATGTGCCTGCAGGTAGTGGTTTCCGCTTTTATGGTAAAAAAGATGGTAAAGCTGACATCATTTTTGCGCCATTTGAAGGTGCACCTGAAGTACCAGATCAAGAATATGATATGTGGCTATGTACTGGTCGTGTGTTAGAGCATTGGCATTCAGGTACGATGACGGCGCGTGTACCTGAACTTTATAAAGCGGTGCCAGATGCGCTTTGTTATATCAACCCAGCAGATGCTAAAAAGCGTAATCTTCGTCGTGGTGATGAGGTTTTACTGCAGTCTCGTCGTGGTGAGGTGTTATGTAGAGTTGAAACTCGTGGTCGTAATCGTCCACCTGAAGGCTTGGTATTTGTCCCATTTTTTGATGCGCGAATATTGATTAATAAGCTGACATTAGATGCAACAGATCCTTTGTCAAAGCAGACTGATTTTAAGAAGTGTGCCATTAAAATTAGCAAAGCTTAGTGATTGAGAGCAGATAAAAATTACCAATATTTAGCCACACAATGGAGTGTGAATATGAAGCATAAAATAATTTTCACCAGTTTATTTAGCACGGCAATATTAATGGCCTCTACTTGGGCGACTGCTAATGATAATCCCGGTGGTATCGGTGGAGTACATTCTCTACGTGGTGATGCAGAGTTAGAGCAAACTCGGCCAGCAGATCCCTTAAAAAAAGTATCAAGACAGGTCAGTAAGTTGGATAACAACTTTGTGGGTCAGCCACCAATGATCCCTCATCATATTCGTAATTATGAAATATCGATGAATGCCAATAAATGCTTATCTTGTCATAGCTGGAAACAAGCGAAAGAGTCAGGGGCGGTTAAGATTAGTGTGACTCATTATCAAAACCGCAGTGATCAGATTTTGTCAGACGTATCACCTAGACGTTATTTTTGCGTGCAGTGCCATGTACCTCAGGTAGATGCTAAGCCGTTAATCAAGAATGATTTTAAAGAAGTTGAATCATTAAGACCTAACAGTAACGACTAGCAGCGAGGTGTAATATGGCATTATTAAAGTCATTTTTTAAACGCTTAACCTCGCCCAGTAAAGCGGCGTTAGGTATTGTATTATTTATGGGATTTATTGGTGGTTTGCTGTTTTGGGGCGCATTCAATACTGGAATGGAAGCGACTAATACAGAGGAATTCTGCTCAGGGTGTCATGCACCGATTGTGTTAGAAATCCAAGAAACTATCCATTATTCTAATCGTTCTGGTGTTCGAGCTATTTGTTCAGATTGTCATGTACCACATAATTGGACAGACAAAATTGTACGTAAAGTACAAGCGTCAAAAGAGCTGGTGGCTTTTGCGATGGGGACAATTAGTACCACTGAAAAATTCCAAGCTCGTCGTGCGCATTTAGCTGAGCGTGAGTGGAAGCGGATGAAGGACAATAACTCGCAAGAGTGCCGTAATTGTCATGAATTTGCCTTTATGGACTTTTCAGAGCAAGCACCAAGAAGTGTCAAACAACATTCGACTGCACTAGCAAGTGGCGATAAAACTTGTGTTGATTGTCATAAGGGGATTGCACATAAATTACCTGATATGAAAAATGTCGAAAACTGGCAATAGGAGAGCTTATGAGTACCTTTGAAAACGTGATGTGGCATATTTTAGGTTACATTGCTATGCCAGTGATTATTTTAACCGGCTTCGCTGTGGTCGCTGCAATTTCAGTCGCTATTCTTTCAAGATGGGATAAACCATCGACTACGGAGTAATGGTTTAGTAGTTGTGATAATAAGCCCAGCAAGGTTTGCTGGGCTTTTAAATAATAGCCCTTAATTGATCTGGTCATGTTACAATCCGCCCCCGATAATTTCCTTCTATACTGCGCAGAGTTTCCATTTATTATGTCATTTACCGCATTACTTAATACGGCGATTGAAAAACGTCGTGATTTCTTCCAGCAAATGTCAACCAATCAGACTGATTGCTACCGTGTTTTTCATGGCACAGTAGAAGGTATTAATGGCTTAAATATTGACCGTTACGGTGATGCTTGGTTAATCCAGACTTTTCATGAGTCACTTACTGCGGCTGCCTTAGCTGAAATTGAAACGGTATTGACTGAGTTAATGCCATTGCCCGTGATTTATAATGATCGTTCTGCTAAAAATTCGCGTATCGGTAACGATTTAACGGATCAACATGATGAGTTAGCTAAGCAGGCATTAGTGATGCAAGAAAATGGCATCAAATTCACGACTCAGTTACGTCATGAAGGACAAGATCCACTGTTATTTTTAGATATGCGGGCAGGTCGTCAATATATGTTAGCCAATAGCGCTGACAAAACCGTACTCAATCTATTTTCATATACTTGTGGCATTGGTACAGCTGCTGCAGTTGGCGGTGCCAAATCAGTGATGAATGTCGATTTTTCTTCATTTGCGTTAGCGGCGGGTAAGCTTAATGCTGAGTTAAATCAGGTTGAGGCTCAATGTCAGTTTGTTCAAAGTGATGTATTTCCTGCGATTAGACAACTTGCTGGGGTAAATGTTGGTGGTCGTCGAAATCAGAAGCTGCCTAAATATCCCAAGCTTGCCGCAACTCAATTTGATCTGGTATTTTTAGATCCGCCACGTTTCGCTAAAAGCCCATTTGGTACGGTTGATCTAATTAATGACTACCAAGGTTTATTTAAACCTGCCATGTTAGCCACTCAATCTGGTGGTACGATTGTGTGCTGTAATAACGTGGCTAAAGTTGATCGAGATAGCTGGTTTACAAGCTTAATTCGCTGTGTTGAAAAACAAGGCCGACAAGTCACTTCGCATCAATGGCTCGAGTGTGAGCAAGATTTTCCATCATTTGATGGTAATCACCCGTTAAAAATGGTGGCTTTAACGATTAGTGATATTTAAAACTAAAGTGCTATTTATATAATATATAAACCGTATCAAAAGATGCGGTTTTTTTATATACAACCCATTAAATTAGTGAGTGCTTAATAAAACAAATAATAATCAATATACCTTAAAACGTAATTATAGAATTAATTGCTATTGGCAAATATTGATTGCTGAAGAGTATAAGTATTTATGATTTATACTATTTAACCTTATCGTTAGTAAATATTAATTTTGAAAGTATTATTAATGTTAAACCATCTGGTATTTGCAAAGTAAACTTAAATATTTGAAATATATTGTTACATAAAATGTGACGTGATACATATATTAAAAATAAAGCGTAAGTGTTATGACATGATCATATTTTTATTAGATACAATTTATATTGAAAACAAAAAACATTATAAATGGAGTATTTAATGAAAGTTTCACATATCGCCGCAGTTATTGCATTAACCTTATCACCGACTATTTTTGCAGCAGACATGAGTGATGCAAAAAGTATGGGGATGGCAGGTGTTGGTGTTGCAGCAGGCGATTTTACTCGCGCTAACTTGAACCCTGCATTATTAACAAAGTTTGATGTTAATGATGATGTTTATATTAAGTTAGGCGTCGGCGCGGCCGCACATGATTTTCAAGATACGATTGATAAAGTAGATGATGTACAGCATCAATTAGATATTTTTGAAGGCATGGTCAATGTCGGTGCTGGTGGCGGTGTTTCGCCTGAAGATGCTCAGCAACAAGCTGACTTATTAATTGCCGATTTAAAAGGTCTAGATAAAGAAAAGATCAACGCTAGCGTAGGCGTTGATTTAGCCGTTTATATGCCATCAAAAACCTTTGCATTTGGTATGGCTATAACTTCACAAGTCTGGGCTAAAGGTGATTTTAGATTTGCTGACAGTGATGAGCAGTTGCTAGAAAATGCTTATGCGTCTGGTGACTTTAATCAAACAGACATTAAGTCTGATGGTACTGCTCGCGGTATCGCGGTAACCAGCATTGATTTCAATTTTGCGCGTCAATTCGATTTACCTGTTATCGGTGAATTTGCAGTGGGTGTTACCCCTAAAGTACAGCGCCTTGATACTTATGCGTATACTGCGACGATCGCTAATTATGACGACAGTGATTATTTTGAAGATCAATATCGCACTGACAAAACTGGCTTTAACTTTGACTTAGGTTTACATAAAAACTTGGGCATGGTTGAGTTAGGCTTAGTGGCTCGTAACTTAGTGAAACAAGAGATTGTAAACATTAAAGGTGAGAAAGTGACTTTAGAGCCAACCGTGGTTGCAGGTGTTGCCGTAACGGGTATGGGCATGACTGCTGCGCTTGATGTTGATTTAATTAAAGACAAGTCATTTGTATTAGATAATGATCAGTTTCTACAAGAGCGCCAATGGGCTCGTTTAGGTTTAGAAGCTGATATCTTTGAGCAAGTGCAAGTACGTGCAGGCTATAAGACTGACTTAGCCAATAATTATCAAGATTATTACAGTGTAGGTCTAGGCTTATCACCATTTGATCTGTTCAGCTTAGATATTGCGGCAGAAATGAGTGAACATGATGATTATGGTGCAAATCTACAATTAGGCTTTAAGTTCTAATTTATTAGATTTTAGTAAGTGATTAGCAGCCATAAATGAGGATGATTTATGGCTGTTTATTTATTGAGCAAACGAGTTTCTGCGGAAATTTTTAATCGTTAGCATTTCATTAAGTTATATTTTTGCAATTGTAAATGTGGATAATTTTTAACAAATAAGTATCATTTTGTAACGATTTTGACATTAAATCCATTTATAGTACTTCGCGACGTTATTACAATAGATACCAATTATATTAAGAAAGTGTGTATTCAGCGGGAGTTCAAGGCGCTGTAGACAAGACGAACATTTGACTGGAATAGTTATTCTATTTTGAGAATGTTCAACGCAGTATAAAGTGCCTTGAAACCCGCACGAGGTGAGCATGGCAGGCCTTTTCATTTCTGTGTTGCATCGATTCGGAAGGGAATAGCCATTACTTCATCAATGCGCCTAGAACTGAAAAGGCTGACAAGCTCTGAATTACTCACATCTTTAATCTAATCGGTATCTTGTCTGTAATACCCTGTATGGATACTTTGAGGTTATTATATGTTGTCAAAATTAAGTGTTATTTCTTTAGCCGTAGCTGCGGCAAGTCAATCTGCTATTGCTGCCGATAATTTATTTATTTCTGAATACGTTGAAGGTAGTGCTAATAATAAAGCGATAGAGCTTTATAACCCATCCGGCAGTAATGTTGATCTCACCAATTATCAATTATCTTTCTATTTTAATGGCAATGCAGAACCATCATCTGTGATTAATTTAGAGGGGGTGCTGAGTGCTAACTCTACTTATGTGATTGCCGATAATGATGCTAATGAAGCGATATTAGCGGTGGCAGATTTAGCCAGTAATGCCAGTTTTTTTAATGGTGATGACGCGGTGGTATTAAGTGTCGGCGATCAAGTGCTCGATAGTATCGGCCAAGTAGGTGTGGATCCGGGAAATGAATGGGGCAGTGGCGATGTGTCGACTAAAGATAACACCATACGCCGAGATCCAGACAACATCGTTGTAGATACCATTATTGATGATGCTGCTGATTTATCAAGTTGGTTGGGTTTTGCTAAAGATGATATCAGTGATCTTGGTCAGTTTGAGGGCGGGGACCCAATTGTACCGCCACCGGGTGGTGAGCTAGTGTGTAATGATCCAGCGACCATGATCCATCAATTGCAGGGAAGTGGTGAAAGCACTCCATTAGCTGGCGAAGTTGTTGAAGTTGAAGCTGTAGTGACCTCTGTACAGCAAGGGTTAAAAGGTCTCTTTATTCAAACGCCAGATGCTGATATTGATGCTGATAGTGCCACTTCTGAAGGGGTGTTTGTTTACTTTGGTAACAGTGAGATGACATACCAAGAGGGGGATTTAGTTCGTCTAAAAGCACAAGTAAGTGAATATCAAGGTGCAACTCAATTAAGCATGATTGAAGCGGATAAATTATGTGCGGCGAATCAGGCACAACCCACGGCAGCTATGATCAGTTTGCCATATACCGATTTATCAGAGTTTGAAGCGGTAGAAGGTATGCGAGTGAGCTTTGAGCAGGATCTAATGGTAAATGAAGTTTATCAATTAGGCCGTTATGGTGAAGTGCTACTGGGTAGCAGTCGCCATTATATTGGGACTCAAGTCGCCATGCCGGGTGATGACGCTAATGCGGTAATTGCGGCAAATACTAAAGACAGTATTATTTTAGATGACGGCTTAACCGCACAAAATCCCGATGTTGTCCGTTATCCTGCACCGGGATTGACGGCTGAAAATACGCTACGAGTGGGTGATAGTGCGACCAATGTCACTGCCATTATGCATTATGGTTTTAATCAATATCGATTAATGCCATCTGAAACCATTAATTTTGTCGCGACTAATCCCCGCAGCGATGCCCCCCAACTGACTGAAGCCGATATCAGTTTAGCCAGCTTTAATGTACTTAATTACTTTAATGGTGATGGCTTAGGCGGTGGTTATCCAACCGATCGCGGTGCAGATTCTAGTGCCGAATTTGAGCGTCAACGTGCAAAAATCATCAGTGCGATGGTGGCAATTGATGCCGATGTTTATGGCCTGATGGAACTTGAAAATGACGGCTTTGCTGATACTTCTGCCATTGCCGACTTAACTCAAGGGTTATCTACTGCTTCAGGTCAGCAATATAGCTACGTGGTGCCAGATGTCGCCAAGATTGGTGATGATGCAATTACGGTCGGTATTATTTATCGCAGTGCTACCGTAACCGCAACGGGGGCCGCTAATATTCTGTCCTCAGCCAACTCGGCATTGGATGAACAGCAGCAACCACTGTTTAATGACAATAAAAATCGGCCAATGTTGTCACAAACCTTTACTGATAATGAGTCTGGACAAAGTTTTGTGGTTGCAGTTAATCACCTTAAATCCAAAGGCAGTAATTGTGATGAGTTAGGCGATCCTGATTTGGGTGATGGTCAAGGCAACTGTAATCAAACCCGTACTCGTGCAGCACAAGCGATAGTGAGTTACCTTGCTGAAACATATCCAGAACAACCTATTGCCGTATTAGGCGATCTCAATGCCTATGCCAAAGAAGATCCACTGACAGCCTTAAAGCAGGGAGGCTATCAAGAAGTGGCTGAGTATTTAGGTAAAGTACCTACTTACTCCTATGTATTTAGAGGCGCATCAGGTCAGCTTGATCATGCACTCGCTAACGAACTGTTATTGGAGCATTTGGTTGATGCGGCTGAGTGGCATATCAATACCGATGAGCCTAAAGTGCTGGATTATAATGTTGAGTTTAAGACTGAGCAGCAAGTCACTGATTGGTATAGTGCAGATGCTTACCGTTCATCGGATCATGATCCTGTTATATTAAGTCTTGATTTTGAGGCTGATAACGTTGCGCCAGAAGTTGATTTTGATATCAGTATTGATGGGCTGAATGTACAACTGAATGCTGATGCAACCGATGCTGATGGCGAAGTGGTTGCTTACCAATGGCAACTCAGTGATGGTTCAGAATATGATACTGAACAAGTACAACATAGCTTTAGTGAAGCGGGCGAATATCAAGTGACGTTAACCGTAACGGATGATGATGGTGCTCAAACAGAGCTCAGTAAGACCGTTACCGTAGAAGGTGTGGAGCAACAAGCCCCTGAGGCGGTAATCAAGCATATTGATTTATGGTTTATCGATCTGTTTATTTCACAAAGTAGCGACAGCGATGGTTATATTAAACGCCATAAGTGGAAGTTTAATGATGGTTATAAATCATTGTCACCTGTGGTAGTTCGTTTTGCTGGCAGTGCTTCTAAAGTGAAGTTAGTGGTTACTGATAACGACGGGTTAAAAGATAAAACCGTATTGAAATACTAACTCTTCAGTATTAAGTTTGAGTATTGATAAAAACCAAAACGCCCTCATTTTGAGGGCGTTTTTATATTGTGATACTGCGTTATTTACTGCTCGGTTTCTAACTCACCAAACTCGCCAGCAAATAATGCTGATGATAAATAGCGCTCTGCCGCGGATGGTAAGATGACGACAATATTCTTATCTGCAAACTCAGGTAGGGCAGCAATGCGATTAGCGGCAACAACGGCAGCGCCAGATGAGATACCCACCAGAATGCCTTCTTCTTGCATTAACCGTTTTGCCATCTCGATAGATTCTTCATTGCTGACAGCTTCCACTCTATCG
Source organism: Shewanella marina JCM 15074 (assembly GCF_000614975.1). Classification (GTDB taxonomy): domain Bacteria; phylum Pseudomonadota; class Gammaproteobacteria; order Enterobacterales; family Shewanellaceae; genus Shewanella; species Shewanella marina. The sequence goes on from NZ_BALM01000002.1 coordinate 142,867, forward strand.
ACTAATGATAAGTCAAGGTTGCCGGGAATAAAGCCTGCACCAATACCTTGGATTTTATGTGGGCCTGGTTTAACTTCATCACCAGCGAGTGTTTGTGCTATTACGGGGGAATCAGAAGGTTCTACTGCAACCGTGGTAATCGCTTTCCCTTGGGTGTTTTTAATATAGCGGCTTACGCCTGTTAGCGTGCCACCAGTACCCACACCGGCAACAAATACATCAACTTCACCATCGGTATCTAACCAAATTTCAGGGCCAGTGGTTTGTTCGTGAATCGCTGGGTTAGCTGGGTTCTCAAATTGCTGCAATAATACATACTTATTGGGGTTTTGTTGGCATAACTCTTCCGCCTTTTCGATAGCGCCTTTCATGCCTTTGGCGCCATCAGTTAATACCAAGTTAGCCCCTAATGCTTTGAGTAGCTTACGACGCTCTAAACTCATGGTATTCGGCATGGTTAGGGTGAGCTTATAGCCACGAGCAGCAGCAACATATGCGAGCGCAATACCGGTATTGCCTGAGGTCGGTTCAATCAATTCTTTGTCGTGGGTGAGGAGCCCTTTATTTTCAGCATCCCAAATCATATTGGCGCCAATACGACACTTAATACTAAAACTTGGATTTCTTGCTTCAACTTTTGCTAATACGCGACCATTACTGACACGGTTTAAACGCACTAATGGTGTATTACCAATGGTATACGAATTATCTTCAAAAATTTTACTCATGGGTCGGACTCCTTTCATTGTTAAGTTAAGCATAATCCGATTACGCTGAAAGAGAAGTGAAAATTTGCACTTCTATATTCCAAAAAGTTATAAGCAACTTTGTATTGATAATAATTGATATTTACTCGTAACTATTGGATAAATAAAGGAAAGGCTACATAAGCAGCCTTTAATTTATCATGATAACCCATTATTCAGGGGCAATAACTGGGTGTTTGTAGTCTTTACGGTATTGGTCTACCCACATTGCTGTCGCGCCACAAATTGCCACTGGCATGACAATAAAGTTAACCACTGGGATCATCGAAAACAAGGTCACCGTTGCTCCAAAACTGACACTACGACCTTTGTTTGATTTTAACACCTGCTTCATATCATCAAATTTAACTTTGTGGTTATCGAATGGGTAATCACAATATTGAATCGACATCATCCATGCGGTAAATAAGAACCAAATAACAGGCGCTGCGGTTTGGCCAATCACAGGGATTAAAAACAACAGTAAACATAAGATTGCGCGGGGCAAGTAGTATTTTAATTTAGTCCACTCTCGTCCCAACACACGCGGTAGATCTTTGATTAACTCGGCAGTGCCACCAGTGTATAGCGGTTTATTGGTGAGAGCCTGTTCAACTTGCTCGGCTAATAAACCATTAAATGGTGCCGCCAGCCAGTTCATCACAGAACTAAATATAAATGAGATGACGACGAGTAGGGCAATAATGGCAAGTGGCCATAATAGGAAGTTTAACCAACTTAGGTAATCAGGTAGCGCGTTGCTTAACCATGCAAATAGTGATTCAAGCTGAATAATGGCGGCATAAAATGCGATGGCAAACAGTACAAGGTTGATCATGAGTGGAATAAATACAAAACGGCGTAGGCCAGGGCGAGTAATGAGATTAAAGCCCTGCATAAAATAGCTCGCACCACTTTTAGGTGTTGACGGTTGATTTGCTGTCATTTTGCTCAGTTTGTCATAAAAAGAGGAATAATAATTGAATTGTGAGCAAGCTGTGTGCGGATGACAAGTCTAAATTGATAAAAAGCGTTACAAGGTATGGCCCATTTTGCTAAAGTGGTCGGCTATATCCGTTCTGACATCAATTGAGTACAACGACTTTTCCATGAGATTAAAACAAATAAAATTAGCGGGATTCAAGTCGTTTGTAGATGTTACCAAAATTCCCTTTAATCACCCACTCACTGCAATTATTGGTCCCAATGGTTGTGGTAAGTCGAATGTGATTGACGCTGTACGTTGGGTATTAGGCGAAAGCTCAGCTAAAAACCTACGCGGTGATTCTATGACCGACGTTATTTTTAACGGTTCGACTGCTCGTCGCCCGGTCTCTGTTGCTTCTGTTGAGCTGTTATTTGAAAACAATGCTGGCCGCATTTCAGGTCCCTATGCTCATTACGAAAATATTAGTGTAAAAAGGCAAGTGAGCCGAGATGGTGACACAGGCTTTTTTCTCAATGGCCAAAAGTGTCGTCGTAAAGATGTTACCGATCTCTTTATGGGTACCGGACTCGGTGCTCGCAGTTATGCCATTATCAGTCAAGGTACTATTTCACGCTTAGTTGAATCTAAACCGCAAGAGCTGCGTACCTTTATTGAAGAAGCAGCTGGTATCTCGCGTTATAAAGAACGCCGCCGCGATACTGAAATTCGTATTCGTCATACCCGTGAAAACCTAGAACGATTAGGTGATATTCGCCACGAGCTAGGGACACAATTAGATAAATTGTCATCACAGGCGAAAGCGGCCAAGCAGTTTCGCGAATTAAAGCAGCAAGAGCGTAGCATTAATGCACAATTAGCGGTGGCTAAGTATCAGCAGTTGCAGCAGCAAATTAGTGAGCTTGAGCAGCAAATAGCCAAGCAAGAGTTAGCGCGTACCCAAGAGCAAACGCTGTTACAAAAGCTTGATAAAGATCGCTTACAAATCGAATTAAAAATGGCTGATTTAACCAGCCAAGAGCAGCAAAAAGTTGAAGGTTATTATCAAACCAATACTGATATTGCTAAGTTGGAGCAGCAATTAACTCATCAACAGCAACAAGATAGTCAAACTGAAACGCAGTTGCAGACCATTGCTGAACAGTTACAACAACTGAAACAGAAGCAAGCTGATAATCAGCAGCATATTGAACAAGCTGAGCGACTTAAATCACCGCTGACGCAAGAGTGCGAGATGTTGGCGCTGCAGTTAGAGCAATTGCATGAACAAGTTGAAATTCAGCAAGCCAAGGTTGATGAATTAAACCTAGCTTATGAGCAACAACAAGAGCAACAAAGTCAGTTAAAGTTGCAGTTTGAATTAGCTAAAAGTCAGCAACAGCATAATCAGCAAAATTTGCAGCAAAAGCAGGAGCATTTACAGAATGTAACGGCGCAAATGGCCAAACTTGAGTCATTTGATCATCAACAAGCAAGCACTCAACTAGCGCGTATTGCCACATTGCAAACCGAAGTCAGCGAGCTCGTCACTAAAATAGTGGCAACTGAGCAGCAACAGGCGCAATGTACTGAGCAAGATCGCGTACTCGATGATGCCATCAGCGAGCAACGTCAGCAGTTAGCGGCTAAAAAAGCCCGTTTAGAGCTGGTTGAGCAGTGGCTGCTTAATTTACAGCAACACGGCCAACAAGAGTCAGTGTGGCAACAAATTGAGGTTGCTCAAGGTTGGGAAACTGCTGTTGATAGTTTACTTGGGCATCTGCTTGGACAGGGCGTGACCCATAACATTGATGAATATGGTTTTACCCATCAAGCTCGGCGTGCTTTTTCACCAATTTTATCTGCATCGGTTAATCTTGAACCTTGGTGTCATCATGTACATTGGTTAACCAGTGAGGCAGAAGCTTATGCGTTATTGCCAAGCTTGGCTGAACATGAATTAATTGTGCTGCAAAATGGTGATATATGGGCCAGAGGTGTGCGTATCGCAGCTGCAAGTCACGATACTAATGCCGCTCAATTGGTCAGTGAACAGGTGATATTGACGGATGCAATCGCCATGTTGCAGCAACAAATTGATGACAAAGTTGAGCAGCAATTATTGTTATCAGATCGATTGTTAGCCCAGAAGCAACAACTGAAAAAATTACAGTTTAATCAACAGCAAAGCCAGTTAGCGTTAACCAAGCTACAAACTGAATCAGAGCATATTCTGGCGCGCCAAATTGAAGTCAAAGCTGAGCAGCAAAAATACAGCTTGTTGCAGCAGAATTTGAATGAGCAAATTGAGCAGTTAAATACGCGCATTTTGACGGAAGAGCAGATTGAACAGCAGCAGGATGATCTGCAAAAACGTGCTAATGACTTGAGTCAGCTAAGTCATGACCGCCAGCAGCAACAGCAAAATTTAAAGCAGTTAACTCAGCAAGTGACTCAGATTGAGCAGCAACAGCAAACGTTAACGAATCAGTTAAATCAACAACAAACGCAATATTTATTGGCGCAGCAACAACTGACGGCAACCACCGAACGTATTGCTGAATTACAACAACGTCAACAACAGTTACAACTGAGTAGTGATACTTCGCAAATACAAGATCCGGCGCAGCGTCAGTTGTTGCTGCAACAGCAGTTACAGTTAAAGTTAGATAAACAACAGCAACAACAACAGCAATTGCAACAGACTCGTGCTGAGTTACAGCAATGGCAGCATGCGTTAGATGAGTCAACAATAAAACAAAAACAGTTAGTTAGTGTGATAGAAAGCTTGACTCAGGCGATCAGCGAGTTAAAGTTACGCTGTGAAGGTGTAAAAGGTCAATCGGGCAGTTATAAACAGCAATTGCTGCAAGATAATATTAATATTGCCACTGTGTTAGCCGAATTACCTGAACATTTAGACATTAGTCAAAGTCAGATACAGTTAGATAAGTTACGCTTAAAAATAGGACGTCTTGGTGCGATTAACCTCGCGGCAATTGAAGAATTTGAACAGCAAAATGAGCGTAAGAGTTATCTTGACCGACAAAATGACGATTTACAGCAAGCATTGGCGAGTTTAGCTGAAGCTATTCGCAAGATTGACCGTGAAACAAGAAGTCGCTTTAGAACGACTTTCGACCAGATAAACCAAGATCTTAGTATTTTATTTCCTAAGGTATTTGGCGGTGGTAGTGCTTATTTAGCTCTCACTGACGATGATTTATTAGAAACTGGGGTCACCATTATGGCCAGACCTCCAGGTAAAAAGAATAGCACTATCCACCTGCTTTCTGGTGGTGAAAAAGCACTAACCGCTTTATCATTGGTATTTGCTATTTTTAGACTGAATCCAGCACCATTTTGTATGCTCGATGAAGTTGATGCACCTTTAGATGACGCTAACGTTGAGCGGTTTTGTCGCTTAGTGGAAGAGATGTCTAAAGAGGTACAGTTTATATATATTAGTCACAATAAAATCACCATGGAGATGGCTGATCAATTAACAGGCGTAACTATGCATGAACCAGGAGTGTCGCGTATAGTTGCAGTAGATATAGATGAAGCGGTGGCGATGGCCGACGCTGGATAACCATAGGAATAATAGGGTAACCAATGGAAAATTTTCAGCTGTTATTATTTGTATTAGGGGCAGTAGCAATTATTGCGGTACTGGTACACGGTTTTTGGTCGATCCGAAAGCAGCAACCTAAATCTGCAAAAGATAGTCCTATGGCTGACTTTTATAAAGATCAAGCCGCTAAAAAACAGGCCGACGTTAGTGGTAGCGAATATGTGAGTGAGCCTCGCGTGATTAAAGAAGAGCCGCGTATGCCGCCTAAAAAGCCCGCATCTTCACACATTCAGCGCCAAGAGCCATCAATTCATGTTGAGCCTGAAGTGAACTCGGCTAATGCGCCGGTGACCAAAGTGGAGCCAAGCATTGCTCCGCAAGTTGAACCTACTATTGCCGCAGAAGTGAAAGCAGCAATTGCTGAACCAGAAGTAACGCCACAGGTAACCATTGAGCCAGTAGTTGAAACTGAAACAGTTGCTGAACCCATTCAAGCTGCTGCCACAGAGCCAAGCGTTGAAGCCGCACCTGTTGCAAAAGAGCCTGAGCCTTTAGGTGAGCCAGTCGATGTATTGGTCTTACATGTGGTAGCAAAAGAGGGCAAAGTGTTAGGCGGTGACGAATTACTGCCTTGCTTATTAACTCTGAACCTTAAGTTGGGGATATGCAGATTTTCCATCGTCATGAAGATAATGCGGGCACAGGGCCTGTACTGTTCTCATTAGCGAATATGGTTAAACCTGGCGTATTTGATCCAGATAATATGGAACAATTTACCACTAATGGTGTGGTGATGTTTTTACAGTTACCTTGCCATGGTGATGCTAAGCGCAATTTCTCCATCATGCTAAATTCAGCTTATCAATTAGCTGACGACTTAGATGCCATTGTGCTTGATGGTAAACGTGAGCTGTGGACCGAGGTGAGTAAACAAGCCTACCTATCTCGAATTAAGGCTGCGGCAGCTGTTTAACGATATATCAATAATTTTTAATAAGGCCGCTTTTTGCGGCCTTATCACGTTTAATACGAGTGGTCATTAATAGAGTATTAAACCGATTTCTTAGGTAGTGATATGCAAGCAACCATTGAACAATTACAACAGCTTATTGCTGAATTAAATCAACATAACTACAGCTATTATGTGGATGATAATCCCACCATTCCTGATGCTGAATATGATCGCTTAATGCAACAATTAAAGGCGATTGAAGCCGAGTATCCACAATTGGTGACGCCAGAGTCACCAAGTCAGCGTGTGGGGGGCATGGCATTAGCCAAGTTTGATCAAATTACCCATTTAAAGCCAATGCTTAGCTTGATAACGTATTTGATGAGGCGGAGTTTGCTGGTTTTAATAAGCGTATTACTGATCGTGTTGGCGCAGTCGTTTATTGTTGTGAGCCTAAACTTGACGGTTTAGCCGTGAGTCTGCTTTATCGTGACGGTAAGTTTGAGCGTGCAGCGACCCGTGGTGATGGCACTACGGGTGAAGATATTACCGAAAACGTACGTACCATTATGTCAATTCCACTGACATTGCGTGGCGAAAACTTTCCGCCACTTTTAGAAGTTCGTGGTGAAGTGATTATGCCTAAAGCGGCATTTGATGCATTAAACGAACGTGCCCGTAAAAATGGCGATAAAGAGTTTGTTAATCCACGTAATGCTGCAGCAGGTAGTTTACGTCAATTAGACAGTAAAATTACCGCTAAGCGTGCGTTAGGGTTTTATGCATATGCACTAGGTGTGATAGAGCCGACAGACTGGCCGATGGCCGATACCCATTTCCAGCAACTTATGCAGTTAAAAGGTTGGGGCTTTCCTGTCAGCAGCGAAGTAAAGCGTTGCCAGAGCATTGCCGAGGTAATGGAATATTATCAATCAATTTTAACGCGCCGTGCAGAGCTTGCATTTGATATTGATGGTGTGGTGATTAAAGTTGATCAACTTGAGCAGCAACAAACATTAGGTTTTGTTGCTAAAGCCCCGCGTTGGGCGATTGCTTATAAGTTTCCAGCTCAAGAAGAGATGACGCTACTTGAAGGCGTTGATTTTCAGGTTGGGCGTACAGGTTCTGTGACGCCTGTTGCACGCTTAAAGCCTATTTTTGTGGGTGGAGTAACGGTATCAAACGCAACCCTACATAACGCGGATGAAATAGCGCGTTTAGGCGTAAAAGTCGGTGATACTGTGATAGTGCGTCGTGCTGGCGATGTTATTCCACAAATTGTTGCGATTGTGCCGCAAAAGCGTCCAGACGATGCTAAAGAGATTGTGATCCCAAGCCATTGCCCCGTGTGTGGCAGTTTGGTTGAACGCCTAGAAGGTGAAGCGGTATCTCGTTGTAGTGGCGGTTTATTCTGCGGTGCGCAGCGTAAAGAGGCAATTAAACACTTTGCTTCACGTAAAGCGTTAGATATTGATGGTATGGGCGATAAGGTGGTTGAGCAACTGATTGATAAAGAGTTAGTTGAAAACCCTGCAGATCTATTTAGTTTAACTATTTCAGCTGTGACTATGCTTGAGCGAATGGGCACTAAGTCTGCGACTAATCTCGTTAATGCAATTGCAGTCGCTAAACAAACTACGTTTGCACGCTTTTTATATGCGCTTGGTATTCGTGAAGTGGGTGAAGCTACTGCCGCTAACTTAGCCAATCATTTTAAAACATTAGAGGCATTAATCGCGGCTGATATTGAGACCTTACAAACGGTTGAAGATGTTGGCGTGGTTGTCGCTAAGCATATTAATCACTTTTTTGCGCAGCCACATAACCTTGAAGTATTAGAGAAACTACTGGCAGCAGGAATTAATTGGCCTGCGATTGCAGAAGTTGCCGCTGATGCGCAGCCACTTGCAGGGCAAACTTGGGTGTTAACTGGGACGCTAGCACAGTTAAATCGTAACGACGCTAAAGCAAAGTTACAGCAGCTTGGTGCAAAAGTGGCTGGCAGTGTCTCTAAAAAGACCGATTGCGTTGTGGCTGGTGAAGCAGCAGGTTCTAAATTGGCTAAAGCACAAGAACTGGGCGTTAAAGTACTTGATGAACAAGGCTTACTCGATCTGTTTAGCCAGTATTAATCGTTGATATTGAAGCCGTCATTTGACGGCTTTTTTATAGGAAAATATGTGGTAGATTTTCAGCATATAAAATGGGTCGATGATAAAGGCCACGTTAAACCGCCGATTTGGTTATATGCCATCTTGGTTTATCTTGCCCGCGGTTGGTGTGTGTGGATTGCATCATTAACGCAAGCGAGTGATCGCGCTGCAATTGTGCGTTTATTTTATCCTGATAGATTTGATTTTATTCAAGCATTGATTGCCGGTATCGGTGCGGTAATTTTGTTTGGGCTAGTGATTGCAGAGCGGCAACGTAAACCACAATGGCTAGCACCTGTATTTAGGCAAATGATGATTGTGCTCTGGGGCTTATTATTGCTTGATGGCGTATTGCTGGGGCAACGACTTTATCATGCTGATTATCTATTTAGTTGGTTTTTTGCCGTTGATATCCTATTACTGTTTTGGAGTGGGTTATATTTATTGTATTCCAAGCATTTAAAGTTTTATGTTAAAGATTGGCATAGAGAAGAGGGCGTAGTTGATGGTCAATAAAGTTGCCATAGTGGGATGTGGATGGTTTGGTTTAGCCTTAGCAAAGTCGTTAATTGCCGATAATATTGCCGTTTGCGGCAGTAAACGCGAAAAAGTAACGGCTCAGCAGCTCGCACAATATGGTATTGAACCTGTACAACTGGATTTGGATCAAGCGTATCGTCTGCAGCAATTTCTCAAATAAGTGACGCAGATGCCATTGTTGTGAGTATTCCGCCCAAGCTACGTCAACCTCAAACCTTAGTGTTTCAAGCGGAAGCTTATTTAAATCAACTGCAAACACTCATTGAACAGATTGATTTCAGTTCATTTAAACGGATTATTTTTATTAGCAGCACAGCGGTTTATGCCGATGCAGGGGTAATGACCGAGCAAGATGCGGTTAATGACTCACCTAAACAGCAAGTATTATTACAAGCTGAGCAGTTATTTTTAGCCTACCCACAAACGGTGGTATTGCGTTTTGCAGGCTTGATTGGCCCTAAGCGTCATCCTGGTCGTTTTTTTGCGGGTAAACAAAATATTAGTGGTGCTAATGCCTGCGTTAATTTAGTGCATCAAGCGGACTGTATTGGCGCAGTTAAATTATTATTAACTCGGCCTATGGTCAGTCAGGTTTATAATCTAGTTGCGCCTATGCATCCCACTAAAGAAACTTTTTATACTGCAGCTTGTCTGCATATGGGGCTAGCAGCTCCTCAATTTAATGAGACAGTAGTCACCGATAAACAGGTCGATGGTAGCTTAATAACCAAGGAACTTGGCTTTGTTTATCAATTTGAAGATCCATTAACTATGCTGGATGCATGTTGATTAACCAATAGAGATAATAGAATGAAGTTATTAAATAAAAGTCTAGCAGGCTTTTTTATCATGCTAATGAGCATGATGTCTGCACAAGCAATGGCGCAGCATATGTTGATGGAGTTGATTACTTAACGGTGCAGGGCATTCCAGAAGCTAAAACGCCAGTAGTGCGTGAGTTTTTCTCTTATTATTGTCCACATTGTTATGAGCAAGAACAAAATATTGAACAATTAGTCAGCCTATTACCTAAAACAGTCACCTTTACTCGTACCCCCGTAGGTGCAGGGCGTCCAAGTTGGATCTTAGGCCAGCAAGCTTATTATTTAACGCAGAAGTTTAACTTACCTAAATCAATTAATATGGATATCTTCAGCCAGATCCATGATAAAGGTGAGCCATTTATGAATAGCCAAGATTTAGTTTATTTCTTTACTGATCATGGCGTAAAAAAATCAGCAGTAGAGCAAGCACTTAAATCGACTGATATGAAGTTTGCATTATCAAATTACGATGTCGAAACTCAACTGTCTGGCATTACAGGCGTACCGACTTTATTGGTCAATGGTAAGTATGTGATTCAAGTGGGTTATAAAACCCCAGCTGAAACGGCTAAGTTAATTGATTATTTGATGACATTGAAAACCAAATAAATCGTAATAAAGCGTTATAGATAAAGGTCAGCATTGCTGGCCTTTTTTGTTTTAATAAAGACATGACAATTTAAAGTTTTCTCATTATGTTATTTAGGAAATTCTTAACGGGAGGCGATTAATCATGGAATGGCTACACATTATTAGTTTTATCACCGTTGCCAGTTTACTTGTGATTTCCCCTGGCCCTAATGGGGTTCTTATTGCTAAAACAGTATTGATTGCAGGTAAACAGGCGGGGTTTGTTAATATTCTTGGTTTTATGGCGGCCTTTTATATTCATGGCGCATTATCAATATTGGGCATATCGATAGTGATACTTCAATCGGCGCAGCTGTTTTTGGTATTTAAAATGTTAGGCGCGCTTTATCTGTGTTGGATTGGAATTAAATCATTAATTTCAGCGTGGCAATACCAACAGCATTCAGGGACAATCACTTCGCAAAATCGGTATGCCGATAATGACAAAAAAGCGTTCAGCTTTAGTCGTGATTTTAGTGAAGGCTTTTTGACGAATATGCTAAACCCTAAAGTGTCGATGTTTTATCTTGCGGCATTCCCACAATTTTTATCAGCAAACGCTGATATTTACAGTGCTTTTATGTTGGTGACATTACACGCATTGATTAATTTAATTTGGTTTTCACTGATGATCATGCTGTTTATCAGGCTTAAGCGTTTTGGCCAAAATAGCAGTTTGCAACGCTGGTTTAAGTCGATTACTGGCGTGGTACTGATTAGCTTTGGTGTTAAATTAGCGACGTTAGATAATATGTCTTAGTGTTAATTTATCTGTACTGTTTTATACGCTTGAATAATAGGTTCAACCTGCTCAGGTGTCCCTTGGGCAATACGTTGGTAATGGCTAAGGGTTTTGGTTAAATATTGCTGGATAATCTCAGCTTGTGCTACTGAACTTGCATGCCAAATTTGATCGCCAATAGGGCTAATATTCGCGCCCTTATGTTGGCTACTCGTCACATATAAAATTTCATAAAAACGATTATTTTCTTTAATTAACACTTCCTGCTTTAACCCAAAATTAAACTCAATTAACTGCTGCCTTAATGCAAATTGATGGTGTACAGGACAAAGAATAAAATCCAGTTCAAGGGTTGGATATTGCTGATGAATGGCATCGATAAAATGCATCATAAGATCGCCGCCTACGCCGGCTATTATGATTAGATGTTTACCTTGGTATAGGTCTAAAGGTAACAGCGCGACATCGAGGCAATGAGTTTGCCACAGTGACTCAGTATTAGGTAAGAAACGCTTAACGTTACTGGCAACGGTATCCATCAACTCAGGGACAATATCGACAAAGTGAATTTGAGCTGGTGTGATTGCTTGCTTGGCTATTTGCGTTTTAAGCAGGGCCGCGCCAAGTTGGCCATGATCGCAACAACAATCCCAAATATGGTCATATCCGGTTTCAACTATTTGTTCAACTTGCTGCAATCTTTTACTGAGTTTCATTGTTAATGGCTATTATACAAAAGGCGGGCATTGTAAGGGATTTTTGCGTGTTAGCGAAGCGGCTTATTAGCTTGGCATGGTTAAATAATCAAATAACTTATTCGCAAGTTGTGCCAGTGTGCCTTTGGCTGGGTGAGTGTGTGACAGGGTTCTAATGCCATAAATGCCCATCATAAAGAATTGCGCGAGTTCGGTACTATCACAGTTATTCTTGAGTTCACCTGCTTGCTGAGCAAGCGCAAACTTGTTGGCAAGTGTAACTTCATATTGCTTTAGCATGGCACAAATGACTTGTTCAACTTCACTGTCTTGCTGCACGAGTTCACTTAATGCTTTTTGTAGTAAGCAATCCTTCACTTGCTCTCGTTCACATTCATCAACCACGTGTTGTAGATAGCACTTTATGCCTGCAAGTGTTGAATCTGTATTCGCAAATAGTGCTTCAAATTCAAGTAAGCGTTCATTACGGTAATGTTCTAGTGCGGCTAGCAGTAACCCTTTCTTATTGGTGAACGCACAGTAAATTGACCCCGGGTGCAAGCCCGTTGCTTGTTTTAAATCTTGCATACTGGTTTTGCTATAGCCTTTGGCTATAAACACTTCCATCGCTGCACGCAATACTTGTTGTTGGTCAAATTCAGCTTTACGCATTAAGGGCTCTTACAAAGTTAAAGTGGCGTCATTCTATCGTATTTATTGACGCTGACAAAATTATTTTGAATGAACGTTCAAATATGTATTGAACGTTCGTTCAAAAAAGAATAGTGTAAATAGCATATTTTGCAATCAAGATGAGATCAGCATGAACAATATCCTTTTCCAGCCGTTTAAACTAAACGACACATTAACCTTAAATAACCGCATTGTGATGGCACCATTAACCCGTTGTATGGCGGATGATGAGCTAGTCCCAACCGATGCCATGGTCGAATATTATGGTCGTAGAGCTGATACAGGCTTAATTATTTCAGAAGCGACACTGATACGAGCAGATGGTCAGGCTATCCCAATACGCCGGGTTTATTCAATGACAAGCAAATAGCGGGTTGGCGTAAAGTGACGGATAAAGTGCATCAAAATGGCGGCAAAATATTTGCTCAACTTTGGCACACCGGCCGCGTTGCCCATCCATCATTCTTTGATGGTGAATATGTTCTAGCGCCATCCGCTATTGGTTTAGAAGGCACTTTGCCTCGTATGCGCCATTTGAGTTATACCGTGCCGAAAGCATTAACAGAAACCAAAATTGATCAATTGGTTGCTGATTTCGCTCAAGCTGCTGCTAATGCAATTGATGCAGGTTTTGATGGTGTGGAAATTCATGGAGCCAATGGTTATTTGTTCGATCAATTTTTACATTATGCCAGTAACCAACGCCAAGATAAATTTGGTGAAACGCCTGAAAATATGGCGCGTTTTCCATTAATGGTGGTTGATGCAGTTTGTCAGCGTATTGGTCATGACAGAGTCGGCTTACGTCTTTCTCCTGCGGGTTATTTCAATATGACAGCAGATGCACGTGATCGTCAGGTATTTGATTATTTACTGGCGCAATTACCACAACGTAACTTGGCTTATCTGCATGAAGGTATGTTTGATGACAGCTGGAGTTTGATTTCCTTGATGGTCGAGTCTCAAGTTATTTACGTGAGCATTATGCTGCAACGTTGATTGGTGTAGGTGGTTATAGTGCTGCTACTGGCAGTGATGCGATTCAAGCCGGTAAATTTGATCTACTTGCTATCGGTCGCCCATTGATTGCCAATCCCGATTACGTTGCCAAATTGAAAAGTGGTGAACCTCTAATTGATTACTCTGATGAGATGCTTGCGCAGCTGATTTAACGGTATAACTGGATATTGAATATGAATACATTAATGAATCGCCGTTTGGTATTGGCATCGCGTCCCGAAGGGATGTCTATTGCGAGTGATTTTCGTCTTGAAACTGTTGCTACGCCCATGCCAACTGATGGCGAAGTTTTACTGCGAAGTGTCTATTTATCCCTTGATCCTTATATGCGTGGCCGTATGAGTGATAAAGCCTCATATGCTGATCCCGTTGCGATTAATGACGTGATGGTTGGGGCAACCGTATGTCAGGTGGTTGAATCTAAGCATGCCGACTTTGTCAAAGGCGAGTGGGTACTGGCTTATACTGGCTGGCAAGATTATGGCATTTCTAATGGTGAAGGTCTGATTAAGATTGATGCCAATGTGATGCAACCGTCATATGCGCTTGGCATATTGGGTATGACGGGGTTTACGGCTTATATGGGCTTGCTTGATATTGGTCAACCCAAAGCGGGTGAGACTTTAGTTGTGGCTGCTGCAACAGGTGCGGTTGGCGCTACGGTGGGTCAAATAGGAAAAATTAAGGGTTGTCGTGTAGTGGGGATTGCTGGTGGCGCCGAGAAATGTGCTTATGCTAAGCAAACACTCGGTTTTGATGAGTGTATCGATCATTTGGCTGATGATTTTGCAGAGCAGCTTGCTCAAGCTTGTGATAACGGCATTGATGTTTATTTTGAGAATGTAGGCGGTAAAGTATTTGATGCGGTGCTACCGTTACTTAATACCGGAGCGCGTATTCCTGTTTGTGGCTTGATCTCACAATATAATGCGACAGCCTTGCCTGATGGTCCAGATCGCATGTCTATGTTAGTGGCCACCTTGTTAATTAAGCGCATTAAGATGCAAGGTTTTATTATTTTTGATGATTATGCGCCTCGTTATAATGAGTTTGCACAACAAATGGCAACGTGGTTAGCCAGTGGTGAGATTAAATACCGAGAAGATAAGGTGACGGGGTTGGAGAATGCACCTGAAGCATTTTTAACACTGTTTAACGGTAAAAATTTTGGTAAGTTAGTCGTGCAAGTTAATCAGCCGCTATAACGTACCATTGATGTTATTGTGAAAAAGGAGCCTAACGGCTCCTTTTTTGTTGCCAAAATATCAAGGAAAATGATGACGCTGACTTATTTTTTTGCGCTAATTAAGGTATAACGTCGCTATGAAAACTCCAAAATGTTTACAGCCACTTGTTGAAGATGGCTTAGTTGACGAAGTCATTAGTCAATTAATGAGTGGCAAAGAAGCCACTGTCTATATGGTGCAGAGCGGCGATAATATCCGCTGCGCAAAAGTGTATAAAGAAGCGCTACAACGTAGTTTTAAAAAGGCTGCGCAATATCAAGAAGGACGCAAGAGTAAAAATAGTCGCCGTGGTCGTGCCATGGAGAAAGGCTCTAAATATGGTCGTGAACAACAAGAAAAAGCGTGGCAAAGTGCCGAAGTTGATGCTTTATATAAATGTGCCGCAGCGGGAGTAAGAGTTCCTATACCATATGGTTGTTTTGATGGTGTGTTATTGATGGAGCTTATTACGGATAGCAATGGTGATGTAGCGCCGCGACTCAATGATGTCAGCTTTACAGCGCAAGAGGCGATACGCGATCACGCCAAGATGATGGTTTATATCACTCGTATGTTGTGCGCGGGTATTGTGCATGGTGATTTATCCGAGTTTAACGTACTGGTTGATAGCGATGGCCCTGTTATTATCGACTTACCGCAAGCGGTTGATGCCTCAGCTAACAATAACGCTAAAGCGATGCTTGCTCGTGATGTCGACAATATTACTCACTATTATGGTCAGTTTGCGCCGCCGTTATTACAGACTAAATATGCACAAGAGATTTGGGCGTTATATGAAGCCGGCGAGTTAACCCCTGATACTCCGCTAACAGGTCAATTTGTTGAAGATACTCGTTTAGCTGACGTTAATACTGTGCTTGATGAGATTAAAGCGGCATATGAGGAAGAGCAAGAGCGGCTTGAACGTATAAGTGACGCAGAGCAGTAATACTGTGGGGTGGTTGAATATTTCATTACCTATTTATTGATCTAATTACGTTTTTTATAGTACTAATTTTCAGTTTGTATAAGCCTAAATAAGCATTTTGCGAGGTAGGGCAATGATTGCTTAGTTTGGGTGACTCAGTTAACAATCTTATGACGAAAACGACTAAAAAACTTGGCTTCATTTTTGATTTAATCAATGATAGCAGCAGCTTTTTTGCTGCTATCAAGTAGCCCTAATTTAGAATGAGAACAAGAATATGAGTGATGGAATGTTAACAAAAGAGTTTTATGCAAGAGCTGATGAAGTGATTGCTGTAGCTAACAAGCAAGTTAAAGATGCTGATGTTGGCGCTGTGAGTTCATCAACTCTATATGCCGCGGCACGTTATAATGCATTTAATGTTGCTGCAATGGCTGAAAGCTTAGAAGAGTTTAAAGGTGAGAAAGATGAAGCAATTCGCTTTTTTATCTGAGCAATATAAAAAGATGTTGGTTGAGAATATTGATGAGTACATCGCTAATTACGACAAGTACAATCCACATCTATAATTCGCCGTAGTATTGATATTGAGTCATGGTATTTATTCAAGGTGTTTATTCGTAAATAATTGACTCATTTGGTTTAAAATCTACGCAGTTAGGGCAACTCATAGTTGGTCGTTGCCCTTAAACACGTTATGTTGGCTACAATATTCAATATAACGAGAAATCCGATGGTTGTTGCAGGTCTATTTTTAAAAGCAAATGAATGCCGAGTTGTCACGTTAACGGGCACTCGCACAGAACATCAATTGCTTGCTCCTAAGCTTAATAAGCTCGCATTAGTTAAAAATCCCACCCAAGCTGACGTGACTGAGTTTATCCAATCATTTAAAGCCTATTGCCTTGAACATCAAGTTGAACAAGTGGTCATTAATCGCCGTGCTACCAGTGGTCAAGCGCGGGCGGAGCTGGTACTTTTCTTCTCGAAGGCGTATTACTCGCTGTTAGCCCTGTTGCGGTTGAGTTGGTTCATCCGGCGACGATTCGAGCAACGGATAAACGTTCAGGTACAAATAAGTCGGTTAAGCCTAAAACAGTCGATTTAGGTAAGGCTTATGATCTTGCCTATGAGTTACTGCCTGAGTAATGGTATTAGCTCACAAAAAACAATACTACTAATGTTGTATGCTGTTGGCTTGATTATAATCAGCGTCTTATAACAATAGGCTAGTCTATGGTTAATTTCGTTGAGCTATTAAGGGAAACTTAAAATGGCAAGTAAACAAAATAACGGTTTTACATTAGTTGAATTGGTTGTGGTTATCATCATACTTGGAATTATTAGTGTTATTGCTATCCCTAAATTTATCAATTTACAAGATGATGCGCAGCGCGCCAGTATTAAAGGTCAATTTGCCGCATTTGATTCAGCCGTTAAGCTTTATCATTCATTATGGCTAACTGGCAGTCATCAGGGACGGGTGGAGAACCTTGCTAATTATGGCGATGGTACTATTGATTCTTCACCTACGGGTTATCCTTGGGGCGTCGATGCAATATATTCGCCAGATACTACTGAGCATGGACAATACTATGCTTGTATTGAGTTATGGCAGGGTTTAACCGATAACAGCACCACGGCAGAAGGTACCGATCAAGATAATCATATTGGTATTATTGATTCTGATATCGGTGTTACTTATACCACTGATACTTGTATTTATGTTGCCGCTTATTTTGTACAGAATAAACAAGATACCTTACAAATGGTTTATAACCACAATACTGGTGATATTGAGGTGAATAATGCGGCTTATGAGTCAGTAAAAGATAAACAGTTATAATAATTTTTAGTAGACTAAATCTAATAAAATATATTGTTTATTAGATTTAGTTAATTGATATGTAATAAAATTTCTATAAAGTTATTGTGAGATCAATATAAGACATTATTCAATGTGTATTGAACTAAATAACATCTGCAATATAATCATACAATAATATATTACTTGTTATAATTATTATTAAACATTATTTATTTTGATATCAGAAGTGTTATTAAACCCTCGCATGTCAAGCTGATTAAGATTAATTGATAATAATTTATTAGTTAGTGATTAAATATACTTGTTAACGTGATGTAGATCGCTTGCTGCATTTTAACCGATATATACACTGCCTCGGTGCTTATTTTATTGGATCAAAATGTATGGAAGTTTTCATCAGTTTATTAGGTATGTTGACCTTAATTGGCTTGGCTGTTTTGTTTTCTGAAAATCGTCGTGCGATTAATATTCGTACTGTGGTAGGTGCCTTAATTTTCCAAGTGTGCTTTGGTGCGTTTGTGATGTATGTACCAGCAGGTCAGGCCATGCTTGATAGCATCTCCGCTGGTGTGATGCATGTGATTAATTATGGTAATCAGGGCTTAACATTTTTATTCGGTAACCTCGCCAATTTCAGTGTCGGCTTTATCTTCGTGATTAACGTCTTGTGTGTTGTTGTGTTTATCTCATCTGTTATCGCCGTGCTGTATTATCTTGGCATTATGCAGTGGGTTATTGGTATTGTCGGTGGCTGTTTAGCTAAAATTTTAGGCACAAGTCATGCCGAGTCATTGTCGGCTACCGCAAATATTATGGTTGGTCCGATTGAAGCGCCATCTATGGTGAGACCCTTTATTAAAGGCATGACGAAATCTGAATTGTTTGCCGTGATGGCGGGTGGTTTAGGCTCGGTAGCTGGTGGCACCATGATTGGTTATATCAATTTGGGGGTGGATGTTAAATATGTGCTAACTGCCGCCTTTATGACTGCGCCTGCGGGGTTACTGTTTGCTAAGTTAATTTGGCCTGAAACTGAAACGCCTAATAATGACATCAAACGCGCGATGGATGAGCTAGAAGATAAGCCTGCGAACGTACTTGATGCCGCAGCAAGCGGCGCCGCTATGGGGATGCAACAAGTCCTAGGCGTATCAGCATTACTGATTGCGTTTGTCGGCTTAGTTTCACTGGTTAATGGCATGATTGGCGGTGCGGGCGCATGGTTTGGTTTTGATAATTTATCACTGCAAGCTATTTTAGGGGTATTGCTTGCACCTTTGGCTTGGATACTGGGTGTACCTTGGAGTGAAGCAACCACAGCGGCATCATTTATTGGCCAAAAAATGGTGATTAACGAGTTTGTGGCTTATGTTGACTTTATCAAGGTTGCCGATCAGTTATCTGAAAAAACTCAAGTGATTATCAGTTTTGCGCTTTGTGGTTTTGCTAACTTAGGGGCATTAGCGATGGTGATTGGTGGGTTAGCGTCATTAGCACCTGAACGTCGTAAAGATTTAGGCGAGATTGGTGCTAAAGCATTGATTGCCGCAACGTTAGCGAACTTAATGAGCGGAACCATTGCAGGTTTACTGTTCAGTATTGGTCAGTTAGCGGCTTAAAAAAGCGCAAATTAAGAATAATGACTATGACTAAAGCCGCTATAAATTAGCGGCTTTATCTTGTTATACTGATGTTCATCTCTTCTTTATTTCTTTCCCTATGAATCTGGCATTATTTGATTTTGATGGCACCATTACCGATGCCGATATCTACTCAAAATTTATCCGTTATTCAGCCACAAAAACGCGATTTGTCTTTGGTGGCTTAGCGGTATTACCTCATTACTGTTTATATCGCTTAGGACTTTATCCAGCTTATAAAATGCGCCCAAGAGTGACTCGTAACGCTTTTAAGGGACGCATGGCGAATGATGTTAAGACGATAGGGCTGCATTTTGCTGAAACGGTTATTCCAGCATTTGTGCGGGATAATATGTTGGCTAAAATTCACTGGCATTTAGCACAAGGTGATAAAGTCATTGTGGTATCGGCATCATTGGATTTGTACTTAAAGCCTTGGTGTGATTCGTTAGGAATTGAGTTACTTTGCAGTGAATTAGAAGTCATTAACGGTCGTTATAGCGGTCAATATCAACAAGGTGATTGCAGCCGAGAGACTAAAGCCAAACGAATTAAAGACTATGTGATGTTAGAGCAGTTTGCGTATATTTATGCCTATGGTGACACCCCTGAAGATTTAGCGATGCTAGCGCTTGCTGATGAGCAATATATGCAGGGAGTACGGATCAAATAGCAATTAAATTTCTACTTTGTTTTTAGTCGTTATTGTGAACCTGATTGAGTTTATTTTAAGCAAACTATGCTGTAGTGATACAAGTGTGGTTAATAGCTTAACAGGGATAGGTAGGAAATGGATTTCTTGCAGTATTATGGTATCGATTGGCTAGCAATGAGCTTAACTTTTTTAGCGATTTGGCAAGTAGGTAATAAAAACAAAATAGGTTTTATTTTTATGATTGCCGGCAATTTAAGCTGTGTACTATTAGGGTACATGACCGCCAGTGTCGCTATGGTTGTGGCAAACTTTTTATTTTTCTTAATGAATGTGTGGGCAGTCATCAAGTGGTCTCGGCCAGCGCATATTGAGCCCGACGTTGCCGTTAAATAGGGACTATCTAGTCTGTGATATCAATAGACAAAAATGCCGCCATAATAGGCGGCATTTTGATTGATATTGAATAAATTAGATTACTTATGAACCACAGTCATTGGTTGTGACTTAGGTATAAAGTGCATTAAATATCGAATGGCAACATAGCTAACAACAATGGTGGCGATGATTAATTCAAATTGCGCTGCTCTAAAAACATCATGGGCAAACTGTTCAAAACCATTAAATTGGACTAACCAATGTGCGCTTTTAAATAATGCGGTTGCACCAATAACCATTGGGAAGGTGAATGCTGCATATCCAGGACTAAATGGTAATTTTAGTAAGTGGAAAAATGCTAAGTAGATAACTAATGTCATTAATACTGCAATACTTAACAATAATGCGACTAATGGAATAGACGGATTATGGATCATAGTTAAATAGCCGGCTAACGATAAGCTTGCTGGCGCAGCTAAAATAGCGATAGTAGGTTTGGCTGCATCTGGCACTGGTGTACAAAATATTAAGCGATATAACATCAGTGGTAGCATCACCATGTAACTAGCAATACCAAAAATCAAGATTGCATTGGCTAGCATTGGATAGCCATCACTTGGGAATGATACCGCAGCAACAATAATACCGATTGGTGGTACAAACCAACTTGGCACCATATGTTCTAATTTAAAATCAATGGCACGGAAATAGATAAAGGCCGTTAAAAATACGATATGGATTGCAATAGCAATTAACCATAATGCCAGTCCTACATTTGCTGCATACATACCAACAGCTTTAGACACAACCATCAATGCCATGGCATAAGTTGGTAGCACACTACCAACAACAGGATGTGCCAATTCACTAATCAAAACCTTTGGGTGAAATAGAATTTTTAAGGTAATAAATAGCAACATTACTCCAGCAATTGCTGCGCCTGTAATTTGCGCAGTGCCATGTAATGCAGGCGTCATTGATTCCCATGACCACCCTAAACTAGCAATACCTAGCGCTAAACCTGCCATAGGGCTCGGTAAATGTGCTGTTTTGGCAACGAATGCTTTTGATAATTGTCGCATAAAAAAACCTATAATCTAATTCAATAAGAGGATTATAGGTTTTTAATTACAATAAAAATAATTGATTGTGTTTAATCTAACATTAAATTTTATTTAAGGCTTAAGTTTGCAACGCAATAAGGTATGACCTAAGCCGATGTCATCAGTATCTTGATCAACATATAAACCTGCTTCACTGATTAGCTTCAGCATATCTTTAGAGTGATACATGCGGCTATTACCATTGGCCATTGCCGTAAAATAAAGCGAGGTTGCGTTAACACAATATGCAGATGCTTCAAACGGTTGGCGATCCCAATAGGTTTCCAAAATAAACAGTTGGCTATCGCTATTCATCGCGGCTGCTGCACGTTTTAAAATCGCTAAAATTTGATCTTTGGCAAAGCAGTCTAAAAACTGGCTCATCCAATAAGTATCAGCGCCTTGATAAAATGGGCTGTTATCGTCTAATAGGTCAGTGGCAAAGCCGTGTACTCGTTGTTCGACCCCATGCTCAATGGCATTTTGTTTGGCTACGGCGAGCTGACCAGGGAAGTCCATAATAGTGACTTCAATATCGGCATTAAATTGAGTGCAAGCAAGCGCCCATTTACCCGTATTACCGCCAATATCAACCAAGTGTTTTGGTTGATGTTCAAAAATCAGTGGTAATAGGATAGGGAAGGCATGATCTGAATAGTAATGGTCAAATTCGAACCAACTCTTTTTAGCTTGTTCAGGTAACTGGCTTAATGCTGGGTAAATGGTATCCCAATCACCAAAGACTTTAAGTCCTTCAGGTTTACTGCTTAATAGTGACTTATCCAGTTCAAACAAACCTTGATAACAAACATCTTGAATAAAATTAAGGTTAGTTGTGGCCATATCATCATGCAGTAAAAAATAACCAGTCTTGTCGAGAATATAGTGATCTTGATTTTGCCATACCAAGCCCATACCTAGTCCCATATCAATAAGTACACTGACCACATATTCAGATAAAGATAGTGCTTCAGTGATTTGAGTAAGACTCGCACCTTCATCACCTTGTTTATCAATAAAATCAAGGATGCCAAACTTTAATAAACAATGAGCAACTTGGAAGGTGACTGGGGCAAAAGCGATTTTTTGAGCTTCAAATTTTGCGTCGAATGCGGAGATTTTTTTTGGTGATTGGTAAAATGCCATACTCATTCTTATTATTAGTACAGGTGAAAATGACCTGTAATTTAAACTTAACCCATTATAACTAAAGCAAATTATTATGCCAGTTACTCGATTGGATAGCGAAATTAGGGCAATGTAATGATTGCCCTATATCATTGATTATTGTTTTTGATGCCATTGGCCATTACTGTCTTGAATATACTGGCCTGCTTCAGTAGCGTTATAAGCTTTTTGCGCTGCAAGTTTAGCGACTTGCTCAACACTGATATTATTTTTAGTGGCAATTTTTTGGTAAAACGCTTTACGTTTAGCATTTACCGTTAGCATTAACGCTTTAGCTTGGCCATTGGGTGCAACGAGGCCAAGGTAGCCATTATGTTGTTCGCCTAAATATCCCGCTGTTTTAGCGTCTTGTAGGGTCATTGCAAAGGCATTCAAGCTAAACAATAATCCTGCAACTAATAGCAGTAGTTTTGATTTCATCTTAATTTCCTTAGAACAACTCATCGTTACTGATTAATTTATCGAGATCTTTATCAACTTTGATTTTGATTTCATGTTGTATTTTAACGTTCAAATTAATCTCTATCGGTTTGTCTGGCGGTGCTATTTGTACTGTCGGCGTACAGCCAGATAACACCAGCATGCCTGCAACTAATGGCATGACGGCATGACTTAATTTAATTTTCACAAAGACCCCTTATCCTGAATGGATTGCTCTAAGTTATCTTGTAAATTATCACTAATTTGCAAGCTCTTTAATAGTTGTAACATATTTTCTTGATGACTGTAATTAAACACAATAGGGCGTTCAATTCCTTTACTTTTTCCTTCCACTTTGACTTTTAATATAGCATCACCTTTTGCATCCATGTCAAAAGTACTCGCCAGAGTTGAGTATTGCAGGTGTTTTAATGCGTTGAAAGCAAAGGACAGCTCCGGTTGAGACTGCATGAGTTCCGTCACATATGGATTATCAGTGACTTCAATCAGACCGCCGGGAGCGCGAGCGGCTAAACGGCCACCGCTTATCGTGAGTTTATTGTGTGTTAAGTTTGCTGGTAATACACCATCAAAAACACCATCGGCATAGATACCTTGTAGCGGTTGAATCGCTAATAATTTCGCTAAACTGAGGCCCTGTAAAATGAGGTATAAGTTTGCATCTTGATTTGACTCAAGTGAGAAAGCGGGCACCATTAATTTTCCGCCTAATAATTTAGCCTCGGCGGCTAAATTAAGTGCGATTGGGGCGTGAGTATTCGGGGTCAATTGCAATGTGCCTGAGCTGCTAATATCTGACAATGTTAAGCCATTATCAATCGACTCAATTTGGCTTGAAAGCTTATTACAGTTGAGTTGGCGAGCTTGTTTACCATAGTTTTGCCAGTGACATTGGCTACTTACATTAAGCTGGCTAATTTTAGTATTGGCAAAACTAATGTCGCTATTGTTAATACGACTATCAAGATTTACTGTGATTTTTGGCTGGGTTCCAAGCTGCATTTTTGTATCAATATTAAGCCCAAGTTGGCCATTTATATCATTAAGCGATGTGGGTAATTGCCACTGTGGTAGTTGCTGGGTCAGTTGTTGTATTGGCCAATCGATTTGCCATTGTCCCGCTAACTGAAGTGCTTTGGTTAGTTGATGTTGACTGGTCACCTGCAGTTGTTGCCAGTGCCATTGTTCTTGAGTGGTGAGTTTTTTATCCCAATCTAATTGCTGTTGCAGTGCAATATTCTCTGCGATAAACAGCTGTTGATGGCCATGAGATTTTTGCTGGATTACTTGGGTATTTGTCAGATTAAGCTTAAGTTGATTTTGTTGTGGCGCATATTGCCATTGTAGTTGTGGTGTAGAGGGCGTGATTGCAAATGAAATAGGCTTATGACTACTGAGCAGTAGTTTAGCAATATCGGCTTCAATTTTAGCCGAGTCGTCTGTGGCTTTGATTTGTTTAAGTTGCAGTGTTAGTGGTGATACGTTTCCTAAAAGCTTAGTGACCTTGGTGTCAGTGTTAGCATCATGGCTAAAACGACTATCGCTAAGGCTGATGAGTGTCAGTTGTTCGCTCGTAAGCCGCTGAGCTTGGTCAATTAACTTTAGTTTAGTCATGGTTAATTGACTGTTATTCGAAATGACTAATTGCTGCTGGCTAGGGCTGATGTCAAGTTGCCCTTGAGCTTGCAGTGTTATCTTATCGATATTGGCCTGAGTTTTTGGGTTGTTGACTAACTTTAGCTTGACCAAATCAAGCTTATTGGCATCGAGTTGTAACCGCCAGTGATTGTTTAAATAAGCGTTGGTCTTGGCATAGCTCAATTGATTGTCAGTGGCTGTGAGTGTGGCATTTACTGCACCAGACAGTTGTGTGGTTAGCTTAGCCAATTGGAGCTGTTGGCGAGCAAGATCGAGTCTCAGTTGATCAGTATGCAAACTGAGCACTGTTTGCTGAGGTTTGTCTGCTAACAACAATTGCAGCGGGGCAGGTAAGTCAATCCAGTTAGCCACTGCATGGATAGGGACCGTTAACGACAATGGCGCAACAGTTAGACTTTTTTGTTGTTGCTGCTGTAAACCATATTGTAGTTGCATGGTGAGTTGCGGTTGTTGTGTATTATTTAAAATCTGCAAATGAGTCGAATCAAGCGTGAATTCAGCATCATTAATGGTGATTGTGGCAGTTGCTTGTTGCTGCGCAGGCTCAATATTAAATGAAGCATCAATGGTTGCTGGCGTGCTGACTTTTGCGAGTTGTTGTAAATAAGCGGTGGGAATCGCCAGTTGGTGATTGATATACGGTTGTTGGCTAAGCCAACGTAGCATATTCAAATTATTCATCACTGGAATATGGGCGTTAACTTGCCAATCTTGCTGGCTCAATTGGCTATGAATAATCGCTAAAGCTTGCTGTTGCCAATATAGCCAAGCCTGCACTTTACCTTGTTGCCAAGCAAAATGGTGCAATTGCCATTGTGGCGTGTTTTGTTGATCTATAAATAGCGAGAGCTTATCAATTTTACTGTCGGGAAGTTCTGCTAATAACTGATTGAACTGTTCAAGGGTAAATGGTGTTGATTGCGAATGGCTAGGTTGTTGTAACTGTTGAGCAAGGACTTTGCTGTTGATGGTTATATCAATATTAGCGACATCAACCGCAGTCATTTTAGGCCAATTAAATGACAGTAATGGCCATAATGAAAAATGGATATTAGCGTGTTTGATATTGATTTGTTGCTGCTGATATTGGCCAGTAAATTGTGATATTTGCAGGTTATTTGGCAGATTGAGCTGATAGTCAAGCTGCTCTATCTTGAGTTGTTGTCCTGTTAATTGCGTCGCTAATTGTGGCAACCACCAGCGTCCACTAACAAACAATAATATGCCTAAAAGTGTTATCGATACTATTGATAATCCAACGTATTTTAATAATCTTAATGACATGTTTAACTGATTAATCAAGTGGTTGTTTTAGTGTAGCAGCTGTGGAATTAGCTGACTACAGTGCAGTAGTCAGCTATTGATGTTAACGCCAGCTGATAGTGGTGGTTAAGCGTTGGCTTTGATTTGGCGCAAGCTGCACTTTATCTTCAAGGACGTTAGCGGCTTCCAAACAGACCATCTTCAGATAATCTTCATCATTAAAACGAGCAAGCCATTTCGATTTATCAATCCAAGGGTTCCACAATACCGCCGAGCGACTATTGTCGCGCATGATTTCAATAACACCATTAGGGGTTTCCAGTAATTGTCTATCTGCAAGTTGTGTATAGACGCGATCCGTTTCACGGTCAAAACGAACACTATCGCCTTCTTGTAAATAAGGGCCTTGACCAAATTCAATATATTTTGAGCCTGCAAAACCGTGTGCGACTAATTGGTGAATGTCACCAATTGGGAAGTAGCTGTGCAGTGCTTGGGTAAATTCAAATGTTTCGCTACCAGTATTGGTCGTAATTAAACTGACCTGCAGTTTTTCTGACAATACAAACTCAATGCTCACTTGGCTTTGGTGTGGCCAATATTGTTTATCTTGTTCATTAACTGTAAGGCTAAAAGTGAGGTAGGCGATATCATTTTCAATACGGCTTTGATCAAGTTGCCATAAACGGGTACGAGCAAAACCGTGTTGTGGCCAATCAGGATTAGAATGAGCGCCAAACCAAGGCCAACAAATTGGAATTCCGCCACGTATACCACTACCGGGTAGATATTCGTCAGCACTTGAGACCCACAGCAAGTCAGCTTTATCCTTTGGGGTAAATTGGTCTATTTGTGCGCCCTGTAGAAAAATACGGGCATCACATAGCGGGGTAGTAATTGCGATATAATCTAAACCATTGGCATGGGTGTGTTGCGAGATAGAAGCCATATTATTTCCTTCGATTATTTCATATAAAGTATTAAACACACACAAACTGTAATAAACGATTATTGGCAGGCATGCCTATATCTTGTTTGAGCTGTAACTGATTACGGCCTGCAAGTTCAATGATCCATTCAATATAACGGATCCCTTGACCTAATTGGCGTTCGCGAAGTGTTTTATCAAATGCTTGGTTACTGGCGCTGGTAAATTGGCCTTGGTAATTAAACGGGCCGTAAAAAATAGCCTGTTGTAATTTAGGAAAGCTGTCGCCAAGTCGATTAAAAAAAGTCTCTACTTGAGATTGATTCATAATATGCAGGGTATTCGCACTATAACTGCAATCAATTTGCTGACTTATTGCGGGCATGGTTTGAGTGATATCAAGCTCGATTGCGCTATTAACATTGCTTGGTGCTTGTTCGGCCAATCTGGCATTTAAGCTGGGTAGGTTAATTGCGCGATCACTGGTATGCCAAGTTAACCAAGGCATATTCGCTGCAAAAAAACAGGCGTGTTGTCCCGTCCCTGAGCCGATTTCAAGCACCTGTTTACTCTTGCTTAATAGTGACTCTAATTGATTAAGAATGGGCTGTTTATTATTTTCACAGGCTTGCGAAAACGCCATTTGAGCTATCGACATGATGATTTAAATCTAGTGAAGAGATCAGTGGCCTTATTACAACAAAAAAAAGCCAGTCGGTCGACTGGCTTTGATATGAGCTAGATTATTTTAAGTAAAAATCACTTAGCTTGTGGTGTTAAATCAAGCTTATAGATAGCAAAACCTAAGTCGTCTTTAGCTACTTGGGTCATCGCTCTGTTTTTATAAGTGTCAATAAAGCCCGCTGCTTTAGTTGAATCTTGCGTTTCAAAACGTACATCTAAGTCAGGGGTATTGATGTCAGCAAAATCCCAGTTACCATCAGCAGTAGTATCTACTACACCATGCTCAGCCGTTTCTGCCGTAATATAAGCCGCTAAAGCTTCACGGTTTGCATCTGGCAACTCAATCACGACATGATCTGGGCCTGTACCATCAAACTTTTCGCCATAGGCGCGGTAGTTGTTGGTCGCAATAATAAACTTCATTGCGGCTAGCTCGTCACCTGTCACAATCGTACCATCAGGTTTGGTATAGCTTAGCTGCTCAATACGGTTAGCATCGGCATTAACAAGAGCACAGTTACCATCGTACTTGCTCGGCTGAGTCACGTTGATCTTATAAGTTACGCCATCAATAACGTCATAGTTAAAGGTTGGGTGAGTCCAATTGATTAGGTTTTGTGGGGCAGTGCTATTAGGATCAATTTGGTTAAATTGGTTTGCACTACATTCAAGCCAGTTTTTCAGCTCAGCACCGGTAACTTCTACAGCCATTAAGGTGTTTGGATATAGGTATAAGTCAGCGGCGTGCTTAAATTTAAGCTCACCTGCATCAACTTGTACATATTGCGCTGAGTCTGCAGTACTTGAATGACGTCCACCCGCTTTAAATGGCGCTGCGGCAGAGAGTACAGGCTTGCCTGCAAACTTTGCTTTTTCAGCTTCTGACATATTGGCAATAGCTTGTTCAACTTTAGCAATTTGCGCATCAGATACGATTTGTACTGACGGATCATCTTGCACTAGGGTTAAGAAGCTATACATTGGTGCAGATGCTTCACCAATTGGCTGGTCCACAAACTTAAGTGTTTCTTGGTGTTCATGTGCGACAGCATCTTGGATTGCTTTGTCAGCATCGACTAATGCTTTTTATTGGCGCCATCATAAATTGGGCGAGATTCTGCACGTGAATCAACTACGTTCCACTTGCCATCTGTTTTGGTTAACGTTAGGTCAACAATACCTAAGTTGTCACCCCAGCGACCAGGCATCACTGAAGGCACGCCGTTTAGTAAACCCTTTTCAATGTCAGTGTTTGGTAAGTCAGCATAGCTTGCATGTGGGAAGATAGCATGGCTGTGACCAAACATAATCGCATCAATACCTTCAACATTGGTTAATGCATAAGTGGCGTTTTCAGCGCTAACATCAGCAGGAGCCGTGGTTGAACCAATACCAGAGTGCGGAATAGCGATAATCACATCAGCGCCTTCAGCTTTCATTTGTGGTACATATTTTTCAGCGGCTTCAACAATACCTGTGGCATATACTTTGCCGTTTAAGTGCGCGCGATCCCACTGCTCGATTTGTGGTGGCACAAAACCGATATAACCAATCTTTAAGGTATGGTTGTTGCCATTGGTATCTGTCACTTGTTTTTCGATAATCAGGTAAGGGCTGAATAACGGTTGATCTTTCATTTTGCCGTCATAACAGTTATCGATTTTACAGAAAACGTTAGCGCTAATGTAAGGGAAGTTAGCACCATCAACCGCTTGCTTTAAAAAATCTAAACCATAGTTAAATTCGTGGTTACCAATGTTACCGACTGCATAATCGAGTGTGTTCATTGCCTTATACGCAGGGTGTTCACCATTCCACTCTTCTAACTTGATCTTAGCCATGTAGTCGCCCATTGGACTACCTTGTAATAGATCACCATTATCAACGAGTACATGGTTGTCAGCTTCGGTACGAGCGGCGTGAATTACAGATGCGGTACGCGCTAAACCAATGGTTTGATCTTCTTTAGATTTAAAATAATCATAATCCATAATATTGGTATGAATATCAGAAGTTTCTAAAACTCGTAACTCAACTGTTGGCGTGATAATTGGGCTATTGTCGTCTGAATTACAGCCTGTTACGCCCAAAGCACCAGCGATAATTAACGTCAGGATCTTCTTGTTATGCATGATTATCTCATTAATATTTTTAAGTAGGGATTTAATAGCTTAATTGCTATTAATCATGACCAAGTTGTAGTAGGAATAACTCGGTATGGCACATAATAATAGCGGTACAGTCTGAATTAGATACTGGTTTATTAATAAGTTGTGATTGATATCTCGATGTTTTGCTAAATTAAGATAACTGAATGATACAAATGTGTTTGAAACTTGTATTGGGTGAATTAAGATAAACAGACATTTAGCGAAACTAACGCGCTAACCCATTGTTGAAGGAACAATAATGCAAATACGTATATTTCAAGTTGACGCTTTTGCCACACAAGCATTCAGTGGTAATCCCGCTGCCGTTTGTCCTCTTTCATATTGGCTTGATGATAAGTTGTTGCAACAAATCGCAATGGAAAATAACTTATCTGAAACCGCCTTTTTAGTGGCCAATAAATCAGGTTTTGATATTCGTTGGTTTACCCCAACTGAAGAAGTTGATTTATGTGGACACGCCACTTTAGCGGCGGCGCATGTGTTATTTACTCATTTAGGTCACCCGCAACAACAGTTACGCTTTTATAGCAATAGTGGTGAGTTATGGGTTACCCGTAATGACCAAGGTTTAACCCTTGATTTTCCTCAAGTAGAACAGCAAGCTGTTGAACCACCAAAAGCACTATTAAAAGGGCTAAACGGGATTGTTCCTAAGCAAACTTTTGCTGGGATGGACTATCTAGTTGAGCTTGAAAGTGAGCAGCAGTTATTAGCATTAACGCCTGATTTTGCCGCATGGGAATTACTTGATTATCGTGGTGTGATAGTTACTGCGAAAGGGGATAAATGTGATTTTGTGAGTCGATGTTTTTATCCCGAACTTGGCGTTAAAGAAGACCCTGTAACCGGATCGGCTCATTGCCAACTGGCGCCTTTCTGGGCCAATAAATTGGATAAATCAATATTAGTTGCCAAGCAGTTGTCTACTCGAGGCGGTGACATTATTTGTGAAGTCACTGCGCAAAGAGTGTTATTAACCGGTCATGCTGTCGATTATTTACAAGGCAATATTTGGCTAGAAGAGGCATAAATTGGTCTGACAAGTCGTGATTTTGGTCAGACTACGACTAAAATAAGTCTTAAGGCGTAGTTATTGTTCATTCTTGCCTGTTTCGCTGTTGATTTACTATAAATTTCAGTCTGATACTCGTCATGCTTTTAGGTAATAAATAAATATATTTATTACCTTTTTATTGGCATTGTTTTGATGTATTTTACTAAATAATAATATTAATTGTTAACAAATCATGATGTTGTCATGACTTCCCTAAATAATTCTCTGTTTTTCATTTGATTAGTGATACCTAATTAAGTATTCAGTAATTGGTTGCAATAATCCCTAAATGTTACTATTTGTATAAGTACAAGGATGATGACTTAGATTAAATGCAGAAGTTTAGCGCAGCATTGTAATCGGTAAAGTTAGTTTGCATGGTTACAACTAACAGGGATGTTAACGATGAAATATAGAATGTCAGTATGGATGACTGCAATTGTTTTAATGCCTACGATGGCATTGGCGGCACAATCTTCAAAAATCAGCATGGCTAATCAGGCTGACATTGTCGCCCAACTTGAGTTATCTTCATCCTATACATCTACTTCTGTTCATAGCACTGATGCAACGTATCCCCAATACCGACTAGTACCGTTAAATGGTTCAACGCCTCAAGCATTATCAACAGCTTCCCCCCAACAGAACTCAAACCGCCGCCATCAAAAATACCAACAATATTTTGGTCATTTACCGATTTGGGCTCAGCAAGTGGCGGTGCATAGCAAAGATAATGATCAGGTTTATGCGATAAACGGTCAATTGGCACAAGATTTAGAGCAAGACATTTCTGCACAAGCGCTGGCGTTACATGATTCAGCAACAATATCTCCTGCCATTGAGCAGGCGATAAATCAGTATATTACGACTAAATACCCACAGTTTAGCTCAGACCATATTGAGGTAAGCAAGCAAACTTATATCTATGTCACTGAGGCTAATAAAGCGCGGATTACTATTTATTACCAAGCGAGATTAGAAGACAAAACGGGCGGAATCGCCTTGCCGTATTTGCTTATTGATGCTGAAACAGGTGTGATTTATCGTCATTGGAATAACGTACAACATGTTGAAGCTACGGGGCCTGGTGGTAATGCAAAAACGGGTATTTATGAATATGGCGAAGATGTTACCTCATTACAGGTTACTCAAGAAGGTGACACTTGTATCCTAGAAAATGAGCATGTCAAAACCGTAGATTTGGCCCATGGTTCATCTAATCATCAAAGTTTTAGCTTTGATTGTCATCGTAATACTCATAAACAAATTAATGGTGCTTATTCACCGCTAAATGATGCCCATGCCTTTGGTAATGCCGTGTTTGATATGTACCAAGAATGGTATGGCATGGCGCCGCTCGATTTTCAATTACTGATGCGGGTACATTATTCTAACCATTATGAAAATGCATTTTGGGATGGTAGCTCAATGACATTTGGTGACGGTCATGATGACTTCTATCCGCTAGTGTCACTTGATGTGGTGTCCCATGAAGTAAGTCATGGCTTTACCATGCAACATTCGCAGTTGATTTACCAAGGTCAATCCGGTGGTATTAATGAAGCGTTTTCTGATATGGCAGGTGAAGCTGCTGAGTCGTTTTTATTAGGGCAAAATGATTGGTATGTCGGTGCCGATATTACTAAGAGAACCACAGCATTACGTTATTTTGAAGATCCAACCCGTGATAACCGTTCGATAAAACACGCGGATCAATACCGAGTTGGAATGGATGTGCATTATTCCAGTGGCGTATTTAACCGTGCATTCTATTTATTGGCTAATAGTCCTAACTGGGATGTGCGAAAGGCATTTCATGTGATGCTATATGCCAATGTTAATTATTGGCTGAACAGCACAGATTATATTGATGGTGCCTGCGGTGCGATTAATGCCGCTAGCGATTTAGGCTTAAGTCCATTCGATGTGCATAGTGCATTCACTCAAGTAGGAGTCGTGTGTACTGGGCTTGACCATATCGATCAAGATCAAGATGGCATGTCTGATTTTTGGGAGATAGGCGTTGGCTTAGATCCAAATAGTGATGACTCCGCCTTGGATGGTGATCAAGATGGCCTAACTAATCTACAAGAGTTTAATTATCAAACTCATCCATTCCACTCAGATACCGATCATGATGCGTTAAGCGATGGTGATGAAGTTAATATTTATGCAACTGAGCCACTGATTGCAGATAGTGATGGTGACTTAATTAATGATGGTTGGGAGGTGAGATACGGTTTTAATCCTTTATTTAGTGGTGATGCCAATAATGATTTTGACGGTGATGGTTTTAGTAATTTAATTGAATTCCAATTGTCCACTATACCGACAGATCACTTATCTAGACCTGAATTAATTACCAATAAACATTTTGGGTTTGAAAACCAGCAATTACCGCATCTGTGGGCGACTTCATCTCAGTTTGATACTGGTTGGCTCACTAATAATCAACAAGCTCATCAAGGTCAATACTCATTAGGATCGCGTTCGATTGATGATGACCAAACCGCAGAGATTCATTGGTTAGGCTTATTTGAGGAGGGTTATTTATATTTTAATTACTATCTAGATAGTGAAAGTTATGGCGATTATCTTGAACTTTATATCGATGGTGAATTAGTTAAAAAACTCGATACACAGCAACAGTGGCAGCATGTTAACCACCATCTAGACGCGGGAGTGCACAGTATTAGTTGGCGATACCGTAAAGACTCAAGTGTCACCAGCGGTGCTGATGCTGCATGGATTGATGATATCAGTTTTGGTCGTTTTGATGGTGATGGCGACAGTGACGGCATTGCTGATTTATGGGAAATAAATCATGGGATGGACCCGTTTAATGCTAATGATGCCAGTGAAGATTGGGACGGCGATTTTGTCAGTAATCTTGATGAGTCCATATTAGGCACTGATATCTATTTAGCAGACAGTGATAATGATGGTATGCCAGATGGGTGGGAGGTAAGCCATCAACTTAACCCATTAGTGGTTGATTATTTACAAGATAGTGACGGTGATGGCTATCATCATCTAGCAGAATTCTATGCTAATAGTGATCCTCAAGATAAAAGTTCAACCCCTCAAGCGGTAGCAGACTTTAAACACTCTTTTGAAACCGCTCAATTGCCAGATTTATGGCGATTATTATCAAATACTATTGCCGCCAATAATTGGCATCTTAGTCAACAAAACGCACCTGACGGTCAACAGTTAATTAAGGTCAATGGTGAGCAGTTATTTCCATTAAATCTAGCACTTGGGGGGATTTTTAAACGAAGTTATTTGGTGTTTGATTATCAAATTATTGCTGCTGATGCTTGTTGTACTGTTGCCGCTGTAAAAGTGGATAATCACAATCATGAGCTAAAGCAGAATCAAGGCTGGCAGACTAAAGCTATTAGTCTAGATGCTGGTAGTCATTTGATTGAGTGGTGGTTTAAGGGACTTGATAATAGCGACCAAATATTACTAGATAATGTATTGCTGGTCAGTGCTAATTCTACTGTTGACCATGATAACGATCAAATGCCTGATTTTTGGGAGTTAAGTTACGGCTTAAATATCAGTGATGCCTCTGATGCACTGCAAGATTTAGATAATGATGGTTTAACAAATTTAGCTGAGTACCAGCAATCAACCGAACCTAATAACCGTGATTCAGACTTTGATCAAATAGATGACGGCTGGGAGGTCGAGTTTGGGTTAGACCCATTAGATTATGACGATGCCGAGCTTGATAGCGATAATGATGGTTACAGCAATCTGCAAGAATTTATGGCTGGGACTAATCCCGTTGATGCAACATCATCGCCAATAGCGTTATTTGACTTATACCAATCTTTTGAAACGCCTGAATTACCAAGCGGCTGGTTGCTGGTGGGGCATGGAGAGCATCAATGGCAAGTTAACCGTGATAGTGCCAGTGATGGTCAGCAAAGCCTTGCTATTAACTCAGAGACCATGGGAGCGCAAGGTGTCGGCATTAAAGGCTTAATGCCAGTTGGTTATATTGTTTTTGATTATTTATTACCTGAAGATGCTTCTTGTTGCAGTGCCAATATTGTCATTAATGGTGAAGCTCAGCCCTTAACTCATGATAGTCAATGGCAAACTAAGGTTATCTTTCATCATGGAGGCGCTGATTTTGTGCGCTGGACTTATGAGTCATCTAATCAACAGGGTTTAATGCACTTAGATAATATCCATATTGTTGCTCGTGATTCAGCGCGTGATCATGACAATGATGGTATACCGGATATTTGGGAAGTCGAAAATAATCTTAACTTGAGTGATAGCAGTGATGCGAGCCAAGATCCTGACAATGATGGTTTAGATAATTTAGGTGAATATTTAGCGGCCACCTATCCATTTTATGCTGATAGCGATGGTGACCAACTGCCTGATGGCTGGGAGGTTCAGTATGGATTGGATCCTAAAGATCAACATGATGCGCTATTAGATGCAGACAGTGATGGCTACAGTAATCACTTAGAATTTATTGCTCAATCCGATCCAACATCAATGAATTCAGTGCCACAGTTTATTAGCGAGATGGCGCAATCATTTGAGCAAGCTGAAATACCGCAAGGCTGGTATATCCCTGAAGCTGCCGATGCGGGTTGGCGTATCGACGATTCGCAAGCATCTGATGGGATCTATAGTTTAGGTGCAGATATGATTACAGATAGTGAGCGGGCAGTGATTCAATGGCAAGCGCATTTTAGTGATTCATTTCTGTTAATGGATATTAAAACCGCCAGTGAAGCTTGTTGTGACCGTTTTGATTTGTTAATCGACAATCAATTGGTATTCAGTGCGGGTGGTGAGCAGGATTGGCAAAATGCGCTAGTGAATATTGATGCTGGCGTACATACAATGAGTTTGGTTTATCGTAAAGACTTTAGTGCTTCGCAGGGACAAGATACGGTATGGATCGATAATCTACGCTTTGGTATTCGTCAACTTAAAGACAGTGATAGTGATGGTATCCCGGATGAGTGGGAGATCCTAAATGGTTTAGACCAATGGGATGCTTCTGATGCTGCACTAGATAATGATAATGACGGTTTAAGTAATTTACTTGAATATCAAATTGGTTCAAATATTAACGCGATAGATTCTGATAACGATGGTGTGATTGATAATGAAGATTCTGCGCCAATGGATGACGATATTGGCCAACATCAAGCGCCGCAGTTTCACCTTGATGATATTTTATATATCGAAGCCACTGGGCCATTAACCGCATTAACATTGCCGCAAGTAATGGTAAGCGATAATGGTTGGTTACCACCGCAAGTGACGCACGATCAAGCCGCCCAATTAGAGATTGGACAATATCAAGTGACTTGGGTTGCGACTGATGGGGAAGGTAATAGTGCTTCAGCGCAGCAGCAAGTCATCATTCGTGATACTACGGCACCTGAATTTGACTTGGTTGATGTTGTTCAAATTGATGCTGCCGGTTTTTATACTAATGTCAGTGAACATCTTAATGTTATCGCATTCGATTTAGTTGACGGTGAAGTATCAGTGACTCTACAAGGGCCACAAAAATATTCTTCGGGTGCTCATCAAGTTAGTGTGATGGCTGCTGATACTGCAGGCAATCAAGCCACTTATCTGGTTAATGTTGAAATTTTGCCTCAACTGAGCATTGTTGAGCAGTCATTTGCTGAGCCGGGTGAATATGCGCAAGTGGCCATTTTACTCAGTGGTAAAGCCGCGCAATATCCTGTTGTTGTCGATTATCAAGTACATGGTTTAAGTCAGTTAGTGACAGGT
Organism: Shewanella marina JCM 15074; assembly: GCF_000614975.1. Taxonomy (GTDB): domain Bacteria; phylum Pseudomonadota; class Gammaproteobacteria; order Enterobacterales; family Shewanellaceae; genus Shewanella; species Shewanella marina. Next base: position 179,291 of record NZ_BALM01000002.1, read on the forward strand.
TCCGTTCAAATCAATGAGGGACAATCAGGCGCGATTTGGTTTGTGGTCGATGATGGTGCTAATGCCTCGACAGAGGTGACAGCCGAGTTAGTTTATAGCACTAATAGCGGTCTTAGTGAGCAAAGACAAGCCAAAGTCAATATTATTGATTATAACCTCGCGCCTGATCTTGGGATCGAATTACAACAAAATCAACAGACTGTCAGCGTAGTGAGCGCAACGGCTGGGGAAGTGACGTTAGTCACTCATATCGATGATATCAATGCTTCTGATCTACATCAGGTGAGTTATCAATTATCAGAACAACTGCAACAAGCACAAGTCAGTACTATCAGTGATGGCTTTATTATCGACCCTAGTCAATTAACCGCGGGAACTTACCAAATTACGGTGCAGGTTTCAGAGATTAATACCCACGAAAAACACACTGTTAATTATGTTAGCCAATTGGTGGTTGTTAATGACACGCCGCAGTTAGGTAATCAAGACAGTGATGGTGATGGGGTGGATGACTTGCTGGAAGGCCTCGCTGATACTGATAGTGATGGTATTGCCGATTATTTAGATAATGACAGTCATCATGCCAGATTACCTATCTCTGATGGTGATTCACCACTGCAGACCTTGAGCCATCAAAAATTACGTTTAGGTTGGTTGAATTTACAAACTAATGGACTCAGTGCTGCAACGGCAGATTTAAGCTTAGAAACAATAGCCAAATTGTTGCCTTATCAGCCGGCAGGTGGGGGAGCAAGCTTATTGACGACTTCAACAAACAATACCATGGTTGTTGATGCGCAAATTACTCAGGTAACGCCTGTTATTGATATTGTGTTGGTGAATCAAACTACATCGACTCAAGCTATGCTACTAATGCCTGCTATGTCGGAAAAAGTATTAACTGAAAATAATATTCTGGCTATTTATACAGATGAACATCAATGGCAAGCATTACAGGTTGATGGTGATAATCATATTGCCAGTGCACAAAGTGATATCAATGGTAATTGCCCATACATGATGAGTGATAATTACCAAGCTGGTTTAAATAGTGGTGATAATTGTATTTTGTTAACCCTAGCAGATGGTGGCATATACGATAATGATAACGAGCGTAATGGCCATGTAAGTTTTACTGGTGTCGTGGTCACTGAAAGAGCCAATACTTTGCCTGAAATTGTGATTCAAATGGTGACACAGGCGAATGAAGCAACCAAAATAATAATTGATGCTTCGGCATCGATTGATTTTGATGGTGATCGACTTCGTTATCACTGGACTTTACCTGACGCATTAGTGGCAACTGAGATTGCTACTGGTAAGCTCGAAGTGCAACTGCCTAATGTGGATAGTCATACTCAATTTACCATTGAGCTAATGGTGTCAGACGGTATTGCCGAGGTCAGTCAGCAAGTGCAGGTACAAGTGAATAATGTAGTGAGTGAAACTGCAGTACCAGCACAAGAGAGTAGTGGTGGTTCGTTATCGATACTCAGTTTATTAGTTCTTTTTATTATAAGAGCAAGGTATTATCAAAAATAATGCCTTAATAAAATAATCACATATAAAAACAGCACCTTAAAATAGGTGCTGTTTTTATTTTTAAAGTAGTTATGTTTTAAATAGAAATAACAAGTATAAGTTTGTTAGTATTTTGAGATTAATAAAATCGTTATTTGCAAATGTGGAGATAATTTAATATTAGGCTTGGCTAATAATTGTGATCTGTATAACTAACTACGACTAAAGCTTTCTATATAATATTATTCAATGAATAGAGTTATTCATTATTCCTGTTTTATACAGAACTCATCATTAGCGATTGTTTTATAAAAATAATATGCAAAAGCTAAATGTTATTAATGCCCATTATTATATGTAATATTATGAATTATAAAGTATTAAATATGCTTGGACTTTTGCTATGCATGAGTTTTGGCGCTGCTGTAGCAGCTGACAACGTTTCATTGCAAGATAAGGATGACATTTTAAATCAAATCGCGTTAGGGATGGGCAGTAAACAAGGTACGCGCTTGTTAACTGTAGATGCTGATAAGCCTTATCTTGAACCTATCATTCTCGCCACTAAATTAGACAATATCTTGGCTAATCAGGATATTAAGCATGAGCGTTATCAACAGTATTTATCTGGTATTCCAATTTGGTCGCATCAAGTTATATTACATAAACAAGCGAGCAATATTTATAATATAAATGGAAAAATCATCAATAATCATATAATCCTTGATAAAAATACAACTTATTATAAAGATGTTAATGTCGATGATGACATTGATGGTTTTATATTGTCAAAATTTAGATGGTTTGATCGAAATAATAGTCAGGAACTTGAACGAAATAAATATATTTATATTGATGATGGTCATGCTTATTTAAGTTTATTTGTACAAAAGAAAATAACCGATACACAAGGGAATATTGCTATTCCATCGATTATTATTGATCTCGAAAGCGGTAAAATACTTAAATATTGGAATAACTTACAGTTTGAACAAGCAACCGGCCCCGGTGGTAATATTAAAGTCGGCCAGTATCAATTTGGCCAAGATTATCCATTCTTAGATGTCAGCCATAGCAATGGGCAATGTCAGTTTAATAATGACAATGTCATGACTATTGATATGAAAAATGGCACGACTAATACTACGCCTTACCAATTTGGTTGCGGAAATAATGAATATAAACAAGTTAATGGCGCTTTTTCGCCATTAAATGATGCCCACGCCTTTGCCACCAATGTGGTTGAGTTATATCAGCAGTGGTTTGGCATTAAACCTCTCGATAAAAAATTAATTATGCGAGTGCATTATCGTCAAAATTTTGAAAATGCGATGTGGGATGGCAGTGCATTGAGTTTTGGTGATGGTGGCAATAAATACTTCCCAATGGTGTCGTTGGATATTGTTGGCCATGAGGTCAGCCATGGTTTTACCAGCCAACATTCAAAACTCATTTATTGGGGGCAGTCTGGTGCCATTAATGAGTCATTTTCAGATATGGCGGGCGAGGCAGTAGAGTACTTTGTTAAAGGTGAAAATGATTGGTTAGTCGGTGCTGATATCAGCAAGCATAAGCCTGCTATGCGCTATTTTGATGATCCAACTAAAGATGGGATCTCAGTTGCCCATATTAAGGATTATCAAGAAGGAATGGATGTCCACTTTGGTAGTGGTATCTTTAATCACGCCTTCTATCTGCTGGCGCATAAACCACAATGGAATGTGCGCAAAGCATTTAGTGCCATGTTATATGCCAATAAAAACTATTGGTTGCCAAATACTGATTTTAATTCAGCCGCTTGTGGCGTTATTAATAGTGCTGCCGATCTCGGTTATAACCCTTTTGATGTGATTGATGCATTTGCTGTGGTGGGCGTGCAATGTCAACAGTTACCAGAATTAGATTTAGATCATGATGGCATGTCAGATTTTTGGGAAAAGGCGCACGATTTAGATATTAATGGTAATGATGCAGGTTTCGATCCTGATAGCGATGGTTTAACCAATATTGAAGAGTTCAATGCATTAACCAATCCACATCTTGCCGATAGTGACAGTGATGGTTTAACTGATAAAGCCGAATTAGTGCAGTACAAAACCAGCCCAATTTATGCTGATACTGATAAAGATGGCATGAGTGATGGTTGGGAAGTACAGCATCAGTTATTGCCGTTAGATAAGCGTGATGCTAACCAAGATATCGATCAGGATGGATTCACTAACCTAGTTGAGTTTGTATTGGCGACCGATCCTCGTAATGCCAAGCAAAAACCTGAATTAATTCGTCAAAAAACCTATTCATTTGAACAGCAACAGTTACCGCATAATTGGCAATCAGACAGTTGGCAGCCCAGTAACCTAGCGGCTTATGATGGCAATATGGCGCTCAGTGTTAGCTCAGCGGTAGCTGAAGCACAATTAGATTGGCAAGGTTACTTTGCTAAGGGCTATGTGCATTTTAATTTTAAACAGCAAAGCGATAATGTTTGCCAAGCTCAATTAATTGTCATGGTTGATGGCAGACCTGTGGCGAGTTTAAAAGCGAATGCACAATGGCAAAATTACCACTATCCGTTAACAGCGGGCTTGCATAAAGTATCGTGGCGCTATCAAACGGGTAACTGTGGTGATAGCAGCTTTATCTTTGTTGATAAAGTCAGTTATGGCGCTTTTGATGGTGATGCTGACGGTGATCAGATCCCTGATATTTGGGAACTGCAACATGGCTTAGATCCCACCTTAACCGCTGATGCCCAGCAAGATTGGGATGGTGACTATTTATCGAATTTACAAGAGTTCCAGCAACAAACCTTACTTGATAATGCTGATAGCGATGGCGATTTGATTAATGATGGCTTTGAGTTGCAATTTGGCTTAAATCCGTTAGTTGATGATGCCAATACTGATATTGATGCCGATGGTATTGATGCATTATCTGAATATATTGGTGGCAGTCAGCCTAACAATAAACAATCGACGCCAGCAGATATTGACGATTTTTATGATGATTTTAGTCAAGGTTTAAATACCGCAAGATGGCGTCATCTAGTTAACCACCGAGTTAACTGGCAAGTTAAAAAACTCGCGATTCAAGGGCAAAGCTTAATTTTTGACGGTAAAGCTAATATTGATGTTGAGCTTGCGTTATCAGGTCGATTTAAACAGAGCTATTTAGTGTTTGATTATCAGTTAAATAGCACTGCGCAGGCGAGTCTACTGACTCGACACCAACAATTATCATTGCAACCTTCAGCGACGTGGTGTAAACAAATTATTGATATCAATGCAGGCATTAACTGGCTCAAAATAGCAGTAAAGTCGAGTGCTAAAAATAGTCGCTTAGTCATTGATAATGTACATTTAGTGTCAATTAACTCGACTCAAGATATCGATGCTGATGGACTGCCTGATTATTGGGAACTTGCTAATAATCTTGATATCAGTAATAGCGCAGATGCCTCTTGGGATGCCGACAATGATGGTTTAACTAATTTACGCGAATTTCAATTAGGCACATCGGCAACGATTGCTGATTCAGATGCTGATGGTATTGATGATGGTTGGGAAGTGACTCATCAACTTAATCCTCTGGATAAGTCAGATGCAACTACTGATATCGATCGTGATGGTTTTAGCCAATTACAGGAATTTTTAGCCAATACGGATCCCAATAATGCGGCTAATAAACCGCAAGCATTGGTTAGTTTTGCGGATTCTTTTGAACAATCGCAACTAACATCGCCATGGCAAATGTTCACCTTATCAAATAGCCCGTGGCACTTTACTCAAGCTAAAGCGTCCGCAGGTTTGGTGAGCTTAGCAATAACAGGGGCGATGACGAATAATCAACTCGCAGTTTGCGGTATGTTTAAACAAGGCTATGTTGTTTTTGATTATCAATTAGAACATGCGCAGCTAAGTTTACACGGTGACAACAGCCAACATGTATTAACCGAGACGGCTCAATGGCAAACCCAAGTCATTAAAGTGAATGCCGGAGCTAATTGTCTGCGTTGGCAATATCAAGGAGCAAATGCACAAGCTCATTTTGCGCTTGATAATGTGGTTATCGTGCCAGAGAATTCAAATTTGGATCATGATCAGGATGGTATGCTTGATGCTTGGGAACTTGCCAATCAATTTAATATTAGTGATAAAAACGATGCGCTGATTGATAGCGATGGTGATGGTTTAAATAATTTAGCCGAATTTAAGGCTAAAACATTACCACGACACATCGATACCGATCTTGACCATATTTTTGATGGTTGGGAGGTGCAGCATCAACTTAATCCTCATAATAAACAAGATGCTCAATTAGATAATGATGCTGATGGCTATAGTAATTATATGGAGTTTATTGCAGCGACAGATCCTAATGATGCTAACGATATCCCTCAATTTGCTAGCCAACATATATGGTCATTTGAGGATAATAGTGTTCCGGCTAATTGGTATAAACCCACTAAAGCTGATGCGAGCTGGGTGATTAGCGATGCTTATGCAACCCAGGGCAAGTACAGTTTAAAGGCGGATAACATTGGTCCATTGCAACGGGCGCAAATAGAACTTCAGCATCTGTTTAAATCGTCGTATATCTTGTTTGATATTAAAACTTCAACAGAATCATGCTGTGATAAATTTAACCTCTATATTGATAATAAACTGACCTTGCAATTGAGCGGCATTATCCAGTGGCGTACGCAAATTGTGGCAATTCCGCGTGGTATTCACAAACTCAGGTTCGAATATGTCAAAGACAAGTTTTCTGATAAAGGCGAAGATTCGGTTTGGATTGATAATATTCGATATGGCGAACAAGTTGAGATTGATCAAGATGGTGATGGCTTAAATGATATTTGGGAATTAAGCCATGGTTTATCAAATACCGATGCCAGCGATGCGTTATTGGATAATGATAATGATGGCTTAATCAATGCTCAGGAATATCAAATCGGCAGTAATATCAATCAAGCGGATAGCGACAATGATGGTATTGACGATGGTGAAGATGAAGTACCATTAGATCCAACATTAGGCTCATTGTTACCGCCGGTATTCCATTTGGCTGATACGCTTTATGTCGAAGCGCAAGGGCCACTGACTGAGATTGAGTTTCCTGCTGGTGGCGTGACCGATAATGGTTGGCTACCACCGACGGTTAGCCATAATTTGGCTTCAGCATTGGCGTTAGGCCAATATCAAATTGTTTGGACTGCAACCGACAGTGCAGGTAACCAATCACAGGCTAAACAACAGTTAATAGTGCAGGATACTCAAGCGCCCGTATTTAGCAGTAATGAAATTAAACAAATTTCAGCACAAGGTTACTTTACTTGGTTAGCGGGAGATATAGGCCTGTATGCTATTGATAAAGTTGATGGTGATATTACCGTTAAAATTGCGCAGCCTAAAGCCTACCGTTCCGGCGCACAGCAGGTGCCACTTACTGCTACAGATGCGTCAGGTAATCATGCAAACGCAACCGCTGTTGTGCATATTGTGCCATTAGTCTCCATTGCGCCTAAGCTAATGATGACTCATCAAGGTCATCTACAAGCCAAGGTCGTGTTGTCTGGTCAGGCGGTGACTTATCCGGTGACTGTGCAGTATCAATGGCAACAAGATGGTCGCTATCAGCAAGCACAATTAGTGATAGATCAAAGTCAGCAAGGCAATATTGCGATTGATAAAATAGACGCTGGTAGCCAATTAACGCTACTGAGTGCAAAGCATGCCTTGTTAGGCGAACAGGTCACGGCTCAGGTGCAAGCTCATCAACATGGCGCTGGCGTGTTACAGATACAAGTCAGCCAACAACAGCGCGCGGTGAATCAAATCAATATGCAAGCAGGGCTGGTCACAGTAACCGCTAAGATCATTGGAAGTGAGCAAGATGACGTGATGCCGCCAATTGAATTTGTAATTGATGAGCCATTAGCGAGTGCAGTGGTTAAGCGCGCGCCTTATCAATTACAGCTAGATCCGGCCAAGCTCAGTGCAGGTGATTATTCATTAACGGTTACAGACACAACGGTCGATTATAAAAGGCATTATCAACTACCGTTGGTATTGGTGACTAATCAAGCACAATTGACTCAAGCCGATACCGATAAAGATGGTATAGCAGATATAGATGAAGGCTATTTTGATGATGATCTCGATGGCATCAGTAACTATGTCGATAATGATAGTGCGCAATCAAGATTACACATCAATCAAGGATTACCAGTGAGTAGTGATAAGGCACAAATGCTGCGTAGTGGTGCTTGGTCACAGCAAATACGTGGCTTGATTGAGCCGAAGAACTCGGTAGGTGTGGGGATTTCTATATCGCAGTGGCAGTCCTTATGCGAGCGCATAACAGCGACTGACAATTGTTTGTTAACCGCTGCAACGAAAGAGAGTTTTAAAGCGCAGACACCCGTCATCGACCTTGTTGTGACTGAAACCCTTAATCGAGGCAATACCAGTATTGTGGTGTCGCTCAATGATAATTTAGTGGTAGATGTACAAACTCAGTTATATCACTATCAAGTCCAATCGGGTTGGCAAACACTGCAAGAGTCAACACGAGATAGCATAGCTTCCAGTGTTAAGGATAAACAGGGCAATTGTCCTGCTCTTGATTCAAGCCAATATCAGGCAGGTTTAGCATGGGGAGTCAGTGTATTAGGCTTACATTGGCAGACAATGGTGATGCAGATCATGATGGTCATCAAAATGGCGAAGTGGCGCTGACGTTAGTGGCTTTTACTACGGCTAAAAATAATGCACCGCAAATCAAGGTTAAGATGGCTAATTCTGGATTAGAGCAAACCAAAGTGTTAATCGATGCATCACAGTCGATGGATGCGGATGGTGACCCATTACAGTTTACATGGCAGTTTGCTGCAGATGTTAGCTTCCAGCAACTTAGGCATGGGGTGATCGAATTAACTTTACCTAAAGTCGATAAAGACACTTGGCTTAACTTTGGTGTACAGGTGAGTGATGGACAGCAAACGGTAAAGCAAGCATTACAATTATTGGTACAAGATAAACCAATTACGCCAGATCCTGAGCCGCAACCGCAACCAGATGCTGGAGAGGGCAGTGGCGGCAGTATTAATTTACTGATGTTATTAGCACTGTTATTTATTGCAGGTTTTCGTAAAGCTGAACAATTAAACAGAACTTGAACTGTTTTTAAACGAGTTGATCTGCTTTTGAGCAGTTGGCGCTATTTTTTAAAATAGCAGTTTACAAATAGTGGGGAGCTGAGTAATATTCACGCGTCGGAGGGGTGGCAGAGTGGTCGAATGCACCGGTCTTGAAAACCGGCAACGGTTTATCCCGTTCCAGGGTTCAAATCCCTGCTCCTCCGCCATATTTAGAGAAGGCGCTTAACTTAGGTTAAGCGCCTTTTTGCTATCTAGCGTTTGCTTATAAGTAATATTTAATTACACTAAATTATCGTTAAGTTGAAATGCTGTAGTGGCTAATGAATATGCTATTTAACACACTCCGCACGCAAGTGATTAGCGCGCAGCAATATCAGCAGTTAGCTAAAACCAATATTGCTGATCAGATTATACAAACCTTATCCAGTGAGGTTGTACAATCGTTGCCTGACAATTTTCAAGATATTGTGACTAGACAACAAGCGCTAACTTGGTTGGAACAGATGCAAGCTGAAGCAGAAGTGTTGGTGATCTTAAATAACACTGATGACTGTCTGATGGGCTTTATTTTCCTTTATCCTGCCATTATCGATAAAGATGTGATTAAACAAGTGCACTTAGGTTATTTATTAGCATATCAATTTTGGCGGCAAGGATTTGCATCTGAGGTTTTAGGGCAGTGTATGTCATGGTTAGGTGAATCTTGCCGAGTTGAGCAAGTGTTTGCTGGCGTAAGTGCTGAAAATGTTGCCTCTAAGCAACTGTTATTAAAGCTTGGCTTTAGAGCTCCGGGACATGATTTAGATCTGTATTTATTTGAAATTAAGCCAAATTAAGTGTTTTTTGAGCAAGTTGTTGTAAAAATAAACGTACGATGCTGATTTTACAAAAAAACATTTACAGCAGCGTATGCTATCTGTAGTATGCACACCTGTCGGAGGGGTGGCAGAGTGGTCGAATGCACCGGTCTTGAAAACCGGCAACGGTTTATCCCGTTCCAGGGTTCAAATCCCTGCTCCTCCGCCATATTCAGAGAAGGCGCTTAACTTAGGTTAAGCGCCTTTTTGCTATCTAACGGTTATTGTTTTCTTAGTTGTAGATAAGTTAAGACCGATAGAAAAGTAAAGAAAGCCGGATCACTCCAACCGAAACCGACAAAGATACCTGTTAGGCCAGCATACACGGTAATGATGGTACCTAATACATTTGCTATTAATAGTGCTGTTAATAGTTTTTTTGCGATAGCACCTTGTTCTATGTCTTTTAACATATAGCTAATAGCAGCGATTCCACCTAGAAAAATACTCGTATGTTGGGATAGAAAATAGGCATATTTATCATTTATCTCAACACCATAAATAGGCCAAAATATATTTGGTATAAAAAATAGTGCTAATGCAAAAACCAAGTAAATAGCCGCATGCAACGTTAAAAAGTTTTTGTTAGTCATATTTCCTCCTTATTTTTGTTTAAAGGTTGTCAGTATTGGGCCATTATTAGTAATGGTAGGTGATTGATTCGTATCAAATACAATCCCCTGAATATCAGTAATCCTCATTTGCGGTAAGCGTACTGTATGCTTGGCTAGATAAGCTTGTGCGTTTACTTCATTATCAAAAAGATAAATCCCACCTTCTAACTGGTTTTGACGGCTTTCAGTCCAAATATTTCAGATGAGTCCAGCTTCTTGATTTGACCAGTTTAATAAGCGAATTGCTCATATTTATACCAAATGAACCATTATATTTGAAATCAATCTGAAGTAACTTTGTCATAAATAGTTCTCGTTTTATTTGAAGTTAATGTCCAATATTTAGTCTGAGTGACTTATGCTTTTTTTGATAAAACCATCATGACCTATATAAATTAAATATAAAAGTTCCACAAATCGTTATATGAGATCTAGGTGGAGAAGCGAATCAGGGAGAACTGCAAAATGTGGGCTGGTTAAAATCGAAACAACGTATCACTGTCGATAATTTTGATCATGCTTTTCGAGCCGTAGAGCGGGGCGTTGGCTATTGTCGTTTGCCTAAACATATTGTTGAATATAGAGCGAATACTAAAGTTACTGTACTTGCTATTGAGCAAGCGCAACAATATCAAGTGCCATTGCATTTGACGTTGCCTAAACGGGCCCCGAAGCAAGAGATTTTTATGCCATGCTATTACAATCGGCGAATAACGGGCGTGTGAGCCATAATCCATTATCGCAATGAATCATAGTTTAAATAGCGATTCAATCTATTCGTTAGCATTGATGATTTGTTATTTGGTGAGCGCTAATTTAAGTTTTTTAAATTTCAAAATGAGTTGGTGCTTGGTAAATAAATTGCGAATGATTAAATGTACAAATAATGGAAAGATACTGGTGGATTAATTTTCGATTAGCTCTGATTTTTTGCCATTATCAGTTTAATTTATGGTTTAACTACAGTATAAGATGGAAGTAATAAATAGCTATTTCATTTAATATCGACGACTTTTAATGACAGTTATTTTGATTTGAAGAGTTAATATTGTGAAACTACTTGTAAATAGATTGAGTTAAATTTTTATACTTATAAATCAGGTGGTTATGTTTCGATCTTGTTTTTTTGGACAATATTAAGTAATAGAGTAGGTTAAATGAATCACTGTGCTCAATGTATCATTTTAATGCGAAATGTGTTTTGTATCATGCAATAAAGTTATTTTATGATTTATATTGTGAATGTTTTGATTTTCATCACTGTAATAGATGGATTTCATAGTTAATTTTATAGCTTCAACAATATCTTTATCATAAATATATTTTATTTATAAACAGTTAATGACTTCAATTATAAATTGTTTATAAAGCCAAGGAGTGCAGGTATGTTTGGTTTGATAAATGACAAAATACGAAATATTAGTTCTGCTGAAATTAATAATATAAATGAATATCGAAACTGTTTAAGTCAAGATTCAATGCCAATTGCTGAAAGCGCAAGAACATGGACTAGTTGGAATTATTTTACCCTTTGGCTAGGGATGATGATCTCCATTCCCGTTTATATGCTTGCTTCTGGTTTGATCTCTAAAGGGATGAACTGGTGGCAGGCAGTATTGGTAATTGTTTTGGGTCATACACTGGTTATGGTGCCTGCTGTAGCATTAGGGCATTTTGGTACTAAATATGGTGCATCTTTTGCCTTGTTATCTAAAATGATCTTTGGACCCGTCGGCAATTATTTACCGACACTAATTCGTGCATTGTTAGGTTGTTTTTGGTTTGGAGTACAGTGTTGGATTGGCGGTCAAGCCGTTGATGCTGTCTTAACGGGGATCTTTGCTGAACTTTGGTCGAATATTGGCATACATTTGTGGTTTAGTTTTGGGCTGTTTTTTATTTTAAATATCTACATTGCTTATCATGGCGCTGAAGGTATAAGATTTTTACAAAATTTAGCAGCCCCAATTTTGGTCTTTCTTGGTGTGGCTGTTGTTTATTGGGCATATCAAGCTGCAAATGGAGATTGGAATCAGTTATTAACAACTACAGTTGCTGAACAAGGTCATATTTCATTTTGGTTATTATTCTTCCCTGCACTAAGTGCCATGATTGCATTCGATGGTACGCTCGCATTGAATACTTCTGATTTTACTCGTAATGCGGTGTCACAAAAAGCACAAGTGGTAGGGCAGTTAATTGGTGCACCAATAATGACACTCTTTATTTGTTTAGTTGGTGTGATAGGGACTAATGGTTCATTAATTGTATTTGGGGAAGCCATCTGGAATCCGGCAGAGTTAGTTGCGCGTTTTGATAATCCTTTCGTCGTTATTATTTTTTCAATGTTTATTATTCTTGCAACAATTACGACCAATATTGCTGGTAATTTAGTACCGCCAGGGATGGTGTTTAGTTCATTGTTTGCTAAGCATTTAAGTTATAAGAAAGCGATAATTTTAGCGAGCTTTTTGGCGTTACTTGGGCAGCCATGGAGTGTGTTAGCAGATCCTGATAATTATATTTTTGTTGTTTTAGGTAATTTGGCTGCATTTTTAGGGCCTATGGCTGGTATCTATATGGCAAGTTATTGGTTTGAACATAAAACAGAGGTAGATTTTGTTGATTTATATAAAGTCACTGAAGGGCGCTACTATTATTGTAAAGGTGTTAATGTAACTGCGATTGTATGTTTATTTAGTATCACATTTTTCTGTTTAATATCTCAGTTTTTTAATGTTAGCCGGTTTATTTTTGATAATTCATATGTAATTGGTGCTTTTACAGCGTTTATTAGCTATTTATTAGTGATTAAGTATTATGATAAACGATGTAACGCTCATAACGCCATTGCTGTACGTTAATTGATCTGATATCGGTTGTTTTTGTTCATTTTAATCGTACTTCATGATGTTGAAGTACGATTGATTGTTTGCCGTAATGGTTTTTATTGTATTGTATAACTTATTGTTAAGATGCACTTTTAATCTTTAGGTTGTGTAAAAATAGCATTTACTCATTAAAGTTTTAAATAAAAAACATTTTCTATTTAAATGTCTAATCTAAGGCGATGGTTGTAGTTGGTATTTTTTTAGCTTGGAAAGTGAGGTTTTTATTTTTTTATTGTAATCTATTGTTTTTATTGGTTTCAAATTTTTATTTTTGTGCGGCCAGTTTGATTTTGTTGTTTTGTGCGGTTTTAATCTAATTATAATGGCTAACTGCTACAATGGTATGATTAGTACATAAAAGTTGTTGTTTGTACGAACATTAAGTATACGTCCTTAAAATATGCTGTTATAATTTTTCTCCGATTAAATATCGGAATAGGATGCTGTGCCAATGAATAACCCTTTGTATCAAAAAGATATTATCTCCATCCCTGACTTAACTCGTTCAGAGTTAGAACTTATCGTTTCTACCGCCAATCAATTAAAAGAATATCCACGCCCTGAATTATTAAAAAACAAGATTATTGCGAGTTGTTTTTTTGAAGCGTCTACACGTACCAGATTATCTTTTGAAACTGCAGCGCAGCGCCTAGGTGGCAGTGTTATTGGTTTTCCTGACGGTGGTAATACGTCGTTAGGTAAAAAAGGTGAAACACTTGCCGATTCGGTAAAGGTTATTTCATCATACTGTGATGCATTCTTTATGCGTCATCCTCAAGAGGGGGCGGCAAGACTTGCGAGCGAGTTCTCTTCTGTGCCAGTCATTAATGGCGGTGATGGCTCAAATCAACATCCAACTCAAACCTTATTAGACCTGTTTAGTATCTATGAAACGCAAGGGACTCTAGAAGGCTTGCAAGTGGCATTTGTGGGTGACCTTAAATATGGTCGTACCGTACACTCACTTGCACAAGCTTTGTCACTGTTTGGCTGTGAGTTCCACTTTATTGCTCCTGCTGCACTAGGTATGCCTGATTATTTGTTAGAAGAACTGACAAATAAAGGTATCAAGTTTACTTTACATGAAGGACTTGATGGGGTGATGGAGCAATTAGATATTCTGTATATGACGCGAGTACAAAAAGAGCGTTTAGATGAAACTGAATATCAACATATGAAATCAAGCTTTATCTTAACGTCTGAGTTACTTCATGGTGTGAAGTCGAATTTAAAAGTGCTGCACCCATTACCGCGTATTGATGAAATTACAACGGACGTGGATAGCACACCTTATGCATATTATTTCCAACAAGCGGAAAATGGTGTGTATGCAAGACAAGCATTGTTAGCGTTAGTATTGACCAATGAGTTTGGAGTATAAGATGAAAAAACAATTACAAGTTGAGGCAATTGCTCAAGGTACAGTAATTGACCATATTCCAGCGGGTACTGGTATTAAAATTTTACGATTCTTTCAATTAGCTGATGCATCAAAACGTATGACGATTGGTTTAAATTTACCGAGTCACGGCGAGATGAAAGATCTGATCAAAATTGAAAATACTCAGTTTACTGAAGAGCAAGCTAACCAGTTAGCTTTGTTTGCGCCTAATGCCACAGTTAACGTGATTGATAACTTTGAAGTGGTAAAGAAGTTTAAAGTCGCTATGCCAAATCGTATTGAAGGTGTATTTGCTTGCCCTAATAGCAACTGCATTAGCTTGAATGAGCCTGTTACTAGCAAATTCAACGTACGTGAAACTGGCTGTGAATTAAAGCTGAAATGCCATTATTGTGAAAAAACCTTCTTAAGTGGTCTTTTTACTGAGTTACATTAATAATTAACCATTTTTACAGCAACTTGTTGTTTTTGTGAACGATTAAGCTTGCTTCAAAATAAAATGGTTTACAATCTCTCTGGTGCTAGCTATTATGCACGGCGTCGGAGGGGTGGCAGAGTGGTCGAATGCACCGGTCTTGAAAACCGGCAACGGTTTATCCCGTTCCAGGGTTCAAATCCCTGCTCCTCCGCCATATTTAGAGAAGGCGCTTAACTTAGGTTAAGCGCCTTTTTGCTATCTATGATTTGGCAAAATATTATTGCTATTCAGTAATAGTTATTTACCAATGCTCTGTATTGTTGTTATTTAGAAACTAATTAGAATTATGGTTTGCAATGGGAAGTAACATAAGTTTTAAGTAAACTGTTATGTAAAAGCCGACTTTATATTGAGTAAATGTACGTTTTGTTTGTTTTTAATACATTTGATACCGATAAAGCTTAAAAGCAGGCAATATCACTTTTATATTTATTCTTGATTATGTCAAAGTTACTCCATTAATTTCATTTTGTTGTTTAGTTATCTTAGGAACCTCTGTGAACGACCCAATCATTTCCAGCATATTAGATACTGATGTTTATAAGTTACATATGCAGCAAGCTGTATGGCATCTCTATCCACAAGCTCAGGTTACCTTAGAATTTGAATGTCGTAACAATGAAGATCTTTTGCCTTATCTGGATGAGATTAAAGCGGAAATAAATCAGCTGCAATGGCTTGCTATAACTGATAGCGAAATCGAATATTTAGCCAGTTTAGGTTTTTATAAAGCAGATTATCTGGATTATCTATCTCGATTTCGATTTGATCCAAAACAAGTACAGATTACTACCGCTAATCAGCGTTTGAATATTAGCATTGATGGCCCATGGCATCAGGTGATTCTATGGGAAATCCCTATTCTTGAAATTATTAGTGAAGTACGTAATAGACGTTTGTATCCGTTAAAAGGGATTGAACAAGCGATTAAGCCGTTACAGGCTAAAATCGAACAGTTGAAAAAGAGTGAGTTTACTGATTTTAAGTTGATTGAATTTGGTAGTCGTCGCCGTTTTTCTCATCAAGTGCAGCAATTTGTATTAACGCAATTAGCTGAACAAGTGCCACAACATTTAGTGGGCACAAGTAATTATTTATTTGCAAAGCAACTAGGGTTGACTCCCATTGGTACTCAAGCTCATGAGTGGTTTCAAGGTCACCAACGTTTATCAAGTGATTTACGTCAAAGTCAAACCATGGCGTTACAAGCTTGGTTATCTGAATATCCTCAAACATTGGGGATTGCACTCACTGACTGCATTAGTATGGATGCGTTTTTAGCGGATTTTGATTTAGCGCTAGCTCAGCAATACAGTGGAGTGCGACAAGATAGTGGTGATCCCATTGTGTGGGGCGAAAAAGCAATTGCTCATTATCAGCAACTTGGTATTGATGCACAGCAACAGAAATTAATCTTTTCAGATGGATTAGACATTAATAAAGCGTTAGCGATATATCAGCATTTTCAAGGAAAAGCACAAATTAGTTTTGGTATTGGTACCAATCTAACTTGTGACTTAGAGGGGGTTGTGCCGATGAATATTGTGTTGAAAATGACTCAATGTAATGGATTACCCGTGGCTAAAATATCTGACAGTCCCGGTAAAACCATGTGTCGTGATCCTGAGTATATCCAGTTATTAAAGCAGGCGTATCAATTACCACTATAAATTGCCTGTTTAATCAGCAAACGCGCTTGAATTGATAAAAATCGGTTTACATCATTAAGTGATGTATATACTATGCATCGCGTCGGAGGGGTGGCAGAGTGGTCGAATGCACCGGTCTTGAAAACCGGCAACGGTTTATCCCGTTCCAGGGTTCAAATCCCTGCTCCTCCGCCATATTTAGAGAAGGCGCTTAACTTAGGTTAAGCGCCTTTTTGCTATCTGCAACAAAGTAAAACTCTACACATAAAAAAACGGATAATTGCAGCCAGTGATAGCAACAATTACCCGTTTATGGCAATTACACCTTTAATAGTTCAGATTAGTTAACTTTTACTGTGGTCCAAACAAAGCGGTGATCTGATGAAATTTCTTTGCTATCACCATACTTACCAACACGCTCGTCATTGAATAATAAGCGGCCAGTTTCACCTTCAGCAACCCAGTAAACACCTGAATCAATCACTTCTAAGCTGGCTGATGGCACGGCATAATCTGCACGAGAGCCAAATACACTGGTACGAATTTCAGGGTATGGGTGAGTACCGTTCCAGTTATTGGCTGGGTTCTTTGATTCAGCAGCACCAGCACTGATTGGAGTATGTGCTTGACCGACTTGTGCAACGCTTTGATTAACTAAATCATTACCAAGGAACTTGATAATACCGTCGTGTGGAGCATGGATTTGTGAGCCAATAACGTTATCAGCGTTCATGTCACCCATCATCACAAAGTGTGTACCGCTGAAACCGCCTTTTTGGCCTTGATCATCATAAAGTGATTGTTCACCATTGATGTAGAAGTTCCAAAATTCGTTTTCTTCGCTGTTACGGTAACGGTTATTATAAGTCACAGTATCAAAACCAGATGGTGTTGGGTGCGCTAAAAGTACGTTAACGGTTACTTTACCTTCTGGTGTATCAATGATGATTGGTGCATCAACGTGGTTTTTAGAAGATAGACGCAGTTCATTCCATTCTGCTTCTTCAAACCATAGATCTCCACACTTCATACCCTCAGGAATTTTATGTTTAGGGCTATCACAGATTTCGATCTTAGGATTGACTGCGCTTGGTAAATCTTTACGTAAAAACTTTTGGAATGTACGAGTATTAGCAGTATCAATTTCATATTTTGATAGCAAGGTAAAACCGTAATGGCCATGGTAGAAACCAAAGCCTTGGGCATCGTTAGCATCACCTGTTTGACCGTTATTATCTAAGTCAAATGTTGTAGTCATACCCGTGTTGGTCGCGTAGTTCTGCGCGAATGGATAGTGGATCGGCTCTAATCTATCGCCACCATCAACACTGTTTAAACTTTGTGATACTGATAAATAGTTGTTTTGAAAACCTTCTAATACCTGAGTATCGGTTGCGGTGCCATCGTTATTGAACTCATTCATCAATAATACGTCTGGGCGATTTTGTTGGATGATAGCGGCAATATTACGGATTTGAATAACGCGTTCAGCTAACAGATGTTGCTCTTCATTGGCAACTGAGCCAGATTCTACATCGAGTTTCCACGCGTCAATCAATGCATTTTGTTCAGCTACGGTTAGCGCCATATACCCCACCCAGCGCTGATAGTTTTCAGTCGGATCGTTATCGACAGCAAAGGCTAAGTTGAATTGAGCAAACTTAACACCTTGTACTGGTGTCGGCTCTGGCACTGTAACAGTATCATCTGAATTACAGCCAAGTAAGAAGAACGAAGAAAGTAGGGCAGATAGCAGTGTTTTTTTCATTGTTGTTTTCCATTAATAACACCAGATAGCAGCGTTATTATTGATTGCTTATGAGGGAATTATTCGAGCTGAATTAGACTTTATTTATGTAGCTCAAGCAATATTAGCTTTGTTACGATATGTATAAATGAGAGGTGTTAGGCAATATGACGCAGCAGTTATAGCTGCATCACAGTTACTATCAGAGTCTGGAACTGTGTTATCTAATTTTTCTACCCATAGTGATGATAGTGGCGATATTTTTACAGATCCAAGCGTTGATCGATTTAGTCTGCTTTAACGTGGTTTTATCGCATTAAGTCGTAACTATTTCGTGTATGATTTTTTGCTGAGACACTTTCGGGGTTAACCGTTTTTATCAAGTTTTTCTTATATATGTTATATCGCTCAAGAAATTATAAATTTAACTTTGATTTCTTGCCTTTATCTAAGCAAAATCCAATTCAATTACATAATGTTAAAAAAATGTTCGTCGTTAGAATATCGACTGCTTCTTACTTTAGGGTTAGCTAATGTTAAAGGTGTGGATATTACAATTCTTTATTTTTCAATTAAGTAAGCATTAATTTTAATCAGTTAAATCTATGCTGAACTAACTTGTTGATGCAATAATAAAGCTAACTTAATAATAAATGTCGTTATTTTTGTTGCATTTATTTAACAACTCTCTTTTTAATTTGTTTGAATTAAGTTAGATTAACAATGAGCAAGACCAAATAACCAAAAAGCAATAGGATAACGAATTGATCTCTGTATATTTAGTTGATGACCATGATTTGGTTCGTACTGGAATCCGCCGCATTTTAGAAGATGAGCGCGGAATCAAAGTCGTTGGTGAGTGTGGCGATGGAGAGGCCGCAGTCCAATGGTGTCGTAAGAACGAAGCAGATGTAATTTTAATGGACATGAATATGCCAGGGATTGGTGGCTTGGAAGCAACACGTAAAATTATTCGAATCCAACCCGATGCGAAAATTATTGTGTTAAGTATTCATAGTGAAGATCCATTTCCAACCAAGGTAATGCAAGCTGGAGCATCAGGTTACCTCACTAAAGGTTCTAAACCTGAGGAAGTCACGCAAGCGATTAGACAAGTTGCCCATGGACAACGCTATTTATCGCCTGAAATTGCACAGCAAATGGCTTTGAGTCAGTTTAATCAAACCGATGATAATCCATTTACATCTTTGTCTGAGCGTGAGTTACAAATCATGCTGATGATTACCAATGGTGAAAAAGTTAGTGATATTTCTGAACAGCTTAATTTGAGCCCTAAAACGGTGAATAGTTACCGCTATCGTTTATTTGCCAAATTAGGCATAAATGGGGATGTTGAATTAACGCGTTTAGCGATTCGCTATAAAATGCTTGATACTGGACAGTTCTAGTGGCATAGATAGGCTAAGTTTTTCTTAGCCTATTTTGTTATGTCTTCTGATTTCGATTCAAAAGCATTTTTATCAACATTATCAACATCGGCAGGCGTTTACCGTATGTATGATGTTAATGATGTTGTTATCTATGTTGGTAAAGCTAAAAATCTAAAGAAACGTCTTTCCTCATATTTCCGTAAGAACGTTGGCCACGTAAAAACCAGAGCTTTGGTTTCTCATATTGCCAATGTCGATGTCACCTTAACTCACAGTGAAACTGATGCATTGCTTTTAGAGCATGATTATATTAAGCAATATATGCCGAAATATAATGTGTTGTTACGTGATGATAAATCATACCCTTATATTTTCCTCAGCCAGCATCAACACCCTCGATTAGCTTATCATCGTGGCCCACAACGAGCGAAAGGTAAGTATTTTGGTCCTTATCCTAATGGCGGTGCGGTTCGTGAGAGTTTGCATCTGCTGCAAAAAATATTTCCAGTAAGGCAATGCACCGATATCTATTATAAATCGCGCTCTCGCCCATGCTTGCAATATCAAATCGGCCGTTGTAGCGGCCCCTGTGTGAATATGATTAGCGAAGATGATTATATGGAACAGGTGAAACTGGCTGAACTGTTTTTACGGGGTAAAGATAAGCAGGTAATGAACAGTTTAGTTGAGAATATGCAATTAGCTGCTGCTGAACAACACTATGAAGTGGCTGCGGGTATTCGTGATCAAATTTTGGCACTTAGAAAAGTCAGTGAACAGCAAGAGGTTTCAGGTGAGCGTGGAGATATGGATGTGATTGGCGTGCATTATGCCAATGGTATTGCCTGCTTCCATCTGTTGTTTATTCGACAAGGTAAAATATTCGGTAGCCGTAGTTACTATCCTACCATTCCTGCACAAACCGAATTGAATGAAGTATTACGTTCATTTTTATTACAGTTTTATCTTAATGCCGATATACAACGTACCATCCCGACAGAAATCATTTTGCAGCATGAATTTGATGAAATGGATGCGTTAAGCAGTGCGATTAGTACTGCGCTTGATAAAAAAGTACAGATTAAATCTCAGGTGCGTTCAGACCGGGCTAAATTTTTACGCTTAGCACAAACGAATGCGACCAATGCGGTGATGACCAAGCTTGCTCATAACAATACGGTTGAGCAACGTTTTCAATTGTTAGAAGAAATATTAGAGCTATCGTTACCTATTGCGAGAATGGAATGTTTCGATATTAGCCATACGATGGGAGAAAGCACTGTCGCTTCTTGTGTGGTATTTAATAGACAAGGTCCTAATAAAGCTGAATATCGGCGTTATAACATTTCAGGCATTACAGGTGGTGACGATTATGCTGCAATGAATCAGGCACTTAACCGCCGCTTTGATAAAATCACTGAGCTGGGCAAGATCCCTGATATTTTGTTTATTGATGGTGGTTTAGGGCAGCTGCGTATCGCTCAAAAAATAGTTGACCAAAAATTTGTCAATATCGATAAAGTGCCAATGCTAATTGGTATTGCTAAAGGCGAGGGCCGTAAACCCGGCTTAGAAACACTTATTTATGGCGATTCAGAGCAAAGTTTTACTATTTCTCATGATTCACCTGCATTGCACCTAATACAGCATATTCGGGATGAGTCACATCGCTTTGCTATTACTGGACATAGAAATAAAAGACAAAAAACGCGTAATACATCAACACTTGAAACTATTGCTGGGGTCGGTCCCAAAAGACGGCAAGCATTATTACAATACTTAGGCGGATTACAACAAGTAAAGGGTGCAAGCGTGGCTGAACTAGCAAAAGTACCAGGTATTAGCCAAGAAATGGCACAAACTATACATGATGCATTGCGAGGGGATTAAAATTAGGGCAAGATTGGCGCTGCTTTTTGACTTTTTTGGTTTTATCATGCCGTTTAATTTACCGATCGCATTAACGTTTTTTCGTTTAGTTTTATTACCTGTATTTATTGTTGTGTTTTATTTGCCATTCACATGGACTCCCTTTGCTGCAGCCTTTGTGTTTTGGTTTGCTGCATTAACTGATGCATTAGATGGTTATGCTGCTAGAAAGCTGAAACAGTCGACTCGCTTTGGTGCGTTTCTTGACCCTGTTGCTGATAAGTTGATGGTGACTGCTGCTCTAGTATTGTTGGTCGATCAATATGCCAATATATGGCTGACGCTTCCGGCACTCTTTATGATTGGTCGTGAGATTGTTATTTCAGCGCTTAGAGAATGGATGGCCGAAATTGGTAAACGTGGTACGGTTGCGGTGTCATGGATTGGTAAATATAAAACTGCCGCACAAATGATTGCGATTATGGGATTAATCTGGCAGTACGACGATTGGATGGTATATGCAAGTTTTGTCTTATTATATATCGCTGCGATACTCACTTTTTGGTCAATGCTTAATTATATTATGGCGGCCTGGAAGGATTTAACCGCTGAATAGATCAAAATAAGTGCAATAAGATTATTTAGTGTGCAACCAGTTATTTATATGCAAATTCTTAATTGACACTGGTAACCAAATCGGTAGAATGCGTCCCCGTAGTCAGGCAGTTAGCGCTGCTTGGCTAAGATAAGAAGTTAATTTAAAAGCTTATCTTAAGCGGTTAAATTAAGTAAGAGAATGCGACATTAGCTCAGTTGGTAGAGCGATACCTTGCCAAGGTATAGGTCATCGGTTCGAACCCGATATGTCGCTCCAATCTTATCAGATGGCGCGATGGCAGAATGGCTATGCTGCGGATTGCAAATCCGCCGATCTCGGTTCGACTCCGGGTCGCGCCTCCACTATATGTTTGACAATACGTTAAACACACTATGCCCGAGTGGTGGAATCGGTAGACACAAGGGATTTAAAATCCTCGCTGAATAAGCGTGCCAGTTCAAGTCTGGCCTCGGGTACCATTTTTTAAAGTGGTAGTGAAGTGGTATAAAATGTAACACAATATGCGACATTAGCTCAGTTGGTAGAGCGATACCTTGCCAAGGTATAGGTCATCGGTTCGAACCCGATATGTCGCTCCAAATTCAGTAACTGTTTAGCGTAGGCTAAATGATTACAAAATGCTTTAGGGCGCGATGGCAGAATGGCTATGCTGCGGATTGCAAATCCGCCGATCTCGGTTCGACTCCGGGTCGCGCTCCATAGAGTAAAGTTAATAAGACACACGACAACGCCCGAGTGGTGGAATCGGTAGACACAAGGGATTTAAAATCCCTCGCTGAATAAGCGTGCCAGTTCAAGTCTGGCCTCGGGTACCATTATAGATTAGCCTCGACATTTGTCGGGGCTTTTTTATATCTCAAATTTAGCAGTATCGATGAGTTAGTGATGAGTTAGGTATGAATAAGCTTATCGGTTTAATGAGATACAAGCCTGACCTCAGGTACCATTATGCTCATATTAAGAGATTGCCTCGACATTTGTCGGGGCTTTTTTATATCTCAAATTTAGCCGTATCGATGAGTTAGTGATGAGTTAGGTATGAATGAACATATCAGTTTAACGAGAAACCAGTCTGACTTCGGTACCATTATTTTTGTGAAGAACAGATTTCAATATTAATCTGTTTTTTATTTTCACCGTTCTCTTTAGCATTAAAAATAACGTGACCTTTGGGAGCATCATTAACTCCTGCCACTGTCATTCATTTCTTTTTGAGCTGCATTGCACCATATTATTAAACTATAATTAACTCATATAGCTGCAATGGCAGCAGTATAATAATGCTCAAATTATAACTCCAATCGTTGGTATGCTTGGGGTGATGAGGCAAGTAGTTCAATGATTCATAAAATTGCTAAAAATAAAGGTTTTACATTAATAGAATTAGTTGTAGTGATTATTATTCTTGGGATTATTGCGGTAGTAGCAATTCCTAAGTTTATTAATTTACAACAAGATGCACATGAAAAAACGATTAAAGCTGTTTTTGGTGCCTTTAAATCTAGTGTGAACTTATATCATAGTTGCTGGTTAGCATCGGGTAAGGATGGTTTTGCGAAGGATTTAGCTTGTTATGGACAAGGTAATATTGATTCATCTAAAACGGGTTATCCTTTAGGTGTGGATACTGGAGTATATGGTAATGAAGGGACCGTACTAACAGGTAATGATTGTGAAACGTTATGGTATGGATTATTAGATAATCATTATAAATTAGTCGCTCAGTCTGCCACCTCTTTTGCACCTGGTAATGATATCGTTTATTGGTATCAAGCTGACAAATTATATGATGAAGATGATCAACCTAATCCAAATGCATATTGCTATTATAATTATATTGCTGATAATCCAACGATCGGCAGTAAAAATTGGCAATTACAATATTTTCCTGCAACAGGGCAAACCAAGATCACGCAATCTGTTCTGACTATTACGAAGTGATATTGGCTAAATTTTCATTAGACTGTATTGCTTCTAGCGCTTGAATATACTCAGTTGATAGTTGATTAACGAGTTGTGAAATATTATTCAGCTGCTGCATATTGGGTTGCTGCTGCCATTGAGCAACGTATTGATCCAGTGTTTGAATATAAGCCGCTAGTCTATGTAAATATTCAGTACTAACCAGCTGTTTAATTAAAATACTAAGAATAGTGAGCTTTTGATGTTGTTCTTGATTACAGGTTAAAAACTCAATTAATAAAATATTAATTGAGTCTGGAATAAAAGCAGCTTGGGTAATTGCTTGCTGCAGTTCGACGCTTAATTGCTGACATAAACAAATATCGTTTTTTAAGTGAATTAATTTTGTTTTCATAAGTTTCACCAATTATTTTTGGCTACATTATCAGCAAAATTTAGCTTAAAGTGTGATCCACCTCTGTAATTCTATATTGCATAACGATAATAGATTTGCTATGCAACGTATTAGATACATTTAAGCTTAGTTGTCATATCTGTATCTTGTCTCGATACAGATCATGCCTGTGGTAATGAGTTAACTATTACTTGTTAAACTCGGGCTTGCATGCTAGTATTCGCGCGCTCTAAGTACAGAGCGCGAGCTATCGCTGGTCGAAAGTGGTAGCACATTTTAATTTTATTTAAGTGAGTAGATCATGTCTTACACTATCGTTGCACAAACCCGCACTGAAATCGGGAAAGGTTCGAGCCGCCGCCTACGTCATGCTGGTAAAGTACCTGCAGTTATCTATGGTGCTGGTAAAGAGCCAGTATCTATTGTTTTCGAACATAAAGATGTTATCAACATTCAAGCTAATGCTGATTTCTACAACAACGATCTAACTATCGTTCTTGATGGTACTGAAGTTAAAGTACGTGCACAAGCTATCCAGCGCCACGTATTCAAGCCATTAGTTGAGCACATCGACTTCGTATACGCTTAATTTTAAGCTTATATGTAAAAGCGCCTAAGGGCGCTTTTTTTGTATCTATAATTTATGAAATGATGAGCGTTAGACTATTACGGTGGTCGATGATGACTTTGTTTAAAGAGGGGATGTGTTTCTTATTTAGATAACCTCTCTAGCACCCACGAGAGAGGTTAGTCATCGTTTATAGGTCAAAGCTATAGTAAAGGTCGAGAGTTTGTCCTAGCGTGCCAGAAACTGACTCTAAATAGAGTTGTGATAATAGATAGTAGCGGACAGTCATCTCGTAGCCGGGATTAAATAAGCCAACTCCGTATTTGACCATTAAATCTTTACCGATATAACCACTAATCGCAAATTTACCATCATCATTTGCATCTAGTTGCACATTAGAGAAACCTAGTTTCTCAATTAAGCTACTCGCAGTATTACCAATATTACTAATCGCACCACCACTTAACTGTGAGCTTAGGGTTAATGCGGCGCCCATCATTAATGAGTCATTTTGGTCTGGGCTATCAGCAGATATACCAGTACCTTTGATGATATAGGAGAGTATTTCTGCTTGTTCCATTTGTGGGTTGGAAAATAGCTTAACGACAGGTTTTTTCGGTGTCCCAGTAATCTTAACCCCCGCAGTTACATCGGCATCCTTAATGACCCTTACTGCTTCAATATTCAATGATGGTAGGGAAATGGGGCCTGCAAACTGTACTTCACCGCGTTTAATGTCGAGGGTTTGTCCCAAAAACTTATAATTACCATCAACGACTTTTATATCACCAAAAAGCAGCGGAGGTCTAAAAGCCGTTTGCTGTAGTGCCAAGGTTCCTTCAATCTTGCCACTGAGTCCCATACCGTCGACTTTTAACTCATTGCCTACATTAATATTTAAGTTAGCCGTTATCGCAATAGGTTTAGCCTGTTTCTCTTTTGCTGAAATAGAGTCATTAAATACCACATCGCTTGAAAGTGGTACGCCGCCGGGTGCTAACGGTACAATTTTAATATTGCCTGATGGTACATTGATCGTACCAGATATATTAAGTGCATGTTGCTTATAGCTAATTTCAACATTTGGCGATACCTGCACGATTGCCATTGGTGGCTGAATAACAGTAAGTTTGTCACCTTTTACTTTAATATTGGCAATTAACTTATTATCTAGCCAAGAAAAGCCGCCATCAATTTTAGCTTGGCCTTTGCCCATTGTTAAGGCGCCTAGAATTGTTGCTCGTTGGCCACTAAAATTAAGCGCTAAATTGATATCTTTTACTAACGTTGGGTTGGCAGAGGCTGATAATTTACCTTTTTCTAAATTGATTGCACCAGATGCTTGTGGCGACATCAGGCTACCACCCAGTTTAATATCACCTGACAATTTACCATCTAATGTCTCTAACTGAGGGATAAACTGTTTAATGGTCAATAGTGACACTTGTGTTAATGATAACTCACCGCTTAACGCTCTGTCAGGCGTGACATTCACACTGATGTGACCATTTAAATCTGCCAAATTATCGGTATCGACTTTAATTGCGGCATTAAGTTTTTTGGCATCTAAGTCTGCATTCAGGGCAATTTGTTGATAATTTACTTTTGCAACTTGATGGTTAGGTTGAGTCAAGCTGATTTGGCCTGGCGCAAAGGTTAACGCAAGTTTTGCCGTTGGTTTTTGTTTAGGTTGCCATGCAAAACTTGAAGTGAGTTTTGCGGGTCCTTGCCAGCTCATATTTGTTGGCATAAATGGCGCCAATAATTGACCTACATTACCATTAAAATGCAGTGCTGCTTGTCCTTGTTTAGCCAGTTTGACTTGCTCATCTAAACAGAGTTGGTTATCGCCATCAACTAAGCAAAATGGATTGACAACACCTTGCTGTTGCTGATTATTCCACTGACCTGTAATACTGTGGTCCAGTTGCCAATGGCCTAATATTGAGCTAATTGAAAGCTGATTAATCTCTGGAGTGAACTCTTGCAAGTCAGCGCTAATTTGGTTGTGAATGTTCGCATTTAGGTCAACATCACCACGGGTGGATAGAGTGAGTTGTTGTTTTGCTTTATTGCCTGAAATTGCGAGTAAAATATGACTCAACTCTGTTTGCTGTTGCTGCAGTTGCTTTAAACTCATTTGCGCTGAAAATTGCTGCTTACCATACAGTTGATATAGTCCTTTAATATCAAAACCAAGCAGTTGTAACTGCTGGTAACTGATCCCTTGGCTATGGCCATTGACATTCAGTTGAGGTTTATCGCGACTACCTGTGACATCAATTTTTGCCTTCAAATCACCGGTCGCATCTGGTAACCAGCGGCTAAAGTCCGGAATGTTGAGATCAGCATTAATATTCCAGTGTTTATTGGTATGACCCTTTACATGCAAACTTGCTCCTAACACATCAGCAGTTAAGCCATTAGAGTTGATTGCGTATTGATCATTGATGCTAAGATCGCCATTAACGGTGAATGGGTATTGCTCAACATGGCCATTAATATTGGCTTGTGACAATGCAACTTGCCAATGTTTATCTTTCAGTTTGCCTGTAGTAACCCAATTTCCGTTAATTAAACTTTGTGGCAAAGCTTGTTTGGTGGTTAGCCCGAGTTTAGCCATATCAAACTGACTTAAATACATTTTGGCGTACCAAGTCAGTTGCTGTTGATAATCTAACCAGCCATCTAAACTAACACGTCCCATGTTACCAACAAGGTTGAATGATTTTATTGCCAGTTTCTGTTGTTGATGGGCAAGTTCACCAGCAATGGCAACGCTTGCGTTATAGGGGCTACTCACATAACCGGATACAACAGCTTGTTGGTAGTCTAAATTGCCTGCTGATTGCAGATAAACACTGGCCATTTTGTATTCAGGTTTATCGAGTGGCCAATGGGCTTTGGCATTGGTTAGATTAGCTTTGTAGGTTAATGCAGGATCCATCAAGTTGACTAACCCCGTAAGGCCAAAGTTTATTGGCCCTTGAGCATCAGCTTTAATCTTTAAGTCAGCCAAACTTTGACTTACTGCGAGAGATAGCTTTTGTTGCTTCAATTGCGGTAATTGACTTAATTGTTTGATATCGGCATTTAATTTTAGTGCCATAGGGTAGTTATCAGCTAAGCTAATTTTGCCCATTAAATCAAGGGTGCCATCTGTGTGGTCGATATCAAATTGTTTTAATCTAATTTTGCTACCAATAAAACTGCCTTGTAATTGAATACTGTTGAAGTGATTAACTTCTTTGCCAATGATCAGGTCTGAATTCTTCATCGTCAGTTGATCAACAAATAAGGGCATTGGCATCGTAATAGTTGGCATATGTGCCAAAGGCCAACCATTATCATGTGATTGTGGGGTTTTAGCTGGTTTGTTGGCATCACTTGCAAGTGGAATATTCACTTTTAAGCCTGCGCTATTTAGCTGCATCACTTTTAAGCCTGATTGAGTCCATGCTGCTTTTAAATCAAGATGATTAGCGCCGTAGTGCATATCATTAACGGCAATATCAATCTTATTGAGGTCGGCTTTGTCCAGACTAATATCAAAAGGTAGCGTTAATTGAAAAGGCTTATCTGATTCTGTTTGAGTTGGTTTGCTATCACTAGCAAATTTACTGGTGTCTATATCCACCTTTATTTTGCTACTACTTAACTCATCAACACAAATCAGTTTTTTTAATAAGCACTGAGGTTGCCAAGTTAATGATAAGCCATCTGTTGCCACTGCAATACCATCCATTGACCAGCTAGCATGGCTTAATTGCAGGCTCTTATTTAAGCGGCCTGATTGATATTGCAGATGCAGATTGGGTACAAATTCTGATGCTAACCAAACTGATACACGGCTACCAAACGAGGTACCAATCAATAATGCCACAAGTATTAATATTAACAGTGGCAAGTAGATAATTGTACGGCAAGTCCATTTAAAGATTCGCCAACATAGCGATGGTTTAGGCTTTAATGGCGCTACAGTTTCAGTTTGTGTGGTTACGTCGGTCATAGATCACTACCCATGGTTAAATGCAATCGCCATGAGCGATGTTGAAATTCAGTATTTTTTAGACCGACGCCTAGGTCGAGCTTAATTGGACCAATTGGTGAGATCCAATGGATACCACCGCCGACAGAGACGATGGGTTCAAACTGATTTTTATCAAATGCATTACCTGCATCAACAAATGCCGCCACGCGCCAAGTAGGGGTTAGATAGTATTGATATTCAAAACTACCAACGGCCAGATAACGGCCACCGATGACTTGGCGTGAAATGTTACCATCGGCTGCATTGTAATCAATATATGGGCCTAACTCGTGGTAACTATAACCACGAATACTCTGATCACCGCCGGCAAAGTATCTTAATGATGGTGGGATCAACGCAAGATCAGAATCGTTAGCGTAGTTAATACCTAAATCTAAACGGGTGACAATGCGATGTTTAGTAAAGAAGGTGTGGATCCATTTAAACTTGGCCTGCAGGCGAGCAAGTCGAGTCGCAGAACCTAATGCAGGGTCGGCATAATCCAAACTATAAATTTGTTGGTATCCCCATTTAGGTCAAAGCTGTTATCACCGCGAACCGTCTTTTGTAGACTCATGCCAAATAGATAAAAAGTAGGATCATAATCAATTTCTGATTGAGTATAAGATTCCTTTATCGATTCAACAGAATAGCCAAGTAACCATTTATGTTTAAGAGATTGCTGTCTTAATACGCCGAATAGTCGCTTAGTTGATTCCAGATGACCAGTATTATCAAATTGATGATCATTACTGTTGTAACTCTGAGTAAGGCCATATTGCTCACGCAATATCCCCATACGGATTTTGAGCTGATCATTTAATGGGTGGGTCAGCGGAATGGTATAAGTCGTCAAAAACTTTGGTTGATCTTTAGACCATTCAAAAGTGGTTTCTTGTGAGTGTCCATAACGGTTAATTTGTGGTGTTTTCCAAGTGACTCGATAACGAGGGTCAAAAGGCTTAGTGGTGTTACCACCAATATCAGCACCTATACCTATTTGAAATGAGTTGCCTGGTTTATCCGCCAGCTCAACTTTTATCGGGATCTGTTGGTCTTGCGCCTGATCCATTTGTGGGATCACTTTAATATTTGCAAAGTAACCGGTCGCTAATAGACGTTGGTTTAATTTGCTCAGCTTATTGGCGTTATATTTGCTGTGGGGTTTAAACGGGATCAGCCTATCTAAAAAGCCATCTTCAAGCGTATCACCTTCAAAGCTAATATCACCAATGCGATAGCGTTTGCCTGAATCAAAATCAAGGCTGATTTGCGCCGTATTTAAGTCCCGATTAACTAGGATTTCAGAGCGACTATAATGTGCATCAAAATAGCCACGTGATAATGCCAGTGTTAATAGTTCATTTTTGACTGCTTCGTAGGTGCCTTGATTGAGGGCATCACCGGGTTTCATCTTGACTGATAATAACCACTTAGTGAAGACTGGATCATGTTGCATTTCAGGCGAAAAGTTAACGTCAACCCATTGGATTTTTGTCACAGGTCCTGGTGTGACCGATAGGGTTAAATACCAAG
Source organism: Shewanella marina JCM 15074 (assembly GCF_000614975.1). GTDB lineage: Bacteria > Pseudomonadota > Gammaproteobacteria > Enterobacterales > Shewanellaceae > Shewanella > Shewanella marina. Next base: position 209,942 of record NZ_BALM01000002.1, read on the forward strand.
GGCCTTTTTTAGTTTGTTGGATTTGTTGACTGATCTTGCCGTGATAGTAGCCCATTGATTGTAGGGCTTGTTCTACCTTATCTTTAACGCTAAACAGATAGGCACGACGATGAATCGCAGATGTAGCATATCGCCTAAATAAGCGTTTACATTTTGAGCTAACGCACCATTTATCCCGTTGACTTTAACATTAAGCCAATCATTATCTGCCGCATAAACAGATGCGCAGGTAAACAGCGTGAGCAACAAAATAAGACGTAAGTAACAACCAAATAACTTAACTAACAAATGAAATGCTTATATAAAGTCAAACTTGTGACTATTGTCACCAGTATTCTGCTTGCAAGCAAGGATAGGATGTCATTTACTGGTCGAATTGGCGATAAATAACTCAAATAAAAAAGAGACCTTACAATAATGAAAAGAAACATAACGCTATTATCACTTTCACTTGCACTGTGCTTGAGTTCATTAACAAATACAGCATTAGCTAATACTCAAGATAAACCCTTTGCAATCGCGATACATGGCGGTGCAGGTACTATCTCTAAAGCCAAGCTGACCATGGAACAGCAACAAGCATATCGCGCTAAATTAACTGAAGCCGTTGATGCTGGTTACAAGGTACTCGCCAAAGGGGGCGATAGTTTGGCGGCGGTTCAAGCATCAATTGTTATCTTAGAGAATAGTCCATTATTTAATGCCGGTTTAGGTGCGGTATATACTTTTGATGGTAGCCACGAGCTAGATGCATCGATTATGGATGGCCGTACTATGAATGCTGGCGCAATTGCTGGGGTTCAACACATTAAAAATCCCATTGAACTTGCCTATAAAGTGATGACAGATTCTCCTCATGTCATGTTGCAAGGTGCAGGAGCAGAAGAGTTTGCTTTAACTCAAGGTATGTCGTTAGTGCCTACCCAGTATTTTGATACTGCCCAGCGTTACCAGCAACTATTCGATGCCAAGCAGAAAATCACTGCGGCAGAGATGACACAAGGTTATCAAGCCAGTGTGAATGCACTCGACTTAGATTATAAGTTTGGTACGGTAGGTGCGGTAGCACTTGATCAGCAAGGTAATTTAGCAGCGGGTACCTCTACCGGTGGCATGACAGCAAAACGTTATGGGCGTGTTGGGGATTCGCCAGTTATTGGAGCCGGTACTTATGCTGAAAATGGTGTTTGTGCAGTTTCTGCAACGGGGCACGGTGAATACTTTATTCGCTATATGGTCGCTGGAGATATTTGTGCCAAAGTAAAATATCAGGATAAATCGATTATTCGCGCTGCAGATGAAGTGATCAACCAAAGATTGATTACTGCAGGGGGCTCGGGGGGCGTAATTGCGATTGATCAACGCGGCAATATTGCGACGCCGTTTAATACCGAGGGTATGTATCGCGCCACCCGTAGTAAAGGCGAACCCGCACAAGTGATGATTTGGCAAGATCAGTAATTGAATTGTCGTTAATGACCTTAAAATAGCCGACTTTGAGTCGGTTTTTTTATGGCAAATTCATACTATTGAACCAATCGATTAGTGTAATCGGTTTAGAGGCGTAAATAATGATTTATATTAGCTACACTTACTAATGTTACTAACACATTTGATGAGGTTGAATTATGGATTCTATTAAAATAATCGATAACATGGATCGTCAACCTGTATTGCTACAGGCAAGCATGTCTATCGCTGAAGCCGTTGATATGCTGTTAAAACATCAAAAAATGGGTGCGCCTGTGGTTGATAAGCAAAAACATTTAGTGGGATTTTTATCACAACAGGATTGTTTGGCTGTGATGCTAAAAAGCAGTTATCACTGTGATTTAGTTGCAACGGTAGAAGATTGTATGAAAACGGAAGTATTATTTGTGTCGTCACAAGAGAGTATTTTGCAACTTGCTGAACAGATGGTTGGCCCTAAGCCAAAAATTTACCCCGTAGTTGATGCGGGGAAGGTGATAGGTACAATTAATCGTACAGATGTGCTTAAAGCCATGGCGATTTATATGCAGCAATGCTATTTAACCCCTGCCTAAACTCAAAAATCACATTATTTGATAATCAGTAATAGTTTTTTCATCGAATAGTGATACCCAAATACGGTTAACCTTGTTAGGATCGCTTTTTTTGATTCTAGCAAGGGAATTTAGTTTTGAACGCTAAAACTCACCCGCTTTCACGTGCCTTTCTACAACAATGCTTTCAGGCTGATGCTGCTAGGATCCGCCGCCGTCTTTTTAAATTGAATAAACAGGCGGAAAGTGAAGCAAAAACTAACGAACTCACTGAACTTGGCGAACAAGCACTAGCAGCTTATGAAAAAGCGCAACAACGCTTACGCGCAAGACCCACAATTGAATATCCAGATTCTTTACCTGTTTCACAAAAGCGTGATGAAATCGCTAAAGCCATTGATGAAAATCAGGTTGTGATTGTTGCCGGTGAAACGGGCTCTGGTAAAACAACTCAATTACCTAAAATCTGTTTAGAGCTTGGCCGTGGTAGCCGAGGTCTAATTGGTCATACCCAGCCACGACGTTTGGCTGCTCGTAGTGTGGCCACTCGTATTGCTGAAGAACTTAACTCACCGTTAGGCGAAGTGGTGGGCTTTAAGGTTCGTTTTGCTGATGCAATTAAACCAGAGTCATATGTTAAGTTGATGACCGATGGTATTTTATTAGCAGAATTAACCTCTGATAAACTGCTCAATCAATATGACACCATTATTATTGATGAAGCCCACGAGCGTAGTTTAAATATCGATTTTATTTTAGGTTACTTAAAGCAGGTACTTAAAAAGCGTCCTGATTTAAAAGTCATTATTACCTCTGCAACCATTGATGTTGAACGATTTTCAAATCACTTTAATAAAGCACCTGTTATTGAAGTGTCAGGTCGAACTTACCCGGTAGAAACCCGTTATCGTCCATTAGTACAGGACAGTGATGCTGATCTTGATTTAATGGATGGTATTTTTGCCGCAGTTGATGAGTTAGTAGCCGAAGGTCCCGGTGACATTCTTATCTTTATGAACGGCGAGCGTGAAATCCGCGATACCGCCGAGCAACTAAATCGTCGTAATTATCGTGATACTGAAGTTTTGCCACTGTATGCCCGTTTATCATATGGCGAACAGTCAAAGGTATTCTCAAGTCATACTGGTCGACGTATTGTATTGTCGACCAACGTGGCCGAAACCTCATTAACTGTGCCCGGTATTCGTTATGTAATTGATCCCGGTACTGCGCGTATTAGTCGCTATAGTTATCGAACCAAGGTACAACGTTTACCGATTGAACCGATTTCACAAGCAAGTGCCAATCAACGTCAAGGGCGTTGTGGTCGTGTGGGGCCCGGTATCTGTATTCGTTTGTATGACGAACAAGATTTTATTAACCGTAGTGGGTTTACCGATCCTGAAATCCTACGTACCAATTTAGCCTCTGTTATTTTGCAAATGTTGGCGATTGGTTTAGGTGATATTGGCGCATTCCCATTTATTCAGCCGCCAGATCAGCGTCATATTCGTGATGGTTTCCTGCTACTTGAAGAACTGCAAGCGGTTGCGAGTCGCAAAGGTCAACTGGTATTAACCCAACTTGGCCGTCAGTTATCACAAATTCCGTTGGATCCGAGATTAGCGCGGATGGTACTTGAGGCGAATAAGCTTGGCTGTTTACAAGAGGCGTTGGTGATTACTGCCGGCTTGTCAATTCAAGATCCTCGTGAGCGCCCATTAGACAAACAGCAACAAGCTGATGAGTCACATAAACGTTTTGCAGATAAAGATTCTGATTTTATGTCATGGTTAAACCTATGGCAGCACGTGCAAACTAAACGTCATGATTTGAGTGCCAGTCAATTCCGCCGTAATTGCCGTAATGAATTCTTGCTTATTTGCGTGTACGCGAATGGCAAGACTTATACACTCAGTTACGCCAAAGTGTGCATGACTTGAAATGGCGTTTGAATCAAGAACCCTCTAATTATGATGCAATTCATCAGGCATTATTGTCTGGATTATTGAGTCATATCGGTTTTAAAGATCAGAATAACGAATATTTAGGTGCACGTAACCGTAAGTTCTTTGTGTTCCCTGGCTCTCCATTAGCCAAAAAAGGGCCAAAGTGGATTATGGCAGCCGAGCTAACTGAAACATCACGGTTGTTTGCCCGTCATTGTGCCAAAATTCAGCCTGAATGGATTGAGTCGTTAGCAGAGCACCTGATTAAGAAAAGCTATGTTGAGCCACATTTTGAGGCCAAACAGGGCAGTGTGGTTGCACTTGAGAATCAGCAGCTATACGGCTTAACGGTTGTGAGTCGTCGCCGAGTACAATATGGTCCAATTGATCCGATTGAATCGCGCCATATCTTTATTCGTGCCGGTTTAGCTGAAGGTGAGTTGCGTACTAAAGAAGCCTTCTTCATTAATAATCAACAGTTACTAGAAGATATTGAAACCCTTGAACATAAATCAAGACGTCGCGATATCTTGGTTGATGAGCAAGTGTTGGTTGATTTCTATGAGCCAATCATTCCTGATGGCATCTATAACGCTCAGCTGTTTAACGGCTGGTGGAATAAAACTAAGCGCCAAAATCCAACTCTGTTAGATTTTAACGAACAGATGTTGATGAAGCGTGATAGTGACCATATTTCGGCATTGGACTTCCCTGATGTGTGGCATCAACAGAACCTTACTTTGCCATTAAGTTATCATTTTGAGCCAAGTGCAGCAGATGATGGTGTGTCAGTGCATATTCCGGTGGCGTTGCTGAACCAAGTTGAAGACAGTGACTTTGATTGGTTAGTACCGGGCTTAAGACATGAGAAATGTGTGGCACTGATTAAATCATTACCTAAAAACTTACGTCGTAATTTTGTGCCAGCTCCTGATTATGCCCGTGCATGTTTGCAAGCTATGCAGCCATTTAGCGCCAGTTTACTTGACGCTATGTGTAAGCAGTTACTGCGCATGAGCGGTGTACGAATTAGCCCTGAAGACTTTGATCAAACACAACTGGTTAAGCATTTATTGATTAACTTCAAGATTGAAGATGATAAAGGCAAATTAGTGGCAGAAGGGCGCGATCTCGATCTGCTTAAAAATAATCTGCAAGGGGTTGTGGCAACAGCCATTCGGAATGTGGCTGATAAAGGCATTGAAAAACAAGCACTGACTGAGTGGACTTTTGGTGATTTGCCGGCGCAGTTCCAGCAACGTAAAGGCAATTACGAAGTTAAGGCGTTTCCTGCGCTTGTCGATGAAAAAGACAGTGTGGCGATTAAATTGTTTGATGATGAGCGCGATGCCGCTAAGGCACATCGAGAAGGTTTACGACGCTTGTTATTAATCAATATTCCGTCTCCGGTTAAGCATTTACAACAAGCATTGCCCAATAAAGCCAAGCTTGCAATGTACTTTAATCCATTTGGGCAAGTACAGATCCTGATTGACGACATAATTGCCGCAGCGGTGCAGCAATTATTAGATCAAAAAGGCTTAGGTGTGCGCTCAAGTGAGCAATTTGATGTAGCAAAAGACATTGTAAGACAAGATTTAAATCCAACTGCTGAAGTTATCTCTTTGCAGGTTGAGCAAATTTTGACACTGTATCAGCAAATCAAGAAGCGCTTAAAAGGTAAGATTAGCCTTGATATCGCCTTTGCGATGAGTGACATTCAAACCCAGCTTGATCACTTGGTTTATAAAGGCTTTGTTGAAGCTTGTGGCTGGCAGCGTTTAGCGGATATTAGCCGTTATCTAAAAGGGATTATTACTCGTTTAGATAAATTACCGGTTGATCCAACCCGTGATCGCTTACATATGATCAGCATTGCTAAAGTGCAGCAACTGTTACAAGAAAAGCTCAATAAAGTCCCTAAGATGGCACCTACACCGCAGGTGTTATTAGACGCCCGTTGGATGATTGAGGAATATCGTATTTCTTGTTTCGCGCAAACATTAGGTACCGCTTACCCAATCTCTGAAAAACGTATTGTGAATCAGTTGAATGAAGTGTAAAGCTTAATTGTTTTCTTCAGATAAAAAACACTCATAAGTGTAATGTTATTCGGATAATCATTATTGCTTATATTTAAGTGGATAGCGGCTAGGTATATAGAGCACTGAGCGTGGATACGTTCGGTGCTTTCTTTTATCTGGAAGGATAAAGTGCTTTATATCGGCTCGCATTTGTTTCAGCTTAACAGGAAATTTTCCATTAGGTGATAAAGTAAGCCACCTCAATTGTGTGTCTATTATGTAATGGTTTAATAATTCAGTCCAAATAACCGAGGGTAGTGTTATGCTTTTATAAAATCTGAACGTAAAAGAGAAAAGACTTTAAGATCATGATATGAGCCTTTCCATTTACCGTGTTGTCTTAATATACCATCACATTGGAAGCCTATTCTTTCGAGCAAAAGTATAGATGCTGTGTTGCCAAGCATAACGTATGCTTCTATTTTATTGATGAGTTTAGGGGATTGATTAGAAAAAGAATATTCAACAACTTTTACTACTGCTTCTGTCGCAAAGCCTTTACCCCATGAATTTTTCATTAACTCATAACCAATTACTGCGACATCGTTGCTTTCGTCAAAACGATTAATACCACAACTACCTATTAAATTATTGTTGGATTTTTCGCGGATTGCCCATCTAACACTCTTACTTTCTTTAAATCTAATGATGTCGCTGTTGATTAATGCTAACGCTTCATTTTCTTCGCTGAAGTGTAAATCATAAAATTGGGTCACATCATTATCAGAAAACATCGCTAAAATTGATTTGGAATCATCAATGGTTTGTTCATTTAATATAAGTCGTTCAGTCTCGATTATTGGAAAATTACTCATATAACTATAATTACCTAAGCGTTTTATTGACTTGTTATGTCTAATGTATAATTGTCATTTTTAAACAAATTACTTTTGGGCGAATATTCTGGCTGTGCAAATAATTGTTACAGGTATAATGATTAAATACTTCATTAAGTCTCCTCAAAAATATAACAGTATTTACTTAAATTTATTAATAACCTAGCAGTAGTACGTTTTATTGAACAACTCTAATTTTGCATGGTGAGTTTTTTTATAATCAAGTCCAGAATAACCAGCGTTGGCTGCGTGCTTGAGCGCTAGCGAGGTGTTGACCCCATTGGTGACGCAATCGATAGAAGCTTTGATAACAAAGCGGTACTAGCACTAAACTGGTTAAGGTTGAAAATATCAAACCCGAGACAATCGCTGTTGCCATTGGTGCATAAGCAGGGCCGCCGCCAGCAATTTGGTTATCGCCTAATGCCAAAGGTAATAAGCCTAATACTGTGGTGCTCACTGTCATCAATACTGGCCGTAAACGACTGATACAAATATTGATGATGCTTTCACTTAAATTAGCTAAAGTCGGTTGTTTTTGATTTATTTGGTCTATCAATACAATGCCGTTGTTGACCACGATTCCCATTAAAATCAAGATGCCGATCATGGCCATAATGGTCATTGGTGTGCCAGTTAGCCATAAGCCCCAAAATACGCCAGTAATTGAAAAGATAATGGAGCTGATAATGGCGGCTGGTAATAATAACGACTCAAATAGTGCTGCCATTACGATGTAGATCATCATTAATGCGAGCACCATATTGGTCAGCATAATTTGTTGTTCTTGAGCTTGTCTGTCAAAACTGCCTGATAATGAGTAACGATATCCCGGTGGAAAATTAATCGCTTGCATCACTTGTTCAATTTGTTCTTGGGCTGCTTCGGTGGTCAAGTCGTCTAAGTTTGCTCCAATTTGCAGACTGGTCTGTCGATCGGTGCGACTAATACTGTCAAATCTGGGCTGGATGCTAATCTGGGCCAGTTGTGAGAGCTGATAAACTTGGCCATGCTGTTTAAGGATGGGTAATTGCTCAAGCTGACTCAATGACTGTTGCCATTGCTTTTCTAATGCCAGCTCAATGCTGATCTCACCGTTAGCATCATGTCTGTATGAGCGTAGTGGCGCGCCGCGTAGCGCGAGGCCAATATTTTGGGCAATGTCACTAAGTGGCATATTAAGGCGAGCACTCATATCGCGATTAATGGCAATTACGACCTCTTGTTGAGCACCATTAAATTCGGAATTTACATCCGTTAAGCCCTCTATATTTCGTAGTAGCGGGATCACTTGTTCACTTAATCTGATTAATTCACTGGTTGAACGTCCTAATAGATATAATCTTATCCCTTGATTATTACCGCCCCAGCCAAATTGAGGTTTAGCGATGGCAAATTTGGGCCAATCTTGCTTAATCATTTCTTTTAACTGATTAACTTCAACGCCGTGTTCAGGTTTTAATATTAAGGTTGATTGTGCGGTATAGGGCGCGTAGTAACTATAGACGGCATCGATTTGGAACTTATCTTGATTGGCATACAGATAGTGCTCCATTTTATCAACTAAGGCTTCGACGACTTCAATATTGTGGCGTCCTTCTAGTTGGTAATTAATGAATAGACGTTTACTATCGCCGCCTTCGTTATTATCTTGTTCGACCATTTGCAGCGGTAGGGCGGTAGACGCCAGTATCAGTACAGCGAACAAGGTGCTTAATTTAGGATGATTAAGCACCCAAGTTAATGTCCTTTGGTAATATCGACTTAAACCTGATTGACCCACACTGTGAGGCTTTAATTGAATCTTGCTGAGTAGCAGTGGGATTAACGTTTTAGCGATTAATAGAGAGGTGAGCAGTGAGATACAAATCGCAATGGCAACATGTTCTAAAAAGATGGTTAATTGCACTTTAACCCCAAAAATATTGGGTAGAAACACAATGGCGGTAGTTAGCGTTCCCGCTAATATTGCTAAGGCAATTTTGTTGACTCCCGTGAGAACCTGTTGCTGGCGACTTAGCTGTTGGTTTTGTTGCTGTTGCATCACGCTTTCAGTGACGACTACGGCATTATCAATCAACATTCCGACCGCTAATAACAATCCCATCAAAGATAAAACATTAAGGCTATAACCCAATACATACATGGCTGCTAGGGTGATGGCGATGGAGAGCGGGACCGATGCCACAATAATCAAGGTCATGGTTAGCTGTCTGATAAATAACCATAAACAGATAAATGACAATAGCGCACCGATTAAACCTGTGACTAATAAATCGTTAAGCGAGGTCACCACACCTTCGGCTTGATCTTCCATGATATAGAGCTTAATGCCATTAAATTGTGGGTTCTGTTTGACTTGATCAATAATCTTGAAAACCCGCGTAGAGACTTCAACCAGATTGGCGCCTGATGCTTTAAATACATCCAGTCCTACTGCAAATTTTTGATCTAAATGGCGGCCCTCAAACGGATCGGGTAGGCGATAGTTTACGTCGGCTATATCGGCGAGCGTTGTGCCTTGGGCGATAACAATTTGGCGAATATCATCAAGGCTTTTGAACTCACCTTGTGGGGAAACTTGGATAATTTGGTTATTACCTCTGATTTCACCACTATTAATGACAAAATTATGTTTGAGTAGATACTGTTGTAATTGCTGGAGTGATAATCCCGTTGCCGCTAAGCGGTGAGCATTAACGCGTATATCGATCTGTTTTTGATCTACCCCATATAGTGTGACTTTTGAAACTCCCATCACTCGTTCAAGTGGTCTTTTTAATTGTTTGTCGAGCAAATCAAAGGCATTTGACAATTCCCGTTGGCTGGATAAGCGAATGGTTAATACTGGCATATCAGAAGTGGAGAATTGTTGAATAAAAATACGCTCTACATCTTTTGGTAGCAGATGTTGTACGCTGTCAATTTTCTCTCGTATTTGCAGGCTTAAATTGGTGACATCTGCTCCCCATTTCATATCCAATTCAATGTAGGCGCCATCTTGGTTGGAGTCAGACTCTATCTGTTCAATGCCACTGATGGTTGCCAATGACTCCTCTAATATGGCGGTAATATCGCGTTCGACTTCAGCTGGAGTCGAACCTTGATAGGGGACTTGGACATTGATTTGTGGGATCTCAATACCCGGAAATAACTCTAACGGTAATAGTTTTGCCGCCGCTAAACCAAATAGCAAAATCGCAATAAAGAACATGCTGGTGGTGACAGGACGTTTTAAGGCAAGTGCCGTGATATTCATGACTGTGCCTCCTGTGTGTTTGTTTCGCTCGCATGGGTTGAGAATTGCTTACGATCAAATACCGCATAAAGGCTAGGGATAACCACCAAGGTGAGCAGGGTGGATAACAATAGACCTGCAATCACACTAATTGCCATCGGTGCTCGAATTTCATGACCCTCACCACTGCTCATTAACATCGGCAGTAACCCCAAAGAGGTGGTGAGCGTGGTCATCATAATCGGTCTTAATCTTGAGCAGGCACCTTGGTAAATGGCGGCCATTTTTTCAAGCCCTTGTTGGCGTAACTGATTAATGCGATCAATCAGCACAATAGCGTTATTGACCACAATCCCGCTGAGCATAATGACCCCAATAAACACCACCACACTGAGAGGTGTTTGACTGAAATATAATCCATAAATTGCACCGCTCAATGCCATTGGGATCACTGCGAGAATAAGTAGCGGGTGTAATAGTGACTCAAATTGACTGGCCATCACAAAGTAGACTAAACAGATAGCCAGTAAGAGGGCTATCTTGAGTGAGTCGAATGACGCTTGCATCTCCTCATTTTGGCCACCAAAGTTAACCTGAATTGAACGCGGTAGTGATAATTGGCTCAATACTTGGTTGGCTTGATGAATGCCTTGTTCCAAATCGCCATAGCTTAAATTGGCGGTGACCAATGCGACTCGCTGCTGGTCAATGCGATTAATTGCGGCGGGGCCATAGGTTTGATTAATGGTAGCCACTGCATCGAGGCGAATGGGCATTTTACTTTCAGGGTTAATGATCAGTTGGTTAAGATCGCTAATCTGATTACGTTCCTGTTCCTGACTACGCACTAAAATATCAATTTTGCGGTCATTGACTGTGTATTGGCTGGCAACTGTGCCACCAATACGGTGAGCAATTCGGCTGGCAACCGTTGGCGCATCAATACCTAAAGCGGCAAGGCGTTGGTGATCAAACTCAATACTCAGCTCTGGTTGACCTTGTTTTAAGCTGCTGCTGATATCGGTAAAGCGTGACTCTTGTGCTAACGCACTGACCAGTATGTCTGCACTCTGTTTAAGTTGTTGTAGGTTATAACCTGTCAGTTCAATTGCAATCGGCGCATTAAAAGTGAATAGGGCGGGATGATCGATTGTGGCGTTGTTATTCACTTGAGTGGCTAATTGCTCTCGCAAAATTTGACTCACTTGTGGATAAGCCTGCGGCTCGGTGAGTACGACCTGTAAGCGTCCCCAATGCTCGCCACTGCGATTGGTATCAGCATTCATTAAGCCGCCGCTGCCTGCTTGGCTATAACTGGCTTTGACTTGAGGATGTTGATTGATACTGCTGGCTAATTGAGCGAGTACCAAATCGGTTTGACTGACTTCGGTGCCTGGTGGCAGTTGAATTTCAAGGTAAAACTCACCTTGATTCATATTGGGGATCAGCTCTACACCTAATTTAGGTAATAAGGCGAGGCCGAGGCCACTAACAATAATGGCGATGGTAATCGTTAATTTGGGGACTTTAAGCGCGAGATTGAGTAAGGCTTGGTAATAACGATTAACAAGGTTAAATAAGCCGTTAAACGCGGCGCTAAGTGGACGCATCAATAACGATAATAACCAACTGATGGCTCGCACCATTAATACTGCGAAATTAAGCAATGCTAGCGGCAACCATTTAAACAGCAGTAGTATCGGCGCACTGAGCACTTTCATGCTGTAGTAACGAATTTTGTGCCAGCGACCCGTAAATTGGATAGGCTCAATTGGGATTAATGCTTGCTTATCGATACTGACGGCTTGGCGTGAGGCTAACATTGGGATCGCCGTTAGAGCGACTAATAATGAGGCCAGTAATGCAAAGCTGACAGTAAGCGCTTGATCTGAAAATAGCGCTCCTGCTATACCATCAACAAATATAAGCGGTACAAATACCGCCAAGGTGGTTAAGGTGGAGGCGATGATAGCCGATGATACTTGCGCTGTGCCTTTGATGGCGGCGCTTATCTTGTCTAATCCTTGTTGTTTACAACGGTCAATATTCTCAAGTACCACAATGGCATTATCGACTAATAATCCCACCGCTAAGGCAATGCCGCCTAATGACATAATGTTGAGGCTGATATCAGCAAAATACATCATATTAAAAGTGGCAATGACTGAGAATGGGATAGAGATGGAGATAATGAGGGTCGCTATCACATCGCGTAAAAAGAGGTAGATAACCAACATGGCAAGCAAACTGCCCCAAATGGCAGCTTGGGTAACTGCATTAACGGCATTTTCAATAAACTCAGCTTGGTTGTAGATAATTTTACTTTGTAATTGGTAGGGCAGTTGTGGTTGATTTTGTAAAAACTGTTGTAATCGTTTTGATACATCGACGGTATTGGCGTCACCTTCTTTATAGATGGCAAGCTCTATCGATTGTTGTTGATTGATGCGGGTTATGTTATCGCGTTCTTTATGGGCATCGATAACTTGCGCAATTTCTCTGAGGCGAATTAAACGCTGATTATCTTGATAAATAATGGTATTGGCTAAATCATCGAGCGAGTCAAATTGATTTAAGGTTCTCACTAAATATTCTTTATTGCCTTGCAGCACTTTACCGGCAGAGACATTAATATTTTCAGCGGCAATTTGTTGATTAATTTGTTCAGCATTGAGTCCAAGTTGTGCCAGCTTTTGTTGATCCAATAAAATATGGACTTGCTGCTCTAAGCCGCCAGAAATTCTTACTGCTGCCACGCCACTAATGGCTTCAAAATGTCGTGATAACTCTTCATCGGCATAGGTGCGGATTTGTTTGAGTTGGCTTGGTTCTGGATTTGGGATAGCCAACGCGACACGCATAATCGGATCTAAATTAGGGTTAAACCTGAGTATGAGTGGCTTTTCAATATCAAGTGGTAAGGTGATTAAATCCAGTTTTTCTCGTACATCTAAGGCGGCCATATCCATGTTGGTGCCCCATTCAAACTCAAGTACTACATCTGACATACCTGAGCGAGAGATGGATTGAATTTTACGTAACCCTTTAACAATACCGACACTCTCTTCTACAGGTTTTGAGATGAGTTGCTCAACCTCAACTGGGGCGGCGCCATCGTATAAGGTGCGTATGGTTAAGGTCGGGTAGCTTAAATCGGGTAACAGTTTAACGGCTAAGCGAGAGAAGCTCACCATGCCGAACATCATCACCGCAATCATAAACATCCACACGGTGACAGGGCGTTTTACTGAGGTTGTAATTAATGACATGTTAGCTCCTTACTGATCTGCTGAAGCTAAGTTTTTACGATTAATTACCTCGATTAAGACGTCGTCCTTTAGGTTTTGTTGGCCTTTAACAATTAAGTTATCGTTGAGCTCAAGTCCGTTAATAATCTCAACCATATCATCTTGTTTATAACCAAGTTGTACGGTTTTTTGCAGGGCTTTATCACCATCAGCAATAAAAACACTGTATTGGTTATCTTGATTGATGATGGCTTCATAGGGGATGGTCATTGCATTGTCACGACTGTCGTATTGCAATTTAACTTGAGTAAACATGCCCGTTTTAAGTTGTTGGTTTGGGTTAGGTATTAATAATGTGGTTTTAAAAGTGCCGGTTTGACTATCAATAACAGGGCTTATTCTAAGTACACTCGCATTATGGTGTTGTTTTGCTGCGGTCATAATGCTGGCATGTTGGCCGAGTTTAATGCTGCCAAGTTCAGCTTCTGGTAGATGGATGATACCGTGCAGTTGCTGTTGGTTAACAATAAAGAAGAGTGGATCAAACTCTTTAGCCATGGTGCCGATATGGATATATCTACTGGCGATAACACCATCAATAGGGGCGATTATTTGGCTCTCTTTAACTTGCAGTGCGGCAAGATCACGTCTAGCAATCGCAGCTTTTAAATTGAATTCGAGCTTAGCAATGCGCTCTGCACTGGTGAATTGCTTATTTTTGATTTTGATTAAACGATCTAGCTCCTGCTTGATAATTTTGACTTCAGCATCGGCTTTGTCTAAATCATATTGCTGGCGTTTAGCATCAATGGTTGCCAGTAATTGTCCTTGGGTGACTTGCTGGCCTTCTTCAACCTTTAAATCAATAATTAGTCCGGTAATGCGGCTCACAACTTGTGCTGATTGCGGTGCTTCGAGGGTGGCATGGGTTTCATAAAAAGAGGCGATTTGACCTTGTTTGATCTGCCCCGTTTCGACTGGAATCGCATATACCTGCTGTTCTTCAGCTTCTTGTTCAGGTTGGCAACCGCTAATCAACAAGCTGATGCATGCTAAGGTAATTATTTTTTTATATAAATCCATTTGCTGAGTCCAATCAATAATCTAATGATGATGTGCTAATAAGCAGCTTTATGCCAAGGACGTTTATTTATTAATTAACAATAGCTTAATAAAAATAGCACAATGAGTGAATATTAATTGTTAATCAATTAGTAGTGAAAATCACTAAATTAGTTAACTTAAATGTAACAGGATGCTTGTGAATAATAGATGAATATCTAAATGATTTAGTGAGCCTTAAAATAAGGTTAATACTTTAGTTGTAATTGTTTGAGATTAAATAGTATTTATAACATACCTCACAATTTTAAAATCCATTTCAATTTGCAAATAATCATTTCTAAATTGCCTGTCACAAGCTGAATTATCATTAAATAACTAGTATTTTCAATGGATTAAAAGTTGGTGTGATAGTTGCAAAAGTTACTAATAAATAGATCGTGGCATGCGCCTAAATAAGTTGAGTGAACTTTAGCTTATAGGGTCCTAGTACGAGGATATAAAATGTTAGTTACTTTGGGTTTTCAGGTTAGGTTGAATTTATCACTTACGCGTCAACTTATTCAATTATGTGTGGGGGTTGCTTTATGCATGTTAGCTTTGCCAAGTCATGCGACTGTTTATTTTCGAGTTGAGCCCAATCAAACTAATTCTATTCCTAATAGCATTAATGAGTTAAATGTGGGTCAATCACTGACCTTACTCAATACCTCTGTTAATTTACAGCATACTGATGATACCCAAGATAATATTCATCATTTAATGCGTTGTGGCCCTGATGGACTCTCATTTTCGGGTGGATACATCACTAATTTAGGTAATCCAGATTATAGAATTCAACTATTTTTAGATAATCAGTGGAAGCAGCATTGTAATACGGGCAGTACTCATCCGAACTTCTATGGCCCTTATTATGACAGTAACCAAAATCGTAATGTGGCCGTAAGAGCGGTATTACACCGTTTTCAAGATACTGGCAGCAGTGCCAATATTACCTTGCCGGACTATATGACTTTTTGTATTGCTAATGCTGAAGATGGTCAAAATAGCTCAAATTGTTGGTATACCCATTTAAATGATCAATATTATCGCTGGCGGACGACCAGTGGTAGCCGAACTGTGACTGTAGTCGAGAGGATTGATTATGGTGATGCCCCTGATACTAGCATCGGTGTTGGTGTGGGCGATTATCGCACTAAGCTTAATGATAATGGCCCTAGTCATACGTTATCGACCCAATTGTATCTAGGTAATAATGTCACTGATGATGAGTCGGATGCTTATACAAATACCGCGGCAGATGGTGATGATAGTAATACGAGCAATGATGAAGATAGCATCAGTAATCTGAGTATCTTTGAGAGTGCGATATCGTTAAATAAATCTCTTACGTTAACCAATACCACAGGAACCAATGCTTATTTATATGCATGGGTCGATTGGGATAATAATGGCCGTTTTGATCTTGATGAATTAGCGACCAATGGCAGTGCGTCTAATGGTGAAATTACGGTAGCAAATGGCGTAACAACTGCAGATATTGAGTGGACGGGGTTAGCTGGATTGGTTGCAAACGGCCAACATTACTTGCGGATGCGTCTTTCTAGTACGGTGTTACCAATTGGGGCTGCAACTGGGGCTGATGAAGATCCTCGCTCATATAGTGCTGGTGGCGCTGGTGATGTTGAAGATCATCTGTTGACGATTAGAGCGACAAGTATCGTAACTCCCGTTAATCAAGTCTGTGTGACCGATATTTTTGAAGATTCGCTCTCTAATTATATGAGGTGGACTGGCAGTAATGGCAGTTACGCTGAGCAGTTTACGGCGACCAGTTGGTCTGCCAATTTAATTCGCAATAATGGCCCAACCATTGGCCGACTTGAGGCGACCTATAGCGATGCTATAAATCAAGCTAATAGCGGCTTTGTTGGTTATTTTGTGCATAGAACCGATGCTAATACGGTTAGGGAGGTCGCACAATATCGGACTTATTACTCGAATGTTGCTGATGGCAAGGTTGAAATTAGCTATCAATACCTGCCCGCAGCAGGTTATGAGGCTAATAGTATCTCTTTTGAGATAAATAACTTTTGGAGTGCGGGCATATACAGTGATGATACTACGATTACTGTGAGTGGTAATTATGGGCAGGGCAGAATGTACCTGCATCCATCATATAATAATGTGCAAACAGATTATGATCCTGATGGCATTGATATTGTGCCAGATCAAACCTACACCGTTTTGCAGCTTAGACAGGAACATATTGATGGCACTAACGGTCTCGCATATCCAGTATTTACGTTAAGTGCTGGGCAAACTATCTCCTTTGTCATTGATAATATTCCGGTAAGTAATCGTACTAATTGGACTTTTGATAGCGCTCATTATGATGTCAGTAGTTGTGCCACGGGTGGATTTTATGATTTTGGTGATGCGCTTGATCCCAGTAGTGGTATTGCCGCTAACAATTATCGTACTCAATTAAGTGATGATGGTCCCCGTCATCAAATTGCGACTCTCCCTACTATCTATTTAGGGGCGACCAGTCCTGATGCTGATAACGGTGGTCTACAAAATAGCAATGCTAGTGCCGATGACGATGACAATAGTAATGATGAAGATAAGCCGAGTAACGTTGCGCTATACGCCACCAGTACCGGTTTTACGCATAATCAAATGGTCAATAATAGCAGCGGCAGTGATGCTTATCTTTATGCTTGGATAGATTGGGATCAAAATGGCCGTTTTGATCGAGATGAATTTGTTGAAGGTGGCACAGGTAATGGCGATGCCATTGTTGTGGCAAATGGCAGCACAGAAGAGACTCTGCTGTGGACCAGTTTACCGTCTTTAATGCTAGCTGATACCTATATGATGCGAGTCCGTGTGAGTGATCAACTACTTACAGATGCTGCAACTGGAACTAATGAAGATCCACGCTCTTATGGTCTTGCAGGCTTTGGCGAAATTGAAGACCAACAGTTAGTGGTCAGTAATGATCCGTCATTGCCGCAATTGATTTGCTCTGCTTCAGAGCAGGCGGCGACTGGCGCCGAAATTGCGCAATTGTCTAATTATAACGATGATCCTGCCGATGGTTTTTCAGGGGTAACAATAACAGGCGATGAGCTCACCTCTAATGCAGGTAATTCTGTCGGTAATCCAATGAAGCGCTTTGAATTAGAGATATTAGCTCCAGGACAAGCTTTTACTTATCCGATTGGTATTGAAATTGAATTTAGGCTGCGTAATTACTTTAATGAAGATACTGACCCCATGTTTTGGTTAACTGACCATAACAATATGAATGGTGTATTGATTGGTGATAATGCACTGTGGGTTGGCTCACATGCCACTTGGAATGGCACGGCGCAAACGATTAATTATACTAATCGAGCAGTCAATCCAATGACTAATAATGCAGGAAGAGTCAACAGTACTTACAAGCGTTATCGGATGAAGATGTATGTTCAGTCAGATAACAGTACCACTATTCAGTTAACCACTATGTATGATGATGGTACGGTAATTGAAACCTCGCCAGTACAAACGGGTGTACTCCCCGTTAATCCTAATAATGGTATCTATTTTGCCCATACCACTCACTTTAATGATTCTGCGAGTAGTAGTTATGTATTTGGTGGCGCTAATTTTGTGGTAGCGGATAGCAGCGCCTGTGATTATGGTGATGCGCCCGACACATTAGCGGGAACCGCAACGGGTAATTATGAAACGCTTGCTATTAATGGTGGCCCAGCGCATACCATTGATGGTGATATTTATCTGGGGAGTAACGTTGGCGATCAAGATACTGATGGTTTTTTTGATGGTGTCGATGCTAATCGTAATGCAACCGATGATGACGTTGAGGGCAGCTCTGCTAACGATGAAGATGGGGTCACATTGCCACTCACCATTACTGATGCCAATTACTCTCTCAATGTGATTTGTAATGATTTCAGCAGCAGTGGTGATTTAGGGGCAACAGTTCATGGTTGGATTGATGCTAATCGTAATGGTGATTTTGAGGTCAGTGAATATGCCACTGCAGCGTGTGATGATACCTCAATATCTACAAATGGTAGTGCTAATCTAGCATGGTCTGGCTTGATAACCAGCCCCGGTAGCAGTTATTTACGATTACGAATTACCGACACGCCGATGGTTGATGGTGATGGTATTGGGCAAGATGACCGTGCTTATAACCCGGTGCAGCATGGTGAAGTTGAGGATCATCAAATTACCTTAGCGGTGCCTATTGCGCAGTGTAGTTTTGGCAGTTTAGGCACTGGTAATGGGGCGGGCTCAGTATTAGATAAAGAGCAGGTAAGAATTCGTCGCTGGGATGGTTTAGCGTCATTTACAAATGGCAGTCAAAGCGCTGATCAGGTATGGGATATCACGAATCCGGTCACTCCTAGCGGGCCGCATACCTCTGAAACGATTAGCACCAGTTTTTTACCTATTCCGACCGTAATGGAGTCTATGACCGCGCTTGAGTACAGCTTTTGGGTTGGGCCGGGCAGTTATGAGTTTTGTGGCTCGATGGACGATGGTTATTCAATTGCTTATTCATATAGTGGTGAACAAGCCGATATGACGCTCGTCAATGGTGAAGGCTATCCTAATGCTTATAATAATGATTTAACGGCTTCAGTGACATTAAGCCAAGCTGCATTGATTCAGATGCGCATGATTGATTTTAATAATCAATTTCAACCAGCAAGCGGCGCTGGTGCAATCCCCGGGGGTGAACGTTTTGGCTATCGCGTTGGCGGTGCTTGTATTGATTTAACCACTACAGTACCTGATTTTGACGTGTGTACCATTGCCAAAGATTTTGGTGATGCCCCCGATGATGGCACAGATAATAGTTTTCATACACTCTTAGCCAGTGACGGTGCGGCGCATAAATTAAATGGTCTTGATATTTATTTGGGCGATATAAAGGGCGATTTGGATGAAGGCAGTTATCAAAGTACCGATGCCAATTTAGATGATAGTAATGATAGCTCTGGTACTGCAGCTGGTAATGATGAAGATGCTATTAATAATGTGGTACTTGATTCAGCTAAATCTACTTTTACCCTTAATTTAGGCTGTAATGATTTTGCTGGTGGCGCTGATTTAGGGGCAATTGTCCATGGTTGGATTGACTTTAACGCAAATAACCAATTTGAAGCCAGTGAGTATACATCTAGAGAGTGTGTTGACGATGATGAGTCAACTACTGGTGCCGCTTTATTACGATGGATTGATATTCAAAATGTGCAGGAGGGTAATAGTTATTTACGTTTACGAATAACTAATCAAAGTTTACCCGCAGATCTTGCTAATACTAGTTGGGATGAACGCTCAACTGGGGAAGTTGATGGTGGTGAGGTTGAAGATCATAAGCTTGTATTTAGTTTAGAGTCTGATTTTGGTGATGCGCCGAGTAGCTATTTAACGATAAGAGCTGAAGCTGGTGCAGAGCATGGGTTAGGCAGTAACCGCTTTTATTTACATCTTGGCTCAAAGGCCGCAGATGCTGATAGTGATGGTTTTAGTGATGGCGTTGAGGATTATCCTAATACGGCAACTGATGATGATCAAACCGATACTTCGGGTATTTCTAATGGTAATGATGAAGATGGTGTGCCGGGAATGCCGGGGTTATTTTTAGACAGTACCGATTACCAAGTGACAGTGGTTTGTAACGATCATAATGGGACTGATGATCTAGGTGGCACAGTATATGGTTGGGTAGACTTTAATAATAATGGCAGTTTTGATGCCAGTAATAATGAGTTCGCAGAGGCGACTTGTGATGATGTTGATACAGTGACTGATGGCAGTGCCACGTTAAACTTTAGTGGTTTTACAGCGGCAACAGTGCCAGCGATTACCTTTGCTCGTCTTCGTTTGACGACTGAAACCTTATCCGCTGCAGATTCAGCAGGTTTTGTACAAGACGGTGAAGTTGAAGATTACAGTGTTATTGTTGGTTATAAAGTCAGTGGTAAAGTGTTTAATGATGCCGGTACTGATACCTCTATTGCTAATAATTTGCCATTTTATAATGGCGTGCTTGATACTGGCGAGGCAGGTATTGCGGATGTGGTCGTGACCTTATATGACCAAACATCAGGGACTTGTCAGTCTACTCAAACTGATGTTAATGGTGATTATGCATTAGCCGCTTTAGATGGACATAATTATACGATTTATGAAACCGCCAATGAGACCATTCCTGCCCCCGGCTTATGCCCACCGCAAGTTGGCACCGTCAATAACGATGGTTTATTAGAAAATAATACCATTGCCGATCCATTAAGTTATTCATCAAGTTCTTCCAATGTCATTACATTAGGCAATGTTACCTCCAATAACAGTGGTAACAACTTTGCAGATTTCAGTGCGCCAAGTTTCGCCTCATGTGATGCTGATGGTTATCTTACCTTAAGAACGCCAGCGGATCTGTTTGCGGTTGATCTGTTTACCGGCGATACCGAAGAACTTGCGGCTAATACGACAGCACCGTTAAATAGTGATGGTTTGCAAGTGGGTTATATGATGCAAAACAATCATATTATTGGGGAAATTGGTGGCACTAATGCCAAATTAATAGCCTTAGTTGATGGTAACTATCAAGTGCATCTGCTGCCAATTACACTGACGGGCAGTAATATTAATATTAACTTTAATAACGCTACCATTTCTGATGATGGCATCTTGTATATGACAGGTGGTAGTACCGGCTATATTTTAAAAATTGATGTTAATCCAGCCAGTCCAACTTATCTACAAGAGGTCGGTCGTCCGAGTATATCAACTTTTGGTACGGCAGATTTTGCAATCAATCCTCTCGATGGCAAAATTTATGGCTACGCCAAGATGGCACCATTGCGATTTTTGATCCAGTAACGAATAGTCGTGATAACAGTAAAAAGGTCACCCAAGTGATTGCCGATGGTAGCACGCGTAATTACAGCTCTAATCATGTTAATAGTAGTTATGGCGCCATCTATTTTGATCAAGCGGGTAATATGTATGCCATTAATAATGGTAAATATACACCGACAAGCCTGATATTTCGGCGCCTGTATTACAAATTCCAATTGGAAACGCTGCTGCAACTAATTATACGGCTACAATTGTTTCAGATTTAGGTTTTACTATGACTACCAATGATGGTGCACGTTGCCGTTATGCGCCATTAGGACTTGATTTTGGTGATGCGCCAGATGATTTTGATACCACAAATAATGCGGGGGGGCCGTTTCATGTCACTCGTAATAGTGAGATTTGGATAGGTACATTACCCCCTGATAATGATGTCAATGGCGCGCCAACGGTAACTGCTGATGGTGACGATTTGATTGGTACCACCCCTGATGATGAAGATGCTTTTGATAATCAAGTTCGGGTGTTTATTAACAGTGGTGCTGGTCAAATTAGCCTACCGATCACCAATAATTCAGGTAAAGCCGCCACCTTATATGCTTGGGTGGATTTTGACCAAAGTAATAGCTTTGATAGCGATGAGCGCGCCAACATCGCCATTGCGGCAACTGATATTAACTCCGATATGACATTAACATGGAGCGGCTTAACGGGCGTGGTGACGGGCGATACCTATTTACGTCTGCGTATTTGTACCGATGATGCCACGGTTGATTGCAATCAACCCATTGGCATAGCGAGCAATGGTGAAGTAGAAGATCATTTAGCCAAAGTGATTGAAGGGGTGTTCCCTAATAATACTTGTGATGGTATGTATCAAGTTGACAGTGATAGTGCCAATAGTTTTGATTTTTCTGCGACCTTAACCAGCAGTTTACCTTATCTTCAAAGTAGTATTTTAACCGCACAAACTGGTTTTGATAATCTCAATGCTATTGCCTTTGATCGGGTAGGTGGTGTGTTTTATGGCAGCTTTTTTGATAGTAGCGATAACTTACATATCGCCATGTTCGATAAGACAGGCAATATTGTTGATTTAGGGATGCCCGTTGCGAGTGCCGATTTCAATATTGTTAATGCTGCAACGGGGGGAATTACCTCAATATTAACGGGTAATCCTGTGGTGGCAAGTGCTGACCTTATCGGACAATTAGGCACGATTAGCGGTGATGGACAATATTTCTATTTGGGTGATGCCGATAGCGCTCAATTATTGGTGATTAATTTAAGTACCTTTACGGTTGATGCTGTTAATTTACGTTTGCCAGATATCGGCATGTCAACTGGCGGTGGTTTTGCTTTACCTTTCGATAGTGATTGGGTATATGACGCGACTACTGGACTGATTTATGTGACCGAGCTGGTTGCTCGTACGTTATACAATATTAATCCAGATACGGGGGCCATTGGCACCAGTGCCATCGATTTTAGAACTACAATTCCAAATGCGCAGACTTACGGAATAGTGATGGGGCAAGATAGTTTTGCTTACTTGATGGTTGATGGCGAGTATGACAGTGATTTAAATGGCAGTCTTGACACCAATGGCACCGCGCTATATCAACTCAATATATTATCTAAAAAAGCGCAATTACTCGGCCAGTTAAATGGCGCTAATGCATCCTTTTCCGATGCCGCAGGTTGTATGGTTGGCGCGCTTGATTATGGCGATGCCGCAACGGGTTACGGTGATGTGAGTCATCAGTTCTTTGATAACGATGCTAATGGCATCACAGATTATCAACTTGGCATGGTTTGGGATAGCGAGTTTTTTGCTCATGTCAGTGCCAATGCCAGAGATGATAATTTATATACTTTAGCGGATGAAGATGGCTTATTACTCAATGATGCTTTAGTGGCGGGCAGCAATGATATAACTATCGATGTGAGTCAAACTGCAGTGCTCAATATGTGGTTGGATTATCAACAAGGTGGCAGTTTTGAAGCCAGTGAGCAACTACTGACAAATTATGCGGTAAGCGCCGGCAGTAATAACATCAGTGTTAATTTAGACAGTGCTGCAATGGGTTCGTATAACGGTGTTACTACACTTCGTATTAGAATTTGTGAGCAAGCAGGGCAATGTGATCAAGCTACTGATGTTAATCAAGGCGGCAGTGCGGTAAATGGTGAGGTTGAGGATTATCAGGTATGGACCAGTAGCGCCGCAATCGTTAATCAAACTTGTAATAGTGCGACGCTTTCTTATGGACAAACAGGCAGCTACGGCTTACTGGATTTACAAACACAAACCGATCCTTTTACGACTGGTGTATTACAACAGCCTGTCGCCATTGCAGGGTTAACCACATTTGATGGCTTAAGTGGACTGGGTATTCATCCACAAAGTTATTTGGTTTATGGTATTGCGATGGATACCAGTACCGCAGATAACCCGATTCATCTGTGGGTGACTGATCAAACAGGGACTCAATTAGTTGATTTAGGTGTGGTCGTTTCCGCTCTGCATCAATCGATGAATCATAATAGTCAAGGTGTGGTTAATTTTGTGATAAATCAACCACTGTCACAAATGGTCGCTGGGGCGAATATTGATAGTGCCACGCGCGGTGCAATTGATCCAAGTGGTGAGTATTTATATTTACATAATGAGCAGTGGCAACAACTGATCCGTGTTTATATTCGAGATTTGACCTTTACCATTGTGAGCATGGACAGCGCATTAACAGCGATGGGCGGTGATATGGCCTTTAGTAGCAGTGGCTCACTTTACAACCCTGATCTTGTTGCTGGTCAATTATATCAATTGCAACCCGAAACCGGAGCGATTAATACCTTAGCATTAAATTGGAATGGCATTGCCAGCGTACAATCTGGTGGGCAAAGTGCCGGTGTATTTATGGATACTGGCATTTTTCTATACGCAATCAGTTATCACGGTATCCATGATTTAGATCGAGATGGTACGGCTGAGTATCATGGTTCTGTAATGTATCAAATAAATACCGTAAATGGCGATATCGCGCCAATGGTCGCAATGGATGAATCCTACACGGATGAACTGGATGCCGCGGGCTGTTTTGTTTCAGCTGATCATGGTGATAGCACCTTTGTGAATGATGGTGCGGCCAGTCATGGTTTTTATGATAGTGACGGTGATGGCTATGCTGATTTCAGACTGGGTAGTCAGTTAGATGTTGAGCCTAAGCAGAGTTTGAGTACAGATGCCAGTGGTGATGATTTACTTTATCTAGATGATGAAGATGGTGTCGTTATGCCAATCTCAATGGTGGTGAATCAACTGGAGACGATTGATGTTGAGGTGACTTCACAAACTGGTACGACATTAAAGTTAAATGTGTGGGTCGATTTAAATGGTAATGGCAGTTATCGAGATAGTGGTGAGCAGATAGTTAATGAACAAGATGTGAGTCATGGAACTAATTCTGTCGACTTATTATTAGCAGCGGCTTATACCAGTGGTTTTAATGGTGACACCACCATGCGCTTTAGATTATGTGAGCAAGCTAATCAATGTAATAAAAGTGATGATATTGAACTGGCTGGCGTTGCCGTGAATGGTGAGGTGGAAGATTATCAATTTAATTTGATTAACCAAATCGTGTTGCGCGGACAGGTATTTGAAGATAATGGCATGGGGAGTGGTGTTGCTCACGATGGTAAATTGAATGGTACCGAAGCTGGTATTGCGGGTTTTGAAGTTAAGGCTGTTTATGAAGGTGCCGCGATAGCCGGTTATAATATTGGCGATATTATTGGGATCACTCGTACTTTAGCTAATGGCCGATTTGAGATAACGCTACCTGTTGAGGTTGCTCATCAAGATATATTTTTAAAAGTGGTCAATCAGGCGCAGTGGATCGATATAAGTGAGTCTGATACCGCTGGATATAGTCAAATTACTAATACATCTGTGATAGATCACCTGATGATCATTAATGCTGCTGCAGGTGATAGCCTAACAAATCTTGATTTCGGTAAAGTGAAAGCGCCTACGCTCACACCTGATAACTTTACTGAAGCCGAACCTGGTATTGCGGTGACTATGTCACATAAATTAGATACATATACCGCAGGTGTGATTAACTTTAGTCAGGTGAATGAAATCAGTGCTCCGATTAATAATGATTGGAGTAATGCATTATTTCGGGATCATAATTGTGATGGCATACTTGATGATAATGATCTTGCTATCACCTCCATTTCTGTCAGTGGGGTGATGTCAGTTTGCTTAATTAGTGAAGTGTATATCCCAATTAACGCCACCATTAATAGTACTTATCAATATGATGTTACCGCGCAAATGGTATTTGAAGACAGTATGAGTTCTGGACATAGTGTGATTCGCACTGCCAAAAGCCAAGATGCGTTGCGGGTGACTTATCGCGGTGCCGGTCAGCTCAAATTAGAAAAGGTGGTACGCAATATCAGTCAAAGTGGCAGTGATGGCGTGCAAAATAGCGCCAAACCAGGTGATATTCTGCAATATACCATCAAGTTCACTAATACAGGCAGTGGTGATATCACTAATATTAATATTCATGACGACACTCCTATATTTACCAAGCTGTATCAAGCTATCGATTGTGCCTCAATGATTATTCCAAGCTCGTTAACTTGCACTATTGTGACGCCAAATGGCAGTAATGATGTTGGTTATATTGGCTTTATTACCTGGCAGTTAACCGGAACTTTAATGTCTGGTGCAAGTGGCCAGATAATCTATCAAGTTGAAGTGGAATAATACTTATCATTCGAGATTGAGGTTATCACCTCAATCTCTTTTATACCCTCATCATTTAGTTTAAATAAAACAACATCTTTTCTTGTATTTTTATCATTTATAGTCATTGACTCCACTGTTTCTGTTTTGCAAACAACTTCTATTTTGAATATGCAAAGATAAAAACGTTTGAAGTGGTTAAGCAGTTGATTTTAAATAAAAATAACCTTGTGGAATGATTGTTGCTCTATAAGTTCCTGTAACATATTGGCCCAAGAACATGGAACTAAAAACTGCTGGATGCAATTCCAATATGCCTGTTGATGTGTTGAATATTGATAGCTGACGGGAAAATTTATGATTTTTTTGATTAAGTTAATCGCTAATAAATCGCTCCAGTTTGTCACTGCATTGTTATGTTTATTCTTTATATTCTTTAGTTCTTCTTTGTACGCGCAGCAATGTAACTCTGGCTTTAATGTCTCTAATGGTCAGTATTATTTTGATGGTGATGGTGGCAATGGTTGGGGAACCAGAAGCTTGAATGTTAGCCCGACAGGATTATTTGGCGGTACTGGTTCAGGTGGCCGAATTATTGTGGATAGTCACTGGGGCTGGAACAATGGTAACCAGTGGACGGGCAGTAATAATTTTACTGAAACTATTCATATTTCCTTAATCGTCAATGGTATTACCGTCGCAAGGCTATCAACACCGAGTAATAGTCAAAATACCGCAAGTCTTGCATCACAAGGTGGGGCGAGTTTTCTTAATGGGGGTGGTAATGTCAATGTGACTGGCTTTGATTATTACGGTCATCATGCTCGCATATTACTGCCAAGCTCTATTACCTCAGTTTATAGCGTGCAGTTATCTGCAACTCAAACGCCACATAATGGTAGTGGTGGATGGTTTGGTGGTACGTCAGCTGCTGGTGATGATGGCGGTATTCGAGTTAATAATGTCATTCAATGTGGTTTTGAAGCAACAGATGCGCCCAGCAGTTATGGTATTGCAAAACATAATAACGATACGGTAGCCAGCAATTTACGTTTAGGCGCTAATGTTAGTTTAGAGGCCAGTAATTTAAGCAGTAACCTTGCTAATGCCGATAGTTATGATGATGGTATTAGTAATTTTCCTCAAGATATGATTGATGCTGGCACTGGTGCGGTAAACCTAGTTGCATCAGTGGTCAATGGTTCAGGTAGCAGTACCGACTTAGTCGGTTGGGTTGATTGGGACCAAGATAATGCTTTTCAAGTGGATGAAGCTGTTGCTATTACTGTCCCCGCAGCTGGCAGTTCTAATAGTGATTGTACTAATACTTCTGGAAACAATTTTAGCTGTAACCTTAATTATGTTGTCGATGTGGCCGACCGCGGTAATGCGGGCTATTTTTTTGCGCGATTTAGAGTTGCATCGTCATTAACAACCAGCACCATTTCAACGAGCGTAAACGGTGGTGAAGTTGAGGATTATCGTTTTTGTATTGGTTGTTTTGATATAAGCGGTAGTGTTTATATTGATGAAAATGCTGATAGCAGTATTAGCGGTGACAGTGTTACCACCAGCCAAGTTGCAGTCAGACTTTATTTAGATGATGGTGATGGTGTCCCAAGTGCGGGTGATACTTTATATGCACAGCAAAATACTTCAAATGGCAGTTATAGCTTTACTGAAGTACCTGTTGATACCTATTTTATTGCGGTTGCTGCTCCTGCATTAAGTGGGGCTGTAGCGGAGCAAACCTATGCTGCAAGTAATACTTATGTTGGTGCATTGTGTGACAGTAATGCCGATGCTAGCAGTGGCGATGCGCCGCAAACCAGTTCGGGGGCATGTTACGGTGGTCGTGATGGTGACCGTATTGATGCGACAACGAATGTCACCACCAGAGAACATATTTCAAAAGTCGATCTCTCATTTGCATCATCTAATCAAGCCAATGTCGACTTTGGCTTTTCATACAATGTCGTAACCAATACCAGTGCCAACGGTCAAGGTTCGGTTGAGCAATTTATCCGTAATGCCAACGCCTTGTCTGGTGCGAACAGTATGCGTTTTGTCCCCGCAATACCTGCTAACGATATCGATGCTGGTGCTGATTGGTGGATCGTTAATCCAACGACAACATTAAGAACTATTACTGGCACCAATGGTGCTAACACGACCCTTGATGGTACTGCATACAGCCATACTGATGGTGTGACGGTACTGGATACTAATCCAGGCAATTATTCAGATTCGTTTACGGTAGGCAGTAGTGATGGCTGTTCAGTTGAAAGCATTGCCGCATTGGCTAAGCCGGAAATGCAAATCCACTTACCGACAAGTACCAGTGCTTACAGCGCCGAAATTTTCAGTGTCAATGCCGATAATACCACCATTAAAAACTTCTCATTAACCGGTGGTTCAATAGCGATTAATGTTTATTCCGCAGGAATTACCGATAGCTTGTTTGAACAAAACTTAATTGGTATTGACCCTGCCGGTAACGATGATGTGATAGGCCAAGACACTTGTGGTACATCGACAGGGTGTGCCGGTATTGCGATTGCGCATCCTAGTAATGCTTCATTAAGTGGTAGTACCGGTACGATTCAAAATAATGCGATTAGAACCGCTCATAACAATTTAAGTTTTGGTAATTTAAATAGTCAAACCACATCTGGGCATTGGCTAGTTCAGCACAACCAATTGCTCGGTACCACATCAACTTCTGGCAGCTATGTTTATTACAACCTGTATATTCGTTACGGTATTCCCGGTTATTTAGAGGTTATTGGTAACCAATTAACGGATGTAACGGGTGATGGTATTTATCAATTAGGTACCAGTAATACGGCGCTAACACAAACCTTTACCAGTAACAGTATTGATGATGCTGCTGGCGCAGGTATTCATATGACCAGCGGTTATAGTGATGTCATTCAATGTAATGTGATTCACGATAATGGCGGCGCAGGGGTATCGATTGACGGTAATACTAACGTAGATGGGTATTTAATTAGTAAGAATAGCTTTGATGGCAATACGTTAAATGCGATTGATTTACACAGTGGTGCCACTGGTGCGGGCGTATCACTTAATAGCGATTTATGTAACGCTGATAATACTGGCGGAGCCAACAATAATCTTGCCAGACCACAAGTTAATTATGCCTTTTTAACTGGTAGTAATTTGCGTGTTATTGGTGATGTTTGTGGGACGGGCAGTTTCACTCTTGAAGTGTATAAAGCCAGCAGTGGCAGTGGTGATACAGGCAGTGATGCAGTTGTTGCCGGTGAAGGATTAACCTATTTGGGTGAAATAACCGGCATCAGTTCGGGCAGCTTTGATCAGGCTATTAGCGTGACGGGCTTAAATGTGGGCGATGAAGTCACTTTAATTGCCCAGCGAACCAATGCTGCAGGGTTAGGATTATTACAAGATACGTCTGAGTTTAGTGGTAATGTTATTGTTGATACTGATGATAAAGATTGGGGCGATGCGCCTGATATTTCAGCAGGGACAGCAGAATATGACTATCAAACCTTGCGTATTAATAATGGTGCTAATCACGTTGTTAAAGACAGTAATGGTGATAATACCCCCGATGTCATCTTAGGTAGCCTGATTGATGAAGATATTAATGGCCTGCAAAGCATGGATGCTCAAGGGGATAATATTACCGATGATAACGATGAGGATGGTGCTACCGCAGAGGGTTTTTATGTCCTCAATCAGCCGCGAGATATTCAAGTTACCATTACTAAAGATCCGACATTAGCCACTTCAACATTCCATCTTCATGCGTGGTTCGACTGGAACCGAGATGGTGATTGGGATGATGCTAATGAGCATGTAATTAATGAATCCGCCGCACCAGCAGGGACGGCAAACTATACAATAAATACCCCAAGTGATGCCAATTTAGGGGTCAGTTTTGCTCGCTTTAGAGTCTGTAGCAGTGGCGATTGTAATACGCCGTATGGCGCAAGTAGTGACGGTGAAGTTGAAGATTATAGCCGTATTATTATCAGTTTAGATTTTGGTGATGCACCAGATACTGGCGTGGGGGTCAGTGTGGGTAATTATCGTACGCTAGAATCAGATGATGGTCCGCGTCATGAAACTACCCCCGATCTTTATTTAGGTACAAGTGCTGATACCGAAACCGATGGTTTGCAAAATAGCACAGCAACCGGTGATAACGCAGATAATGAAAATGATGAAGCGAGTTTAACCCTACCGCCATTGAGTGCGGGGGCTGGAGCCTACAGTGCTGCCATTGCAACCCATAACGCCACCGGTGCAGATGCATATGTTTACGCTTGGTTAGATGTCGATTATAGCGGTAGCTTTGATCGTGATGAATTGATCACTAATGGTACTGGCACTAATGGTGAATTAGTGATCAGCGATGGCACAACTTCGGAAACGCTTACTTGGGCCAGTATCTCTGGTATCACTAACAATAGTTCGGTTTATTTACGTGTTAGGGTGTCACCGACACAGTTAACTGATAGTGCAACAGGCAGCGATGAAGATCCTCGTTCTTATGGCCGAGTCTCTGGTGGTGAGGTCGAAGATTATCGTCTGCAAGTGGCTGATCAAGATTTTGGTGATTTAGCGGATAGCTATCAGACTTTAGCGCTTAGTGGTGGTCCATATCATGGCTTAAGTAATCAAACGAACCTCTATATTGGTAGTAATAATATTGATAGTGAGGCAAATGGTCAGCCAAGTACTGATGCCAATGATGATGATGATAATGACAACCCAGATGAGAATGCGTTTGCATCTACGCCAGCACCAATTTTAGCGTTAACCGCGAGTGATTATAACGTGCCAGTACCCGTTTATAATAATACGGGCGGTGATGTCAATTTATCAGGGTGGTTAGATTGGAATGGTAATAATCAATTTGATGTTGCAGAGTATGCCACCGTTGTCGTGCCGACGGGGACCACAATAACGAATCCTGTAACATTAACCTTTAGCGGTATATCTGGGCAGTCAGGTAATAAAGCTGCTCTACGTTTACGTTTATCGACAGATGATTTAGCCGCAAGTGCATGGGGCGGCACCGCTTCTGATGGTGAAGTGGAAGATCATTATATCCCCGTCGGTAATTTTGACTTTGGTGATGCCGAAGATAGTCAGTTAGGTACGGCAACGGGGGCGGGCGACTACCGTTCACGTTTAGTCGATAATGGCCCATATCATGGTGTGGTGAACACGCTTTATATTGGTACGAGTCAGCCTGATGCTGATCCAGATGCCTATCCATCAACCGCGGCAACTTATGCGAATGGTGATGACGATAATGATGTGGATGATGAAAGCGATATTTTACTGCCACCATTAACCACCACCGCAAGCAGTTATTTAGCGCGTGCAACTGTACACAATAGTACTGGCAGTTTAGCGACGTTACATGGTTGGATTGACTGGGATCGAAACGGCCAATTTGAACAAGATGAATACAGTTCTGCAACCGTGACCACGGGGACTACTGGTACGGTTGATTTGACTTGGAATAGCTTTACCGGTCGCACTACCGGCTGGACCGTGGCTCGCTTTAGATTAACCACTGATACCTTAATCAATGGTGCGGGTTCAAGCAGTGCTGAAGATACCCGTTCATTAGGATTAGCCCTTGATGGTGAGGTGGAAGACTATCGTATCTATATCGGTAATCATGATACCGGTGATGCGCCCAATAGTTATCTGACCTTGGCGCTAGATGGTGGACCATGCCATGCCATGACGAGTGTTTCAACCCTCTATTTAGGTTCGACTGCAAATGATAGCAATGTTGATGGCCAACCTAGCAGTGATGCCTTAGGCGATGATAATGATGGTGTTGATGACGAAGACGGTATCACTGAGCCATTGCCATTACTGTTACTGTCAGATGCGAACTATAACGTAAATATCAAACATCGAAATAATACGGCATCGCCAGCGACTATGGTGGCGTGGTTAGATAAAAACCAAAATGGTCAATTTGAAACTGATGAAGTGTTTGATGGTTTTGCCATTAACAATGTGGCGGCATCAACTAATGAGTTAGTGACAGGGCGCGATCTAGTTTGGTCTGGTCTATCTGGTCAAACCCAAGGGACGATGGCACTTAGGGTGCGTTATAGTCATGACCCTCTCGGTAATGACGCATGGGGCGGCCCAGCCAGCGATGGTGAAGTTGAGGATTACATTGTTTATGTCGGTCAGTTTGATTTCGGTGACGCCGCAGATGCGAGTAGTGGCGCGAATTCTACCAGTAATTATCGCTCTCGATTAGTCGATAGCGGTGCCTATCACGGTATCAATAATAATCTCTATATGGGTGCAAGTGCGCCAGATGCTGAAGCTGATTCATATAACAGTGTTGGCGCGGCGATGGCCGATGGTGATGATTTAGACATTAATGGTGATGATGAAGATGGTGTGCAGTTATTGCCATTAGATAATTCACCGGTACCAAGCAGTTATACCGCTAAAGTGAATGTCACTAATAATACCGGCAGTGAGGCGACCTTACATGGTTGGATTGATTGGGATAGAAACGGTCATTTTGATGGTGATGAACACACCAGTATGGCGATTGCTGATGGTACTTCTGCGACTCAGGATTTGGTTTGGACCTCATTTACTGGCATTACTGCGGGTGAAACCGTTGCCCGTTTCCGTTTAACCACCGACGCGCTCGTTAATACTCAAACGTCAAGTAGTGTTGAAGATAGCCGCTCAATTAATGGTGCCACTGATGGTGAGGTTGAAGATCATCGTCTTTATATTGGTAATCAAGATTTAGGCGATGCACCGACTAGTTATTTAACCCTTGCCGATGATCTGGGTCCTTTCCATGGGCAGGCATTATACAGTACCTTATATTTGGGTAATGCAGGTGTAAATGAGGGTGATGCTGATGGTCAACCGGATGCAGCAGCGTTAGGTGATGATAATGATGGCAGTGATGACGAACAAGCGATTAATCAGCCATTAGCCTTTGTGCAAACTACTGCGAATAGCTATAGCGTGGCAGTCAAATTACGCAATAGCACGGCCAATGATGCGACATTAACGGCTTGGTTAGATAAAGACCAAAATGGGCAATTTAGCAGTGATGAGGTGGTTACTACCGTTGATGGTGCGCCTTGGGCAATCAACAATATTGCCGCGGGCAGTAATTACAGCACCGATGCAACCGCAATAACCTTAACTTGGAATGGGTTATCAGGCTTAAACCAGGGCAGTATGGCACTGCGTTTAAGATTGGCCAATGACCCTCTCACAGCAAATCAATGGTTTGGCCAAGCACTTAATGGTGAAGTCGAAGATTACTTAGTTTATGTGGGGGATTTTGATTTTGGTGATGCCAGCGATAGTGGCGCTGGTGCTAACAGTACCAGCAATTACCGCACAACTCTTGCTGATTTAGGGCCATATCATGGCATTGATAGCGATCTTTATTTAGGTTTACAGACGCCGGATAGCGAGTCTGATGCCAATAATAGTTTGGGTAGTGCATTGGCTAATGCTGATGATCTCACCAATGACGATGATGAAGATGGCATTACTCTGTTCCCATTTGACAACTCGCCAGCACCAACGACTTATACCGCCAGAGCAACCGTAACCAATAATACAGGGGCTGATGCCACCTTACATGGTTGGATTGATTGGGATCGAAACGGTCACTTTGATGAAGATGAACATACCAGTATTACGGTAAGTTCAGGCACCAGTAATGGTGAGCTAGATTTAGTTTGGAACTCACCTTATACCTCCATTTCAGCTGGTCACACGGTTGCGAGATTCCGCTTAACTACCGATACATTAACGAATTCAGCGTCAAGTAGCAGTGTTGAAGATACACGTTCTATGAGCGGTGCCAGTAACGGTGAAGTGGAAGATCATATACTTTATATCGGTAATCAAGATATGGGTGATGCCCCCGATACTTACCGAACCCTTGCCGCCAGTGATGGTCCATATCACGGTCAGGCCAACTACACCACACTCTATTTAGGTACCGCAGGCGTGAACGAAGGTGATGCCAATGGTCAGCCTAGTGCAGATAGTTTAGGTGATGATCTCGATGGCAGTGATGATGAACAAGCGCTTAATCAACCATTAGCCATAGTGCCAACATCTACCACGACATATAGCGTTCCGGTTCGGTTACGCAATGGTACCAGTACCCCTGCAACTGTAGTCGCTTGGCTAGATACCAATCAAGATGGCTTCTTTAGTGCGGATGAAGTGGTCGATACGATTGATACTAGTCCATTTGCCATTAATAATTTAAGCGCAGGACAGACCGCTAATACAGATGCGTCAGCGCTTGATTTTGAATGGACGGGACTTTCAGGACTAACTCAAGGGCAGATGGCCTTGCGTATTCGTATTAGCAATGACCCATTAACTGCAGATGATTGGTATGGTCAAGCCAGTAATGGTGAAGTTGAAGATTATATGGTGTACATCGGAGATTATGACTTTGGTGATGCACCGGATACTAGCAGTGCCATCGGCGTTAATAATTATCAAACCTTATTGAGCAATAATGGCCCGCGTCATCTGATTATTGATAATTTATTTATCGCTTAGCGCCAGATGCCGACGATGGCAGTCTGCAAGATATTGATGCTAAAGCTGACGATAATGATAATAACGATGATGAGGGTGGTTTTGAGTTTCCACCACTAATTAACGGCATGTCTAGTTATAAGATTTCGGTGTTATTGACCAATAATACCGGGAGTACTGCAAGTTTAGTCACTTGGATTGATTTTGACCGAGACGGTAATTTTGAAGACAGCGAAGCGCAAATTATTGGAGTACCCAATGGCACAATTGATGTGATTGGTGAAGTCGAGTGGGTTAATTTACCTGCACTGAGTAATGGTAATTACACCATGGTGCGCTCGCGCTTAATTCCACGTTTTATTACCCAAGTGAGTGAAGTCTCTTCATTGAGTACTGAGCTTGGGGGGGAAGTCGAAGATCACCAGTTATATATTGGTACTCAAGATTTAGGTGATGCGCCGAGCAGTTATGGGGTCGACCCGCTTTACAATGGCCCACACCATGCCATCAGTAATACAGCCAATTTATACCTTGGCAGCACCAATATTGACGGTGATGCCACCATATTAGCTTCTGCAGATGCGCTAGGTGACGATAATGATGCCAATGACGATGAAAATGGTTTAGCTCAACCGCTATTGCCCGTACCTACTGACGGTAGCAATTATGTGGTGACCTTTAATGTTTTACGTAATACCACTGGCCAAGATGCTTATCTTGCCGGTTGGATTGATGCGAATCGCAATGGTGTATTTGATGAAGTTGAAGGTCGTGTTGTTACCATTGCAACCGGGCAAACAAGCAGTTATGACTTCTCATTTAGTGCTAACCAGCTGCAATATCTGAATGTGGGCCCAAGCTTTATCCGCTTTAGGTTAACCACAGATCCATTAACTGCGGCAAGCACCGGCGGAATGGCCGCGAATGGTGAGGTTGAAGATTATGCGGTGCAAATCGGTGGCGCTGACTTTGGTGACTTACCTGATACCAGTGCCGCGACCGCAGCCAATAACTATCAAACGAATCTACTTAATGACGGACCTTTCCATAATATTGAGACATTACCCACGCTTTATTTAGGTGATGTTGCCCCAGATTATGATTCTGATACATCACAATCAACAGATGCATTAGGGGATGACACTATTGGTGATGCTGACGAAGATGGTTTTATTGCGGCAGCATTACCTGTACTTGCGGCAAATTCTAGCTATCAAGCGCGGGTTAAAGTGAATAATGACTCTGCGACTAATGCCTATCTTTACGCTTGGATTGATTTTGATCGTGACGGTAATTTTGAGGCAGATGAAATCGCCACTGCCGCCAGTTTAAATAGCACCGCCGTCTCGGCGAGTAATGGTGTGATTCAAATTGCAGCGAACTCAGGTAATCAGACCTATGTGGTTGATTGGCTATCTGACGTTGCAACTGCTAATAATCAGAAATATGGCGTACGTTTGCGCTTGACTACTGAGTTATTGAGTGATGATAGCAATACCGCAAGTGAAGATGAGCGTTCTCTCTATGCCGCTCAAGATGGTGAAGTAGAAGATTATTTCTTATTTGCTAAAAATAGTGATTTTGGTGATGCCCCGGCAAGTTATGGCACCACGGCTGTACAAGATGGCCCAGTCCATTTTTATAGCAGTAACTTATATTTAGGTACAAGCACCATTGATGACGACGATGTAGTGGTGCCATCAGGAGCCGCGAATAGTGATGATGATACAGGTAGCGATGATGAGAATGGTCTCGTGCAGCCGTTATCCATTATTGCAACTTCAACGAACAGTTACAGTGTTGAGCTAGCGGCTTATAACAATTCAAGTAATATGGCGACGCTGGTGGCGTGGCTTGATTTGAATCAGGATGGCCAGTTTAGTGCCGATGAAGTGGTTGATAAGCTAAATGTGGGTAATGGCGTACCGTTTAGTGATTCAAGCTTTAGTCCAGATAATTATCCTACCGGCAGTAATCATACTACGAATAAAATCACCCTAACTTGGGAGGGGATTTCAGGATTAAGCCAAGGCTCAATGGCGCTGCGTATTCGTATTGCTAACACCAGCCTAAGTGTCAATGATTGGGGCGGAGAGGCCACGGGTGGTGAAGTCGAAGATTATATGGTGTATATCGGCGACTTTGACTTTGGTGATGCGGCAGACTCAGGCATAAACGCTAATTCAACCAGTAATTATCGCACCACACTTAGCGATGGTGGCCCGTATCATGGATTATTATCAACGCTTTATATGGGCGCCGCAGCACCAGATATTGAGCCAGACAGTTATAATTCTACTGGCGCAGCGCAGGCCAATGGCGATGATATCGACAGTAATGGTGATGATGAAGATGGTGTTACTTTTGCGCCATTAGATAATAGCCCTGTACCGACCAGTTATAGTGTTACGGTTAAAGTGACCAATAATAGCGGTGATAGTGCCAATTTATATGGTTGGATTGATTGGGATAGAAATGGTCATTTTGATGGTGATGAAGCGGCAACTGCGACAGTTTCTTCAGGTGTAACAGACCAAGATGCGACTCTCACTTGGACGAGCTTCACAGGCATTACTGCAGGCAATACCGTTGCCCGCTTTAGATTAACCACCAATACGTTAACGAATACTGAAACCAATATGACCCTAGAAGATAGTCGCTCATTTGGCGGTGCATCTGACGGTGAGGTGGAAGATCATAGCATTTATATAGGTAATCAAGATTTAGGCGACGCGCCCGATAGTTACCAAACCTTAATGAGTAATAATGGTCCGTTCCATGGTCAGGGCAGTTACCCCACGATCTACTTAGCAATGCCGCGGTTAATGAAGCCGATACTGATGGTATGCCAACTCCTGATGCCACTGGTGATGATGTAACCGGCAGTGATGACGAGCAGGGCATTAATCAACCATTACCTTTCCTTGGCACGAGTGACAGTAGTTACAGCGTTAATATTAAATTCCGTAATAGCCAAGGGACAGATGCAACCTTAGTGGCTTGGCTTGATAAAAACCAAGATGGCCAATTTAGCGCAGATGAGATATTTGACAGTTTCGATGGTGGCGCCTATGCCATTAATAACGTGCTGAATGGCGCTAACTTTACCACAGATGCCAATGCTAAAACCTTAACTTGGAACGGCCTATCTGGTTTAAATCAAGGCACCATGCATTGCGTGTGCGTATTGCCAATCAACCATTAACAGCAAGTGACTGGGCTGGTATGGCGGTGACGGGTGAAGTTGAAGATTATATGGTTTATGTCGGTGACTTTGATTTTGGAGATGCTGCAGACTCTGGTGCTGGTGCCAATTCAACCAGTAATTATCATACCACCTTGGCCGATAGTGGCCCATATCATGGTGTATCAAACACTCTATTTATGGGTAATAGTGCGCCAGATACCGAAACTGATAGTTATAACTCAACCGGCGCGGCTAAAGCCGATGGTGATGATTTAGATATTAATGGTGATGATGAAGATGGCGTCACCTTAAGCGCGTTAGATAACAGTCCATTACCAACAAGTTATCAAGCTCAAGTCAAAGTGACGAATACGGGTACCAGTCCCGCGGTGTTATACGGTTGGATTGATTGGGACAGAAATGGTCATTTTGATGGTGATGAAGTTACATCTTATACCGTTGCCAGTGGTACCAATAATCAAGATGTGATACTGACTTGGGATAGCTTTACAGGCATTACAAGTGGTACTACGGTTGCTCGTTTCCGTTTAACCACAGACAGCCTCACCAATACCCAAACTAATCTTACCCTTGAAGATACGCGTTCAATAGGCGCTGCCAGTGATGGTGAAGTCGAAGATCATAGTTTCTATATTGGTGATTATGATTTTGGTGATGCAGCGGACAGCTACTTAACCTCGAATGCTGCATTTGGCGCAGCCCATGGTGTTGCGTATAAAACCACGATTTACCTAGGCAGTAATAATATCGATGCTGAATCTGATGGTTTAGTCAGTAGCGATGCCCAAGGTGATGATAGTGATGCTAACGATGATGAAAATAGTATCAGTGAGCCTATTGTAACCGTTAATGCCACCATTAACAGTTATTCTGTTGATGTTAATCTGCGTAATGCTCGTACCAGTGGCGTCAATGCCACACTTATTGCTTGGTTAGATACTAATCAAGATGGTCAATTTAGCAGTGACGAAGTGGTCGATCTGGTTAACTATGATGCCGGTGGCGATGTCGCGTTTACCGCGAGTAATATTCCTTATAACACCACAGGTAAAACGGTGCAGTTAACGTGGAATAGTATTTCAGGCTTAACTTCTGGCACCATGGCGCTGCGCTTAAGATTATCGACGCAAGTGTTAACTGGTAATGATTATGCTGGTGCGGCCATTGATGGTGAAGTGGAAGACTATATTATTAATATTGCTGGAGCTGATTTTGGTGATGCTCCAGCAAGTTATGGCAGTGCTCAGCATCTTGCCAGTAACAACGATGTGCGCTTAGGCGCGTTAATTGATATCGACACTGGCAATTGGGGCAATGGTATTGATAACAATGGTAATGCCACCGATGACGATACCATAGGCGATCCTACCAACGGTATTGATGATGAAGATGGTATCGCGTTAATTAATGACCTTAACGTGGTTTCCAATAGTTATAGCGTTGATGTCAGTGTCACCAACGATAACAGCACTGATGCTGCCAATCTATATGCATGGTTTGATTATGATGGAAGTGGCACTTTTGATGTTGATGAATTGCAAACGCAAACATTAGCCGCAAGTTCTGGCACTTCAACTGAAACCATTACTTGGACTTATACTGGTGCATCAATAGGCAAGCGCTATATAAGAATACGAATTACGACAGATGATTTAACCACAACTGAGACGGGCAATACGGTTGACCCTAGATCGATCGTTGATTCATCAAATGGTGAGGTCGAAGATTATCAAGTTAATATCCTGCATCCAGGGGTGATTGATCCAACCACTACCGATACCGATAACGATGGTGTCACTGATGATATTGATATTGATGATGATAATGACGGTATTTTAGATACGGTTGAATTACCCAATTGTGCCGCTGACGATGAACTTTCAATTAATTGGGATATTGAAACGGAAAGAACCGTCAGTCAAGTGCTCACTAAAATTACTAAACCAGATAATATGGTGACGGTTGGTAGTGCTTACTCTAATCCCATTGGTGGTGGGGCATGGTCGCTTTCCTCATCGACACCGATCA
Source organism: Shewanella marina JCM 15074 (assembly GCF_000614975.1). Lineage (GTDB taxonomy): Bacteria > Pseudomonadota > Gammaproteobacteria > Enterobacterales > Shewanellaceae > Shewanella > Shewanella marina. The sequence goes on from NZ_BALM01000002.1 coordinate 249,855, forward strand.
GTTCATACCAAGATGCAATAGATAATAATGCCTATCAACAAGGTACATTTACCGTTGGCGATGATCCGCTGTATGTGACATCTGGTTATGTTTATTACAGTTTATCGACTAGTTTATTGGTGATGATTGCGGATAACGCCGCCTTTAATAATCCTACCGTACTTAATGATGGTACTACGTATACACAAGCCAACCAATATAAAGCCGCTACACCAGCGAGTTATATTAATGAAAGTACTTGGTGGCGCGTCCCTGCATCATATTCTGGGCAATACCGTTTAAATCCTAATACCACTTACTATGTGCGTTTTTATCCGGCAGTGACGTCGAGTTCTCATGACTTAATTGGTATTGGTGTTAATTTAAATAAAGCGGGATGTAGTGATGATTTTGATGGTGATAATATTCCAAATCATCTCGATCTAGATTCAGATGGTGATGGCATTCCAGATAATTTGGAAGCGCAATTAACCAATAGTTATCTATTGCCAAATAATGATAGTGATAGCACTTATACCAGCAATAACGGTTTAAATTCAGCCTATATTGCAGCTAATTATGGTCAGCAAGGCATTACCCCTGTTAATACCGATGGTGACATTAATGGTGATTGGATAGATACCAATGCTGATAACACCGAAACAGATGATACCACTGAGGGGGCTATAAGTGGCAGCTTAACGGGTATCGACAGTAACTTTGATGGTATTGATGACGGTATTATTCCGGTACCGGCTGTGGGTGAGTGGGGGCCTGTTAATTACCTGATTAGTGACACAATCGATAGTTCTGCTGAGTTCATCGCCGCATTCCCTGCTGCCAATGGCAGTGAAGTTGATTGGCGTCGTTCGTTAATCAATGACTATGGTGATGCACCGGATACTTTTGCAACCACTGCGGCGAGTAATGGTGCTAATCATGCGTTGTCAGATGAGCTCTTTATTGGTGCAATCAAAGCCGATCAGGATAATGATGGTCAACCGAATATCACTGCACTTGGCGATGACAATAATGGTAACGATGATGAAGATGGTTTAGCGACAATTCCAGTCTTGTCTCCATCAATGACTAATTGGAGTCTTGATGTGCCTGTTACCAATACCACCGGCACAGATGCCACCTTGTATGCTTGGGTGGATCATGATGTTGATGGTAAATTCCAAGCCGATGAAATGACCTCGGTTAATGTGCCAAACAATACCAATAACAGCAATGTTACCCTTAATTGGACTAATTTGTCTGATGGTACCAGTGGTGATGTCGGTGACAGTTATATTCGCTTACGTCTTACCACTGATGATTTAAATAGCACTCAAGCTGATAATGCGGCCACGACTGATGTGGATGAACGTAGCCAAGGCGATGCCAATAATGGTGAAGTGGAAGATCATGCTCATAAAGTGACTTTCCACCTGTTAATTCAACAGTCTGCTGGTGCAATTAATTACCGGATTAGCGGTGGCGGTAGTTACAATACGATTGCAGTATTTGAAAATAACTATGGGGTTGGTTATGTCACTTATGACACCTTAGTGCCGACTCAGAATATTGCCACTGACTTTACCTTAACTGATTATCAGATGGTGCTATACCAGCATGATAATACCAATAATTCGAATAATGACAGTACTGCAGAGATTGATGCCTTAATGCTTATCGCGATCAAGGTGGTGTATTACTTACAACGGTTGAGGGCGGTATTTTTACTGACTCAAGTGAACGAATTAATGCTTATATTTTGCAAAATATGGCTATTCTGGCGCCAGTGCCACCGCATTTGCGGGTTACAGTGGTCCATCAACGCTGCCAAGGTTCCATCCATCAACCTCGGCAGGGGCATTAGCAGAGCAGGTTACAGTAACAACAACGGGTACATTATCGACAGTTAAAGGGATTGATCATCGCAGTGTGCTGTATACACTACCAAATGTGGCAGCATCATGTTCAGATGTTGATGCAGCGGTATGGTTAATCCCTTATGCACCAACCTCAACTGGCGGTTATCAATTCCCTAAAACCCATGTTGGTCCATATGTCGGTACCGGTGAGCGTCAGTTCTATTTCACGCCAAATTATTGGACAGCTAATACTGCCGTTTATCAAGAGTTAGCTGATTACGTTCACGCTTACTATACCGACGCGGCGGCCTTTAATAATCGTAATGATTGGCTCAATGACAGTGCCAATGTTAACACCACCTGTCCGACCACAGATTTAGATTTTGGTGATGCCCCTGATACCAGTGCAGCACAAGCGTTGCAAGATTACAGCACGGCTTATCAATTCAATGGCCCACGCCATACTGGCGGCAGTGATATTTATATGGGCACTGCGCCAACGGTAGAAAGTGATGCATATGCGACATTAGCGGCCAATGGTGATGCTGATGATGGTGTAGTTAATTTACCGTTATTACCGGGGGCAACCGTACATAGCGCCACGATTACCGTCACCAATAATAGTGGTAATTCAGCCAATTTATATGCTTGGTTTGATTGGAATCAAAATGGTGATTTTGAGCTGTCGGAGAGACAAACCATCGCGGTGGCTAATGGGACGACAGATCAAGAAGTGGTATTAACATGGCCAATCACGACAACAGTAAATGAGAGTGACAGTTTTTATGCCCGCTTTAGAATTTGTGATGACACCACCAGCTGTGACACTCAATTTGGCGGCGCTGATAATGGTGAGGTTGAAGATTATTTAGTCCCCGTATTGAGTAATGTTGATTTTGGTGACGCGCCAGATACGTTCTTCACCTTACCAAGCAGTGGCGGTGCTTACCATCTACTAGGCAGTAATTTGTATTTAGGTGACCAAATACCAGACAGTGATGCGGTTATCGTGCCAAGTGAGCTGGCCAATAGCGACGATACTAATGCCAGCCCTGATGATGAAGATGCACTTAATATTGCGGTGCCAATTGATGTTAATTCAACAAGTTATCAATTGACCGTCGAAGCCACTAATTTGACTGTTAATGCCGCAACATTGTGGGCATGGATTGATTTTAATTTAGATGGCAATTTTGAGACATCAGAAGCCCAGTATGTCGATGTCAGTGCAGGAGTTAATCAAGGTCAATTTACGCTAACTTGGAATGGATTATCTGGCTTAACCCCAGGGGTGGCTTATGTCCGTCTGCGTATTAGTAGCGATAGTCTCACTGCAAGTGATTGGGGTGGAGAAGCCAGTGATGGTGAAGTAGAAGATCATCGTTTAGTCATCGGCCTGTTTGATTTAGGTGATGCACCTGATACTTATGGTACTGATAGAATTAATGCTAATGGCGAAGGTGTTGGTGCAAGTCATACCGCAGGAACGACAATTTTCTTAGGTGATGTCGCTCCAGATGATGAAGCTGATGGTTTTGTTGATGGTATTGATAATAATGGTGATGCTCGTGATGATGATTTAGCGGGTGATGATGATGAAGATGGCGTCACGATTCCTGCATTGTTACTGGCACAGCCGACCACCAATGTGTCATTGCCAGTTAAGGTCAATACCGATGTTGATGCTACTGTGTATGCGTGGTTAGACTTTAATCGAGATGGCAGTTTCGATACTACATTAGAAGCCGCTACTCCAGTTGCCATTACCAGTGCTGAAAATGGTTCCACTCAGTCGCTCGATTTCACCGTACCTAACTTTGTATTAGAGGGTGGCACTTATGTCAGGGTACGTATTTGTAGTACCGCTACCGTCTGTAGTACGCCGCATGGCGCAGCAACCGATGGTGAGGTGGAAGATTACCGAATTGAATTAAATGTCTTGTATGACTACGGTGATTTACCACAAACGGCAGGTTACCAAACTTTATTTGATAATAATGGCCCTCGTCATAGATTAGGTAATGCCAATATCTACCTTGGTAATACTATTGCAGATGAAGACAGTGATGGTTTTGGTGATGGCACTGATACTAATGGTGATGCAACCGATGATGATACTAAGGGCATCGGAGATGATGAAGACGGTCTTGATGGCGCTGAATTAGTTGCAACAGATACAGGTTATAGCTTGGCGGTTATCTGTAATGACCATGATGGCAGTACAGATTTAGGTGCCAATGTTTATGGTTGGATTGATTTTAATAATGATGGTGACTTTACTGATAGTGGTGAATTTAGCAGTACCGCTTGTAACGATACCAGTAATACTGCCGATGGTAGTGGTACATTGCAATTTAGCGGTTTTAGCAGTTCACAATATGAAATGCTCTATGCGCGTATTCGTATTACTACAGATACGATGGGTAATACTCAAGCCAATGATGATGCCAGTAATGGTGAGGTAGAAGATTACCGTCTTATTCCATTTGATTTTGGCGACGCGCCAGATACGACAGTGAGTGTGGCCGGCAATAATTATCGTACTTTAATTAATGGCGATGGTCCGCGTCATAGAGTGCGTGATGACCTCTATTTAGGCACATTGCTTACTGATAGAGATGATAACGCGCAAGATACCAGTGTTGTGGCTAAAGCAAGTGGTGATGATAACAGTAATAATAATGATGAAGATGGTGTGGTATTAGCGCCATTATCGGCAACCTCAACGAGTTATCGCATTAAAACCACCACATTCAATAATACCGGTAATCCTGCTTATTTATATGCATGGATAGATTCAGATCGTAATGGCCGCTTTGATCGCGATGAGTTCTTTAGCAATGGTAGTGCGACTGGTGGAGCATTTGAGGTGAGCTCTAGCGCCATGGCTGATGCGCAAGAGTTAGTGTGGACCAGTACTCCAAGTGGATTGGTAAACAATACAGATATCTATATTCGAGTGCGTTTAACCACCGAATTATTAACCGATACGGTGACTGGAGCAGTTGAAGATCCACGTTCATATGGTGAAGCCATTGATGGTGAAGTGGAAGATCATTATTTACGTGTGGGCAATTATGACTTAGGTGATTTACCTGATTCGTTTAAGACTAAAGCACTTGATGGTGGTCCATACCATGCACTCGTCACCACCAATTTATATATTCGCAGTAATAATATTGATAACGATACTGATGGCGTACCAACTGACACTGCAAACGGCGATGATCTTGCCAATAATGATGATGAAAATGCCGATGATTTAGCACCATTGCCTATTTTAACTTTAGCTGCCACAAATTATACGGTTGGGGTACCGCTATACAATGGTTCAGGCAGCAGCGCTAATTTATACGGTTGGCTCGATATTAACCAAGATGGTGATTTTGACGACAGTGGTGAGTTTGCTGAGCTTACTGGTTTTACTAACGGTACAAATAGCTCGACTCAAACTTCACCAACGACGCAGTTAACTTGGGGCAGTATTAGTGGCCAAGTTACAGGTAAAATGGCACTGCGTTTACGTATAACCAATGATACCTTGATGGCAGCTGATTTTGGTGGTTATGCCTTAAATGGTGAGGTTGAAGATCACTTTGTGTTAGTGGGTGACCCAGATTTTGGTGATGCACCTGATGCCACTAGTGCAACGGCCGCGAATAACTATCAGACCCAATTTATCCATTTCGGTGCGTATCAGCTATTAACATCAGATTTATACTTAGGTTATAAAGCGGCGGATGTTGATGATGGAACTTTACATGATGCAACCGCAACTGCTGATAATTTAGATAATATTGATGATGAAGGGCCGATTATTCTGCCGCCATTATTTAATGGTATTAGCAGTTATAAGATCTCCATCCCAGCCACCAATAATACCGGTGCTAATGCCACGGTTGCGGCATGGATTGACTTTAACCGTAATGGTAAGTTTGAAGACAGTGAAGGCCAGTTAGCGATTGTGCCAACGGGTGTCAGTAATATTCCGGTGGAAATTGAATGGGATGCCGTTCCTGCGGTTAGCAACAACACCACCTCATTTATCCGTTTACGTATCACAGATAGATTTGTGGCAGATATCAGTCAAATTTCATCGTTAGGCGGTGATGGCTTGGGTGAAGTTGAAGATTATGCGATTTTCTTCGGCCTGCAAGATTTAGGTGATGCACCAGTGCAATATGGGGTCGATCCACTTAATAATGGCCCACATCATATTATCTCAAATGCGGCCAACCTTTATCTGGGTAGCAGTAATATTGATGGCGATACCACGGTTCCAGCCTCAGCAGATGCATTAGGTGATGATGATGTTGGCGATGATGAAAATGGCGCTGCACAGCCATTATTATCAGTTCCTGTGGGTGGTCAAAGTTATCAGATTGACCTGAATGTGCGTAATACCACTGGTAGTGATGCTTATCTGGCCGGTTGGATTGATGCAAACCGTAACGGTAGTTTGATGAGATTGAAGGTCGAGTTGATACCATAACAACAGGTCAAAATGGTAGCTATATCTATGAGTTTGATGCTAACCAATTACGCTATTTAAGTGTCGGTAGTAGTTATATTCGCTTCCGTTTAACCACAGATCCATTAACCGCTGTTGATAGCGGTGGTTTGGCGTCAAACGGTGAGGTTGAGGATTATTTAGTTCAAATTGGTGGTGCCGATTTAGGTGATTTACCTGATACCGCCAATAGCACTTCAGCCAGTAATTACCGTACTAATTTAGCCCACTTAGGCCCATATCATAATGTGGCAGCGTTAACGACACTTTATATTGGTGATGTTGCGCCAGATGTCGATGGTGACACTACGCAATCAAGCGATGCATTATTTGATGATGATAACGGCAGTATTCCGGATGATGAAGAGGGCTTTATTGCCTCGGCATTACCTGTACTGGCTGCAAATGTGGGTTATCAAGCGAAGTTAACGCTTAATAATGCCTCAGGCAGTGATGCTTATCTCTATGCATGGATTGATTGGGATCGTGATGGTAGTTTCGAGAGCGATGAGCTAATTCAAAGTGCGCAAAGCAGTTTGGGTAGTAACATGACTATCACTGATGGCGTGATGTTACTGCCAGCATCGACGGGCAGTGATACCTACCTATTGAGTTGGAATAATGATACCGCCACCTCAAATAACTCAATCTACGGCGTACGTTTACGTTTAACCAGCCAATTACTCACCGATAACAGCGCCACGACGACAGTGGATGAACGTTCATTAGGCGCCGCTGCTGATGGTGAAGTAGAAGATTATCTATTAACTGCTAGAAATAGTGATTTTGGTGATGCCCCTGACAGTTATCAGACCTTACCAACCAGTAATGGTGCGGTGCATTATTATGTCAGTAACCTTTATTTAGGTGCTAACAATATTGATGATGACGATGTGGTACTTGCCAATGCGGATGCCAGTGGCGATGACAGTATCGGCGATGATGAAAATGGTGTGGTACAGCCTTTACCATTAATTGCCAGTGGTGCGAGTAGTTATAGTGTTGATGTCGCGGTTTATAACTATTCAGGCAGTCCTGCTACATTAATCGCATGGTTAGACTTAAATCAAGATGGTCAGTTTAGTGCGGATGAAGCCGTAGATAAACTCAATGTTAGCGCGACTGGGACACCGTTTAGCGATGCTGATTTTGCCAGTAATAACTTGCCGACCAGTAGCAATAACTTGAGTAATAAAGTGACCTTAACTTGGAACGCGATTAGCGGCTTAAGTCAGGGCAATATGGCGTTAAGGATCCGTGTTGCGAATAGTTCATTAACCATTAATGATTGGGCAGGTGAGGCCAGTGGCGGTGAAGTTGAAGATTATATGGTGTATGTCGGTAGCTTTGACTTTGGTGATGCGGCAGATGCTTCCGCAGGCGCTAATTCAACCAGTAATTACCATACTAGATTGACTGATAGTGGCCCATACCATGGTTTATCAACCAGCTTATTTATGGGCGCGGCAGCACCAGATGTTGAAGCCGATAGTTATAATTCAACTGGCGCGGCGAAAGCTGATGGTGATGATTTAGATATTAATGGTGATGATGAAGATGCGGTTACGCTAGCACCATTAGATAACAGTCCAGTACCAAGCAGTTATAGCGTTAAAGTGAATGTCACCAATACGGGTAGCACTGCTGCAACCTTGTATGGTTGGATTGATTGGGATCGTAATGGTCACTTTGATGGTGATGAAGCAACCACCTATACCGTTAATGCTGGCACTCATGGTCAGCTGGTTGAATTAACCTGGACCAGCTTTACTGGCATTACTGCCGGTGAAACGGTCGCGCGTTTCCGTTTAACTACAGATGCATTAACCAATAGTCAAACCAATATGGCAGCGGAAGATACTCGCTCAATTGGTGGTGCCAGTGATGGTGAAGTGGAAGACCACTCCATTTATATTGGTAATCAAGATTTAGGTGATGCGCCAGATAGTTATCAAACCTTGATCAATAACAACGGTCCATTCCATGGTCAAGGTAAGTACACCACGCTTTATCTAGGTAATACCTATGTCAATGAAAATGATACTGATGGTATGCCAACAGCCGATGCAAGTGGCGATGATAATACCGGTAGTGATGATGAGCAGGGTATTAATCAGCCGCTTAGCTTATTAAGTACTGCGGCGAGTAGTTATAGTGTCAATGTTAAATTCCGTAATGGTACAGGTCGTGATGCAACCGTTATTGCTTGGTTAGATAAAAACCAAAACGGTAAGTTTAGCGCTGATGAGGTGGTTGATCTGATTGATGGCAGTGCCTTTGTTGTTAACAATGTTGCTAATGGCGCTAACTTTACCACAGACACCTCTGCTAAAGCCTTTGTTTGGAATAATCTCTCAGGGTTAGCGCAAGGCAATATGGCATTAAGGGTACGTATTGCTAATCAGCCATTAACGGCTAATGATTGGGCGGGCGCCGCTATTACCGGTGAAGTCGAAGATTATATGGTCTATGTCGGAGAGTTTGACTTCGGTGATGCTGCGGATAATGCGGCTAATGCCAATTCAACCAGTAATCATAGAACTACCTTAAGCGACAATGGCCCATATCATGGCTTATCAAGCAGCTTATTTATGGGCGCAGCTACGCCAGATGCAGAAGCTGATAGTTATAACTCTACTGGCGCAGCCGCTGCAAACGGTGATGACGATGATGCCAATGGTGATGATGAAGATGGTGTCACACTGGCGCCACTCGATAATAGTCCTGTACCAAGCAGTTATACGGTTAAAGTGAATGTCACCAACAGCGGCACCAATAATGCGACTTTATATGGTTGGATTGATTGGGATCGTAATGGTCGTTTTGATGGCGATGAAGCCGCAACCGTGACGGTTGCAGCGGGCACTACTGCTCAACAAATTGAGCTGACTTGGACCAGCTTCACCAGTATTTCTGCTGGTGATACCGTCGCTCGTTTCCGTCTCACCACGGATGCATTAACTAATGCGCAAACGAATCAAACACTAGAAGATAGCCGTTCGTTTGGCGGTGCCAGCGACGGTGAGGTGGAAGATCATACTCTATATATTGGTAACCAAGATTTAGGTGATGCACCTGACAGTTATCAAACCTTAACCAGTAACAATGGCCCATTCCATGGTCAGGGCAAATATACCACGCTTTATCTGGGCAATACTTATGTCAATGAAGGTGATACCGATGGTATGCCGACAGCCGATGCCAGTGGCGATGATAATACTGGCAGTGACGATGAGCAGGGTGTTAATCAACCGCTGGCATTAACGTCAACAGCGATTACCAGCTATAGCGTTGATCTCAAATTCCGTAATAGTACGGGTAGCGATGCAACCTTAGTGGCTTGGTTAGATAAAAACCAAGATGGCCAATTCAGTAGTGACGAAGTGGTTGACCTCATTGATGGTGCCGCTTTTGCCAGCAATAACGTGCCCAATAATAGTAATTTTACTACCGATGCAACAGCAAAGACACTCACTTGGAATGGCCTAACCGGGCTAACTCAAGGGGCGATGGCGCTGCGTATTCGTATTGCTAATCAAGCATTAACTGCTAATGATTGGGCGGGAATGGCGATTACCGGTGAAGTTGAAGATTATATGGTGTTTGTTGGTGGCTATGACTTTGGTGATGCCGCTGATAATGCTGCGAATGCTAATTCGACCAGTAATTATCGCACCACACTGAGTGATGGTGGTCCATATCATGGATTATCAAGCGATCTGTTTATTGGTGCTGCGCAGCCTGATATTGAAGTTGATAGCTATAACTCAACTGGTGCAGGTAATGCTAATGGTGATGATATTGATGCCAATGGTGATGATGAAGAGGGCGTTCAGCTTTCTGCATTAGATAACTCACCGTTACCGATCAGTTATTTGGCTAAGGTGCGAGTAACTAATAATACCTCGTCTGATGCAACGCTTTATGGTTGGGTTGATAGTGATCGTAATGGTCATTTCGATGAAGATGAAGTGGCAACACAAATCATTAGTGCGAACTCTGGCGATCAATTTGTCACCTTAACGTGGCCGGCCTTTAGCTCGGTATCGGCAGGGCAAACTGTGGCCCGTTTCCGTTTAACAACTGATCCATTAATTAATAGCCAGACTAATGCCACATTAGAGGATACGCGTTCAATTGGTGGCGCCAGTGATGGTGAGGTGGAAGATCACAGTCTTTATATTGGTGATCATGACTTTGGTGACGCACCTGATAGTTATCAGACTTTAACTGCTTCACAAGGCCCAGCACATGGATTATTAAACAAAACAACCCTCTATTTAGGCACAAATAACATAGATGCTGAAGTCGATGGTCAGGTGTCAGGTGATGCAACAGGCGATGATGCTACTGGTGATGATGAGAATGCATTACCAGCAATATTGCCAATTATTAATACCAGTGCCGCAGATTATACTGTGACCATTAATTTACGAAATTCGACCACATCAGGCCAGGCTGCAACGCTAGTGGCTTGGTTAGATAGCAATCAAGATGGTAGTTTTAGTGCTGATGAAGTGGTTGATTTAATTGATTACGATGGTCTCGGTGCCAGTACATTTAGCAGTGATAATATTCCATATAACAGTGCCGATAAGTCAGTTACGCTTACTTGGAATGGCCTATCAGGGCTGACTCAAGGGGCGATGGCATTAAGATTACGTTTATCAAAAGACAGTTTAACGGCTAACGATTGGCACGGCGTTGCCAGTAATGGTGAGGTCGAAGATTATCTATTGTTAGTTGGTGCAGTCGATTACGGTGATGCGCCTGATACAGGTGTAGGCGTCGCCATCAATAATTATCGTACTAACTTTAATGATAACGGTGCCCGTCATATTACTTCTAGCACGCTATTTATGGGCGCAACCGCAACAGATGCTGAAACTGACGCCGTGTCGCCAAATATATTTGCATTAGGTGATGATAACGATACCGCGGATGATGAGAATGGTATCAGTTTCGGGCCGTTATCAACCACTCAAACTGAGTTTAATGCGACTGCAACTGTAACCAATAGCGGCAGTAATGGCGCTTATATTTATGCATGGATAGATTTTGACCGTAATGGTCGATTTGACCGTGATGAATTTATCTCTAATGGTGATAGCAATAGTGGCGGTGCATGGTGCTGGCATCAGGTCTCATGGATAGTGCAATCGCGCTGCAATGGACCAATATGCTAGGGCGTACTGTCAACTCTGATATTTATATGCGAGTGCGTATTAGTCATGATTTATTAGCTGACAGTGCGACTAGCACCAATGAAGATCCGCGCAGTTATGGTGCAGCTAGCTCTGGTGAAGTGGAAGATCACTGGATTATGGTGACCAATAGCGCTGATAAAGGTGACTTATCTGAAACTTATCAAACCCCTGACACACTAGGCGGGCCTTGGCATACATTAGATGCTGGTCAAATTGTGATTGGTGCAGTAAGTGCTGATGCCGATACCACAAGTTTGGCATCAGCCATTGCCGATGGTGATGATAGCAGTGGTTCAACTCCTGATGATGAAGATGCCAATATTGTGGCTGCAAGCATAGGTGATACCAGTTATAGCACTGTGATTACGGTTAATAATAACACCGGCGTTTATACCTACTTGAATGCTTGGGTGGATTGGGATCTCGATGGCAGTTTTGAGGCTGATGAATACTTTAATACAACAGTGACCCATGAGGATACCAGTGCAACCTTAACTTGGAGCGGCTTCTCTGCACTGGCTGCAGGCTACTATCCAATACGGATAAGACATGGTGATATTCCATTAACAGCAACAGGTTTTGTGGGTTATGGCGGTGATGGTGAGGTTGAGGACCACCTAATTGAGGTTTCAGGAACAAGTAATTATGACTTTGGTGATGCCCCAGATAGCTTTGCTACCGTCAATGCAAGTAATGGTGCAAAACACATTATTGTCAGTGGCTTACAGATTGGTTCGACATCACCTGATACTGATGCTGATGCGGTACCATCATTAGCTGCTGATAGTGATGACTTATTAAATAGTGACGATGAAGATAGCCTAAGCTTACCTGTGCTATCTCCTTCAATGCGTAACTGGAGCATTGATGTTGCCGTCACCAATACCATCGGCACTGATGCCACCTTATATGCTTGGGTGGATCATGATGTTGATGGCAAATTCCAAGCCGATGAGATGACCTCGGTTGTAGTACCTGATAGCACTAATGGTAATGTGACGCTTAATTGGACTAATTTGTCTGGTGGTACCGGTGGTGATGTTGGTGATAGTTATATTCGCTTACGTTTAACCACAGATGATTTAGATACTACCCAAGCAGATAATCCTGTAACTACGGATGTGGATGAGCGCAGTCAAGGTGAAGCAAGTAACGGTGAGATAGAAGATCATCAGCATAAAGTGACGTTCCACTTCTTACATATTACTCGAGGTGGCGGATATGCTGATAATCCAGCCAGTATTGTCAGTGTCATGGAAGCTCATTATGGTGTCGGTTACGTGACCTACGATCAGCAAACAATGACCACTGCGACCGATCTGGTATTAGATGATTTATATGATTATCAGATGGTTGACCATGAGGCTGGTTATACCGGCGCGGAAACGCTTGTAGAATCTGCTGCTGATATCCGAACCTTACTAGATTACTACCGTAATGGTGGTGTACTGATGACCAACTTTGAGGGGCATCGTACCAGTGATGGTAGTGAATTTGTTAATGCTTATTATGCGCAGCAACTAGGGTATACAAGTGCAACGGCTAATGGACCTTCAGCGTGGAATGGTGGGGCTAATTTACCTCGTTTCCACCCATCAGCAGCTGCGGGGGCGCTTGCGCAGCAAGCGACGATACAAACCACTGGTTCACTATCATCGCTAATCGGTATCGATCATCGCAGTGTGCTTTATACCTTACCGACTGTAGCTGGTTCATGTAACGATATTAACGCGGTCAATTGGTTAATCCCATGGGATCCAAGTGCAACCACTCAATATGGTTATCCAATGGGACAACAGGGTTTCTGGTATGGTACTGGCGAAACGACAGAGACCTTCTATGCTGCGCTAAATCAAACTAATGATGATCAACTTGGACAGTATATTTATGAGTATTATGAAAATAGCGCTAACTTTAATGCTCGAAACAGTTGGGTCAGTAATAGCGCTAATGTTAATACTTTATGTCCTACCGAAGAGCTAGATTTTGGTGATGCACCGGATACTAGCTCTGCACAAACTGCCAATAATTACAGTACCGCTTATCAATTTAATGGGCCGCGCCATGTGGCTGGTAGTGATGTTTATTTAGGTACCACACCTACGGTTGAAACTGATGCTTATGCCAATATAACTGCCGATGGCGATGTCGATGATGGCGTACTATTAACCGCTGCGTTCTCAGGTGTAAATAGTTATGATGTCAAGGTGTTAGTCACTAATAACGCTGGCAGTGTGGCTAATTTGGTGGCGTGGTTTGACTATAACCGCAATGGTATTTTTGAAGCCTCTGAAGGTGTTACGGCGACTGTCGCTGATGGCAGTAACAATGTAACTGTGCCGTTGAGCTTTAATTTAGCCGGTAACTTGGCTGCCAATACTAATTACTATCTGCGTTTTAGAATTTCAACCGACCCATTAACGACCGCCGATGAATTGGGTGAAGCGAGTGATGGTGAGGTCGAAGATTACCGCATTACTGTGGTTGCAGCAGGAGTGTCTGACGGTGGTGATGCACCGGATAGTTACCTGACTGCGTATCATGATGGTGGTCCATATCATACTAAGAGTACGCAAATGTACTTGGGTAGTAATGACGTTGATATTGAAGATGCTGTCGGTAGCAGTAATGCTGATGCCGATAATTTATCAGTTAATGATGACGAACAAGGATTGCAGTTGCCGCCGCTTTATGTGGGAGAAACTGAATATACCTTGCAAGCTCGTGCATATAATGTGGCAGGCAGTAATGCCAAAGTGGTGGCTTGGATAGATTGGGATCGTAATGGCACATTTGATGCCGATGAAGCGCAAATTCAAGATGGCTTACCACATAGCGGTGTTCTTAAATATGTCAGTTTAACTTGGACGGGCATCTCAGTCACTGCAGGGGATTACTTTGTTCGCGTCAGATTAATGCCAAGTGCTGATGCTATTGATGCGACAACACCTGGTGGTTATGCTTCTAACGGTGAGGTAGAGGATCATAAAATTACCGTGGCTGGAACGCCAACACCAAGCAGTGGTTGTACTAATGAGACCTTCTTTGAGCATGATTTTAGAAACTTTAATAATGATGGCTGGGTTATTGAGGGCTTAACCAGTACCGATCCTTATGTTGCTGCTTCTTCTGTTAATTATGGTTTCTATGTTATCTCTAACAGCGCTTGGGATGTGAGTTTAAGTCGTGTGATTCCAACTCAACCGGGTGAAACCGTTAAAGTTAATGTTTGGGTCGGACAATTAAGCCCTGCGGTAAATGATTACTTTGAAGTGTTCTTAGATGATCAATCATTAGGCATAGTGACTTCACCAACGATGACAGGCTCACACACTGTCCCGCAGCAAGTCTTTGTACAAGGTACCGCAACCAGCGCCAATATGACCTTGAAGCTAGTGATGCACCATGAAACCACTAGCAATAATGACTATAACGTCACGGATATAACCGTTGAGCGTTTAGGCGTGGCAGGGGTAGCTTGTAGTTATGATTATGGTGATGCGCCAGATAGCTATAGTACCTTAGAAGCCAGTGATGGTGCGCGTCACGTATTAACCGGTAGTGCAGGTTATGTCAGTAATATGATTTTGGGTATCGAGCGTGATAGTGAAACCGATGGTCAGCCCAATACTGCCGCAGATGGTGATGATACTAATGGTACCGTCGATGATGAGGATATTATTGTGCCAGCGAGTATGGTTGCTGGTAACAGTACTGATATTGATTATGTGATTGCTGGCACCGCGGGTTATCTAAATGTGTGGGTAGATGCAGATTTAGACGATCAATTTAGCACCGCCAGTGAGCATATTATCAATGACCAAGCGGTTGCGATTGGGGCTAATGTGTTGCCAACTGCGATCCCTTATCTTGGCAGTACTGGTACAAGTTATCTACGTATTAGGGTCTGTGAAGGTGAAAATGAGTGTAATACTCCTGTAGGGTTTGCAGGCAGCGGTGAAATTGAGGATCACGCCTTTACATTAACTGCCCCAAGTATTGATTTTGGTGATGCACCCGATACCAGCGTTGGCGTGGCTAATGGTAATTATCGTACCCTTTATAATGTTGATGCCAGCGATAGTGGCCCATTCCATACTCTTGATAGTAATCTCTATTTAGGGATTAATGCGGCTGATAGTGAAGCCGATGCCGATCAAAACATCAGTGCCAAAGGCGATGATATGAACGCCATTGTTGATGATGAAGATGGCTTACTGATTGCGCCATTAGTGTCTGGTAGCAGTAGTTATAGTATGACTACGGTAGTGACCAATAATACCGGCAGTGATGCATATCTATATGCTTGGATTGATTGGGACAATAATGGCCGATTTGATAAAGATGAAGCCTTAGATGGTTCGGTGATCACTATCAGCAATGGTAATAATCAGCAGCCACAAGTGATCACTTGGTCAAGTTTACCAAGCTTAACTGATGGTAATCAGTATTATATCAGAGCTCGCTTAACCACAGATTTATTGAGTGATAGCGCAACAGGCACAGATGAAGACCCACGTTCATTTGGTGGTGCAAGTAACGGTGAAGTCGAAGATTACCGTGTTACTGTGGGTAGCCCTGACTTTGGTGATGATCCTGATAGCTTTATGACACTATTTGGCAGTGGTGGTGCTTACCATCCAGTCACAACCGATCTCTATTTAGGTGATGTTTATGCTGACAGTGAAACCGATGCGGTGCCAGATCCATTAGCCTTAACCGATGATAATAATGCCAGTCCAGATGATGAGGACAGTATTAATGCCATCGCACCCATTAATATCACGAGTAGTAGTTATAACTTGACGGTTGAGGCTAATAACAATAGCGGTAGTAGTGCGAACTTAGCCATATGGATTGATTTCAACTTAGATAATGTATTTGAAGCTTCTGAAGGTCTGTTAACTACGGTGCCAAATGGTACTGATGAAGGCCAGTTTGAGTTTACGTGGACCGGCTTAAGTGGCTTAACCTCAGGTGTTGCCTATGCAAGGGTACGTATCACAACGGATCCACTCAGCTTGAGTGATTGGCATGCGCTGCCAGTGATGGTGAGGTTGAGGATTTCCAATTAGTCATGGGCGTGTTTGACTTAGGTGATGCGCCAGAAACCTATGGTACAGATAGAGTCGATGCCAATGGTGAAGGTGTAGGGCCAATGCACAGTATTAGTAGCACTGTTTATTTAGGTACTAATGCAACAGATGCCGAAGCCAATGGTTTTGTTGATGGTATCGATAATAATGGCGAAGCCACTGATGATGATTTAGCCGGAAATGATGATGAAGATAGTGTCACCATTCCTGCGCAAATTAGCGCTCAACCAACCAAGACAGTCTCTTTACCTGTATTAGTTAATACCGATGTTGATGCCAAGGTTTATGCATGGTTAGACTTTAACCGAGATGGTATTTTTGAGACCGCTACTGAGGCGGCAAATATTATTACACTCACCAGTACTGATAATAACACCAGTAAGTCTATTGACTTTGTGGTGCCAAATGATGTGGTTGAAGGCGGCAGTTATTTAAGAGTTCGAATATGTAGTGATAGCACCAGCTGTGATACGCCACATGGATTAGCCGATGATGGTGAAGTGGAAGATCATCGCGTCGAACTCGTGGTGTTATATGATTATGGTGATGCGCCTGAAGCCAAAGGTTACCAAACCACTTTTGTTAATAATGGTCCTCGTCATAAGCTTGGTAATGGTTATATCAGTCTCGGTACTGAGCTGGGGGATGAAGACAGTGATGGTTTCTCCGATGGTACGGATGATAACGGCAATGCCACCGATGATGATGATACCGGTACAACCGATGATGAAGATGCGGTTGATATTCTAGATTATACCTATCTACGTAGTTCGGGTGATTTAAGCTTTACCATGGCCTGTAATGATCACGATGGCAGCAGCGATTTAGGGGCAACTGTCTATGGTTGGGTTGACTTTAATTTAGACGGTGATTTTACCGATAGCGGTGAATTTATCAGCGACGCTTGTGATGATACCTCGGATAGTGCCGATGGTACGGTGACTTTAGCCTTTACTGGTTATGATTTACCAGCACTTGGCAATACCATCTTACGTTTGCGTATTACTACCGATGTACTACTGCAAACCGATGTTAACCTTGATGCCAGTAATGGTGAAATTGAAGACCATCAATTTAAGATTGATATTCCGCGCTGTGATATTACTGGACTTGATGGTGCAACGAGTTATACACCGTTGCAATCAGTGCAAATTAATGGCTCACCATTGACGATTGATCATATTGGTTATGGTGGTAATGGTGTTGCAAAAGAGGGTAGTAGACAATCTTTTGAGTGGACTAACAATAGTACATATGGTTGTGGTGGTACTTCACCGTATATGGTGTTACACGATAGTGATAAGAGCACCAGTAGCCAAAATGCAACTTGTGGCGCCAATAGTTTTAAAGATGTATTAATGTCAGCGGTAACCGGTACAGGTATCGAGGGCGATCCATATACGATATGGGGTTCTCGTTATTGGGATAAAGACAATAACAATATTTATGATGGTGATGATATTAAGGTCGTGACTAAGGTGACTTACGTTAATGATGATCTGTTCTTTGACCAAGAATATTGTTTAGAGTCTGCCGAGGGCAGTAATACTAAACCAATCTCATTAGCCCAAGGTTTTGATACTTTCCTTAATGGTGGTGATGCCGGTGGTGCCTTTAGTGTGCCATACAACCCAGCAACTTATAAACCTACAGGCACCACTCCGCCTTATGATTTAGTTGGTGTAGTGAAAAACTATGGTGTTGATGAGCAGTTTATGGGTTACGTTAAATTAGATACTCCGTGGGAATATTATTATTCAGGTAGCTATGGCGCTATGCTGGGAGCGAATAATCTTAATGGCGGTGATTTTAATTTAGATAACACTTTAGATGAGAACGTCGGTGTTGATAATGGTATGGGCGTGCAATGGTCATTAGGTGTTATTAATGAGCCTTCGACTCATAGTGTGCGTTTATTATTTGCAACCTTAGGTGAGGCGCCGCTTTATGTTTATCCACATGATTTAGGCGATGCACCAGATACTGGCGCTGGAACGGGGCAAGGCAATTATCAAACGCTTGCTAGTGATAATGGCGCAGGACACCGCATTTTAGATGTGGATGAAGACGGTGAAGCTGATATTTTCCTTGGTACACTGTGGGATCGTGATTACGGTAGGCTTCAAGATGCAAGTGCCTTAGCTGATGATAACGATACCAGTGATGATGAAGATGGCGTGACGGTACCGAGTGTCATTGGTACCGGCGGCGGTGAATCGATAGTGGTTAATGTCGGTAAAGATCCTGATGCGACTTTAGCTGCAATTCATGTGTATGCGTGGATAGATTGGAATCGAGATGGTGATTGGTTAGATGCTGATGAGCAAATTATCTCAGATAGCAGTGCCACTATTGGTAATAATAATTACACGATTCCTGCACCAACTGCGACGGTGAATGGATTCAGCTATTTACGTGTTCGTGTTTGTCCTGATATGAGTTGTGATTCGCCAACCGGGATAACAGAGAGTGGTGGTGAAGTTGAAGATTATCAAGTGCTCTTGTCAGATCTTAATCTCGACGCGACTTGTGACGCTTTCTTACAAACCAAATCTATTGATGGCGTTAATTTTGACTATGTCAGCCTAAATCCAAATGTATCACCATTTACGATGGCTAATATTCAAACTGGTTTAGTCTATAGCAATCTCAATGCGTTAGCCTTTAGTCGTCAAACCGGTATTGTTTATTCAACTTATCGCAATGCGAGTGACAATATTGAAATCATCATTACCGATAAAACCGGTTCTAGCTTTATCTCATTGGGCGAAATAACAGCGGACAGTGGTGCACCTTATATCATTAATAAGATTGATGGTGGCAGTAGTAAAACCTTTGTGGAAGGAGATGTTTTTGACTTATCGTCAGGCTTTGGCGCACCTAATATCGGTACCTTATCGCAAGATGGAAGTTACTACTATATTGCGCGAACTCAATGGGATAAGGCGATTATTATTGATTTAGCCGATAGAAGCTTTAGCGTGAAAGCTTTGCCTGCCGAGTTAATTGATACGCCTAATAATGCCACCGCATTTGGTGCTGATTGGGCAGTATCTCAGCTTAATGGTCATATTTATGCGGTTGATTTAACGGGTGACCGTAACGCCGGAACGCCTAAGTTATTTGATTATGATATTGCAACCAACACGGTCACGAGTATTGATTTAGATTATGGTACGCGTCTCAAACCAACAATGGGGGGAGGTGCATCAATTACCGATGATGGTGTTAATTATTACATTCTTAATAATGGCGGAGATCATGATACCAATGCTAATGGCGTGCATGACTTAATTGGTAAAGTCGCTATGTATCGAGTCAATATGGTGACTGGTAGTGTTGATTATCTTGGTGAAGGCTCGGATAGTAGTTTCGTTAAGAATGATGGTGCGGGGTGTTTAGTCACCATTGACCGCGGTGATGCTGATTCAAGTTATGGCACAGTGAGTCATGGTTATGTAGATATAGCAATTGATGGCGTTGCTGATTTACGTCTTGGCGCGACTTGGGATGCTGATATTGCAGAGCATCATACACTTGATGCCTTAGGCGATGACGAAACCGGTATAGATGATGAGGATGGTGTAAACATGCCTGCATCTATCACTGTATCGACCACAACTAATATTGCCGTAGAAGTGCCAAGTGCTGACGGTTATCTCAGTATCTTCGTTGACTTAAATGGTGATGGTGACTTTGCCGATAGTGGTGAAACAGTCGTTGATGACCTGATTATTACGGCAACTAACACTAATGTGCCATTACTATTAGATGCCGGTTTAACCAATGGTTACAACGGTAATACTATTGCTCGCTTTAGATTATGTAGCTCGACAGGCGCTTGTAATACACCAAATGGGGCAGCCAATGACGGTGAAGTTGAAGATTATCAGTTTAATTTACTCAACAAGATTGTACTGAATGGTCATGTATTTGAAGATAACGGTACTGCAAGCGGTATTGCCCACAATGGTCTGCGGGACGGAAGTGAATTAGGTATCGCCAACTTTATGGTGGAAGCGATTTACCAAGGAACGGGGATTACTGGCTTTGTCACTGGGCAAGAGATTACTGCGGATGTCACGTCTGCTGATGGCAGTTATACCCTAGTGTTACCAGTGAGTCTTGCCGGTGAGCCAATTCTTGTACAAGTGATTAGCCAATCTAAATGGATTGATATTAGTGAGTCATATCCAACCGGGCTAACACAAGTCAGCAATAGCGCATTAACGGATAGCAAGATGTTAGTGACGCCAAATGCGGGGGATTTCTTAATCGACCTTGATTTTGGTAAAGTGACAACACCAACACTTGAGTCTGATAACTTCACTGAAGTAGAACCCGGTACACCAGTGCTGTTTAGTCATAAATTTGCAGTTAATACCAGTGGTGATGTTGACTTTACCCTTGAGAATATTGAGCAATCACCAACGACGACGAGTTGGTCGACCATGCTAATTCATGATGCTAATTGTGATGGTGATTGGGAAGCTGGGGTTGAAACGCTTGTGATAAATCCTGTTACCGTTAATGCTGATACACAAAGTGAAGTGTGCTTACTGATTAAAGTGCTTTCTGATGTGAGTGCGCCGATTAACGCCAGCTATCAATATCAATTACAAGCCGATATGACTTACGATAATAGTGCTGGCACTAACCACGGTATTACTAAGCAAGTCACCGATACCGATGGTGTGAGAATTACCTTTAAAGGAGCGGGTGGCTTAGAGCTTGAGAAGTCTGTCCAAAATATTACTCAAGTGGGACCCGTTAGCCGAAGCAATAGTGCGCAACCGGGTGATATTTTGGAATATACCGTAACCTTCACCAATACTGGTTCAGGTGCTATCAGTGAGGTTGAAATATTTGATACTGTGCCTGAATTTACGATTCTAGCGGCAGAGGTATTATGTAGCGATGCGATAGTACCAGCGGCAATGGCTTGTACTGTACTAACGCCTGATGGCGCTAATGCCACGGGGTATCAAGGTTCTATCAGCTGGCAGTTAAGCGGCTTCCTACAACCTAATGCCGTGGGTGAAGTGAAGTATCGAGTGCAAGTGAAATAAGTTTAAACCATAAAAAAACGCCTAAATGATTAGGCGTTTTTTATTGACATGCTATTTATTTTTGCACAAGGTAAATTTAAGGCTGTCTATCAGCGTGAGAGATAAAGTCTCGCTCAGTTTTACCCGTGTACAATTGACGTGGGCGACCAATCTTATGACCAGGCTGATCTAACATCTCTTTCCAGTGAGCAATCCAACCAACGGTACGAGATAGGGCAAAAATCACAGTGAACATACTGGTAGGAATACCAATTGCTTTCATGATTAAGCCTGAATAGAAATCAACGTTCGGGTAGAGCTTCTTCGAGACAAAGTATTCATCTTCAAGTGCAATACGTTCAAGTTCCATTGCTACATCAAGCAATGGGTCGTTGACTTTGAGCTCATCAAGTACTTCATGGCACGTTTCGCGCATCACTTTAGCACGTGGATCAAAGTTTTTATAAACTCGGTGACCAAAGCCCATTAAGCGGAACGGATCATCTTTGTCTTTAGCCCGTTCAATAAATTCAGGAATACGGTCAACTGTACCGATCTCTTCAAGCATATTTAAACAAGCTTCGTTAGCGCCGCCATGGGCTGGGCCCCAAAGTGATGCAATACCTGCAGCAATACAGGCAAATGGATTCGCACCTGAAGAACCCGCTAAACGAACGGTAGAAGTTGACGCGTTCTGTTCGTGATCCGCATGTAGAATGAAAATTCTATCCATCGCTTTTTCAACAATAGGATTAACTTTATATTCTTCACTTGGCACTGAGAACATCATATGCAGGAAATTCCCCGCATAACTTAGACTATTTTGTGGATAAACAAAAGGTTGACCAATTGAATATTTATAACACATTGCCGCAATTGTTGGCATTTTCGAAATCAGTCTAAATGCCGCAATACGGCGATGTTGCTTGTCATGTACATCTAATGAATCTTGATAGAAAGCTGATAGCGCACCCGTCACACCACATAACATTGACATTGGATGTGCGTCACGGCGGAAGCCTCTAAAGAAGTGAACTAATTGCTCATGTACCATGGTGTGATTTTTTACCGTTGCCACAAACTCTTTGTACTGAGTTTTGGTAGGTAATTCACCATAGATAAGCAAAAAGCATAGATCTAAATAATCCGATTCTGTTGCAAGTTGTTCAATAGGATAGCCTCTGTGTAGCAGAATGCCTTTACCACCATCGATAAAGGTAATTGCTGATTCACAAGACGCTGTCGCAAGAAATCCTGGATCGTAAGTAAAATGTCCAGTGCTACCCAGTTTACTGATGTCGATAACATCTTGTCCTAAACTGCCCTGTTTAACTGGTAGCTCAATAGAGTCGTTGCCTGGTAATTCCAATTTGGCTTTCATGTCAGCCATACCCCGGTCTCCTTAACTTTATAATGATGTTATACGCCGTCGTCCATGTTTATATTGTTATAGCTTGAGTGTGGCATATTTAACAATCATAACTTTACATTGGATCTCGATCACATTTCAATTTAAATGAGTGTTTAAATTTGTTAACGCAAAGATATACAAGTGATGCGGTTCGATGTCAATACTAGTCAAAAAGGTTAAATTTATGAAAATCGTTAAGATCACATAATTGGGTGTTTGTATTTGACATATTGCATGAGTATACTAGCGAATGTTAACGGTATGATAAAATACTGCTGCAAACTATCATCTTTTAGGTGTATATAAAGAAAAGATATAAGTAATTGTAGTAGGGCGATTATTTCATACGGTGACGGTTGTCTTTAGGGGGATTACAGGAACAATTTCTGACCCTAAAAAGGTATACATAATAAAAATATTGCTCAATGGAGCTGAGTGAGCTAAACGTGAAAAAGCAAAGACCTGTCCATTTAGATCTGCAGACCATTCACTTTCCTGCGACTGCGATTGCATCAATTCTTCACCGTGTTTCTGGTGTCATTATGCTATTTGCTGTTGGTATTCTCATCTGGTTACTTAATGAATCATTATCATCACCAGAAGGATTTGCCCAAGTACAGCAATGGTTCGATAGTATTATCTTAAAGTTTATCGTTTGGGGGATTTTAACCGCGCTAGGTTATCACCTGCTGGCTGGTATTCGACATTTGATAATGGACTCAGGACGTTGGGAAGAATTCGATTCAGGTAATAAGTCAGCAAAAGCTGTATTTGTTATCGCAATTATCTTTTCAGTATTAGTGGGAGCATGGTTATGGTAACAAATGCAGCCAGTTTTGGACGCAGCGGTGTCCATGATTATATTTTAATCCGTGCGAGCGGCATTATCCTCGCTTGTTATACCTTGTTTTTACTCGGTTTTGTGTTAACAAGCTCACCACTTACCTATGATGCTTGGCAAGGACTCTTTAGTGCATTGCCAATGAAAGTCTTTACCTTATTGGCGCTAGTTGCGGTGTTAGTTCACGCATGGATTGGCGTTTGGCAAGTGCTAACTGATTATATTAAGCCGTTAATGTTAAGAGGTTTTTTACAGTTTGTATTTGTCGTTTTGGTATTAGTTTATTTGCTAGCTGGCATTAGCATCGTGTGGGAGGTTTAAGTGAGTATTCCAGTTCGTGAGTTTGATGCTGTGGTGATTGGCGCTGGTGGCGCTGGTATGCGAGCAGCATTGCAGATTTCCAAAGAAGGAAAGAGCTGCGCATTATTATCGAAAGTATTTCCAACCCGTTCACATACTGTGTCGGCGCAAGGAGGTATTACAGTCGCTTTGGGTAACGCCCATGAAGATAACTGGCAATACCATATGTACGATACCGTCAAGGGATCTGATTTTATTGGTGACCAAGACGCCATTGAATATATGTGTCAAACGGGGCCAGAAGCGGTTATTGAGTTAGAGCAAATGGGCTTACCATTTTCTCGTTTTGAAGATGGCACCATTTATCAACGTCCATTTGGTGGTCAATCTAAAAACTTTGGTGGTGAGCAGGCGGCTCGTACTGCAGCCGCGGCAGACCGTACAGGTCACGCGTTATTGCACTGTTTATATCAACAGAACGTCAAAAACAAAACTGAAGTTTTTTCTGAGTGGTATGCCTTAGATTTAGTTAAGAACGAAGACGATGTCATTGTTGGTTGTACTGCAATTGATATCGAAAGTGGTGAGATTGTTTACTTTAAAGCAAAAGCCACTATTTTAGCGACAGGCGGCGCAGGCCGTATCTATGCTTCTACCACTAATGCCCATATTAATACTGGTGATGGTGTCGGCATGGCGGCTAGAGCGGGTATTCAGTTACAAGATATGGAAATGTGGCAATTCCATCCGACAGGCATCGCTGGCGCAGGGGTATTGGTTACTGAAGGTTGTCGTGGTGAAGGTGGTTACCTGCTGAATAAAGATGGTGAGCGCTTTATGGAGCGTTATGCGCCTAATGCTAAAGACTTGGCTTCTCGTGACGTTGTAGCTCGTTCAATGATGACTGAAATTCGTGAAGGCCGGGGTTGTGACGGCCCAATGGGACCTCATCTACAATTGAAACTTGATCATTTGGGTAAGGCGACATTAGAAGAGCGTTTACCGGGCGTATGTGAATTATCACGTACCTTTGCGCATATTGATCCTGCTGATGGTCCAATCCCTGTTATCCCTACTTGTCACTATATGATGGGCGGTTTACCGACCCGTGTTAGTGGTCAAGTTATCAGCAAAGATGCCGATGGTACTGAACATGACGTAGTGGGTTTGCTCGCTGTAGGTGAAATTGCCTGTGTATCGGTACATGGTGCTAACCGTTTAGGCGGTAACTCGTTATTGGATCTCGTGGTGTTTGGCCGTGCAGCTGGGCAGCATTTAGGTAAAGTGTTGGATGCAACGCCAAACCCTAAAGCCGCGTCAGAAGCTGAGATTGAAAAATCACTGGCACGCTTAAATCGTTGGGAAAACAACAAAGACGGTGAAGATCCTGCGCAGATCCGTAAAGATTTACAGATGTGTATGCAGCTTAACTTCTCGGTATTTAGAACGGGTGAAGCGATGGCTGAAGGTTTAGTGGAGCTGAAAAAGATCCGCGACCGTCTAGCCAATGCCAAGTTATCTGATAATTCAAGAGAGTTTAATACTCAGCGAATTGAATGTTTAGAACTTGATAACTTAATGGCAACGGCGATTGCGACTGCTTATGCTGCAAACTATCGCACAGAGAGCCGTGGTGCCCACTCTCGTGAAGACTTTGTTGAACGTGATGACGAGAATTGGTTATGTCATAGCTTATTTAATCCAGTGACTGAAGAGATGAGTCGCCGTGATGTTAATATGGCACCGATTCACCGCGAAGCATTTCCACCTAAAAAACGTACCTACTAGGAGCTTACGATGAATTTAGAGATTGCAGTTTATCGATATAATCCTGATGTAGATACCAAACCCTACATGCAGGACTATTCTCTGGAATTACCAGAGGGGACTGACATGATGGTGCTTGATGTGCTGATGAAGCTCAAAGAGCAAGATCCATCACTAGCATTTCGTCGTTCTTGCCGCGAAGGAGTATGTGGCTCGGATGGTGTTAATATGAATGGCAAAAATGGTTTAGCTTGTATTACACCTGTTTCAAGTTTTAATGGTAAGAAACTAGTTGTAAGACCTTTACCAGGAATGCCTGTTGTTCGCGATTTGATAGTTGATTTAACTCAGTTTTATAAGCAATATGAGAAAATAAAACCGTATTTAATCAATGATGACAAAACACCTGCACGCGAACACTTACAATCGATAGAAGATCGTGCTCATTTAGATGGTCTTTATGAGTGTATTATGTGTGCATGTTGTTCAACGGCTTGTCCATCATTTTGGTGGAATCCTGATAAGTTTATCGGTCCAAGTGGTTTACTCCATGCGTACCGTTTTCTTATTGATAGCCGTGATACTGCGACAGAAGAACGCCTTGATGCGCTAGATGACGCTTATAGTGTGTTCCGTTGTCATGGCATTATGAACTGTGTTGATGTTTGTCCTAAAGGATTAAATCCAACTAAGGCCATTGGGCATATTAAATCTATGTTATTGAAGCGAGCGGTATAGATGCACAAAAAAGGACTTTTCTTTTCAAAATCCTTCTAATTATAGAGAGTCATTATCAGGCTGGTGATGGCTCTTTTGTGTGTTTGTAGTTATAGCAGTTACATTAAGCCGCTGAACTTTAATGTAACTGGTATTAGATAATAAGTGCGAGTTTGGCCATCTATCATGTGTTGAAAGGAATAAAAATGCAGCAAGGCATCATGAAAACATGGTTTGAATCTCTCATTTTAATGGGGCAAATTCGACCTATATTGAGCAAATGTATGAGGCCTATCAAGACAACCCTCTGTCAGTATCGGATGATTGGCGAGCGGTGTTTGATAACCTTCCAGTAACGAATGAAGCTGCTCTGGATATGCCAGAAGTATCGCACTCAAAAGTTCGTGATTATTTCCGCAGTTTAGCACTTGAGGGCTATAAGCGAGGTAGTGGCGGCGTTTCAGATCCTGAGTTGGATGCAAAACAAGTTAAGGTGTTACAGCTAATCAATGCCCATCGTTTTAGAGGACATCAAAATGCCAACCTTGATCCGTTAGGATTATGGAAGCGTGATGTTGTGGCAGAACTTGATCCAAGTTTTCACGGTTTAACTGTGGATGACATGGACAGAGAATTTAATACCGGTTCGTTTGCTTTTGGTGGTGAAACCATGAAGCTAGGCGAACTCGTTAAAGCGCTAAAGAGCACGTATTGTGGCTCGATTGGTGCTGAATATATGCATATCACCAACACTGAAGAAAAACGTTGGTTACAGCAGCGCATTGAGCCTAATTTAGGCAAGGGCGTATTTTCAAGACAAGATAAGCTTCGTTTGCTTGATGGTCTGAATGCTGCTGAGGGCATGGAAAAATATTTAGGGGCAAAATTCCCTGGTGCCAAACGATTCTCACTTGAAGGTGGTGATTCGTTAGTGCCGATGATGCGTGAAATTATTTATCGCGGCGGTGAGGCTGGTACCAAAGAAGTGGTGGTGGGTATGGCTCACCGCGGACGTTTAAATTTATTAGTGAATATTTTAGGTAAACGTCCTTCAGAGCTATTTGATGAATTCGCAGGTCGTCATAATGACACGCTCGGCTCGGGTGATGTGAAGTATCACCAAGGTTTCTCATCTGATTTTGAAACTCCAGGTGGTAATGTTCACTTAGCTTTAGCCTTTAATCCATCACACTTAGAAATTGTTAATCCTGTGGTAATGGGCTCTGTTCGCGCACGTATTGATCGCCGCGGCTGTGGTGATGGTACCCAAGTGATGCCAATTACGATTCATGGTGACTCGGCTATTGCTGGCCAAGGCATTGTGCAAGAAACCTTTAATATGTCACAAACTCGTGGCTTTAAAGTGGGCGGTAGCATTCGTATTGTGGTCAATAATCAAGTGGGCTTTACCACTTCAAATCATCATGATGTGCGTTCAACTGAATACTGTACTGATATTGCTAAAATGCTACAGGCACCGATTTTCCATGTGAACAGTGATGATCCTGAAGCGGTTGCGTTTGTGTCACAGTTAGCGGTTGATTACCGTAATTTATTTAAGCGTGATGTGGTGATTGATTTAGTTTGTTATCGCCGTCATGGACATAACGAAGCCGATGAGCCAAGTGCAACTCAGCCATTGATGTACAGCAAAATCAAAAAGCATCCAACCACCCGTAAAATTTATGCGGATAAATTGATTGCCGAAGAGACCCTCGGTGCTGATGATGTGATTGGCATGATCAATGATTATCGTGACGCTTTAGATCACGGTGATTGTGTGGTTAAAGAGTGGCGTCCAATGACACTGCATTCTGTCGATTGGAGCCCGTATATTGGTCAAGATTGGGATGCTGAATATGATCCGACTTTGCCTATTGAAAAGGTTAAAGATTTAGCCAATAAGATTTGTGATGTGCCCGCAAGCCATAAACTACAATCACGAGTGGCAAAAATTTACAAAGACAGACAGTCGATGGCTGATGGTGATAAACCATTAGATTGGGGCTTTGCTGAAACATTAGCTTATGCCTCTATTTTAGTCGAAGATAAACGAATCCGTATTACCGGCCAAGACTCTGGTCGCGGTACGTTTTTTCATCGTCATGCCGTACTACACAACCAAAATGATGCGACGACTTACTTACCGCTGCGTAATGTCGCAGACCAGCAGGGGCCAATTGATATTATTGACTCTGTTTTATCAGAAGCATCAGTACTGGCATTTGAATATGGTTATGCAACGGCAGAGCCGGGTGGATTAACCTTATGGGAAGCTCAATTTGGTGATTTTGTTAACTGCGCGCAAGTGGTAATTGACCAGTTCTTGTCATCAGGCGAACAAAAGTGGGGCCGTTTATGTGGTTTAACGATGTTGTTACCGCACGGCTATGAAGGTCAAGGCCCTGAGCATTCAAGTGCACGTTTAGAGCGATTCCTTCAGCTATGTGCCAACCATAATATGCAAGTATGTGTGCCATCAACACCAGCACAGGTTTATCACATGCTACGTCGTCAAGTCTTTAGACCGATGCGTCGACCATTAGTGGTGATGTCACCTAAATCATTATTGCGTCACCCATTAGCTGTATCGAGTTTAGATGAGCTAGCTAATGGTAGTTTCCAAAATGTCATCGGTGAAATTGATGATATCGATCCAAGTAAAGTTGACCGCGTTATCTTCTGTAGCGGTAAGGTTTACTTTGAATTGCTCGAACGTCGCCGTCAGGAAGACATAGATAATATAGCGATTGTACGTGTTGAACAGCTGTATCCATTCCCACATGACCAAATGCTTGAGTTATTGGTGCAATATGCTCACGTAACTGATTTTGTATGGTGTCAAGAGGAGCCGCAAAACCAAGGCGCTTGGTACTGTAGTCAACATCATTTCTGGCATGCGATACCAAAAGGTGCGCAGTTAACTTATGCAGGTCGTGAAGCTTCAGCTGCACCTGCGTGTGGTTATGCAGGGCTACATGCTAAACAACAAGAAGCGTTAATTCGCGATGCATTAAAGTTAAATTAACAACCAATTTAAAAGGATAGTGACCAATGAGTATCGAAATTAAGGTACCTGTATTACCAGAGTCAGTAGCGGATGCAACGATTGCAACTTGGCATGTACAAGCGGGCGAACAGGTCACCCGTGACCAAGTGTTGGTTGATATTGAAACTGATAAAGTGGTGTTAGAAGTACCGGCACCAGCAGATGGCCAAATCTCAGAATTTTTAGGTGCAGAAGGTGATACTGTACTCGGTGAGCAGGTGATCGCGCAGTTTATGCCTGGTGCGGTTGTTGGCCAAGAAGTCACCAAAGCAGAGGCCGCTGCATCAGCGCCAGTTGCTGAAGTTGAAGCAAGTGAAGAAAATAATGATGCATTAAGTCCATCTGTGCGCCGCCTAGTGGCTGAGCATAATTTAGATGCGAGCCAAATTAAAGGTTCTGGTGTGGGCGGGCGTATTACTAAAGAAGATGTTGAAGCTTTCATTAAGCAAGCTGGTAGTGTCGCAAAACCAGCTGTTCCTGCACCTGTTGCGCCATTGGGCGAGCGTAGTCAAAAGCGTGTGCCGATGACCCGTCTTCGTAAAACCATTGCTAACCGTTTACTTGAAGCTAAGCACTCAACTGCGATGTTAACCACCTTTAACGAGGTTAACATGAAGCCGATTATGGATATTCGTAAGCAATATCAAGAGGTGTTTGAGAAGTGTCATGGTATTCGTCTTGGCTTTATGTCGTTTTACGTTAAAGCGGTGACAGAAGCGCTAAAGCGTTACCCTGAAGTAAATGCGTCTATTGATGGTGATGATTTGGTATATCATAACTACTTTGATATTAGTATTGCGGTATCAACACCTCGTGGATTAGTCACTCCAGTATTACGTGATACAGATAATATGAGCCTTGCTGATATTGAGCATGCGGTACGTGAACTTGCGATTAAGGGTAAAGATGGCAAGTTGACAGTAGACGATATGACTGGCGGTAACTTTACCGTGACTAACGGTGGCGTATTTGGTTCGTTAATGTCGACACCTATTTTAAATTTACCGCAAAGCGCTATTTTAGGAATGCATGCCATTAAGGATCGACCTATGGCGGTTAATGGTCAGGTAGAAATTCTGCCTATGATGTATTTGGCGCTTTCTTACGATCATCGCATTATTGATGGTCGTGAATCTGTTGGTTTCCTAGTAACCATTAAAGATTTACTAGAAGATCCAACACGTTTATTGCTTGACCTATAAATAGGCAATAAATGTATCGTGATTGACCTTCGGGTCAATCTCAATTCACCTGAAGTGTATGGATATAACAATATGAATTTGCATGAATATCAAGCAAAAGCACTGTTTGCTGAATATGGATTACCAGTGTCTGAAGGTTTTGCTTGTGATACAGCTCAAGAGGCTGTTGAAGCGACAGGCTATATCGGCGGTGATATGTGGGTCGTAAAGTGTCAGGTACATGCTGGTGGTCGTGGTAAGGCTGGTGGCGTAAAAGTAACTGGCGATAAAGAAGAAGTTCGTGCCTTTGCTGAGCATTGGTTAGGTCGCAATTTAGTGACCTATCAAACTGATGAAAATGGTCAGCCTGTAGCAAAAATTTTGGTTGAAAGCTGTACTGATATTGCCAATGAGCTTTATCTTGGCGCAGTGGTTGACCGCGCAACTCGTCGTGTTGTGTTTATGGCCTCAACTGAGGGCGGCGTAGAAATTGAAAAGGTGGCTGAAGAAACACCTGAACTGATCCATAAAGCGATTATCGATCCATTAACTGGCCCTCAGTCATATCAAGCGCGTGATTTAGGTTTTAAGCTTGGTTTAACGCCAGTGCAAATGAAGCAGTTCACTAAAATCTTTATGGGTTTAGCGAACATGTTTAATGATTATGATTTCTCACTATTGGAGATTAACCCATTGGTGATCACCAATGAAGGTAATCTACATTGCTTAGATGGCAAGATTGGTATTGATGGTAATGCATTGTTCCGCCAACCTAAGTTACGTGAAATGCACGATCCATCTCAAGATGATGCTCGTGAAGCACATGCCGCTAAATTTGAACTTAACTATGTAGCGTTAGACGGTAACATCGGTTGTATGGTCAATGGTGCTGGTTTAGCGATGGGGACCATGGATATTGTTAACTTGTTTGGCGGTAGTCCTGCTAACTTTCTTGATGTAGGCGGCGGCGCGACTAAAGAGCGTGTAGCTGAAGCATTTAAGATTATTCTGTCAGACAGCAATGTAAAAGCCGTATTAGTGAATATTTTTGGTGGTATTGTTCGTTGTGACATGATTGCTGAAGGTATTATTGGCGCTGTACAAGAAGTGGGCGTAAAAGTACCTGTAGTTGTTCGC
The DNA here is from genome assembly GCF_000614975.1 of Shewanella marina JCM 15074. Taxonomy (GTDB): domain Bacteria; phylum Pseudomonadota; class Gammaproteobacteria; order Enterobacterales; family Shewanellaceae; genus Shewanella; species Shewanella marina. The sequence continues at coordinate 281,957 of NZ_BALM01000002.1, forward strand.
CTTGAAGGTAACAATGCAGATAAAGGTCTACAAGTGTTAGCTGAAAGTGGCTTAAATATCATCGCAGCAAGTGGTTTACAAGACGCTGCCCAGCAAGTAGTTGCAGCTGCTGCGGAGGTTAAATAATGTCAATTCTAATCAATAAAGAGACCAAAGTTATTTGCCAAGGCTTTACTGGTGGTCAAGGTACGTTCCATTCAGAGCAAGCGATTGAGTATGGCACACAAATGGTCGGTGGTGTTTCTCCGGGCAAGGGTGGTCAGGTTCATCTTGGTTTGCCTGTATTTAATACGGTAAAAGATGCCGTTGCAGCGACAGGGGCGACCGCATCAGTTATCTATGTACCAGCTCCATTTTGTAAAGATGCTATTTTAGAAGCGATTGATGGTGGTATTGAAATCATCGTTTGTATTACTGAAGGCATCCCAACCTTAGATATGTTACAGGTTAAAGTGAAGCTGGAAGAAACAGGCGTACGCATGATTGGCCCTAACTGCCCAGGTGTGATTACACCGGGTGAGTGTAAGATTGGTATTATGCCGGGTCATATTCACCAACCAGGTAAAGTGGGCATTGTGTCTCGCTCTGGTACCTTAACTTATGAAGCTGTTAAGCAAACAACTGATGAAGGTTTCGGTCAATCTACTTGTGTCGGTATCGGTGGCGATCCAATTCCTGGTACAAATTTCATTGATGTTTTGGAGATGTTTGAAAACGATCCAGAAACTCATGCGATTGTGATGATTGGTGAGATTGGTGGTACAGCGGAAGAAGAGGCTGCGGCTTACATCAAAGCACATGTGACAAAGCCAGTAGTGTCTTATATTGCGGGTGTAACCGCTCCTGCTGGTAAGCGTATGGGCCATGCTGGTGCCATCATTGCAGGTGGTAAAGGCACGGCAGAAGATAAGTTTGCTGCACTGGAAGCTGCTGGTGTGACGACCGTTCGTTCACTGGCTGATATTGGCAGTGCTCTGCGTACTCGTACTGGGTGGTAATTTCACGTTGAAATATGCATTAAGGCGCCTTATGGCGCCTTTTTTATTGGATATAGGATAATGCTGACAATTATTTATCTGTTGTTACCACTGTTGCTATTGGTATTGCTGGGATTTAGTTTAGCCAAACTTGAGTTTTTAGATAAAGCGCAATTACAAGGATTAACTAAATTTACTTTTTACCTGATTATTCCTGCCTTTTTGCTATTGAATATGAGTCAGGCCAACTTACAAGCCGATGGCTTATGGCCTTCAGTCTTGAGCTTTTATCTTTCAGTGGTTGCCGTTTACGGTTTGTGTTTATTGATTGCCTACTTTGCGTTTAAGCAAAAGATGATTGCAGCGCCCACATGGGCTTTATCAGCTTGTTACTCTAATACCGTGTTGGTGGGTATTCCAGTCATTATTGCCAGTTTAGGTCAGGCTGCGAGTGTCAATGTCTTTGTGATTATTGCCTGCCATAGTCTGATTTTATTTAGCCTAACATTTTTCATTACCGCTAAAGCCAGTTGTCAGCAACAACGCTGGTTCAGTATATTCAAAGGCTTGGTGGTTAATCCCGTAGTCATGCCTTTAACGCTTGGGTTAATGATTAATCTCATCGATTTACCTATGCCTAGCGTATTACTTAATACGCTTACATTGCTTGCAAAACCTGCGTTACCTTGTGCGTTGTTTGTATTGGGGGCGAGTTTGAGTCTTTATCGATTACAAGGGCAGTGGTATAGCAGTATTGTAGCAAGCATTGTCAAATTGGCATTATTGCCTGCAGTAGTTTTAGGCGTGGGTCAATATCTGTTTGGATTAACAGGGCAAGTTTTAGCTGTCGTGGTCATACTAAGTGCTTGTCCTTTAGGGGTTAATGCTTACTTAATGGCGGTTAATTTAAAACAGCACCAAGTTGCCGTTGCATCAACAGTGGTATTAACCACGTTACTGAGCACGGTGACGTTACCCTTGTGGGTTTATTATTTATTATAGAATTGGATTAAAGATATAAAAAAACCAGCCAGAGCTGGTTTTATCATTAAGTTAAAAACTTATTCGTCGTTGTGCTCGCAATCTTCATTAGTGCAATTACCATACAAGTATAAGCTATGGTTAGTCAGGCTTATATTATGCTTCATTGCAATTTCACGTTGACGAGCTTCAATTACTTCATCAGAAAACTCAATCACTTTACCACAGGTAAGGCAGACTAAATGATCGTGGTGATGTTGGGTCGATAATTCAAAAACGGCTTTGCCACTTTCAAAGTGATGGCGGGTCACTATCCCTGCATCGTCAAATTGGTTAAGTACTCGATAAACAGTCGCAAGACCAATTTCTTCACCAAGATCTAATAATTTTTTATATAAATCTTCAGCACTGATATGTTGGTTTTCTGGTCCTTGCATCAGTTCGAGGATCTTGACTCGTGGTAAAGTTACTTTTAAACCCGCTTTTTTCAGCGCTTGATTGCCATCTGTCATTGCTAATCTCTTGATTGCAGAACCAATAAATCGGTTCATCCGTGGATAATGTATTTCATTATATGTGCATCAATGACAAACTTAAACCTTTGAAGTGACCTTATTTGAAATAAAACGATTAAAATCTGTTTGATCGTTCAAGTTATTTCCATACTATTGTGTAAGGTTTTGAATTGGGAGGCGATTGATGTACCAACGAATTGTCATTTTAACGGGCGCAGGTATTTCGGCGGAGTCAGGGCTACAAACTTTTCGTGCTGCAGATGGCCTTTGGGAACAACATAATATTGAAGATGTTGCCACTCCTGAGGGATATCAACGTGATCCACTGCTCGTTGAGCGTTTTTATAATAGTCGTTTAAGTCAATTTAGCGATCATTCGATTAAACCTAACTTAGCACATCTGGCATTGGCTAAATTGACTCGAGAGTTTGATGGGCAAGTACTATTAGTGACGCAGAATATCGATGATTTGCATGAGCAGGCTGGCTCGACATGGGTGCATCATATGCATGGTGAACTGCATAAAGGGCGCTGTCCTATTACTCAGCAAACATTTGCGATGACACATCCTTTTGGTGAGCATTCCGTCTGCACATGTTGTCTACCGGCGCAAAAACTACGACCACATGTGGTGTGGTTTGGTGAAATTCCGATTGGTATGCCTGCAATTCATCAAGCTTTGGCGCAGTGTGATCTTTTTATTGCGATTGGTACCTCGGGTACGGTTTATCCTGCCGCTGGATTTGTTGATGAAGCTAATTTTGCAGGGGCACAAACACTATCAATAAACATTGATGCGATCAGTAGCGATAGTCTGTTTCAATATCACTTGAAAGGTAAAGCGAGTGAGATGGTGCCATTAGTGGTTGATAAAATTTTAGCGCATCAGCGCGTTGGAGAATAAGTGCAGTTAGTTGCCATTATTATGCGTGGTTTGCCCGGCAGTGTAAATCTTATTGGGTTGAACAATACCTTAAAAGTTTGCCGTTAGCTTCGGCATTTGCAGTTAAACAACGAGGTTATTTCTCTACCGATAGTTTGTTCTATGTTAATGGTGAATATCGTTTTAATAAAAATAAATTATCACAATATCATCAGCTTAATTTAACAGGGTTTATTCAGGCATTGGCTAATAGAGAGCCAACTGTGATTTGCGATAACACTAACCTAGCACGGTGGGAATATGCCGCCTATGAAGCTGCAGCTAGTGCGTTAGGCTATCAAGTTAGACATGTTTTAGTCGGTGAGCCATCCGATGTACAACATCAGCAACTGTGCGCTAAACGCAATCAACATGGGCTCGATTTTAATCAAATAAAACGTATGGCTGCAGTGTTTGAAATAGATTAGTACATCAATATTACATAAGGAGTATGTATGCAGATCGTTAAGGTTGATGGCAGCAATAAGCATGAATACCCAAACTACCTGAAGTTGCTATTTTCAGAAGCTTTAAGCTAGTTCAGTTCTAGGCACATCTATGCTGGAATGGTGGTTCCCTTTTAAGTAGGTGTAACAACGAACTGGGCTTGCTTAAAGTTTTCTTGGATGGGTTTTAACGCTTTTTATGCGCGTTATTGATTTTGATAAGGGACTAACCATTAACTTCAATCAATGCCTTGTCTAAAATACGTTAAACTCCCACTGAATCCTGCAACTTCAAATAGCTTGGGTATAGATATGAACTTGGCGCAAGCTATGAGGCTGAGTTTTCTAAAATAATGGCTAAGCAGCCCAATCAAGATGGCTTATTTACATTGGATACTGAGCTAGGTGGTGACGTCACGGGGTACTTGTTATTGGTTGATGATGTGCCAGCGGGTTTTACCGCCATCACCGAGCAGCCTAAAGCATGTTTTGAAGTTTGTGACTTTTATATTGTGCCTTATTTTAGAAAAAATAAGCTCGGACGTGACTTTATCACTGTATTGTTTGCCGACTTAGGTGGCAGCTGGCAAATTAAGCAGGTGGCAGGTGCTGAGCATGCGGTTAAGTTTTGGCGAGAAGTTATTGGTGATTACACTCAACAGCAATACGCCGAAGATACATATCAAGATCCCAAATGGGGCAGGGTAACACGGCAGCAGTTTCGCCATTGAGCACATCTGTATAATTGATTGGAGTAATATATGGCACATCACAAAATTAATTATATTGAAATTCCAACAAGGGATCTGGTTCAGACGAAGGCGTTCTTTAAACAGGTTTTTGACTGGCAATTTATTGATTATGGCCCTGAATATTCAAGCTTTAGTCAACAGGTCATCGATGGCGGATTTTTTCAATCAGAGTTAAGTGTTGATAGTGCTATTGGTAGCCCTTTGATTGTGCTCTATAGTGCTAATTTAGAACAAACCTTAGCCGATGTAGTCAATGCTGGTGGCAGCATCATTAAACCCATATTTAGTTTTCCTGGTGGCCGCAGGTTTCATTTTACTGAGCCTGCTGGTAATGAATATGCGGTGTGGTCTGAATAGGAAAAAGGACGCGGCGGCGTCCTTTTGTTTATATGAAACTTAGATCTCTTAATTAATTTAAGCGTTAGGCTTCAAACTGATCTAAGAAACTTTGTGAAGGGATGAAGTACAAGGTGCCTGTTTTTGCTTCAACAAAGTCAAGTAAACGATCGTAATGGCCATTTTCATCAGCATACATCATTTGGGTAAGTGATGTTTCAATCACACTTGGTGTCGCAGCAAAGCCGACAAACATAGTGCCGTGCTCCATTGCATTACCAAATGGACGGTTTTGACGTAGCATTTTGATTTCAATACCGTCAATTTCAACCTTACTTTTGGCATTATGTGCCCAAGCTGGTTTTTCATCGTCATCAAGTTCAATGTTGTCCATCTTACGACGGCCCACAACTTGTTCTTGGTATTCAGTTGTTTGGCTATCCCAGTCATGTTGACGGTCTATGTACTTCTGTACTACAAGGTAACTACCACCTTGATGCAACTCGACATCTTCAGCCACTAATACAGATTCAATACGCTCGTTGCCTGTTGGGTTTTCTGTACCATCAACAAAATCGATCATGTCGCGATTATCAAGGTATTGATAGCCTTGAACATCTTCAATTAGGCCCGCAATCGTATGTAATGACTTGGCAATATGTTTAGCCACTTGGAAATTAAAGTCCATGCGCTGTGATTTGATCATAAAGAAAATATCACCAACAGTACTTGGGAAGCTGCGATTACCATCACTCATTGCTTTGAATGGATGTAATTGGGCAGGCATTGGTTCATTTGGGAATAGTTGCTGCCAACCATTAAATGAAAATCCCATAGTGACGCTTAAACAAGCGCTAGGATCTTTTTGATTAATGTCTTTTAAAATGACGCTCGCGTGTGACAAACAATCATTAATTTTATCTTGATCGGCTGTTAATGGCGTATTTAAGGTAAAGGTTAAGTATTCAGCAAATTGAGTTGGGTTAGAAAGTACCCCAGGTTGAGCAAGTTCACTAAGATGTTGCATAAGATCCCATCCTAAATTGAAATAATGACAATAATTAAAATTGATACCTAAATGACTCAATTATTTTCCATAAGATGATGAGTTTTTTGGGTATCAATTTGGTCTTGTAGCATCTGTGTTTAAACAACTGCAACAATATAGCTGATACATGTGTGATGAGGTAGTGTTTAAGTATAAAATCTTGCAGTAGATCAATACAAATGTATCTGTGTGGATTAAATTAATTTATTGAGCGAACAGGATAAATTGGTATTACAGTTCATGAATGAAAGCCTGCAACACCAAATGAGTCAACTTTAAGGTTAGGTTTAAGCGAGCATTTTACCCATCTCATAACCTTTACCTTGAATTTCTGCTAGTGCTTCTGCTAATTCGTGAATTTGCATGCGGACGCCAGCATCATTAGCTTGTTGTGATAGCCAGCATGTTTTATCGGTATCACATACCTCTTGCCAGCCTGCAATAATTGCTTCCGAGCTATAGAGTAAGCCAGCTAATGAAGAATATGGGCGAGATAATTTAGGATTATGTTGGAATCGAATACCTGCGACTAATGCTGGTGGAAACTTCCATGTTTCAGCCAATTTTGCCCCAAGTTCTGCGGCTTCATAACCTAAAATTTCAAGCTCTGTTTCGCTTTTATCTGAACCTGAAGCAATGGCTATATTAATTTGTTTCGCTTGTTCTGGAGCTATTGTTGCAATAAGTAAGTCGCCAATATTGTGCAAAATCGCGCAGGTAAAGGCTTGGTCTGCTTCTACATTATCGCAACGCTTAGCCATCTCTTGAGTGTGGCAAGCAACTTCAAATGTGTGGCCCCAAAACTCTGCCATATCGATGCCTTCTGGTGCAGTTACGGCACTGACCACTGCTGAAGCTATTACTAAGGTGCGTAGCTTCTGCATACCAAGACGAATAACGGCTTCATCAATACTACCCACTTCACGACTGCGACCAAAATAGGCCGAGTTTGCCATTCGTAATACACGGGCACTGACTAATTGGTCTTGTGAGATTTTCTCAGAAATATCTTTGATGGTTGATTTTTCATTATTGACTGCTTCAAGTAACTCACTGATCGCTTTAGGTAATCGTGGTAACTCATCCACACGGGCTAGCATTGCCGCTGAGTTCATCATTATGTCCTTATTATCGATTGCTTAAGTTTCAAACTATAGAGGACTCAGCAGTTAAATTATATCAATCATATTGTTGAACTGTGGTCATAAGTATTAGCTTATTAGGAGTTGTTTGTCGCCTGATATTTAGTTGTAGTTACTACGTTTTTAATGGTTTGCTATTCTGTCTGTATTGTATTTTCTTTATAAGATTAAAGACTTATTAACTATCAATTAAATTCAAAAAATAGTGATAAAAATCATGTTTTTGCTGATAGCCTAATGATTCATATAAAGATTGTGCTTGCAGATTATCACTACTGGTTTGCAATGAAATGCCCATCGCTTTCGTGTTTAATGCATGCTGTTTCGCTTGATTGAGTAAAGCTTTACCTACCAAGGCCGCGGCAGTTGTCGCTGACGTATAGATCATTAAGGATCCAGATTGACTGCGCACTTACCGATGAAAAACTGGGATATAACTGAGTAAATCCTACGGGCTTTCCGGCAGCGGTTCTTGCCAATAAAATGACTGATTGATGATGCTCTAAGCGCTGGCGAATAAAATTGACTGCCAAAGATAGATCATCAGCTTGTTGATAGAATTGTCTATATTCGTTAAACAGTGGCGCAATTTCAATTAGTTCATTTAGGCTAGCTTCAATAATCGTAATTTTCATCTGTATCCTTTGTATCCTTATATCGTTATTAACAAAAAAGAGGCCAAATGGCCTCTTTATATTAATATTGATTACGACAGCATTTGCTGCAAATATTGCGGTAAGTTAGCAATACTTTGTGGGTCGTGATTAACGCTAAAACTGCGGTAACCATCACCTCTAAAGGCGCGATCAATCTCAATTAAAATATGAGTACGGCCAGCTTCAGGTTTAAATGATAATTCAATCTCTTTCACGCCAAAAAAACTGCTACTGGCAGGGCGGTATTCTAATTCTTGATAACAACCAATGGTGGTGGCAAATTCATTGGTACGAATTTGGCCCTTTTCAACATCGGCTTTAATCATGCGATAGCCCATTTGATTCATAGCTTGCACGCAGGTTTCAACCACTTCATTTGGGTAAACATAGATGTGGTCTTTATCACTGGCATCCAGCGCCATATCAATATTTAGTCCCGTGGCCAGCCATACTACAGATTGGTTGTTGCTGGTGGCAATTTGAGTGATTGGTGTTTCGGGGTGTAATACTGCTTGAAATGGAATCACCTTTTCTTGATCGGCACCGATAATAAATTTATCAGCAATATGCCAACGTTCAATAATATGGTTGGTGTAATAATGGCTATCATCACCTTCCACTTTAATTTTGGTCATTAAGGCTAAATCTAAGCCTGAAATTTCTTGTTCTGTATTACCGCCTTTAATAAATATTTCAGCACTAAAGGTTTGACCGGGTACGAGATGTTCTGTGTGTAATACCGTATCGACTTTTGCTGCACCAATGCCAATTGATGCGAGAATTTTATTAAACATAGTCTATTCTTCATTTGAGTTAGTTGAACATAATTAAGCATAAATTTAAGCAGTTAGCTATAGCTAAGAGTGTAAGAATTTTTAATTGTTAAATGGCACATAAAATGAGTACTGATTTAACCATGGCTAATAAATTGTGGTTGTTGTTGTACAGCTAGTTCAATGCGACTTGCTACGGTGAGCATCGCATCGGTTAACTGAGATAGTTCATCGTGACTGATGATAAATGGCGGCATAATATAGATAAGATTCGCAAATGGACGGATCCATACTCCAAGTTCAACAAATTGTTGCTGCAAAATTGCCACATCGACATTTTGCTGCATTTCAATCACCCCGACCGCGCCTAATACTCGTACTTGTTTGACCGCTGGAAATTGCTCGGCTGCATACAAGGTTTGGGTTAAGTGTTGTTCTATCGTTTTGACTTGTTGCTGCCAATCGCCTTGATTGATCAGATCTAAGCTGGCGCAGGCCGCGCTACAAGCAAGCGGGTTGCCCATAAAGGTTGGTCCATGCATAAACACACCAGCAGGAGAGTCGCTAATACCTTGGGCGACTTCATCACTGCAAAGCGTTGCAGCCAAGCTAATATAGCCACCGGTAAGTGCTTTACCCAAACAGAGAATGTCAGGCTCAATATTGGCATGTTCATAGGCAAATAATTTACCCGTACGGCCAAATCCAGTGGCGATTTCATCTAAAATTAACAACACTCGATGCTGCTGGCATAGGCTTTTAACTGCACCAAATAATCAGCACTATAAAAATGCATGCCACCCGCACCCTGCATAATAGGTTCAATAATGATTGCAGCAATATGCTGCTGTTGTTCAATCAGGATCTGTTCGATTGAATTAAGATCGCCTTCAATCAAGGCCTGTCCAAATGGGGTTTTAGGGGCATCGGCAAATAGTTGCGGTGTGACAGATTGACCAAACATGGTGTGCATACCGCCCTCGGGATCACAAACACTCATGCTGCAAAAGTATCGCCATGGTAACCCTGTTTTACCGTTAATATGCGTTGTTTTTGTGGTTGCTGGCGACCTTGCCAATATTGCAATGCCATTTTCAAGGCAACTTCTACGGCGATAGAACCAGAATCAGCGAGAAAGACCTTAGTTAATGGTTCACAAGTCATATTGACTAAACGTTTACACAGCTCAATTGCGCTCTGATGGGTTATGCCGCCGAACATGACATGGCTTAACTGCTGCATTTGCACTGACATCGCCGCTAAAATTTGTGGATGAGAATATCCATGTACACAAGCCCACCATGAACTGGTGCCATCAATCAGTTGACGGCCGTCAGCCAAGGTCAATTGACAACCATGAGCAGAGGTTACCCCATAGGTCGGTAATGCATGTGTCATTGAAGTATAAGGGTGCCAAATGTGCTTTTTATCAAAAGCAAAATCCATTTCTGTTTTGTTCATAAAGTAACCGTTAGTAAACCTGTGTTTTTGTGTGGCATTGACAGCTTACTACTTCAAGGTATGCTAGCCAAGATAAATATAAGTAAGGGAACCGCATGTCACAGCACACTTTGCGCCATGATTGGCAGCGTCAAGAGATTGAAAATTTGTTTGCACTGCCAATGAATGATCTTCTATTTCAAGCTCACTCTATTCATCGGCAGGTATATGATCCTAATGAGGTTCAAATTAGCCGATTATTGTCGATTAAAACGGGGGCATGCCCTGAAGATTGTAAATACTGTCCGCAAAGTGCACGTTATGATACTGGACTTGAAAAAGAGCGTTTGCTTGAAATGGAGAAGGTGATTACTGAGGCGCGTAGTGCCAAAGTCGCAGGGGCATCTCGTTTTTGTATGGGGGCGGCGTGGCGTAATCCACATGAACGCGATATGCCATACCTCAAACAGATGGTGCAAGAGGTGAAATCATTAGGGATGGAAACCTGCATGACATTAGGTATGTTATCAGCCCATCAAGCCAGTGAGTTAGCTGAAGCGGGTTTGGATTATTACAATCATAACCTTGATACTTCACCTGAATATTATGGTGACATTATCACTACACGAACCTATCAAGACCGTTTAGATACGCTGGCCAATGTCCGGGCATCCGGTATGAAAGTTTGCTCTGGTGGTATTGTCGGTATGGGCGAGCAAGCGACCGATAGAGCGGGCTTATTGCAGCAGTTAGCCAATCTAGAAAAACATCCAGATTCAGTGCCGATTAATATGCTAGTCAAAGTGGCAGGCACGCCATTAGATAGTTTAGAAGATCTCGATCCACTTGAGTTTGTACGTACCATTGCTGTTGCCCGTATTTTGATGCCACATTCACGAGTGCGGTTATCGGCAGGTCGTGAAAGCATGACTGATGAAATGCAGGCAATGTGCTTTTTTGCGGGCGCTAATTCTATTTTTTATGGTTGCAAATTATTGACCACCAATAACCCTGAAGAAAATGATGATATGAACTTGTTCAAACGCTTAGGTTTGTATCCTGAACAAGGGCCACAAGCGACGATTGAGCAAGATAAAGCCATGTTTGCTAAAGCTAATGCCCAGCGCGATAAGCAAACTAAACAATTTTATGATGCGGCAGCACTCTAATGACAGCACTTGTAACACGTATTGCTAACAAGCAGCAGTGGTTGCGTGAACAAGGTTTACTTAGGGAGCGCAAGGTAACCCATATTCAGCAAGGCAGTAATCAGGTTCAACAATTACAACAAACCTTGCTGAACTTTAGTGGTAATGATTACCTCGGATTAAGCCAACACCCCGAGGTTATTAAGGCGTATATCAAAGGCGTACAGCAGTATGGCACAGGTAGCGGCGCATCGCCTTTAGTCACGGGATATAGTCCCGCACATCAAATACTCGAACAACAATTGCTTGATCTCACAGGGTTTGAGGCTGGCTTACTATTTTGTTCTGGCTTTAGCGCCAACCATGCCTTAATGACAACCCTGTTTGAAACCGATGATCATTTATTAGCAGATAAATTGATCCATGCGTCATTGATTGATGGCGTGTTAGCAAGTGGCGCTAAATTATCACGCTATAAACACAATGATATTGAACATGCAAAGCTGCTCTGCGTGAAACAAGCGCCTAGTGCCATTATCACTGAAAGCGTATTTAGTATGGACGGTGATATAGCGCCGTTAGCAGAGTTATCTGCTTTAGCCAAAGCCCAACAAGCATTATTTATTGTTGATGATGCTCATGGCATGGGCGTGATTGGCTCGCAAGGCTTTGGCGCCAGTCAATTAGCTAACGTTGATATTTTGGTGGTGACATTTGGTAAAGCATTAGGTGGGCAGGGGGCTGCTATCTTAGCCTCACAAGCAGTCATTGATTTTTTAGTCGCTAATGCGCGTCATTATATCTACTCAACTGCACTTGCTCCTGCAGCAGCGATAGGTGTGGCAAAGAGTCTTGAACTATTGCAACGCGAGCAAATATCTCCGCAGTTATTACGGCGTAATATTGATTATTTTAAACAGCAAGCACAAGCTCGAGGATTAGTACTCATTAATTCAAAGACCGCTATTCAACCTCTAGTGATCGGGGATAATGAACGCTTGTTACGGGTCGATAGCGCACTAAAATCCCAAGGGCTATTAGTCGGAGCCATTAGACCACCAACTGTACCACAAGGTAGCGCAAGATTACGTATTACCTTAACGGCCAAGCATGAATTAGCCGAAATAGCATATTTGCTTGATGCATTAAAGGAGATACTTAATGAGATGTAGTGTTTCAGCGCAAGATACATCTATTTACGCAGAACGCAGTGATAATGTGCAAGCATATCAAGCTGCACAATCACAAGTGGCCAAGCAATTTTCGCAAGCATCTGCGCATTATCATTGCCATAACCAGTTACAGCTCATGTCGGCACAAACCCTGCTTAAACCAATCATTAGCCAAGGCGTACTACTTGATATAGGTTCTGGCCCAGGTACGGATTTTAATCAAGTGCATCAAGGCCAAGTGCTTAATTTAGATATTGCAGAGGGCATGCTACAAACAGCAAAGCAGCAGTTTAGTGACTACAAGATGTTATGCGCTGATGCGCAGTCACTGCCGCTTAGTGATGCCACAATTGATACGGTTTATTCAAATTTAGCCTTGCAGTGGTGTCATTCAATAGATTCAGCCATACAAGAAATTCATCGCGTGCTTAAACCTAAAGCTGGTTGCCATTTAGCCATTGTTTGTGATGGTAGTTTGCATGAATTAACGCAATTAGGCTTAAAAGTGAATCCGTTTCACTCAGCTTCAAGGCTAAAATCCCAGTTGATGGCACTAAATTGGCAACAACTACAGTTTGAATTAATGCCAATGCAGGTTTATTTCAATGATTTAAAAAGCTTACTTTATTCAATTAAAGGGGTGGGAGCTTCTACTTGTGTGCAAGGAGAGCAGGCAAGCACGGTTAAATTAAGAGGTCGCCAAGATTGGTTACAATTATTGACTAAGGCTGAACAAATGCGAACCGCAAAAGGACTGTGTTTAACCTATAACATTGCCATTATAAGAGGCCAAAAAAGATGATCTATTTTGTCACTGGTACGGATACCGATAGCGGCAAAACACTCATTAGTAGCGCTTTACTCAGTGCTGCAACTGGCACTAGTGTAGGCTTTAAACCGATAGCATCAGGCTGTGTGATGACAAATGATGGCTTACGTAATGCAGATGCATTGGCATTGATGCAAGCATCGAGTATTAAGTTGTCTTATGAGCAGGTTAATCCGATTGCATTTGAACCTGCAATAGCACCGCATATTGCTGCTGCGCAGAAAGGGCAAATACTTACTTTGGATTCAATTTCTGCAAGTTTAGATCTTAATCTCGCCAAACAAGCTGATTTGGGTTTAATCGAAGGTGCTGGAGGTTGGCATTTACCGTTAGGGCAAGATCAGTATTTATCACAATGGGTTAAGCAACAGCAATTGCCCGTTATTTTAGTGGTGGGTATGAAGTTAGGTTGCCTTAATCATGCCTTACTTACCCAACAAGCAATTATTGCTGACGGGCTCAAGATCGCGGGCTGGGTTGCAAATCAAGTTGATGCCAATATGAACTGTTTTAATGAAAACCTTGCCAGTTTACAGCAGATGATGAGTGCCCCCTATTTAGGCTGCGTGCCTTATCTAGCGGAGCCTACGCCTGAGAATGCTAAACAGTATTTGGACTTAGCTCGATTGGCGTAACTGAAGTTATCTCAATTATCGTGTTATCCAAAGCTACTCAGCATTATCAAAACGCATTATGCTTGTTATAAAACTAAATAAAATTACGTTTGAATTTTTTCTGTTGATTGTACGTTTATAAGATAAGTAATCTGTTAAACAACAGGGAAATAATTATGTCGATACAAAAGTGGAGCGGAATAGCTGCGATTATAGAAGCTTGCACCTACATATTTGGATTTATTTTATTTTTTGGTGTTTTAGATGCAACAGAATACGACGCTCCAGAGCGCTATTTGTAATTCTGTTTAGTTTTGCTTTAATTGTTTTGGTTCAATCTGCATATCATCGTTTCAAGCAGGCCTCGCCAGAATTGATGAAGTTTACTGCTATTTTGGGCTTAGGGTAAATTATTTGGTTTTTAGTATTAGGTGTTGTCATGCTAAAAAACGTGGGTCTTAATTCATTATTACTATATTTTAGTCTTTGTTACTAAAATATGGTAATTATACTCTTTATCTCAGTTTCCATTTTTATTGCAACGTATTGTTTTTATTTTCTAAAGTATTATTGGTTTATTTCTTGCTTGGTTAAACATATTGTATGAGTTACTAATGTGTAAATATACATATCAATCAACTTTTGTTGTAGGGTTTTTACTTTTATTTTGTTATTAACGTTAATAGTGTTGTTTTTAACTTTGTCACATAGCATCTGTGACTTTGAACGTTGTAATAATAAAATTACTATATGAGATTGGAAACTATGAATAAGTTAATTATGTTTGTGATAGCGTTATTATCAACATCATTATTCGCTAATGAAGTTTCATTAGAAACTCGAATGAAAGCGCTTGATAATACTCTTTTTGAATCTTTTAATAACTGTAATATTCCTGAGGAATTGGAAAAGTATGCCGATTATTTTTCTTCAGATGTTGAGTTTTATCATGATAATGGTGGTGTCACTTTTGATCGCGACTCCATGATCTTAAATACCAAAAATAATGCGTGTGGTAACTATACTCGTCAACTTGTTGCAGAGTCATTTAAAACCTATCCAATTAAAGCATTTGGTGCAATTACTGAAGGTGTTCATATTTTTTGTCAAAATAAAACAAAAGAATGTGGAGGCCGAGCTGACTTTGTTATGGTTTGGCGTAATGTGAATAATAAGTGGCAAGTTACGCGAGCATTGAGTTATGGACATCGTGAAAATTAGTTATTATTTGGGGCTTGTATGTAATCTTTAACTTTTAGATTGATATTAATAAATATCTATTGAAAATGGTTAGGTTGGAAGCGGTATAGAATTATATAACGAGCTCAATAAATGTTAGTTGCTTTAGAAGCGTCAAATATAGATATTGAAACACTAAAAAGGGGCTGTTGTTTTAAACAACGGCCCCTAATTTTATAAGTTAAATAACCACTTATTATGCTTGTGGAGGTGTACCTTCACAGTTAGATACTACCGCATCAATTTGAACTAGTGCGCCCATTGGGATTTCAGCTACGCCGATAACGGTACGTGCAGGAAGCTCACCTTGGAAGAATGTAGTGTAAACATCATTAACTGCATCAAGATCAGCAATATTCTTAAGTTGAATATTGATCTTAACCGTGTCATCCATTACATGGTCAACACTTTCAATGATAGCTTTGATATTGCTTAGACATTGTCTAGCTTGATCATTAACACCACCCGCTACGATTGCGCCAGTCTTAGGATCTAAAGGTAACTGACCAGAAATATGGTTGTAGTGAGAGAATGCTACAGTGTGAGAGTATGGTTGTACTGGTGCATTTTCAGTGTTATTAGCTTCAATAACAAGTAATGCTGTGTCTTCAGGTAACTGTGGTGGAGTACCATCACCGTGTGAAACTACAGTATCAATTTGCACTAATGCGCCCATTGGCAATGCAGAAGCATTCACGAAAGAACGTGCAGGAACATAACCAGGGAAGAACTTAGCACAAACTTGGTTTACCACTTCCATATCTGCTAAATCAGTGACGAAAATAGTGGTTTTAACGATATCTTGCATTGTGTGTTCAATGCTTTCTAGTACTGCTTTGATGTTATTTAAGCACTGCTCAGTTTGTTGTGCTACGCCGCCAGCCACTAATGCGCCAGTCTTCACATCAACAGGTAGTTGTGATGCTAAGTTGTTGTAGTGTGAGAATGCAGCCGTTTGTGAGAATAGACCTGAGGTGCATTTTCAGTATTTCTAGACACTTTGATAAGTGGGCATGCCGCTTGTGGCGCAGTACCTTCGCCGTTAGAGATTAGCGCATCAATTTGTACTAATGCTTCGCTCATTGGTAGAGCTGCAACTTGTACTGTTGTACGAGTTGGTAATGCTGCTTGGAAGTAACCCGTGTAAACTTCGTCAATTAACGCAATATCAGCAATATTTTTAACGAAGATATTTAGTTTTACAACATCATCCATTACGTGGCCGATGCTTTCAACAATTGCTTTAATGTTATTTAAACACTGAGTAGCTTGCTCTGCTACGCCACCAGCAACGATTTTACCTGTTTTAGGATCTACGGGTAACTGTGCTGAAAAGTTATTGTAATGAGAAAAAGCGACAGTTTGTGTAGATACAAAACTTGTTGGTGCATTTTCAGTGTTTCTTGAAACTTTAATGATGTCGTGACTCATGTCGATATTATCCCTAATTGATATAGTTTTACTTGGATTTTAGTTTGGCGAGATGTTGTATGAATTTCAGATTGAAAAATCTACCTCACGTTAACTAGATATCCTTATCGTAAGCCTTACTTTTAATGACATCTTGCTAATTCCTGCCAAAAAAACATCAAATTCTGCTAAAAATAATCAAATACTGCCGATTTTTTAAATTAATACATTCGTTATAAAGGATGTGGTTATATTCATTATTAATTTGATAGTTAACACGGCTTTTAATTGAAATTCTATCAGAATGATAATTTAGTTGTTGAATTGTAAATATGTCATTAGTTTGAGTGATGTAATGCGATGTTATCTAAAATTAGCGGCTGAGTTAGATATTAATTGTGTCAGTTACTATATGTAAAAAAAGATTGTTATATTTGTTTAAATTGTCGTGATTATTAATTTTTTATGATTGAATTTATCTTGAATATATTCGACATTAGTCTAATTAATATTCGTGGTTCAATATTTTGCGTTTCGTATTTACCTGATTTATAAAGATAATTGTGGTTAATTCATTATCTGCAAGTTCGTATAGACTAAGGTCGGACAGAACTCTTTTTTAGATGTTGTTAGGTTTAATAATAGAGCAATTAAAATAAAGAGGGTATATCTCATGGCGTTCGAAAATGATGATAAAGCAAAAGACTACTGGCAAGAGAATTTAAAATTAGTATTAATATTATTATCTGTTTGGTTCTTCTGTTCATATGTTCTTGGGATTTTATTAGTTGAACAATTAAATCAGTTTAAATTTATGGGGTTTGAATTGGGATTCTGGATTGCTCAGCAAGGTGCAATGTATGTATTCGTCGCGCTTATTTTTGTTTATGTACATAAATCAAATGCGTTAGATAAAAAATATAACGTGCACGAAGATTAAGGAGCATATTATGGATTTACAAACCTTAACTTATATTATCGTTGGCCTAACCTTTGTGCTTTATATTGGTATAGCTATTTGGTCAAAAGCGGGCTCAACTAAAGAATTTTATGTGGCAGGTGGTGGCGTTCATCCGGTCGTCAATGGCATGGCAACTGCGGCAGATTGGATGTCCGCTGCATCATTTATTTCATTAGCAGGTATTGTATCGTTTGTAGGATATGACGGCAGCGTTTATTTAATGGGATGGACAGGTGGTTATGTATTATTAGCGCTTTGTATGGCGCCATATTTACGTAAATTTGGTAAGTTTACCGTGCCTGATTTTATTGGTGATCGTTACTATTCACAAGCGGCACGTACTGTTGCAGTGGTGTGTGCCATCTTTATCTGTTTTACCTATATTGCAGGACAAATGCGCGGCGTTGGTGTTGTATTCTCTCGGTTCTTAGAAGTTGATGTCGAAACCGGGGTATTCATCGGTATGTTTGTGGTGTTCTTTTATGCTGTACTCGGTGGTATGAAAGGCATTACTTATACTCAGGTTGCTCAGTATTGCGTGATGATTTTCGCTTTTATGGTTCCTGCAGTCTTTATTTCAATCATGATGACGGGTCATATTTTCCCGCAATTAGGCTTTGGTTCGCAGTTGATTGATGCGGCTGGTAATAGTAGTGGCGTTTATTTATTGGATAAATTAGACGGGTTATCCACCGAGCTTGGTTTTAATCAATATACCAGCGGGGTTAAAAGTACCATTGATGTATTTGCGATTACGGCTGCATTAATGGTGGGTACCGCAGGTCTGCCCCATGTGATTGTACGTTTCTTTACTGTGCCTAAGGTGAAAGATGCTCGAAGTAGTGCTGGTTGGGCATTAGTCTTTATTGCGATTATGTATACCACTATTCCGGCATTAGCAGCCTTTTCTCGGGTTAATATGATTGAGACCATTAATGGCCCCGAACAAACGGGTGTGGCATATGATACTGCGCCAGAATGGATTAAAAATTGGCAAAAAACAGGCTTAATCACTTGGGATGATAAAAATGATGACGGCAAAATGTTTTATGCTAATGATGCTCGTAATGAGATGAAAATTGACCGCGACATTATGGTACTTGCCACCCCTGAAATTGCCGATTTACCTGCATGGGTGATTGCGCTAGTTGCCGCTGGTGGTATGGCAGCGGCCTTATCAACCTCGGCAGGCTTATTATTGGTGATTTCGACATCTGTATCACATGATTTGCTCAAGAAAAATTTAATGCCTAATATCTCGGACAAGAAAGAGTTAATGTTTGCCAGACTTGCCGCGGCCATAGGTATTATTATCGCTGGGTGGTTTGGTATTAATCCTCCGGGATTTGTTGCTGCGGTTGTCGCCTTAGCTTTTGGTTTAGCAGCATGCTCTCTGTTTCCAGCGATTATTATGGGAATATTTTCAAAAACAATGAATAAAGAAGGCGCTATTGCTGGCATGGTATCTGGATTAACCTTTACTGTTGCTTATATCGCCTACTTTAAATTTATCAATCCTGAGATGAATAATGCGGATCATTGGCTATTTGGTATTTCACCTGAGGGTATTGGTATTATTGGAATGTTAGTTAACTTTGGTGTTGCGATACTGGTCTGTAAAGTGACCACAAAAATACCTAATGATGTGGTGTTAATGGTGGAAGCTATTCGCTTTCCTAAAGGTGCCGGCGACGCTCAAGATCATTAATGCTTATTAAGCAGATAAAGGCGCTATTGGCGCCTTTCTCCGTTTATATACTATGCTGAGGTCAAGGGGGATTTTGTAAAACTTATGGATAAGATCACTATTGCACCGGTCGTACAGTTTTTGGCGAATATTACGCCGTTCAACCAATTGTCCGCGGATCAGATTGAATATTGTGCGACGCATATTGAAATTAGTTATTTTGGGCTGAGTCAACGCCGAATTGAGATGTCTGCCGATGAAAGTCAGCTTTATATTGTTCGTCATGGCGCTTTAGAAATTGTCGACCAACGCGAAGAATTAATTGATAGATTAGCGGAAGGTGATTACTTTGGCCTTTCAGGCTTAATGCTTGCTGACGCTAAGTTGCATCAAGCATTGTTGCTTGAAGATTGTTTAGTATATAAGTTACCGAGCAAGATATTCTTTGATATTTGTCAGCAGCATAAACCATTCGAGCAGTTTTTTAAGGCGGCGTATTCAAAGCGTTTTCGTCCCCGTAGCCGTTATCAAGCAAAGCATCAATTTTCAACGGCTAAAGTGGCTAGTATTATGAGCCAACCAGTGCAAACTATCTCGCCAGACAAGTCTGTTATGGTTGCTGCGCAGCTAATGTGTGAAGCGCGAATATCCTCATTACTGGTGGTCAAAAATGAGGTATTGATTGGTATTATCACTGACCGGGATCTCCGTAGCCGGGTACTCGCTCATAATTTATCTGCTGATATTTCAATTGCTGAAGTGATGACTGAGCAGCCATTGACTGTTGATCAAAATGAATTGATCTTTGACGGTATGATGTTGATGAGCCGTTATCAAGTTAATCATTTACCCGTGATGGACAATGATAAAGTTGTTGGAGTGCTGACGAGTACAGACCTATTACGTAATCAAGCTGTCAGCCATTATTATTGGTGCATTTAATTAATCGTCAGTTAGATATTGATGGCCTAGTTGAAGTCAGTCGTCAAGTTCCTATTTTATTGCAAGCCATGATTAGCGCAGATAGTCGCGCCGAAGAAATCGGACGCGTATTAACTTCGATTACCGATACATTAACTCGACGTTTAATTGAGCTTGCAATAGATCAATTAGGTACCGCGCCAATGGCTTTTTGTTGGCTCGCCTTTGGTTCTCAAGCTCGGCAAGATCAAAGTGGCTGTTCAGATCAAGACAATGGCTTATTATTAGCACGTACTGCGTCTAATGATGAAGTCCAGTATTTTGCTCAATTAGCGGATCAAGTTTGCCAAGGGCTGGCGCGTTGTGGTTATCCATTATGCAGCGGTAATGTGATGGCGACTAATCCAGATTTAGCGTTGAGCTTGGCTGATTGGTTGGCGCAGTTTGCGCGTTGGGTGCGAACTCCTGAACCGCAAGCGTTATTAAATGTCAGTATTTATTTTGATATGCGTGCTGTTTATGGTGAATTGCCTTTATACCATCAACTTCAGCAAACTGTGGTAAAGCAGGCACAAAAAAGTGATCTATTTTTAGCGGCGATGAGTCGCAATGCATTACAAAACACGACACCACTTGGTTTTTTTAGACGTTGGGTATTAGAGCGTGATGGTCGTGAAGTAAAAGGGATTGATTTAAAGCGTAAAGGGATCCGTTTAATTAATGATATTGTGCGCATCTATGCATTGGCGGCGGGGGTGAGAGAGGTTAATACGCCCAAACGGATTAAAGCGTTAATGGAACTTAATATGATCACTCGTGCAGATGCTTTAAATTTGGCTGACGCATTAGAATTGTTGTGTTATTTGCGTCTGAGTAGTCAAGGTCGCAGTATCAGCAGCGTCAATTATTAGATAATTATTTATTACCCACCGATTTATCGCCATTAGTGCGACATCATTTAAAGGACGCATTTGCAGTTATCCATGATATGCAAGCTATGCTCAAGGTCCGTTTCTTACGGAGTATGTAATGAGTTTATTGGCGCAATTAGCGTGGTCATTAAAATATAGCAGGATAACTACAGCGGTCATTGCAGATTATCTTGACAGTATTCAAGGTTATTTAACGGTGCCGTTGGCATCAGTGCCATTAGTGGCTATTGATATGGAAATGACGGGCTTGGACTGTAAAACCGACGAAATTGTTTCTGTAGGTATACAGCCATTTACATTAGCATCAATTAAGCTTAGTTACGCAGATTACCAACAATGTAATATTGGTAGAACTGTCGGCGAGAGTGCGATCATTCATGGCATTGTTGATCAGCAATTGTGCGATGGTATTAACCATCAAGAGTTATTAACTTGGTTATTTAGCCGTATTCATGGGCAAGTAATCGTTGCGCATTGTGCGCCGCTAGATATGGGATTTTTAAAACAGTTATTACAACAACAATATGGTCGTAGCTGTCGGTTGCCTGCGATTGATACTATGGCAGTAGAAAGACGGTTACATCGGCAACAACAAGGCCAGTTTAACCCATTGGATTATCGGCTCGCTGCCTGTAGACAACGTTATAATTTACCCATTTATAGTGAGCATCACGCATTAACTGATGCGCTTGCCTGTGCTGAATTACTGTTGGCACAGAGCCAAACTACATCGGCAAATGCATTATATCATTGGTTGTAATTTACCTAAGCTTACAACTTGCTACTCGTATATTAGTGATTAATTACTCATACTTTGAAGTGATGAAATTTAAAGAGATGAATTAAGGAAGCTAAGTTATGGCATTACCTTTGATTTATTTAGCGGGTGTTGCATTAGGGGGCTTAGCTTTAGCCGATGCAAAATCAGAGCGTGATAAGCAACAGCGCTTAAGGCGCTATGGCATTTCACTTGATTCAGGGATTGAGCCAAGTGCTATTTTTAAACCGCAAGTTAATGTTGCGCCTAAACTTGGCAGTATTGTGTGTTGTTATGTTTATGGTGTGGTTGAACATACAGGGATTTGGATAGGTGATAATAGCATTGTTGAATTACATGGCAGTGGCTTAGTTAGACCCGTTTCAATACAGCGGTTTTTACACGACCGCTCTGGCAGCCACATTTTTATTGCCAGTTCCACTCAGGCTGAAGCCTTTGCTAATGAAGCAGCCTATCAAAGAAGTGTTGAAGCCATTTATCAGTATCGCGATTATCATTTATTCAATAATAATTGCCATCGTTTTACTTGGTATTGTTTAACAGGGCAGGAGCGGATGATCGATACGTTTACTGAATTTAATCTATTACTGCAACAACAATTAAAACAAGTCGTGTGTTGGGATGGATTGTTAAATGGAGATGAGAATGAGTCGAAAAATTAATTTAAATTACGGCATGTTTGCTATGAGTACTTTATTGGTCTTATCCGCCGGATGTAGTAATACGAGTTCAATTCAGCTAGGTAATAAAAATAAAACAAGTAGTGATAATGTTATAAATGCTGTAATTAATGTCCCTCGGGCAATTATGGCGAGCGATGCTTGTAAGAATGGTGCAGAACAAGATAAACAGAAATGCTTAGCTGAGAGGCAAGCTGAAACTGATGAATTGTCACAGGCTATTAAAAATAGAACTAAAAAATAAAACGCCACAATGATTGTGGCGTTTTAGCGAGGATCTATTTAGATTATTGTGCTTTAGCGTTGAAGTAATCTGCTGCGCGTTTTACCAGTTCTAAGCCTGTTTCTTTGCACTCTGGTAATTGTGCATCAGAAACTGCAATCGGAGTAATACGCTCACCCCATTGTATTAATAATGCTGCTGAGGTTAAACCCGCACCAAAAGCACAAGATAAGATTTTTTGACCCGGCTGAATACGGCCTTGCTCTAGTGCATCACAAATAGCAATTGGAATGGTTGCCGCAGAAGTATTGCCATAGTTAGCAATATTAACAAATGCTTTTTGTTTATCGATCTTCATGCGGCTAACTAACGTATCAATAATACGTTCGTTAGCTTGGTGAGGGATGACTAGATCAACATCTTCTTTGGTTAAACCACAGTTATCTAATACCTTAGCACTTAAACGCCCCATCCCAGTAATGGCTCGTTTAAAGATCTCTTGACCATCAAATTGTAGATAGAAGTCTAAAGAAGCTGAATCGAAGCGATCCATTGCCGTGCCGAAGCCCGCTTTTAAAATATCACGAGCAGAAGGATCATTATTAAGTTCATAACTTAAAATACCTTCTTCTTTATCTGTGGCTTCAATGATAACAGCACCTGCACCATCACCAAATAATACTGCAGTGTCACGACGTGACCAATCAAGATAGAAGGTTAGACGTTCTGCGCCAATGACAAGAATTCGCTGACTTTGTCCACTTTTAATTTGTGCAGTTGCTAGTCCTACTCCGTATAAGAAACCACTACAAGCGGCATTTATATCAAAAGCTGCACATTTTGCGCCGACTTCAGCTTGTACTGTTGAGGCAATATTAGGAATTAAAGTATCTGGACTGGCAGTCGCTAGAATAATCATATCTAGATCGCTACCTTCTAAGCCTGCTGCAGCAAGTGCGCGCTTAGCGGCTATTGAGGCTAAAGCCGAAGTATCAACATGGCTGATATGGCGTTGGCTAATACCTGTGCGAGATTTGATCCATTCGTCAGAAGTTTCAATAAATGTTGCTAGATCTTCATTAGTTAAGGTTGCGGGAGGTAAACATTTACCCCAACCTGTAATCGTGGCATACGGCATAGCAATTTCTCTTGTTAATGGTGACTCTTCACCGAAAATAAATTTTTATAATTTGTTCAATACACTATTATTGTTTTTTGTTTTTACTAGGTTTCCAATCGCTTGTGCTGCATCAATAATATGCGATTTAAGCAGTTGCGTTGCTTCAGTTACGTCACGTTGCTTACAATACTCGAGCAGTAAGCGGTGTTCTTTAGCTGCTTGTGGAATACTACCTTCTAATACTAACTGTAAACGGATATATCGATCACAATTATTATTAAGGTTTTGCACAATATCCAATGTGTGCGGACATTGTGCTGGTCTATATAAGCATAAGTGGAAAGCCATGTTGAGTTCACTCCAGCTGGCAATCGACTCTCTTCTTTTAAATGCATCTTCTAATTGCAATAACAATGATTCTGCATTGTGTAAATCAAACTCTGTCATATTAGGGATTGATTTAGCAAGTAAATCGGTTTCTATTAAGGCTCGTAGATTAAATAATTCATTAACATGATTTACTGATAATTCGGTGGCCGTTGCGCCTTTATGAGCTTCAAACTTGACCAGACCTTCGGCTTCGAGCTGGAGCAATGCTTCTCTAATGGGTATCCGGCTAACATTAAGCTCTTCTGCTAATGCTGTTTGTCTTAATGGTTCGCCTGCGGCTATGTCACCGGAAAGAATTTTTTCCCTTAAAACTTCCACCACAACTTGTGTGCGTGTTTTGTGGATTATCGGTGTAATTCGATTCATCTTAATCCATTTGATATCGGTACAAATTTTTATTGCTAGTAAGAATACAACTTAGCTATCGAGAAAGATAGTCAAAAGGGGGAACCTCTCACGCATGATAATTCCTATCTGTATGATTTAATGATAAATATCTTATTCGATGAAACATCAAACTTACATTTTATATCAATAATTAGTAAGTAAATAAGATAAAATTAGTTAGATTGTTGTTTTAATTATTCCGTGATAAAAACTGTAATTACTTTAAAGTGAGTATTATTTTTTTATGGATGTAACATTATGTCTAATGTGAGTCAAAATGAGCGTATTAAATAAATA
>NZ_BALM01000001.1 GCF_000614975.1 Shewanella marina JCM 15074
AGTCGTGTAAACGATAAAAGTTGATGGCAATGTAGCTCAGTTGGTTAGAGCACAGCACTCATAATGCTGGGGTCACAGGTTCAAATCCCGTCATTGCTACCATAATTCCTTGATATTGAATTCATCATTCGATATTGAGTCCAGAGTAAGACTGGTCAGTATTAAGTTACTGGAGATATAAGATGCGGGAGTGGTGAAATTGGTAGACACGCCAGATTTAGGTTCTGGTGCCGCAAGGTGTGAGAGTTCAAGTCTCTCCTCCCGTACCATCTTATAAGAAACGATTAATTGGGGTATCGCCAAGCGGTAAGGCACTGGGTTTTGATCTCAGCATTCCAAGGTTCGAATCCTTGTACCCCAGCCATTTTAGAGTCATTGACTCACCTTTGTTAACTGCTTCATCAGCATTAACTGAGCCAGTATAAAGCCTGGAACACTAGATGCGGGAGTGGTGAAATTGGTAGACACGCCAGATTTAGGTTCTGGTGCCGCAAGGTGTGAGAGTTCAAGTCTCTCCTCCCGTACCATTTAGCAAAGCGATTACGCTGAGCTATCCTTACAATCGAATTCATCGTACGGTTGTAAGCCAGAGTATAGACTGGGCACTAAGATGCGGGAGTGGTGAAATTGGTAGACACGCCAGATTTAGGTTCTGGTGCCGCAAGGTGTGAGAGTTCAAGTCTCTCCTCCCGTACCATTATTTAAATAGAAAAGCTCATCTTCGGATGGGCTTTTTTATTGCCTTTTTTAAAATAAATAAGCTTCTTTTCAGATTTAGTCTATTTCTTTTATTTCTTAGAAGTTCCGCTAAAATGCTATTTTTATAATGAAATATTGGTGAGTTTTAATTAATTAAATCCATAAATTAAACTTGATCTAGATCACAACTTGAGTTCTTGCTTGAGTGCAATCTAGATGCATCAACCGAAAGGTATTTAATTTTAAGGTTTTAATTATGAGTCATAATACCCACCGCACTGAAGCTGAAAAAGCAGCTCACGAACTACACGAACATAAAACTCACAACCATGGTCATCAACATACTGCTGAGTTTGAACATGAACGTATGGAACGTAAGTATGATGACGGTAACAAATATGATGAGAGCACTGAACATAAGCATGATAAAGATCATCATGACATGCGCGATCATGAGAAAAGTCATCCACATACTCAACATGGTGGTAACCCTACCGGTCATAAACACCCTGTTCAAACCCATGATGACCGTCATGAACATGACGAGCATAAACATCACAAAGTAAAAGAGCATGATCACAAAGAATCATCTCGCCTACACCACAAAACAGGCCATAAAGAGTAATTAATATTGTGCTGTAATAGCCTAAGCAATATTGATTATTTTTAAAAAAGCCTCATTTAGAGGGCTTTTTGCTATCTAATATTTACAGTTGTATATATCTTAAAAATTGTTGGTAATTAAATAGCGTTATCACTACCGAGTTGGCATAATATCCAAGATAGCAAGTCTTAAATAAAACATTACTAATCTATTGTTTATTAAAGCAATTAGTTTTAATAATATCTCCAGTAAAATAAAAACGTGATCTGTATCACGCTATTTGTGGTTATGGCTGACGCTTAACTTTAAGCGGAGTAGAATGCCATTATTAAGCGTACACGTGTAAGCTATAGTTTTGGAGGACCTCGGTGTCACACTCATTACAAAAGTCTCATTTTATCCCGTTATTTCGTCAACAAGTCAAAGCTCGTGGTGATCGCGAGGCAACTCGTTATCAAATAGGCCATAAGTGGCATTCGCTTAATTGGTTCCAGTTAGGTGATAAAGTTGATGTATTAGCTAAGTCATTAATTCGCCTAGGTGTTGACGTTCAAGGGACTGTGGGTATTTTTGCTCAAAATAGTCTTGAGTGGGCATTGACTGATATTGCCACACTAACGATTCGCGGCATTGTGGTACCAATTTATCCAACTAACACTGCTGAACAAGCGGCTTATATTGTTAATGACGCCGCAGTAAAGATTTTGTTTATTGGTGGTCAAGAACAATATGATAAAGCGATTCAAATGGCTGATATCTGTCCAACACTGACGGATCTTGTGCTAATGCATGACAAAATTGAGGTGCATTCTAAGCGTTTAACTTGCCATAAATTCAGTGACTTAATGGCGGCATCTGAGCCTGAATTACAGTTAGTGTTACAACAGCGAGTTAAACAAGCCACTATTGATGATCTCTTTACCTTAATTTATACCTCTGGTACGACAGGTGAGCCAAAAGGGGTGATGTTAGATCATAAAAACTTGGCTAGCGTTATCCACGAACATGATGTGGCCGTTGGGGTTAAACCCGGTGAGTTATCACTGAGCTTTCTGCCGCTATCTCATATTTATGAGCGTGGTTGGAGCTTATATGTATATTCTCAAGGTGGCTGTAATGCTTATCTTGCCGATCCAAAGAAGATCCAAACCGCTTTAACCGATATTAAACCTAACTATTTATGTTCTGTGCCGCGCTTTTATGAAAAAGTGTATATGGGTGTGACTCATAAAGTGGCACAAGCCTCAATGTTTAAGAAAATGATGTTTGCTTGGGCTATGCGCCAAGGCCGTCGTCAATTTAATGCTGCGCAGCATAACCGCAAACGTGCGTGGATTTCGCGTGGTCTATATCACTTAGCTGACAAGCTAGTATTATCAAAACTACGTGCTGTATTAGGTGATAACTTCCGCTTTATGGCAAGTGGTGGGGCTCGCATGGAGCCTAGAGTTAATAAATTCTTCCAATATATCGGTATTCCAGTTCTATCTGGCTATGGCGCAACTGAAACCTCGGCAACCGTTAGCTGTAATCGCTTAGATGATATCGATTTCGCTTCCGTTGGTGTTCCGCTTCCTGGCTTAAAAGTACGTATTGGCGATAACGATGAGGTGCTGGTTAAAGGTGATAATGTGATGCGTGGTTATTACAATCAACCAGAGCAAACAGAAGCTGCCTTTATTGATGGTTGGTACCGCACTGGTGATGCAGGCTTTATCGACAAGCGTGGACATTTGCACATTACCGATCGTATTAAAGAGTTAATGAAGACCTCTAATGGTAAATATATCTCACCACAACGAGTTGAGGGATTAATTGCGATTGAGCCTATGCTTGAGCAAGTTGCCATTATTGCGGATGATCGCCATTTTGTAACAGCACTATTGGTACCTAATTTTGAGCTGCTTATTCCATGGGCGAAACAACAAGGTATTAATACTCACGATTTGAATAAGCTGGTACACGATCCTAAGGTTCGTGCTTATTACCAAGCTTCATTGGATAAAAACCAAGAGTCGTTAGCTAATTTTGAAAAGGTTAAAATTTTCACCATTCTACCGCGTGCATTTAGCATGGATCATGGTGAAATAACCCCAACCTTAAAGTTGCGTCGTAAAGTCATCAATCAGGTATTTGCCTGTGAGATTGACAATATGTATGGCATTACGACTAAGAAACGTCGCTAACGCTATTTAGAAAGTATACTGACTTTATAGGGGAACGAATGTTCCCCTTTTTTATAGCGATAGGATCGTGATCAACGAAACATTCAACTGTTGAGTGTTAGTTGATAAATTACAGCCATAAAAAAACGCACCCTAAAGAGTGCGTTTCAGTCACAACAGTAATTAACTAATTAGTGTTGGAACATCGCAGAGATAGACTCTTCGTTGCTTACACGACGGATGGCTTCAGCAAGTACAGTTGACATGGTCAATTGAGTTACTTTAGGCTCAGCTTGAAGTGCAGCACTTAATGGTACTGTGTCAGTCACAATTACTTCATCAATTACTGATTCAGCAATATTCTGTGCTGCATTACCAGAGAATACTGGGTGAGTAGCATAAGCGAATACACGGTTTGCACCATGCTGCTTAAGAGCCTCAGCGGCTTTACATAAAGTGCCACCAGTATCGATCATATCGTCAACGATAATACAATCACGGCCTTGAACATCACCAATGATATGCATTACTTGAGCAACGTTCGCTTGTGGGCGACGCTTGTCGATGATAGCAAGATCTGAGTCATCAAGTAATTTTGCAATTGCACGCGCACGAACAACGCCACCAATATCAGGCGAAACAACAACAGGGTTATCGAGATTCTTTTCTAACATATCTTCAAGTAGCACTGGGCTACCAAATACGTTATCTACAGGCACATCGAAGAAACCTTGGATCTGTTCTGCGTGAAGGTCACATGTTAATACTCGGTCAACACCTACGCTAGATAAGAAGTCTGCAACAACTTTAGCGGTAATAGGTACACGAGCACTACGCACGCGGCGATCTTGGCGGGCATAACCGAAATATGGAATCACAGCCGTGATACGGCCTGCAGATGCACGACGAAGTGCATCAACCATAACGATCAGTTCCATTAGGTTGTCGTTAGTCGGTGCACAAGTAGATTGAATGATAAATACATCCGCACCACGTACATTTTCGTTGATTTGGACACTGATTTCACCATCGCTGAAACGACCTACTACTGCGTCTCCAAGCTTGCAGAATAGACGGTCGGCAATCTTTTTAGCGAGACTGGGTGTAGCGTTCCCAGCAAAGAGCTTGATGTCGGGCACTGTTTGAAACCTCAGGCTTTGCATTATAATTAATGGCTGGGGTACAAGGATTCGAACCTTGGAATGCCGAGATCAAAACCCGGTGCCTTACCGCTTGGCGATACCCCAGAAGAATGTTAGCCCTGCGCTAAGCGCACTGCTAAGGGCGATATATTTAATCCTTGAGCAACAAAACCTTGCATCTCCGGCGGCAATTGCGCCAGCGCTGCAAGAGCGTCTTTTTGTTGCACGAATTCCCCAAACACACAAGCGCCTGTTCCGGTCATTCTGGACGGCGCATATTCTACCAGCCACGCTAATGCTTTGGCAACTTGAGGGTAGTAGTTACAAACAAGTTTTTGGCAATCATTTTGCCAAGGATTTTGCATTAATGTTTGTAAATCTAATTTTGGCGTGTTGCGAGGCAGTTCGGGTTCGGCAAAAATCTTAGCGGTTGAAACATGTGCATCGGGCACGATCACTAGGTAGTAAAGTTGTTGTGGCTCAACTGCGATGAGTTTTTCGCCTACACCTTCAGCAAAAGCCGCATGTGCGTTGATAAAGATTGGTACATCCGCGCCTAAAGATAAGCCAATTTTCGCTAACTCTGCTTGGCTTAATTGCGTTTGCCATAGGTGGTTTAATGCCACTAATGTGGTTGCTGCATCCGATGAACCACCACCAATTCCGCCTCCCATTGGCAGCTGTTTATCGAGCCAAATTTCAGCACCCAATTGACATTGGGTGTACTGTTGTAGAGATTTTGCGGCACGCAGAATTAAGTTATCGCTATCTGCAACAACACCAGCCATATTGGAATGTAAAACTAAGTTGCTATTATGAGTCACTTTGAAATCTAACCAATCACAATGATCGATAAATTGAAACAGAGTTTGTAATTCATGATAACCATCTGCACGTTGGTTATTAATATGCAAAAATAGGTTTAATTTAGCTGGCGCAGGCCAGGCTAATGATTTTTGATCATTTATTGGTTTCATCGTGTTTCTTATCTTAGTTGGCATAAGCTTGCCATTGATTAACTTGAATTTTGATCTGTAACTGACCACGGCGAATGATCATTAGACGTGGAATGGTTGCACCACTTTGTTGTTGCCAGCTGCGATAATCAATATGCCAAGGTAGTGGGTCATCACTTTGTAATTGTTTTATTTGACCTTGTTGATTACGGCTAATGATATGGTCGTTAGCTGTTGCTTGTCCTGTCACCCACATTGGTAACTCGGTTAGAGGAATGTCCCAACCGCTGACTTGATTAAGTAATTGCTGTGCATCTTTATTATGATAGGTATGACCATCAACATCTAAACTGGCACCTTGTTGATTATCGGTGAGTGACAACGCCGTAGTGCCAAGCATGGTAATTAATTTTAGTTGATTATTTTGTGGTGAGTGCAACCAATATAGGTTGGTACTGACATTGTCATCAGGGGTCTTGATGGCTATTTTGCCTTTGAGTTCCCACGTATCAGCTTGGCTTGCTTGAGCCACTGTAATTTTTTCTGCTGGCGCTTGAGGTAAACTAACGCAGCCAGAAAGCGCAATACTTGATATAATCATCAAAGGGATAATATATTTTGTGATTTTGCTCACGATTATTACCTACACCTAATTACAAAGAGTCCTTATGATACAGGGCCTATAAAGAATACCAATCAACAGAATCAATTTTATGTGTATTAACGTTAACACAGAGTTGTTTTGTTAAAAAAGTGGGTTAGTTATCACTTTTATTTAATATATTGGTATCGAATCCCGACCTTTATTCGGTTTTGTTACGCATATTCTATTTTTAATGGGTGTAATTCAGTAGAATAGCGACCATTAAATTAAGATGCCATCAATCTAGACGAGTCAAATGAGCCTTGTAGCAATCGGTATTAACCACAAAACAGCCACGGTAGACTTACGTGAGAAAGTTGCGTTTGCGCCGGATAAAATTCATGACGCCATGAGAAGTTTGGCTAGCTGCACCCAAACCGGGGAGGCCGTCATCGTATCTACCTGTAACCGCACCGAGTTATATTGTAATAGCGGAAAGGTAGAAGATCTCGTTGCATGGTTAGAGCATTATCATGATTTAGATCATGCCGAAGTTGAACCATGCTTATATTGCTACCATGACCAAGTTGCAGTGCAGCACTTGATGCGAGTCTCTGCCGGTCTTGATTCATTAGTATTGGGTGAGCCACAAATCTTAGGTCAAGTGAAACAAGCCTTTGCTAAAGCTAAAGAAGCTGGCACGGTGAAAGTTACCTTAGACCGCTTATTTCAAACTAATTTCTCTGTTGCTAAAAAAGTGCGTACAGAGACTGAAATTGGTGCTGCTGCAGTATCTGTTGCCTTTGCAGCGGTCAGTATGGCAAAGCATATTTTCTCTTCACTTGCAAAAACCAAAGTATTGCTGGTGGGAGCGGGTGAGACAATTGAATTAGTTGCACGTCATTTAAAAGATAATGGCGTCAGTGAAATGGTAGTAGCTAACCGTACTCTATCTCGCGCTGAAGCAATGTGCGCAGAGTTTAATGCTAAAGCTATTACGCTTGAAGATATCCCAGATTTTCTGTCTAACGCTGATATCGTGATATCCTCTACCGCCAGTCCGTTACCTATTATTGGTAAGGGCATGGTGGAAAATGCGCTGAAGCAGCGCCGCCATCGACCAATGTTATTGGTTGATATTGCAGTGCCGCGAGATATTGAAGCTGAAGTGGGTGATTTAGATGAAGCCTTCTTATATACGGTTGATGATCTACACAGCATTATTGAACAGAATATGGCTTCACGTCGTGAAGCTGCCGAGCAAGCAGAAGTTATCGCTGAAGAACAATCACATCTATTTATGGATTGGATTCGGTCATTAGATTCTGTTGACAGTATCCGAGATTATCGTCAACAGAGCTTAGCGGCAAAAGATGAACTTCTTGAAAAAGCATTACATAAATTAGCGCAAGGCGGTAATTGTGAGCAAGTTTTGGTAGAATTAGCCAACAAACTGACTAATCGCTTAATTCATGCACCTACACAAGCGTTGTCTGCTGCAAGTCGCCAAGGCGATATTAATGCGATAGGTCAGTTACGGGCCGCTCTCGGTTTAGATAAGAATTAAGGTTAACGAGTAATAATGAAGGAATCTGTCATCCGCAAGTTAGAAGGCTTGCTTGAACGTAACGAAGAAGTATTAGCGTTATTGAGTGATGCGAGTGTTATCTCAGATCAAGAACGTTTTCGTGCGCTTTCAAAAGAGTATGCCCAACTTGAAGACGTGGTAAAAGGCTTCAAAGATTATCAACAGGCTCAAGCTGATTTAGATACAGCAAAAGAGATGCTTGAGGAAGATGATCCTGAGATCAAAGAGATGGCTCAAGAAGAGATGAAGGAAGCCAAAAAAGTGCTTGATCATCTTGATGATGAGCTGCAGATTTTATTGTTGCCAAAAGATCCTAACGACGACAAAA
This sequence comes from Shewanella marina JCM 15074, assembly GCF_000614975.1. Lineage (GTDB taxonomy): Bacteria > Pseudomonadota > Gammaproteobacteria > Enterobacterales > Shewanellaceae > Shewanella > Shewanella marina. The sequence continues at coordinate 8,066 of NZ_BALM01000001.1, forward strand.
ATGCATTCGTGGAAATTCGCGCAGGTGCTGGCGGAGATGAAGCTGCTATCTTTGCGGGCGATCTATTCCGTATGTACAGCCGTTATGCCGAAGCTAACCGCTGGCAGGTTGAGATCATGAGCTCAAACGAAGGCGAACATGGTGGCTTTAAAGAGATCATCGCTAAATTTAGTGGTGATGGTGTATACGGTAAACTAAAGTTTGAGTCTGGTGGACACCGTGTACAACGTGTACCAGAGACTGAATCTCAAGGCCGCGTACATACCTCTGCATGTACTGTTGTGGTATTGCATGAAGTGCCAGAAGCTGAAGCGATCTCTATTAATCCAGCCGATCTGAAAACTGATACTTTCCGCGCATCTGGTGCGGGTGGTCAGCACATTAACAAAACTGACTCTGCGGTACGTATTACCCATATTCCAACAGGTATTGTGGTTGAGTGTCAGGATCAACGTTCACAGCATAAAAACCGTGCGCAAGCGATGAGTGTATTATCTGCACGTATTCAAGCGGTAGAAGATGAAAAGCGTCGTAGTGCGGAAGAATCAACACGTCGTAGTCTTGTTGCCAGTGGTGATCGTTCTGAGCGTGTTCGTACTTATAACTTCCCACAAGGTCGTGTCAGTGAGCACCGTATCAACTTAACCTTATACCGCTTAGCTGAGTTTATGGAAGGTGATCTTGATGCCGTACTTGGACCATTAATGCTAGAACATCAAGCAGATATGCTTGCTGCATTGTCGGATGACCAAGGATAAACTTTGTCGCAATCAATGACTATTTCAGAAGCCCTTTCATGGGCTTCTGCTGTTTTAGCTGATATATCAGAATCTGCAAGTTTAGATGCTGAAGTGATGCTATTACATTGCTTAAATAAAAATCGTAGTTATCTCTACACTTGGCCAGAAAAAATACTGACGCCCGAACATCTAAAAATGTTTAAGCAGTTTGTCAGTCAGCGCGAAGCGGGTAAACCGGTGGCGCATATTGTTGGCGAGCGTGAATTTTGGTCACTGTCATTTTTAGTCAATGCGACCACGTTAATTCCACGTCCAGATACTGAAATGTTGGTGGAAACAGCGCTTAATTTACCTTTGGCAGATGATATCTGTGCATTGGATTTAGGTACCGGTACTGGCGCTATAGCATTAGCGATTGCGTCAGAAAAGCCTAGTTGGTCGATAACCGCGGTGGATAAAATTCCGCAAGCGGTTGAATTGGCCTGTGCCAATAAGCAGCGTTTGCATTTAGATCATGTTGAAGTGCTAGAAAGTGATTGGTTTAGTGCAGTGGCAGGTCGTCAATTTAATTTGATTGTGTCCAATCCTCCTTATATTGATGAAACCGATGTGCATTTGAATCAAGGCGATGTACGCTTTGAACCGCACAGTGCGCTAACCGCAGCTGATGAAGGTTTTGCTGATCTTTATTATATTGCCGCGACCGCACGTGAGTTTTTACTGCCTAACGGTTATTTATTGATGGAGCATGGTTTTGAACAAGGGCCTGCACTGAGAAAGAAAATGACTGAGCTAGGTTATCAAGGCGTCGCCACCGTGCGAGACTTTGGCAGTAATGAGCGTTGTACTATAGGCCAATTGATTTAATCGATTCAACCTTATTAAAAAATACGCCGTTATCGGCGTATTTTTTTGTCTGTAACTGGGCATAAGCAACGACATAAGTTTGTGATGAGTTTGTCATTGTTGTATTTTTCAGCAATCTGATTTGTGAATAGGCGCAATTGTGTTGAATGTTTGGTGAACAACCTTGCGTTCAGGTACACTAGCGCCTTTGTCACATATATAGATGGACTGAAATGGACACTTTTTATAGCCTATACCCAGTAATAAAGCATGCCCACTTAGGTTTGATTGCCTGTAGTGTGTTATTTTTTATCGTTAGATTTGGTTTAAGTTTAGCGGAGTCGAAACTACTCGATATTAAACTTGTCAAAATAGCGCCGCATATTATTGATACTTTCCTATTACTTTCTGGTTTATTGCTATGTGTGCAAATTCAACAATATCCATTTGTTGACCCATGGCTAACAGAAAAGATTGGTGCTGTTTTTGCCTATGTATTATTAGGCATGATGGCATTTCGTCGTGATAGAAATAAATTATTTAGATTCTTTGCTTTCTTTGGTGCATTAGGCTGGTTAGTGCTTGCGGCTAAGCTTGCCATGGTTAAACACACCATATTTTTAGGTTAATTGGTAATGAGTCAAACTGAAGCAATTGTATTACCGGAAACGGCGTTTGAGTTAAGTGCTCATTTAAGCCTTGCTGATCATGAAGCAGCTAAATGGGCTTGGTATGAAATGGCCGGAGCCGTGTTGAGCCATTATGTGGTTGATCAACAACAGCGATTAGCACGATTATTACAGTGGTTTTATCAAGACTTAGCATTTTGTGCACGTGAAAATTATTATTCGATGGAAGCGGCTGATTTAGGCTGTTGCGTGATCAGTAAGCAAGGTAATAGCACGACACTCGCAACCGTATTGTGTTTGTTAGCGAAACAACTCGATCTCAAGTTGGATATTATTTTGTTGCCGGGTAGTGCGGTGATTGTTCATCACTTAACGGGTAAGCCACAATACATAAATCCGCTGAATGGTGAGCTATTAAGTAAGCATCAAATGCATGCGTTTATTCGCGGTGAATTAGGTAATGCGGCCCCTTTTAAGCAGAGTTACTTAAAACCTGTGAAACCAAAGCGGTTGATTATCCGTTTATTGCATGAGCTAAAAGCGGGTGCCGTGGTATCACAAAAATTTGAAGTCGCCTTAGAATGCTGTAATTTATTATTGCAGTGGAATGAGGATGATGTGCATGTGAAACGTGAACGAGCGTTTATCGCCCAGCAATTAGGTTGTATTAATATTGCGGTGCAGATTTGGAGTTCTTTATTGAACATAACCCACATGATCCTATGATTGAGTTACTCAAGCTGCAGCTTAAAGAGCTGAATAGTCATCATCAAACGACGCATTAATATCTATCAAAGTATGTTTAGTGTTGATTATTGGTCACTTTCGAGTGACCAATATTATTTAAATGGAAGTCGTATCGAATATAAAAAGCGGTATAAACCGTATTAAATTGAAGGAAATGGAGTTTACCTATGAGCAACCCTGCGCTAATTAGCAATGATGCTACTGCTTTAGGGGTCTTGGCAATTATGCTGGGACTCGTATTTTATACCAGTAGTAGCAAAAATCCGTTCTGGCAAAAGTTCTATAAATTTATCCCCGCATTATTACTCTGTTATTTTTTACCCTCGTTGCTCAATACTTTTGGCGTGATTGATGGCCATAGTTCACAACTTTATTTTGTCGCCTCACGCTACTTATTACCAGCTTGTTTAGTGTTATTGATTTTAAGCGTCGACTTAAAAGCGATTATGAATTTAGGCCCTAAAGCAGTGATTATGTTTTTAACGGGCACGGTTGGTATTGTCATTGGAGGCCCAATTGCATTATTGGCGTTATCCGCCATTGATCCGAGTGCGATGGGGGGGAATGGCCCTGATGCAGTATGGCGCGGCATGACTACCGTTGCAGGCAGTTGGATTGGCGGCGGAGCTAACCAAGCGGCCATGAAAGAGGTTTATAACGTCGGCGGTAATATCTTTTCTATCATGGTCACGGTTGATGTGATTGTGGCCAATATCTGGATGGCAGTGTTGTTATTTTTAGCCTCACGAGCGAAGCAAATCGACACCTATACTGGGGCTGATACCTCTGCCATTGAAACCTTAAAAGATAAAGTGGAAAAATACCATGCTGAAAATGCCCGTATTCCAAGTTTAACGGATTTAATGCTGATAGTTGCGGTGGGATTTGGTATTACCGGATTTGCCCATATGGCAGCTGATTTCTTAGGGCCATTTTTTGGGGAACATTATCCGTGGACGGCTCAATATAGCTTAACTTCTAAGTTTTTCTGGTTGGTGGTGACTGTGACCAGTATTGGTTTAGCATTGTCATTCAGCCCTGCTCGTCACTTAGAAGCTGCTGGTGCCTCTAAAGTCGCTTCCGCATTCTTATATATTTTGGTAGCGACCATTGGTTTACATATGGACGTGACTAAAATTTTTGATGCGCCAGTTTTCTTTGTCATCGGTATGATATGGATGCTAGTGCATGCTAGCTTAATGTTGATTGTGGCTAAATTAATTAAAGCGCCGCTGTTTTATATGGCGGTTGGCAGTCAGGCTAATGTAGGCGGCGCCGCTTCAGCACCGATTGTGGCAGCTGCATTTCATCCTGCATTGGCTCCAGTTGGTGTGTTATTAGCCGTGTTGGGGTACGCGCTCGGCACATATATGGCATGGTTATGTGGTCAGTTAATGCAAATCATTGCTGTAACTTAATTGCCCGATAATAATCACCGCATAATCATGTAAATTATGCCAAAATAGACAGATTAATAAATGCAGGCGATCGCTTGCGTGGTAGAGAGACGTTGAGATGACTCAAAAAATTATCCAGTTAGGTAACATTGAAATCGCTAACGATAAGCCATTTGTGCTATTTGGCGGTATGAATGTGCTTGAATCACGTGATTTGGCTATGCAGATTGCAGAAACCTATGCTGAAGTGACTCAAAAGTTAGGTATTCCATATGTCTTTAAGGCGTCATTTGATAAGGCTAACCGCTCATCGGTGCACTCTTATCGTGGTCCTGGCATGGAAGAAGGGCTAAAGATTTTTGAAGAGATCAAGAAGACTTTTAATTTACCTTTGATTACTGACGTTCATGAGCCATACCAATGTGCGCCTGTGGCAGAAGTCGTTGATGTGATCCAGTTACCCGCATTTCTTGCGCGTCAAACGGATCTTGTGGTCGCTATGGCTGCAACGGGTGCCATTATTAATGTTAAAAAACCTCAGTTTTTAGCACCACATGAAATGCGTCATATCATCAAGAAATTCCACGAAGCGGGCAACGATAACGTGATGCTTTGTGAACGTGGTAGCAGCTTTGGTTATAACAACCTTGTGGTTGATATGCTAGGCATGGATGAAATGAAGCAAACAGGTGTGCCAGTGATTTTTGATGCAACGCATGCGCTGCAACGTCCTGGTGGACGTGAAGACTCTGCTGGTGGTCGTCGTGCACAAGCTACTGAGCTTGCTCGTAGCGGTATGGCATTAGGTTTAGCGGGTCTATTTATTGAAGCGCATCCAGACCCTGATAATGCTAAATGTGACGGTCCATGTGCATTGCCATTACATCAACTAGAAGCTTACTTATCGCAGATGAAAGCGGTTGATGAATTAGTGAAATCTTTTGAGCCAATTCACATTAAGTAAGTTGGTTTATTGGCAGTAACTGCTGAAATGACGCCTCGCTTTGCCGAGGCGTTTTTGTATCTGAAGTAATTGAGTGAACATAATAATGAAAAAAGTGCTGATTACAGGATTTGACCCTTTTGGTGAAGATAGTATCAACCCAACGCTAGAGGCGATAAAACAGTTACAGGATTACCCGTTAAATGGTGGCGTGATTGTCACTTGCAAAGTGCCAGTGGTGCGATATAAGTCGGTAGCGGCTGTGATTGCGGCGATTGAGCATGAACAGCCTGATGTTGTTATTACCTTAGGGCAAGCGACTGGTCGTAGTGCGATAACGCCTGAACGAGTGGCAATCAATATTGATGATTTTAGAATTGCAGACAATGAAGGTCAGCAAGTTATCGATCAAAGTGTTGTTGAAAATGGTCCTGCAGCTTATTTTTCCAGCTTACCGATAAAAGCAATTGTTAATCAAATTCGTTTAGCAGGGATCCCTGCACAAGTGTCTAACAGTGCTGGAACATTTGTTTGTAATCATCTTTTTTATGGGGTGCAACATTATCTCCAAGGGCGGGCAATTAAACATGGATTTATCCATGTACCATCACTGCCAAGTCAGGCTACATCAGGTAATGAGCCAAGTATGGCGTTGTCATTGATCGTGCAAGCTTTGGTTATTGCGGCGCAAACGGCAATCGATACAGATGATGATATTTTGCAGAGTGCAGGCTATATTTGTTAAATAATCAAGACAATATCTGTTGCGATTAATCATAAACGTTACATGAAAAATGCTTCATATTTGCAATTTGTTATGCAGTTTTGCCTATATTCGTGGTTATCATCTACTAAAATTACTGCATGATAAAATCATTATCACGCATAGCTTGAAGGAATACTAATATGAAAAAAACACTATTATCTTGCGCTCTAGCACTAGGTTTAATGGGTCAAGCATATGCGACGGAGCAGATTACAGTACCAATGACGGATGTAGTGAATGGTCATTCAGCAGGTAGTCTTGTGGTTGCAGCCGATCAAGCGGGCACTATTTTTTATCCTCAATTGACTAAGATGACTGGTGGTTTACACCAATTAACTTTATTAAAAGATGGTAATTGCAGTGGCCTAAAAGGGATCACTGATAGTCGAGTGTTAGCTGCTAAAGGCAATAAACAATTACCTGGTATTTATGTGACTGAACATGATGGCAGTCAAAATATGGTGATGGTGCCGCAATTGACTGTGTCACAGTTGCAAGGTAAAGCGCTTGTGATTGATATGACTGCACAACAAGATGGTCAAGCTAATAAGACTGACGCTCAATTAGTCTGTGGCGTTATTTAATTTGATACCTGTCACAAATTGTTACGTTTATACCGGTTGTATAGTGTAATAGTGATAGAGTAATCAAGATTTCAAGCATCTATGGTGATGCTTGATTGCTTTAGTCGGGGGGCCGTTAGGCTGAGACTGCAAATGCAGGACCCGTAGCACCTGATCTGGTTAATACCAGCGTAGGGAACTAAGCATTTAGACAGCATCTTTTATCCTTCCGATTTGCCGATCTTGTCATTTGTTTTCCCCTGCGTTTTGATTTTGGAGAACATATGATAAACACTCCCATTACCTTAACGATTGCTGGCTCAGATAGCGGCGGTGGGGCAGGTATTCAAGCCGATATCAAAACGATTTCTGCCACTGGCGCTTATGCTTGTTCGGTTATTACCGCACTAACAGCGCAAAATACCCTAGGTGTACAAGCTGTATTAGCTGTCGATGCTGATTTTGTAAAACAGCAGTTAGATGCGGTATTTACTGATTTAGCAATTGATAGCGTTAAAATCGGCATGCTTAATGACACTCATGTGATTAAGGTCGTTGCCGATGCCCTGCGTCGTTATCAACCTAAACATATTGTGTTAGATCCTGTGATGGTGGCCACCAGTGGCGATAAATTATTACAAGACGATGCACTGCTTTGCATGCAACAAGTGTTATTCCCGCTGGTTGATATTATTACCCCTAACTTACCTGAGGCTGCGGCATTAATTGGTGCAAGATTGCCAACATCGACTGCGCAAATGCACGCTCTATTGCCACAATTACAGCAGCTATTACAGCGTGTTAATGCTAATGCTTGGTTATTACTCAAAGGCGGTCATCTGCAAGATAGTGATCAATGTGTTGACCTATTAACTGATGGCAACTCATGCCATCAATTAAGTGGCCCTCGATATCCGACTCACAATACTCATGGCACGGGTTGCTCATTATCCGCAGCCATCGCCAGTTACCTTGCTCAAGGTGATTCTATGCTTGAGGCGGTGAGCCGAGCGAAACAATATTTAGCGCAGGCCATTAAATATGCTGATCAATTAAATATTGGCCATGGCCATGGACCAATTAACCATTTTTATCAACAGACATTAACGCAGGCGAGTCGATGAGCCAGTCAGTTGTACCTGCCATTAATATTGCTCAGTTAAGGCTAGCATTTAACGATGATGAGCTAATTTTCGATAACTTTAATTGTATGCTTGAAGCTGGCCAATTTACTTGCCTATTAGGACGCAGTGGTTGTGGCAAAAGTACCTTAGTTAAGTTATTAGCGGATCTAATTGAGCCACAATTTTGGCAAGGACAAGTTGCGACGTCGGATGGACTGCCATTGCAAGGACGAGTTGCTTATATGGCGCAGCAAGATCTGTTATTGCCTTGGCTTAATGTGCTTGATAATGCTTGTTTAATGCTACGTTTTGGTCAGTTTTCAGCAAAGCAACGTCAACGATTAATCACCCAAGCTAAACAGTTATTAATTGAGGTGGGGCTTGCTGACAATTTGATGAGTATGCCCAGTACGCTATCTGGTGGAATGCGACAGCGAGTTGCATTAGTGAGGACCTTGTTACAAGAGCATCCCGTGGTATTGATGGATGAGCCTTTTTCGGCATTAGATGCCGTGAGCCGCCATCAATTACAGACATTAGCCGCACGCTTATTACGGGGCAAAACCGTATTGTTTATCAGTCATGATCCACAAGAGGTACTGCGTTTGGCTGATAAGCTCTATTTATTAAATAACGCGAGCCAATTGCAAGCCTTACCGATACCACATAGCCAAGTGCCACGGATTATTGATGCCGAGCTGGCTCGTTATCAGCAGCAGATCCTTGATAGCATGGAGAACTGCCATGTTTAAGCGTTTTGCAACTCAGCCAATAGCCAACCTTGTGCGAGGCTTCATTAGTTTACTGGTCATTATCGGCTTATGGCAGCTGTTGGTGATATTACTCAAGGTGCCTGCATTTATTCTGCCGAGTCCATTCGCGGTATGGCAGCAAATAATAAGTAGTTCAGGTTTGCTTTGGCATCATGGTCAGGTGACCTTGCTTGAGATGGTTTTGGGGTTAGTGCTCGGTCTATTACTGGGGTTAATGTTTGCTTTGCAGATGTTGCTGTTTGCGCCAGTTAGACGTTGGTTACTGCCGCTATTACTTGCCAGTCAAGCCATTCCTGTATTTGCAATTGCGCCTTTATTAATGCTGTGGCTTGGTTATGGCATGGCATCTAAAGTGGTGATGACGGCTATTATTATCTTCTTTCCGGTAACCACGTGCTGCTTTGATGGTTTAAGGCAAACGCCACAAGGTTATTTGGCTTTAGCTCATACCATGGGTGCCAGCCGTTGGCAGCAACTTTGGCATATTCGTTTGCCTGCTGCATTACCTGCGCTTGCTTCGGGTATCCGTATTGCGGTAGTGATTGCGCCGATTGGTGCGGTATCAGGTGAATGGGTCGGCTCTAGCCAAGGGCTTGGCTATCTGATGTTACAAGCCAATGCGCGTATGCAGGTGGATCAAATGTTTGCCGCTTTATTCTTATTAGCACTGTTTTCTGTGCTGCTCTATTTTATTACCGATAAATTACTTAACCACTTTATTCCGTGGGCTAAGTCTGTATGAGTATCTCTATGTTGATTCGAACTAAAAATATCTGTTTGTTTATGCTATTAGCGCTAGTTAGCCAACAAGCGCTAGCTAATCAAAATGTCACCTTGATGTTGGATTGGTTTATTAACCCTAACCATGGGCCGATCATTATTGCGCAGCAACAAGGGTTATTTAAGGCAGCAGGGCTAGATGTTGATATTCAGCAGCCAGCAGAGCCTTCAATGCCTGAAAAATTAGTTGCCGCGGGTAAAGTTGATATTGCCGTGTCATATCCGAATATCTTAATTGAAGGCGCGGCTCAAGGATTACCCGTTGAGCGTACTGCAAGCTTAATCTCTACGCCACTGAATGCGATGATTGTACTGGATAAATCAGGCATTAATTCGCTGAAAGATTTGGCGGGTAAGAAAATTGGCGTTTCTATTAGTGGTAATGAAGAAGCCAGTATCAATACCATGCTGAAAAATGCTGGGGTTGATCCTAAGTCGGTGCAATTGATTAATGTGGGCTGGGCATTATCGGCGTCATTGGCTTCGGGGCGGGTTGACGCTATTTGGGGCGGTCAGCGTAATTTTGAGTTGAATCAATTAGCGCTACAGGGATTTCCTGCGAAAGCGTTTTATCCAGAAGAACATGGGGTGCCAAGCTTTGATGAGCTTATTTTTGTTGCCAATAAAAATAAGCTTAATAAGCAAGTGATTAATAAATTTAACCATGCCTTAGCGCAAGCAACCTTGTTTATTATTAATCATCCTCAGCAAGCTTGGCAGCAATTTGTCAGCTATGACCCACAAACGCTCAATACACCATTGAACAAAAAAGCATGGCAAGACACATTAGGCCGTTTTGCGCGCCGTCCTGCAGCTGTTTCACTGGAACGTTACCAAAATTATGCCGAGTTCTTGCTTGATAATCATGTCATTAAAAGCCTACCTCCAGTTAACTCTTATGTGATGGTGGATTAATGAATAATCATTTTGCAACATCTGTTTTGGGCGCATTAATGGCAGTGCGCCAGCAACAACCATTAGTGTTAAATGTCACCAATATGGTGGTGATGAATCAATCTGCTAATGTTTTGTTGGCGATAGGTGCAAGTCCGTTGATGGCTCATTGTCAGCAAGAGTTAAATGAGCTGGTTGAGCTTGCTCAAGCGTTAGTCATCAATATTGGTACTCTAGACGAACACACTTTTGCAAGTATGTTGCTGGCGGCACATTGCGCTGTGCGGCATCAGAAACCCGTGGTGATCGATCCTGTTGGCTGCCATGTGAGCCAATTTAGGTTAGGCAGTGTAAAGCAGTTATTGAATGTGGTGCGGCCTTTAACCGATAAGGTGACATTAAGAGGTAATGCTGCCGAAATTATGGCGTTAGTGGGAGCGAATCAAACAAGTATTGGGCTGGATGCGCTGACGACGAGTGAAGCTGCGCTTGAGAGTGGTAAATGGCTGCGAGCACAATATGGTTGTCAGGTATTGCTTTCAGGGGTTGTTGATTACCATGTTGGCGAGCAGGTATTTAAGCTACAAAATGGTGACGCCATGCTGACGAAAGTGACAGGCATGGGTTGCAGTTTATCTGCCATGATTGCTGCCTTTGCCAGTATCAATAGCGAACTGCCTGCTGGTGTATTGGCGACCAGTACATTAGCTATTGCGGCGGAGCTTGCTATGTTGCAATCTCAAGGACCCGGCTCATTTCAAGTTAATCTGCTCGACCAATTATATTCATTGGGAGCAGATGCGATTGCCACGCGATTAGTGCTGCAGGTGCACCATGATTGATACCACACAATATCGATTGTATTTAGTGACTGATGATCGCCAAGATGATGCAACTATTGTGGATGTGGTATCACAAGCTGTTACTGCTGGGGTTACTATGGTGCAAGTGCGAGAGAAACATGGTGATGTGCGCGCATTTATCAATAGAGCACAATTAGTCAAACAAGTGTTATCAGGCTCGAATGTGCCATTAATCATTAATGATCGAGTTGATGTGGCATTAGCGGTTGATGCCGATGGTGTACATTTAGGGCAATCCGATATGCCTGCCGAATTTGCTCGGCAATTATTAGGACCTGATAAAATTGTCGGCTTAACCGTAGAGAGCATGGCACAACTTCAACAAGCGCAATCTTTGCCTGTGGATTATTTAGGAATTAGTAGCGTGTTTGCCACGACGACAAAAACTGATATCTGTCACCAATGGGGGCTTAAGGGACTTTTATCGGCTATGGCTGAGTCACAGTTACCTTTGGTCGCTATTGGCGGTATTGATCTCTCTAATACCAAACAGGTGATGGCCACGGGGATTGCGGGGATTGCCGTTGTATCTGCCATTTGTCAGCAAGAAGATGTTGTTCTAGCCACTCGTGCATTTTGTCAGTTATTAAAGCTGTAAACATTTTCAATGTCATAATGATATCAAAGGCGTAGCTGACTGCGCCTTATTTATACATGACACTATTGCCTGTAATGATATTTTGACAAGCTTTCCATTAAAAATGCTGTTTGCCAGCACATTTTCAGCAACAAATCATAACCTCGCTTTAAATTAGTTGATATATTGGTGGATTAAGCTAAACGGCAAATTAACAACTAGAAACCTTTGATACCTATCGATAACCATCTATTTCGATAGTGATTTAGTTGCTAAGTTGCTGCCACCAATAAAACAAATAATGACACGGTAATTTTATATGGCCAATCAACAATTGAAACAGGGATTCTTAGGGCGGGCACTCGATGGCATCGAGCGTGTCGGTAATAAGTTACCCGATCCTGCAATGCTGTTCTTGATGCTAATGTTCATCGTTTGGGCATTATCTGCTTTACTCTCTGGTTTTAGTTTTGAAACTATCGATCCTCGTACTCAAGCTCCTATTGTCGTCAGCAATTTAATGAGTGCTGAGGCGTTAACCCATTTCTTAATGAATATGGTGCCAACTTTTACGAGCTTCGCGCCGTTAGGGGTTGTATTAGTTGCTATGCTAGGTGTGGGGGTTGCAGAGCATTCTGGCTTTATTAACACCGCATTAAAGCAGATGTTAAAAGTAACACCTGCTAAGTTTTTAACCCCAGCAGTGGTGCTGGTGGGCATTATTTCTCATACTGCAACTGATGCTGGCTATGTGGTCGTTATCCCATTAGCGGGAGTGATCTTTTTTGCTGTGGGTCGTCATCCTTTAGCAGGTATTGCAGCCGCATTTGCTGGTGTTTCAGGCGGATTTTGTGCCAACTTTATTCCATCAGGCATCGATCCATTACTGCAGAGTTTTACTCAATCAGCTGCGCAAATTGTTGATCCAACTATTCAAGTAAACCCTCTAAATAACTGGTTTTTTGCGGCATCATCTTGTATCCCAATCGTATTAGTGATTTGGTATTTAACCGATAAAATTTTAGAGCCAAGATTACAGCGTACTCATCGTGTTAATAATGATGAAGTTGATGTACCAGCAATGAATGAAGTGACAGATAAAGAGCTAAAAGCTTTTCGTATCGCTTCAATTGTGATGATGGCGGCTATTGTCGGTTTCTTCGCATTAGCTTTGCCAGAAAGTTCAACATTACGAGATGCGAATGGTTCACTGACCAGCTTTAGCGCTCCGTTAATGAAGTCTATCGTGCCACTGATTTTTATCTTCTTCTTGTTACCGGGTTTGGTTTATGGCTACTTAACTGGGGCATTTACTAAAACGGCTGATGTGGTTGCTGCCATGTCAAAATCGATGAGCGGCATGGCACACTATATTGTAATGGCGTTCTTCTGTGCTCAGTTTGTGGCGGCATTTTCACAGTCAAACTTAGGTGCATTGATTGCGGTTGAAGGGGCTGACTTATTAAAAGCGATGAATCTACCGGCTGAAGTGACCGTGATAGGTATGGTGTTCTTAGTTGCTTTTGTAAACCTCTTTGTTGGCTCATCATCTGCTAAGTGGGCCTTGATTGGGCCAGTATTAGTGCCAATGTTAATGCAGCTTAATATTAGCCCTGATTTATCACAAGCGGCTTACCGTATTGGTGATTCAAGCTCTAACATTGTAACGCCATTAATGCCTTATTTCCCATTAGTGGTGGTTTACTGTCAACGCTATGTGAAAAATATCGGCATTGGTACACTAATCTCGATGATGTTGCCATTCAGTATTAGCTTAATTGCGATTTGGTCAACATGGTTGTTGGTCTACTGGGGCTTAGGTTTACCACTGGGATTGGGTGCTAGCTATAGTTATGGTCTGTAACCGTTAACAGTCAATCATCAAACGCCGCTAATTGAGCGGCGTTTTTGTATCTTGATTGAATATGGCTCACAGCTTTTTGGGGTTTATTAGGGAATAATAAATCACCTTATTCACAGATGTACCCTATATATGACAACTAAAATAATTTTTGATACAGATCCTGGCATTGATGATGCGATGGCGATTATGTTTGCTGAAGCAAGCGATGCTATTGAGCTAGTTGGTGTTACTACTGTTTATGGTAATGCAACCATTGAACATGGCACTAATAATATGCTGTTCTTAAAGCAGAAGTACGGCATGAACTGTGATGTGGCAATGGGCGCCGCTAAACCATTAATTAGACCACCTGTTGGACCGACAGTGATTGTTCACGGTGAGTCAGGCTTTGGTCATGTAACCGCGCCATTTGTTGAACCTACAGAGTTGGATGCTCGTCCTGCTTATCAATATATTATCGATCAAGTTAAAGCCAATCCGGGAGAGATTACCTTAGTTGCAGTCGGACCATTAACTAACTTAGCGTTGGCATTGCAAGTTGAGCCACAGATTACTGAGTGGGTTAAAGAGGTGGTAGTGATGGGCGGTGGCTTTGGCACTTATCAAGGTTACTTTGGTAATGTATCGCCTTTTGCTGAGGCCAATATTCATGATGATCCTGATGCCGCAGATCTGGTGTTTACGGCCAATTGGCCGGTGGTAATTGTCGGTTTAGATGTGACTCATCAAAGTGTCTTTAGTGGTCAGTATCTTGATCAGTTGCGTGATGATGCTGGTGAAGTTGGCCAGTTTATTTGGGATATCAGCCGTTATTATTTAGAGTTTTACAGTAAGCTGCATGGGATGGACGGTTGTCATGTTCATGACCCATCTGCGGTCGCTTATGTGATTGCGCCTGAATTGTTTGGTTTACGTCAAGGCCCTGTACGCGTGATCTGTGATGGCCCCGCGATTGGTCATACGATGCAAAAAATTACTGATAAAAAGCATCATCATGATGAATGGTCTGATATGCCAGCGCAGCAAGTTGCGGTGGCGGTTGATGCGCCCGCATTATTAGATTTATATAAAAAGACCTTAGTTAATTATAGTAACAAACTGACTAACTAAGGTATTAGCGGTTGAGACAGAGCTTGCCTTGGGTTAGCTCTGCACTTTTTTCTTCATCGCAATACGAATACAAATTGCAGCGCCGCCCCAAGTTAAGGTGAGGGCGATAAGCATCATAACAATGGCACTGGTCGACATATTAAGCTCCCTTTCATTTAAGTTTTAGCTCGCAGTTTTCAGACTACGCACATTGATAGTTATACTGACGATTAACATTAATGCTACCGTGCCCCAGCCAATCACAAATAGATCTAATGTTGGATAACCACCATAACCTTCATTAATGGTATTAATTAAGTTGGTGCTGAAGATAGCAATAAGTAACAGTGGGCTAATAAATTTAATACAAATATCAAACCAGATACCGATTTTGAAATCGCTGATGCTATTGGTGTATTCACGAATAGTGGCTGCTTTGACAAGGAATACAATAATCAATAACTCAATTAAACAGCTAGCTAATAGCACGACGTTATTGACAAAGTAATCGACTAAATCGAGTAGTAATAGGCCGCCATTAGTCGCAAAGGCCATTGAAAGTATATAACCAATAGCACAGACCCAAATGGTGGCCTTTTTACGGTTAACATTTAACTTATCAATAATGCCTGAAACTACCGCTTCAATAATTGAGATATGTGAGCTTAATCCTGCTACTACAAGAGCCAAAAAGAACAATGGCCCTAAAATATAAGGTAATGGTAATAAATTAATGGCTGCGGGTAGAGTGACAAAGGCTAAGCCTACGCCTGAGTTGACCACTTCGGTAATAGGTTTAGCTTGTTCAGTGGCCATATAACCTAAGATTCCAAAAATCAGCATACCGCCTAAAATAGAGAAGCCACAATTAATTAATACCGTCATAAAGGCATTATTATTAACGTCTGATTTGTCGGGTAAGTAGCTTGAGTAGGAGATCATAACGGCAAAGCCGACGCTTAATGAAAAGAAGATTTGACCATAAGCGGCTGACCAGACTTGTGGGTCGAGAATTTTGCTGAAATTAGGTTCAAAAAGATAATTAAGACCAGAAATTGCTCCTGGTAACATCAATACTCGTACAATCAGTAAAATAACCATAATAAATAACAATGGCATCATAATTTTACCTGCACGCTCAATACCTGCTTTTACGCCTGAAAAAATAGCGGTAAAAGTAATTGCCCAAGCAATGGTCATTGGAATGGCAATATGCCATTGAAAGTTACCTAAACTAAGTGGGCTATGATCATCTAATTTTAAAAACTCTTTGAAAAAGTAGCTATTGGTATCTGTCCCCCAAGATTGATCGAATGACATCGCTAAATAGGAGATTGCCCAACCAATAATCGCGACATAATAGACGCCAATTGCTGCAGAGCAGAACACTTGCAACCAGCCGAGCCATTCCATTTTGACATTCAGTTTACTGAACATTTTAGGTGCTGCACTGCGAAATTTATGCCCTAAACCAAATTCCATGATCATGATTGGAATACCCGCTGAAATCATGGCAAATAGGTAGGGGACAAAAAATGCGCCGCCGCCATTTTCATAAGCCATATAGGGGAAGCGCCAGATATTGCCAAGGCCAATGGCTGATCCTACTGCGGCTAGAATAAAACCGACTCTTGAATTCCATTGCTCTCTTTGCATCATTTATCCTCTTACTGGTGTGGTTGTTACTGCTTATTTTGATTGTTTTTACAGTACAACAATTGACCGTTATAACTTATAACCTCGTTTCTTTTTGGTTAAAATTCAAGTTATTTGTAATATTTTTTTAACAAATCGGTAGGTGTGATGATTAAAATAAAATGAAGGGGTCTCTAAATTAATTATAAAATTCGATTTATATTTAATGTTTTTTTAGGCGATATAATTGATACGTTAATTTATTTATTGTTATTAAAATATATTGTTCAATATTGATGTTTACATAATTATCGTAAAAAATGGCTTTAATAATGATGCTTAGCCAAATCAAAGTGAGTGCTGCTCCAAATTTTTAGCGCGTAACATGTCTCATATTGGTAAGTGTTTGTTAACTCTGTCACAAACTGGTTTCATCGGTTTGCTCTATCGATCCTCAATTGTTATATACCGCCCCACTAATTTAGTCGTTAGTTAATCAGAGTTTTTGAAATAAGTTTTTATGAATTATCTGCAACTTACAATTATTTGTGAGTGCGGCGCTATATCACCATAAAAATTATTCATTAATTAATTTTGGAACAGCCTAAGGATTAATCATTAGCAAGTTAATGGCTTGCTTAAAAATTGCTTAATTTAGAGAAATTGAATGAATATTATAAAAAAAGTACTGACGTCTTGGTGCGTTATTTTGGGAGTGATTGCAGCTAGCTTAATTAATGTGGCCAATGCCGCAGATGAAAATCAAGCTGAGGTAAAGCATGCAACTCAGATAACGCATGGGGTCAGTAATGCTGGTGGTGAGTTTCCTGCGCCACAACAAAACTGTCTTGTTTGTCATGATGGTATTGAACCGATTCGTGCTCATGATTCTGGCATGATGCAGGCCATTTACAAGAAGGGCTTAGCTGTCGGTGATGCTAATGGCTGTGTGGTATGTCATGGTGGTACACCGACAGAAACACAAGATGTGGCAAAAGCTCACAGTGGCGCGCCAGCAGGTAATAAACTTGATTTCTTTACACCAGTACCTGGTGCATTGCAGGTGAACGAAAAAACTTGTGGTATGTGTCATCAAGATCATACCTATAACGTGCATCGTTCAATAATGAATACTGATGCTGGCAAGATTAAAGCAATTACTTGGAGCTGGGGTATTGATACAGATACTCGCGAGCATAAGTACGGTAACCATGCTGTAGATGATCCTGATGGTAATGTGCCTCGCTTTGGTACTGATACTTATAAAAAGTATATGGTGGCACTCGCTGAAACATTCCCAGATCAATTCCCTGATCATTTAAAGGCTATTCCAAATGTAGATGCTGACCAAATTGCTGATTCACCAGAGCTAACGGCTTTCTCGACTTTACGTAACTGTAATAAGTGTCATTTATCTAATAAAGGCTCACAAGATCGTGGTCACTTCCGTGGTATGGGATGTTCTGCATGTCATATGTTATATAGCACTGAAGGCTATTATGAAGGCGATGATAAAGCAATTGATAAGACTAAGCCGGGTAAGCCTATGGTGCATACCATGCAAGGTACTCGTAAGTCTAAGCTTGAGGTTAATGGTCAGGTTGTCTCAGGTATTCAAAACTCAACTTGTGCATCTTGTCACTCAGCAGGTCGTCGTATTGGTTTTGCTTACCAAGGCATGATGGCTTTAGGTCATTCTGATAACCGTGGTCCGTTTGATGAGAATGGTCAGCCGCAAAAAACCAATGGCGGTTATACCTACAAGTATATTCAAGACGATGCCCACCATCGTGTAGACCAAGATGGTAAGCAGATCGGTGGTTTATTATGTCAAGATTGTCATACCACTAACTCGATGCACGGTAACGGTAATATTGGCACAACAACCTTAGCGACAGTTGAGATTGAATGTTCTGATTGTCACGGTACACCGAAGAAATTCCCTTGGGAATTACCGATTGGCTATGGTGATGAACTTGCTAAAGCATTAGTAGGTAATGAGCCTCGAGGATTAGCAGATAAGCCTATGGCGGTAACGTCTGAGTTTGCGACGGTTTATCCAAAGCAAGATGGCTATTTGATGTCTGCTCGTGGTAACCCATTAGGTAACGTAGTTAAGTCTGGTGATAAGGTGATTGTTCATTCGGCTTCTGGTAGTGATTTTGCTGTACCAGTATTAAAGCAACTTGAACAAGATAATACATGGTCAAATCCTGCCAAGGCTCGTCCAGCGATGGTGGGGGTTGATGCGCATATGGAAAAACTTGAGTGTTACTCATGCCATGCGACATGGGCTGCTCAATATTATGGTTATAAATACTTAACGGACTTTAGAAAAGATTCGATTGATTGGATTGCATCAGCAGCTAAAACTAATCCAGATGGCACTTCAGTTGACTATACCGTGATTATGAAAAAGTCCCTGGGGCAACAACCTTATATGACTATAGCCATACACGTTGGGAGCAACCTGTATTAGGTAATAACGCCGAAGGGCGAGTAACACCATTAGTAGGAGTTATTCAGACTGTCGGCTCGGTAATCGATAAAGATGGCAATATGGTGGCAACTAACCAAATTGCAGTGCGAGAAGATGGTATTAAAGCGATGGAGCTTGCACCATTAAATCCCCATACAACCTCTAAGCAAGCGCGCGAGTGTGTTGACTGTCATGGTAATAAAAAGGCAGTTGGATTCGGGAGTGATGGTGGTATATACGATAATAATCAAGCGCAGGCTAAATATGCTGATGCTAAGAATATTAATGGCGAGCCGTTAAGTCGTCACGCAACGCCGCAGATCCCTGCTATTCCTGAGATGACGGGGAACTTTGAAACCTTGCTTGATGCTAACGGTAACCAGCTTATGACGGTTGATTCGCATTGGGCACAGTCTTCACCACTAACGGCACATCAGTTAGATAAATTGGACCGACAAGGCACTTGCGTTGCCTGTCACGCCAAAATGGGCAATATGCCAGATGGTTCCATGGCGATGACGGTTCTAGGTCAAGTGGCTAAAACATTCAATTTAAGCTTTGCGGACGCGAAGGCACATGAAGCCTTATTAAATGAAAATAACTTGATTGTGGCTTGGTTTAAGGTCATTGGTATGCTTTCTGGTGCAATTGGCGCGTTATTATTGCTGGGTTATCTTATTTTTAGGAAGCGTATCAACGCGTTACTAAAAAAAGCCCTAATTAAGCTAACGAGCAAGCTTTAAATTATCAAACGACTAGCGAAGCCGAACTATACTTAGTTCGGCTTTTTTATCGGCAGGTTAATAAATTTGCTTATATTGGTTATAAAAAATAACAAATATAAATGTGATCTCGATCGTTAAAATGTGTGTATTTGCTGGTTGTTATCACATTGCGTTTATTTGTGTGATGGTGGTCACAATTAAGGTTTTGGTGATGCGCTCTAATACATTAGCTAAAAGTGAATTAGGTTTTTAACTTGTTCCTTAGTTGTTATTAAAAATGTTTTTAAAGTTACCGATATGAAATTATATTACGGGGAATAGCGATCTGGATCTCAATATTAGTTAAATCTGAAATTAGAATGACTACTTTTTTGAAATTACACGTTATATTTAACTCATAAATTAGTTTTTAACTACAATAATTCATTATCGCAATGGCCTTTAAGAAGGTATAAAAAATTATGCAAAAAGCAGCGCAAGATACAACTCAGTCTACTGCTAAACAAACGGCAGTAAAACTACCATGGACGAGTCAAGATACGACTTGGATGTTAAGTCTATTTGGTACTGCGGTAGGTGCAGGTATCTTATTCTTACCGATTAATGCTGGTATGGGTGGCTTCTGGCCGCTAGTTGTTATGGCACTAATCATTGGTCCTATGACCTATTTAGCACACCGTGGTTTATCACGTTTTGTTTGTTCTTCAAAGATTGAAGGCAGTGACATTACTCAGGTAGTAGAAGAGCATTTTGGTAAAGGTGCAGGTAAAGCAATTACAGTACTGTACTTTTTTGCCATCTACCCAATCGTATTAATTTACGGCGTGAGTATTACTAACGTAGTGGATAGCTTCTTAGTACACCAATTAGGTATGGAGTCAATTCCACGTTGGTTACTATCTGGCGCATTAATTCTAGGTATGATGTCAGTTATGGTTGCTGGTGAGAAACTGATGTTGAAGGTGACTCAGTTCCTGGTTTACCCATTAGTTGCGATTCTAGCGTTCATGGCGTTATACATGATCCCTAACTGGAAGATGGATGCATTAATGGAAATGCCTAGTGCAGGTGATTTCATTGGTACTATCTGGTTAACTATTCCAGTATTGATTTTTGCTTTCAACCATTCACCTGCGATTTCACAGTTCGCTGTATCATTGAAGCGTGAACATGGTCAGAATGCATCTCGTAAAGCTGATGTGATTCTACGTAACACATCACTAATGTTGGTTGGTTTCGTAATGTTGTTCGTGTTCTCATGCGTACTGTCATTATCACCAGCACAGTTAGCTGAAGCAAAAGCACAGAACCTACCGATTCTGTCTTACTTAGCTAACACATATGATTCAGGTTTCATTGTTTACTTTGCTCCACTAATTGCTTTCATCGCGATTGTATCTTCATTCTTTGGTCACTACATGGGTGCTACTGAGGGTATGCGTGGTATTATCATCAAGCAAGCTGAAAGCTCTGGTAAGCAAGTTACTGAAAAAGGCATCAATAAGTTTATCCTTGGTTTCATGTTCTTCACCATCTGGGGTGTTGCAATTATCAACCCAAGTGTTCTAGGTATGATTGAAGCGTTAGGCGGTCCAATTATCGCTGCGATTCTTTACCTAATGCCGATGTACGCTGTGTACAAGGTTCCAGCTCTACAGCAATACCGTGGTCGCGTAAGTAACATCTTCGTTATCATCGCTGGTCTTCTGTCTATGACTGCCATTGTATTCGGTTTACTAAGTTAATATTTGTTTGATTTGATAAGAGCCAAGCCAACCGGCTTGGCTTCCTCTTTTCTGAGGTAAGTAGTTCATGTTTAGCGCATTTGATATTTTTAAAATTGGCGTGGGCCCTTCTAGCTCACACACTGTAGGCCCAATGAAAGCGGCCAAGGAATTTATTGACGACCTACGAACTAAAGGTACATTACGTGATATCACTAAGATCACTGTTGATGTATACGGTTCATTATCTTTAACAGGTAAAGGTCACCACACTGATATCGCAATTATTATGGGATTAGGTGGCAATAGCCTGAAACTGTCGATATTGAAGCGATTCCAGAGTTTATTAGTCGTGTTGAACAGACAGGACGTTTACCAGTAGGCTTACATTGTCATACTGTTGATTTTCCTCAAGGTGCATTAATTTTCCATCCTGAGGCGCTACCGTTGCATGAAAACGGTATGAAGATCCATGCTTGGATCGGTGAAGAATTATCTTACAGCAAGACTTATTACTCTATTGGCGGTGGCTTTATCGTTGATGAAGAGCACTTTGGTCAAGAAGCTGAAAATGATGTCACTATGCCTTATCCATTTACTAATGCCGAAGAGATGCTGGCTATTTGTAAAGATAAAGGCATCAGCATCAGTACATTAATGCTTGAAAATGAAAAAGCACTGCGTTCAGAAGAAGATATCTACACCGGTTTCGGTCGTATCTGGAGCGTAATGCGTGAAGGTATTGAACGTGGTTGTCACACTGAAGGTGTATTAGCTGGCCCATTACGTGTTCCACGTCGTGCTGCTGCGCTATACCGTCAGTTAGTGACAGGTGAGCGTTTATCTTCTGATCCTATGGTTATTATCGATTGGGTTAATATGTTTGCCCTTGCGGTAAGTGAAGAGAATGCTGCGGGTGGCCGTGTTGTGACTTCACCAACTAACGGTGCAGCAGGTATTATTCCTGCAGTATTAGCTTATTATGATAAGTTTATTCAGACCGTAGGTCAGAAAGAATATACACGTTTCTATCTAGCATCAGCGGCAATGGGTATCCTTTATAAGCGTAATGCCTCTATTTCTGGTGCAGAAGTTGGTTGCCAAGGTGAAGTGGGTGTAGCTTGTTCTATGGCTGCAGCTGGCCTTGCTGAATTGATGGGCGCGAGTCCTGCACAAGTGTGTATGGCGGCTGAAATCGGTATGGAGCATAACTTAGGTTTAACTTGTGATCCTGTAGCAGGCCAAGTGCAAGTGCCATGTATCGAGCGTAATGCGATTGCTTCTGTGAAAGCGGTTAACTCTGCGCGTATGGCGATGCGTCGTAATTCTGAGCCGACAGTAAGCTTAGATAAAGTGATCGCAACCATGTATGAAACAGGTAAAGATATGTTACCTAAGTATCGTGAAACCAGCCAAGGCGGTTTAGCGATTAACGTTATCAATCTATAAATTAGTACCGATAACGATAAAGGCCAATCAGTTGATTGGCCTTTTTTATTTTTACAATTATTTTTCTTCAAACATCAAATAATCACACGGTTTCATGCCTAAACTTTGATAGGTTTGCTGCGCCGTGACATTGTCTTTTTCAACATATAAGCGAAAGCTTGCCGCGCCATTGTTATCTGCTGCTAACTGCTTAACGGCTTGGTATAGTTTTTTATAAATGCCTTGGCGACGAAACTCTGGACGAATATAAACACTTTGAATCCAATAGTAGTTTTTAGCGCGCCAATCACTCCATTCATAAGTCACCATTAATGAGCCTGCAATATCTCCGTCGATATCTGCGACCAAATAACACCCCTTGTTGGGCTCATTAAGTAAGGTCGTGACACCTTTACTGAGGACATTGAGGTCAAGTGATAATGCTTCTGTTTCGAATGCCATCGCACGGTTAAATTCGATGATATTTTGTGCATCATCCATAGTTGCATAACGGATCTTCATTTTAAGGGCCTTATTTTTGGTTTTTCTGCAGTATAACATCGTATTTTATAGATTAATAAGTTGCTTTTATGCACTATCTCTAAAATAGAGTTGCAAATGTGATAGACTCCGCGCTTCGCCTACGCGGCAGGGAAGTTACACCAAGGAATTGGTTACCACTGCATCAATCAAGGTTGTTATCATGTCAAAACACAAGTCGTCGATACTTGGTCGGTTATGGGCCCGTTGGATGTCAATTCCACTGTGGTTACAAATTTTAGTCGGTATGGTTCTCGGTATCTCTGTTGGTCTGGCGTTAGGGGATAAAGCCAGTTATTTAAAACCAATTGGTACACTGTTTGTTAATACCATTAAGATGCTAATTGTACCTTTAGTATTCTGCTCACTAATTGTGGGTGTGACCTCGATGCAAGATACAGCCAAAATGGGGCGTATCGGTTTTAAATCCTTCTTCTTCTATCTTGCTACAACCTCTGTTGCTATCAGTGTTGGTCTAGTGGTTGGTCATTTTTTACAGCCCGGCGCAGGACTTGAGCTGGAACATACCATGAAGGTTGCGGAAGTCGCTAAAGCCCCTTCAATCATGGAAACCTTGATTAATATTGTGCCAACCAATCCGGTAGCCGCGCTAGCAAATGGTCAGATCTTGCAAGTGATTGTGTTTGCCGTATTCCTAGGTGTGGCATTAGTGCTAATTGGTGATCACGGTAAGCCTGCTATTCGCGTGTTCGAAAGTTTAGCTGAAGCTATGTATAAACTGACTGATATGGTGATGAAACTTGCACCATACGGTGTGTTTGGTTTGATGGCATGGGTGGCTGGTGAATATGGCGTTGAGATGCTATTACCACTGATTAAAGTGATCCTGGCGGTTTACTTAGGTTGCTTCTTACACATTGTTGGTTTCTATAGTTTGATTCTTAGTGTGTTTGGTAAGCTGAACCCACTGCAATTCTTTAAAGGTATTAGTAATGCGATGGCCGTTGCTTTTACCACGTCAAGTTCTGCCGGTACACTACCTGCAAGTATGAAGTGTGCTAGCGAATATTTAGGTATCAACAAAAAAATCTCTAGCTTTGTATTACCGCTAGGCACCACTATTAATATGGATGGTACAGCGCTATATCAAGGCGTGACGGCATTATTTGTGGCGCAAGCATTTGGTATCGATTTATCTTGGGTTGATTATTTAACCATTATTTTGACCGCTACTTTAGCGTCAATTGGTACTGCAGGTGTACCTGGTGCAGGCTTGGTTATGTTGACCTTAGTATTAACGACTGTGGGCTTACCGCTTGAAGGGGTTGCATTAATTGCAGGTATTGACCGTATTTTAGATATGGCGCGTACTGTAGTTAACGTATCGGGCGACCTTGTTGCAACCACGATTATTGCTAAGTCTGAAAATGAGTTAGACATTGAGCATTACAATGCGGATATGGAACAAAGTGAAGTATTTGCTGAGCAAGTTCGTAATAATGAACAAGCACCAAGTTAATCTCATCATTTGATACAAAAAAAACCGCCATTAGGCGGTTTTTTTATGAAATTAAGCCGTGATTAGATACGGCTTAATACTAATACAGTTTTACCTGCAGCATTATTTAGCTCAAGTTTACCTTGTACCATTTTAGCTGTAGTCACTTCAGGCATAGCTTGCATAACACGCTGCTCTTGCGCCATTAATGCTTCAACACAAGCTTTCATGGTATTACCTGCTGGCATTAATTTAACTTGATCGCCGTTAATTGAATACTGGCCAAAGAAGTTATTACAGCTATTATTGCCCGTTAAGTTGCCGTCTGCTTCAAAGTTTAATTGTGCCGGGCTGTAATCGATAACAGGCTTACCCATTGCCGATTCAACATGCCAGTTACCTTGTAATTCGATTTGTGCTTGGCTATCTGGTGCAGATTGGCAGCCAGCAAGACCTAGCGCAAGTGCGCCAATCACTAGAGCTTGTTTGATCATAATAAAATTCCACTAAAAAATATTTTATCTATTCTGACAAGTTTAGCTGATAATAAAAAGTAATATCTAGGATGTCAGATGGACTTATTTAAAATCTGTGCGTCCAATAGCATTCTTAAGTAGGGCGATTTAAAACGTGAATATTCGATTAGCAACTCAAGCCGATGCAGCTAGCTTAGCCATGCTAGAGCGTCAATTTGTGAATGACGAATTAGTCAGACAAACAGGTCAGCTACAAGGGCAAGTGATGAGTCAATCTGAATTAACTCAGTTAATAGAGAAACAGATTGTGATGGTTGCTGAACAAGATTCAAATATTATTGGTTATGTCACAATTGCCGCTTGGAAACACTATCAAGGACAGCGTATTTATGTTCATATGCTAAAGCAAGCACAGCGTAATTTAACTGGCTTGACTGAACGAAACAGTTGTCAATATGGTCCAATTTGGGTGCATCCTGATTATCGTGGACAGGGTGTTTTTCAACAATTAGTCGCTGCCGCGAAGCAGCGAACAGCGCAGCAATATCAATATTGGATTGCCTTTATTGCCGAAGATAATGAACGCTCATTTGCAGCACATACCCATAAGGCGCAAATGCAGGTATTAGATTATGTCGGCTTTGATGGGCGTGATTATTATTTATTAGGAGCAAAGCTGTAATGAATTCATGGCAGCAATTATTAGATGGCTTAACAATCTCTCCCATGCCTGCTAAAGATAATGCCAAGTTACTTGCCGCATTATTAAATGCATCAGAGCAGCATGGTGAAGTCTTTATTTCTAATGCCAGTGAGCAGGACAATCAAGCTATTTTAGTGCATTGGCAAGAACGCGACACTTGGTGTCATTGTGGGGGCAGTGCTTTTTATCAAGCGATTATTGAAGCGATTCCTACTGAGCAAGTAACGCAGTATCAGCCTCTTACAAGATTAGATATTGCGGTGATAGCGCCTGACCAAATTCCTTTCTTATTAGCGCAATATGCACACTTTGATCATTGTTATTAATGATTCTGTTTAATTGAAACCGCCTAATGGCGGTTTTTTTCTACCCTAAAATATATTAAAAGCATGCTTTTGGGGGGGCGTCTAGAGTATATGTTCAGGCTAATATATTAATAATCTCATTAATACTTGGTTAGTCAATATGACAAGGATATGTCTTTTAGTCGTTACCGCTTGGCTTTTTCTTGCTGCCTGTAACGATAACAGTGATGGTTTCATTGATTTAAACGCATCGATTACTGCGTCTACGCAGTTGTATGAAATGGATAAACAACAGCAGTTCACGATGGACGTCAGTACTGCAGTGCAGGCAAGTCATCGCTGGCAGATAAGTGAATTATCATCCCCCGCACTTGGGGCGATTACTCATCAATCCCAGCAGCAATTTGATTACTTGGCGGAACAAGTTGGTGTAGAACAATTTCGTTATACCGTTGCAGTTAATCAACAGCAGGCATCAGCCCTATTTTTGTTGCTATTAGCGATCCCAGTTTAGGTAATCATGCGCCTCTTGCGACTAACTTAGTATTGACTACTTATGCTGATAGCCCTATTACAGCATCACTTACCGATATCAGCAGTGATCATGAACAAGATCCGTTATCTTTCAAATTAGTACAGGCATCCAGTCGCTTCAGCTTAACTGATGATCAAATAAGTTATTCTCCGGCGGGCTTTATTGGCGTGGAACAAGCTGTATATCAGGTCAGCGACAGTCATGGTGGTTACAGCCTTGCCTATGTTTTAGTTAACAGTATTGATAGCCAAAGTGCCAATCAAGCGCCTATCGCTTTAGATTACCAAACCAGTTTTGATGCGAGCCTGCAACAACAACTGGTGCTTAATTTAACTGATTTAGGCTTAATCAGTGATAAAGAGGGTGATGAACTGTCATTGGTACAGGTTTTTGGTGTTAATAACCGTGCTCGAGTAGATGGTAATGGTCAGATTGTTTATCAACCCAAAGACTATCGTGGTGTTGATCAATTTAGTTATCAGATCAGTGATGGTCAAGGTGGCTATGCTATCGCCTCAATAACAATCCAAGTTGCCTCAGCCAGTTTAATTGATCTTAACATTAGTCCTGATATCACGACGATACCTAAGGGAGCGCAAGCTCATTATCAGTTACATGCGCTGTACAGTGATGGTCGTGCTGAGCCAGTGATGGATGGTGTGGTATGGCAACTAAATACCAATGATGTTGCTAGCATTAATCAGCAAGGAACGGCAGTCGGCTTAACTCAAGGCAACGTTCAGGTAACGGCGCAATTTGCAGGTATGAGGGTAACTGCTGAATTATTGGTTGAAGCAGAAGAGTTACTTGATTTAGCCATTTATCCTGCGCTTAAATCACTGCCTAAAGGTGTGGAGCAGCAATATATGGCTCGTGCGACTTATAGTGATGGTAGCGCACGCGATGTAACTGAATTTGTTGATTGGTCTACGCTAAATCAACAATTGGTTGCTATTTCTGCAATTGGAGTCGCAACAGCTAAAGATATTGGTGTTGTTAATATTCAGGCTAAGTTAGGAGATTTGGTTGCTAATGCTGAGTTGACGGTTACCGCTGCGGAGCTTACTTCTATGCGAGTCACTCCTGAGCAAGTATCTGTCCCCGTTGGAATTTCTAGCCCATATTATGCTGCTGCTACTTACACTGATGGTACAACATTAGCATTAATAGAACAGGTACATTGGTCACTCGTAAAAAATGATATAGCCAGTTTGAACCGTTATGGCCTTGCGACAGGTAAATCGCAAGGTGATGACATTATATCTGCTATTTATGCCGGGCAAACGGCAAGCGCTAAATTAGTCGTAACGCCGCCGATATTGGTCGGGATAACGTTATTAGCACAACACAGTGCGATACCCGTGGGGGTGCCTGCAAATTATTCAGTACTTGCTACGTACAGTGATGGTAATAGTTACGTCCTTGATGCTAAAGATGTTAATTGGGGATTATCAGCACCTGAAATAGCCCATATTGATATCACTACTGGTAATGTGATCGGGAGTTCAACTGGTGTGGTTATCATTAATGCAATGGTTGGAGAGCTGCAAACATCTGCAGAGTTACAGATTACCGATGCAGTCGTGACAGCAATAAAGCTGATGCCTGAGCAATACCGCATACCTAAAGGTGAATCTCTTGATTATCATGTGATTGCCAGCTACAGCGATGGTGTCACTCGTACCATTGCGCCTGATGAAGTGCAATGGCAATCAACTCAGCCATTAGTTGCCTCAGTATTAGTGAGTAATGGTAATGCAATTGCAAATAGCGTGGGTGTTACCGAAATTAAAGCAAATTTTAGACAGCATTCTACTGTTGCACAATTAGAAGTGACCGCTGCTGAGTTAGTTAATTTAATCATACATCCAGAGCATTTCTCTATTGCTGCAGGTGGTCAAACTCAGTTTCAGATCACCGGCGTTTATAGTGATGGTTTAACGCGTGTACTGGCGAGCGATGAACTTAATTGGCATTCATCTAACAGTGATGTTGCCACTGTATTAATGCCGACAGGCATGGTAACGGCTTATCAGTTAGGGCAAGCACAGATTAGTGCTAAGCTCGCAGGATTAAGTGTGTCATCTTTATTGAATGTCACTGATGCGGAGTTAGTTTCATTAAATATCAAGCCCGCTAAATATCAAATGCCCATTGGTAGCGAAGTTAATTATCAAATTACAGGCCGCTATTCTAACGGTGAATCGCGACAACTATTACCGGAACAACTGTCATGGCGTAGCCAAGATCAACATATTGCCAGCGTTATCGCCACTGATGCGACTGCGTTTGGTAATGATGTTGGTGTGACTCAGATTATCGTAGAGAAAGCAGGGCTTAAGACCATCGCTGAATTAACCATTAGTGATGCAGTTATTAATAGTTTATCTATTACCCCTGCAACAAGTATTGTGCCTAAAGGAGAAGAGCAGGTCTTTGCCGTTAGTGCAAATTACAGTAATGGAGAGAGTCGGCAATTAAATGCTAAAGAGTTGTTGTGGCGAGTCGAAGATGCTAATACCGCATCGGTTATTGGGGAAACTGGGCGTGCTATAGGCCTCGAAGTCGGGCAAACACAAGTTATTGCAACGATTGACAACAAGTCGGTCAGTGCTGCCTTGACTGTGTCATCGGCCCAGTTGCAGTCAATTGCTCTGCTCCCCGCAACTGCGAGTATTCCGGTGGGGTTAACTCAAGATTATAAGGTTATTGGTCGCTACAGTGATGGTGTAACGCGTCCATTTTTGGCTTCACAAATACAATGGCAAAGTGGTCAAGCAGAGATTGCAACGATAGAAACTGCAGATGGCATTGTAACTGGCCATAGCGAAGGGCAAATTAACATTGTTGCCAAGTTTGGCGCATTTTCTGCTGAGTCGCAGTTAACCGTATCATCAGCCATATTAGAGTCGATACGAATTAGCCCAAATCCATTGTCTTTGGCACTCGGGGAAAGCGTGCAGGTGGTGATATATGGTCAATACAGTGATGGTGTTGAGCGGATCATCGAGATTAGTGATGCAAATTTATCTTCATCTAACAGTGGCATTGTCTCCATTGATGGGTCGCAGGGGCTGATTCAGGCGGATCAAATCGGTAGCAGTAATATTACCGTTAAGGTTGGTGGTAAGACAGTTAATCTTGAGGTGACGGTGACTGATGCGCTCTTAACTGCAATCAGTATGACGCCGATGCAGCATAGTATGCCGCTGGGTCATATGGTGACGTATCAAGTGATGGGGCATTACAGTGATAATTCACGTCGCCCATTGGCCAGTAGTGATGTTCAATGGCGTTCATCGCAGCCAGCAATCGCCACTGTTGCTGCGCATTCTGGAGTTGCTCAATCTGGAGGAACAACCGGATCGACTCATATCACTGCAACAGTTGCAGGGTATTCGATAACCGCAGAATTGACGGTGACTAGTGCTGAACTCTTATCAATCAGTTTAACGCCGCGTGTTAGTAGTATTGCACTGGGACAGAGTGTCGATTATCAAGTCCTTGGGTTATACAGTGATGACTCAACGTCAGTTATCGCAGTGAGTGATATCAATATTTACTCATCAAACCCTAGTGTGGCGGTGATAGCGGCAGGGACCTTGTCAGTAACAAGTCATGCTGCGGGGGACACGATATTTACCGCAACGGTTGCGGGTAAGAAGGCCACAGCGGAATTAGTTGTAACGAGTAAGGTGATAGAGTCGCTTGCGCTCGATGCTAATCAATATTTATTAGGTGTTGGTAGCTTGCATCACATAAAAGTGATAGCGCAATATTCAGATGGAAGTACGCAAGTTCTAGATGCAAACCAGTTAACTTTTGTTGCCCAGCAGCCTGATATTGTCAGTGTCAGTAATGGTATTGCTGCGGGGGTTAGCCTAGGTAGCGCTATTGTCAATGCGAGCTTGAATAACCAACCCCAAATAACTGTGGCTATTCATTTTACCGTGATTGATAGTGCAAGGCAGAATGTCTGTCGTGCTGAACATCGTGTCTGTGGTTATAAATGGGGCAAAGCGCTTGGTGCTTTGACTCAAAATGGCGGTGTTAAAGCATGGGGTTATGCTGATCGGGGAGGATTGGTACCCG
Organism: Shewanella marina JCM 15074; assembly: GCF_000614975.1. Lineage (GTDB taxonomy): Bacteria > Pseudomonadota > Gammaproteobacteria > Enterobacterales > Shewanellaceae > Shewanella > Shewanella marina. The sequence goes on from NZ_BALM01000001.1 coordinate 38,762, forward strand.
TTAATATTGCAAACCAATCTGGTTTTACTCGAATGATAGCTAACGCGAGAGCATTCACCGCAATGCGAGATGATGGTTCTATTGTGGCATGGGGAGATAACCTTTATGGGGGATACTATGCAGGTAGCGATAGTTTTGCCGATGTATATGCTGCAGATCTCGCTTTTGCGGGACTAACATTTAATGGTGAAATTAAGGTTTGGGGATCAGCTAATCATGGTGGCTTTGGCGCCCCTGTCGGTACAGGTTTTACCCATATTTATAGTACTCAATATGCTTTTGCGGCATTAAGAACTGATGGTTCGATTGTGGCTTGGGGCGGGCAAAATACAGGTGGTAGTGGTGCGCCAATTGATGCTGGCTATATCAGTATTGCAGGAACTGGCGGAGCATTTGCAGCGTTAAAACATGATGGCACCATTACCGCTTGGGGCGATGCTGGACGCGGTGGTGTCGGCGCGCCAACAGACAATGGTTATATTAAAATTGTGGCCGCAGACTATATTTTTGCAGCATTAAAAGCCGACGGCTCGATAGTCACTTGGGGTTATGAAGATCCTAATTTAGGATATTTAGCCAATCCGACAGCAGCGGAGTTTATAGATGTTAGAGCAAGTAGTTTAGCATTTTCAGCCATACGTGCTGATGGTTCTATTTTTGCTTGGGGGGCAAGTTATCAAGGTGGCGTAGAGGCTCCCGTCGATAATGGTTACAGTTGGTTAAAAGGAATTAATACTGCGTTTGCTGCGCAACGTACTGATGGCACGATTAGCCTGTGGGGACATAGCACATCATTAACTCAATCACCTGCGGTTGAGGAAAAGTTTACTGTGATTACTGGCAATGATAAGGCTTTTGCCGCAATTGCGGAGGATGGCAGTATTCGAGTTTGGGGCGAGCAAGATGCTGGTGGTAACCAAGCAAAAGCCCCGTTAGGGGACTTCCAATAACTCAATTGAAGATTCAGTTATAAATACAAAAAAACCGCCTAATGGCGGTTTTTTTATCAGCTTGCCTAGAATTATAGGCCAGCGTCTGCGCGAAGTGCTTCTGCGCGATCTGTCTTTTCCCAAGGGAACTCGTTACGACCAAAGTGGCCGTAAGCTGCAGTTGCTTGGTAGATAGGTCGAGCTAGATCTAGCATTTCAGTTAAGCCGTAAGGGCGTAGGTCGAAATGTTCACGTACTAGACGGACTAGTAATTCTTCAGCCACTTTGGCAGTACCGAAGGTTTCTACACTGATTGAAGTAGGCTCTGCTACACCAATTGCGTAAGAAACTTGGATTTCACAGCGGTCAGCAAGGCCTGCTGCAACAATGTTCTTTGCTACATAACGTGCTGCGTATGCTGCGCTACGGTCAACTTTTGATGGATCCTTACCAGAGAATGCACCACCACCGTGACGAGCCATACCACCGTATGTGTCAACGATAATCTTACGACCCGTTAGACCACAGTCACCCATTGGGCCACCGATAACAAAACGGCCTGTTGGGTTAATAAAGTACTTAGTATCTTTATTTAACCACTGAGTCGGTAGTACTGGCTTGATGATAGTTTCCATCACGCCTTCAACTAGATCAGCATGGCTAATGTCTTCGCTGTGCTGAGTTGAAAGTACGATTGCATCGATACCAGTGATTTTGCCGTCTTCGTAAGCAAAAGTAACCTGTGATTTAGCATCAGGACGTAACCAAGGTAGGATACCTTCTTTACGTACTTCTGATTGACGCTTCACCAATGCGTGAGCATAAGTAATAGGCGCAGGCATTAAAACGTCAGTTTCGTTACTTGCATAACCAAACATTAAGCCTTGGTCGCCAGCACCCTGTTCTTTAGGGTCAGTACGGTCAACACCTTGGTTGATGTCTGGAGACTGCTTACCAATTGCGCTTAATACTGCACAAGAGTTAGCATCAAAGCCCATATCTGAATGGATATAGCCAATTTCACGGATGGTTTTACGAGTTAATTCTTCGATATCAACCCAAGCAGAGGTAGTAACTTCACCACCTACCATTACCATGCCAGTTTTTACATAAGTTTCGCACGCAACACGTGCTTTTGGATCCTGCGCTAAAATTGCATCTAACACAGCATCAGAAATTTGATCCGCGATTTTATCCGGATGACCTTCTGAGACCGACTCAGAGGTGAACAAGTGCTTTGCCATAATGTGGAAAATCTCGTCAATGAACGTTTAAACGTGTAGAAGCATCTACATCTAGACGGCTATTCTAGATTAAATCGAACTAATGATCACCCCTGATGAAAAAAAATTCACCGATTATGTGAGCTAGTTAAGGCAATTTTTTTATACAAAATTCACGGCTAAGATGTAACTTTTTGTAAAACAATGAAAAAATAAAGAATTTACTAATATTAAAAATCAATCGAAATTGGCTGGAGTTGTTTACTTAGGGCGATTAATTTTATTTGATAATGTTAGTGATTGCGCTTTATTTAGGCAGAATGTGCCGTATTGGTATTGATTTAGTGTGGGTTGATGTAGAAAAGATCTTAATTGTAATGGCAATGATCTTTTTTAAAGTTATTGATAAGTGTTCCAATTTTGAGAATGAAATCAGTTATCGTTAATATCGATAGCCTATTTGTATAATTTTAATTTGCGTCAATGCCATATTGTAGGTGAAAATGGCAACCCACAATTGCAGGCTAAATCTTATAAAATAAGCAGGAGAGAGCATGTCTTCCCGTAAAGTACTCGCAAACGCAATCCGTGTATTAAGTATGGATGCGGTTCAAAAAGCAAATTCAGGCCACCCTGGCGCACCGATGGGCATGGCTGATATTGCTGAAGTGTTGTGGCGTGACCACTTAAAGCACAACCCAGCGAACCCACAATGGGCTGACCGTGACCGTTTCGTCCTATCTAATGGTCATGGCTCAATGTTACATTATTCTCTGCTGCACCTAGCAGGTTATGATTTAGGCATTGAAGATCTTAAGCAATTCCGTCAACTTCACTCTCGTACTCCAGGCCACCCTGAATATGGTTATGCTCCAGGCATTGAAACCACTACTGGTCCACTAGGCCAAGGTATTACTAATGCTGTGGGTATGGCATTAGCAGAGAAAATCTTAGCCGCTCAATTTAACCGTGACGGCCATGACGTTGTAGACCATTACACCTACTCATTTATGGGTGACGGTTGTTTAATGGAAGGTATCTCACATGAGGCTTGTTCACTTGCTGGCACATTAGGCCTAGGCAAGTTAATTGGTTTCTGGGATGACAATGGCATCTCTATCGACGGTCATGTTGAAGGCTGGTTTACTGACGATACCGTTAAGCGTTTTGAAGCGTACGGCTGGCATGTCGTTGCTGGTGTTGATGGTCATGATAGCGATGCTATTAATGCTGCTATCGTTGCAGCTAAAGCTGACCCTCGCCCAAGCCTAATTTGCTGTAAGACAATTATTGGCTTTGGTTCTCCTAATAAGTCAGGTTCACACGACTGCCACGGCGCACCACTTGGTGATGCTGAAATTGCAGCAGCACGTGAATTCCTTGGCTGGAAAGAAGCACCATTTGATATTCCTGCAGATGTATACGCTAAATGGGATGCTAAAGCACAAGGTCAAGTGGTTGAGTCTGCTTGGGATCAGAAGTTTGCAGCTTATGCGGCAGCTTACCCTGAATTAGCCGCTGAATTAAAGCGTCGTGTAGCGGGTGAATTACCAGCTAACTTCAATCAAGATGCACAAGCTTACATTGAGCAATTACAAGCCAACCCAGCTAACATTGCATCACGTAAAGCATCTCAAAATGCACTAGAAGCATTTGGTGCATTATTACCAGAATTTTTAGGCGGTAGTGCTGACTTAGCACCTTCTAACCTAACCATGTATTCTGGCTCAAAGTCTATTACTCATGATGACGCATCTGGTAACTACATGCATTACGGTGTACGTGAGTTCGGTATGTCTGCCATCATGAATGGTGTTGCATTACACGGTGGTTTTGTGCCTTATGGCGCGACTTTCCTGATGTTTATGGAATATGCGCGTAATGCATTACGTATGGCTGCATTAATGAAGCAGCGTTCAATCTTTGTTTACACCCACGACTCAATCGGTCTAGGTGAAGATGGCCCAACTCACCAACCTGTTGAGCAGATTGCATCATTACGTTTAACACCTAACATGAGCACATGGCGTCCATGTGACCAAGTTGAATCTGCAATTGCATGGAAATATGCCGTTGAACGTCAAGATGGTCCAACATCATTAATCTTCTCTCGTCAAAACCTAGCCCAGCAGCCACGTACTGCTGCGCAGTTAGCAGATGCTGCTAAAGGTGGTTATGTACTAGTAGATTGTGACGGTACTCCAGAGCTAATTCTTATTGCTACAGGTTCTGAAGTTGAACTTGCTGTTAAAGCACAAGCTGAGCTAGCTGCTGCTGGTCGCCGCGTACGCGTAGTATCTATGCCTGCTACTGATGTGTTTGATAAGCAAGATGCAGCTTATAAAGAGTCTGTATTGCCTGCTGCTGTGACTGCGCGTGTTGCAGTTGAAGCTGGTATTGCTGATTTCTGGTATAAGTATGTTGGCTTAAATGGTCGCATCATCGGTATGACGACTTTTGGTGAGTCAGCACCGGCAGAACAGTTATTTGAAATGTTCGGTTTTACTGTTGCTAATGTTGTTGCCGCTGCAAATGAGTTATTAAACTAATTTGTGATGTGCCGTTTATCGACATGAATGCAAACTAATCAAAACGGCTTACCTGTAAGGGTAGGCCGTTTTTGTAAGGAAATAAAAGCGTTATGATCCGAGTGGCAATCAATGGTTACGGACGTATTGGTCGCAATATTTTGCGCGCAATATATGAAACGCCATTACGTGAACAAATTACCTTAGTCGCCATTAATGAGTTGGCGAAGCCTGAGGCGATAGCGCATTTAACCCAATATGATAGTACCCATGGTCGTTTTGCATATCCGGTAGCGCTTGATGGCGAATCATTAGTGGTTGATGCGATGCCATTAGCTTATTGCATCAAGCTGATGCAACACAGTTGCCTTGGGCTGAGTTAGCGATTGATATCGTATTTGAATGTACTGGCAGTTTGCATGAACGTGATGAATGTGAACAACATATACAAGCAGGGGCTAAGCAAGTATTGATTAGTCACCCAAGTTCAAGTGACGTTGATGCTACTGTGGTTTATGGTGTTAACCATGACCAACTCACCGGCAGTGAGACGGTTGTCTCTAATGCTTCATGTACTACTAACTGTATTGTGCCAGTGATTCAAGTCTTGGATGAGCAGTTTGGGATTGTTAGTGGCGCGATTACCACCATTCATTCATCAATGAATGATCAGCAAGTGATTGATGGTTACCATGATGATCTGCGTCGTACGCGTGCGGCTAGCCATTCAATTATTCCTGTAGATACTAAGCTAGCTCGCGGTATCGAGCGTATTTTGCCGCATCTACATGATAAATTTGAAGCGATCTCTGTTCGGGTTCCTACGTTAAATGTTACTGCAATCGACTTATCTGTGACTTTACAAACAAAAGTCGATTTGAGTTTGATCAATACTGTACTCAAACAAGCTGCAGCTGGCAGATTTCACGGCATTTTAGGGTTTACCGAACAGCCGTTAGTGTCATGTGATTTTAACCATGATCCACGTTCATCAATTGTCGATGGTACTCAAACACGAGTCAGTAATAGTCATTTAGTGAAATTATTAGTCTGGTCAGATAATGAATGGAGCTTTGCTAATCGCATGCTCGATACCAGTTTAGTGATGTATCAGACCAAAACTAGCGCAGATAACCGTTAATTAAAATTTTTGATGAGTGAACCGGTTTCATTCATCTTGGTAAGTTTGTTATTAATTTAAGGAAAATGTTCGATGGCAATTATCAAAATGCTTGATTTAGATCTGCAAGGTAAGCGTGTGCTTATTCGTGAAGATCTTAACGTTCCTGTTGCCAATGGTGTGGTAACTAGTGATGCCCGTTTACGCGCTGCATTACCAACAATTAAGTTGGCACTTGAAAAAGGTGCAGCAGTAATGGTGATGTCGCATCTTGGTCGTCCAACTGAAGGTCAATTTGATGCTGAATTTTCAATGCAACCTGTAGTTGATTACTTAGCTAATGCTTTAGATTGTCCAGTACGCTTAGCCACTGATTACCTTGATGGTGTGGAAGCTAAAGCTGGCGAAGTTGTCGTCTTTGAAAACGTGCGTTTCAATGCTGGTGAAAAGAAGAACGATGAAGCGCTCGCGAAGAAAATGGCCGCACTTTGTGATGTTTATGTGATGGATGCCTTTGGTACCGCGCATCGTGCACAAGCTTCAACTCATGGTGTTGGTATGTATGCACCTATCGCATGTGCAGGTCCACTACTTGCAGCTGAGTTAGATGCATTAGCGAAAGCGATGGATAATCCTGCTCGCCCATTGGTTGCCATTGTTGGCGGCTCAAAAGTATCAACTAAATTAACGGTATTAGAGAGTTTATCGCATATTGTTGATCAGTTAGTGGTTGGCGGTGGTATTGCCAATACTTTCATTGCAGCAGCGGGTCACAACGTGGGTAAATCACTATATGAAGCCGATTTACTTGATGAAGCTAAGCGCTTAGTGGCACAAGCTCAACGTCGCGGTGGTGATATTCCAGTACCGACTGATGTGGTTGTTGCTGGTGAGTTTAGTCCAACAGCTACAGCAACATTAAAGTCAGTTGAACAGGTTAGTGCGGATGATATGATTTTTGATATCGGTCCGGACAGTGCTGAAGCATTGGCACACATTATTGAAAATGCAGGTACTGTAGTTTGGAATGGTCCTGTAGGCGTATTTGAATTTGATCAGTTTGGTGCGGGTACTGAGCGTATTGCCAAGGCGATTGCTGATTCAAAAGCATTTTCGATCGCAGGCGGTGGCGATACCTTAGCTGCAGTTGATAAATATGGTATCGCTGATAAAGTATCTTATATCTCAACAGGCGGCGGCGCATTCTTAGAATTTTTAGAAGGTAAAGAATTACCAGCCGTAGCTATGTTAGAATCACGCGGTAAATAATTATTGATTCCGGCGGCTTATGGCCGCCGGAAAATTAACTAGATTTAAACATTGATGTTTTGACATCCAACAATAGCGATCTAGGTGAGTGGCCTCACCCTATTTCTGGAGTAACAAATGGCTCTTATTTCCCTACGACAACTGTTAGACCATGCAGCAGAACATGGCTACGGTGTACCAGCATTTAACGTTAATAACCTTGAGCAAATGCGTGCAATTATGCAAGCGGCTGAAGCAACGGATAGTCCAGTGATTGTGCAAGCATCTGCTGGTGCTCGTAAATATGCTCGTCCACAGTTCTTAAAATACCTAATGGCAGCTGCATTAGAGCAGTATCCTGATATTCCAGTATGTATTCACCAAGATCACGGTACTCATCCTGATGTGTGTCAGCGTTCAATTCAGTTAGGCATGTCATCAGTAATGATGGACGGCTCATTAATGGATGATGGTAAGACTCCTGCATCTTATGAATATAACGTTGATGTGACCCGTAAGACTGTGGCTTTTGCTCATGCTTGTGGTGTGTCAGTTGAAGGTGAAATCGGCTGTTTAGGTAGTTTAGAAACAGGTGAAGCCGGTGAAGAAGACGGTATTGGTGCATCAGGCATTCTAACCCTTGATCAAATGCTGACTAGCCCTGAAGAAGCGGCTCGTTTTGTGGCTGATACTCATGTTGATGCATTAGCAATCGCAATCGGTACTAGTCATGGTGCTTATAAGTTTAGCCGTAAGCCTACCGGTGATGTATTACGTATTGATCGCATTAAAGAGATCCATGCGCGTATTCCAAATACTCACCTTGTTATGCACGGTTCATCTTCAGTGCCACAAGAGTGGCTACAGATCATCAACCAATATGGCGGTGAGATCCCTGAAACTTATGGCGTGCCATTAGAGGAGATCGTGGAAGGTATTAAGCATGGTGTGCGTAAAGTTAATATCGATACCGATCTACGTTTAGCATCAACTGGCGCAGTGCGTAAGTTCTTAGCTGAGCACCCAAGTGAGTTTGATCCACGTAAATTCCTAAAAGCATCTATGGATGCGATGGCTGATATTTGTACGGTTCGTTACGAGGCATTTGGTTGTGCGGGCATGGCGTCAAAAATTAAGCTAAGTCATTGCAAGCAATGTATAAAGCTTATCAATCTGGCGAACTAGATCCTCAGATTAAGTAATTATCGCTAATATAAATTAACAAACTCGCCGTTAGGCGAGTTTTTTTTGATACAAATTTACTTGCTACTGTTACCAATGTTATTATTGTTGCGGAATTTCATCATATTATGGGAATAGGGACGAGCAAACATGAAAAGATTGCTAGCTGTATCAGCATTATTAATGGCAACACCTCTTTGTGCGTATGCAGGCGCTGACTTTGTTAAAGGTGATAGTACCTTAGGCGGTTCTGCGGAACTTGGCGCAACATTAACAACTGGTAACACTGATACCTCTTCAATTAAGGCGCGTCTAACCCTTAAACAAGAATTAGGTAACTGGGAAAACCAATATGATTTTAATGGTTTGTACAGTGAAGATACTGGTAGCGTAACGGCCAAGCGTTATGGTACCAATCTACAAGGTAACTATAGATTTGATCCAAGCAGCTACCTATTTGTGAATGGTAGCTACATTGTTGATACCTTTACCGGTTACGATCATACCGCAACGATGTCTGCAGGTTATGGTTATCGTGTATACCAAGGCGCTGATAGTTTCTTTGATGTTGAATTTGGCCCAGGTTATATCACTCAACGTTTAGATGATGAGCAATCTGCATTAAAAGGTTATCGCACTGAAGATAGCGTTGTTGCGCATGGTGTTGCTAAATTTGAATGGGATATTTCAAAAACCTCTAAATTCAAACAACAGTTTATTGCTGATTACGGCGATAAATTATTGGCTAGCTCTGAAACTTCAATCACTGCCAATATTATTGGTGCATTAGCGATGAAGTTTTCAGTGATTGTTCGTTATAACGAAGAGCCTCTTGATAATAAGAAGAGCACGGATACTGAAAGTAACATGACGTTACTATATTCGTTCTAACTTTATTCAAAATATATAAAGCCACATTATTATTGTGGCTTTTTTTGTTTGTATTACTGTATTAAGTTTAGATTGATTAAGATAATCAAATGTAATTGATTTGGTTGCTATAGTTACATGTGCTGCAATAAGTATGAGCTGTCTCACTTATTGGTTAAATAAAGACTGTGCTTTAGTTCACGGTTTGGTGCTTTTGTTTAAATAGTAGCATTTCATCACTTCGATTCTTTTCATGCAGTTGTATACTCTTTAGCAGAAATTATAAATGAGATTAATACATGCAAATTGGCGGTTGCTGGTTTGATATCGACCGAAAAGAACTAATTAACCAATCAAAGGCACTTACTTGGTATCTTGCACCTCAAGAATTAGCCTTAGTTGAAATTATGTTTGCCCATCAGGGACGGGTTGTGTCTATCCCTCATTTAATCCACTCATTGCAATGGCATGGTGTTAATGAAGCAAGATTAACGGTCATGATGCAAAAACTTGCACGCTTTATTGCGAGTGATGATGGCACCTTATTAGAACTAGTATCTGATCAAGGTTATATTCTTCATAATAGACCTATGCCACGAAAATTATTTGATAACCCTTATCGTGGTATCTCTGTTCGTCATTATCTATTATTGGTGACGCTTATTTTTGGTATGGTCATTTTTGTATATTCAAAATTGGATAATCATGCCAGCGTACTCCCAAAATTTGAACGACAAGTGATTACTGAAAATAAACAGGTGATCGACTTTAATGTGTATGGCACCGAACAACAAAAGCAGCTACTTAGTAATCGATTAGATGGATTCTTAGGGTTGCTACAGCAATGTGACACGGTTAATTGGGATTCGATTTCAACGTCACTTTCTGCGGATACACAGATGTTTAACATAGTGCTTAAACGTGATAATGAAGGTGAGGTAGAGTTGCAAAATCTTAAGGTCTTTACTCGGGCTCAAAAACCTAATTTTATGTCAATGAGATGGTTAAAAGAGGCGGGTATTTGTGCGTAGTCGATTACCTATGGGACCGAGAAAAGCATTTAATTTTTACCCATTAGCTATTGTTGCTAGTATCGTTTTTGCTGTCTGTGTGGTGTTGAATTATACCACCTATAGCCGTGAGCAATTAGATTTCACCTGTAATGCTAAAGTGATTGAGGCTAATAATTTTACCCAACAATTACGAGAGTTATCATTACGAGTGAAGTCATTTGGGCGTGATGTGCAGATGAGTTATAGCTATGACGACAACATTAACCCTCCTAGTTTAGTGGTGGTAAATGGTCGTTTATTAGATTTTGAAGTATCAACTATGACTTATAATGTGATGTTCACAGGTATTGATGAGCAGCTTAGTCAGAATATTGATCCCATCTCTCCTGAATTACAAATTATTCTAGAAGCGGGTCGCTCAGCGCTTGAAGATTCAGAGCAAGTTGAACAGCAAATTCAAGTGTTAGATATGGATTCCGATAAAGGTTATGCGGTGTTAAAGTTTAGGCGTGCTAATAATATATGGGCATGTAAGATTGGTGGTCAATAGCTCCTTAAAGGAGCTTTGTAATATTTTGTTGTCGTAGTATTGTTATACCTAACTCAATTCAGCTTGTTTGGGTGTATAAGGTGTTGATATCGAGGTACTGTGTCTAATATAAAATTAAAACAAGATGAAGCGCTATCAATAAAATTTACGCATAACAATTAAAAAAAGGTCAGCATCGTCGCCTTGATCTTTACTTCTCTTTGCCTAAAGAGATGGGCATTACTTCAAACACCCTCAATGAAGATGAGTATTATCACAGTAGTATTATGGGACGTCGTTCCTATTACTCTGATGGTTTGCATCTTGCGTTAGTTCATAACCGTTTTACCAGCCAGAAAAATCGTACTATTGATGAGTATCGTCTCTACCTGAACCTATTTGCCTATCAATTTATTGTCGCCATTGAAACTGATTGCAAAGAGTTGTCGCGTATTGATGATGCAGATGCTTTTTATCCGCAAATTGAAGCACTATCTGCTCATGTTGAAAGTTTATTTAAGCGTTTTAGACGCAGTGAACCTGAAGATCCTAAACGTCAATCTTACTTTGAAAATGCTGATAATTACCTGTCATGGTTTGGTGAACAACAGTTACTTAAGTTATTGGCCTATGCACCTCGCTCTAGTGAATATGCCGCGGTGACTGAAAAGTTACTGCTGCTGTGTCGTAATGAAAATAAGTATCGTCAAGAGCGCAGTTATAACTCCAGTAATACTTTGCAAGATCCTAATCGTATTGCCAATAAAATGTTGTTATTAAGGCGACTAATTCAACGAGGGGTAGTGTTAAAAGAGGAGCTAAAAACCTTAGGTACAGGCCTTAAAAAGTTCTCAACGGGTTTAGCGACTGCGCTAGTGATGATTGTGGTCTCAAGCTTAATTTTAAAGGCTCAAGGTGTATTCAGTGGCTTAACTATCGCATTAATTTTGACGTTGGCCGTGATATATGGATTTCGCGAAATATTTAAAGATGATGTGCGCAATGCCATGTGGCGTTATCTGCAACGTGGTCGTCCCCGGTGGAGCCGCTTATTGCGCGATACGACCAGTGGTGCCGTTATCGCTAAGCAGCAGGTATGGTTGGAATTTATGCGCAGCCAAGATATCCCTAAGGGAGTTGCGCGAGCATTAAAGCGACGTCACCGTGAGAATAATGTTGAAACTGAAGTATTACATTATGGTTTAAATACCAAGGTGGCATCGCAACAGTTTTTAAGTGGTTATTCAACGATACAAGAGCAGGTTAACTTTAGTTTGGCACCATTTGCCCGCTACTTGGAGCGTGGCAAAGCCAAAATTTATAAAGAACAAGATGGAAAGGTGAGTAATGACTCGGTTGAACGTCGTTATCAAATTAACTTAATTTTGTTGGTGCAAGATGATAAACAAGCGCCGCAGTATATGCGTTATAAAATCACCTTAAACCGCTCCAGTATTGTCGATATTACTGAAGCGGAATTACCTGATGAGCTTACTTCGTAATAAAGTTATGGGTGAAAGCTTGACCAATGGATAGACTATTACTGTGCAGTGCTCGTTTTAAGGCTACCTCTGCATTGTCGATTAGTTGTGTGAAAGTTTGCTGATGATTGTATGACGTTATACCAATATGGATACCTTCACCTAACCCATTATTTTTTAGCTGTTCTACGTTAGTGCTGGCAAATAGATAAGCTTGATTACCATTGGTTTCAGGTAACAATAAAATAATTTTGCCGAGTTTGTAGTGGCACATTTGATAGTGCTTAGGTAACTCTCGTAAAATTTGCATTTCAACTTTTAATTGATGGTTTTCAAGTTGTTCGACATCACTAATATGGCTCAGCATCCCTTCAGGAGATATATCTATTATCATTAAGCTACAGTTTTGTTTTTGAACTTGATTATATGAATCAAAATAATATTCTAGTTCGCGAACATTCAGTAAAATAGAGGTACGGTGCGGTATGACTGCATGTCGATCAAATAATGTTGGCTGTTGAATAATCGTTTCAAGCGTAGCAATCATGTAGCTGATTTCATTTTCACTATTATTGATCGCTTTTAAGGTCATATGTAAGCAGAGACTATTATTTGTATGTAAGTTTGAAAATAGCTGCCCTTGCCAAGTACCTTTCATTATGACCTGCTCACAAATTCTTGGCCACGTACTGCTAATATCATCATTTAACTGAAGAATAGAACTGATCATTGTGTTTGAGCCGCTATTTAATAGTTCATCAAACTTTGGGTTTGTTTTTATGATTTTACCATCTGGCTGAATGATGAGTGTTGCAACGGCACAATCATTTAGAATCTCACTTAAATAAGCTTGGTACTGAATCACACTCTGTTCACTAATATCAGTGAGACTCAGAATGTAATAAGGTTGCTCGACATAGGTCTCTGCCCGTTTTAAGTCCGCTTGTAATTTTTTTCCACCATAGAGGCTTAAATCTATTAGACCTTGCCAATGATGGTTATTACTTATTTGCGACATAATGTCGGCATATATCGCATCATCTAATTGTAAACTTGTCTGGAATTTACGCTCAAGTAAGCTCTCAAGACTCGTATTGAACAAGGATAGAGCCGCTTTATTGGCGCTTAAAACCCTAAAATCCTCATTCAGTAATAGGCTGGGCAAATTACGATCAAATAAGTTATTAGCAAGGTATAAACTTTTTTCGCGAGAGCGTTGCTGTAGTCGGTATAAGTGGCATAACAATAGCAAAACAATACCCATCAGTGTTGCCATAAAAGAAAACACAATTAGTAGGTAGCGCCAGAATGAAAAGTAGTCACTAATTACCGAGTTAGGCACATAGGATAAAAGATAGTAGTCACTTGAATTTAAACTATCTTCATTCAGTTTAATTTTTATATAAATATAGGTCGCGTGTTGACCATGCATTTGACCATAACTACTGCGCTTCATTTTGCGCCATAATTGAGGATTAATTTGTTTTAAATTTGTACCTAATTGCTGTGGTAGCTTACCTTGAGTATTGATACTCAGTCGATTTGCATACAAGGCTCCCTCAGCATTGAAGAGCATAACCGCTGATGCCTTGTTCGGTAATGCTGGGTTGATATCTTCTAAGATTTTATTCACAGAGAAATAATTAACAAAATACCCTTGAAATTGATCCTGCTTATTTTTAATGACGGCGATATCATACATAACGGGTTCAAGCCGGCCATCGATTGGGAATAGTTCTATCGGTGAGGTATAGCGACTTATACCAACACTATTCATTTTTTTATTGATTAAGTGTGGTGGTAAAGTTAGCTGCTCAATTGCAAAACCTGTTTTAAAAATAAAATCGCCATTTTGTGAAAAAAGTGAAATACCGATTATCTCATTAAAATTAGAGACTATTTTAGCCCAGGTATGATTGAGTTTTGTTAATGATGGTTCGCTTTTTTCTTCAATGAATTGCTTAATAATCTCGGCATCAGAAAATAAATTAGTTCGGTACTGATAGGTACTTGAGGTGTTGGTAAACACAGAACCCAGTACTTGCAGTTCACTGTAACGCTTATTAGCCCATTCTCGTTGTAATTGACGTTCACCAATATTAATTAATACCGCCGTCAGCACAAACATACAAAAAACAAGTGTAATTAATTGGCTTGCAAGTGCAATGAGTCGCTGTTTTGACCAATGCAGTCCCTGCGCTGTGATAAGTAATGCCTGAGATTTTTGAATAATGCGTTGACGGTTTAACATATGTATAAAATTAAGTTGACCACTTCGACGCGGATGTTAACACGTAAGCCTTAATTCAAATATAAATTGTTATCTTTTTTGATGACTAGTTCGCAAGTTTTGCAGCTTAGCCTAGCGCGCCTAATATCCGATGTTTAAAGTTAGCATTCGCTTGATTAACAATTAACTTACAACGCTCGATGTTAACGCCCTCTAACCCATCAATGGCTGATACTGAGACTTGAGAGATAAATTGTGGTGCTAATTTAATAAATTCATTAACGGCTTGGTATGAGCCTTTTAGTTTTGGTCGGCAATGTTGTAAGTATGCCGCTTCTGTATCGGCATTAAGTGAAATGGATAAACTGTCAACGTAGGGTGCTAATTCTGGCAATATATTACGGCGATGGAACAAGTTACCTAAGCATCGGTGTTAACTCTGACTTGACCACCTCTGCTTTTAATTTCTTTGGCGACCTCAAGTAAGGTGGTTAAGTTGAGTGTTGGTTCACCATATCCACAAAAAACATACTGTTCAAATTGGCTAACGTCACCGAGTAACGGGATGATTTCTGCCGCTTTGGGTTGGTGATCTAAGGCTAATTGATATTGATGGATCTGCTTACTGCCATTGTGTTTAGGGCAAAATACACACTGTAAAGTACAGCGGCCAGTGATATTGAGGTAGCGACTTTGACGAATATCATAAACAAGGGTGGCAGTAGTGTGAGTCATTGCTAATTATATAAACAGGAAATATTAATCATAGTCTACCGCACTGACTGATTGATACTGTGAATCAGGTCATATCCCCCAGTTTCTTAACAATTAGCCTTTGTATAAAAGGTTAAAACCGCCATTAGTGGCGGTTTTAGTTAGTCATAATAATGATTAGATGGTTTTTGTATCATGAGCAGGTCGCCACCACCAGTTGAAGAATCTACTGCCTATTTGTTTGAGGTCATTAAGTATAATGTAAAGAATAGGCACTAGAATTAAGGTCACTACAGTTGAGAATAAAATACCGAAAGCAAGTGATGTTGCCATCGGGATAACAATCTGAGCCTGTAGGCTTTTCTCTAACATAATGGGGGCTAAGCCCACAAAAGTGGTTAATGAGGTTAAAATAATTGCTCTAAATCGCATACAGCCGGAATTAATTGCAGCCTCTTTTAGTGATTGTCCTTCTAAGCGAGCTTTATTGACAAAATCAACTAATACTAAGGAGTCGTTTACCACAACCCCGGCTAAGGCGACTATGCCACATAGACTGAGAATACTCATGGATAAGCCTAAAACTAAGTGACCAATAATTGCACCAATGATACCAAACGGAATGACAGACATAATGATTAACGGTTGGCTGTATGATTTTAGCGGCACTGCCATCAAAGCGTAAATAGTGAATAGGGCGAAGAAGAACCCCTGAGCTAAGCTAATCATCGTTGCCGCTTCCTCTGCACTGCCACCATCTAGTACGCTCGATACTGTTGGGTATTTCTGTAGTAACTGAGGTAGAAAATTCTGTTCAATCTCTTTAGTCACTTTAGATGGCTCAGCCACTTCTTTGTTGATATCAGCACTGACGTTAATTGAACGCTGTCCATCAACACGAGTAATTGAAGCAAATGAGTCACCTATATCCATGGTAGCCACACTTGAGAAAGGTAACGCGTTACCATTTGGGGTACGAATAAGCATGTTCTCAAGATGACCAATAGTACGGCGTTGCTCCAATGGATAGCGAACCATCACTTTTATCTCTTCTTTATTTCGCAGAATACGTTGCGCTTCGTAGCCATAAAAGCCATAGCGGACTTGCATCGCTAAATCAGATAAGGTGAGGCCAAGAGACTCTGCTTCTGGCAGAATATGTAGCTTAATTTCTTGACTACCTGAAGAGAAATTATCAGTTACATCAATGACTCCACCATAGGTTTTTAGGTGCTGTTTTAACTCATTAGACGCTAATGCTAATGCATCTAGATCGTCAGATGTTAATCTAAAGCCAATATCACCACCGCTATTACTATTGGTACTGGCTTCCATCTCTAACTTTTTGACCGCCACTAGCTCAGGTAACTGATCGCGCCATGCTTCAGCAATTGCCTTACCGTCAACTTCTCTATTTTCGCTCTTAGTGAGCTCGGCCATAATAAAGGCCGAGGTACGAGAGTCCATATTGATAAAGCTATGTTTTACTACCGGTGCGCCATACTTATCTTCCATTTGCGCATTCATATCGTACAGTGCCTGTTCAATCTGTTTAACAGTATTGAGGGTGTTGGTTTCAGCACTACCTTCATCCATGCTAAGTTCAATTTGAACATAGTCAGATGGTACATCAGGGAAGAATACCCAACGTACTTGACCACTCACAACCAGTGCGATGGCTAAAATTAAGGTGCCAATAAAGATGGCGACGACGGTATAGCGTTGTTTGATACAGCCTGTAAGAAAAGCACGATATTGGTAATCAATAAAATATTGTAGTTTATTATTTAACCCAATTTTAAGGCGTGAAAAAATATTAGGATTAGCACTCGGTTTTGTCGGTTTCATATGTGCTAAATGCGCAGGAAGGATCAGCTTTGATTCAATTAATGAAAAGATGAGACAAAGTACCACGACCATACCAATTGATTTCCAAATCACTCCTTGTACACCTGAGACCATTAACATTGGTGTAAATGCTGCAATAGTAGTCAGTACTCCAAAAGTGGCTGGCATCGCTACTCGTTTAGCACCGCGGATAACATTTTCAATGGAGTGACCATGTTTTTCGATTTCGCTATGGGCACTTTCGCCAATCACAATCGCATCATCAACCACTATCCCGAGTACCAAGATAAAGCCAAATAGACTGATAATATTGATCGACATTGAAATAGGATCAACGGGTAACAGCATCATGGTACCCATGAAGCAGATGGGTAAGCCCATCATGACCCAGAAGGCTAATTTTAGTTCTAAGAAGATCGCTAGAATGATGAATACCAATAATGCCCCATAAAACATATTGGATAGCATCATATTAAGACGCCCCTCAAGGTAGTGGGTCATATCTCCCCAAGTATCGACTTTTATGGAGCTTGGAAGCGTACTTCTTATGTCATCAACATATTGATTTACTTCTTTTGAAATGGCTAATGCATTTTGGTCATCAATACTGATAATTTGTAGCAGTGCAGAGGGTTTTCCGTTGAAGCGGGTATATTCTAAACGTTCTTCAAAAGCATCCTTAATATTGGCCACTTGTGATAGCAAGATTCGGCTGCCATCGGTAGCTGTAGCGACGACAATGTTAGCAAATTCATCGCCCGTGTATGCTTGGCCATTGGTGCGTAATAAAATATCGCCATTGTCCCCACGTATTGAACCGCCGGGTAAGTTTATTGATGAGTTTTTTACGGCATTAGCCACTTGTGAAAAGGTTAGTTTATATTCTCGCAATTTATCTTCTGATAATTCAATTGCTATTTCATAATCTCGAACCCCCACAACTTCGGCGCGGGACACGCTTGGTAGCGCCGTAATGCCATCTCGAATTTTTTTAGCAAATTCTTTCATTTGGGCTTCGGTCATATCGCCATAAACGGCAACCCAAAGTACATTGGTTTGAGGCTCAATTTGGTAAATATCCGGCTTTTCAATATCAGCGGGGAAAGTGGAAATAGCATCAATTCTTAGCTTGGCTTTATCAAGTACATCTTGTGGTTCATAGTCATCATCAACTTCAATGGTGACAGAGCCAACACCTTCCTGCGCGACTGAGGTGATCTTTTTAATGCCACTAATATCTTTAAGTGACTCCTCAATTTTAATGTTAATCCCTTCTTCAATCTCTTCGGGCGCAGCGCCTGGATAGCCTACAGAAATACGAAGGTAATTTAATTCAAAGCGAGGAAAAACCTCTTTATTGATGATGAAGCTGCTAAACAAGCCACCTGCTAATAAAATGAACATTAATAAATTAGCTGCAACGCTGTTGTGGGCAAACCAAGCAATTATTCCTTTATTGGTATCCATTACTGTGCTCCTGCATTGGCAATGGCTGTTTTAGGCTTAGTTTGCTCTCCTGCCACAATGACCTCTTGGCCGGTGCTCATATTATTTAATAAGGTGATCGAGATTTGTTCATTAGGTTGGATACTTTGCTGGATATAGGCGTGTTTTTGATCGCTACGTACAACATTTACCGTACGCATCTCAATGACATTGTTTTTGACTATTGCCACTTGGTTATTTTTAACGAGGTGGCGGGGGAGTTTGACGATATTTTCAAACTCTCGGCCATGAATACTCGCGTTAACAAAAGTACCATATTTTAGCGGAAGCACTGATTTTTTGGTGACTAACTGGTACGGGTCATTAATTTCAGCGACCAAATAAACCATACGGTTAGTATCATCAATAATCCCTTCACTACGTACAATATTAGCTTGCCATGTCATATCTTTGCCTGCTAATTGCGCAGTTAATTCAACCTCAGTGTTTGGGTTTTCAATTGACTCTAAATAAGCAAGTTCGTTGTTATTAAGGGGTAATCTCACTTCAGCAATACTGGTGCCATACAGCTCACCTAAGGTAGTGCCCATGGTGATATATTGGCCTAGATCGACCATACGACTTTTAATTATGCCATCAATAGGTGCGCGAATAACGGTGCGATCTAGATTGCGTTGGGCTCGAGCTAACGTCGCTTGCGCATATTTAACATTGGCTTGTTCTTTTTTAAGTTGTGGTACGCGTAAACCTAATTCGGGAGCAGGGCCACTTTGAAAATCTTGCCACTCTTTTTTAGCTACTTCGCCTAATGCTATCTCTTCATCCAGATTGGCTTGAGCTTGGGCAAGAGATGCTTGTGCTTGGCTTAAGTCCGCTTGATAGTCTGCAGGTTCAATACGGGCGAGCACTTGACCTTTTTTAACCATGCCACCGGCCACAAACACATCGGCAAGCTCTAACAGACGGCCTTGTACTTCGGTCACTAGTTGGGTTTTGTATTTAGGGCTGACTACACCATATGAGGCCAGTTGAACCGACAAATTACTTGGGTTAGCACTAATGATATCGACAATTGGGCGGGTATCAGGTTCTGGCTTTTTCTCTGGCTCTTTTTTACTACTAACTAATAACATTGCCAAACCAACAGAGACGGCAATAATGATGAGGGGGATTAAAATTCTTCTTAGTAGTATCGGCATAGTGGCTTGCTATATAGCTATTGAATAATAACCGTAATTTAGCAGAGGCTATGTAAGCAGGATATGACTTTATGTAATAAAAATGTTTCAAGGTGTATCAAAAAAGGAGCCGGAGCTCCTTTTTTTATAATTTCAAACGCATGTTATTTATTGCGTTTCTTCGCTTTACGCTTTTTAGTCGCTGCACTGACTTTGACTTTTTTCTTAGTCGGCACTTTTGCTTCTTTGTTATTTGGACGTAAGCCTTCGATTGCGCGACGCTTTAGAGGCTGCTCAATATAACGTTCAATTTTGCTCAGAATACGCATGTCATGGGCTTCAACCAATGAAATTGCAGTACCTTTAGCGCCCGCACGACCGGTACGGCCAATACGGTGAACATATACGTCAGCAGAGTGCGGCATATCATAGTTGATAACGTGGGTGATATCATCGATATCAATACCACGTGCAGCAACGTCAGTTGCAAGTAATACGTTAACTTCGCCTTTAGTAAAGCGGCCTAACGCTTGGAAGCGACGTTTCTGCTCCATATCACCACGCATAAATGCACAAGCGATACCTTCATGCTGCAACATACCGTCAAGGCTGCTTACTGCATCACGTGTTTTAACAAACACAATGGCACGTTTTACATCTTCTTGGCGTAATAAGTTACACAGTAATGCAAACTTATGTTCTTTATGGTCGGCTAAGTGGATCCACTGATGGATTTTAGCGCTTTCACTGCGTGGTGGCTCTGCTTCAACAGTGATTGGGTCGTTTAACAGCTCTTTTGCAAAGCGCTTAACGCCATTACCTTCAAGTGTTGCAGAGAACAACATGTTCTGTTTACGGCCTTGAGCTTCAATTGCAATCGTTTGTACGATGTTAGTAAAGCCCATATCAAGCATACGGTCAGCTTCGTCAATGACTAAGATTTCAACATCTTCAGCACTGAACTTTTGCTTTTCTAGGTATTCATGTAGACGACCTGGCGTCGCCACTAGAATATCAACATTGCCTTGCAATGCTTCTTCCTGCGGGCCATATGGCACACCACCAGTCACAATCGCAATATCCAAACCTAAGTCTGTTGCAAGGTGACATGCATAACGATGTACTTGGCTTGCAAGTTCACGTGTTGGGGTTAGCACTAATACACGTGCTTGACCTGGACGACGACGAGGGTAATCAATCAGATGCTGCAATGCAGGCAACAAAAAGCTGGCTGTTTTACCAGTTCCTGTTGGGGCCCGAGCCAAAATATCCCGCTGTTCCATTGCTAATGGAATGGTCTGTTGTTGGATAGTGGTCGGTGACTTATGTCCCATGGCTTTTAATGAATCTAGTAAACTAGGGTCAAGGTCGAAATCTTCAAATTGCATTTAGCAGCATCCTATAAAATTAAGCGCAGCATTATATACGTAATTTTGTTAATTTGCTCAATTATCATCATTAATTGCGCAAACTTTATGCGAGTCAGTATTTATGGGGAGATAAATTAAGCGCTAACTTACCTTATAGTTTGAGATAAAAGGCTTTTGTTAGCGCGATCATCTCGGGGCTATATTGACCGCCAGCCACACAGATATTTAATGTTTGTGGCGCCATAACCTGACCGTTATCAGCCTCTGTTTGACGTAATGCTAATAAAACCCGTTGCGGCAGTTTTCCTATCACACTGACAACGTCTACTTGAGCATAGATTTGTAATGAGTTTTGCTCAAGTTGTTTTGTGAATGCGGCAAGGCTTTGGGTCGGTAAAATAACGCTGATGGTTCCATTTGCCGTCAGTAGTTTGGCCATAATTGATAATAACTGGCCGAAACTCAAATTATCCGTGTGTCTGGCTGTTGCTCGTTCCACCTTTTGCGATTGTGGTCCATTTTCAAAATAGGGTGGATTACAGATGATATGGTCAAATAAAGCGGAGTCTGAGGCTAAATAATGTTGGCAAAACTCATTAATATCAGCATGTTCTATGTTGAGTCTTGAATGCCAAGGGCTTTGTTGAAAGTTCTTTTGGCAAGCTAATGCGGCAACCTCATCTAATTCAACCGCTGTAATATTAGCTGAGCTACGTTGAGCCGCCATTAAACTTAATAGGCCTGAACCTGCGCCAATATCTAGAATCTGTTGTGCTTGGCTAAGATTCGCCCAAGCGCCCAATAAAACACCGTCGGTACTGACGGGCATACCGCACCCATAATCATCAATATGAAACTGTTTAAAGGTAAATGCCATGACGATATCAGTTGGAAAATAAAGCCTAGATTATACCTAAGACCAACTTGATTAAGAAATAGATATCACCTTGTTTGGGTATAAGGGGATATTGAATGGTCGCGTCCCTTGCTTGGGTCAACATCGATTTCAGGTTAGAAGAGTAGGATTTGGGCAAATAACAAGGCTCGCTGATTAACGGTAGGCTAATATTTAACCAAGCTGTCTATTGGTACGGTTTAGTGTTTTATTTGGTAAATCTGCAATTGTTTGGTTTATATGTGTTGAAAATCCAAATAAGGCCTGCTTACTGAGTTTATTTAATAAGCAACTATTGTTTAAAGTTATTATTTTTGGTATTAGTTCGTCCCGTAAACAAGGGTTATAGAACAGATTAAAGCAATTAAATCGTGAGTTTGAGATAAAATGGCTTTAAAATAGCCAAAAAAACTAATAAAACTCGCTAAAACAGCTTAAATTTGTAAAAACTTTCTGTAAAGTTTGATTTACAGTTGGCGAGATTAAGTTAAATAAGCTAGCGCTGATACATAAGCTAGCGTCATCATATTAAGATTGAAAGAATGCGGAGTCGTAAGTGCAGAATCAACAGATGAGTTTTTCAGATACGTTAGGGTTAGGTTTTATGACCTTTGCGTTCTATTTAGGTGCTGGTAACCTAATCTTCCCCCCATTTGCGGGTATGTTAGCGGGTGAAAATATGCATCCTGCTATGTTTGGCTTCTTACTGACAGCTGTTGGTATGCCGCTGATTGGTTTGATTGCTGTCGCTAAAGCGAAAGGCAAAATCATGGGGTTATTACCCGCAGCCGTCGCTACTGCACTTGCCGTCGCCATTTATATTATTATTGGTCCAGCATTTGCTGCGCCGCGTACTGGTTTAGTTGCTTATGAAATTGGTGCCAAACCATTTTTAGACAATACCGATATGATGTTCCATATTGGCAGTATTGCACTGAATCAAGCTCAGCTAGTTTATACGTTAGTATTTTTCGGTATTACCATGTTACTGGCTTTGTATCCGGGCAAACTGCTTGATAGCATCGGTAAAGTTCTTACCCCTGTATTAATGTTCTTGTTGGCGGGTTTAGCGATTTCAGTATTTGTGGGTGCGGGTTCTGCGCCAATGGCACCTCAGGGTGCTTATGTTGATAGCCCTATGGTACAAGGTATCCTAGAAGGCTATAACACGATGGATACGCTTGCCTCGTTAATGTTTGGTATTTTGATTATTGATATCTTACGCAAAAAAGGGATTGAAAGTGCTGAGCTACAAACTAAATATCTCGTGCGAGCAGGTATTATTGCTGCAATCGGCTTAGCGTTTGTGTATGTATCATTATTCTATTTAGGTGCAACAGCTGGCGACATCGCTAATGGCGCTAAAACAGGTAGTGTGATTTTAACTAACTACGTCAACGAAATGTTTGGTGAAACAGGTAAAGTTTTACTGGCAACCGTAGTGACATTAGCGTGTTTGACAACGTCAGTTGGTTTAGTGAGTGCCTGTGCTGAGTTCTTTAATGAACTATTGCCTAAGTTATCTTACAAATTGCTAGTGGTTTTATTAAGCATTATTTGTGCATTAGTGGCTAACGTTGGTTTATCTGAACTAATTAGTATCAGTGTTCCAGTGTTGATGATGATTTATCCAATTGCGATTGCGTTAGTATTAGTGACATTCCTTACCAATATTTATAAGCGTCCTGAACTATCACACCGCATTGTGTTAGCAACGGCATTTATCTTCGGTATTATGGATGGTGTTAAAGCTACGGGTTGGATCAACGTTAATAACTACACTGCAGCCGTTTCAGACAATGGTTTTATGCAAATATTAAATGATATGTTTGCCGCTATTGTGCATGTGTACGCTAAAGTACCGCTGCAAACAGAAGGTATGGCTTGGTTATTACCGACCATGATTGTGATGCTAGCCTGTTTATTACTACCAGCAAAATCTAATACGGTGGCTGCTGCATAGTGACCCGCAGTACTAATCTGCATACAATAATGGCGTAGAGTTTTCTCTATGCCATTTTTTTTATAAGGATTATTTGTGACTCAGACTTATCAAGTTGCCGCCATTATTGATCTGTTTTTAGATGATTTATGGTCCGTACAAGGGCTTAGTGATAATACCTTAAGTGCTTATAAAACTGATTTACGTCAGTTTGATCAATATATTCAGCAACAAGATGTCGATATTATTAACGCTAATGCTGAACAAATCCGTTGCTATTTAAGTGAGCGAGTTGAGCAAGGGATGGCAAAAACATCTTATGCCAGAATGCTAAGCAGTTTACGTCGTTTTTATGGCTATCTGCTTATTAGTCACCGTATTAATATCGATCCTACTGCATTAATTGATTCGCCAAAAATGTCACGTCACTTGCCAAATAGCCTTTCTGAGGCTGATATTGAGCGATTATTGGCCGCACCTAATTACGATGACCCAGTCGAGCAACGTGATAAAGCGATGCTGGAATTGCTCTATGCCACAGGATTACGGGTATCTGAATTGGTGGGATTAACCATGGAACAGATGAGTCTACGCCAAGGGCTTGTGCGTATTGTCGGTAAGGGCGGCAAAGAGCGATTAGTGCCATTAGGCGAAGTAGCGATTAGTGAGGTGGAGCAATATTTACGACAAGCGCGACCTATGTTGCTGGGCAATAAAATGTCTGATGTGGTGTTTCCCTCTAAGCGCGGGCAGATGATGACACGGCAAACATTTTGGTATCGAATTAAGCACTACGCTTTATTGGCTAATATCAAAGGCGAGTTATCACCACATACACTTAGGCATGCATTTGCGACTCATTTATTAAATCATGGTGCCGATTTACGTGTAGTGCAGCTATTATTAGGACATAGCGATCTGTCGACTACGCAGATTTATACTCATGTAGCTAAAGCGCGTTTACAAGAATTACACCAGCAGCATCACCCTAGAGGTTAAAATTGTTGGTTAGTTACCATTAGTTACAGCAAATAGTTGCTTTAAATCAATGGGCATTGTAACTTTTCGCTACTTATCCGGTCTTATCATTTGATAATAAGCCATACACAAGAATAGGAAATCTAATGAAGTTTACTCCAGCGTTGACGTTAATTTTAGCTATGGTTGCAGCGCCTTTTGCCAGTGCAGCGGTGCATGTGACTTCTGATCAAAGCGCAAAAATTTCGCAAGAACTTGTAAATAGCCTTGGGGTTGACGTAATTTCGATTGAACAGTCACCAGTGGCCGATCTATACCAAGTGATGACAGATCGCGGCATTTTATATGTGACTAAAGATGGCACTAAGCTTATTCACGGTAATATGTATGCGCTTAATCAGGGGATGAAGAACCTGACTGAAGCAGCAATGCTGCGCCACGTTTAGCGATTGTAGATAGCCTAAAAGATCACATGTTAGTGTATAAA
Organism: Shewanella marina JCM 15074; assembly: GCF_000614975.1. GTDB lineage: Bacteria > Pseudomonadota > Gammaproteobacteria > Enterobacterales > Shewanellaceae > Shewanella > Shewanella marina. The sequence goes on from NZ_BALM01000001.1 coordinate 63,973, forward strand.
GCTAAACATCAGAAGTTTGTCGTGACAGTGTTTACCGATACCACTTGTGGTTATTGCCGTAAGCTGCATAGCGAAATGCAAGAATATAATGACTTAGGCATTACCATTCAATATCTCGCATTCCCACGCCAAGGTGTACCATCTGCAAATGCTGATGAAATGCGTTCTATCTGGTGTGCTAAAGATCCATTACAGGCAATGACTGATGCGAAAGCGGGTCAAAGCATTCAAAAGAAAACATGTAATGCTGAAATTAAGAAGCAATACGAAGCAGGTCAAGCTATCGGTATTACTGGTACGCCAGCAATGATTCTAGCTGATGGTACGTTAATTCCTGGTTATCAGCCGCCTGCAAGTTTATTAAAGATTTTAGAATCTTCTCAAAAGTAACTGTTTTTTTAGTATAGTATCGAGGTGAGCTTAGGCTCACCTTTTTTATTTTAGATTAGGAATTGCCGTGTTACGTCAGATTAATCGCCGTCCTCATGTAGATGATAGTCATCTTCCTGCCCATTACTTACCTCGTATTAGACAAATTCTTGCCAGTCGTGGCCTAGTTGAACAAGATTGTGAATTAGCTTTGGCAGGTTTACTCAAGCCAAACACCATGAAAGGGCTAGATCAAGCTGCTCGCATTGTTGCTGATGCGATAGAGCAGCAGTTATCGATCTTAATTGTTGGCGATTTTGATGCTGATGGCGCGACGTCAACCACGATCTGTTTGCGTACACTGAAAATGCTGGGTGCGTTGCATGTTGATTACTTAATTCCTAATCGATTTGATTTCGGTTATGGCTTAAGCCCGCAATTGGTTGAAGTCGCTAGACAAAAAGGCGCGCAGTTACTGATCACCGTTGATAACGGTATTTCCTCAATTGATGGCGTTGCGGCCGCTAAAGCTTACGGTATGCAAGTGGTGGTTACCGATCACCATTTACCGGGTGATGAGCTGCCGCAAGCTGATGCTATTGTGAATCCCAACCAAGTTGATTGCCAGTTTGCCAGTAAATCAATCGCTGGGGTGGGTGTCGCTTTTTACTTGATGTCAGTTTTACGTGTTGAGTTAAGACAACGAGATTGGTATCAGCGCCAAGGCATTGCCGAGCCTAATTTAGGGCAACTGCTCGATATTGTGGCGTTAGGCACAGTCGCTGATGTGGTCAGTTTAGACAATAATAATCGTATTTTAGTACAGGCAGGTTTGCAGCGTGTACGTGCAGGGCGTTGTTGCCCGGGGATTACCGCACTATTAGAAGTGGCCAAACGTACTCCAAGTCGTACTGTTGCTAGTGATTTTGGTTTTGCCGTTGGCCCAAGATTGAATGCCGCTGGACGCTTAGTTGATATGGCGCTCGGTGTTGAAACTTTATTGTGTGATGACATGATGCAGGCAAGGCGTATGGCTGCTGAGCTTGATGGCTTAAATGCTGAGCGACGCGAGTTAGAAGCTGATATGCAACAAGAGGCGCTGCGCAGTCTTGAGCATTTGGAGTTTGATAAAGCGACATTGCCACATGGGATTGCAATTTATCAGCCCGACTGGCATCAAGGTGTGATTGGTATTCTAGCGTCAAGAATTAAAGACAAATATTATCGTCCTGTGATTGCCTTTGCCCAATCTGATGATAATGAAATTAAAGGCTCCGCGCGTTCAATCAAAGGCTTGCATATGCGTGATGCATTGGAGCTGATTAATAGCCGTCACCCGGGCATGATTATTAAGTTTGGTGGTCATGCTATGGCTGCTGGTTTAACGTTAAAAGCAGGCGAGTTTGAACAATTTGCAGAGGCATTTAATCAGGTTGTTGCAGAGCTTATTGCGCCTGAGTTATTGACCGGTGAGCTGTTGAGTGATGGTGAGTTAACCCCTGATGAGCTTAGCATTGAAATGGCACAAGCCATTCGCGATGCCGGTCCTTGGGGACAAAATTTTGAAGAGCCATTATTTGATGGCTATTTTAAAATAGTGCAGCAGCGGATTGTCGGTGAAAAGCACCTTAAATTAATTTTAGAAACTGAATGCAGCCGCGTTATGATTGATGCCATTGCATTTAACTGTGATTTAAAAGTGTGGCCTGATGCAACCATTCAACATGCAAGAGTGGTTTATAAATTGGATGTAAATGAATACCGCGGCAATCAAACGGTGCAGATGTTAGTTGAGCAAATAGAACCGATGTAGCTATGTATGTAGCTATGTATGTAGCTATGTATGTAACTATGGTGATGTGCTGCCCTAGATAACAAAAAGCCTAAGCAAGTTGCTTAGCTTTTTTGATGTTCACGCTAGCTTAACCTTGAATGGTTTTTACGCCATCTGCTGCGCCCACTAATAATACGTCTGCACCGCGGTGTGCAAATAAACCATTAGTCACAACGCCAACAATCGCATTAATGTCAGTCTCTAATTTTTTAGGATCAACAATTTTCATATTGTAAACATCAAGAATAATGTTGCCGTTATCAGTAATCACACCTTCACGGTAAACAGGATCGCCGCCAAGTTTAACTAATTGACGAGCCACGTAAGAACGTGCCATTGGGATCACTTCTACTGGTAGCGGGAAGTCACCTAAAACATCAACTTGTTTGCTGCTATCGGCAATACACACAAATTTTTCAGCAACCGCTGCAACGATTTTTTCGCGGGTAAGTGCTGCGCCACCACCTTTGATCATATCCATGCTTGGGTTGATCTCATCCGCGCCATCAACATAAACACTAATGCCATTCACGCTATTAAGATCAAAGACTGGAATACCTAGAGCTTTTAGTTTTTCGGTAGAAGCCACTGAACTTGATACAGCGCCTTCAAGATCGGCTTTGATAGTCGCTAACGCGTCAATAAAGTGATTAACGGTAGAGCCTGTGCCTACACCTACAATGCTATCTTTTTCGACATATTTTAGTGCAGCCCAAGCCGCTGCTTTTTTCATTTCGTCTTGCGTCATTTTATCATCCTGTAGGGATATCAAATACTGCGGTTAGTATACCCTTAATCCTCAAGTGACTGATAGAAACCGAGTTAGATAATCCTGAAAATATAGAATTTATCTTAATTAGGTGATAAAAAAATACTGTGATGTACTCGTTAATTTAACTGATAATTTCATGCTTTTTAGTAATTGAAGTATCATTAACTGATATAACTTTTTTAGGAAGCATAAATGGCCGGTGCAAGTTTATTAACGCTATTAGATGATATTGCCAGTATTTTAGATGACGTTGCTTTAATGAGTAAGGTAGCAGCCCGTAAAACTGCTGGGGTATTAGGGGATGACTTAGCGCTTAATGCTCAGCAAGTGACAGGTGTTAGCGCTGAACGTGAATTGCCCGTGGTATGGGCGGTTGCTAAAGGCTCTTTAAAGAATAAAGCCATATTAATTCCAGCAGCAATGCTAATTAGTGCCTTTATTCCATGGGCGATTATGCCGTTGTTGATGTGCGGTGGTTTATTCTTATGCTTTGAGGGTTTTGAAAAGGTTTTCCATTGGCTTACCCACAAACCTGATGCCGATGAGGCTAAAACCGTTATTCCTGAAAATATCGATTTAAAGGTGTATGAAGCCGAGAAAGTGAAAGGTGCCATTCGTACCGATTTTGTATTATCGGCAGAGATTATTGCGATTACCCTTGGGATAGTTGAAACCTCTGATTTATGGACGCAGTTTTTTACCCTGTGCGTGATAGCTGTGATTATGACCCTTGGGGTATACGGTATTGTTGCTGCAATTGTGAAGATGGATGATGCGGGGTTATATTTGAGTCAACGCCAAGGCGAGGGCTTTTTTACCCGTGCTTTTCGACGCTTTGGTTTAATGCTAGTGAACGCTGCGCCACCATTAATGAAGTTATTAACGATTGTTGGCACGATTGCCATGTTTATGGTGGGGGGCGGTATTTTAAGTCATGGTATTCATTGGCTAACAGTACAGATAGAACGAATTGCGAGTGCACTACATCAAGTGAATGATGTTGGACCGATTTTAGCTTACATTACCCCGAGTTTATTGCACATTGTGATTGGCGTAATTGCTGGTGGAATAACCTTAGTGGTAATAAGCCTAGTGAACAAGCTTCGTGGGAAGCCTTCTCACTAGCTTATGGTTATTTGCAACTGATATTGAATTTAGCGGTAAGTAAATTTGTTAAGGGAGCAAGTTTTACATAACCGCGTAAATGCCCAATATAGTTGCCCTCACTTGAAGACAGTAATGACATCGGCGTTGCGGGTATTTCACCGAGTACGTCGAGTAGATCATGGCTGGTCATATAAGCTGGAAAATGAAGTTTCATTTTCCAGCTTTGTTGTTTTAGAGCTTGTTTATCGCCATTGACGCCTAATGCAATAATATTAATTTGATTGGGGCAAGCTGCATGTAGTTGATTAAGCACTTTAGCTTGTTTAAAACACCATGAACAATCCGGTTCAAATAGCATCATAATACTGGGCTTATCCGACATTAACGCAAGTTGTTCAATATTATTAGTCATTAAATTATGGTGTTGATATTGGGTTAGCGAGTGAGCCCAACTAGGGCTGCTCATTAACATCAATACCAAACCGAATATACGGCGACAATGGCTGAACATTAGAAGCTTGCCTTAATGCCTAAGTAAGCTTCACGGCCTCTTAATGGACCCCAGATATAAGCCACGTCATAGCCGCCATCAGCATCAAAGAACAATGGGCTTTCACCTTCATTGGCTTGGGTATAATCAAATAAATTAGTTACCCCAGCGTAGAAGTCGATATTATCCGTAATAGCTTTGGTGACCTTTAAATCAACTGTGATATAAGATGGCGCATCTGTCGATTTTTTAGATGAGGCAATCACATTGCCATTGCCATCAACTTGGTTATAACCTTCATAACCGTATTCAGCTAGGTCACGACTACCAATCCAAACTGCGTTAGCAAAGAACTGCCAATCGTTAAGCTCGTAATCTGCGCTAAAGGTGATACGTTGTTCAACTGGTGCTAATGAATAAGATGATTTAAAGGCGTCATCATAAAAGAAACCTTCGGCGGTTAAATTTAGGGTGAAATCATGGGTCACATCATAACCAATAGAGATATCTGCAGTGGTGACACTGGCTTTCTCATCGAGCTGAGTCAGTAACGGCACACCTTTATCGGTCTCGGTTAGGCGCGCTAGGTTTTCCACTTCTGTCCAAGCAACGGATGAACTGACACTTAAGTGATCAGCATTGTAGCTCAGCGTATAGGTGGCTGAGGTTGAGCGTTCTAGCTCTTCAATATCAATCTCAAAGCCTAAGTTGGCGTCTAATACACCGTGGTCAGTTTCAAAGAATGACAGTGGCGCACGGTAGCCGCGACCTGCAGATAAGCGTGACGTCCACTCATCGTTGTGCTGGTAACGAATATCAACCCGTGGTGCTAAAATTGATTTATCAATCTCTTTACCCGGTTTTTTCGGGTCAATAAAGTCAGCACTAATGCTGTCATAGCGAAGTGCCATGGCAATTTCTAAGTCATCAGAGGCTTGCCAAGTATCTTGAATGTAAAAACCTAATACATCGTAATCAAATGAATCAGAGACATAATCTTTGCTACCTTCACCGCTTGAGCGAGAACGCATCTCTTCGCTGCGGTTATCCACACCAAAGGTAATTAGGTGTTGATCATTAAGGAAATAATTTACGCGGGCATCAAGATAGAGCATCTTATCTTCGGCATAGTAGCGGAAGCCTTCGTAGAATGAGTCTTGAGTATGATCCGAATAACTGGCTGCTAACGTGGTGTTCCAGTTTTCATTGAGTTCATGCAACCAGCTTAGCGATAGTTCATCACGTTCAGTGTGGATCCACTCGGTCGTTTCCCATGCTTTACCAATAAATTTATTGCGTACATCGCCATTTTCAAATAACTGCGATGAAGCAACATCATCAAAATTGGTTAATACCGAGCCAACACTGCTTGCAATACCGTCAGCAAAGACTTCACCCAACATTGGGCCACCAAAAATTTCAGAGTCTACATGTGAATAACGCATCAATAAGTTATCGTTATCCGTTAAGTCATGTGACAATCTTACGGTAAAACTTTGGTTGGTTTGTTGTGGTGCTTCGTTAACTAAATTATTGTCTTCATCAACTTGATCTCGTGTATCAAATTGACCAATTAAGGTTGCGCGAGTCCGTTTGTCATCGCTGACACCGGTACCAAGTAAACCGATTTTCTGATTACCATTTTCACCCATTGAAATATCAAGTGTTGCGCCATTTTCGGTGGCAGTTTGAGTGATTACGTTAATGGTACCGCCAATCGCTTCTGGAGCGATAAGAGATGCACCAGCACCGCGAGCCACTTCAATACGGTCAATACCTGTGGTTGGAATAGCATCTACTGCGTAATAGCCTGCAATCATTGCATGAACAGGTAAGCCATCAATTAAGATAGTTGTTTGTTCACCACGCAAGCCATTAAGCATAATACGCTTTACACCACACATAGAGCACTCATTTGAAACTCGTACGCCGGGCATATTATTAATCGCATCGGTCAGGTTAATGGCGTTTTTATTATCAATTTGATCAGCCGTCATTACCTCTGTTTTCATAATGTTGTCAGACAACATGCCTGCACGTTCAAGGCGTTGACGCACCCCTTGAACTTCAATGCGTTCGATAGATTTTTCTGCATGTGCTTGGGCAGAACTTGCTTGAGTATCTTCATCATTATGAGCTACAGCATGCGGTACTTGTAAGGCGAGGAAAACAGCTAATGCAACAGAGGTTTTGTTAAACATTTTTCCGATCTCGTATGATTATGAAAGTAGGGAAGTGAGTTGCGGAATCCCGCGTTAACCACTATTTACGAGAATGTTAATGATAACTATTCTTAATATCAACACTATTTTATTAATGTAATGATTTTGATTTGAAATTTATAAGATTGATCACAAAAAGATTAATTGTGTTCTAAATTAGTGACTTATGGGTATAGGTGGTGATATCTCCCATCAATAGCAATTAATGGGAGAGTGATAGATGAGATTATTGTGAGGTGTAATGCTGTTGCAATAATTCGTTTAATGGCAGTGGTCGTGCAAAATAGTAGCCTTGTACAAATTGCACATTATGTTGTTTGAGGTAATCCAGCTGTATTTGGGTTTCTACGCCTTCAGCAATCATGCTCATATTTAATTTGTGACCAAAATTGATAATGGCATCTAAAACGCCGCGTTTTAAATCTTCAGTACCAATGGTATCAATAAACATTTTATCGATTTTAAAACTGTTAATGCCAAGCTGTTGTAGGTAACTAAAACCACTAAAGCCAGTACCAAAATCATCAAGTTTCACACCATAACAGAGTTGTGATAGCCGTTTAATTTCTTCAGTAGCGGCGACAAAATTAGTCATAGGTTGACGTTCTGTCAGCTCAAAACACAACTTTGCTGTATTACTATCATCGCGGTTTAGTAAGTAACGGCTGATCAATCCTTTCTCTAAATGCTCGCTGACAATATTGACGCTAACAAACCCTTCCAGTTTTGGCAGATCTTTATAGATTTGATCCAGCAGTAGCTCTGTTAACGGCAGGATTAAATTGTTTTTCTCGGCATAGGGAATAAACATATTGGGCGCGACTAAAGTCCCGTTAGCCCGTTGCAACGTAGCAATGCTTCTTGGCCAACAATTTTATTGGTTTGAATATCATAAATAGGCTGATAGAAAGGCACAAATTCACGGTTTTCAATCCCTTTGCGGATCAGGTAACCCTGTGAAATTCGCATATTACGCCAATGCGAAAACAGTAAATTGCTGATCACGCCAAAACTTAAGCTGGCAATTGAGATCCAAAACCAAAACTGCTTGGCAATCTCCATATTTAACAGATCGCCCGCTTTCAAGGTCAGCAGCAGATTGCCATTCACCACTAAATGAGACGCTTTATATTGATGGTTGAGTTGCTCAAGTGTTGTTTGCCCAAGCTGAATAGGCTTTAAGTTGGGGTACTTAATTTCTAGTTGAAAGCAATGATTACAATGATTGTTTAATTGATCGCTATAGATACGATTGTTGATCATCGCTACTAACCGATTATTATTTAAAGGTAAAATATATACCAAGCTTCGGTTTTCATGTGATTCGGCATGGCTGGTAGTGAGGATTGCCCCTGATTTATGCTGTAGTCGATCGTGACTCAGTTTCATATCAACTGCTTCACCTAGATTTGAGCAGCGTTTACCATTAGCGAGTTCAAGTTGAATCACCCTGACTTCTCTTGGGCTGAGCTTTTCACTGGCTAATAGTTCAATGTCATGCATGTCACAAGAGAAATGAAAAAGCTTTTTTAGATGCTCAAAATTTGCCTGATTCAATTCATCGTTATGTGATGCCATGATAACAGCCAGTTTACTGAGGTGATTATCTAATCTGTGTTGGATCATTAAATCAATTAATAATGATTTAATGGGTATGATGAGCAAGAGTGGTAGGGCAAAAAGTGATATTGATACAAAAATGGGGTGATCACTTAGTAATTGCACAACTCGACGAATTGACGAACGCAATAAAAAATTCCTTTCAATATAGGCTGTTGCCCAAAAAACAGCGGAGTAGTATACCTAAACTTATAAAGCTTCTGGTCAGATCTGCTTAATTATTTGAACTTGAACTAATAAAGTAAGACTTTTTACTTACGAATGTGCATCTCGATACTAAAAAATTGTTAAAAATGATAATGAGTTGTAGGTGTAACAACATGTTTAAGTGGTTGATCCCATGGCTCAATAATTAACTTAGGATGCAATTGAATATCGTGGCCGTAGCCGATGGTTAGCGGTGGAGATACAGCCGCAAGAGTGCGGTCATAATAACCGCCGCCCATACCGAGTCGATAACCCTGCTGATCAAAGGCAACTAGCGGGGTGATAATGACATCAAGCTGTTCTATTGGACAAAGCTCGCTGACATTCAGCTTAGGTTCGGCGATACCATATTTGTTAAATACCAACTGTGAGGGGTTATAGCGGTAAAATTGTAAGTAACCAGCACAGAACGGATGCAACCTTGGAATATAAACGTCGATGCCAAGCGTAATCAGTTGCTTGATTGCAGGTAAAGGATCGAGTTCACCATCATTGGCGAGATACAGGGCAACACGCTGAATATTTAATGTTTGCAGATAACTGACAAGTTTCGTCGCGGCGAGATGAGCTGCAGATTGTTGTTGCTGTGGACTAAGTGAGTTTCTTAGTTGGCGGATGGTTTTGCGTATAACTTTTTTATGATTCACGCTAGCCTCTAAATTTAGATGTTCCCCAGAATGCCGTTACTTTGGTGTAGCCCTTGAACCGTAGGTTCAAGGCGGACAAATGATTACCTCCTAAGGCTTCTCGGCGGACCGAGCGTGCTCAATGTCAGTAAAGCATTCACCCTAAAGTTAAAATTATCGGCACAGGGACATTACCATTTTACAAACACCCCAGGGAACAAAATTCTTAAATTTTAGAGTTACGCTAGGTAACTATTCAACTTTAACAGACTGCTTAACTAGCGCATCTTCTAAAGTTGTTTGTAATAGACGAATACGATGATCCATCTCATTACGGTAATTATGGTTCTGTTGTTGCTCTTGGTAAAGCTCATTACCAATATTTAACGCAGCCATAATTGCAATTTCTTCACGAGTTAAGTTTGGGCGACGTTGGCGCAAACTTTCAAGTTGCTGCTCTAATTTTTTTGCGACCGCTCGTAATGCCGCTTCTTGTCCTGTCGGGCAAGCAATAGAGTATGTGCGTCCAAATAGACTGATTTCAATAGCACTACTACTCATGATGGCAAACGGTCCTTAAATTAAGCTCTTGTTGCGGACTATATAAGGCTAGTTGGAAAAGTGCAAGGTAAGCTGAGAATGATTTGGTGAAGTTAGGTTTATTTGCTTTAACATTGAGCAGTTAGTAACAGTTTTCAATTTACTCGCAACAATCTTGAGCTAGGTAGTTGGTCGCTTATGTTAACTCTGCTAGCATTGAAACTAATACTATTTTTTGGACACACCATTATGGCAACCTCTCCTTCGTTAAATATCGACAACTTAGCATTAGAACTCAATGGTGCAGAAATCGCACAACACCCAGTTGAAGTCCATGGCGCATTGGTTGGTTTAATTTGTGGTGGTGCGCCAGTACAAAGTGGTGCTTGGGTTAAGCCATTACTTGAATTAGTAAATGATGGTCAGCCATTACCACCGACATTAATGCAGTTAATTAATGATATGTATCAAGACGCAGCAACGCGTTTAGCTGAATTTGAATTTGGTTTTACGCCATTGCAGCCAGAAGAGGAAGAGCCTTTATCTGTGCGTGTAGAAGCATTATCACTATGGACGCAAAGTTTTTTAACCGGACTTGCGATTATTCAGCCTAAATTAAACAAAGCGCCAAAAGATGTGTGCGAAGTGATTAAAGATTTAGCTGAAATTGCACAAGTTGAATTTGATGTTGCAGAAGACGAAGAGTCAGAAGCTGCATACGCTGAACTACTTGAGTTTGTGCGTATGGCTGCAATTATGTGTCATGCAGAGTTTGTGGCTGAAATGAGCAGTGATAACGACGAGCCTGAGCAACCATTGCACTAGCATCGCCAGTAAGTAATATCAGTGCCTAAAGCCCAAATAAGAGCATAAAGTTAGGTAAAGAGGATCAGAGATTGACATCTGAAACTGACGAAATCGATATAGATATTGTGATTGTCGGTGGCGCCATGCTGGTGCTACGTTAGCGTTAGGTTTAGCTAAGCTTAATCAAACGCTAACCAAACCATTATCTATTGCCGTAATAGAGTCTAGCCAACCCCATGCAGAACATCCCGGTTTTGATGCGCGCTCAATTGCCGTTGCTAATGGCTCCATTTTCGAGCTAAACCAATTAGGGCTCTGGCCACATCTAGCACCACTTGCGTGCCCAATTACCGATATTCATGTCTCAGACCAAGGTCATTTTGGGATGACTGCGCTCAATAGTGCTTATCTTCAAGTGGACTGCTTAGGGCAAGTGATCGAATTAGCACCAGTCGGTCATGTGTTATTTAAGCTGTTATCACAAGCAGACATTCAATTATTTTGCCCCGAGCAATTGTTGCAAATAGAGACTCATCAAGCACGACAGCAACTTACCCTTGCTTCAGGTAAAGTGATTAATGCGCAATTGTTGATAGCCGCTGACGGGGTTAATTCAGTGGTGCGACAGCAGTTAGGTTTAACGCTTGAGCAAACTGATTTTGGTCAAGTGGGCTTAATTGCTAACGTCGCATTAGACCGGCCGCATCAACAGCAAGCTTATGAACGATTTACTGAGCATGGGCCGCTCGCCATGCTACCCATGCAGACATTAAACCTGCAGCATCGAATGTCGATGGTATGGGCAATGACAGCCGCAAAAGCGGCTCAGTTAAAACAGGCGTCAGAGGTTGAGTTTTTAGCTGAGCTACAGCAGCAATTTGGTTATCAAGCTGGCCGTTTTATCGGTGTCGGTGAGCGTCATCAATATCCGCTTAATCTATGCGTCATGCCGCGACCGATTTACCATCGCACTCTTTTTATTGGTAATGCCGCGCAGATGTTACATCCCATTGCAGGGCAAGGATTTAACCTAGGCTTACGTGATGTGGTTGGACTGTTAAAGGTATTAAAACAGCATTTAGATAGCGGTTATCATATCGGTGATATTCGTCTGCAACACAGTTATTTAAACAACAGACAAACCGATCGAGATAACACCATTAATGCGATTAATGGCTTAGTGCGTGGATTTTCAAATCAATATTGGCCATTGGTGGCAGGTCGAAGTATCGGCTTGCGGCTGTTGTCTTGGTTACCGCCGTTAAAGTATCCCGTTGCCGAACGTGCAATGGGATGGCAATAAAGGAATTTTTAAACATGTTATCAAGCCAGCGATATGATATTGCCATTGTCGGCGGCGGTATGGTGGGCTTAGCGGCCGCGATAGGATTGGCAATGGCTGATCTTAACGTCGTGGTGATTGATGCCGGCAATACTGAAGCTGTCACAGGTCAACCAAGATTAAGAGTCAGTGCACTCAATAAAGCCAGTCAGCAACTATTAACCAATTTAGGGGCTTGGCAAAATGTTGATATGAGCCGAGTCGGGGCTTATCAGCAAATGTCGGTCTGGGCTAAAAACGGTTTGGGCCATATTGATTTTGATAGTCATGACTTATGTCAGCAGCAACTGGGCAGTATTGTTGAAAACGATGTGGTCAGCCATGCGCTGGCGCAGCGTGCCAGTGAGCTGCCTAACTTAACTCATATTATGTCGCAGCAAGTGAATAATTTGGTGTTAGGCGATCGTGAAGCATGGTTGTCATTAGCCAATGGCAGCAACATCTCAGCCGATCTTGTGATTGCCGCCGATGGTGCAAATTCATGGGTGCGGCAGCAGTGTCAAATTCCATTAACCTATTGGGATTATGGTCATCATGGCATCGTTGCTACAGTGCGTTGCCAATTGCCACATCAAGCAACCGCCAGACAAGTATTTACCCCTGATGGCCCATTAGCGCTATTGCCGCTTAATGATCCACATTTATGTTCAATTGTTTGGTCTGTACCACCGGCTAAAAGTGAAGCCTTATTAGCATTAGATGGCAGTGAATTTAGTAAACAGTTAACCGCGACCTTTGATGCCAGACTCGGCATTTGTGAGTTGGTTAGCGAGCGCCAAGCATTTCCTCTGCGGATGCGTTTTGCCCGTCACTTTGCTCAATCAAGATTATTGCTGGTGGGGGATGCGGCTCATACCATTCATCCGCTGGCAGGACAGGGTGTTAACTTAGGCTTTTTAGATGCAGCTAATGCCATTGAGCATATTAGTTTACTGGCGCAAACCGACAAAGATATTGGTGCTTATCATTATTTAAGACCTCTCGAGCGTGCCCGTAAGGCTGAAGCAATGCAAATGGTTGCGGCAATGGAAGGCTTTAAACAATTGTTTGCTGGTGAGCATCCATTAAAGAAAGTGATACGAGATTTTGGTCTAAATCTTGTTGATAATTGTCCGCCTATTAAAAAACAGTTTATGCGCCAAGCCTTGGGACTTGATGCAAACTTGCCCGTTATCTGCCGCGCTCATGATTCCGCATCTGTGTAACGATTGATATAGCTCAAACTGCTAAGTTTTAAGGCTTAGCTAATGTCGTTTTTAGTGATGTTTTTGGAGTTGTTAAGCAAGTAAAAATAGATCAAAACTTTTGTATACAAAAGTATGTCGCAAGGTATAATTTTGGCGCATTATTCAGCGAATAATCGCTAAAATAAAACAAAAAAATGAAAGCTCAACTTAAAGGGTGGATGCCCGTACCAATTTTAGATCATGATGATCACGCAAAAGGGATAAAGATGGCTAATAAAACGGTACTTTACGATAAGCATATACAATCGAATGCCAAAATGGTCGATTTCCATGGTTGGGAAATGCCGATTAATTATGGTTCGCAGTTAGAAGAGCATCATGCAGTAAGACAAGATGCCGGTATGTTTGATGTATCCCATATGACGGTGGTAGACATTGAAGGCCCACAAGCCAAACCTTTCTTACGTCAACTATTAGCGAATGATATTGCTAAGCTAACAGTCGCTGGCAAAGCGCTTTATTCCGCTATGCTTAATCACGATGCCGGTGTGATTGACGACCTCATTACTTATTACCTTTCAGATACGCATTATCGCGTTGTTGTTAACTCCGCCACCCGTGAAAAAGATCTGACTTGGATTAATCTACAAGCCTTAGATTTTGATGTGACCGTGACAGAGCGCCCCGAGCTTGCCATGATTGCCGTACAAGGGCCAAATGCGAAAGCTAAAGCCGCGAGTGTGTTTAGCGCGCAGCAGAATCAAGTGATTGAAGCATGAAGCCATTTTTTGGTATTCAAGCCGAGTCACTATTTATTGCAACCACGGGCTATACCGGTGAAGCGGGTTACGAGATTATCGTGCCAGAAACTGAAGCGACAGCATTATGGCAAGCGTTATTAGAAGCCGGTGTGCGTCCATGTGGTTTAGGGGCGCGTGATACGCTACGGTTAGAAGCTGGCATGAACCTATATGGTCAAGATATGGATGAAACCATTAATCCATTAGCTGCCAATATGGGCTGGACGATTGCTTGGGCGCCGTCAGAGCGTCATTTTATCGGCCGTAGCGCGTTAACTGAAATCAAGAATAATGGTCATCAAAAACTCGTTGGCTTAATCATGGAGCAAAAAGGTGTTTTGCGTCATGGTATGGAAGTGTTCTTTAGTGATGGTGCAGACCAAGAATATCAAGGTGTGATCACTAGCGGAACATTTTCACCAACCTTAGGCTATTCTATCGCGATGGCGCGCGTACCAGCAGGTATTGCTGATACCGCAGAAGTGGCTATTCGTAAAAAGCGAGTGCCGGTACGAGTAGTAGCACCTAGTTTTGTTCGTAATGGTAAACAAGCATTTTAGATTGTTGAGAAAAAGGATATAACACAATGAGTAACGTTCCTACTGAATTAAAATATGCTGCCTCTCATGAATGGTTGCGTAAAGAAGAAGATGGTAGCTATACAGTGGGTATCACTGAGCACGCACAAGAGCTTTTAGGTGATATGGTGTTTGTTGAGCTGCCAGAAGTGGGTGATACCCTTTCTGCAGGTGAAGAATGTGCAGTGGCTGAATCCGTTAAAGCCGCATCAGATATTTATTCACCATTATCAGGTGAAGTATTAGCAATTAACGATGCTTTAGAAGATTCTCCAGAACTCGTTAACAGCGATGCATTCGGTGATGGCTGGTTCTTCCGCGTCATGCCAAGCGATGAAGCAGAGCTCGAAAATCTACTTGATGCAGATGCTTATCAAGAAGTTATTGACGAAGATTAATCAATACATAAAAGCCTCACTCTGTGGGGCTTTGCTTTAATTTTCCCTCATAAAAAAAATCTTAATTGGTTTGATATCACAAGACCAGTCACTTGTACTGGCAGTAATGGAATATTGATCTCATGACCCAACCTACATTGACTCAACTAGAGTTACACGACAGCTTTTTAGCTCGTCATATAGGCCCTAACAGTGAACAACAGCAGCAAATGCTTAATTGTATTGGTGCTGAATCTCTTGCTGATTTGACCGCGCAAATCGTGCCGCAAGGCATTCGTTTGCCACAACCGCTCAAGGTTGGGTTAAGTCAAAATGAAGCTGAAGGTCTTGCTTACATTCGCCAAGTTGCTAGCAAAAATAAAATTAATAAAAGCTATATTGGTCAAGGTTATTATGGCACTGAAGTGCCTAACGTTATTTTACGTAATGTATTAGAAAATCCTGGTTGGTATACCGCTTATACGCCGTATCAGCCAGAAATCGCCCAAGGTCGTTTAGAGGCCGTATTAAATTTCCAACAATTATCAATGGACTTAACAGGTCTTGATTTGGCCTCGGCATCTCTGCTGGATGAAGCTACCGCAGCGGCGGAAGCGATGGCGCTAGCTAAACGAGTATCGAAAGCTAAAAAAGCCAATATTTTCTTTGTTGCAGATGATGTATTCCCACAAACATTAGATGTAATACAAACCCGTGCAGAGTGTTTTGGTTTTGAAGTGATTGTAGGCCCAGCTCATGAGGCGGTGAATTACGAACTGTTTGGTGCGTTATTCCAATACACCAATAAACATGGCGAAATCCATGATTATACCGAGCTATTTAGCCAGCTTGCGCACAAGAAAGCGATTGTAACTGTTGCTGCCGATATTATGTCATTAGTGATGTTAAAGTCGCCGGGTAGCCAAGGCGCTGATGTGGTATTTGGTAGTGCTCAACGTTTTGGCGTGCCAATGGGCTATGGTGGGCCACATGCGGCATTCTTTGTTGCTAAAGATGCTCATAAACGTTCAATGCCGGGGCGAATTATTGGTGTATCAAAAGATACCCGCGGCAACCAAGCACTGCGTATGGCCATGCAAACGCGTGAGCAACATATTCGCCGTGAAAAAGCCAATTCAAACATCTGTACTGCACAAGTATTATTGGCCAATATGGCCTCATTCTATGCGGTTTTCCATGGCCCTAAAGGATTAAAACTGATTGCCCAGCGTATTCACCGTTTAACGGATATTTTAGCGCTAGGCATGCAGCAATATGGCATAAAGCCAATTAATGCAACATGGTTTGATACCTTATCGTTTGTAGATTTAGATGTTGAAGCGATTAAAACTCGCGCATTAGCGGTAGGCGTCAACCTGCGTTATGAGGAAGATGGCATTATCGGCATCAGTATTGATGAAACCACCACTCGCCAAGATGTAGCACAATTATTTAATATCATTTTAGGTGACAAACATGATTTAGATGTAGCCGCGCTAGATACCCAGTTACTTGCCAATATTAGCGCAAGTATTCCAGTAAGCTTAATTCGCCAAGATGCGATTTTAAGCCATGCGACCTTTAACCGTTACCATAGCGAAACAGAGATGATGCGCTACATTAAACGGTTAGAAAATAAAGATTTAGCATTGAATCACTCAATGATCTCATTAGGTTCATGCACCATGAAACTTAATGCCGCGGTGGAAATGATCCCCGTCAGTTGGCCTGAATTTGCCAATATGCACCCATTCTGCCCACTTGACCAAGCTCAAGGTTATCAGCAGTTAATCGGTGAGTTGGCCGAGTATTTAGTGGATATCACAGGTTATGATGCCATGTGTATGCAGCCAAATTCAGGCGCGCAAGGGGAATATGCAGGCTTACTGGCAATTAAGAAATACCATGAGTCCCGTGGCGAAGGTCATCGTAACATCTGCTTAATTCCACAATCAGCACACGGTACTAACCCAGCATCAGCGCAGCTTGCAGGGATGAAAGTGGTGGTAACTGCATGTGATAAGTTAGGTAACGTTGATTTAGCCGATCTTAAAGCGAAAGCGAGTGAACTGGCCGATAATCTATCATGCGTAATGGTCACGTACCCATCAACCCACGGCGTGTACGAAGAGGGCATTCGTGAAATCTGTGACATCATTCATGAGCACGGCGGTCAGGTTTATCTTGATGGTGCCAATATGAATGCACAGGTGGGGTTAACGTCACCGGGCTTTATTGGTGCCGACGTATCACACTTAAATCTACACAAAACCTTTGCGATTCCACATGGCGGCGGTGGCCCAGGTATGGGCCCTATTGGTGTTAAAGCGCATTTAGCGCCATTTGTTGCAGGCCATAAAATCGTTAAGTTTGGTAAAGAGTGCGACAACAATGGTGCCGTATCAGCAGCGCCATATGGCAGCGCAGGTATTCTACCTATCTCATGGATGTATATTAAGTTACTGGGCACTAAAGGTTTGGAGCAATCGACCCAAGTCGCCATGCTTAATGCTAACTATATTACCCATAAATTAGCTGACCATTATCCGGTACTATACCGTGGCCGTAATAATCGTATTGCCCATGAGTGTATTATTGATTTACGTCCACTCAAAGAAGCATCAGGCGTGACCGAAATGGACATTGCCAAGCGTCTTAATGACTATGGCTTCCACGCGCCTACCATGAGCTTCCCTGTCGCGGGTACGCTGATGATTGAGCCAACCGAATCAGAGTCTAAAGTCGAACTTGATCGCTTTATTGAGGCAATGATTTCGATTCGAGCTGAAATCGCGAAAGTAGAAGCAGGCGAGTGGCCAGAGGACAATAATCCGCTCCACAATGCGCCGCATACCCTAGCAGATATTATGGATCCAAGCTTTGATGAGCGGCCATATACCGTGAAGAGGCGGTATTCCCATCAGCAGCGGTGAAACAAAACAAGTTCTGGCCAACCGTGAACAGAATTGATGATGTTTATGGGGATCGGAATTTGATGTGTGCTTGCGTGCCTATCTCTGATTACGAGTAAATTGCTGCTTAGACTCACTATTACTGCTTAAAAATTCGATGCTAGTGCTCATTGACAGCAGTCAACTCCGCGCTAGCATCTTCATTTTTACTGGTACTAGTTTCGCCAGCGACGCAATTTAATAGGGGGGCTTAGGCTCTCAACAGCAGCGTTAAACTTCAGCATTAGTCCTCATTGACAGCAGTCAACTCCGGGCTAATGCTTTCAGTTTGCCTTGCATTAGTTTCGCCAGTGACGCAATTTTATAGGGTTGCTTAGACTCACTATTACTGCTTAAAAATTCGATGCTAGTGCTCATTGACAGCAGTCAACTCTGGGCTAATGCTTTTAGTTTGCCTTGCATTAGTGTCGCCAGCGACGCAATTTAATTAAGTGATAGCAGTGATTTAAGTTTGTGACTGGCTAGGCGGTAAATACGAAAAGGCGAATCTGAGATGATTCGCCTTTTTTGTTATGTGCAGACTATGCATAAAAATATGCTTAGTAAAATAAATAGTACTCAATTAGTACTGTAATGAAGACCTAAATCATTTTTGGACAGAACCGATTTAGAACAGATACTCTAAACAATTTGGCTCGGATAAGTTCTGTTAGGGAAAGCGAAGTAGATGACTTTGTTGCTCAATAAGGGGCATTTTGAGCCTGCGATGTTCGGCTGGCTCAATGTAGGAAATATACGCGTTGGTTAGTGCAGCAATTTAAGTATTAGCTGAAGTACCCTGGTTCGCCCACTTTTCAAGGAAACACCACCAGTACGAGTGATCTTTGTTAGCATTAGGCTCTAATTCTGGACATTTTTTCATAGTGTTCAGGATAGCCTGTTTGTTCAAAAACCAATCTAAAGCCTTCTTTAAAATCGTGGTAATCAAACTCCTTAAAATCGAAGATATTCTGACCTAAAGAGTGTGACTCGCGATTGATGTAACGTACAAATGACTGAAATCTTGGATTCTTCAATTCAGGTTTTTGAACCACATTACTTAGATCGGCTTTCTGCACGAAGTTAAAGAAATATTCAATAATATTTCTCATACAGTTAGCAATTAAAGCAGGTGGTTGTTTATCATCATTAATTACAGACCAATATGATTGGTAGTCATTTTGTACTTCTTCATATTTCATTGTGTTAATTGAACTACCATTTGCGTTTTTCGATAGACGGTATAAATTTTGATTTTCTTTCCTTCTATTGTGATTCGCATCTGCAAGTTCATAGAAAAAGTATAAGCTATGAGTTAAGACAAATACTTGCTCAATGTCTTCTGAATTAAAAAAATCATTTTTGATTAATTGGCCTATGTTATAGACAAAGATGTGTGACAAGCTTGATACTGGATCGTCAATAACAGCGACTTTTTTCACTTGTCCTTCTGTCGCGCTCCGCTTCCCTTTGAACAACTCTCTAAAATACAAGAAGCTGATAATCATCTTTTCACCTTCACTTAATGATGAAAAGATTTTCGAGTTAGAGTTAGTACGAACTAAGCGATACAACTCATCTTCATACTTCTCTATGTAGAAGTCTGTAATGCCAATATCCGTTAAACCTTGGTTAATACTGACTATCGCATCATCAATATTTACAGTTGATTTTTGATACTCAGCCCTTTCAACGTCCTTTGCTTCTTCTAGAGCTACTTTTGCAGCTTCCTCTTTAGTTTTGTCAGCGATGACCTTGTCAGCATCTTTTTGAACATCATTGAAATTGCTGATTGTTTGGTCATATTCGTATCGTAAGATTCGCCAAAATTCAGCCTTAATTTTTGTTAATTCATTTGCAGAGTTATCGATCTTAGCATTATGTTCACTTATAAGTTTATTAATCGAGTCAACGACAAGGTTAAATGCTTCAACAGATTCAGAAACATCGGTCAAAACGACTTGTAGACTAGGATTTGAAACTTTTTGCTTGATTAACTTAAGATTAACTTCTGCGTATCTAGATAGTTTAGCGTAATGTTCATTTAATTGAGCTATATAGTCTGTAGAGAATTGAGTTACTTTATAATCGTCTAGGCTTGGAATACTCTCAACTATTGCGCTGTAACGAGCCTGAATTGCTTTAACCTCATTCACGCTGTTTTGGTATGACTCGTCAAAATAGCCACGAATTTGCTCAGCTAGATGTTCAGTCATCGTCTCTGATTGACAGAAAGGACACTGAGAACCCTCGATTTGATCGAGATATTTAAGACCTTCACTTACCCAGTCAGAGTTTTTAAGCTTCCCGATAAGTTTTGCAACTGGACTGTCTTCGCTACCTACAATGATTTCATTTAACGAAGCTAAGTCATCAGCAGATAAATCAAACATGCCTAGCTTACTAAGAGCAGAGTGTTTTAATGCAGTATCACCATCTATAGCATTTGCTTCTTCTTTGAGGTCTGCAATTGTCTTAGATGGTTTAGATGCGGGGAGGGGGATAGAGAAAAGATGGTTGAAAAGTGGCTCTTTACCGCCCATTTTGCCTTTCAGACAAAATTCAAGTACTCGATCCCCACCTGCATAGTTGGTTTTGATTTCCCAAACTTTCTTCTGAGCCTTATCCTTTGCGTCATTAATCTTAGAACGTTGTTCACCAATTTCTTTGTTGATCTGCTGCTTATCTTTAGCAATTTTCTCTAACTCAAGAGTAACTGCCTCTACCTTCTCTTTCGCTTCTTTATTTTCCTTAGATAGGCTAAAAATACCGTTAAGAGTATCTTTTGCATAGAAGTTATCTTGGATGAATTTTTGGTTGTAAACGAGAACCGTATCACCAGAGTCACGGTGAGAGCATTGCTGATATTTTGTACTTTCAGGATTATAAAAATAGTTTGAAAAAGTACTTTTTCCTGACCCGTTCAGTCCATAAATTATATTGACTTTTTTGTCAGTTTTTAGCGCGCTTTTTGACCTGTAGCTCGCTACATTTTCTAGCACAATATCAGTTAACATTGTTTTTCCTCAACAAATCATAATGTTCCGTAGACTCTACTGACACATTACATTCATTAGAAAATATTAGTCAAATAACTGATTGATGAATTGAGATATAAAATCAGACTTGGGCGTGAGCGTGAACGTTTTTTGAGTTGAAATTGGCTATGTAATAGCCGAAAAATGCATCGTAATTAATCATATGAAATTAACTGAGACTTCGTGTAGCTTATTATTTAGACTTGTCATTAAAAAAATAAACACACGCGCTCTCCCCCTGGAAATCTGTTTATTAAGCCATCCATAATAGGAGATTAAATTAGCCACCCATAATAGTGGTGATATTTTGCTCTTGAACTAGACTTATTGAATTGGGATTTTGGGAGGCATGTTATGGCGGTACCAAGAGAAAGGTTAGTGAGTCTAGAAGATACGCCTTATTACCATTGCGTCAGTCGCTGTGTTCGTAAAGCCTATTTATGTGGTGTTGATAGCTATACTGGGCAGTCTTATGAACATCGACGTGATTGGATAGAAGAACGATTATTAAAGTTAGTTCAAGTATTTAGCATCGATCTTTGCGCTTATGCAGTAATGAGTAATCATTTGCATGTGGTATTAAAAGTTGATGTTGAACGGGTGCAGGCTTGGTCAGATGAAGAGGTGATACTGCAATGGCAAAAGCTATTTAAAGGCACTTTACTGACGCAGAAGTTCTTAAAAGGCGAAAAAATTGAAGCTTACGAGCTTGAAACCTTAAACAATACCATTACCGAGTACCGTAAACGCCTGATTGATATCAGTTGGTTTATGCGTAGTCTCAACGAGCCCATTGCTCGAAAAGCGAATAAAGAAGATAAATGTACGGGTAGATTCTGGGAAGGGCGTTTTAAATCGCAAGCCTTGCTTGATGAAGCAGCGGTTCTCGCTTGCATGGCATATGTTGATTTAAACCCAATTCGAGCCAATATTGCCAAAACACCAGAAACTTCAGATTACACCAGTATTCAGCGTCGTATCAAAGCCGCAATGAAAGGCAAACAACCATCAGAACTCTTACCTTTTATTGGTAATGAATGCGCTAATATGCCTAACGGATTAAGATTTTCAGTGCAGGACTATTTACAACTTGTTGATGATACTGGTCGGCAATTAAGAAGCGATAAATGTGGTGCCATTGCTGCAAGTACATTAGATATTCTTTCTAGACTCAATATCCCACTAGATAATTGGCTTAAAATCACCTCAGAATTTCATGATTTGTTCAAAGGCCCTGTCGGTACTTTGCAAGAACTGACTCAGTTATGTGAGCATTTGGATAAACGCAGGCGGTATGGCGCACAAATGTGCCAACGAATGTTGGGCTAATTGGCATAATTTTTCTACCTATAGTAAAACCTTATCGAGTTCATCAATTCGAGATACTCTGTTGCCTCTAATCCGTTATTTTCTCAAGTTTTAAGTTCACATCGCCCTAATTAAACCAGTATTTATGCTTTTATGCGTTGGAATGTTTATTTTCAAGTATAAATGAGTCAATGATTTCAGTTGATAGCTTAGTTTTAAATTGGGTGGCTTAATAAAAGGTTATAGCGAGTTTATAGTTGGCCGAGTAAATGTCTGGAAATTGCACATAACTGCCGCCTTTATCAACTAAATCTCTGCTACGTTTAGCCCCTGATAGTGATAAAATCTTTGCATCAGAATTACCGAGAAACTCTATGTATATCCATCATGTTAACGGCATCGACTGGCTGGTGATTACAGCTTTTGAAGAACTTAAAACTTTATTTATCGAAGAAGCCAATACGGTTCTCTTTTGCTTATCTACCGCCAGTGAATTGAGCTTGATTGATCAAGCCAAGCGCACTTATGGATATTTGCCTACACTCAGCGGCGTAATCACCGATACCGGCACATTTCAAAGTTTGGATAACGAAGAAGATTTGACCCCACAGCTTGCTTGCCTTGTTGAGGGGCGTGGTCGAGTATTTATCTATCACGGCGGCTTTGTGGCTTTTGTGGATGACGAGCAAACCTTTATTACCCAAATGGACTGAAAATTATTCAGTAAGTTGAAATCGAGTGTTTATTAAGCCATATCCATATAGGGGTTAATAAACACTTTGCTTAATAAAAACTTTAAAATGGGTGGCTTAATAAAAAGAAGTAATAACGCAACAAGTAGAAGAATAAACTGCGCGCTAGCACCTTCATATTACTTGTACTCGTTTTGTCAGTAATGCAATTGAGTTAAGCAGATTAGACAGATTGTCACATAAGTTATATGAAGAATAGTTAATATAAGATAAGGGCTAGAGTGGGTTATTGAGTTAAGCTAATTATGTCAATTTGCTTTTAATTAACGTCATCGCAAGAAATTGTAATCGGTTGTTTTTCATCTCAACTTAGCTTGTGCTAGAACAGTTATATCCCTTGATATACATGTGAAGTGGGCAAGATATAACCTAATATAAGTTAGAGTTACCTCAAACGAAGTCGTTTAAATTACAACCACATTCATACAGTAACCTTTAGTATCTAAGTTCACTCTGTCATAAAAACATTTCATATTTGCCTGATACAAATGATCAAAAATTGAGTTTTGGCTAGATCAGAATTCATTATTAATGTTTAACTATTAAGTGGGAATAATTATCAATATCATTAGCGCCCTTATTCGATAATGGACTGGCTATATGAAAAAAGCTCAACTTGCTTTGTTAACCACAATGGTTCTAGCTTCAACCTCTGCTTTTGCGCAAGAGTATCCTTTGGGTCAACCAACGATTAAAGATGGTATGGAAATCCAAGGTGTATATCTGCAACCCATCATCATGGATATGGACGGTATGGCCAATATGCACAATTTATCTGCTAAAGAGTCTGATGTTCACCTTGAAGCTGATATTCATGCTGTCGAAGAAAATCCGAACGGCTTTGCTGAAGGTGCGTGGATTCCTTACCTAACCATTAAATATTCAGTAGATAAACTGGGCGATAATAAAGCGGCACAAACAGGTGAATTTATGCCAATGGTGGCAAGCGATGGCCCTCACTATGGCAAAAATATTAAGCTTGATGGCGACGGTAAATACAAAGTTACCTTTACTATTTACCCACCTTCATACAACAAGAAAGTAGCGTTTGGCCGCCATATTGATAAAGAGACTGGGGTTGCGCCATGGTTTAAACCTTTTGACGTAACTTGGGAATTTAACTATGCGGGCGTTGGCCGCAAAGGCAGTTACTAATTCCGAATCACAGATTCAGATAAGTTAAGGGGCTTTGCAGCCCTTTCATATCAATTTTTACTGAAATCTCTCATGAAAAAATCTCTCATATTTATTCTTGCCACTTTGTGCACTATTTCATCCATATCAGTGTTTGCCACTGAAAAATTCACCACACAATTGCAAATAAAAAATGGCGAACTGATCCCGCAGGTTTTAGAAGTACCAGCGGGGAAAATCATTCGCATAAAAGTATCCAATATTGGCAATCAACCTGCCGAATTTGAAAGTACGCAATTACGTAAAGAAAAGGTGCTCGCCCCGGGCGCTCATTCCGTTGTCGTCATAGCGCCTTTGCGTGCTGGTAGTTACACCTTTTTTGATGATTTTCACCTTGATCTTCCAGCAGGAAAAATCATCGCCAAAGAGCGAGCCGAATAATGGGACAAGTTGCATTTGTTATTTGGCGCGAGAGCATTGAAGCGCTGCTGTTGATTAGCATTATTTTTGCGTGGATTAAGCAAAACGCTGACAGTCAACAAGGCATGAAATATCTATGGTTTGGGGTTGTCATTGGCTGCGGCGTATCTGTATTACTGGCCTCAATCATCTACGGTGTATTCAACGCGCTTGGTGATACCGAGCAATCCATTTTTATGATTGTTATGGAGTTTGTCGCCTGTGTGCTGATCGTACAAATGGTGTGTTGGATGAATAGTCGGGGCAAGATGTTAAAGTCTGAACTGGACTCTGGCCTCAGCGAGCAAACTAAGCGTCACAGTTGGTGGGGCGTTACCTTGATTGTTGCCATTGCCATTGCCCGTGAAGGCAGTGAAATTGTGGTATTTCTCTCTAGTTTTATCATGAACCTTAACTCACACAACGCGGTAGAGTTTTTTGCTGAGGTGATTGGCGGTATTGCACTTGCCGCACTGACAATTTATCTATTTTCTCTGTTTAAGCGCTTTATCCCATGGAAGATTTTCTTCAATATCACCGGCATCATTTTGCTTTTCCTCGCACTATCTTTGCTGCTTAGAGGTGTAGAAGAAAGCATTAACCTGCTAATCCAATACGATTACGCGGTGCCCGATTTTCTTTATTTACCTGCTTGGAATACCACCGCAATCATTGATGATTCAACTGTGTTTGGCAATTTACTGGCGTCATTCTTTGCTTATCGTTCACAACCTATATGGCTTAGTGTGATCACCTTTGTGCTGTACTGGATCGTGGTGGGTTCATTTATGGTTTTAGGAAGCAAAAATGAACAGCAAAGCTAAACCATTGCTGATGGCTAGTTGCTTGTTATTAAGCTTATTAGTCAGTACTTCGCTTAGTGCTAAAGCGTTGCGTTCTCCGGTGCAAACTGGAGATGACATTATTGTCGCAAAAGGTGATATACCAACGCCGGCGAAGTATCATCAGGCCATTCAAGCAGAATTGGATTATGCCAGCCAAAATATCACATCAATCATCTCGCTGCTTAATCAGCTTAATGTTGCTTTAAGCAGCGGTAATTTATCCCAAGCGCAGCAGTTTTATGTGCAAGCTCATCAACACTACGAGCGAGTAAGGCCGATTGTTAGGCTGTTTGGTCATGCAGATCGCATCATTAATTCGCGTGCTAGTTATTTTTTACAGGGTACATCAGATTATCGTTTTAAAGGATTTCACCTCGTTGAATACTTGCTATTTGACAGTAAAAACCTTGCGGCGGCTAAAGATGCGGTAGGTGAGCTATTGATGTACTGCCGAGATCTCAAGCAGCGGCTAGCACAAGAGCAAATTGACATTCCTAAGCTAGTGCAATCATCCGCAGATTTCATTGAGATGGCCATTGAAGTTAAGCTCGCTGGCAAGGAAAACCTATATAGTCATTCAGACATCGCTGATATGGCAGCTAACGTGCAAGGTTCTCAACATATTATTGAAGAACTCTCAGCGTTTATTCCGCAGTCAATGCTCAAGCAAATTAATCGTAATTATCAACAAATTAACGCAATTATGTCGCATTACGTCACTGCCAATGGTCAATACAAAACCTTTGAGGCGCTAACTTGGCATGACAAGAAAAAGCTCTATTCCCTATTGTCACAACAAGCCAACTTACTGGCGACGCTAAGAGCCATATTAGACGTTGCAGTGTATTATAAGTTTTAGGTGAAAATACGATGAAAAACACGCAAAACTTGGCGACTGCAGTTGTATCTCGCCGCAATGTTCTCAAAGCCATCGCTGCAGGTAGTGCAGCTTTAACATTACCAAGTATGGCTGCATCTGCGCCAAAGACGTGCCATGACTACGCTAAAGTGATCAAGTTTAACGATTTGCATCAAGCTGGGGTGATCACCAAAGAGCAAAAAGATGCCTCATTTATTGCTTTTGATGTTACGACAGAAAGCCTTGATGAGCTTGAGCAGTGCTTTAAAATCCTCACCGATCGCATCGCCTATTTGACCCAAGCTCATGCTATTACGCCCAACACTAACGACAAATTACCCCCTCGTGAATCCGGTATTTTAGGCAGTTACTTAAAACCAGATGCCCTTACAATTACCGTGGCACTTGGAGAGAGTTTGTTTGATTCTCGTTTTGGCTTTAGTGCATTTAAACCTAAGCGTTTGGTTGAAATGAAGAGTTTTCCGAATGATCGATTAGAGCAAGATTGGTGTGGCGGTGACATCACACTACAAATCTGTGCTAACAGCCCTGAGAGCGTGATTTACGCCCTGCGTGATATTATTCGGCACACCAGTGCTTACCTTATTCCTGTTTGGAAAATGGATGGATTTCTACCGTCACGTAATATCGATAACCAATCAACACCTATTAACTTATTTGGTTTTAAAGATGGCACGGGTAATGCGCCAGCTGAAAGCTCTCAACTTATGGATGACATCGTTTGGGTAACGGATGATGACAAGGACCATGCGTGGTGTGTGGGAGGTAGCTATCAGGCCATCCGCTTGATTCGTTTTAATCTAGAGTTTTGGGATCGAACGCCGTTAGAAGATCAAGAAAATGACTTTGGTCGTCACAAAGTCAGCGGTGCACCAATCGGTATGAAACATGAGCAAGACTCACCGGAGTTTGATAAAGATCCCCACGGAGATCGCATCTTGTTTGACTCTCATATACGTCGAGCAGAGCCTCGTAATCCTCATCGTTATACCGCAGAGCTTCGGCGCCGAAGTTATAGTTACTCTCTGGGGGTCAGCAGTACTGGCGCTCTCGATATGGGGCTGATTTTTGTTTGTTATCAGCAAAACCTAAAGACAGGATTTATCGATACACAAAAACGGTTAAATGGAGAGCCGTTAGAGCGTTATGTAAAACCTTTCGGTGGTGGTTACTATTTTGTACTGCCTGGTTTGGATGGTAAGCAAACATATTTTGGACATCAACTGATTGAATTGGCAAAAAAGGTGGCTTAGTAAAGGAGAGTTTTACCATATAGCTTATTTAATGTTTATTTATCTGTTTATGTTATTAGCTTAATGGTGATGCTTGGTATAAATTCTAATCATTCTCATCATAAGGAATGTATATGACATATTCAGTAAAGTTAAAGGCAGGTGACTCTTTTCCTGATATTCAGGCGACATTGCTTGATGGCTCAGCTGTGACATTGGGTCAGCCAAGTGGTGATGCCACATGGCAAGCGGTAGTGGTGTATCGTGGTCGACATTGTCCGCTATGCACCAAATATCTTAATGCACTAGCGTCGTATACTCAGGCGTTAGCTGAAATTGGGGTTGATATTATTGCGGTGTCTGCAGACTCAAAAAGCCAGTTAGAACAGCATCTAACTCAGCTTGATATCAATTTTGCGATGGCTTATGGTTTATCGCAAGCTCAGCTTGAACAGTTAGGTTTGTATATTTCAGTGCCGCGTAGCGCACAAGAAACGGATCACAATTTTGCTGAACCAGGGCTGTTTATTGTCAATGAGCATGGACAATTGCATGTGGTCGATATTGCCAATAATCCATTTACGCGACCTGATTTACAAACCTTAGTCAACGGGCTCGCTTGGATCCGTAATCCTGATAATCATTATCCTATTCGTGGTACATTTAGTTATTAGTTAATCAGGGGCATTCAGCCCCTTTTTTATATCAGAATAAAATTTTTAATATTAGTTTGAAATTTTTTATTAGTTCACTTGTTCTTATTCATTACACATATAACACATTTATTTTTTACTTTTAGTGATTTTTAAATTAGTCAATATTGGAGTTAATGATGAATATTAATATGAATAAGTTATCAGCTTTACTTGTTACAATCGGATTGTCGTTATCATTTAATACTGTCGCTGCAACCATCACTTTTCCGGCTGAATTAGAAGTGGAAGGCATTAATGGTGAGCATGGTCAATACGGGCAAACTGTTGAAGTGACGTCTGGCAAGCAGCTCATCATGGTGCGTTATCGTGAGATGTTTCATGGGCCTAGTGCAGATAGTGGCCGCTTTACGACATCAAATAAGCTCTATCTACAAGCGGATATAAAGCAAGGGGAGTATCAGGTGAGCTTGCCTGATATTCATTCTGAAATCGCCGCCCATCAGTTTATTAATGCGCCGCAAATTATGTTGGTTGATAGTCAAGGTAACACAGAAACTAAAACATTATTAACTAACTATCAGATGATGGCGTTATTAATAGAGTAATACTTTATTTAAATATTATTTATTTTAAATGGTCTGTTTTTTATTTTATAAATAAATGTTTAGTTAGGCTAATTCTATAAAACGAAGACATTCAAATATTAATTGTTAATCTACATTTATATCGTTTCAGTGATCCGCTTTTTAACGTTGCAAGAGACTCGTTGTGCGCTTATTGGTTAAAACAGTAAGATCGAACCCTTTAGTACCATAACATTTAAAGCTAAACGGTTCGATTTGCTGCTATAATCCCCATACTGCATTCCTGTTACGCATTTGCGGACAGCCTGTTTATCAAATTTTCACTGAGATCTGCAATGGCATTTTCTAAGCTTGGATTAAGCGATCCTATTTTAAAAGCGGTAACCGAACTGGGTTATCAAACACCTACATCTATTCAATCTAAGACCATCCCAGTAGTTCTGAGTGGCCGCAATGTTATTGCAGCAGCGCAAACGGGTACAGGTAAAACTGCAAGTTTTGTATTACCGATTTTAGAAAAACTGAGTCAAGCACAGACGCAACGTAAAAAACGTGTGCGTGCCTTAATTCTTGCGCCAACTCGCGAGCTAGTCGTGCAGGTTGAACGTAATGTTGCCTTGTATAGTAAACACTTACCACTGACATCATTAGCGATGTATGGTGGTGTTGATGCAAAAGCACAAAAGCAGGCATTAATTGAAGGTGTTGATATCCTAGTGGCGACTCCTGGTCGTTTACTTGATATGTATACTCAACGTGCTGTGCATTTTGATGAACTTGAAGTGCTGGTACTTGATGAAGCTGACCGTATGCTAGATATGGGCTTTATTGAAGACATCAATAAGATTTTAGAAAAGCTACCAGAAGCTAGACAAAGTTTACTGTTTTCTGCCACTTTGAATAATCAAGTGCGTGCTTTAGCGAAGACGGCCATTGTTAAGCCTGTAGAAATATCAGTGATTAGCGATAACGATGCTAAGCCTAAAATTAAGCAGTGGTTGGTTGCGGTTGATAAAGATAAAAAGTCGGCATTATTGAGCCAGTTGATCCAAGAGCATAATTGGCAGCATGCATTAATCTTTATTGAAACAAAGCAAGGCGCGGCTAAGCTTGTTAGCCAACTTGAGAAACGTGGCATTGTTGCCGAGGCGTTTCATAGTGGTCGTAGCCAAGCGATTCGTGAGCAATTACTGGCTGACTTTAAAACCGGAAAAGTGGGTTTATTAGTCGCTACGGGTGTTGCTGCTCGTGGTATTGATATTGACGATTTACCGCTTGTGGTGAACTACGATTTACCATTTCCTGCATCTGACTATATTCATCGTATTGGTCGTACAGGCCGTGCTGGTGCTACGGGTGAAGCGGTATCATTTTTATCAAAAGATGACTTTAAGAACCTTTGCGCAATTGAAAGTAAGCTAGGGCACATTATTGATCGCGTCGAAGTTGAAGGTTTTGCACCTAAAAAGCCAATGCCTGTATCAATTTTAAACTATGTGCCGAAAGCAAAAAAACAAAATGATGCTAAAGCAATAAAAGAAGCTAAAGCGAGCGATAGCCGTGATCCATATGCGAACAGTAAGGTACCTAGCACGACCACTAAAAAGCCGCGTACGCCTAAGCCTAAAATAGGGCAGTTAACCTTGAATAAAGGTAAATCTGCTGAGCGTGGTAAAGAGAGTGCTGTTCGTAGCAGTAAACCCAAACCAAGTACTGACAATAAAGTGAATCCTTGGAATAACTGATTAATAGATAATGAGTTAAGCTACAATTAGTTAATCGATAACGACTTTAAAAGCGAACTATTTCAGTTCGCTTTTTTATTGTCTAAATTTGCTAATGAGTAACAATAGTCGTTATGGTGTTAAGGGGTAGCTGATGAGTATCTGTTAATGAACTATGACATAGAGCACGCGCTACAGCAGTTATATATAAGTCATTCACCACAACTGCTTGCTGTGTTAACCCGTATATTTGGTGCTCACCAACTGCAAATTGCTGAAGATGTGTTACATGACACTTATGCCCAAGCATTAACGCATTGGCAGCAACAAGGAATGCCTAAACAACCTCAAGCTTGGCTGACTAAAGCCGCTAAAAACCGCGCCATTGATATCATCCGTGCTAATCGTACTCAATTAAAATACGCAACTGATTTACAACAGTTATTAACCAGTGAGTGGGCACTAACTGCGCAGGTTCAATTTGAATTTGAGGCTGATAATATTAAAGATGATCAACTGCGCATGATGTTTATGTGCTGCCATCCAGATATCAAGTCTGCGAATCGTCTACCTTTTGTATTAAATGTATTATGCGGTATGTCGACGGGCGCGATTGCCGATGCGTTATTTATTGAGCAAAGCACAGTAAAAAAGCGATTATTAAGAACCAAACAACAACTACGAGAGCATCACTTTTGTATTCCTGATGAGCAACAAATACCGGCGGCTTTAGCCAGTGTGCATACTATTTTATATCTGTTATTTAATGAGGGATTTTATGGTAAATCGGCTGATAAGGACTCAAATAGACAGCGTTGCCAAGAGGCGATTGGGTTGCTTAAACTATTAGTTGATGACAGTCGTTTCTATCATCGTGACAGCCTTGCACTGTTTGCATTAATGCATTTTTTGATTGCTCGAATTGATGCTAAAACAGATCAGTTAGGTAATATTATCCCTCTTGATTTACAAGATCGTCGTTGCTGGCAGCAACAGTATTTAAATACTGGCTATTTTTTCATGTCGCAGGCCAAAAAAATGGCTGATAGGGGGAGTAGCCGTTTTTATTATGAAGCACAAATTGCTGAAATTCACAGCCAAGCAGAGAGTTTTGCTGATACTGATTGGCCTAAAATTGTGACTTGTTATCAGCATTTATTTAAGTTAACTCAATCACCTATCATTAGACTGAATCAGGCCATCGCAATGGCATATGCTGGAGATGAATTAGCGGCGTTATTAGTGGTTGAGCAAGCCGCTGAGCATAAATTATTGCGCCAATCCTATATGCCGTTAGCCACACAGGCACATATACAAGCTAAGTTAGGGCATAAGCAGCAAGCTTATTTATTAGCTGAGCAAGCACAAAAGCAAGGAGGCACTGCTATTGAACATCAACAAATGATGTCACAAATAGAGCGCCTATTGGCTGCTAGTCGAGATTAACAACTTCTCTTACTTCAACGGTTACATCCGGGCTGTGAAGTACTGGGCATTGTTTAGCTAAAGTGACCGCTTGCTCAATAGTTTCTGCCTTGATAATTGAATAGCCTGAAACTAACTCTTTAAACTCTGCTGCAGCAATATCTGTGACAACGCCATCAGGCTAATTTGTTTGCCTGAGTATTCCAATGGCGATCCACCTGAAACCAGTAATTGTTTGGCAGCCAAGTCGCCAAGCCACTGTTGCCATTGCTGCATTACTTCAGCCATTTGCGCTTCTGAAGTATGGTCCATCCAATCAGGATCGCCGCCTTTATAAATCAGCATATAATCTTTCATATAAACTCCTTTTGTAAAAATCGAGATTAAGACTGTCGTCTTATTTTAATAACGATCGAGTGATTAAAATGGAGACATTTATGTATTTATTAACTTATGAAAAAAGTTACTCATCAAGAATTTTGGCATTAAAGATAACCACTTCGGTATCAATGGTATGGTCCATATCATCAATGACGACCACTAATCCTTGAAAGACATAAATGACCAACATTTGTACCACGATGCCAGTTATTCCTACGGTTGCAAAGAGGATTAATAGGAAATAGAGATGGGCAATGCGATTCATCCATTTGTAAAACGCAGGATGGAACACCAGTTGTGTTTTACTAAAAAAAGCAGTCATAGTTGGTACTAAACCACGGTGATAGGGCACATCCATACTGGGTCTATCTATAATAGCGACTCGAATTTGATGCAGCAGGCGATTGGTATGTTGCTTCATCAGTGAGTAGGAGAGTTGTTCATTAAGGAATTTCTGCAGATCGCTGCGCCACTCTGTAAATGGGATATTGTGCTGTTCTTTACCTAATAGTTCGATATCACGTTCAAAGGCGGCTAGATTGTCCATGGCTTGGCGATGTAATTCGGTAATCTCTAATTGTTTACGTTTTACGATGCCAAAGGTGATTGCTAATGCAATACCAAATACGGCACCGACCGATGTCACTGCAATAGAAAGTGATGGGCTATTTGAATAGGTAAAAATATCAAAATCGGTCACCTTATTGAGTTCAAGTAGTAGTACTCTAATACTTAAATGGACTGCCATGGTGCCAAATACAAGAGTCAGAACTGAAGTACCAAATACTTCAGTGAGCTGATGACCCACGCGCAATAGCCTCACTAATCTAAGTAATCGAAATAATCGTAATAGCACCAACATATCAATGGCATTAGAATCAATAATACCCAGTGGTTGTAGTACCACTAACAATGAAGGCAGTGTCGCTAGAATTTCAGCAAAAAGTTGTGCCAGTTCTTGTGGGCTACGGCGGTTAATTGTTTTAAGTTGTAAGCCAATATCTAGGCTAAAAACCAGTAGGAAAAATAGTTCAATTAACCATAATTGAGGACTACCAATCGGTAACGCAGTAGGATATTCATGCTCAATGAATAGCAATAAAATAGAACAGATTACAGTGAAGGTTAAGAGACTGAAATAACGTTTGCCGTTATCAGTATTGGGATTACTTAATGAGGATAAAAATGAAATACTAGTATTAGAATACATGTCCATTGCCGTTCATTGGGCATCCTGCCCTGAATGTATTCTTAGATTGTCAGTTTTGGCTAAATAAATGTCAAATTTACCTAGCCTTAAAAGAAATTATATTAACGTAATTGCTGCCATGTTGAGGCGTGGGTTGGTTCGATTTTTGGCTCTGCTTGATTATGTTGTATTACGCTAAAAGTGATCATTAGCATGACGACGGTTAAACCTAAAAATCGTTTTGAAAATAAACAAAACAACGCGATACCTGTTAATAATATTAATATAGCTTGCCATGCATTTAAGTTAAGTTTATCCATTACTGGATCCATTCTGTCATAAAAGGTGTGCAACATAGCAAAGCCTACCGCAACAATGCCGATACCAGCGAATACTTTAAAATTCATGATTGTCTATCCTTAACTCACATCAAACTAAAACGCAAAATTGTTACACATACTACAAAAGTACTTAACTTTGCCGAATTTTAGGTTTAAACAGGCATTAAACAACTAGTAATTACATAAAATGTGGTGTAGCGCACAAGTTTATTGTTGTTTAATTATTGTGCGCTCTTGTCTGTCAGAATGAAACCGCTTTTTCAGCATAAATTAGATTATTTAATTGGAGACTTAGACGGTTATTTACGCTTGATTCTAAAAGGTTTTATTTGTTGAAAGAGCAATAATATTCCGGTTAAGCAAAACAACACTGAAAAGCTAGCAAAACTGATTAAAAGTGGGTTGTTAAAATCTTCTCGCTCATCGTAATCCATAATGTGTAACATCCAGAAAAAATCGAAAATGCGCCAAATATGACTTCTTATGGTGTGCAGCTGACCTGAATTGGCATCAATATAGAGGGTGCTACGGTAGACATCGTCAAATTGAATGGCCCATAGCTGTGGTTTATAACCAGTTTCTCTTGGACCTTTAGCTAAGTATTGACTTGATTGAATTGAGCCACTGCCAAGATAGTGCTGCTTAGCGATGGTTTGTGCTTCAATTTGGCTTAAAGGAACGGCTAATTGACCTGTCACCGCGTCGATAATAATACGCTTGCTTGGGGTGATGACTTCAATAATAGCTTGATTTAAACGGTGACTAAAAAGCAGTTGTTGTAATTGTGGGTATTGTTGGGTAACTGCATTAATATCAATTAAGTAATCATCGATATTGAGAGGGTTTGTTATATGTTTAGTCGCAATATGTTTTCCATGAACTAACGCTAATGGAATCGCACTCATGACTAACCCGCCTATTAACCAAAGTAAAATTTGCAGTGCCAACATATAGCCAAACCATTTATGTAATTTTCGAGCGTATTTAAAAATCCGTTTATTCATATCGAGCCTAGATGGTGGAGTGGATTAGATATCATTGCATAGTCGTTATTAAGCTTCAAAGTGATGCTAATGAATGAACCTAATGATGCCAATTAATAATGCGGAGTTAATTAGGCTTGATTAAACTTATGGGTTATTAACTCATTTTAGGTCATTAGGTATGAGTCGCTTTATATGGATATTGTTATTGATAAGCAGCAGTTGTTTTGCTGATATGAGTGGTACTAAATATATTTACTTATATGACAAATATCAGCAAAGCCATCAAATAGGTAAGATTAATTTTACTGAACAGGAGGGCAAGATTAAGTATCAGCTAGATATTGATACTCATACCTTTAAAGATTACTTTTTATCAATGAAAGAGATGAAGTGTCTCGAGGGGCCAGAGCTCTGGTGCTATATTCCCTATCCATATCATAATCCGCATTTTATAACGCAGACAGATCTAGCATGGCTAGAGCACGATTTATTATTTATGTATAAACCTAAAGGCAGCTTTGGCGCCAATTTATGGAATGGTATCTATTACAAATTAAAGATCAACTCACAGCAGCAGATTGAAGGGCTGGCACATAGTGTTGATTTAAATATCATTGCAGCGCCAAGCGAGCAAATTCAAGCTCCAATTAAATTAGTCGATTTGGATGAGTCGGAGCCTGAATTACGCTGGTTACCTACAATCGTGATTAAGTAGGGGAGTTATAACGTGATAGCGTATTGGTCACTGTTAATTTCTCGGGCCTGCTCTCTTAACCAGTCCATACCTGATAAGAAGCCTGTAAACATTTTTAAGGCAACAAATTCACCATGTTCAGTCGTGCGATAGTCTTGCCCTTGTTTGGTTAATGCACCGATTGAAATTAAGAAGCTTAATTCTAGTGGGAATGCCTGCCATAAGCTCTTGCCAGTATGTTGTTTAAATGCATGGTTATTGAGGTAACCATGACCCATCATTATCATTAATTGGTGTTGCATTAAGGCTTTATCATCAATCATTTTATAATGGGTTGTGCCGCTATTGTGGCGATTAATTAATTCAATGTACTGTTCAATATTAAAACTTGAGATCCTAAACTGATTGCCAAATCGGCCGAAGGCGCCTGAACCAACACCAAAGCAATCTTCACCATCAAGCACATATTTATTATCGGTTGCTTGTTGAATACGGCTAAATGTCCAAGGGTATTCTTGGTGATAATGATCCGCTAAGCTTGATTTTACCTGCTGAAATAAAGGCCATAATTGATGCGGGTTCCCTGCTAGCACGCCAGCTTTCTTACGGTTTTTGCCTATACCTAATGTCAGAGGATAAGTGGTAATTTGCGCTGGATTTATGCTTTTGGCTATTTCAATATCATATGCAACATCGTCTATCGTTTGGTTTTTAAAGCCATACATTAAATCCATATTAACCGTTGGGAATAATTGATTAGCTTGCAAGATATATTCAGCTTGCTGGGCGGCACTACCAAATTTCTCATAACGACCTGTATTCTTTAATACTTGATCATTAAAACTTTGGACACCAATTGACATTCGATCGACTAAACCCACTAAACGTTGCGGATTGCCCTCAGCAAAATAGATTGGATCACTTTCACACGAGACTTCTCTGATATGAGTTGTTGATTTTATTTGCTCAATGAGTTTAATTAATTCGTCTTCTAAAATAGTTGTTGTGCCGCCACCAATATAGACTCGATTAAAGCGATAACCTTGTTGTAATACATGAGTAATCTCTTGCTTTAATGATTGGAAGTATTGCATAGCTAAATCATGGTTAAATTTAACTTTGTGGAACGAACAAAATCGGCATAAGGTGTGGCAAAACGGAATATGAATATAGAGTGTTTCAATTGGCTTTTCAGGTACATGATCGTTATGAGTGTTGAGAGGCATAGCCGTTGATAAAGATAAAGATTGGCTAATGGCTTTATTCATCACCCAATCAAGGCTATCAGTTGCAATATATAATTTATTATCAGCAAAAAACGAGTTCATATATCAGGCCTTTTACAATACAAACATACCAAATAAGAGGAAACAACTTTACGTTGGGGTATTTTGATATTGCTTTAAATTTAATTATTGCTAATTAGCCTAATGGATATGGCAGTGTTAAAATGTCGGATAGGTACAGAATTAATATATAGAAATATATTTTACTGATATTTGAGTTATCAATCTAATAATTGAATAATGGCAAATGTGAATATAAAAAAATGTAAACAAGCGCACAGAAAAAATGCGGCACTAAGGCCGCATTAATATTGAATCAATTCGATGTTATGCAAATGCACTATTATCTTGATTAGATTGTTCAACTAAAGTTTCACTATCAACGGGCTTAGTAAACCAAGACAATGCAACTGCAACACCTAGCATTGCGGCACAAATACCATAGGCAAGTTCATAAGAACCTGTGGTATCTACAGCAATAGCTGCCACTACCGGACCAATAAAGCCACTGATGCCCCAAGCAGTATAAAGTACACCATAGTTAGCACCGTAATTTTTCAAACCATAAAAATCAGCCGTAATGGTTGGGAATACCGCCAATAAGGTACCGTAACCAATACCGGCTAATGCAGCGCCGATAGTTAGGGCTAGATCTGATTCATAAGTGGCAAACATTAGCATGTTAATGCCTTGGATGATAAAGGCGAGCATTAAGGTTTTTAGGCCACCAATCTTATCTGCCAAGATACCTGCTGCAACACGGCCACCTGAGTTAAAGATAGCTAAAATCACAACAAGGTAAGCCGCTTGAGTGATATTTGCTTGGGTTGCGGCAATAGAGGTGATGTTACCGATCAACATTAAACCAGCAGCAGAGGCGAAAGCATACATTACCCATAATGAATAAAACTGTGGGGTTTTAATCATTATTTTCCAGCTAATGTTTAGTGCAGGTTTAATGCTACCTTGATAGCCTTTAGGCGCATCAGGGACATAGTCTGTTGGTGGGTTTGAAATAGTACATGCTAATGGGATCGCAATAACTAAAATCGCAATACCAAGAATTAGGAAGCTTTGATTAATACCAAAATGAACAATCAGAGTTGATGTTAATGGTGCTAAATAAACTGCAGCTAAACCAAAACCTGCAGCAATTAAGCCATTAACTAGGCCTTTTTTCGATGGGTGGAACCATTTCATTGCTGATGGCGCAAGGCAAGCATAGCCAAAACCAATACCACAGCCTGTCATGACACCAAAGCTTAGCGTCAGCAATAGCGGGCTGGTGGCAAGGCTTGAAACGATCATACCTAAACCGACCATGGTGATACCGAGCAACAATACACGGCGAGGACCCATTTTGTCTTGTAGAATGCCAGCAACAAGTAATGATAATGCAAAGCTAATAACACCAATGGTATATGGCATAGAAGCATCTGCATTTGACCAATTAAGATCTGTTACAAGGGCCTGTTTAAATACGCTCCACGCGTACAAAATACCCATACAAAGGTTGATACAGAAGCCTGCAGCTAGGATCTGTACGGGTTTACTGAATTTTATCATGTTGGTCTCAAAAACAGAGTTTACCGCTTATGTTTTTGTGAGCAAAAAAGCGACACGGTAAGCGATAATTTAGGTCAATATTATTTGGTTATTTTATGAGCGATAGTTGTTTTGCTCAAAAGGCAGCGGATTTTATGGAGCTAAATTAGAATTGTCAAAGTAATTGATTGATTGTAACCGACACGTCTTTTCAGTTGTCGCATTGGTTTTAATTATGTTGTATATGTTATTTTAAGTCGTTAGCTAATGGCTTGGTTGTAGAGTGGATGCTACTCGTTAAAATGATCAATACTATTTTTTGATGATGAAATATGATTGTTTGCTTTTTACTATCAGTAAAATCAGATTGTTTTATATTTGCTGTAAATTTAATCATCTATAGTTCTACATTTGCTACAAAGCACAAATTTTTGCGCTAACGCCTAGTAACTGAAGCCAAGGTTGAGTAAGCTAACATCAATTAGCTTGAGTTAATTGCACCCTTTTAGTTAGTGCTTATAAATTACAGTGCTTACAACTACAGACAGTAATTAAGTACAATTTCAAATAAAATAAATATTTGCTTAGTCACTACTTGGCAGAGGGTGCTTTTGCTTTACAGGAGAGAAAATAAATGAATAAAGTTCCGATGACATTAGTTGGTGCTGAACAGCTGCGTAAAGAATTAGATATGCTTAAATTCGAAAAGCGTCCGCAGATTACTGACGCGATTGGAACAGCTCGTGAGCTAGGCGATTTAAAAGAAAACGCTGAATATCACGCAGCTCGTGAAGAGCAGGGTATTTGTGAAGCGCGTATTCGCGATATTGAAGGTAAGCTTTCAAACGCACAAATTATTGATGTCACTAAAATGGAAAATACGGGCCGTGTTATTTTTGGCACGACTGTGACAATTTTAAATTTAGATACTGATGAAGAAGTCACTTATCGTATTGTGGGCGAGGATGAAGCAAACATTAAAGAGAATCTAATCTCTGTAAGTTCGCCGATTGCCCGTGGCTTGATTGGTAAAAACCTTGATGATGAAGTCACCATTAACACGCCTGGTGGCCAAACAGATTTCGAGATCATCGCGGTAAAATATATCTAATTTTTAGATTTAGACGTTTCGGATACAAAAAAGCCAGTTGACGAATATCAACTGGCTTTTATTCAGTCTACAGACTTATTTTGCGCGAGGCAGAGCGACTTTCATCTCTTCTGACTGGCGGAATAACACTAAAACGTGTCCAATAAGCTGTACTTTGGTAGACTGGGTTTCACGTACAATGGCATCAACGATTGCATTTTTAAGCTCTCTATCTGTAGAGGCCACTTTCACTTTGATCAGTTCATGATGAGCGAGTGCATTGTCAATTTCAGCCAGTACACCTTCAGTCAGACCATTGGCACCAAGCATTACAACTGGCTTAAGATTATGTGCTAAGCCTTTTAGATGCTGTTTTTGTTTGGTTGTTAAGTTCATTTATACCAACTTTTGCTGAGTTACTGTTGAAAAAACGCTATTCTACCCTTATATACCTTTTATGTAACACTCATTTTTTGTTGCGGATGTTAAATGTCAGCTAAAAAACGTACAGCCAGCTCCAGTCGGTGGATGCAAGAACACTTCGATGACCATTATGTGAAATTAGCACAGAAGCGTGGTTTACGCTCTCGTGCTGCTTTTAAGTTGGAAGAATTACAGCAAAAAGATCAACTCATTCGTGCTGGAATGACGGTTGTTGATTTAGGTGCCGCACCTGGTGGGTGGTCACAAGTTGCAGTAAAACTTGCAGGTGATAAAGGCAAGGTTATTGCATGTGATATTTTACCGATGGACCCAATCGTCGGTGTCGATTTCCTTCAAGGTGACTTCCGTGAAGAGAAAGTTCTTGATGCTTTACTTGAGCGTGTAGGTGAAGAGAAAGTTGATGTGGTATTATCAGATATGGCTCCAAATATGAGTGGTTCAGATGGTGTCGATCAACCGCGAGCCATGTATTTAGTGGAGTTAGCCTTAGATATGTGCCATCAAGTTTTGGCACCTAATGGTTGCTTTGCCGTCAAAGTATTCCAGGGGGAGGGTTTTGACGAATACATGAAAGCCGTTCGGCAAGCATTTAAGACTGTAAAAACTCGGAAGCCAGATTCTTCAAGAGCGCGCTCTCGTGAAGTGTATTTGGTAGCGACAGGCTACAAGTTGTAGTAGTCTATTGATTAATAACGCAAGGCTTTATAAACGAGGTCAAGTAATTTGAGTGACATGGCTAAGAACATAATACTCTGGGTTGTCATCGCTGTAGTGTTGATGTCAGTTTTTCAGGGTTACTCCCCCTCTACGTCGTCGACGCAGAAGATGGATTATTCAACTTTCCTTAATGATGTTAATAAAGGACAGGTTACAAGTGTTGAAATTAAAAGTGATCAACGCACCATTGATGGTGTAATGCGCAATGGTGAAAAATTTGTCACTATTATGCCGATTTATGATCGCGATTTAATCAATCAATTAGACAACAAAGGTGTGGCGATGAAAGGCCAAGCAGCAGAGGAATCTGGCTTCTTGACTCAAATCTTCATCTCTTGGTTCCCTATGTTACTGCTAATTGGTGTGTGGATATTCTTCATGCGTCAAATGCAAGGCGGTGGCGGTAAAGGCGCGATGTCATTTGGTAAGAGTAAAGCCAAATTGATGAGCGAAGACCAAATTAAAACCACTTTTGCGGATGTTGCTGGTTGTGATGAAGCAAAAGAAGAAGTGAAAGAATTGGTGGATTATTTACGTGATCCAACTAAATTCCAGAAATTGGGTGGTCGAATTCCTACCGGTATTTTGTTGGTAGGCCCTCCAGGTACAGGTAAAACATTACTTGCAAAAGCCATTGCTGGTGAAGCTAAAGTTCCGTTTTTCACTATTTCTGGTTCTGACTTCGTTGAAATGTTTGTGGGTGTGGGTGCGTCTCGTGTACGTGACATGTTTGAACAAGCTAAAAAGTCTGCACCTTGTATCATCTTTATCGATGAAATTGATGCTGTAGGTCGTCAACGTGGCGCTGGTCTAGGTGGTGGACACGATGAGCGTGAACAAACACTAAACCAAATGCTAGTTGAGATGGATGGTTTCGAAGGCAACGAAGGTATTATTGTTATCGCTGCAACTAACCGTCCAGACGTATTAGATGCTGCATTACTTCGTCCAGGCCGTTTTGACCGTCAAGTGGTAGTTGGTTTACCTGACGTACGTGGTCGTGAGCAGATCCTTAAAGTACATATGCGTAAGATCCCTGTGGGTGATGACGTTAAAGCAAGTGTGATTGCTCGTGGTACACCGGGTTTCTCTGGTGCTGACTTAGCTAACTTAGTTAACGAGGCTGCACTCTTTGCTGCTCGTGGTGACCGCCGCGTGGTAAGCATGGAAGAGTTTGAGCGTGCTAAAGATAAGATCATGATGGGTGCAGAACGTCGCTCAATGGTAATGTCTGAAGCTGAAAAAGAGATGACGGCTTACCATGAAGCGGGTCATGCGATTATTGGTTATTTAATGCCAGAGCATGATCCAGTGCATAAGGTTACAATTATTCCTCGTGGTCGTGCGCTAGGTGTTACCTTCTTCTTACCTGAAGGTGATCAAATTAGCCAAAGCCGTCGTAAACTAGAGTGTCAAATCTCGGTTGCATACGGTGGACGTTTAGCTGAAGAACTTATCTTTGGTCACGATGCGGTATCGACTGGTGCATCACAAGATATTAAATATGCAACGTCAATTGCACGTAACATGGTGACTCAGTGGGGCTTCTCTGAAAAGCTAGGTCCACTACTTTATGCTGAAGAAGAAGGTGAAGTATTCTTAGGTCGTAGCATGGGTAAATCATCACATATGTCTGATGATACTGCGGCAATGATTGATAGCGAGATCAAGCTAATTATTGATCGTAACTATGATCGTGCTTACCAAACCCTAAACGACAATATGGATATTCTTCATTCAATGAAAGACGCATTGATGAAGTATGAAACTATTGATTCACTACAAATTGCAGATCTAATGGCGCGTCGTGAAGTTAGACCGCCTGCTGACTGGACCGCTGATGATAAGAACAATCATGACGATCATGGTCAAGGTAAAACAATTGATGCTGAACCAGTAGCTAAAGCTGAAACCGATGAGCAACAAGACAAACCTGAAGTAGGTCCTGTCGATGAATCTCCGGCGAAGTAACTACTAACTCAATATTGAAGAAAACCCCGTTACGGGGTTTTCTTGTTTATGGATTATTATAAAATAACATGTTCCAATTGACTTCAAAGAAGCGCACTTTAGCGCTCGATAGCCCACAAGTGATGGGGATTTTAAATACCACCCCTGATTCATTTTCTGACGGTGGCCAATATCACCAATTTGATGGCGCATGCCAGCAAGCAAGGGAGATGATTGCCGCTGGTGCCAGTATTATTGATATTGGTGGCGAGTCGACCCGCCCCGGTGCGCAAGCCGTTAGTGTTGAACAGGAGCTTGCTCGGGTTATCCCTCTGGTAGAATACATTGCCGCTAATTTTGATGTGTGGATCTCGCTTGACACCAGTAAGCCTGAAGTTATGCAGGCGGGCATTGATGCTGGTGCGCATATGATTAATGATGTGAGAGCCTTACAAGAGCCTGGTGCTTTAGCGATGGCCGCAAAATTAGATGTGCCAGTATGTTTGATGCATATGCAAGGACAACCTCGCACTATGCAAATGGCTCCTGAATACGATGATGTTATTGTTGATATAAAGCAATTTTTACAAGATAGAGTAGACGCTTGTTTAGCTGCAGGTATTAAAAAACAGCAGCTTATATTAGATCCAGGTTTTGGATTTGGTAAAACTCTTGCTCATAACTATGAGCTATTAGGCAGATTAAATGAGTTTAGTTGGTTAGGATTACCTGTTTTGGCAGGGCTATCTCGTAAAAGTATGTTTGGTCAATTATTAGCACGAGACGTGACTGATCGTTTACCTGCCAGTTTGGCGGGTGCATTAATTAGCATTCAGCAAGGTGCACAGATCGTTCGTGTGCATGATGTACAACAAACTATGGATGTTGTACGAGTATGGCAAGCAACTGAAACCTATATTAGATAATTTAAGAAAGTTTGTTTTTGATCGACAAACAAAGGATGTTCGGAGAATAAAATGAGAAAGTTTTTTGGCACAGACGGCATTCGTGGTCGTGTTGGTGCAGGTAAGATGACCCCAGAATTAGCACTAAAATTAGGTTGGGCTGCTGGGCGTGTTTTATCTCGTAAAGGCACTAAGAAAGTTATTATTGGTAAGGATACCCGTATTTCAGGTTACTTGTTTGAGTCTGCATTAGAAGCTGGTTTATCAGCGGCAGGATTAAACGTCATGTTGATGGGCCCTATGCCGACACCTGCTGTAGCATACTTAACGCGCACTTTCCGCGCAGAAGCAGGCGTGGTGATTAGTGCTTCGCACAATCCTTACTATGATAATGGCATTAAGTTCTTCTCGGCTGATGGCAGCAAGCTTGATGATGAAATTGAATTAGCCATTGAAGCTGAACTTGAAAAACCACTTGTTTGTGTTGAATCACATGAGCTTGGTAAAGTGGCTCGTATTGATGATGCTGCGGGTCGTTATATCGAGTATTGCAAAGGTAATTTCCCTGCTGATATGACCTTAGAAGGGTTAAAAATTGTTGTCGATTGCGCCCATGGCGCAACCTACCATATTGCCCCTAATGTGTTTAGAGAGCTAGGTGCTGAAGTGGTTGCCATTGGTGATCAACCTAATGGTATTAATATCAACGATAAAGTTGGTGCGACTTCAATGGGTGCTATTTGTGAAGCCGTCGTTGCAGAGCAAGCTGACCTAGGTATTGCATTAGACGGCGATGGTGACCGTATTATGATGGTCGATCATTTAGGTAATGTGATTGATGGTGACCAAATTCTGTATATTCTGGCTAAAGATGCTAAAGAAAATGGCACTTTAGTGGGCGGTGTTGTTGGTACCTTAATGTCTAATTTAGGCCTTGAGTTAGCACTTGCAGAGCTTGATGTTCCATTTGAACGTTCAAAAGTGGGCGATCGCTATGTGATGGAGTTACTGAAAACCAAAGGTTGGCGTATCGGTGGTGAGAATTCGGGTCACATTCTTGATTTAGCCCATGGCACAACTGGTGATGGTATCGTTGCCGGTATTTTAGTGTTAGCGGCTATGCGTCGTAAACAAGTGAGCCTGATTGACATGGTTGATGGTATGAACATGTTGCCACAAGTGCTTGTCAATGTTCGTTTTGAAGGTGAAAATGATCCATTAGCGAGTGAGCAGGTTGCACAAGCCCAATTGTTGGTAGAACAAGCACTTGGTGCGCGTGGACGTGTGTTACTTCGCAAATCAGGTACAGAGCCCTTGATCCGAGTGATGGTTGAAGGGGATGATTATGAGCAAGTTATGGCACACGCAAATAGCATTGCTGAGGCTGTAAAAATCGGGGTATAGTAACGAGCTTTAT
Organism: Shewanella marina JCM 15074; assembly: GCF_000614975.1. Taxonomy (GTDB): domain Bacteria; phylum Pseudomonadota; class Gammaproteobacteria; order Enterobacterales; family Shewanellaceae; genus Shewanella; species Shewanella marina. The sequence goes on from NZ_BALM01000001.1 coordinate 108,784, forward strand.
GTTATCCCTACTTGAAGTTATTAAGGCGATTGCAAATAGTAACTTCAAGTCGTTTAGCTACATAGCTAACGGTTGATTGCAAAACCTTGATAACCAAAGGCTTGTTTTTGACCGAAAAGTAAGCGAATGACTAATTAAATCAAAAATATCGACAATTAACTATTGTAAGTTAATTAGTGGTTCGCTATTATTCTCGCCGCTTTCAGAGGAGATAGAAATGGCGCTTAGACGTCCGATGGTAGCAGGGAATTGGAAAATGAATGGTAGTGCAGAGCTTGCACAAGAGCTATTCACCAAGTTTGCCGCTAAGCTGAAAAACGATTCTGCTGAAGTTGTATTGTGTCCACCGACTATTTACTTAGAAAGTGTTAGACAACTACTTAATGCAAATAAAGAAGCCCTTGATGGCTGCTTAGTCCGAATGGGAGCTCAGAACCTGAGTCAACATGATTTTGGTGCATACACTGGCGAAATCTCAGGACAAATGCTTAAAGATTCTGGTTGTCGTTATGTTATTATTGGTCATTCGGAACGTCGTCGTATGTATGGCGAAACGAGTGATATCGTAGCGGAGAAATTCGCTGCAGCTCAAAAGCACGGCATGACGCCTATTTTATGTGTAGGTGAATCCGGCCCAGCTCGTGAAGCAAGACGCACTTTTGAAGTGATTGCTGAAGAGCTAGATGTGGTAATCGAAAAGAACGGTACCATGGCTTTTGATAATGCAATTATCGCTTACGAGCCTTTATGGGCTGTGGGGACAGGTAAGAGCGCTACGCCAGAGCAGGCACAAGAAGTTCATGCGTTTATACGCAAACGTCTCTCTGAAGTGTCTCCATACATTGGAGAAAATATCAGGATTTTGTACGGTGGTAGCGTAACACCGAGTAATGCTGCAGACTTGTTTGCACAACCTGATGTTGATGGTGGATTGATTGGCGGTGTAAGCCTTAACTCAACTGAGTTTCTAAGCTTATGCAGCATAGCGATGAGCGCATAGATTATGTACGAAGTACTGATTGTAGTTTATTTAATAGTAGCGATTGGCCTAGTTGGTTTAATTTTAATTCAACAAGGTAAAGGTGCTGACATGGGTGCTTCTTTTGGCGCCGGTGCTTCAGGTACTTTATTCGGTTCAAGTGGTGCAGGTAACTTCTTGACTCGTACAACCGCAATTCTTGCGATTTGTTTTTTTGCACTAAGCCTAATTATTGGTAACTTAAGTGCAAATCACAGCAAGGATAAGGATATTTTGGATCTTCCTGCTTCTAATACTGTGGTAACTCAGCCTGCGGCTCCAGTTGCACCAGTAACAACTCCAGCAGAAGACAAAATTCCAGATTAAACCAGGTGTCGCCGAGGTGGCGGAATTGGTAGACGCGCAGCCTTGAGGTGGCTGTGACCTAACGGTCGTGCGGGTTCAAGTCCCGCTCTCGGCACCAAATTTAACTAACAAATTAAATAATTTATTAGTTATTGCAAGTTGAGATAATAATCAATATACTTGCACCCAGTTGACGCGGGATGGAGCAGTATGGTAGCTCGTCGGGCTCATAACCCGAAGGTCGTCGGTTCAAATCCGGCTCCCGCAACCAACTCCCAGTTTGTTGAATATCGGTATTCTTCAACTGTTTACAGGTTCTTATCGAAATTACCTCGTATTTTACGGGGTTTTTTGTTATATGGACTTTTAAATTTGTCGTCTAGATACGACACTGACTGGGGCTTTATGCCCTTTTTTTGTTTTTTGGGGGTCATCATCGTGGCAACGTTAGAATCCAAATTAGAACAGATGCTAAGAGTGCCTGTAGAGGCATTAGGTTATCAGATGTGGGGTATTGAATATATCCAAGCTGGTAAACACTCTATTTTGCGTCTTTATATCGATAGCGACAACGGCATCAATATTGAAGATTGTGCTGAAACCAGTCGTCAAGTTAGCGCAGTGCTCGATGTTGAGGACCCAATTTCAACAGAATTTACCCTAGAGGTTTCTTCGCCAGGTGTGGATAGACCGCTATTTAATGCTGAGCAATACGCTAAATATATCGGCGAAGATGTGAAGCTTCAATTGACTATGCCTGTAGCGGGTAGTCGTAATTTAAAAGGCGCTGTTAGCAAAGTAGAAGGTCAAATGCTTTCTGTTGTTGTTGATGGTAACGAGCTTGTTGTCGCATTGGATAATATCCGCAAAGGCAACGTAATCGCTAAATTTTGATTGTTTCAAGGTGAACGAGGCAAGAGATGAATAAAGAGATCCTGCTAGTCGCTGAGGCTGTTTCAAACGAAAAAGCTGTTCCGCGCGAGAAGATTTTTGAAGCGCTAGAGATTGCTCTAGCCACAGCAACCAAGAAAAAGTACGAAGGTGATATCGACGTACGCGTATCAATTGATCGCAAGACTGGTGATTACGAAACTTTCCGTCGTTGGATGGTTGTTGCTGATGAAGGTAATGCGCTTGAAAACCCATTCCGTGAAATCACATTAGAAGCGGCTCAATTTGAAGATCCAACTATCCAACCGGGTGGTTTTATCGAAGATGAGATCGATTCAGTTGTATTTGACCGTATTACTACACAAACAGCTAAGCAAGTTATTGTTCAGAAAGTTCGTGAAGCTGAGCGTGCTCAAGTTGTTGAGCAGTTCCAAGACAAAGAAGGTGAGTTAATCACTGGTGTTGTTAAGAAGAGCAATCGTGACAGTGTTGTAGTTGATTTAGGTAATAACGCTGATGGTGTATTATTTAAAGAAGACTTAATCGCTCGCGAATCATTCCGTCCAGGCGATCGCGTTCGTGCATTCTTATACTCTGTACGTCCAGAAGCTCGTGGCGCTCAGATTTTCTTAACTCGTACTAAGCCTGAAATGCTAATTGAGCTTTTCCGTGTTGAAGTACCTGAGATTGCCGATGAGATGATCGAAATCATGGGCGCTGCTCGTGATCCTGGTTCTCGTGCAAAAATCGCAGTTAAGTCAAACGATAAGCGTATCGATCCAATTGGTGCTTGTGTGGGTATGCGTGGTGCGCGTGTTCAGGCTGTATCAAATGAGTTAGGCGGTGAGCGTGTTGATATCGTACTTTGGGATAATAACCCAGCACAATATGTGATCAATGCGATGTCACCTGCAGATGTAGCATCTATCATTGTAGATGAAGATAATCATTCTATGGATATTGCTGTAGAAAGCGATAGCCTAGCACAAGCTATTGGCCGTAATGGTCAAAACGTACGTTTAGCAACTCAACTAACAGGTTGGGAATTAAACGTAATGACAGTTGAAGATATGGCGAAGAAGCATCAAGCTGAAAGCGCAAAAGTGGTAACATTATTTGTTGAATCACTTGATATCGATGCTGAATTTGCACAGGTATTAGCTGATGAAGGCTTTAGCTCTTTAGAAGAGATTGCTTATGTACCAGAAACAGAATTGCTAGCAATTGATGGTCTTGATGACGATATCGTTGCAGCATTACGTGAGCGTGCAAAAGCGGCTATTACAACTCGTGCATTAGCCAATGAAGAAGCATTAGATGGCGTAGAGCCAAGTGCTGATTTATTAGCACTTGAAGGTTTAGAGCGTCACCTAGCATTTACACTTGCAAGCAAGGGTGTTGTAACCCTTGAAGATCTTGCGGAGCAAGGTGTAGATGACTTAATGGATATTGAACAATTAACAGAAGAAAAAGCAGGCGAGCTAATTATGGCTGCGCGTAATATCTGTTGGTTTGGTGAAGACGCTTAAGTCGATCAACGGATGGGAGGTTACTGATGACAACACATACAGTAGAAAAGTTGGCCACGGATATTGGTAAGGACGTTGAACGTCTAATAGAACAGTTTTCTAACATTGGTATTAAGAAAACTCGCTCCGATTTGGTCTCTGAAGCTGAAAAAGCTGAACTGCTTGGCTATCTTAAAAAGCAACACGGTGGCGATGTAGTGCCAACTAAAATGACACTACAACGCAAGTCGGTATCGACACTCAGTATTGCTGGAAATGGCGGGCAATCGAAAGATGTTAAAGTGGAAGTGCGCAAAAAGCGCACCTTCGTTAAACAAGATGTTAACGAAGCGGCATTGAAAGCCGAACAGGAAGCCAAAGCTGCCGCACAAGTGCAAGCAGAGGCAGAAGCGAAATTAAAGGCTGAAGCACAAGCCAAGGCAGAAGCACAAGCTAAAGCCGAGGCAGAGGCAAAAGCAGCGAAAGAAAAAGCTGCCGTAGACGCAAAAGCGAAAGCTGAAGCAAAAGCCAAAGCAAAACGGGAATCCGAAGTGGCAAATAAAGCGACTAACGACAAAGGTTCAGTAGCGAACCAAGCTGAAATTGAAGCAGCTAAAGCAGAAGCAGAACGTATTAAAGCTGCTCAAGAACAACAAGCACAACGTAAGACAGATGAAGAAGCAGTAAAAGCTGCTGCTGAAGCTCGTCGTCTTGCTGAAGAAAATGAAAAGCGTTGGGCTGATGAAGAACGCCAACGTTTAGAAGCTGAAAAGAAAAGTGACCACCACGTTACTACATCTAAAGTAGCTCGTGCTGCTGAAGATAGTTCTGATGCTGATGCTGAAAAGCGCGGTCGTCGTGCTCGTAACAAAGGCGGCATCAAGAAGCGTGGTGGTAAAGACGCTCGCCGTGAAAAGCAAACTCGTAACCGTTCAACAGCTCCAGAGTCAATGGCTCATGGCTTTAACAAGCCTGTTGCTGCTGTTAACCGCGATATTCGTATTGGCGAAACAGTTACTGTTGCTGAATTAGCACAGAAAATGGCAGTTAAAGCGACTGAAATCATTAAGCAGATGATGAAGATGGGCTCAATGGTTACTATTAACCAAGTGCTTGATCAAGAAACTGCTCAGATGGTTGCAGAAGAAATGGGTCATAAAGTAGTGCTTATTCGTGATAACGAACTTGAGCATCAAGTACTGTTAGATCGTGATGATGATACTGTGAAATTGGAGCCTCGTGCGCCAGTAGTAACTATCATGGGTCACGTTGACCACGGTAAGACTTCATTACTTGACTACATTCGTCGCGCTAAAGTAGCAGCTGGCGAAGCCGGTGGTATTACTCAGCATATTGGTGCATACCATGTTGAGACTGAAGGCGGCATCATCACTTTCTTAGATACTCCAGGTCACGCAGCATTTACTGCAATGCGTGCTCGTGGTGCGAAAGCAACTGATATCGTAATTCTTGTTGTTGCTGCAGATGATGGTGTAATGCCACAGACTATCGAAGCAATCCAGCACGCTAAAGCAGGTAACGTACCGCTAATCGTAGCTGTGAACAAGATGGATAAGCCAGAAGCAGATATTGAACGTGTTAAGAGTGAATTATCACAGCACGGCGTAATGTCTGAAGATTGGGGCGGAGACAACATGTTTGTTTACGTTTCAGCTAAAACTGGTCAAGGTATCGATGAGCTATTAGAAGGCATTCTTCTACAAGCTGAAGTACTAGAGCTTAAAGCAGTTAAAGATGGTATGGCAGCGGGTGTTGTTATCGAATCTAAGCTAGACAAGGGCCGTGGTCCTGTAGCAACTGTATTGGTTCAAGAAGGTACATTACGTCAAGGTGATATCGTTCTATGTGGTCTTGAGTACGGTAAAATCCGTGCAATGAAAGATGAGAACGGTAAGTCAATCACTGAAGCGGGTCCTTCAATTCCAGTTGAGATCTTAGGTCTTTCTGGTGTGCCATCAGCGGGTGACGAAGCGACTGTTGTACGTGATGAGCGTAAAGCGCGTGAAGTAGCACTATACCGTCAAGGTAAGTTCCGTGATGTTAAACTAGCTCGCCAGCAGAAAGCTAAGCTAGAGAACATGTTTGCCAACATGACTGAAGGCGAAGTTCAAGAACTTAACATCGTGCTAAAAGCTGACGTTCAAGGTTCATTAGAAGCAATTTGTGATTCTTTAACTAAACTTTCTACAGATGAAGTTAAAGTGAACATTATTGCTCGTGGCGTAGGCGCATTAACTGAAACTGATGCAACTCTAGCAGCAGCTTCTAACGCAATTATGGTCGGCTTTAACGTTCGTGCTGATGCACAGGCGCGTAAGACTATTGACGCAGAAAGCGTTGATTTACGTTACTACAGCGTAATCTACGACCTAATCGACGAAGTTCGTTCAGCAATGAGCGGTATGCTTGCTCCTGAATTTAAGCAACAGATCATTGGTCTTGCTGAAGTTCGTGACGTATTTAAGTCTCCTAAGCTTGGCGCAATCGCTGGCTGTATGGTGACTGAAGGTATCGTTAAGCGTAGCGCACCAATCCGCGTACTTCGCGAAAACGTAGTTATCTACGAAGGTGAGTTAGAGTCATTACGTCGCTTTAAAGACGACATGGCTGAAGTACGTAACGGTATGGAATGTGGTATCGGTGTTAAGAACTACAACGATGTTCGCGTAGGCGACCAAATCGAAGTATTCGAAACAGTTGAAATCGCTCGTACACTGTAACATTTAAAAAGGGCGGCTCAGGCCGCCCTTGGTGATTATTATGGCAAGAGAATTTGGTCGTACACGTCGTATCGGACAGCAACTTCAACAAGAGCTGGCTCAGGTATTACAACGTGATATTAAAGATCCTCGTATCGGCATGGTAACGGTAAATGACGTAGAAGTTTCTCGTGATTTAAGTTATGCCAAAGTTTTCGTAACCTTCTTTGAAGATCAACCTGAACTACTAAAACAGAAGCTTGCAGCATTAGAAATTGCAGCACCTTATGTTCGTACATTAGTGGCTGGTCGTATGAAGTTACGTGTAATGCCTGAATTGCGTTTTGTTTATGACAGCTCGTTGGCTGAAGGTATGCGTATGTCTAACCTTGTAAGTCAAGTGATTAGCAACGATGAAGCAAAACAGAAGCAGTTTGGTGTTGCTGATAGCGATGACAAAAAAGAGGGTGATGAGTAATGGCTCGTCGTCCAAAAGGTCGTTTGATTGATGGTATCGTGTTGCTTGATAAAGACACGGGTATGAGTTCTAACTTTGCTCTACAACGAGTAAAGCGAATTTATAACGCAGCTAAAGCAGGCCACACTGGCGCATTAGATCCATTAGCAACCGGTATGTTACCTGTCTGTTTAGGCGAAGCGACTAAGTTTTCGCAGCATCTACTTGATGCTGATAAACGTTACTTAGTGACGGCTAAACTTGGAGTTCGTACTGATACTAGTGACTCTGATGGCGAAGTGGTACAAACTCGGCCGTTAACCTTTACTGATGAACAGCTGCAAACCGCACTAGAGCATTTTCGTGGTGATACCATGCAAGTGCCATCAATGTTTTCTGCGTTAAAGTATCAAGGTCAGCCTTTATACAAATATGCGCGTGAAGGTATTGAAGTTCCTCGTGAAGCACGTCCTATCACTGTTTTTGAACTGAATTATATCGGTTTAGAAGGTGATGAACTGACACTTGATATTCATTGTTCAAAAGGCACTTATATTCGTTCTATTATTGACGATTTAGGTGAAATGTTAGGTTGTGGTGCACATGTGATCATGTTACGCCGAACTCAAGTTGCTGTTTATCCATATGAAAAAATGGTGACACTGGCGCAACTTGAAGCCTTACTTGAACAAGCACATCGTGATGAAGTGCCACCGCGTGAATTGCTAGACCCGTTATTGTTACCAATGGATACTGCTGTGGCAGATTTTCCTGAGGTTAACTTACCTGATGCGATGACGACTGCATTGATGCAAGGTCAAGCATTGCAAGCACCAGGCCTTGTACCCGACCAACTTGTGCGTATCACTCTAGGTGACTCACACAAGTTTGTTGGTATTGGCATGATGAATGACAATGGGTTATTAGCACCAAAACGCTTAGTGGTATTACATGATGAGCCAGCAGCATAAGGTTAATTAACCTCAAGGTTAATTTTGTTAGCTGTTAGCATTGCGGTTCTAGCTCAAAATAGTTAGAATGTCGCGCCTCTTTGGCTGAGTTAGTGATCGGCTAAAGGTTAATTTAATTTTTTGGAGATAAGTATGTCACTAAGTACTGAAGTAAAAGCACAGATCTTGGCTGAATTCGGCCGTTGTGAAAACGACACTGGTTCAACAGAAGTTCAGGTTGCATTGTTAACTGCACAAATCAACCACCTACAAGGTCACTTCAAAGAGCACAAGCACGATCACCACTCACGTCGTGGTCTTCTACGCATGGTTAGCTCACGTCGTAAGCTTCTTGCTTATCTAAAGCGTACAGAAGTAGTTCGCTACACTGCGCTAATCCAAAAGCTAGGCCTACGCCGTTAATAGCAAATTTGGTTTTTGAAAAGGAGGCTTTTGCCTCCTTTTTTCGTTTTTAACTCATTATAAATATCGAATTTATGAAATTTATGTGAGCGAGCGTGCTCTTCTCTTTAATTTGACTAGCCAAATGCAGTATACTTACTGCGAAAATTCAAGGTCATTAATTAAGGAATGGGTCACGTGAATCCAATAGTAAAAAGTTTTGAGTATGGTCAACATACAGTCACTCTAGAAACGGGTGTCATTGCGCGTCAAGCTGATGCTGCAGTTCTAGCAAGCATGGGCGATACAACCGTATTAGTTACAGTTGTAGGTAAAAAAGAAGCAGACGTGACACGTGACTTTTTCCCTCTGACTGTGAACTATCAGGAAAAAACTTACGCTGCCGGTAAAATCCCAGGTGGTTTCTTTAAGCGTGAAGGTCGTCCTTCTGAAGGCGAAACATTAATCGCACGTTTAATTGACCGTCCAATCCGTCCATTATTCCCGAACGGCTTCACTAACGAAGTTCAAGTTATCATCACTGTAGTATCTGTTGATCCGCAAATCGAGCCAGATATCGTTTCTATGATTGGTACTTCTGCTGCGTTAGCAATTTCTGGTATTCCATTCAATGGTCCACTAGGTGCTGCTCGTGTTGGTTATATCAACGGCGAATATGCATTAAACCCAACTGTTGACCAGTTAGTTGATAGCACATTAGACCTAGTTGTTGCTGGTACTGAAGCTGCTGTATTAATGGTAGAGTCAGAAGCAAAAGCGCTTCCAGAAGAAGTGATGCTAGGCGCGGTAGTTTATGGTCATGAGCAACAGCAAGTAGTTGTAAATGCTATTGCTGAATTTAAAGCTGAAGCTGGCAAGCCTACTTGGGATTGGACTGCTCCAGTTAAAGATCAAGATCTAGTTGCTCAAATCAAAGATCTTGCAGAAGCGGGTTTCACAGAAGCTTACCAAATTACAGCAAAACATGAACGTCGTGACGCTGTTGTTGAACTAAAGAAGGCGACAATCGCTAAACTAGTTGAAGCAAACGGTGAATTAGATTTACGTGAAATTGATAAGTTAATTGGTAGCTTAGAAAAGAGCGTAGTACGTAATCGTATTATTGCTGGTATGCCACGTATCGATGGTCGTGAACCAGATATGATCCGTGCATTAAACGTAATGGCTGGCGTATTACCACGTACTCATGGTAGCGCACTATTTACTCGTGGTGAGACTCAAGCGTTAGTGACTTGTACTCTAGGTACTGAGCGTGATGCACAGAAAGTTGACAGCATCATGGGCGAGCGTACTAACCGCTTTATGCTTCACTACAACTTCCCTCCATACTCAGTAGGTGAAACTGGTATGGTGGGTTCACCTAAGCGTCGTGAAATTGGTCACGGTAAGTTAGCATGGCGCGGTATTAACGCAGTTATGCCTTCTGCTGAAGATTCCCATATTCTGTACGTGTAGTATCTGAAATTACTGAATCAAACGGTTCAAGCTCAATGGCTTCTGTTTGTGGTACTTCACTAGCACTTATGGATGCGGGTGTACCAATCAAGACTTCTGTTGCTGGTATCGCAATGGGTCTTGTTAAAGAAGGTAACGACTTCGTTGTTCTTTCAGACATTCTAGGTGATGAAGATCACTTAGGTGATATGGACTTTAAAGTTGCTGGTACTCGCGACGGTATTACTGCATTGCAGATGGATATCAAGATCGAAGGTATCACTAAAGAGATTATGGAAATTGCATTACAACAAGCATATGGCGCGCGCGTTCATATCCTTAACGTAATGGATTCTGCTATCGGCGCACACCGTGACGATATCTCTGACCATGCTCCTCGTATCACAACCATGAAGATCAACCCTGAGAAGATCCGTGATGTGATTGGTAAAGGTGGTGCTACAATTCGTGCACTTACTGAAGAGACTGGCACTACTATCGAACTTGAAGATGACGGTACTGTTAAGATTGCTTCTGCAAGCGCTGAAGCAACTAAAGAAGCTATCCGTCGTATCGAAGAGATCACTGCAGAAGTTGAAGTGGGTCGTATCTACACTGGTAAGGTTATGCGTATCGTTGATTTCGGCGCATTCGTTAATATCCTACCAGGTAAAGATGGTCTAGTTCATATCTCTCAAATCAGTGATGAGCGTGTTGCTAACGTATCTGATCATCTACAACTTAACCAAGAAGTTACCGTTAAGGTAATGGAAGTGGATCGTCAAGGTCGTGTGCGTCTTTCTATTAAAGAAGCACAACCTAAAGCAGAAGAGTCAGCACCAGCTGCTGAATAATTTGTCCGCTTAATTGCGTTATTGAAAGGAGACCTTAGGTCTCCTTTTTTGTATCATTTATTTACCGATAGCTTAAATATTTAGTTATTAAAATTAGTAAGCTATACAGAATCGATAGTGGATGCTATCGTTAATATATTGTGGTGATAAATGCCAGCCACGCTATGTTGTAGATAAATAAGGATTTGACCACGAATGATAAAAAAGAAGTTTGCGATATCGTTATTATTAGTAGGTTCTGGCCTATTAAATACTGCGTGTGTCTCTACAGCGGAACAACAAGTTGTTGATGGCAAAATTCTAGTGGCACCATTAGTCCCTTCACAAAAGCTTGAAATTACCTTAGCCAAGTTAGATCAAATCTTATCGAGCATGGAGCTTAAAGATGAGCAGCGGGCTCGTTTTCATTATGACCGTGGTGTGATTTATGACAGATTTGGATTAACGACGTTGAGTCGTATTGATTTTCATCAAGCGCTTAAACTCGATCCTAAAATTGCTGATGTTTATAACTATTTAGGTATTTATGATACTCAAGCTGGTGAATATGAGCGTGCTTATGAAGCATTTGATGCCGTGCTTGAATTAGCTCCTGATTATTCATACGGTTATTTAAACCGCGGTATTGCGCTTTACTACGGTGAGCGTTATCAGTTAGCAGTACAGGATTTAGAGCAATTTTATTTGCTCGCGCCTGAAGATGGCTATCGTGCATTATGGCTCTATTTTGCAGAAGAGAAATTATCCCCCGCAGAAGCCAGCCTAAGATTGCAGTTTAATCGTACTAAGCTAAAAGCGAATCAATGGCCTACGGATTTAGTCGATTACAGTTTAGGGCACCTTACCGCAGGGGAACTTATTGCGCTTGCTAAGCAAGATTTGGAATATCCTGAGCAATATGCAGAACGTTTATGTGAGGCCTATTTTTATATGGCTAAACAGGTGCAGCAACAAGGTCAAATATCACAAGCTGAGACTTACTATCGTTTAGCATTAGCGACCAATATTTATGATTATGTCGAACATCGCTACGCCAGTCTTGAATTAAAGCAGCTATTAAACGAGCAGAGTCAATCAGCATCTACCGCATTAAATACAGAGATAAAGCAGTAGTGCGTTAGATAGCCTAGCTATGTTGGTGGATAGGCGCTATAATTTGCGCCTTTTTTAATGCGATAAGTGTATACAGGTAAGCCATGTCAGGTTACAAACCAGAGGTAGACAAGCGCAGAACGTTTGCCATCATATCTCACCCCGATGCGGGTAAAACTACCATTACCGAAAAAGTATTATTATTCGGAAACGCGCTACAAAAAGCGGGTACGGTAAAGGGTAAAAAGTCAGGCCAACATGCGAAATCTGACTGGATGGAAATGGAAAAAGATCGTGGTATTTCTATTACTACCTCGGTAATGCAATTTCCATATCATGACGCTTTAGTCAACCTATTGGATACACCTGGTCACGAAGACTTCTCTGAAGATACTTATCGTACATTAACGGCAGTTGACTCATGTCTAATGGTAATCGACTCCGCTAAAGGTGTAGAAGATCGTACGATTAAGTTGATGGAAGTGACACGTTTGCGTGATACGCCAATCGTGACTTTTATGAACAAATTAGACCGCGATATTCGTGATCCAATTGAGTTAATGGATGAAGTTGAAGAAGTATTAAACATTGCCTGTGCTCCGATTACTTGGCCTATTGGTGCGGGTAAAGAGTTTAAAGGTGTGTACCATTTGCTGCGTGATGAAGTGATCCTTTATCAAGGTGGTATGGGTCATACAATTCAAGATTCTCGTATCATTAAGGGCTTAGATAACCCTGAGTTAGATGATGCGATTGGTAGCTATGCAGCTGACCTACGTGACGAGATGGAATTAGTAGTTGGCGCAGCGCATGAGTTTAATCTTGAGCAGTTCCTTAGCGGTGAATTAACGCCTGTGTTTTTCGGTACCGCGCTAGGTAACTTTGGTGTTGATCATATTCTTGATGGGGTTGTTGAGTGGGCGCCAAAACCACAAGCACGTGAAACAGAAACCCGAGTGGTTGAGCCTGAAGAGCCTAAATTCACTGGTTTTGTATTTAAGATCCAAGCAAATATGGATCCTAAACACCGTGACCGTGTTGCTTTTATGCGAATTTGTTCTGGTCGTTATGAGCAAGGCATGAAAATGCATCACGTACGTATTGGTAAAGACGTTAACGTTAGTGACGCTTTAACCTTTATGGCGGGTGATCGTAATCGTGCAGAAGCTGCATATCCGGGCGATATTATTGGTTTACATAATCACGGTACCATTCGTATTGGTGATACCTTCACTCAAGGTGAGAAGTTACGCTTTAGTGGTATCCCTAACTTCGCACCAGAAATGTTCCGTCGTATTCGTTTGAAAGATCCATTAAAGCAAAAACAGTTGCTTAAAGGCTTAGTTCAGCTTTCAGAAGAAGGTGCGGTGCAGTTATTTAGACCATTAGATAACAACGATCTTATTGTGGGTGCCGTAGGTGTACTGCAGTTTGAAGTGGTTGTAGGTCGTTTAAAGTCTGAATATAACGTTGAAGCGATTTATGAACATGTAAACGTAGCAACTGCCCGTTGGGTATACTGTGATGACGAACGTAAATTAGAAGATTTCCGCCGTAAGTGCAGTACTAATTTAGCATTAGATGGTGGCGATAATTTAACGTATATTGCACCAACTTATGTCAACCTGAATTTATCCATGGAACGTTATCCAGAAGTTCAGTTTGCTAAGACTCGTGAAAACTAAGCTCTTGGTTTAAGCGCTTCAGCAGATTATGATTAAAGGCGGATTTTCCGCCTTTTTTATTGCTTATAATAAGTGAATACCATGAAACTATTTGATACCCATGCTCACCTTGATTTTACAGAGTTTGATATTGATAGAGCAGAGTTATTACTGCAAATGCAGCAACATGGTATTAGCGGTTGTCTGCTGCCCGCAGTATCGCCTCGTCATTGGCTTAAGCAATTAGCCGTTGCCAAGCAATATCAGCAATATTTTGCGTTAGGTATTCATCCTTGGTTTTGTCCTGATGATTTATCTCAAGCATTAGCTGCGCTAACAGAGATATGTCAATTGGAGCGAGATAATCGCTATTTTATTGCTATTGGTGAAGCGGGATTAGATAAGTTATCGCAAACTAATTATCAGCTGCAATTACAATATTTAACGGCACAAATAGTGCTGGCGAAACAGCTGCAGCTACCCATTATTTTGCATTGTGTGAGAGCTCATGCAGATATGATTGCAATATTAACTGAGGCAAATTTACCTCAAGCTGGTGTGATTCACGGCTTTAGTGGCAGTATTGAGGTGGCAAGACAATACATTAAGCTTGGCTTTAAGTTAGGTATTGGTGGCTTAGTTTGCGAAGCTAATGCAAAGAAATTAAGGCACTGTGTGCAAGAGCTTCCATTAACCAGTTTTGTCATGGAAACTGATTCACCAGCAATGACCCCCAAACAGTTAGGTTATGATCGTAATACGCCAATGACGTTAGTGACTGTGATTGATGAGATTGCACAATTACGACAAGAAACTGTCTTAGCCGTTAGCCGGCAATTAATGAAGAACTGTCGTATGTTATTTTCGATAGATTTAATCTAATTATTAAGCTCCAATACTCGCTCATTAAATAATATAGTTAATATTTATTTAACATCTATAAGTTTATTTCCTCTAAATCACTTGGTTAGTCGTTAAATTGTTATTTAACACTCAGTAGAAGCCAAATTAATGGCGTATTGTGATCGTTTTTTGAACACGTTGTGAATATTGCAATTTTGTAATTTGGACTGTATTCATAACAAAATTGATAGCATATGCGACTAACTTACAGTGGTTTAGCTTCCTATAAATACTATTTTTCTCTAAAAATGAAACTTTTTTAGTTAAATTACATCATTTTTAATTGTCCTTAAAATAAAACAGTATTGATTATTGTTGGTGCAACACACTGTCTATTAAGATATTTAGTTAGAACGTATAAAAACCTATTATTAATATTTAATTTTTGTTTGTTAGCTAGTACTCAAAATGTCGATCAAGGTAGCGATTTTCATCTGACCCTAAGGTATAATCTGCTGCGGAAAAAAGGTTGGTTAACAACATAAATAAAAAACGTTAACAATAGGGTGATGGTTAATGGAAATTGTAATGAGTTTAGTGGGGGTGGTTACCCTGCTTGCGATTGGTTTCTTGTTATCAAATAACAAAAAAGCAATTAGCATTCGTACGGTAGGCGGTGCACTTGCAATTCAGGCTGCTTTTGGTGGCTTCGTTTTATATGTGCCAGTCGGTAAAGACATTCTAAAGAGTGTGTCTGATGGCGTATCAAGTGTCATTGGTTATGCGCAAAATGGTATTAGTTTCGTATTCGGTGATTTAGCTAACTTCAAAGTTGGCTTTATTTTTGCCGTAAACGTACTGCCTGTTATCGTTTTCTTCTCTTCTCTAATCGCAGTTCTGTATTATCTAGGTGTGATGCAGTGGGTTATCCGCATTATTGGCGGTGGTCTACAAAAAGCACTTGGCACAAGCCGTACAGAGTCAATGTCTGCAACAGCAAACATCTTCGTAGGTCAAACTGAGGCGCCTCTAGTAGTACGTCCATTTATTCCTACTATGACTCAATCTGAGCTATTCGCTATCATGGTGGGTGGTTTAGCATCTATCGCTGGTTCTGTACTAGCGGGTTATGCGCAGATGGGTGTACCTATTGAGTACTTAGTTGCCGCATCATTCATGGCAGCACCAGGTGGTCTATTAATGGCTAAACTGATGCACCCTGAAACTGAAGCTGCTAAGAACGATATGGATGAGTTGCCAGAAGATCCAGAAAAGCCTGCTAACGTATTAGACGCAGCGGCAGCTGGTGCTTCATCTGGTATGCACCTAGCACTTAACGTTGGTGCAATGCTTCTTGCATTCGTAGCTTAATCGCCATGGTAAACGGTATCATTGGTGGTATCGGTGGTTGGGTAGGTTACCCTCATATCACACTAGAATTAATTCTAGGTTACCTATTTATGCCATTAGCATATTTAATCGGTGTACCTTGGAATGAAGCTTTAGTAGCAGGTTCTTTCATCGGTCAGAAGATCGTTGTTAACGAATTCGTTGCTTACTTAAACTTTGCACCATATATCCACCCTGTAGTTGAAGGTGCAGTTTCTGCATGTACTACTGATGTGGCTAAAGTGGTTAAAGATACTCTGCCGTTATGTGTAGCTGAAACTGGCTTACCAATGTCAGCACGTACTCAAGCAATCATTTCATTCGCACTTTGTGGTTTTGCTAACTTATCATCTATTGCGATTCTGCTTGGTGGTCTAGGTGCAATGGCACCGAACCGTCGTTCAGATCTTGCTAAGCTTGGTATCCGTGCGGTTATCGCCGGTTCTTTAGCTAACTTGATGAGCGCAACACTAGCTGGTCTATTCTTAGCACTAGCGTAATAATGTGTGACAAAGCTTGTTGCTACTATGTAGCAGCAAGCTTTGGTTAAATCAGCCGTTTTCCCATAGTTATATCGTTGTATTACAGAGTGTTTAGTTAGCGGATACTGAGTTGGATCTGCTAGGGTTTTGTTTTTCCAAAATTCGCTAAGTAAGTGTTTTGTATTGATATTTAGACCATTTTCAAAATTAATTATAGTCGATCACACTTTTATCTAAAATTCTTGAGATTTTAAAAAGAATAGGTAAAATGCGCTCGAAATTAAAAAACGCTGTTTACAAATATGCAAACAGTAACAATACCTACAACGGGGTTGATGATGAAAAATGTTAAAACTTTCGCTCTAGCTGCTACAGCTATTGCAGCAACTATGTCTGCACCTGCATTCGCAGCTGATCGCGGTGATGATATCCATGCTGGTGATTACAAGTGGATTAACTTCAACTACATGTATGCGTTAAAAGAGCTACCTCGCCCAGCTGATGCTCGTAGTGGTCATGACTACTTAGAGATGGAATTTGGCGGTCGTTCTGGCATTTTCGATCTATACGGTTATGTAGACGTATTCAACCCATCTGAGCGTGATTCGAGCGATAAGAAAGGCGCTCCTAAAATGTTTATGAAGTTTGCGCCACGTATCTCTATCGATGCGTTAACAGGTAAAGACTTATCTTTCGGCCCAGTTAAAGAAGTTTACTTCTCTACTCTATTTAACTGGAGCGGTGGTTCTGACGATGTAAACAACTCTTTCTGGGGTGTGGGTGCTGATGTTGAAGTGCCTTGGTTAGGTAAGACTGGTATGAACATCTACGGTTTATATGACCTAAACACTAAAGAGTGGAACGGTTACCAGTTCTCTGCTAACTGGTTCAAGCCATTCTATAACTTCGATAATGGTTCATTCCTATCGTTCCAAGGTTATGTTGATTGGCAGTTCGGTGCAGACGCAATCTACACTGATACTGGTGAGCAAGTTAAGACTGCTAACGGTGGCGCTGCATTCGCAGGTCTTTACTGGCACACTCAGCGTTTCGCGCTTGGTTATGGTCTGAAGGCATACAAAGATGTATACCTACTTAAAGATGATGGTGCTACAGGCCTAGAATCTTCAGGTATCAGCCACTACTTCGCAGCTACTTACAAGTTCTAATTTGTAAGAGTGTGATAAAAGAGCAACGAATTATCGTTGCTCTTTGTGTTTTGGTCAGATATAAGATATAACCCTAAATCATTAGTTAAGTTGGTTCTAATTAGCCAGTTTAGTTAATTGTTTACAGCTGTCGTCTTGATTGATGACAACCTCGCGCTAAAAAGGATTTTTCGCGGTAAGGTCGATGCTTTTGCATTTCCTTTCCGGTCTTCAAGGATTCAAGTCGTGATACTTGAAATCTTGTTTGAGTAGCACCATATCTACTCAATCAGAGATGGCATTATCCAGAAGGCCCGGCCACAATAATTATCATAATTCACGCCTGCTAACCGGTGCTGCTAACGACATATTTTTGATTAAATTAATGATGTCTCGGAGAGAACTATGAGTGATTTAAAACAAGCTGCACAACGCGCAATCAATTTAATGGATTTAACCACCTTAAATGATGACGATACAGATCAAAAAGTGATTGAGCTTTGCCACAAAGCGAATACTGCCGCTGGTCACACTGCAGCTATCTGTATTTATCCACGCTTTATTCCTATTGCACGTAAAACATTGGAAGAGATGGGCTGTGACGATATTAAGATCGCAACAGTAACTAACTTCCCACATGGTAATGATGATATTGCGATTGCAGTATTAGAAACTCGTGCAGCTGTTGCTTATGGCGCAGACGAAGTTGACGTGGTATTCCCATACCGTGCGTTAATGGCTGGCAATGAAACTGTTGGTTTCGAGTTAGTTAAAGCATGTAAAGAAGAGTGTGGTGCTGACGTATTATTAAAAGTAATCATCGAATCAGGCGAGCTAAAAGATGCGGCATTAATTCGCCGTGCATCTGAAATTGCCATTGATGCGGGTGCAGACTTTATTAAGACTTCAACAGGTAAAGTACCTGTTAATGCAACCATTGAAGCGGCTGAAATCATGATGACAGTGATCAGCGAAAAGAATCGCGAAGTAGGTTTTAAGCCAGCTGGCGGCGTACGTGATGCTGAGCAAGCAGCACTATTTTTAAATACCGCTGAGCGTATTTTAGGTGACGATTGGGTTAGCCAACGCACTTTCCGTTTCGGTGCTTCTAGCCTACTTGCAAGTTTATTACACACTCTGGAATTAAGTGACGCTCCAGCAGCCAGCCAAGGTTACTAATTTAGCCCATATTTGTGAACCTGATCAATTTGATTACAGCAGAACTTGTCTAGTATAGGTAAAAATATTACATCAGTTCTGATGTTTCACTACAAAAATAGACACTGACAAATTATTATCAGTGTCTATGATTGGAGGCGTTATCATGTTTCTAGCACAAGAGATCATCCGTAAAAAACGCGATGGTTTAGCGTTATCTGAACAAGAAATCCAATTCTTTGTTAAAGGCATTACAGACCAAAGTGTATCTGAAGGACAGATTGCAGCATTTGGTATGGCGGTTTTTTTTAATGATATGAACATGGATGAGCGGATTGCACTGACAACTGCAATGCGTGATTCAGGTACTGTGTTAAATTGGCAATCACTTGACTTAAATGGCCCGGTGATTGACAAGCATAGTACTGGCGGTGTTGGTGATGTTATTAGCTTAATGTTAGGCCCTATGGCTGCCGCTTGTGGTGGTTATGTGCCAATGATTTCAGGCCGTGGCTTGGGCCACACTGGTGGCACACTTGATAAGTTTGATGCTATTCCAGGCTATCAAACAGAGCCTTCAAGCGAACTGTTTCGTAAAGTTGTAAAAGAGGTCGGTGTTGCCATTATTGGTCAAACGGGCGATCTTGTTCCTGCTGACAAACGTTTTTATTCCATCCGTGATAATACTGCTACAGTTGAATCAATCCCACTGATTACCGCTTCTATTCTTTCTAAAAAATTAGCAGCAGGTCTTGATGCGCTAGTGATGGATGTGAAAGTGGGTAGTGGTGCATTTATGCCTACTTACGATGCATCAGAACAATTAGCTCGTAGTATTACCGCAGTTGCAAATGGTGCAGGAACTAAAACTACCGCATTATTGACAGATATGAATCAGGTACTTGCCTCATGTGCAGGTAATGGTATTGAAGTTAAAGAGGCGATTGACTTTTTAACTGGCGCATACCGAAATCCTCGTTTGTACGAAGTGACCATGGGACTTTGCGCTGAAATGCTAGTATTAGGTGGCTTAGCCACGAATGAAAGCGATGCTAGAAATAAGCTTAATCAGGTACTCGATAACGGCCGCGCAGCTGAAATTTTTGGTAAAATGGTTGCAGGCCTAGGTGGCCCAACAGATTTTGTTGAAAATTATGGTTTATATTTACCAGAAGCTAAAATTGTAAGACCTGTATTTGCAGAACAAACAGGTTTCGCCCATAGCATGGATACTCGCCAACTAGGTTTAGCCGTGGTTACCTTAGGTGGTGGCCGCCGTAAACCGGGCGATCCATTAGATTATAGTGTGGGTCTATCTAAAGTGTGTGCGCTAGGCGATCAGATTACGCCTGATACACCATTAGCATATATTCATGCGCAAACTGAAGCAGGATTTGAAGAAGCAGCACGTGCAGTTAAATCTGCCATTGTGATTGATGATATCAAGTCTGAGAAAACACCTGAGATTTATCGTTATATTCGCGAGCAAGATCTCTAGGGGAGTATAGATATGAAACGTACCATTATTTTAATGCTAGATTCTTTCGGTATCGGCGCAAGCATGATGCCGTTAAGTTTGGTGACGTAGGTGCTGATACTTTTGGTAGCATTGCGAAAGCATGTGCTGAAGGTAAAGCTGATATTGGCCGTCAAGGTCCTTTAAATATCCCGCATTTAGCTAGTTTGGGTTTAGCTCACGCTGCGCAAGAAAGTACTGGTAGTTTTGCTGCTGGCTTTAATGGTGATATTGATGTTATTGGTGCTTATGGTCACGCAGCTGAATTAAGTTCTGGTAAAGATACTCCAAGTGGTCACTGGGAAATGGCTGGTGTCCCTGTGTTATTTGAGTGGGGCTATTTCAGTGATAAAACCAACTCATTCCCTAAAGAGTTAACGGATAAAATTTTAGCGCGTGCAAACTTATCGGGCTTCTTAGGTAACTGTCACTCATCGGGTACGGTTATCCTTGAAGAGCTTGGTGAAGAGCATATGCGCAGCGGAATGCCGATTTTTTATACATCTGCAGACTCTGTGTTCCAAATTGCTTGTCATGAAGAGACTTTTGGGCTAGAAAACCTATATCGTTTATGTGAAATCGCTCGTGAAGAGTTAGAGCCTTATAATATTGGTCGTGTGATTGCGCGTCCATTTGTAGGCGCTGATGCTAAATCATTTGAGCGTACAGGTAACCGTCGTGACTACGCCGTTGAGCCGCCAGCAAAAACAGTATTAGAAAAATTATCTGATGCCGGTGGACAAGTGGTCAGTGTGGGTAAAATCTCTGATATTTATGCGCACTGTGGTATCACTAAGAAGGTGAAGGCGACAGGTTTACAAGCGTTATTTGATGCAACCTTAGCTGAAATTAAGCAAGCGGGTGATAATACAATCGTATTCACTAACTTTGTTGATTTCGACTCTCATTATGGTCATCGCCGTGATGTTGCTGGTTACGCTAAAGGGTTAGAGTATTTTGATGCTCGACTACCAGAGTTGCTAGCTTTGTTAGACGATAATGATTTATTAATTTTAACGGCAGATCATGGTTGTGACCCAACTTGGCCTGGCAGTGATCATACTCGTGAACATGTACCTGTATTAGCATTTGGTGCAGGTTTGGCGGCAGGTTCTTTAGGTAAGCGTTCATCGTTTGCCGATATGGGACAATCTATCGCACATTATTTTGATCTTAGTCCGATGGATTATGGCGAGTCGTTCTTAAAATAATTGAATTTTGGCGGCATTTTTAGCCGCTACAAATAATCTGAGTTTGAACAAACTCAAGCTCAGATTAACAATATATAAAAATATACAGGGGTTTATTCGATGGCTACACCACACATTAATGCAGTTGATGGCGCATTTGCTGATACAGTGCTATTCCCAGGTGATCCACTACGTGCAAAATACATTGCTGAAACGTTCCTGGAGAATGTTGAGCAGGTAACTGATGTTCGTAACATGCTAGGTTACACTGGTACTTACAAAGGTACTCGTATCTCTGTTATGGGTTCAGGCATGGGTATCCCATCTTGCTCTATCTATGCAACAGAGTTAATCAAAGACTACGGTGTTAAGAACCTAATCCGCGTTGGTACTTGTGGTGCAATCAGCACTGACGTTAAAGTACGTGACGTAATTATTGGTATGGGTGCTTGTACTGATTCAGTCGTTAACCGTACTCGTTTCAAAGGCCATGACTTTGCAGCTATCGCTGACTATGACCTATTAAGCGCAGTGGTTGATTCTGCTAAAGCTCGCGGTACTAAAATCCGTGTAGGTAACGTTTACTCTGCAGATCTTTTCTACACGCCAGACGCTGAAATGTTTGACGTAATGGAAAGAATGGACGTACTAGGCGTTGAAATGGAAGCTGCTGGTCTTTATGGCGTAGCTAAAGAATACGGTGCTAAAGCATTATGTGTTGTTACTGTATCTGACCATATCCGTACTGGTGAAAAGACCACTTCTGATGAGCGTCAAACTACATTCAACGAAATGATTGAAATGACACTAGAAGCTGCAATTACACTATAAGTTAATTGTTGCGACTAAAATAAAACGGGCCAATCGGCCCGTTTTTGTTATATCGTCATTATGTAAGCGGTTATTTTTTCTCTGCTTTCTCTGCTTTCTCTGCTTTCTCTGCTTTCTCTGCTTTCTCTGCTTTCTCTGCTTTCTCTGCTTTTGCGAGAATTTTGCGGCCACGTTTGATTTTGGCTTTACGACGGTCAAAGTGAGCGCGTTTAAATGATAATGAACGCGATAACAACATACCGATTAACCCTGCAATAACCAACATCACTTGTTGCTGGCGCATATTAATATTGTGGGCTTCTTTAATCTCATTAAAGAACAGTTTCGGATCCAGTCTTACTTCAACAAAGCCTAGGTTTTTACCATCTTGCATAATAGGTTCAACCAAGGTTTGGTAGGGCGCGAGTTGTTGCTTTAATTCATCTGATTCCGCTTCTAAATCATCATCAGAAACATCTTGCGCAAAGGCGAGTCGCTGGCCCTTGTCGCTATAAAACATAGCGGCCATTACTTTGGGATCGCGTACTAATGCGTTAGCTAACCACTGTAATTGTTCATCATTTTGCAATTGCATTGCAGGTGCAGCGCCATAAGCAGTTTGCTGCACCAATAATCTTGCCATCTTTTGCGTTTGGGACTTTAGAAGCTGGCTACCTTGTAGTAGGCTGGTTTGCCAAAGCTGGATTAAACCTACAAGTAGGGCAATTGCAATGCCGACTTGTAAGATTCGAATCACTTTTTGTCGAGTTCTTAACCCTTTTAACAATAACACCTGATACCCAAAATAATAATATGCATTTATCTAATCATAATTGATTATTGGTAAAGCCGAAAGATGGAGATGAATTAACAATGTTGTCGCAACTAAGTCCACTGTTTAATTGGCTATTTACTCAAACTTGTTCACATTACAGTGATATGTTGGTCGATATTTGTCGTTATCAAGAACAACAAACATTAGCTGAGTTATATCGTTATCGTGTGTTATTGACACCAGAGCAATGCAATTTACCTTTACAGAACCTAATTTTGACCCTTGATAACTTACAAGGGATTGCTGTCATAGAGCGTAATCAAGACCTACTGTGCTGTGAGTTGGTCACTTCAAGTGCGATATCTCAGACACAACAAGCCTCATTAATAGCACAAACTGAACTGTTCTTTATTAATCAAGGTTTACCGCGATTATCGCAAGCGGGATTATTGGTGATGGATATGGATTCGACCGCTATTCAAATTGAATGTATTGATGAACTCGCGGCCCTTGCTGGTGTGGGTGATAAAGTTGCCGCCATTACTGAAACAGCGATGCAAGGTGAATTGGATTTTGAGCAAAGTTTACGTGCTAGAGTGGCAATGCTTAAAGGCTGTGATGCCAAGATTATTCAACAAGTGTGCGATGACTTACCGCTCATGCCTGGTTTAACCAGCATGGTTGCTGAGTTACAACAACATGGTTGGAAAATCGGATTAGCATCAGGGGGCTTTACACCATTTGTTAATTATCTAAAAGATAAGCTTAATTTAGAGCATGCCTTTGCTAATCATTTAGATATAGAACAACAAAAATTACTCGGCACCGTCAGTGGCCAAGTGGTTGACGCGCAGTTTAAAGCGCAAGTGGTGAAAGAATTAGCGATGCAGTATCAATTGCCTCACTCACAAACGGTTGCCATTGGTGATGGGGCTAATGATATACCTATGGTACAAGCGGCGGGATTAGGTATCGCTTATCATGCCAAACCAAAACTTGCCAATGCGGCAAGTATTCATATTGCACGACTTGATTTACGGGCATTACCTTATTTGCTTGTTAACTAGCTAGCACTGATAAATAACAAACTGTGACAGGGGCGAATATGGATATTGAGCAGCACTCACTGTTTATAAAAAGTGGTATTGATGAGTTACATTTAAGGCTCATCAAACCAGTTACCGCATTATATGCTGAGCCCATTTTGATGTTACATGGCAGTATGTCTAATGGGCGTGTTTTTTATAGTGATTCAGGCAAAGGTTTAGCTTGCTTCTTAGCACAGGCTGGCTTTTGCGTATATGTACTTGATAGTGCAGGACGAGGCTTAAGTAAGCCAGCTCTCGCTGATGGGCACAACCCATCTCAAACAGATGTGATTAAATTTCACTTACCGCTAGTGCAACAATTTATTCAACATCGACATCCTCAGCAAAAAATGCATTGGTGTGGTCATTCATGGGGGGGAGTGATGTTACTGAGTGCCATACTGCGTCAGCCAGCAATTACCACAGATATTGCATCAATAGTGACATTTGCCACTAAACGCCGTATTTATACTCGGTCACTAAAAAAATGGTTTATGGTTGATGTCGTCTGGAATAAAGTCGCACCTAGATTAGCCAAAAAGCATAATTACTTTGCCGCCAAGCATTATAAGCTTGGTATGGATAATGAAAGTCTGGCTTGTTTACTGCAAAGTATTGATTGGGTAAGTGGGGATTGGGTTGATAGTGAAGATGGTTTTGACTATTTACGGCAGAGTGAGCGTGTCAATTGGCCGATAGCCCGTTTTTATGCTGCGCAGAATGATCCTGTATTGGGGCATCAAAATGATGTTAAGCGGACGATGTTAGAGTGTGGCCTAGCAGATGCCGAATTTATTTTATTAGCCAAACAACATGGCTATAAACATGACTATGACCACGCCGGCATATTGACGCATGCCGACGCGGCCACCGATCATTTTATTGAGCTGTTGTCTTGGTATCAGGCCCATTCGAGCTTGTTAACGTCGGAAACAGTAGTAACACTTCATGACTGATATCAATTAAAAGACCATGGGCGGATATATGACCCATTTGTTCTTTCATTATTGCTAAGTTTTCAATGCTATTTTTATTGCGCTGGGCTTGTTCCTCATAAACATCTTCAATTTCATGATGTGATAAACGATTACAGCGTAGTTGCAGGGCGTAAAACTGACCCTGTTGCTGATATTCACTGATGCAGTCTAATTTGTCTTGATAACTATTTAATTGATCGGCCCAGCAACAGTTTAAGATCCCTGTTTGTTGATCTTGGCTAATAAAAATAATACAGGGTTCAATATCAGGCGTGGTGGTTAGTGCTTCTAACCGTGCTTGCCAATTAGGTAAGTTGGTTAATGCTGACATCTCAAATTTTTGAGCATCATTTACACGACGATTAAACAGTTGCGCAATTGCATTTTGATTACTGTTAGTTGCGCCGTAAGCCACTCTAAGTGCAGAGCCTGAGAAGAATAAAGGTAACGTATTGAGTTGACGCATTAATAGATGTTTGGCGCTATCAATTAACTGCTCTTTACCTGATTGATGATTTGTGAGGCGTGACAGTTTATCTTGGTTATGCGCGATCAATCTTTTTAAAAAGCTAGAGGCTTGATGGTCTTCTGAAACATTGTTTACTGCAGCAAGATGTAAAATCTTACCTTTACGAGATATTTGTTTAATCAAATACTCTTGTGCATCAAGTGAAGCCTTACCTGCAAGAGGTTGTAGTTCGGGGAAGCTAATTTGAATTTGATGCTGATCGGTTTGTATCGCTTCATCACTTAATAGTTGTAAGCCCTTGCTCGAAATATCAATGGTTTGTGCTTCAATATCTTGATCGCCAATATGCATAGTAACTTGAGTTTTAAATGCATAGCGAGCCTCATGGCGGCGCTCATTGATATTGATATAACCTTGATGTAATTCTTGCGCTGCAATATGGTTTTGAGCATAGCGTTTGAGGTCGTTAGCGTTACCAGAGGTATTAATTGCTGCTTCGGTATACCACTGACTATTTGGGGTAATATCTGTGAGCGTAACTAACCGGCTAAATTTGTTAATTGTGGCAATGGTATCTTTTGAATAGGTCTCTTTTTGACCTTGTAATAAAGCATCGTTATAACTTTTATCATGATCAATATTGCGACAATGAACTCGGATCATTTTAAAGCTGTGTTTATGACTGGCAAACGCCATAAATAGATCCAGCAACTGGTCATTAGCTAACTCGGTCAATGAAGCAGAGTAGAAATAACAGTTTTTGCTAGTGGTATGGGTAAAGCATAAAAATAATCGAGCGGCATGATTATCAGGGTTATCAATCATGGTTTGTAAACGATTATGGTTCATAAACGCGTTGATTTGTGAGACGCCATGCTTGTCTAAAAAGTAATGTTCTAAATGGCGATTAGTTTCATTTTGTAAAATATGTGAGACTGAATAATAGCGGTCATGGCTGACAAAAAGTGGCAATTGCGGAGTATGGTTTAAATGCAGATCTTCAAAGATTAGCTTCTCAGTTAACTCTTTAGCATCTGAGGTAGGCTTATTACCAAAAATCAGTGGTTGAATAAAATGATTACTAATGCGCTTCTTTTTAACGGGGTTATTACCAAGTTTACGCTGCATATGTTCAAGAATAACGCTTTCATATACTCCAAGAGTATAGGTGTCACTGTATCGCTCTAAGCATTGTTCAAACTCAGTTTGTGCATGTTCGTCTAGAAAATGAGTGAGTTCAGCGTGAGTAAACTCCTCACAAGGCAAGTCAGAGTCATTTCTTAAGTCGATAATGCGGTAACATGGCTGACCAAGTCGTAATAGCTCCAAGCGAATAATAAAACGATCTGCACTGGTTTCTTCAAATGTTGTAGATTGAAAAATATCCTCAAAATCTTCAGCTAAAAGTGAAGGGGTGAGTTGTGCAATTAAGGCATTTTTATGTTCTAAATTAATCATTCCTTGAGGCCTTTAGTCATTAATATCCGTGTTATATTGCTAGCATATAAAAATAGCGCTAGTCGGCTAATAGCAGTTAATTTCAATCCGAGAAAATATAATGCTATGGTCGCTAGCCTATTGTGACATCACTTTCTATGACTTTACTATCGGCTTTTATGGTTAAATCTTTATTATTGGCTTGATTAAGATTGATTTTAGAGTGGCTAAAATAGGTCTAAAATTAGAGAGTAAAGTTTGCCAAAAATTGAATCGATAAGGAATTTTAAATACAGATGGCTAAAGCTCCAAAAGTGGCATATCTATGCAGTGAATGCGGTATGGATTTTGCGCGTTGGCAAGGGCAATGCTCGGGTTGTAAAGCGTGGAATACGATCAGTGAATTTGCGATTCCTAAAGCGACAAATGCGGTCACTACGTTAGCGCGTTCAGGCAGTGCAGGCTATGCAGGACTCGTCACGGCAGGCTCTAAAAAGATGCGTGAAGTCGAGTCTGTTGAAGCTGAAAAAATGCTGACACAAATAGGTGAACTTGATCGAGTACTCTGTGGTGGATTAACGACAGGTTCAGTGAATATTATTTCAGGTGATCCTGGTGCAGGTAAGACAACCTTACTTTCTGATTTAGTCGCTCGTATGTCACAGCTAATGCCGTCATTATACTGTACGGCTGAAGAATCTTTATCTCAGTTTAAAAACCGAGTGAATCGTTTAAAACTGAACTATAACGAAGACAACCTGTATTTAATGGCTGAAACCAGTGTAGAAGCGATTATTGCAGAGCTTGATGCGAAAAAGATTAAATTTGCGGTGATTGACTCAATTCAAGCGGTATCAACAGAACTGGCTAATGGTAGCCCTGGTTCTCCATCACAAGTAAAGACTGCAGCTCAAGCCTTAACGCAATACTGTAAACAAAATAATGTCACCATGTTTTTGATCGCACATGTGAATAAAAACAATGAAATTGCAGGCCCACAGACCTTAGTACATATTGTTGACGCGTTATTGCATATTGATACCAACGACGGTCAAATCAGAACCTTGCGCGCCAATAAAAACCGTTTTGGTGATGTTGATACCGTCGGTATTTTTAGAATGACCGAGCGCGGTATGAACAGTGTCGATAATCCAAGTGAGATATTTTTATCAGGTTCAACCACTGAATCGTCAGGATCTGCGATTACCTGTATTCGTAAAGGTAATCGTAATTTATTACTCGAAATTCAATGCTTAACCACTGAAACAGAAGGCGAGTTTCCGCAGCGGGTGTGCGTGGGGCTAAATATGAACCGGATTAAAATGCTGACTGGTATTTTACGTAAGCATGCCAAGACTAAGATATTTCATGACACTTTTTTTAATATTGTTGGTGGTTTGAAAATCGATGAATCTGAAACTTGTATTGATTTAGCATTAGTGACGGCATTACTCAGCAGTTTAAATGAGTTTGTGGTGCCAAGAACAACCTGCATTATGGGAGAGTTGAGCCTTAATGGTGATGTGAGACCAATTGATAGTGGTGTGCCTCGTGTTAAAGAAGCAGCCCAGCATGGTTTTACTGAGATTTTTATTCCATTTAGAAATTATCATAAGTCGATGGAAGGGCTTGGAGCTAAGATTACTCCAGTAAAAACGATTCATGAATTGATAGAACTTATCAATTAATTCTGTCTAAGCTCAATGATTCAGTAGATTGTTAAATAAAACTTAAATTCAGCAATTCATTTGCAGATTGTGATCTGGATTGCTGATACTATACCTCAAGATGTGACTTTTAACTGTCGTGGAACCAATAGAGCATGGCATACACTGTTTTAGTAGTAGATGATGAAGCGGTCATAAGAGCTCGCTTAAAAGGCTATTTTGAAAAAGAAGGCTATCGAGTGATAGAAGCACTTGATGGTGAGCAGATGTGGTATGAGTTTAATCGACAACAGATTGATTTAGTCATGCTTGATATTAACTTGCCTGGCGTTGACGGATTAAGTTTAACTCGTGAACTTCGTAGTCGTTCAGATGTAGCATTATCTTGGTGACAGGCCGAGATGAAGCGATCGATAAGATTATCGGGCTTGAGATGGGCGCCGATGATTATGTGACTAAGCCGTTTGAACTGCGTGAGTTATTAGTTCGAGTTAAGAATTTACTATGGCGTATGTCATTAGTTAAGAAAGCAGAGATAGCCGTGGTAGATCAGTTATCACAACCTGATGATCTGATTATCTTTGATAACTATCGATTAGAGCTTAATAGCCGTAAACTTAGCCGCGATCAAGAAACCATTAAGCTGACTAAAGCTGAGTTTGAATTGTTGACTGCATTTGTATTGCATCCACAACAAGTATTAAGCCGTGATCGTTTAATGCAACAAACCAGTCATCGTAACCAAGACGTTAATGATCGCACCATTGATGTGATTATCAGGCGATTACGGAATAAGCTCTCGCCTGATCTGTTTGTTACTGTGCACGGTGAAGGCTATCTGTTTTCTGCTGCGGTGCAGGATTAGCCGTAACGCGATAAATTGGATAAAAATCAGCGGGAGCTAAACTGGTCTTCAGCTGATTTTGTGATTTAGCGGGCATACTCCACTCTAGAATTTTGGGGCCAATATCACCATAAACTTGATTGGTTTGCAGTTGTTTTACTGCGACATCTACCGCAAGCTTACCTTGTAATACGACTTGATCGTCATTGCTATGTGCAATTCGGCCTCGTTGCATACCACGTAAAATACTCGGTGATAGATAAGTACTAATCAGGCTTATTTTAGGATGACGAATATCTTTAGTGCACTGACGGCGGCCTCAATGGCAACTGCACTACCAACAATATAGTTTGGATGTTGTTTATCGAGTAATAACGTTAGTTGTTCACGATATAGTGCACGGTTATTATCTTGATGGCGAATGTCAGTAATTTTAACTTCACTATGCTCAAGCGCTGCTCGCATTCCTTGCTCAACCCAATCAGAGCCACCTACACTTTTGGGACCAGTAAGTAACGCAAGTGTACTCGGATTTTGAGCGTGCTGGCTAACATATTGCCCTGCAAAGTAGCCCATTTGATACCAATTTACTCCGACTTGATTAACGACTTGCTTGCTTTCAATACGGTTAACTAACCCTATGATTGGCTTGTGGGTCTTAGCTTGATAATGGTTTAGGATCTCCGGTGAAACTGCACCTAAAATAATTGCGTCATAGGGTTGTTTCATGCAGTAATCAAGCTGGTCTAGTTGCTTGTTTTCGTTGTAATAGCTTCCTGCTTCAAATAGATCAAGGTTAATACCCAGTTGTTTACTGTGTTGAACCAGCCCATAATCAATGCCAATCCAATAGGTATCTTTTAAGTGTGGAATAAGTGCACAGATCTTCCACGGTTTTTGGGCGTGCTTAAGAGGTTGATATTGTTGATTATGATTAGTTTGAATTTGCGCGCCCATCGGTAAACGCTGTTGAACGTTCCAATGGTTGTCCGCGAGGCTACTGAAACTGGCCAAGCTAAGTAAAGTACATATAAATGCAGACAGAGTTCGTGTCACAATATACACCTAGTGAATGTAAAAAAATGATAGCCAAGCTATTAATACCAGATTGTAACAGTTTTAAGGAATAAGCGTGATCCCATTATCTTTCTCGGGCACCAGTTTAATCGGTCGATTAATGCTGGCATTTAGCCTCTTAGGTTTATTACTGCTTATTCAGGTGAGTTTAGGCAACCTAAGTTTGTACTGGGTTAAACAAGCTGACCAATATCTCTATGAGCAAGCATTGCCAGCCTCACAAGCTGCAAGACAGCTTGCACATTCATCTACCGCGCTGTCTGAGAATGCGAAACAGCTAGGGCAACTGACAGAAGAAGTACAGCGTCAGTTTGTCGGGCGTAAATTAGCGATCGATAGCTCAAATATGCTGAGTGCGATTGATACGCTCAATAAACTCAATGTTGATACTAATCTTAGCTTACAACAACGCTCAGAAAATATTATTGCTGAGCTGGTTAGTTTGGGCAATTTAGTTGGTCAGCGCTTAAAGATGGAGTCTGAGTTAGCGCAATTAGGCCGAACGTTATCCAATGCCGCTAGTCAATCAAGTGAATTATTACAAGGTGAATTGGCGATTGTTAATGCCACTATTGTGTCTAAGTTAAGTTTGGCTTACCCGCAGCAAGTTGGTGATAAAAAAACGGCTGAGTTACTTGATGATGTTATTGAGCAAGAGATTGATACCCAGAGCCAGTTAACTCGCGCTTTAAAGCAGATACACAGTATCGCGCTATTAAGTCAAATGTTCCAGTCGCCCACCAAAGATTCACAATTACTCAATGCGATGACGACCGATAAAACCGTTGATTTATCAAGACTTGGGCTAGTTGAAGCCATTGATGTCAAACCGCTATTAACGGTAGATAAGTTAATTCGTGATCCTGCTCGCTCACAAGCTTTAAGTAAGCAAATAGCGATTTTATTAACAGTGGTAAAAGGGATTGAACTGCAGCGTCAGTACAACGATAAATTACAAGATCAACGCCAGCAGCTACAAAATTTATCCGATAAATTATATGGCCTAAATGCCGCGGTAGAGCAGGCACTTAATGCCCAGCAACATCAGGCAGAGCAAGCACGTAATGATTATTTAAATCGGTTACTGTGGGCTAAGTTAGGCCTTTGGTTAACGGGTGGTATGATGCTGATTGTGATCCTATTTGTAGTCTATAAAGTGATCTATCAAGGTATTGCTATTCGTTTAAATCAAGCCGCGACTGCTTTATCGAAACTGAGTCTAGGTGACACAGATGTGAGTATTAATCACTATGGTGATGATGAACTTGCGGTCATGGCAAATGCGCTTGAAGCCTTTAAAATCAAAACTATTCATAACCAAAAGCTACAGTCGCAATTAAGACAAAGCGCTGCTGAACTAACCGAACATAAGCGGGTGTTAGAACGTAAGGTCGTAGAGCGTACTAGTGAGCTGGCGCTGGCGAATGAAAAGCTTGATACCGCCGCTAAAGAGCACGAACAAGCGCGCGCGATTGCAGAGCAGGCAAACCAAGCTAAATCACTGTTCTTAGCCACCATGAGCCATGAGATCCGCACACCGTTAAATGGTTTATTAGGTACTCTTACTTTACTGGGACATTCATCACTGCCGCCAGCCCAGCAACAAATGTTAGCGTTATCACGTTATAGCGGCACCTTACTGCAAACCGTATTGAATGATATTTTAGATTTCTCGCGTCTTGAACAAGGCAAACTTAATAATGAGCCTCGCCCGGTTGATATGGTCGAACTGATTAATGAAGTGATTGCGGTTATGGTTGCAGGGGCGAATTTAAGTGGCCTGAAGCTGACCTTACAAAATAAAAATGTGCCTAAATGGTTGCGTATTGATGGCCCGAAATTACGACAAATTTTGTTTAATTTGATTGGTAATGCGATTAAATTTACACCAGAGGGCGAAGTGACACTGCGCATTTACCCGCAACAAGATTGGTTACATTTTGAAGTGATTGATACGGGTGTTGGTATCAATGAAGAAGCACAAAAACAGTTATTTAAAGCCTATAGTACACAGCCAAATCAGGGGCGAGCTCGTGGTACAGGCTTAGGGCTAGCTATTTGTAAGCAGTTGGTTGAATTGATGAATCCCGATACCAGCAAGACTATTCAATTAGAAAGCGAAGAGGGCTTGGGGAGTTGCTTTAGTTTTTGTTTGCCAATAGAGGAGTGTGCTCCAATTACCGCGGCGCATAATCAATTGCGAGAGCTGGTACCATCTAAATTAGTGCTGGTGGTAGAAGATAACCAAATTAATGCCATGGTTGCGCAGGGATTCTTGGCGTATATAGGTCATGAATCTGTTTTAGCCAATAGTTGTGAGCAGGCATTATCATTATTTACCCCAGAATTGATTGCACGATTAGACGCAGTAATGCTTGATATTCAATTAGGAGATGGTTCTGGTATTGAGTTGTTGAGGCAGCTGAAATTGAAGTCAGCTATATATCAAAAGTCGATTCAATTTGCTGCGTTTACCGCCCAAATTCAGTCTGAGAATATCCATGAATACCAAGATGTTGGTTTTGATCAAGTATTGGCGAAGCCCTTATCAATGGAATCACTTACCACTTGGTTAGGCAGTGCGGTGCGAGAAGATGTAAATCAAGAACCTGTGATTGAGCTGATGGATCCTGCTGCATTACTTGATTTAAACCAGATAAATCAGGACAAGGATATTTTAGGTGAACAAGCCGTCATCGATATGCTGCAGTTATACATCACCTCTAGCCAAGTGCATTTGCAATCACTGCTCGAACATAATGGTGACTCTGCTAAAGTGCTGCATGCTTTAAAAGGGAGTAGCGGTAGCATGGGATTGAGTGCATTAGCTGAGCGTTGTAAGTTATTAGAGCATAAAGCGTTGACGGATGAAGACATTGATTCATTACATCAACTGCAGCAAGCTTCAATCAGTGCTCTAGAAGCATATTTGAAGCGTTAGGGGCGTTCCCTTTTAAGTAAATACAAGCAGGATGTCAGGGCCGAAAATCACTATTAGTGAAGGCACATGGATGTAGTGAATGTCTGTATTGCACGGTGATATGGATATAGGAGGCAGAATAACGCAGGAGCCGTTATCGAGGAGCAAATGTTGACCTTGTCTACAGGGCTTCATTTCCGCTGAAAGATCACATTATTAGTGAAGTGCTGATTGAAAAGTTTATAGGCTTTGTTATTTGCTAAAATCATCCCCAAAAAAATCAGGCATTAAGCCTGATTTTTTTATCGGTATTTGAAATTAAGCGCTTTGCTTAGTTTCCTCTTGTAACCAATCAAGATCACCCGCAATCCAATTTTGGGTAAGGTGGCTCAAATGGGTATAGAATTTACCTTGGTCTTTTGCAGCTACGCGTTGAGCGAAATGATCGACCCAAGTGCCTAATAAGTTTTGAATAAACTCAAGTTGCTTAGCCTGATCGCTACTTGTACATAGTGTATTAACATATGACAAAATGACGGCGATATGGTCAGCGGGCTCTGGGAAGTCACTTTTAACTTCTAGCTTGCTTTGCTTTAAAAACTGACTCATAAGATGATGCTGCTCGCCAAAAACATTGACCTTGTCAGCATCTTCATCAGTTAAATACAAACTCGCGTATGGGTTCGCACTATGCTTACCTCCAACTAAAAATAAGCTGCAATAATCGGCCGCTAATTCAAGTAAGTCATTTTCAGACTTGATTGAGGTTAGAGTCGCGACGATCTGTTTTACATCGTCCTCCAACTTAGGGTCGTTGCCGAGGTTCGCCCAAAAATTAAGTGCGTCTGCAGAGGTAAGTTGCGCCAGTAATGTATCATCAATCTCTTTTGCAAACAGAGATGACAATAGTTGGTACACCATACCACGAGCTTGATTTAGTTGATTTTGGTTCATAGTTTGATCTCAATTGGTCCATCAAAGCCGCTAACTGCAGGTACTTTACCCTGATACTTCTCATAGTCAACTAAACAAGTATATGCAGAACATGCTTGTGCTAGTTTAGAAGTACCAATATCAAGCGTTAGCGTGTTTGGATCACCATAGCTATCTAATGCGCCAATTTCATAACCGCCTTGCTTGCTACCATCTTTACCTACTGGGCTATACCAAGCACCTTCCTGAATACGAATTACGCCTTCAGGGAAGTCTGCTGAAATAACTGCACCAGCAAGTAACTGACCACGGTCGTTAAATACGCGAATAATATCACCGCTCTTAATACCACGCTTTTTAGCATCTGCCGCGTTGATATAACAAGGTTCACGACCTTGTACGGTATAAGTTTCACGGAACTCTTGTGATTCACACATTTGTGAATGTAAACGCTTGTCTGGGTGGCAAGACTGCAACCAAATTGGGTGCTGTTTTGAACCTGGACCACCATGACTACGCTCAACTTTTTCCATCCAAGTTGGGTGACCTTTACAGTCATCGTAGTTGTAGTGCGCAATCTTACGGCTGAAGATTTCAATCAAGCCAGATGGAGTTCCAAGTGGGTTGATTTCAGGGTCTTCACGGAATGCCGCGTGACGGACAAAGTTATGACCTTCACCAAAGTCAACGTAACCGTCTTTCCAGAATGTATTAAAGTCTGGCATTGGGAACTTAGCTTTGTTGGCATCGCGACAATCGTTATATAAGAACTCTAACCATGCCATTTCATCCATACCACGGGTGTAACGCTTCTCTGCATCACGGCCACCTAAGTGGTAAGCAAAGCGGGTAAAGATTTCGAAGTCAGATAAGCTTTCATATAGTGGCTCAACCATCTTCTGCATTGCTAATACGCCACGAGCACAGTATGCGCCGTAGATATCGATATCGTTACGCTCAAACGTAGTACAAGCAGGTAATACGATATCAGAGAAACGACAAGCTGCAGTCCAGTTGGTTTCAATGTTAACGATACACTTAAGCTTGTGGAACGCTTCTTTCATGCGGTTACGATCTTGATGATGGTTCCATGGGTTATTACCTGAGAACACCATCATCTTGATGTCTGGGTACTTAACTTTTGAACCGTTAGCATCAATCACTTTACCCGGCTCAAGAATTGAGTCGATCCAACGTGCCACAGGGATTACGCTGCTCGCACCTTTAAAGTCATTGCTTGGGTAAAGCTGTACCATGCCTTCATCAAGGTTACGCGGGAACGCACCAGGTGCTGCTGCGCCTGTTGCTGGAACGCCGATACCTGAGTAATGGTGACCATAGCTGATACCGCCGCCTGGCAGACCGATTTGACCAATCATCGTTGCTAGTACTGCAGCCATCCAATATGGTTGTTCACCATGTTGTTGACGCTGAATACACCAACCCATCATGATCTGCACACGACCTTTCGTCATAATTGCAGCAATTTCACGGATCTTCTCTGGTGAGATACCACAGATTTCACTTGCCCACTCAGGGGTTTTAGCTACGCCGTCTGATTCGCCAGTAACGTATGGTAAGAACTCATTAAAGCCTAAGCTATAACCATCGATAAACTGCTTATCAAGGGTGTTGTTCTTAATCATTTCATGGGCAATAGCAAGCATGAACGGTACGTCAGTTTGTGGGTTGATGTACTGGTGTTCACTGCCTAGGTATTTCTGTGTTTTACTGACCACAGGGTCAATGCTAATAACACGGATCTTACCTTGTTCCACTTTTTCTTTTAGCTGCGCAAGGTAGCCAAATGATTGGTGAGTTTCACTGTTCCAACCTACTTGTAGGTTCTTATATGGGTCATTTGACCACATAATAATAGTGTCAGTGTGCTCTAGAATTAATGGCCAAGAGGTACCTTGAGCATATACTTCTGTCGACCCTAAGATGTAAGGCAGAATAACCTGACCTGCACCAGTTGAGTAGTCGCCCACTTTTTTAACGAAGTACCATGCATGCTTACCGCACGTTGCATATGGCTAGTACATGAATGTAACTGGCCAACTGCACGCCAGCCAGTTTGGCCAGCGTGAAGTCCAGATGGACCATAGGTAGTTTGTACTTCGTTTAATGATGAGATAAATAGCTTTAATGCTTTATCCCAAGTGACACGTACAAAGCGGAAGTCACCGCGAGTTGTGGTATCACTTTGGAAGCCTTTTAATAAGTAATCAAGGCGAACCATTGGGTAACGAACGCGAGATGGGTTGTATACCAAACCACGAATACCATTGATCATGTCGCTTGGATATTTATCCAAATCGAATGGTGCAACTTGATCAATTACGCCGTTTTTACGCTTAATTCTAAAGGCACCCCAGTGTGAACCGGTAGTTAACCAACCATCGTTATCTTTTGCGCCAGTTTCAGCTAACGCTTTTAAAGGCGTTAGCACTGAAGCACTGGTCATGGCAATACAAGATACAGATAGTAAGCCTTTTAAAAAGTCTCTTCTTTGCATTATAAAAATCCTTTACTAGTGCGCTGCTGACTTATCGAAAGTCGATGAGTGTTCTTGTAAGTACTTTTGTACTAACGCTTGGGTATCTTGGTCCATGTTAACGAACGCTAGCATACCTTGGAACATTCCAGGCCAAGTGTTGGCATCAAAGTGCGCAGGAGCTGGTTGGGTATGACATACACTACAAGCAGTGTTGTAAGTGTCTGATGCATAACTCCAAAGTGGTTGCAGCTCAGTTAATAAGTAGTCTTTGTCAGTCCAAATTTGTGCTTCAACTTTCTGCCAGATTAGACCTGTCATTGGGTCTTCTTTCTCTTCGAAAGTTTTAATCACACCTGGAATTAGTGCAGCGTGTTTAGTTAATTGTGCTGATAAAATGTTAACGCCAAAGTCATAGTAAATTACGCGACCTGCACCAATCTTCTTACGCCAGCCGTCAATCGCAATTTTAACGCGGTTGTCTTTAGTTTCTAACACGCGAACTTTAGTTGCTACGTTCAGTGTGCCAGCTTCAGTCTTAGTGGTTGCGTCTTCAAATAATGGCTTAGTTAATGCGCTGTAGTAATCAGAGCCTACTGCGAGTGATGATACGCCTGAACCTACGTTTGCAATTAATTCTGGTGCACGTGCAGTACCCATATCAGGTAGGGTATGAGCAATACCTTTGTGGCAATCAATACAGCTTTGGTCTGTTTCAGCAGCACGTTTCATCTGCTTAACAGCAAGCGGTGACATCTTGTCCCACTTCATTGATTTGTATTGGTGACAACTCTTACAGTTAGCTGATTTGTTAGCGTCAAAACGCTTCCATTCACGACTTGCCATCTCTAGCTTTTTAGAGGCATATTTTTCTGGTGTATCAACCACACCAAATGCCCAGCCGTAAATATCACTTACAGCTTCTAGCTTACGTACCATTTTGTCAGACCAGTTATGTGGAATATGACAATCATGACAAGTTGCTGTTACGCCTGAAGCATTTGAAAAGTGAACTGTCTTTTGTAAATCTTTATATGGATTAGCTTCCATACTGTGGCAGCTAATACAGAATTCTTGAGTACTGGTTTTATCAATAGCAGTGTTAAATCCACCCCAAAAGATAATACCCATGATAAATGCAGAAATACCGATGGTACCTAAAGATAGGTACTTAGCTGGAGTGGTCAGAGTTCGCCATAAGCTAATCAACCATTTCATATTAATTTCCTTTAAATGTAATTAGATGGGATGGAGTTACTAATGGCCAACAACACCAGAGAAAGTTTGAATTAGCCAGTTAACAAAGCTATAAGCACCGATAAATGTCGCGCCTAAAATAGGAAATAGCACAATTGTGATAAAGCCCATCGCTTTAAGTTCTTTTGACTTTGTATTGCTGTCATCTGCTGATTTAGCGTTATTTTCCATGACACATCCACCTCATAAAATATTCGATAGTTCTACTATAGATAAATGTTGTGAATAATGTAAGCGAGATGAATGAACAGGATTTGTCAAATTGTGTAAATTTATGAACAGTTTTTGTGTTCAAAAAAATATGCTAACTGATTGAAAAATATTGATATGAAACTAAATTGGATGGATCAAAAAAGAGCGGTTAAACCGCTCTTTTTATTGATGAGAAATAATTAAAAAATTAAGTGTGCAACACCTGCAATGATCGGTAATGTCACCAAAGTTCTTAATATAAAGATTGCAAATAGTTCAAAGAAATTAACTGGGATTTTACTGCCGATTAGCAATGCACCAACTTCACTCATATAAATTAATTGAGTGACTGACATGGCTGCAATCACAAAACGAGTCATATCACTTTCAATTGAGCTCGCTAAAATTGATGGCAAAAACATATCTGCAAAACCAACAACAATGGTTTTTGAGGCCATTTCAGCTTCAGGAATATGTAACAGCTCTAGTAGCGGAATAAATGGCATACCTAAGTAGGTAAATACTTGAGTATATTCGGCTAGCATTAATGCCACCGTACCAATTGCCATTACCACTGGAATGATGCCAAACACCATATCAATCGCGTTTTCAACACCTTCAGTCAGTAACGATTTAACGCCGCCTGCATTATCTGCCTTAGCTAATGCACGCTCTAAGCCTAAACTAAAGATATTATGACCTGCTGGGATTTTTTCATCTTCAGGATCGCGTTTAGTATCATCGATAAAGATATCTTTTTTCCAGCAAAGTGGTGGTAGTTTAGGGACAATAATTGCTGCTAAAAATCCTGCTAAACATACAGTCAAATAGAAAGGCACAAAGTAGCTCTCTAACTGTACTTGTGAAATCACGACTAAGCTGAAAGTAATTGATACTGCAGAGAAAGTGGTACCAATAACAGCAGCTTCACGTTGAGTATAGAACTTATCTTCATACTGTTTACTGGTCAGCAAAATACCCACACTACCGTCACCTAACCAAGACGCTAAACAGTCAATTGCACTACGACCAGGTAGATTAAATACAGGTCGCATAATCTTAGTTAGCAAGGTACCAAACAGCTCCAGTAAACCGTAGTTCAGTAGTAATGGTAGTAACATGCCAGCAAAAATAAATACTGAAAATAGTACGGGTAATAGGTCGTTTAATACTAATCCACCTGTGCCACTAGAACGTACGGCCTCGGGGCCAATACCAAAAAAGGTCATGACGATAAAAATTGCGCCAAGCATACGCACTGCAAACCACACAGGGCTAATATTGAGCAACATATTTAAAAATCGGCTTGAGGTGACAAAAGCAGGTTTAATGATTTTTGTTAATAGCGTTGCTAGTGCCATTAATACAACAACTGCTGTTACTACCGCAGTAGCGGTATCAGCTAATAGATACTGTAGGCTTTTAGCGATAACGGCAATTGGGATGGTCAGTTTATCTTCATAACTGATTGGCGTCATAAACAGTAATAAACCAATCAGAGAAGGGACGATAAAGGTCAGTATCGTCTTTAAGCTATATTTTTGTTTTGGTTGTTCCACAGTGTTGTTCCTAACTTATGGTGTTGCAACTAAATTAACCTTGAATATGCTTTGCATTTTCATTCATATTTTTAGCATTATAATTCATAAAATGTTTTGTAAAAAAACACTTCTTGTACAATAAATACTCACAGATTTGGTTGCTGTTAGAATATTTACCGCCTGAGAATGCATTTTCACATTGTAACGAATAAACTGCATAAATATCCATATAAAAATGGTAAATATTTACGCTTTAGTTGTATGATTAACAAGGTTTTTGTGTTGCCAAAAAGTTAACGTATATGAGTGTTTAGTTTAGGTCAAACTAAAAAAGTCGCTTTTGTAACGGATATTGGATTGTTAATGATGCAAAATTGAGGTTATTGAATTTAAATTAGTGTTTTTAATCTACTGAGTAAATTATTCAATAATAACTTTTTGATAGCGCGTCATTGATTAATTAGTGTCTCAATAACGCGCTAGTGGTGGGAATTAGCTGTTTATTTGTTGCATACCGGCTTGATTAAGCCA
This sequence comes from Shewanella marina JCM 15074, assembly GCF_000614975.1. Lineage (GTDB taxonomy): Bacteria > Pseudomonadota > Gammaproteobacteria > Enterobacterales > Shewanellaceae > Shewanella > Shewanella marina. Next base: position 148,842 of record NZ_BALM01000001.1, read on the forward strand.
GTAACCATTACAACTTAGGTTATTTGTTTCGATATTAGTTTGATTAAAATCAACTAAAGAATTTGCATAATTAACACATGCTGAACTAAAGGGTGACACCCTAAAATAATCAATACCCATCTGCTGCATTTGCAGATAGTGTTGGCTTAAATCAATGTATTTAGCTGATTGAGTTTGAATGCCATTTATTCTGAGTAACTCTTGTTGTTCAAGGGTTTGAGTGAGAATACCCTTAGGGTAATTAATACAGGCAGTATCACAATTATCTTTGGTTAATTTAAGTTGTTTGGCGGTAAAACAACGTGCTGAGTGAGCTAATGGCATATAGCCTCTGGCAAACACTTCAACTTCGAAATCTGCTTTTTTCGGATCGCTAATAATTTGCTGCAACCAATCTTGTGAAAGCTCAATAGGCATCACAAACCGCTGCATTCCCCAACTGTGGAGTTTATTTAAGGTGGCTAGATTATAGTTATTGATGGTCGGGCCGCAAATAAAGGGCAGTTTAGCTTGTTTAGCTAAAGCGACTACGCCCATATCATTGGCTTCAATCATAAATTCACCATTATCAACTAACTTTTTTAGCTCATTAATAATAGAGGGTTCATCGATTAATGCTAATGAGGACAAAACGACTTGTTTGCCTGTGGCGCTTAGCATCTTGCCGATTGCCATATAATCAGCAAATTTAATCTCACGGCGGCGACTGCAAACAGTTTCACCTAAATAAACCAGTGGAATCTCGCTGTTGGCGACTTGTTGGTAAAAAGCCTCTACTTCAGCTTTTGGCCAACAATAGGCTAACGGACCTAATGAAATTTGCATGATAATTTCCTCTATTGCCAGTCACGCTCATAAGCGCCTAAGGTGGTGACTTGGCCTTCTGACACTTTGGCTAATCCTTGATTCCATTGTTCTTTTACTTGATACAAGGTTGGATTTTCAAGATAAGTATCTATCGCTTGACGCCAAATTTTAGTGACCTGCTCAACATAGGCTGGGCTGCGCTGACGACCTTCAATTTTTAAAGAGACAATACCTGCTTGAGCCAGTTGTGGTAATAAACTTAAGGTGTTTAAACTGGTTGGTGCTTCTAAAGCATGTTGACCAACTTGATTAAATTCGTTGAGGTAACGGCCTTTACAGACGACAGGGTAGCCCATCTGTTCATCGAGTGATGATTGATCTAATAGCACGTCATTGAGCCGTGTTAGGCGGCGGTTGCCTTGTTCTTGCCAGCGTACAAATTTAGCGGGTGAACAAGACCCCCCTGTATTGGGAGATTGACCTGTCACGTATGACGAAAGGTGGCAACGGCCCTCGGCCATAATACAAAGACTACCAAACGCGAACACTTCTAAATCAACCGGACTCACTTTTGCTAGTGTATTGATTTGTTTGATTGTTAGGACCCGCGGTAGTACCGCACGTTTAATATCAAACTCTTGTTGATAAAGTGTCAAGGCGGCAAGATTAGAAGCGCTGGCTTGTACTGATAGATGTAAATCTAGCCATGGGTAGCGACTATGGGCGTAATCTAATAAAGAAATATCGGCAACAATCAAGGCATCAACACCCAAGTCTGCCGCCATATCAATTGCTTGATACCAACGATGCTCTTCACTTGGTCGAGCAAAGGTATTTAATGTGAGATAGATTTTCTTGCCAGCGTGTTTAGTATATTCAACCGCTTGTTGTAGCTTTTTGGGACTAAAGTTTAGCCCAGCAAAAGAACGAGCATTGGTATCATCTTTTAGCCCAAGATAAATTGCATCTGCACCCGCATTTAGTGCCACTTTTAATGATGCAATATTACCCGCAGGACACAATAGCTCCATTTGTTGATTCCCTGTTATCAATACTATGATGAAATATTAATTGTTATTGAATATTCAAGGTTTGATATAAGACAGGTTTATTGTTAATTAACTGGGGTAAAATCGATCAAATTGTTAACATTTGAATGTATGCTACTTAAATCGTCTAAGTACATAAATGGAATCTGAGTATGATTGAGCAATATATTGCTAAGGCCGCCAACAGTGCCATGAGCATTGCCCCAAAAATGGTTAAATTACCATTAGCTATTGTGCCTTTTTCAGTAAAAGCAGAAGTGATTAGTCGCCTACTTAAACAGCTTTTTGCTGAGCAGGCTGAAGATGAAGAGTGTGATTTTTTAAATAATAAGTGGGTGGCGGTAAATATTGCTGATTTACAATTAGCATTTGAGGTCAGCTATCAACACCATAAATGGCTAGTACGACAACATCAGTTTGCTCAAGTGACATTTACTGCCAATTCAGCAGAGTTGATTTTGATTGCTGCGGCTAAAGAAGATCCTGATACCTTATTTTTTCAACGTAAGTTAACCATTGAAGGCGATACTGAACTGGGTTTAGAAGTTAAGAATCTATTGTTAAGCGTTGAGTTTGATAAATTACCTAACATGATTAAATTTAGTGTCAGCAAGTTGGCAGAATCACTGATGTTATTGCAGCAAAAAGCGGTTGTTTGCTGATTTGTATAACAAAACGGAACCCAAAGGTTCCGTTTTTTGTTGATGATATTTTTGTTATATCAGCCTTGAGTGATTTGATAAAACTTCACTAATAACTCATCTTGGCTTTCAACATGGGCTGGATCGGGATCGATACAATCGATAGGACAAACCGACACACAAGTGGTTTATCATAATGGCCGACACATTCTGTACAACGTTCAGGGTTGATCTCATAGATCTCATCACCCATTGCAATTGCTTGGTTCGGACATTCCGGTTCGCACATATCGCAGTTGATACAGCTATCATCAATTAATAATGCCATTATTTGCTCTCTTGGATATCCGCATGTGGATTACGTGTATCTTGGCCTTGTGGCAGATTACGTAGCAAAATAGCTTTACTCACATCAACATCTGCAGGTACGGGTAAGAATACTTTATGACCTGAACCTAACCCTGCCTCAACGTTTTCGCCTTTACGGTTTTCTAGATGATCGATGGTTAAATTGATATTGCCTTGCGGCGTCATTAATTCAACGCTGTCGCCCACAGAGAATTTGTTTTTAACATCAATCTCAGCCATGCCAGCTGGATTACGTTCGCCGCTTAGTTCACCCACAAATTGTTGAGTATCACTGACTGAATAACCATAATCATAATTTTGGTATTCATCATGAACGTGACGACGTAGGAAACCTTCAGTGAAACCACGGTGAGCCATGCCTTCGAGTTGACGCATTAGGTTGCGATCAAATGATTTGCCTTTAACTGCATCATCAATTGCTTGGCGGTATAACTGAGCGGTTCTTGCAACGTAGAAGAATGACTTAGTACGGCCTTCAATCTTTAATGAATCAATACCCATCTTAGTCAAACGTTCAACGTGCTGAATAGCGCGCAGATCTTTTGAGTTCATGATGTAAGTACCATGCTCATCTTCGAATGCAGGCATATATTCGCCAGGACGATTGGCTTCTTGCAGCAATACGATTTCGTTTGATGGCGCACCTTGACCTAATGTTGGGTCAAACAGTTGTGGTTCAACAGGAATGATATCGCCACTTTCTGTTTGCTTGGCTTCATGTACATCGTACTTCCAGCGGCAAGCATTGGTACAAGTACCTTGGTTAGGATCACGCTTGTTGATATAACCAGACAGTAGGCAACGACCTGAGTAAGCCATGCATAATGCACCGTGAACAAATACTTCAAGCTCGATATCTGGGCAACGTTGACGGATCTCTTCAATTTCATCAAGTGACAATTCACGAGATAAAATAACGCGCTTAATACCTTGTGACTGCCAGAATTTAACTGATGCCCAGTTAATGGCGTTGGCTTGAACTGATAAGTGCACGACTTGATCAGGGAATGCTTCACGCACCATCATGATAAGACCTGGATCTGACATGATGACAGCATCAGGCTTCATCGCAATCACAGGCTCCATATCTTTGATATAGGTTTTGAGTTTTGCGTTATGCGGTGCAATGTTACTTACCACATACAGCTTTTTACCTAAGCTATGGGCTTCTTCAATACCAGCTGCAAGATTTTCCATCTTAAAGTCGTTGTTACGAACTCTTAAGCTGTATCTTGGCTGACCAGCATAGACAGCATCTGCGCCGTATGCAAAAGCATAGCGCATATTTTTCAATGTCCCCGCAGGAGACAATAGCTCAGGTTTAAACATAATTACTCTCAACTAACAATCAAGATTACACACAGGGTGGGGGCGGCATTTTACTCAATGCGTCGTGGCTTATCAAATTTATAGCCAATATTTGTCTATTTTAGTTGTCACTAATTGAATTGTAGAAATAAAAGTTGTAGCCGATAACCTTAATATTAGACCGATTTATTGCAAGGAGCAGCTTGTCAATGTTTAACCAACACCAGTTACTCGTGTTATTTCTAAAAAAAATACAGCAACAAGATTTGGTGTTACCTCACTTACCTGAAATTACCGAACAAATTCTGGCACAAGCGACTTTAGGCTTTCCACAGCAAGCTTTAGTTGATTTACTTGAGCAAGATGCTTGTATTGGTCACCGTTTAATTACCATTGTTAACAGTGGTTTGTTTTTAGTGCCGCAAGGAACTGTATCTACGCTCGAACAAGCTGTAGCGGGAGCCGGTGAGTCACATTGTTATAATTTAGTTTTGGCAGCATCGATTGAGCATAGCTTTATCTCTACCCATGAGCGTGTTTGGTCAATCATGGATGATATTTGGCAAAATGCGATTACCTTAACGGCGCAGGCTGGCGCACTAATGATTGATTATCAACATCGACACCAGACTGAATTGTCATTAAGTGAACTGATGTTAATCGGATTGCTACACAATATCGGCAGCTTACCTATTTTGGCTGAAGTGGAAGCCGCGACTAATTTGTTTAATGATGAGCCACAGTTATATGAAATGATGCGAAAGTTGCAGCAACCGATGAGTAATGCTGTTTTAGCAAGGATATCGTTACCTTCAGCAGTGGTTAATGGTATCCAAAAGTGGGCGGATATATCGTATATGCCTGATGAGGTAAGCTATATTGATTTTATTCGAGCTGCGGCATTTTATAGTGGTTTACTTAACGCTGGCGAGGCCAAGGCAGAGCGCTTATATTATTATCATCAACGTGGCTTAGCTGTCAGTATTGATGATTGGCAAAAACAGAGTTTTTTGGATAATTATCATGCGATTAGGTTATGCTACCAATAAGCCTATATATTTTGATCGGATAACCTTAAATGGAAGAATCGGCCATTATTTTAATTCTTATTGTTTTACTCTTCATTGTCATGCTGTTGTTTTATTTTCGCAGCCGTATCGTTTATGGCTTTATCAATAAACTAACCAAGCAGATGCAGTCGCAAAAACAATCAAGAAAACCCCTTAAAGTGGGCTATGTGCCGATTTTTTTTGGCCGTTTTTACCAAACATTAAATGATCTTTTATTATATCTGCCAGTAGAGCAGGGACATGATAAGTTAACGGGTCTACTCAATCGCGAAGGTTTTAGGCATGCGGTGACTCAACATCTTAAGATAGATAGCGGCAGTTTAGTGTTAGTTGATATGTGCCGGTTTAGATTGGTGAATGATCTATTTGGTTTTCATTTTGGCGATCAATTATTACAACAATTTGCCATGCGCTTACAGCAATTAGACTGCAAGCCACAATTACTGACCCGCATGAAGCAAGATGAATTTTTAATGTATTTCCCTAAGGGACTGACACAGTCGCAATTAGTTGAATTACAAATGCAACTCCAACAAGCTTTTTATATTCAATCACAGCCAGTCAGTTTAAAAGTTAAATTAGGATGTGTTGATATTCATCAATTAATTACTGACGTTAGTCTTACCTTTAAACATCTTGATTGTGCTCTTAAAAAAGCGAAATTAAATCGTTCAGCATTAGCTTATTACAATGAAGATGATGAACGTCATCAAATGCGACAATTACAGATTATTAATAAATTAGCTAAGGCATTATCGACTGATGCATTGCATATGGTTTATCAACCGAAGCTTGACGTTATTAGTGGGCGTTGTTTACAAGTAGAAGCATTAATTAGATGGCAGGATAATGAGTTGGGGTTAATATCGCCAGCGGAGTTTATTCCATTGGCGGAATATGCTGGTACGATCGATTTAGTGACATTATGGGCATTAGAGCAAGTATTTAAACAACAGCAACAATGGCAATTGCAAGGAGTTGAAGTACAGACGGCAATTAACTTTTCTAGCCAAGATTTGAATGATATGGCATTAGTTGAGTTATTTGAACAGAAACTCGCACAATATCAACTTCCTGCTAGATTATTTGAAATTGAAATAACCGAAGGACTATTAATCATCAATTTTGAGCAAACAATCGCAGTATTATTAGGATTAAAAGCCTTAGGGGTAAGTCTTGCAATTGATGATTTTGGCACCGGTCATTCGTCATTATCTTATTTAAAAAAACTACCTGTCGATGAAGTCAAAATTGATCGTGAGTTTCTTGAGGATATTGATGTTGACCCTAGATCACAGCATTTATTGTTATCTAGTATTACGCTAGGCAAAGGTTTGGGAATGCGAGTGACGATTGAAGGTGTTGAGAGCCATAAGCTGCTAGAACAAGTCATAGAGATGGGCGTTGATAGCGTTCAAGGTGATGTTTATTCAAAACCACTGCTTGCCTCTGAAATTGTTAGATTATGGCCACAATTATCCTCATCGAGCTCATTAATGAAAGGTAGTTGAGATGGTACAAAAAGTAGTAGAAGTCATGACTCATATGACTGATGGTTGGAAAGTGACGGCGAATGTACGTGGGCATGAACTTGTTATTGATCAGCCCGGTGTTGATGAAGCAGGTGCAAATCCCCTAGAAACATTTTTATTTTCATTAGGCGGCTGTATTTCGTCGATCGCTAGAATGGTTGCACGTGAACAGAAAATAGATCTAAAAAAATGTGACGTTAAAATTCAAGGTATATTAGATACTGCTGGTTTATTAGGGCAGGAAACTGCAGAACCTATCGGTTTTAAGCAAATCAATTTAACGATTTCAGTTGATGTTGATTTATCAGCAGATAAGAAAAAAGCCTTTATTGATTTAGTGTGTCACCGTTGTCCAATTCACGATAATTTAATCAATGTTGCTTTAGTTAATCACTCGCTAAAGTAATTTTTATATTTAAATTTATACTTAAATGACCTATTAAATAAATTTATTTATAGGTCATTATCAACTAAATATTAAAAATATGTGGTTTATTTTATCAATATTTGAAATATATATCCTTTAATGATGAATATATTTAAATTGTTTTAAGTTTGTTCTATATGTTCATTCATAAAAATGCGCTCATCACACCACAATAATAATTAATTGTGCTTGCTGTCACGAATCTAAGGTTTTCTTGATATTAACTCAGTAGATATCGGTATATTTAGGACGCCATAAATGGCGTGAGAATATAGACGTTGATTTGAAGCGATTTAATTAGCGTCAATTCATCTAATAATCATACTATTTGAGATAAATCATGGATAACAATAATAACGTGGTAACAGGCTTGAATCGTCGACGTTTTTTAAAAACATCAACAGGTTTAGCACTTGCGGGTGCTGGCACTGCGATGTTTCCTGGAGTGGCCCTTGCTGATGATCACGAGCATCATCTAGAGTTTCTTCGTGGTAATCATTCTGAAGAACGTTTTTGGCGAAAAGTTCGTAAAGAGTTTGTGCTAAATAAGCGCACGACTTATATGAACGTTGGTACTACGGGATCTATTCCTGAGCATGTGTTACGTAATTATAAGCGTAACAATGAGATGATTTCTAAAAACCCTTGGGGTACACAAACTCCAACAATCGATTTAGCTCAGCAAGTTGCATCTGGTTTTGGTGCATTTGACTATGAACTCGTGCTAACTCGAAATACCACAGATGGTATGTGTTCAATCATTCATGGTTTACAGTTTGAAGCTGGCGATGTGGTATTAACCACTAACCATGAGCACGTAGGTGCGGTTATCCCATTAAAAGGCATTGCAGAGCGTTACAATGTTGAAGTCGTTGAGTTAGCTTTACCAGTGTTTACCGGTGAAGAAGACATTTGCGAAGATGACTTTGTACGTGTTTTTGCTGATGCAGTAGCTGAATATGGTTCACGCGTTCGTTTAATTACTTTCTCTCATATTCCTTATACAACGGGTATTAAATTACCTGCTAAGCGTATATGTCATGAAGTGGCAATTCCAAACCGTATTCCTACCTTAATCGATGGTGCACATACTCCTGGTATGCTTAACCTAGACTTCCATGATATTGATTGTGATTTCTATGCTGGTTCTGGTCATAAATGGCAGTGTGGCCCAGGTTCTACAGGTATTTTATATGTGCGTGATAACGCAAGCCGCTTAGCTGAATTCTGGAATGATCGTCCAAATCCTCTTTGGTTAGTCAACTCATCATCACCATCGAGCGATCTGCAAGCAAGAATGCAGTATGTGGGTCAAGATAACTTCCCTGCTAAGCAAGCACTCGCTGATTGCTGCCAGATGTGGGATATGATTGGTCGTCAGCGTATTGAAGAATACATTCTTGATTTAAGTGAAGAGTGTAAAGAAGAACTGGCTGAACGTTTCCCGTTTGCAAAATTCTATGCTCCTAATATTCGTGAACTTTCAAGTGGTTTGACAACATTTAACCCATTTGATGATCAAACCGATCTTGAGCTATTAACGATTTTCCGTGATCGTCTACGTGAAGAGTATGGTTATATTGTTCGTACTACGTCATTCTATGCAAAACCTGATGACACGGTGAAGAGCCACGCTATTCGTATTTCAACGCACCTATTCCACAATGAAGATGATGTTGAAGGCTTAGTGAAATCAATGAAGCGTTTATATCGTAATATGGTATAAATTGATTTGATACAAAAAAGCCTTAACGAAAGTTAAGGCTTTTTTTATATGCATGACACTCACAAGCTCCGATTAAATCACAGCGTTAATGTGATTGGCATGATTAAGCTTGTTGGCTCAATAACTGAGTAAACTCTGCTGCTGGAACCGGGCGGCTAAATAGATAACCTTGACCAAACTCACAGCCATGTTGGATTAAAAAGTCCATCTGCTGTTGGCATTCAATCCCCTCGGCAACGACCTGCAATTGCAATGATTTCGCCATGGCCAGAATCGCTTTGACAAGAGTTCTATCGGCTTCATTGCTCATCATATTATTGATAAAAGCACGGTCAATTTTCAGTTTTGAAAATGCAAAACGTTGTAAATAACTTAATGCGGAATAACCTGTCCCGAAATCATCGATGGACAGTTCAATCCCGAGCTGTTTTAAATAAGCGAGCATATCGCGTAGGCTATTATCTTGCTCGATTAACAGACTCTCAGTGACTTCCATATCCAATTTATTTGCGGGTAAGCCTGTTGCAGCAAGCACTTCGACAATGCGTAGTTGTAATTGCTCACAATAACGGAACTGTACACTTGAGAAGTTAATCGCAATTTTGATTGGACTAATACTTTGCCAGTGAGCAGCTTGGGTACAGGCTTTATGTAGCACGATATCGCCGAGGCGGTGAATCAGGCCATTTTTTTCTGCAATGGGAATAAACTGATCCGGTGGTACAAAACCCAGTTCACTATCATTCCAGCGTAATAAGGCTTCAGCTGCCACAATTTTGCCTGATTTCAAATCCAAGATAGGTTGATAATAAACTTCAAACTGATCTTGATTGATGGCCTGATGTAAACGCACATTAAGTTCAAGTTTACGCAATACATCATGATTCATGCTGGCATCATAAAAACTAAAGCCATTACGTCCAGCATCTTTAGCGCGATAGAGTGCTGTATCCGCTTTCTTAAGCAATTCCTCTGCACTATGACCATCTTGTGGGTAGATAGACATACCAATACTGGTTGAAACAAAAAACTCTTGCTGCTCAGCTTCAAATGGGGTTTCAAAAATACTCAAGATCGAGTCCGCCAACATTTCGGCAGTACTTTGATTTGGTAACTCAGGGATGATAATTAAAAACTCATCGCCACCAAGTCGAGCCACAGTATCGGTTTTACGTACCGATTTAAGCAATCTTTCCCCAGTTTTTTGCAACAATGTATCACCAGCATGATGACCAAGCGTGTCATTTATTTGTTTAAAGTTATCTAAATCAAGAAACATCACCAGAATTTGAGTGTGATTTAATTGCGATTGCGCAATGGCCTGCCTTAATCGCTCAATACTGTAGGTGCGGTTAGATAATCCGGTGAGTTCATCATGGCTGGCTTGGTAAGCTAATTTTTGTTCCGATGCTTTGCGCTTTTGAATTTCATCATGTAACAACTCATTTTGAGTGGTTAGTTTTAGTTGCTGCTCGGCTGAAACGGCCACTTGGGTTTGCAGAACCAAGTTGGCATTATTAACTCGCATTAAATAGAACAGCCCCAGTAATACAGGCAGTGCTAATAGGGAGATCCCCGCAATAAACCAAGTTGAAGTAAAAATATCTTGTTCAGTCACTGGTTGGAACCAGCTCACCAGTTTAAATGGCGTACCTGAGACTGATTTCTCTAGGTAGATGGCATTGCTTGGTGTTCGTATTGGCTGTCGGCCTGTTAAAGATAAATCGTGAGCCGTGCGTAGTGAATCCCACACCAAAATGTCACTGACCGGAGTGATCAATTTTAAGCAGCTTTTATTTCCTGCATGCTCTTGGGTTGATAGCTGATGAATGAGGACATGATTATTTACCTCGGCAATCAACACCGCTACCGGTTTTTGTTGGAAGTAGATGGTATGCAGTAACTTAATGGTGGGGCCATCATGACCTGCTAGGGTGAGAATTTTAGATTGTTGATGTTCCATCTGTTTCAATGGGATTTTGGTGATATTGAAAGGTTTTGATGGATCTGTATCCGCAATAATGGTTTGCCCCATACCGACAATGGTTAGACGATTGAATATCGGTGCGTCATCAATTTGATTACTGTGTTCAAATTTGGCCAGTTTCTGTTTTAAATTATAGAGGCTTGATCCTAATCCATATTGGATTGACATGCCTGATGCAAGGTTAGAGAAATAAGTATTCACCGCTCTATTTTTGGTGAGATTATTAATATTTTCTTGGCTAACATCAAAAAAGAAACTGAGGTTATCTGTGTAATTTTTTACTTTAAGATCAAGTGCATCATTATGTGATGCTTCTAATTTACTTTGCCCTAGGTTAGTGACCGCAAGAATTAAAATCAGATATCCCGTCAGTAAGATACCTGCAATGATAATGGCAGTTCGACTATTAAACCATTTCATAATATTCATAAGTTAATGTGTAATTGGCGGTTGAGTAAAATAATCTTGGTAGTAATGGAAAATACTTGGATAGTATTTAGTTACGAGTTGATTGAAACTACCATCTTGTTTGATTTTTCTAAGATATTCATTAAATGCTTGGCGCAAATGCGGCGAGTCTTTACGAAAGCCTACCGCCATTTGCTGATCTTCAGAAATCGGACCAATAACCTTAATTTCGTTAGACCATTTTTCTAGTGCGATAAGTGAATCGGCAACGTCTAATAATGTGGTTTGTGCTTCATTATTTAAAATGGCAGGTACCATCTCATTCAGCTGCAATTGTTTGGTTGGTAAGATGATATTAGCGCCAGTCTCATACAGATTATAAAGGTGTGGATCTAAGCAAGACTGACTCATCGCAAGGACATCTAAGCCTCGCATTAAGCGTTTAACTTCAATAATATCTTTGACCATTGAACCGCTAGGATTAATTGGCTTGATTGGTGATTCCGCACGGGCGATTAACCAAACAGCAGAAGGGAAGTAATAATCTGAAAAGTCGACAATCTGACTGCGCCAATCAAAGACTGTGACACCATGTGCCATCACATCACCTTCAATCGGTTGAGCTGCGCCATAAACGACTTGGTTATTTTCAAATAATGCACTTCGGCCAGTTAACTTGCCAAACACTGTACTCCAAGTGGCGGGAACAAATTGATAGCGTACGCCGATATAGCGGGCAAAGTTTTGCATTAACTCAATATCAAGACCGCTATTAATGACCTTATTACCTTCAGAGTATTGCGTCACAAAGTTTGCGTACGGTACGCCTATATGACGTAAAACTCCTTCAGCCTGAATATCTGCTAAATCTCGAGCAAATGCCGGAATCGCGAACAATGTACATAATAAAATCAATATCGATTTTTGCACAGAGTGTAGCCGCTTGATAAAAGCCATTAAGGTAGTCTCAGGTCAAGGTGTCATATAGATACATAGGGTTTGAAGTATACATTTGTCATGCATGCGTACAATGAGATTGGTGTCATAATTTGATAAGTGTAACGGTATTTTAGCAAAAGCGATTAAAAGCTAGACAAAATAGAAGCGTTATGAGCGTCACAAATTCGACTGATGATAACGATAAATATATGCGGTAGATCTAATTATGACATTGAACTTGTCATCATGTCCCCACGCGAGTTTTTACTTGGTTAGCATAATTCACTAAAAAAGGCAGCTATTTGCTGCCTTTTAATATTACTCACATATCAATGTCGATTATTTAGATTGTTGCGCTGTTTCTGCTTCTATTCTTTTCGCTTTCTCAATCATTGGGGTAATGGTTGAGCCTTGGATAAGAATAGAGAACACCACTACTGAGTAGGTCATTACCAGTAATATTTCGCGTACATCAATATTCTTTTCAGGAATAATCATCACACCTGCGGGCACAGATAATGCCATCGCAATGGCTAATGCGCCGCGTAATCCGCCCCAAGTTAGAATTTTGATCGACATTGGGTTGTAACGACGGAAACGGTTAAAGCCAATGTAAGAGACAAATACGCTAGCGTAACGGCCTGCTAATACCAGTGGAATGGCAATTGCCATTAAAATCCAGTCTTCAGCGTGGAAGCTAAAGGTCAGCATCACTAACCCGATAAGCAGGAATAAAATACCATTTAAGAATTCATCGACGAGCTCCCAAAAATGGCTAATGTTCTGCTCACTCTCTTTGCTAAAGCCTTTTTGACGAGTCCAGTTACCAATCATGATACCGACAACCACCATTGCAAGTGGGCCTGATACATGTAATACCTCAGCAAGGGCATAACCTGCAGATGGAATTAATAGTGTGAGTAACTGCTCCATTGATTGATCTTTAGAGGCGCAAATTAAGTAATGGAAAACCACACCTAATATTGCACCATAAACGATGCCACCAATCGCTTCTTGCAAGAATAAGGTGGTCACACTCATGACGGTGGGAGTCTCTGTACCAAAGGCAATGGTAAAAATGGTCACGAAGATAACCAGACCAAAACCATCGTTAAACAGTGATTCACCCTCAATTTGAGTGGAGATGCGTTGTGGTGCGTGTAGCTTTTTAACAATAGCGAGTACAGCAATCGGATCGGTTGGTGAAATAAGCGCACCGAATAATAAGCAATAAATCAGATCCAATTTTAAATGGATAAGGTCACAAATAAAGTAGAAAGCAAAACCGATAAAGAAGGTTGAAAATAGGGTCGCAAATAATGCTAATACAGTAATTTCCCACTTCTGATCTTTCATATGTGGCAGCTTGATGCCTAAACCACCTGCAAATAACAAGAACCCTAATATGCCTTGCAGTAAGAAGCTCTGGAAGTCGATCTCGTTGATGACTTTAATGGTTTCAGCTTCAAATGCGAGTAAACCATTATGACCAGCAATAGCCACAACCAGTGAAACAATTAACGCACCAGCAGTAATTGCGATAGTAGTTTGCATCTTGATGAATTTGCTATTGATAAAACCGATAAAAACAGCAGCAGCGGCAAGAAAACAAATAATATTGTAGACTGACATGCGTCAACCTCATGTTAAGTGGATAGGTGATTTATCCCTATTATTCTGAATTATGGTTTCAGAATAATCGGGACAGATAGATACCTAAACTATTTGAAGTTGCTACTTTTAGAAGCACTTAAGTCAGTTTAATGTTAAGTGCATTTATGCAGGAATGACATTCCTTTATAAATAGGTGCAATTTCAAGTGATTTGGGTATAACAGTTCAAACTGTATCTTTTATAGAATAGTTCACAGTTTGGCTGATGATGTGAACTATATCACTTTCGTTATTAACTTGAGGTTGTTAGGTGCTTAGTTAAATAAAATTTAATCCAACTTGGCGATATTCAGAGCAATTGTTCTGGGTCAATCGCAATATAGTGCTGGCATGATTTTATTAAAGATTGTGCGGTTAAGCTGGGGACACCATAAACGACGGTGTCAGTATTATCATGCTGGTGGATATGGCTCAGTAATCGATCAAAGTCACCGTCACCAGATAATAAGATAACTTTATCTAAATGAGGACTTTGACTCATAATGTCGACAGTAATACCGACATCCCAATCGCCCTTGGCACTGCCATCGCTACGCTGAATAAAAGGCTTTAATTTTACTTCAAATCCCATATGGCGCAGCGCATCTTGAAATTTTATCTGACCATTGTCTTGGCTAGCAATAGCATAGGCATAAGCCACTTCCACATCATATTGATAAGTTAATTGCTGCATCAATTTACGATAATTAAATTGTCGACCATAGGCTTGTCTGCAGGTGTAGTAAATATTTTGTACATCGACAAATACGCCAACTTTTTGCATAAGTGTTCTCTTTTGCTGTACTTAAGTGGCCACTATAACATAAGCGATCAACTTAATTGGCTAAAGTATTGTCTTAATAGTTTGATAAATAATCGAGTTTTTTCACTTAGATAGGGTAATGATGGATAAACCAAGTACAAATTAATATGACTCAAGTTGAGTGTTGGCAAGATAACTTGCAGTTGTTGCTGCTCAATAAACTCTTGTACCACTAACCGAGGTAATAGGCTTATTCCTTGGTGAGCAATGGTCAGCTTTTTTAATAGCAAGATGTCATCGCTATAGAGATGAAAATTGATCTGCTCTGGTAATACGGTTTTGGCGTAACGGTTGACTAATAAACGATGATTTAACAGTTCGTTGATATTATTAGGTTCGCCATATTGTTGTAAGTATTGTGGTGACGCGACAATACAATAATTAACTTTGAGCAGTTGTTGTTGTACATAATCATCAAAAGGATTGGCTTGATAATCGGGTAAAATTTGTAGGTCGATATTATTGCGGCGCAGGTCGATAGGTCCTTGATGATGGACAATATCTAATACCACATCAGGATAATGCATTACATATTCAGCCACCACATCAGAAAATAGCGGCGCCGTACCAAACGCGGGTTGAATGGCGATGCTGAGTTTTCCTTGAGGCAATCCTTGTTGCTGTTTTAAATTGGTTGCAGCCTCATTTGCGGTGGTGAGCGACTGATTAATTTGTTGATATAACCATTGGCCTTTTTCGGTTAATTCGATGGTGCGGGTGGTTCGGATTAATAATGCCTGACCTAAGCTTGCTTCAAGTTCTTGGATACGGCGACTGACTTTTGAACGCGGCATATTACATGCTTTAGCCGCAGCGCTGATACCTTGATGGCGAACGACCATGGTAAATAGATAAAGGTCATTAAGGTTATTCATATTATTGTCCTATAAATAGGTCATATATGGCCTATATTAGTCTCTACTTTTATAAGTATTCGCAAAATATAATACGGCTCCACTTATTTCAGGAGCCATATATGCAAGCCGCTCAAGCCAAGTTTAGCCGTTGGATGCAATTTCTTATTGTCCTATTTATAGTTGTCGCAGTCTACCTTGGTTTTGCAGACAGGTTAGCGCCATTGACTACAGAAAGTCAGGTACAAGGAAAAGTGGTTCAAATTGCACCGCAAGTGTCAGGGCTTATTACTGCGGTTCATATCAAAAATAATCAAACCGTAAACGCGGGAGAGTTACTTTTTACTATTGATGACAGTCAATACAAATTAGCCCTGCAGCAGGCTCGGATTGGCTTATTACAAGCTAAAGCACAAGAATCATCATTGGCCGCACAAGTGGCAGCAGCGCAGGCGAATGTGACTCAAGCGAGCGTTGCTAAAGATAATAGTCAGCGTGAATATTCGCGTTTATTTAAACTGTCTAAAACGGGCAGTGTATCGCAATCTCAGCTTGATCTTACGCAAACCAAATATCAAGAAAGTCAGGCTAATTTATTAGCGGCTCAGCAAAAATTGCAATCATTAAAATTGACGCTGGGCCAAGGTCATGGTCAGAGTAATGGTGTTAAACAAGCTGAAAATAAATTGCAGCAAGCGAAATTAAACCTTTCTTATACCCATGTGGCTGCACCTGTTAATGGGGTGGTGACGAATGTGCAGTTATATCAGGGCAGTTTTGCCCATGCACAGCAACCACTGCTGACCTTTATTCCATTAGATTCAATGTGGATTGCCGCCGATTATCGTGAAAAAGCAACCAGCTTAATGCATCAAGGTATGCAAGCTGGTATTAGCTTTGATGCGCTGCCTGGTCAGGTATTTAAGGCGACGGTAGCGAGCCGTGATTACGGCGTTGCCTCTGCGCAGCAAACGGCTAATGGCCAATTAAGCCAAGTGGTGGTCAGCAATCGGTGGGTACGAGATGCACAGCGGGTTAGGGTGAATTTAACCTTAGATAAGCCGATGCCAAAGCAGCTGTTTATTGGTTCTAAAGCGACCGTGGTGATCTACAACGAACAACAACCGTTAATGGCCTTTTTTGGCAAGATAACTATTCATCTGATTAGTTGGTTGCACTTTATTTACTAAGGATTGCAATGAAGCTATTTAGAATTTGGTTTGCGACTTCGCTTGGTTTAGCAATCAGTATGTTGATGGGTTGGAGCAATGGCATGTTTTGCATATTGCTACCCGTGTTGATTCTATCTTCTATCGATCGTTGGCAGTGGGGTCCCTTTAAACAGATGCTTAAAGGTGTTGTTGCGATCGGTATTGAAGTCAGTTTGATAATCGGTTTTTTACAAACTAGTCCTGTGTTGATGTTCATCGCCGTGCTGATGTTGATGAGTTATAAATGCTATGCAATGCAGTTTCCAAGCAGTGCTTTATTTGGTTATTCAGGCATATTAATTGGCTCTATTTTGCTTAATTTTGGCAGTTATAATAGTTTCGATTTGAGCAATTTTATTATCGGTATTGTGATTGCTGCTTGTTTAGCCGTGCCTCTTTGTGCGCTTGCGTTTTGGCTTTTCCCTGAAGCCAATACCGTAGCGGTGCCTGCTGCGCAGAGTGTTGCTTCAGTCAAACAATCAGCAGATTTTACGCAAGTGGCTTTGGGTACCTTAACCGTGATGATTATCTTTGTGTTGTTTCAGTGTTTGAACCTAAATGATTCATTATCAGCACAAGCCAGTATGCTGATTGTATTGTCGCCAATGTCATTAGTGGGTTCAAAAACCATGGCAAAAATACGGATTAAAGGCACCTTAATAGGATGTGGTTGTGCATTAGTGATCCAGCTTGGGCTTTATACGCTCGCGAATAATCCAATACTCTATTTTTTAGCCTTCGTTATCGCTTTAGGTTTTTTAAGTCGAATTTTTATGGCGGGTGGTTTAAATACAGCCTTAGGATTTTCGGCAATGTCAGGTTTAGTCGTACCTTTGGTTAACTCATTTCAACCTGAACAGCATGATGCTTTATTCGCCATTTTGTATCGAATTAGCTCGATTGTAGTTGCGGTGATATTTACTGCAGTATTGATCTGGTTATTAGATGCGGTGATTTTGAGGTGTCTAAAACTGAAGCAAATGAAAAGAGCGGTCTAAGCCGCTCTTTATTCTTGGGGTGTATTCGCTAAATTAGCAAGCTAAATTACTTAGCGTAGTTGACTGCGATTTGTGCTGCTAACTTAGCGTTATTGAATACTAATTCAATATTTGACGTTAAGCTGCTACCGGCCGTTTTTTCAGCAACTTTAGCTAGTAGGAATGGGGTAGATTCCTTACCAAAGATGCCTTTTTGTTCCATTTCAGCCACAGCCGCGTTAATCACTTCAGTGATCTCAATGCTGTTCATTGCATACTGCTCTGGAATTGGGTTTGCGATAACCATGCCGCCTTTTAGACCCATATCCCATTTAGCTTTCATTGCCGTTGCAATCTGCTCAGGAGTATCAAGCTGATAATCAACACCAAACTCACTTTCACGAGTGTAGAATGCCGGTAGGGTCGCAGTTTGGTAACCCACAACAGGTACACCTTGAGTCTCTAAGTACTCTAGAGTTAAACCGATATCTAGAATTGACTTAGCGCCAGCACAGATAACCGCTACGTTAGTGTTTGCCAGTTCTTGTAAGTCTGCAGAGATGTCAAAAGTTTGCTGTGCGCCACGGTGAACACCACCAATACCGCCTGTTGCAAATACCTTAATACCCGCCATATCAGCAAGGATCATGGTTGATGCAACCGTGGTTGCACCATCAGCTTGTTTAGCCACAATAAATGGAATATCACGGCGACTAGTTTTAATGACTTCTAGCCCTTTTTTGCCTAAATATTCGATCTCTTCATGAGTCATACCCACTTTTAGGCGACCATTTAAGATAGCGATAGTTGCAGGTACTGCGCCGTTATCACGAATGATCTGCTCTACTTTTAGTGCAGTTTCAACGTTCTGAGGAAAAGGCATACCGTGAGAAATAATGGTCGACTCTAGGGCAACAACTGGCTTGCCTGCTTCAAGTGCGGCTTTAACTTCAGGGTTGATATCAAGATACTGCTCTAACATACAGACTCCTTAAGGATACGGTTAACTGATATTTCAGACATATTTGGATTTATAGTGGCAACATGGTTAAGGGCGATTGCCGCAGCTGCTATAGCAAATTGAGTCGCTTGTTCAATTGACCATTGCTTAAGGTAGCTGTGCG
Organism: Shewanella marina JCM 15074; assembly: GCF_000614975.1. Taxonomy (GTDB): domain Bacteria; phylum Pseudomonadota; class Gammaproteobacteria; order Enterobacterales; family Shewanellaceae; genus Shewanella; species Shewanella marina. The sequence continues at coordinate 167,746 of NZ_BALM01000001.1, forward strand.
CAAGACCGGCTAAAAAGGCATCGCCTGCGCCATTTGCATTTAGAATTTCAACTTTTACTGGTGCCATTAAACCTTGGTGACCATGGTCACTAAAGAACACCCCTTCAGCGCCCAAGCTTAAGAAGATTCGGTTTACACCTTGCTCATGGAACCACGCTGCAAGACGTGGTAAATCATCATGATTGTGGTAGCTAATACCTGATAATTCTTGGGCTTCTTTAATGTTGGGTTTGAGGGTATGAATAGCACTTAAATAGGGTAAGATTTTTTTCGCTTTAGCACTGGAAACCGTATCGACAAACAGTGGCTTGTCAGCATAATTGCTAAACAGATACTGCAACGCATCATCACTTAAATTGGCGTCGACAATAATTAAATTGGCGCGTTGTAAGATGGCATGTTGTTGCAGTAATACTTCAGGTGTCAGTCTTTCTAAAATTGCCATATCGGCAATGGCAACATGCATATCGTTGTCACCATCAAGTACTGATAGATAAGTTGAAGTATTAGCATCGCTGAGCTGCAAGGTGGCTTGCATATCGATATTAGCTTGACGACACTGGCGTAAGATATCTTGGCCATAAGTGTCTTTACCAATGGCAGAAATCAGCCGAGTGTCAGAACCTAAACGTGCTAAGTTCTCGGCAATATTACGACCAACGCCGCCTGCCGAGCAGGAAACTGTGCCAGGGTTAGAATCGCCTTGAAGAAAATTATTATTAGGACGACCTAGAATATCCATATTGGCACCGCCAACGACGACGGCATAGTCACTGTCTGCGAGGATATAGCCCTTGCCTTGAATAATGCCTTTGTTGGTCATATTCATAATATGACCAGCAACTGCTGAGCGACTAATGCCTACGATGTCAGCCAGACTTTGCTGACTGATTAATGGATCTTGTTTGAGTAGAGCCAGAATTTGCTGTTCACGATCTGTCATTTTCAGACCTTTATTATTAATTAATGGTAAAAAGTCGTTTAAACAAAAGTTTGGTTGTCAAACATTTGTTTGCAAGATAATACGCTAAAGTAATCAGCACAAGTGAAATGTAAGTGTGTTTTGTTAATTGTGATAACTGTCTCTTGATTGTTTTAATTTTGAGAAAACACTTATTTTGAATTGAGTATATTGCTGGATTGTTTGCTGCTTTGTTGTCTCTATAGGGTAGACGTTAAGTTGTGAAACAAAAATGCCACCCAGTATGAAACAAGGTGGCATTTTGATGAAAATGGTGATGGGTTGTTAGGTTAGCTATTCATGCTGAGGTTTTAATCCTGCATTGCCATTTTCCGCTTGTTGCTGCATAGCGGCGGTTAACTGTGCTTCCACAAATCCCGGCGAATGGGTATGCACTGACAGCAAGCGGTACATGGCTGGAATGACAAATAGTGTCACTAAAGTCGCAAAGGCCATACCAAAGAACACCACTGTACCGACAGCAATACGACTTTCAGCGCCTGCTCCGGTAGAGATGATTAATGGAATAGCACCAATCAAGGTTGTGAATGCGGTCATCAGAATAGGTCGCAAACGACGCGCCGAAGCATCAATAATCGCTTGTTCAAATTCAATACCACGGTCACGTAATTGGTTAGCAAATTCAACAATCAAAATACCATTTTTGGTCACCATACCAATTAACATAATCATGCCAATTTGTGAGTATAAGTTGAGTCCTTGTGAGGTTAATAATAAACCTAAGAAGCCACCAAACACACCCATAGGTACGGTAAACATCACCACCATAGGATTAATAAAGCTCTCAAACTGAGCCGCTAATACTAAGTAAGCAACCAACAGTGCTAATCCAAATACCAACAAAATACTGCTTTGGTTTTCTTTGAAATCTTTTGATTCACCACTGTAGTTAATGGAAATATCACTCGGTAAACGTTCAATCGCTTGGGCATCTAAATAATCTAGCGCCTCACCTAAGGTATAGCCGGGCATTAAGCTGGCTTTTAAGGTGATCGACTTCTGTTTATTTTGGTGGCTCAACTTTTGTGCCGACGCAATTTCATCAATACGGGTAATGGTATCAAGGGTGACTAATTGGCCGGTTTTAGTACGTAAATAGATCTGGCTTAAATCAGCCATATTATTAAAGCTATTTTCGTCACCTCGTAGGTAAACATCGTATTCTTCACCCCGATCAACAAAGGTGGTTTCTGTGCGGCCGCCTAGCATGACTTCTAGGGTTGATGAGACTTCGGCAACACTAATACCCAGTTCAGCGGCGCGTTGTTTGTCGACACTAACTTGTAGCTCAGGTGTGGTTTCAGCGTAGTCTAAATCAACACCTGTTATCATCGGATTTTGTTCCGCTAATAATTTAAGCTCTGTCGCCCATTTAAATAGCTCTTGATAATCCGCGCCCCCCAGTACAAATTGCACAGGTTCACTTGAACCGCCTCTAAAGCCCGGTAGCATTGGGTAAACTTTAACATCTGGAATATTTTGTAACTTAGATGAGATCATTGCTAATGCTTCTTTAGCGCTAACATCTCTGTCTTCCCAGTTTTCAAGTAGCATAATCACAAAGCCCGTTTGATCGCCCGCGCGGCCACCAAAAGCAGGTGCTTGAGTGCTAAATGACTTTAATACGCCTTGGCCAAGCAATGGCATTAGCCGAGACTCAACAATGTCCATGTTGGCATTCATGCGGTTATAACTGGTGCCTTCTGCGCCTTTAATAAAGGCAAAGATGACGCCACGATCTTCTTGCGGTGCTAATTGCGATGGCACTATCTTGGCTAAGCCCCAAGAGCCCGCAATACAAGCAATAATGATCAGCGGTGCTGCATATTTAAAGCGTAATGCGACTGTTACCCAGCGGCGATAGCCATTTTCTAAACGGTTAAAGCCACGATCAACTGCAATGTTAAAGCGGCTATGTTTAACGTTAGCTTTTAACAATTTGCTGCTCATAACAGGGGTGAGGGTAAGGGCGATGAGTGAGGAGAAAATCACCGCCATTGCCAGCATCACTGAGAATTCGGTAAACAGTTTGCCGACCATGCCTTCCATAAAAGAGATTGGTAGGAATACCATCACTAATACTAATGTTGTGGCGATAACCGCAAAGCCCACTTCTCGGGTGCCTTGATATGCCGCTACTAATGGATGGCTGCCTTTTTCAATGTGATGATAAATATTCTCAACCACCACAATGGCATCATCCACCACCAAACCAATCGATAAAACGAGTGCCATTAGGGTCAGTAGATTAATCGAAAATCCCATCGCATAAGCAGCAATAAATGCAGCAACTAATGATACGGGCACGGTAACTGCTGGAATAAGCGTTGCTCGTGCTTGACCGATAAAGATATACAGCACGAGAACCACTAATGCGCCAGTCACAAACAGGGTGCTGTAAACTTCATCAATTGATCTGTCGATAAATACGGTGGAGTCATAACTGACCACTAATTCTGTGCCTTTCGGTAAGAATTTTTGGATCTGTTCTACTTCTTTATGGACAGCTTTAGCGACCGCTAATGGGTTAGCATCTGATTGAGCAATAATGCCTAAGCTTAAGTTAACCTCACCATCACGTTTAAAGCTGGAGTTTTCGTTTTCTGCACCAATTTCAATATGTGCTACATCTTTGAGGTAGATAGGGCTGCCATCTGCGGCGGTACGAATTTGCAGATATGCAAAATCATCAGCACTTTGGTACAAACGTTTAGTTCGTACTGACATGACTGTGGTGTCATTGCGAATAGTACCCGCTGGTGTTTCTAAGTTTTCAGCGCGCAAAGCATTACGAATATCACTCGTGGTAACACCGCGACCTGCCATTAATTCAGGGTTAAGTTCAACGTACATGACCTTGTTGAGACCACCAGAAATACTGATGGAACTTACGCCTGAGATTAAACCAAAGCGGTCTTCTAATACACGTTTGCTGTAGTCGGTTAACTGAGTTCGATCCATTACCGACGAAATTAAGTTAACGTAAACAGAAGGCTCGCCCGAGCCATTATCTTTTGACACGATAGGGTTATCAGCTTCATCTGGGAGACGGTGCTGCGCTTTTGCCACTGCATCACGTACATCACTAACCCCTTCAGTCAGATCCCAATCCATATCGAAGGTGATCGAGATACGTGACATACCATTACGAGTAATCGAGGTCATCTCATCAATACCACTGATGCCTGAAAGCTGGTCTTCAATGGTTTGGGTGATTTGGCTTTCCATAATGGTGGCGGATGCGCCGTCATAACGGGTCATAACTGTCACAACTGGTTTTTCAACATCAGGCATTTCACGTACTGCCATTTTGCTGAATGACACAACGCCAAATACACACAGCAACAGGCTTAATACAATGGCGACAATCGGTCGTTTTACCGATACATCAGATAACCACATTAATGGATCTCCTCAGCATTGGCGATATGAGCAGTTTTGCTTAAATCGTTAACTTTAACGCCGTCGCGCATATTGACTAGCCCTTGTACCACAATGCTGTCACCAATATTCAGTCCTTGATTAACGATGACTCGATCATCAATTCGGGTGCCAAGTTCAATTTCAGTGCGGGTCACTTTTTGTTTATTGATCACATAAACAAAACGTTTAGAACCTGAATACTCCAATGCTTGAACTGGAATGACGGGTGCGGTCACTGGCGGGAAAGTTAATTTGGCTGCCATTAACATCCCTGGTTTTAACTGTAATTTAGGGTTATCAAACGCGACGCGAATACGTAGATTGAGCGTTTCCGGATTAATGCGCGGATCGATGCCAATAATATGGCCATTAAAGGTGGTATTTAACCAAGCTTGGCTGGTGGCGGTGACCGTCATGCCTGTTTGTAAATAGGCAAGATAACGTTCAGGAACTTGAAGATCCATTTCCATCTTATTAAGGTCATCTAGGTGCAGCAGTTGGTCGCTATTATTGACCATTTTGCCGACACTAAAGTCGATAAAACCTAGCGTGCCACTAAAAGGGGCTCGTAAATGGTGATAGTTAAGATCGGCATTAGCAGCTTGTAGACGTGCTTTAGCAATATCGACTTTAGCGATTTGCGCATCTAATTCACTTTGGGTAATCGCATTTTGTTTAATTAGCTTATGTAGATCGGTCAGTTTGCGTTGCTCATCACTTAGATAAGCGTTAGCCTCAGCCACTATTGCTTTTGCTTTATTATCATCTAGCGTCAGCAGTAATTGGCCCGTTTTAACATGTTGGTTAGCACTCACTGCAATATGAGTCACCATGCCACTGACCTGTGGACTGACTTCAACAGATTCTTTGGCTTTTAATTTACCCACTAAGGCTACTGATTGGGCAATTTGATGTTGCTCAACCACTTCGCTCATTACCGGAATAAGCTTATCTGGGTTGCCTTTACCTGCTCCAGGTCTTGCATGGCTTACATTTGCGACACATAACGCGCTCAGTAATAGGGTATATAAAATCTTTTTTCTGCTGACAGTTATCATCGCTTATCTACAATAGTGGTGAATAACCGCTATTCTAGATAAGCAAACATTAACTGAAAGTAAATCAATGTAAATATTAACAAGTTATATGTTAAAAGTGTGAGCTGTAACTCGTTTTCACTGCCTTGTTTATAACCATTTGCGCCGATAAAACAGTACCAGTTGTAAAAGGGCGAGTAGGATCAGTAAGCCACAAAACACAATAAAGGCTGATGGATAATTAGATCCTGGGATGCCAGCAAGGTTGACGCCAAATAAGCCTGTTAGAAATCCTAATGGTAAGAAAATAGTGGTGATTAAGGCTAAAAAATAAAGCCGTTGGTTGAGAGATTCAGATTGTAGGCTCATCAACTCTTCTTGGGTCACATGGGCGCGTTCGCGAATGGAATCTAAATCCTCAAGTACGCGGATCAGTTTATCATTCACTTCATGCAATTTTTGTCTATCAGAAATGGATAATAGTGGGCTGCTGTCTGTGACTAATTTGGAAAATGCTTCGCGCTGCGGTAATAAATAACGACGTAGTGAAACCGTTTGGCGGCGTAAGACTGCAATATCATTACGCAGTTTTGCATCGGTATTAAACTCAACCGCATCTTCAAGTTGCGCCAGTTTATCATCTAAGGTTTCGATGATATCGCTTTTATGAGCGGTGAGGTGATCGCAAAGGCTGACCACAAAGCTACCAATTGAATCCGGCCCAAAACCTTGTTCAATATGATCTGCAATGGTATCAAGCGAGGCAAAAGTTCGATTGGCCGTGGTGATAATGCGATTTTTTTCAATATAGCAGCGAACGGACACCATATCTTCAGGCTTATCTTCAGGGTTTAGGTTAATCCCTCGCAGTGCCATAAATAGGCCATCTTTAGTTTGATTAACTCTCGGTCTTACATCTTTTGCTAATAGGGCACTTTTTTCAATATCTGCTAAGTCACTATTTAAAATCCATTGCTTGGCTTCGTCATTAGTGTAATTAAGATGGATCCAGATTAAGCCATCTGTTTTTTTCCATTTAGAAAGCTGATCTTCTGACAGAGATGAACAGGCTTGTTGACCATTAAGTAAATATTCATAAATAAAGCACTGACTCATGGACCATCCTTAATTGATTCTGCTGTATATAACAGCGGTTAACTCAAGTTAATACGCAAGTTGTTTCAGCTTGAGTTAAAATTGAAACAACGAAGGTAAAAATAAACGAGTTTGACTATGGAATACGAATTTCGCCGTAATACGCTAACGGGCACATTATTGGCTAATTTTAGCATGGATCATGAAGTATTAGGGCGCTGGTTTGCGGAAGAGTTAGGGGATAACGATACATTTTTTCAAGAACTTATTGATGCTATAGCTAAGATCAGTAAGGGTCAAATGAACCAATGGCGACATATCGGCAGTGATCTTTCTATTGAATTAGATAATGAACAAGTGAGAGTGTTTGCCAATGTGCTTGGCATGGATGAAGAACATGAGTTTGATGAACAGATGGATTATTACGATGCCGAGTCAGAATCATTTTGCGGATTAGAAGATTTTGAGCAGGCATTAATGAGTTGGCATGAATTTGTGAATGAGTCGAAATAAACAACAATATTTCGATTTATTATCCACAGAGGCAGTTGTTTGAAAACTTATTAACTAATCCTTTTAGATATGTTTTACTGTTTTTATTCAGTAAGTTATAGATATCTTAATTACAGGTTTACTGATATAAAGGTCATTCACGTGATGAATGACCTTTATAATTTTTTATCCACAAATTTTGTGTACAAGATGTTTATATCTGTTGATAACTTCTGATTGAGCTTGTAATTTCAACGATGTAGTGTGTTGCTTAAAGCTAAAGTATTAGCGTGTTATTGAATGGAATCATAATGTTTCCGGCATTCTTCAATTGATTTTATATGTGTTTGTTGCCATAGGTGAATAGATCTGTATATGTGACCGATACTTAATCCTAATTCTGTCAGAGAATATTCGACATGAGGTGGGACTTCTGGATAAACCTTTCTTTCGATTAAACCATCCCGCTCTAATTCCTTTAATTTCTGTGTCAACATTTTCTGAGATACATTTGGGATCATGGATTTTAATTGATTAAAGCGAATAAATTTATGCTGCATTAAGGCATACATAATCATACTTTTCCATTTGCCACCAATAATCTGTAAGCCATCGTGCACCATGCAACTGGTATTATCACATTCTTGATCTACTTTATTTAAATTACTTTTTTTCATAGTTACCAGAAAGTGCCTACTTGTAAGTTTTTATTGTGCATATAAATTATACGAGAGAGCTAATTATTTCAATTTGGAGACGGGAATGAAAAATGTATTTAGTGGAAAAAATGCTGCTATGTTATTAATCGATCATCAAGTCGGTACAATGGGATGGGTACGTTCGGCTGAATTAAGTTTGATAGAGGTGAATACTCTCGTTTTAGCAAAAGCAGCTAAGGCTATAGATATGCCTTTGATTCTAACATCTAGCCAAGAAGATCAAGCGCAAGGTCTATTATTTGACGATTTGCAAAAGGCTGTACCTGAAGAGTATGCCAATCGAATTCAAAGAGCAGGAATCGTTGATTGTATGATGGATGACGAGTTTGCAACTGCTGTTGGAAGTACTGGACGGAAAAAATTGCTTATGGCGGGAATTACAACTGATGTATGCGTTGTTTATCCAGCACTGACGGCGATAGAAAACGGTTATGATGTACAAGTGATTGTAGATGCTTGTGGATCGCCTTCAGCTATTGCGGATCAAATCGCACTGCAGCGAATGGCGAAAGCAGGTGTGACGTTAACGACAACCAATCAACTTATTGCCGAGCTGGCGCAAGACTGGAGTAGCGAAGATGGGGAGAAGTTAGTGGGGATCCTTTACCAAGATATTATTTCTAAAATGTAGTTAGAGAATGAGCTTTTAGATTTTATGTTTCTGTCATCCATGTTAGATACTATGAATGACAGAAACTAATTATAGGATGGTTAACAGTTACTAATTTACTATTGTAAGCTGCAATTTCAACGATGTAGCGCATATCTTAATGCTGATTTTTGCCATTTCTCACCTTGTTGCCAGCGGCTAATAAACAGTTCACTGTCTAAAATCACTCGTCCACCAAATGCAGTAATCCCCAGTTCAAATAATGCGCTAGGTAATAAGCCGACACTTGGGCCAATTAATACCACTTCATCAGCTTGTTTGGTGTATTCAAGTAGTGATTCGAGGGTATGGTTAATAATCGTCGTTCCACTGAGCAAAATTTTATTACATTGACGTAGTGCGCTAGGATCAAGCGTCACCGTTAAGTTGCCTTGTTGGCCGACCAACTCTGGTTTTAACTCAATGACGGTCGTTTTGATCTGTTGTTGGTTAAGGGTTTCAATTAACGGTGGGAAGTAACCGACCATGCCCACATGATCACCCGCTTGCAGATCCATTAACTCAAAGGTATCAATTGCTTTGGGTAAACTGATTTGTTGCTGCTTCATGATAAATTGGCTAATGGCATTCAACGCCGCCATACCCAATACCCGCTGCCAATCTTGCTCACCTAAATATAATGCGGCGACTTCAAGCAGTGTATGCTGGCACCAATCTGTGCTGTGTTGCGGCAATTGTAGCTGAGTAAAGGCATCACCCAACTTGGTATACGTTAAACCAAAGGTACCATCCTCAAGTAATATGCCGCCAAACTTAGCATTTTTATTGGCGCTATCATTAGCATCTGCAATGTAAACTTGGCGAATGGCAGGTAAGGTGTAGGTTTGGGCAGCAGTTAAAATATGCTGATATAAATTGGGCATCAGAATAACCTAAATAATTCATAAAACTGAGTGCAGCTTAGGCACTATAACGTTTAGTTTCTGCGAGCAAAGTAACATATTTTATATCGTAATAGAGAGTGTTCGTAACATTATGAAGTGCTATGTATTTGGATACTACACTATGTCGTCTACTTAGCTATATTTGATGAGTCGCATTTAGGTATATTCAAGTTTCCATTTTACTAAAGGGTTGAGGTTTGTAAACGCAGTTTATTGTTGCTAGATTTCTCTAAGACTTAAATAAATAGCGATTTAATTTCCTTCTAGTTAATACTGATTTCAGAGTTGGTGAGAATGACTATGCAGGTAGGAATAAGAAAATGAAAGACATAGTGGATGACTGTAGAGAATCATGGAAATACAGACTAGCTATAGAACTAATGCTTGCTGGAATTTCATCTTTGAAGCGTGAATATTCTGATTTGTTTCTCATAAGAATGAAAGCACATGAAAAGCTATCTTCACAAGAGTGTTTATCATTTTTAATATCAAAAATTGATTCATTGCAAGGATGGATGGAGTATATAACAGATATATATGAAAGAGATCTTAATGATTCATGGGGGGGGGATGGTAAACCAGGACAACGGGAAAATATAGAAGTCGCATGTTCAAAACTTATTGCAGCATTAAGGGCGTTATATGATTGGGAGCTATCTATCGCAATGCTAGTTCCGGATGTTTCATGGGTGCCTGTTTTTACCAAGTTACAATTATCGTCATTAAGTTTAATTGAAGATACCGAGGCATTTTTTTACGAGTTTGAGAAATTACTTGATAACCCCAATATCGTAGGAAAACATACACTCATATTTGAATTTAACTTTCCTTATAAGTTAAAAGGGATTGAAAATGATGTAAAAAAAGCACAAAAGTTATCTATTACTGAGTCAAAGATGAGTCGTGCATGGGATGATATTTGGATTGAGTTACTTAAAAAGTTTATTGTGGGTTGACAACCCTTGGGGAAATAATCGAAGGGATATAGTTTCGGGGTGTTTGTTCTTACCACTGGTATTAATAGGGTGTGGTAATTTCATCAAATTATGCATGAAATTATTAAGTTTGAACGCTAGCAATCATGATAAGTGAGAACATTATTATGCTATGTTGATGGCATAGGTAATCAATAGCAGGATGCAAATGATGCGGCAATTAATCCAGTGTTTGGTGATTGGTAGTTTAATTCTGAGTGGCAATGCTATGGCAGCAAATCAGATTTGGTTAACCCAAGTTGAGCAAGATAAAGCAAGCGAAACCCATGCGATTACTGATCTGCTTGATTATGTTAATCAACCTTTGTTGACCGATTCGGGGGTATATTTTAGCCAGTCTTTTGCTGTTGATAGTGCAGATGCAACTAACTCACAAACTGAGTTGCTCTGGTATGATTTTGAACAGAAAAAAGCCATCAATTTAACTCGTTCATCTGTTAGCGAATATTCTCCTACATTATTGCCAGATAAAAGTGGCTTATCGAGTGTCGTAGTAGAAGCTGATGGCAAACAGAAACTGTGGCGATACCCATTTCATCCCCATATTGCACCAAGCCGTATCGTATATGATGTTGAACCTGTGGGTTATCATGCTTGGGGCAGCAAAAATGATGTGGTGATGTTTATTTTAGGTGAACCACATACATTGCAATATATGTTAATTGAGCAGCAAACCCCGCAAGTGATCGCAACCGATATTGGCCGCACATTAACTTACCAACCTCAATTACAACAATTTGGGTTTACCTTAGAGCATGAGCAGCAAAATTGGTTTGCTACATTTGAACCCTATTCCAGCGTGCCGCAAATTCATTATCATTTTACACTACCAGCAGATATTCAAGATTATGCTTGGTTGGATGAAACTCATATTATTTTCGCTAAAGATAATATCGTTTATCAGCAGCAATTGACGGCTAAAAAAGCCCGTCAATGGCTTGATTTAAGTGAATTTTGCCAAGGTAAGATAACGCGTATGAGCTACCTTAATAGCAGGCTTGCATTTGTATGTGAAGGTTAGTTTACTGGTACAACGTAAGGAAATTTTTTAGGGTGGCGATCAAAGGTATTGGCATTATCTGTGACTTTTCGCCCCATAAAAATACTTAATACGGCATCCATTGCATCATCACTGGGCTTGCGGCCATTGATAACTTCAAATGAATATATTGCTTTGGTACCAGCTTGATATGGGATCATATCTGGCAATAATTGTGCAGCAACCTGATCTGCATATTTAACGGGGTCTGGTTGTTGTTTATCAAGTGTAATCGCTCTTAATACCATGGCTGATACCGCATAGGAGCGGTTTAAATCCATGTCGGGACGATGGCCGACATGTTCAGCTATTTCCATTGGATTATTGGCCATAAATAGATGGGTCATCAATGGGTTGGCGAGTCGATTAACTTGCACCCACTTATCAACTAAGTACATGGCACTGCTCGCATAAACGTACATTTGCTTAGGCAGCATGCTATTAGGCACTTCAACCACAATAATACTGGAGTGTAAACTCGCAAAGAGATCGACCCCTTCTTTAAAACTGCTTAGATCTAATTTGCCCTGTGCTAATTTTTCTCTAAAGGCAATAATCCCTGCGGAGTTACCCACAAATGGATCGCGGGCGGCACCAGACCAGACTCTAATGCCATCTTTAAACGTTACCGTTTGTCCGATAGTGGCACGACCAATCTGCTTTCCTTTACTGCCAACAGCAGGGTTTGCATCAGCAATAATACCAAATATAAGCGCATCACCTTTAACGTAAGCGGTAATCGTTAAACCGCCATTTTGCAGTTGCCTATCTTTGGCAATATGGATGTTATAAACCCCATTTTCAGCAAAGAGTGCTTTACCATTATTGCTGGTGGTGGGATTGATATCGATCATAAAGCTGGTATAGCCAGCTTTTTCTGACTCGAATACAAATAGATCGGTAAGATCGAATTGTGGATTTTGTTGAGCAAGCATACTTTCAAAGTGATGACTCGCTATGGTTGTAGGACTGATGAATAAAAGGCAGCTGACAATGCCAAGCTGCAAGCTTGTTTTAAGCCGTGTGGATATAGAGTACATTTTATCTCCATTTAGATGGATGTGAGTTTTCATTCGATGATGGCTGAATGTTTAAGCCGCTGTTTGAGTATGTATAAATTGATTTGCTTGTGAATTAGGACGTGTTTAATTTGAATGAAAGCCGTTTGGCTTGAGCATCCATTCTAAATAGCATTAATTGTTGTGATAGATTAAAAAGCGACGCAATTGGTTTAGTTAGCGACGTATGAGGTAGGGGATATGCTGTTAGCTGATGACTGACATAACGCTGTTTTTATCTCAAAATAGCGTTATGTCATAGAGGCGGAATAACTAATTCAAATACTGGACTGCAATTTCTGTTCGTGATTTTGCGCCTGCTTTACGTAGCAGGTTTTTCATATGCACTTTGACTGTCCCTTCACTAATAAATAGCTTGTCGGCAATGGCTCGGTTAGTGAGTCCTTGGACAAGGGATTCGACTATCTCGATTTCTCTTGGTGTTAGCTGTTCTTGCCAGTGATTATCAGTATTGGGTTCGCTTGGGCTGAGGTAATCACTGATACTTTGACTGATAACTTGCTGACCTTGCATTGCTTGTTTGAGCAATTCAAGCAATTGGTCTGGATCGGTATCTTTTAATAAATAACCATCGGCTCCCGCTTGCATCAGACGGATCACATCTTGTTTATTATCAGAGACAGTTAATACGATAATACGTGAACTTATCTGCTCTAATCTGAGGGCTTGTAAAGTATCGAGGCCACTCATTCCTTGCATATTGAGATCGAGTAGAATTAAGTCTGGCTCTTCATCGGTTAATAATGCCAGTGCTTGTTCTCCGCTCCCGGCTTCATCAAATAATATGAAGTCATCATCTGATAGCAGTAACTGGCACAGGCCACGTCGCAAAAGAGGGTGATCATCAATAATTAATACTGAGTATGGCTTAGCCATTTAAGCGTTCCTCATTAATTGGAAAATGAAATTCAATGCTGGTTCCTCCAAATTGATTGGCGGCAATATTAAGCGTGCCAGCTAGATATTTAGTACGCTCATTCATAATGCTTAAACCAAAATGTTGTTGTTTATGTTTGACCGCATCAATACCTATTCCATCATCAGAAATAATCACTTCGATTTGATTATTTTCCATGTTGTTAAATTGGATATTTATCTGTTTTGCTTGGGCGTGTTTAATTGCGTTTAGGGTTGCTTCGCGCACAATATGCAAAATATGTACTTGTTGATGCGGACTTAATAGGTAGCCATTAATATTAAAATTAAGATGGATTGGTGCCGTAGATTGCTGTTGTAATTTAGACAGCATATGGCCAATAGCGACTTCAAAATTAGGATCGTCTATGGTTAATCTGAATGTGGCTAACAGTTCACGTAACTGGCTATATGCAGAGTCAATCCCTTGTTTTAGCTCTGCTAATGCATCATCAATTTTCTGATTTTCTAATGGTTTTAGTTGTTTGTTTAATAGACTGATCTGAATTTTACTAAAGGTCAGTAACTGCCCTAAAGAATCGTGTAGCTCTCTTGCAATCACGGCGCGCTCTTCCATAAGAGCTAATTGTTGACGTGATTCAGATGCTTGATGGATCACGATTGAACGGGCAATCATGATGCTAAAGTTATTTAATAATGCGAGATGCTGTGATTGGCTGCCTGCAATTCTCATATAGCCGAGTTGCGTTTTATTAAATATGAGTGGGAATTTTACAGTTGATACTGATGTATCAATATTTTGTTTGGCAAAAATATTAATTGGATGTTGTTTATCATGATTTATCGTTAATTCTACGAATGAAAAACCTAAATCACTTTGTAATTTATCCAATGTATTTTGTAGCGAATTAATTTCAAGTTTATCTGAATGTAAAATCAGTAAACTTTCGTAAAGTAATTCTATTTCTTGTTTTGATTTAATTAATGCATCTGTTTTTTGTTTTACTTGTAATTCCAAACCATCATAAAGTTCAGATAATTCAGCCGCAGTTGATTCTATCGCATTTGTGAGTGCAGATAATTCATAATAATCTGTTTTAGGCATTTTAATATTAAAATTACCTTTAGAAATACTATTAGCGCTTAGCATTAATTGTTTTAATGGTTCAACTACTTTAGTTCGGGTATAACGCACGGCAATAATGGTAATAAATAGCATGATGCTAAGGCCGATAATTTGGCTGACAACAAGTAATTTGAGTTTGAAAGCGGCTTGCTCTTCAAGCTCATTAACATAGTGATCTATGGTGGCGACAAATGGTTTTAATGAAGCTGCATAAGCGCGGGTATTACGCTCTTGTAAGTATTGTTTACGAACTTGCCACTCAGTTACTACCCTTTGGTAGAGCTCTGTTTGCGCTTGTGGACTTGAGTGGCTCATTGAACGAATAAGGGCTTTTGAGTGCAACGTATCCTCAAACGTTTTAATCATTTTTTCAAGATTGTCGCTACCTGAATTGGCATAAAACATGAGTCGGTAGCTTTGCATACGTAGTGAGCCGGATGCATTAATGGCCTTTGCATCCCCGACGCTGTATGACAGATTGATAATTGCAAAAATAGCTAAGCCAGTAGATAGCATCACTAGCACGAGCATTAATCCTAAAATGGTAGTCGTTAAACTGGTTTTATGACCCTTTTTACACATATTTATTTTATTTTTGCTTATTTTTATCTGCATTAAATTAATGACTCATTTTAACAGTTAGTGATGTTTGAATTGTGATCAAACAATCGCTGTAAGTAAAAATTAAATTAGTAAAATCTAAATGTTATTAAAATGTGATATAGGTCACTTGTCATTGTTGATCTGGATCATGTTAATTTTTGAATACCCCCTTAGAGGTATATTTAATCTTTTAATAGATTATTACTGTGTGCTTATAAACATAAAGAATTATAAATGTGGGGGCACATGATGATTAAGAAGATGAATAAAGGTTTTACCTTAACAAGTTTATTTTTAGCTTGCTGTTTAGCAAATTCTGCAATGGCAGCGAGTGAAACTGAATCACGCAACGAAGTGTATAAAGATCGTTTTAAGAATCAATACAATTCTTGGCATCAAACTAGTGAAAGTGATCAAATTGTTGATGCGCTAGCCGAAGACCCTAATTTAGTGATTTTATGGGCGGGTTATGGATTCGCTAAAGACTATAACAAAGCTCGTGGTCATATCTATGCAGTAACTGATTTACGTAATACTTTACGTACAGGTGCACCAATGACTGCAACTGAAGGCCCAATGCCTATGGCATGTTGGAGCTGTAAGAGCCCTGACGTACCTCGTATGATTGAAGAGCAAGGTGAAGATGGCTACTTCAAAGGTAAGTGGGCAAAAGGCGGCGACCAGATTGTAAATAGCATTGGTTGTGGTGATTGCCATGAAAAAGGTTCGCCAAAATTACGTATTTCACGTCCATATGCAGAGCGCGCATTTGAAGCGATTGATACACCATTTGATGAAGCATCTCGTAAAGACAAGCAGTCAATGGTATGTGGTCAGTGTCATGTAGAATACTACTTTGAAAAGACTCCTGATCAAAAAGGCTATGTGAAATTCCCATGGGATAACGGTACTACTGCAGAGCAGATGGAAGCTTATTATGACGCGATTGAGTTCACCGATTGGACTCACCAGTTATCTAAGACGCCAATGCTAAAAGCACAGCACCCAGGTTATGAAACATGGAAGCTAGGTGTACACGGTAAGAACAACGTAAGCTGTACTGACTGTCATATGCCGAAAGTGACTAATGATAAGGGCCGTAAGTTTACCGACCATAAAGTGGGCAACCCATTTGACCGTTTCGAAGAGACTTGTGGTAGCTGTCACGTTCAAGATAAGGCTTTCTTAGAAGGCATTACTAAAGATCGTCAACAGAAAGTTAAGCAGTTACAGTTAGATGCAGAGCAGCAATTAGTTAAGGCACACTTCGAAGCTGCAGCAGCGTGGGAAGCCGGCGCAACTGAAGCTGAAATGAAGCCAATTTTAACTGATATCCGTCATTCACAATGGCGCTGGGATTACGCAATTGCATCACACGGTGTAGCTGCGCATGCACCAGAAGAAGCATTACGAGTATTAGGTACGTCATTAAATAAGGCGGCTGATGCACGCGTTAAGTTAGCGCAGTTACTTGCAACTAAAGGTGTTAAACAGCCGATTGCAATGCCTGATGTGTCAACTAAAGCGAAAGCACAAGCGGTACTTGGCATGAACATGGAAAAAATGAACGCGGATAAGAAGAAGTTCATTGAAGAAGTGGTTCCAGTGTGGGAGCAATCAGCACTAGAGCGTGAAGCTAAGCAATAATCGTTACTGATAAATAATATGAAAGGCCCTCAACTTAGGTTGGGGGCTTTTTTTTGCGCTTTTTTTGTGCAGTGATCAAGTTGATTGCACAAATATCGGGAAATTCCAGTAAGAGAATATTTGTTGAAAAGCTAATTGATTGATAACTATAGTGATTAATTTTTGGCCTAATGTTTGTATTGATAGCATACAAGATTAAAAAGAGGACCAATCAATGAAATTAGTCACCGCCATTATTAAACCTTTTAAATTGGATGATTTAAGAGAAGCCATTGCGCAACTTGGCATTGAAGGGATGACGGTTACTGAAGTTAAAGGCTTTGGTCGTCAAAAGGGACACACTGAATTATACCGCGGCGCAGAATACCAAGTGGATTTTTTACCTAAAGTGAAAGTAGAAATTGCCACTCGAACTGAAAATGTGGAGACCCTAATTGAAGCGATTGTTGCCGCAGTCCGTACTGGCAAGATAGGGGATGGCAAAATCTTTGTGGTTGATTTAGAGCAAACCTTGAGGATCCGTACTGGTGAATTAGATAACGAGGCATTATAAGGAGCGATATTGTGCAGGAGTTAACAGAATTAAATTTAACGGTTTCGCAATTAAAATTTGCCCTCGATACCTTTTACTTTCTTATTTCAGGTGTACTGGTGATGTGGATGGCGGCGGGTTTTGCCATGTTAGAAGCTGGCTTAGTACGCTCTAAAAATACCACTGAAATTTTAACTAAAAACATTTGTTTATATTCGATTGCATGTGTGATGTATCTGCTAGTGGGTTATCACATTATGTATGTCGATAACCTTGCGGGTGGTTGGTTACCCAGTTTTGGCGGCTTGATTGGCAGTACGAGCCAAGATGCAGACCATGCTTTGGAGTCTGATTTCTTTTTCCAAGTGGTATTTGTGGCAACAGCAATGTCGATTGTTTCTGGCGCGGTTGCAGAGCGTATGAAGTTATGGTCGTTTCTATTGTTTACCGTCGTATTAACGGGCTTTATCTATCCTATTGAAGGCTATTGGACTTGGGGCGGTGGCTTTTTGAGTGATGCGGGATTTGTTGATTTTGCTGGTAGTGGCATTGTGCATATGGCTGGTGCAGCTGCTGCATTAGCTGGCGTGATATTACTGGGAGCGCGTAGAGGTAAGTATGGTAAGCAGGGGCAGATTAACCCCATTCCAGGTTCCAATTTACCACTGGCAACCTTGGGTACCTTTATTTTGTGGATGGGCTGGTTTGGTTTTAATGGTGGCTCTCAATTAATGTTATCTGATACCGCCAACGCAACCGCGGTAGCGAAGATATTTGTTAATACCAATTCGGCTGCCGCCGCTGGTGCTGTGACTGCATTATTAGTGTGTAAATTGGTATGGGGTAAAGTTGATCTCACCATGATTTTAAATGGAGCTTTGGCAGGTTTAGTGGCTATTACTGCGGATCCATTATCGCCAGCACTGTTAACTGCTGTGATGACCGGGGTGATTGCTGGCGCAGTCGTGATTGGTTCTATTGTGATGTTCGATCGCATTAAAATAGATGATCCCGTTGGCGCGATTTCTGTGCATGGCATAGCAGGCATTTTAGGTTTGTTATTAGTGCCAATTTCTAATACCGACGCGAGTTTATTAGGCCAATTATTGGGAATTGTCATTATATTTGCTTGGGTATTTAGTGCCTCATTACTGGTATGGTTTGCTATTAAAACGACTGTTGGAATACGCGTGAGTGAGGAGGATGAATATCAAGGGATGGATATTGCAGATTGTGGCGTTGATGCTTACCCAGAGTTTGTTAACAATTAATGCTTAGTGCTAATTGCTGCTCACGTGTCAGTTTGCTTTACTACATATATACCCAAACTACTCGAGTTGGATTCATAGGAGTGAGGTAATGAGAGTAATTTATAAGATGGCGCTAATGCTGCTATTAAGTGCAAGTTTGAGTCAAGCCGTGGCAGGGCCAGTTGTTGTGCGTAAGAGCAGTGATGAAGTCGACGTTGATGCCTTTGCAATTCGAGATCAATTATTAAAGCAGCATGAGTGGCAAGAGCAAATTCGGTTACAGCAGCAATTAACCATCTTATCGTTACTGCCGAATAATTGCCGTGCGATATTGTGGCCATATAAATATTTTGCATGTGGCGATCATTTTTATCGTCCTTATCGGCATCAGCAGCAAGATGTTTATATCCAAATACCTGAGCCACCGCCTGCTGAGCGGTAAGTCTTTATCAATAAAAAGCGCTCAAATGAGCGCTTTTGTTTTTATGATTAATGTAAGCGCAACTCACTGGCGTAGGCTTGATAGCTTAAACGGGCTAATTGGCCTTGATCTGTGAGGGTTAGTTCTCTCACACGGAAAGGTGCTGTGAGCTGCATTTGGCTGATAAGGGCTTGATCAATGGGTAAGGTAAGTGTTTGTTTACCCGTTTCAAACCACTGTGCAGCTTGGGTTCGCATGATACTCACCTCTTGCCCCTGTTGATCTGCACCTGTGATTACGGCGCTGACATCAAAACGGCTGGCACTGGCAATATCTAAGTTAAAGCTGAGTTGCTGTGGCAACTGCTGCTGCCAATCAACTTGCAGTTGCTGGTCTATATTGGCACTGTGACTATAGCGTTTAATGGCGGTTCGGATACTGCGTTTTATCAGCTGACCCGCTATTATCTCATTAGTGTTTATTTCCAGTGCCATCAAATGTTGGCTGGTAGGGAGTTCAGCGCCGTTAGCAAGAGTAAGTTGCCATTGTTGATCTTGTTTCGTCACGGAAAGTGGATAACTGTTGCCATGATTATCAAACAGCATTGCTGTAGGCGAATGACGTAATGCTTGATTGGCGAGCGTTAATGAAAGGGTTAAATTATCTGTTTGGCTTGTAGCTAATGGTGCCGTTAGGCTTAGCTGCTTAGGACTATTTTTTTCTTTCACGTTAATGATATATTGTGCATTTTCAGGCAAGGTTTGTTTCACCAGCATTTGGTATAAGCCAATAGGCGCAGAATTTCGCAAGGTAAAGCCTGAAGAATGAGCAAAAATACCTGCGGTCGCTAATTTGTCGGCATTAAGTATATTTTCCATATACTGAGACGTTTTGTTGCTTGCAGGTGCATTGACGGGCATAAAACTAATTTGCTGGCTATCAATGCTAGTCGTTGTCAATGATTGCTGTTTATTCTGCTTAGGGCTAATTCGTACACTTGCATTCGTTTGGCTTATTGGTAGTTGTATGCCCTGGTTTAACGCTTTACCTGTTACTGTGAACCAATATTGGTCACTGTTTTGCTGTTGCTGAGTTTGTATCTTCGGTGCTTGATACTGGCCTGAAAGAGGCGTTATAAAGCTCACGTAATCTTGGCTGGTGATGATCGGGTCAATTGTCTGGCTATCTAAGCTTGTACCAATCGGTTGGATGTTGAGTGTTACTGCTTGAGTTTGTGCTGTTGGTTCAACTTGAGATTCATCATTACAAGCTAAAAGAGCAAGGCTTGATAGCGCGATCAATAGTGGTTTTAATTGACTGTTCATAATAACCCCTTAAATAAAATCGCGAATAAACGTATCTAAATTGAAACAAGCTCGTCGACTTTGCTGGTGGCTCAAGGGTTCACTTCCTGCAGTTTTATCTTTATCGATAAACCACACTGAACCCGCGGCAGCTTGTGAACTACACTCTAAAAATCCATCAGAACAATCATCTAACCAATTTTGAGTAAATTCTAAGGCAACTTGGTTGGTGTAACCGCCGCAATAACTGTCACTGTCCCATATTGCAGATTCAACATCTGAACCTACTACTGAATAGAGTGGTTTTGCTAAACTCGGCCGACCATCTGTACCGTGTAACAGTGTGCTGTTGTAGTAGGCCATTTCTGCCACTTGTTGTTGCTTCACCGCATCAGATTGATAACCAAGTAGCCAGCCTAGTGTGGTTTCAAATGAATTGCCTTGCATGACTGCATCCGCTAATGGGGTGCCTGCACTTGATGGCGCCAGTGCAATAATTTTTTGGGTGCGTTTGATGATGCGGGGGAATTTACGATGGGCGGTAGGATTTGAAAATATCCAGCGTACGACATTGGCACCATTGGAGTGGGTGACGAGGGTCAGTTTACGAATACCTTCTCCTCTAATAAATGTGGTTAACTGGTTTGCTAGACATTGGGCGGCATCCGTATGCCACATATATTGGTCAAAATCGCAATTAATGACGATATATTTGCCATTATTTTGCTTCACTGAATTAACAAAATCACTGGTCCAATAATCATTTAATGCATCTGTTTGTTGTCCAGTACCGTGGATAAAAGCTACGCCTTTAGTCGCAAAGGCGGATGTACTGCTTAGTAATAAAGTTAGCAATAACAATAGTCGTTGATATGGTTTCATATTGAAGTCTCATCAAGGGCGGTATGTTAATGAAGATCTAATACCAATTGATTAAAGATGTGGTCTATTCAGAACCTGTCATTTTTTTTAATGTAATTGGTATAACTGCTTGCCTGCATCGTTGAGTCACTATCATCGTACAAAAAAATTGTATACCGGTAGGGCAGCTATTTTAATTTTTCCCTCGTAAAACATGTTATAGCAACTTCAATCTCGGCGGAGGGGGAATAGCACTAACGTCGTAATAGATGGCTTCAACCTACGTATCTCGTATGATGATTTCAAGTCAAACTGAGTACTAAATATGGGCTAATTATGGTTAATCTATGATTTCTGTTTTAAACATAAGTAAGAGTCTTTTATTGTTTTGATTTAATTATCTTTATTTGAAATTTGCAGGTCACCTTTGTTTGAAAAAAATATTTTCTAATGTGGAAAATATTTAACATAAATTTATTTTGTTCTTGTTTGCTCTGTTCTTTTTTTTTCATAAAAAATAATAGTTCTAAATCAGTTGGTTAGATATATATTTTAGATTGTGCGTTAAATTTGTTGAATATATGTTTGATAATCGCTAAATTCAGATGATAAATCGTACAATAAAAATAAAAGCAGGAGAGATAATTATAAAATGGCTTATAAAAACGACGATGTGAGAATTAATGAGGTTAAAGAGCTACTGCCGCCAATTGCCATTTTAGAGCGATTTCCTGCAACTGAAATTGTTGCAAATACCGTATTTAACGCGAGAAATAATATTCATCGTATTCTACGCAAACAAGACGATAAATTATTGGTGGTTATTGGTCCCTGTTCAATTCATGATCCTGAAGCTGCATTGGAGTATGGCCGTAAGCTGGTGGCCTTACGTGAGCAATATCAATATCAACTTGAAATAGTGATGCGAGTTTATTTTGAAAAGCCCCGTACCACTGTGGGTTGGAAAGGATTAATTAATGATCCTTATATGGACAATAGTTTTAAGTTAAATGATGGCTTGCGTACCGCACGTAAATTACTGCTGGATTTGAATGATTTGGGGTTACCGACCGCGGGTGAGTTTTTAGATATGATTACACCGCAATATGTCGCTGATTTGATGTGTTGGGGCGCAATTGGTGCCAGAACGACAGAGTCACAAGTTCATCGTGAATTGGCATCTGGCTTGTCATGTCCAGTTGGATTTAAAAATGGCACTGACGGCACCATTAAAGTGGCAATTGATGCGATAGGGGCTGCGAGTTCACCGCATCATTTTTTATCTGTGACTAAGTTTGGTCATTCGGCGATTGTATCGACTAAAGGTAATGATGATTGTCATATTATTTTACGTGGTGGAAAAGCCCCGAATTATAGTCGTGAAGATGTCGCTTTAATTGAACAGCAACTGGTTGATGCACAATTGCCAACCAATATTATGATTGATTTTAGCCATGCTAATAGCAGTAAGGACTATCAAAAGCAGATGTTAGTGGCACAAGATGTGGCAACCCAAATAAGCCAAGGTAACCAGAGTATTTTTGGGGTGATGATTGAAAGCCATTTAGTGGCAGGTCGTCAAGATCCACAACCTAATACACCATTAGTTTATGGACAAAGTATTACGGATGCTTGTATTGGTTGGCAGGATACGGAGCAGGTATTAGCGACGCTTGCTAATGCAGTACTTGAACGTCGGAAAATGTGACATTTGAAAAATACAAAAAGGCGCTGTAAGCGCCTTTTTCTGTTCAGTCATTAAGTAGTCGTTATTATTAATTTTGACTTAATGAGGCAATATAATTATTTGCTTTTGCAAGACTGCCAAACGCTGAGATTAGATTATTTTTGCCTTTCTCTTGAATTTCAGGATTAGTCGATTCAATCATCATCCATACCCAAGTTTTGATTAATGCCATTGGTGGATACTCAGTAGCAGATTGAGGGGCCATAAAACGTCCTTCTACATTCATTGGTGGTGAAGTCATTTAAGCTTGTTAATTTTGTTTGAGCCTAAATACCGCGTCAATAATTGCACACTTTTATACACTAAGGCTTTGTAAAGTGGTAGTACTTTTCGTTGAAAAATTGACGCTGAATCTGACGTATTTAGAGGCTTTTGTTTACATTAGCACTGTTTAATATTTTTATGTTGATGTTTTTGAAGTGTTTATTTTTTGTGCGGCAGTATTTTGACAGTAAAGAAAATTTTACTCAATTAAGAATTGTTGCTGTGTATATTATCGGTAGAGGCTATCTGATTTTATGGATTGCATTTGTAGCCCAATATGCGACATTAACAGGTATCTGTCTGAGGAGGTATTGCAAAAATGTGGACTCAAGCCAAAGTTGTAGAACGTATCGATTGGAATGATAAGTTATTTAGTTTGAAGTTAGACGCTGAGATTGCGCCATTTACAGCAGGACAATTTATTAAGCTGGCATTAGCACTTGAAGATAAACGTATTGCACGAGCTTATTCATTAGTTAACGCGCCTGATGCTCGTTATTTAGAAATTCTCGCGATTGCAGTCGAAGACGGTCAATTATCACCACAGTTACAGGATTTAACTGTTGGCGATAGTGTTGATATCTCGACTAAAGCTGCGGGTTTTATGGTTTTGGATGAATTGCCTGAACAAGATTATAGTCAGTCACAGTTATGGCTACTAGCCACTGGTACTGCGATTGGTCCTTTTCTTTCAATGCTTGCAACCAAAGAGCCTTGGCAACAATTTGAGAAAATCATTGTTGTTTATGGCGTTAGGCATGCTGTTGATCTCGCCTATTTGGCACAACTTGAAATGCTGGAACAGCAATATCCTGAGCAATTTAGCCTAATTCTTTCCGTGACCCGGGAAGATTATAATGGTGGTATTCGCCAGCGTATTCCGGATGCGATAGCTACTGGCGTATTAGAAGACATTGCTGGTGTAAACTTTAGTGCAGCGCATTCGCAAGTGATGATTTGTGGTAATCCTGATATGGTGAGCGGCGCAGTAACTGTATTAAATGATAAAGGTTTAGTTAAAAATTTACGCCGTGCTCCGGGGCAAATAACCTTAGAAAAATATTGGTAAGGACTCGTTATGAAACTTTATTTTTCAGTGGCTTCACCTTATTCAAGATTGATGAGGATTATTATTCGACAATTTAATATTGCGGTTGATGAGCTGGAAATAAATCCATTTGATAATGATAGTGACTTTTTACAAGTTAATCCCTTGGCGAAAGTCCCTTGCCTTGTGTTACCCAATCAACAAGCACTTTTTGATAGCGAGGTTATTGCTCGCTATCTTGATCAAGAGTTTGCCCATAGTCGATTATTTACGGCTGAACCATACTGGTCACAGCAACAGTTTTTTGCTTTATTAAAAGGCTGCTTAGATATTGCAGTGCAACTTAGACAAGAGCAAATGAGGCTGAATTAGGTGTTGAGTCCTTGTTTTTTAAGCAGAGATTTGAACAGGCGATTTTAAGAAGTATGCCTGTTATTGAAGCCAAATTATCCACGTTTGAATCGCTAATGCCCGCGAGTAAAATGTTATTGGTTTGCCTGCTTGAGTATCTTGATTTTCGGCATCAACAACTTAACTGGCGGCAGTTAGCCCCTAATTGCTGTAAATGGTTACATCAGCATAATGGTGACTCTTGTTATATTGAAACGCAGCCAAGCTCTCATTAATCACCTGCTCAAATATTGTTATTCTGTTAGTTTTCAGTTTAGTAGCAAATGTATTGCTTAAGTAAAATAGTGTTGATTATTAGCTAAATATTATCTACCTTATCGCAAGTAAAAACCATTATCATTTGCATTTAAGGGCTTTAAGCATGAAATTAATTCAACATTTGCTGTTATGGGGTGTGATGCTCTCCAGTTTTTCCTCATTAGCTGCTGACAAATTAACTATCTATTCTTATCGCCAACCTTTTTTAATTGATCCTATTTTAGCTGACTTTACCAAGCAGACCGGAATTGAGGTTGAAGTGGTTTTTTCAAAAAAAGGGATTGCCGAGCGAATGAGTCGTGAGGGGCGTTTATCACCTGCTGATGTGGTATTAACCTCTGATTTTTCGCGTTTAATGGAATTGGTTGATAAGGGATTAGTCACGCCTGTCAATAACCAACACCTCAATCAAAATATTCCTGCAAGTTTTAGAGATCCTGACGGTAATTGGTTTGCGTTAACTCAGCGGGTTCGTAATATTTATTCTTCAAAAGCTCACCTCGGTAAATTAGATATTACCTATGAGGATTTGGCTGATCCTAAATTTAAAGGCAAAATTTGTACCCGTAGCGGTAAGCATCCATACAATGTGGCATTAGTGGCATCTATGATTGCCCATCATGGCGAAGCTAAAACAGAGTTGTGGTTACAAGGTGTCAAAGCCAATCTTGCACGTAAACCCCAAGGTAATGATCGTGCGCAAGTTAAAGCGGTTAAAGAGGGCTTATGTGACATTGCTTTAGGTAACAGTTACTACTTTGGCAAAATGTTGGTGGATCCTAAGCAAAAGCCTTGGGCTGATGCGGTAGAAATTAACTTCCCTAATCAACAAGATCGTGGCGCTCATGTTAATGTTTCTGGCATGGCTTTAGCCAAGCATTCACCGCATCAAGTTGAAGCGATTAAACTGATGGAATTTTTATCGTCAACGCCAGCGCAGCAAGCTTATGCAACGATGAATATGGAATATCCAGTAAAAGCTGATGTTCCAGCTTCAGAACTCGTGGCGTCTTGGGGCGAATTTAGTGCAGATAAGCTTCCCATTTATCAGCTAGCGCAGAATCATCAAGCTGCAGTTGCATTACTTGATAAGGTCAAATTTGATCTTTAAGAACTATTATGATTTTAGGGTTATCTAAATGGTGGTCATGGTTGAGTTATTGCTTAGCCATACTGCTTGCTTTACCTTTATTCGCCATCGTGTTGCAATCATTTGCTAGCATGGTGAGTTGTTTAGTCAATTAATCGAGAGTGTATTACCTACTTACATCGCTAATAGCTTATTACTGATGTTATTGGTGTCGTTGCTCAGTTTGGCTATTGGTGTCCCAGCTGCTTGGTTTATTGCTCGTTGCCAGTTTCCTTTAAGTCGATTTTTTCAATGGGCATTACTATTACCTCTTGCTATGCCTGCTTACATAGTGGCTTATGTTTATACCGATTTATTTGATTATGCAGGCCCGATTCAAACCTCATTACGATCCGCTTTTGGTTGGCAATCGCCACATGATTATTACTTTCCTGAAGTTCGCACATTAGGCGGAGCCGCCGTAATGTTGGCGCTGGTATTGTTTCCCTATATTTATCTATTGGCGCGTAGTGCTTTATGGAACAGTCACATAATCTTTTTCAAGCGGCCCAATTAATGGGCAGTAGTGCTTGGCAAAGTTTTTTTAGATTGGCATTGCCTATGGCAAGGCCTGCGTTAGCCGTTGGCGTCGCATTAGTTGCAATGGAAACTGTCGCAGATTTTGCAACCGTAGATTATTTTGCGGTGCCAACCTTAACAACCGCGGTATATGACACATGGCTTGGCTATGGCAGTTTGTCAGCTGCTGCTAAATTGTCGGTGTTAATCCTACTGGTGGTATTTACTATGGTCGGCGTTGAGCGTTTTGCTAGGCGCAAACAGGCTTTGTATCAACAAGGTGTACAAGATGCGGGGCAATTTAAATATCAACTAAAAGGCTGGCGTAAATGGGCTGTATTTAGCTATTGCACTATGTTGTTAGCCACTGGTTTTTTAATCCCATTTTTAATATTAGTGAATTATAGCTATCACTATTTTGAACAGAGTTGGCATGACGAGTTTTGGCAGTTAAGCATTAATAGCTTAATGGTTGCCACCATCGTGAGTATTACTTGTGTATTACTGGCATTACTGCTGATGTTTGTTAAGCGTGTGAGCCCATACCGACAAGATTTATTGCCATCACGCTTGGTCAGTACGGGATATGCATTGCCTGGCACAGTATTGGCGATTGGAGTGCTAGCGCCGCTGACATATATTGATTTTGCAATTAATGATATTTATCAATGGTTGGGGATGAAAGGTCCCGGCTTATTATTTACCGGGAGTTTAGCGGCGTTAGTGATTGCCTTTACCGTGAGATTTGCAGCTATTGCCATTGGTAGTATTGAGAATCGTTATAAAACCATGTCACCTTCATATGATATGGCGGCAATGACGATGGCACAAAAACCGTGGCAGTTGTTTTACCGTATTCATTTGCCCTTATTACGCAAAGCGATGTTTGTTGGCGCCTTGTTGGTTTTTATTGAAAGCATGAAAGAGTTACCCGCCGCTTTATTATTAAAACCGATAGGTTTTGAAAATCTAGCGACTTATGTTTTTCAATATGTCTCTGATGAACAACTAGAGCAGGGCGCGCTTGCAGCAATCGTAATTGTGTTAGTTGGTTTATTTCCATTAATTTATCTAAACAAATCTATAGAGCAAAATTATGCCGATGTTAACCATTAATAATTTACATAGTGCATATCAAGGTCAAGTCGTCCTACAAGGGGTTGATTTAAGTCTTGCCGAGGGCGATATTCTTGCCTTATTAGGGCCTAGTGGCTGCGGTAAAACCACACTATTACGTGCTATTGCAGGCCTACAACCAACCAGTCATGGTCAAATTAGTATTGCTAATACATTGTGTAATGATGATGGCGTTTTAGTGCCAAGTGAGCAACGTCATGTAGGTATGATTTTTCAAGATTATGCTCTGTTTCCTCACTTAACTGTGGCGCAAAATATTTTGTTTGGCGTCTCTGAAAAGAATCCTGATTTACGCGCACAACGATTACAGGAGATGCTAGCGTTAGTGCGGTTGCAGGGTTTAGCTGAACGATTCCCGCATCAATTATCAGGCGGCCAACAGCAACGAGTATCAATTGCTCGGGCATTAGCATATCGTCCCCAATTATTGCTATTAGATGAACCGTTTTCAAATATTGATGCACAGGTTAGAGGTCAGCTTATTTGCGAAATTAGGCAGATCCTCAAACAACTCAATATCAGTGCCATTTTTGTTACCCACAGTAAGGACGAAGCTTTTGCTTTTGCTGATCAATTAGCCTTATTTAAGGCGGGTAAAATTGTACAGTGCGGTCGCCCTGAAACCTTATATGAATTGCCTAATGATCGTTATGTGGCAGAGTTTTTAGGTAGCGTAAATTATCTTCCTGCATCAATATATGATAATTATCAAGTGGATACGCCTATAGGAAGGTTAAGTAGTCGTACAGCATTAAATAAGCCGATAAGTTATGCTGGTGAGTTGCTATTAAGACCGCAGCAGTTTGAGTTATTGGGTGATGATAATAGTGATGCAGTGATAAGTGAGCGACGTTTTTTAGGTAATCATTGTCATTATGTGGTTGATATTTTGCAATATCGTTTGCAAGTCCATAGTGAGCAGACCCAGTGGCAATTGGGTCAAAGAGTTAAGTTACAAATGAAAGCGCATTCATTGGTTGTTTTTTGAATAGTAATCTGTCATAAATCAGTTCCTTATTTCACTTTTTTTGGTAATTTTTAACAAGCTAACTACAACTTGAGTACGCATTTTTAGGTTGTAAAAGGTATACTAGTTGTTTCGTTTGTTGCATTGGTAACGCTTTGTATTGAAAGATACGGCTATAGCGATACATTAATATGCCGACATAGTATTGATTAAGAAGGTTAATTAAAAAATAATGGATATCCAAGTTATGCCACGCGACCAGCTAGGGATTTGCGCTGAAGGGAATTTGCATAGTGTTTATTTGATGTTTCATGCTGTCGATGGCATTGAAGCGCAATTGCGTCCTTGTTTAGCCAATGTTGCTCATTATTTATTTGAATTATCAGATCAGTATGCTGATAGTGCATTCAATGCTTTTGTAGCCATTGGCGCAAGCTATTGGGATACACTTTTTGCTAGCGCACGACCTGCGCAATTGACACCTTTCCCGATGATGAATCAAAAAAATCGTGTTGCTCCTGCAACCGAGTTTGATCTATTTGTACAGCTTCGTTGTGATCGGGTTGATATCCTGCATTTAGTGGCTAATGAAGTATGTCAAATGTTTGATGGTTTGCTTGAGCTAGCAGAAGAAGAGCGTGGTTTTAGATACTTAGATAGCCGTGATTTTACTGGCTTTGTGGATGGTACCGAAAATCCAAAAGGTCGTCACCGTCAAGATGTTGCATTAGTGGGTGAAGAAGACATTAACTTCCGTGGTGGTAGTTATGTACACGTGCAAAAATATCACCACAACCTATCAAAATGGAATCGCTTAGCCGTTAAACATCAAGAGGATGTTATTGGTCGTACTAAGCAAGATAATATTGAATATGAATCAGCTTTAAAGCCGTTAACTTGCCATATTAAGCGAGTTAACTTAAAGGATGAGCAAGGTAACTCAATGGAGATCTTGCGCCAAAGTATGCCGATTGGTTCAGTGAAACATCAAGGCTTGATGTTTATTTCTATGTGCCGTACGCCGGTACATTTTACTGAAATGCTAAAAAGTATGATCCATGGCGATGGTGAAGGTCATCATGATCACCTGTTGCATTTTACTGATGCTCAGACTGGTAGCGCATTCTTTGCACCGTCATTAGATTTCTTATTATCGTTTAATGAAGCTTAACTTTATCGTTTAATGAAGCTTATATTGTAAATTTCAGACATAAAAAAGAGCCACTAAATTTGTGGCTCTTTTTATTTGAGAAACTACTCAGCAAAATTAAATAGCGATTTTACCGTTTCAAGCGTTTCATCAATATTTTTGATATTAGCGGGAGAAATGAAAATCGTATCATCGCCGGCAATGGTTCCTAAAATACCTTCAGGTTTCCCCATTGAATCCAGTAAACGCGCAATTAACTGCGCAGCGCCTGGACTGGTACGAACCACAATCATTGCCTGATTATGGTCGACATCGATGACGAGATTTTTTAATGGACTGCCTGCTGTAGGAACACCTAATTCAGCGGGTAAACAGTACACCATTTCTTGTTTTGCATTGCGAGTTCGAACTGCCCCAAATTTGCTCAACATGCGAGAAACTTTTGATTGGTTAATATTACCAAAACCTTCTGCTTGTAATGCTGTAACTATCTCACTTTGGGAGCCAAATCTTTCTTCTTTTAAGACAGACTTAAAAACACGAGTTAAGTCTTCTGGATTTTTTGATGTTTGCGTCATGAGCTTAGTCTTATTCATTAAAACAGATCCATTCTGCATATATTAATAAAATTGTCAAATTATACCCATTTTTTGTGAATAAAAATGCGATGTAACACTTAGGTAATATAACAGTTTATTAGCATTTATTATGATGAATTAGAATAAATAAGGCTGTAAAATAATTGTTAATCGAATGCTTGATAATTGAAGTTTTTATGCTAATGAAGTAATCTGTCGATATCAAAGGAAGTTGATATACCTCACAAATTGACCTGACGTTAACGGAGATTAATATGAAAGTAACTGTATTAGGTGCAGCGGGTGGAATAGGTCAAGCATTAGCTTTATTATTGAAGACACAATTACCATCAGGTGCAAAGCTATCATTATATGATATTGCTCCTGTAACGCCTGGTGTAGCTGTGGATTTAAGCCATATTCCTACAGATGTAGAAGTAAAAGGTTTTGCGGGTGAGGACCCAACCCTTGCGTTAGAAGGGGCGGATGTAGTACTTATCTCTGCTGGTGTTGCACGTAAACCCGGCATGGATCGTTCAGATTTATTCAATATCAATGCAGGCATTGTTGCTAACCTGGTTGGCAAATGCGCGCAGACGTGTCCTAAAGCGCTTATTGGCGTGATTACCAACCCTGTTAATACAACGGTAGCCATTGCGGCAGAAGTCCTCAAGAAAGCAGGTGTATACGATAAAAATCGTTTGTTTGGAGTAACAACTTTAGATGTTATCCGTTCAGAAACTTTTGTAGCGGAAGCCAAAGGACTGAACGTTGATCAAGTTAAAGTCAATGTTATTGGCGGTCACAGCGGCGTGACAATATTGCCATTATTAAGTCAGGTTGACAGTGTCGAATTTAGCTCGGCTGAAGTTGTGGCATTAACCGATAGAATTCAAAATGCAGGTACTGAAGTTGTCGAAGCAAAAGCGGGCGGAGGTAGTGCAACGCTTTCAATGGGACAAGCCGCATGTCGTTTTGGACTGTCGTTAGTACGCGGTCTGCAAGGCGAAGCGAATGTGGTTGAATGTGCTTATGTCGATGGTGGTAGTGAGCATGCTAAGTTCTTTGCTCAACCTGTATTGTTAGGTAAAAATGGTGTCGAACAGGTTTTACCTTATGGTGAGCTGAGCGCGTTTGAAACTCAAGCGAGAGATGAAATGTTAGCGACATTAATTGCTGATATTGATTTAGGTGTTGAGTTTGTAAAATAATTTGACCGAAAATAAAAAAGGCGCGTTAAGCGCCTTTTTTGATGCCATTTGCGAGCATATCTTAATTACTACGGTTAACTGCAATTTTAGCAAGCGAAATCAATGCTTGTTTGTATTCACTGTCAGGAATGATAGCAAGCGCAGCAATCGCTTTATCAGCTTCTTGGTTCGCTTTATTTTCTGTGTACGCGAGTGCGCCACAGTCATTTAATGCTTTGATAATAGCCTCAATATTATTGGTGCCGTCACCTTGCTCAATCGCTGTTTTAATTAATTCGCGCTCAGTTTCACTCGCATTATTAATTGCATATATTAACGGTAGGGTCGGTTTGCCTTCCGCTAAGTCATCACCAATGTTCTTACCTAATTCTTCTGCATCTGCAGTGTAGTCAAGTAGATCATCCGTTAGCTGGAATGCAGTACCTAAATATTTACCGTAGTCTGCTAGTGCTTGTTGTTGCTCAGCTGGAGCGTCTGCAATTACTGCAACCAGTTGGGTCGCTGCTTCAAATAATTTAGCTGTTTTACAGTAGATAACACGTAAATAGCTTTCTTCGGTGGTCTTTGGGTCGTTACAATTCATTAACTGTAAAACTTCACCTTCGGATAACACATTGGTCGTGTCTGCCAATACAGAAAGTACTTCCATGCTATTAAGTTCTGTCATCATTTGGAATGAGCGAGTGTACAGAAAGTCTCCGACTAACACGCTAGCGCTATTACCAAATAAAGCATTGGCTGTTTTACGGCCTCTACGGAGTGTTGATTCATCGACAACGTCATCATGTAATAGTGATGCGGTATGGATAAATTCAATAATCGCAGCAAGTTTCAGCTGACTTTCACCTTTAAAACCAATGGCTCTTGCGGCTAATACAGAAAGTAGTGGACGTAGACGCTTACCACCACCATTAATAATGTAAAAACCAAGTTGATTAATCAGTGCAACGTCAGATTCAAGCTGCTTATATATTAATTTGTTTACTGCTTGCATATCAGTGTCAGCCAACTGACGAATGGCGTTTAAATCCATAATAGACTCTGGTTGGTTAAGCTTAGTATACTAGGCGCTCTTTAACGCTACATTATAGCTAAAGAGCTGATATACGAGATTGATTTGAATTTTACCTAAATTTATCAAACAAGACAGTAATAGATTGCAAATAGATAGTAAAAGCTCAACTTTTTTTATTCTTTCCTAAATAGCTCTTGCCAGCTCCCAATTCTTAGCGTAAACTCCGCGCCCATTGTTAATAAAGTTTTTGTGACATCCTGCGCCTCTAAAATATGTGAGCCAGCATGTCAGAATATCGGAGTAAAATAGCTATGTACGCTGTTTTTCAAAGTGGTGGTAAGCAACACCGTGTTGCTGAAGGCCATACATTACGTTTAGAAAAGTTAGAAGTTGCTACTGGTGAAACTATCGAATTTGATCAAGTTCTTTTGATCGCTGATGGCGAAACAGTACACGTTGGTGCTCCTTTAGTTGCAGGCGGTAAAGTTGTAGCTGAAGTTGTTAGCCATGGCCGTGGTGAGAAAGTGACGATCGTTAAGTTCCGTCGCCGTAAGCACCACGACAAGAAGATGGGCCACCGTCAGTGGTTCACTGAAGTTAAAATCACAGCTATCAACGCTTAATAGGAGTCTGACTAATGGCACATAAAAAAGCTGGCGGTTCTACTCGTAACGGCCGCGATTCAGAAAGTAAACGTCTTGGTGTTAAGCGCTTTGGCGGTGAATCAGTTCTAGCTGGTAACATTATCGTTCGTCAACGTGGTACTAAATTCCACGCTGGTGTAAACGTGGGTCTTGGTCGCGACCATACTCTGTTTGCATTAACAGACGGTAAAGTTAAGTTTGAAGTTAAAGGTCCTAACAACCGTAAGTTCGTTAGCATCGAAGACTAATCTTCAATACTGAAGCTAAAATTTGTAAAGCCCCGCCTATGGTGGGGCTTTCTGTTTTTTGTAGATAAGAGCTCGATTATTGGTAACCTTGTTGCTAAGATCGAATATCTTGCAATACCAATAATGAGTTTTTTGGCTGTATGGCAGTAACAAGGTATAATTACCTTAATCTGTCGAGCTGGAGTAAGTATGAAGTTTGTCGACGAAGCAGTGATCCGCGTAGAAGCGGGTGACGGCGGTAGTGGTTGCGTTAGTTTTAGACGTGAAAAGTATGTTCCTGATGGTGGTCCTGACGGTGGTGATGGTGGTGACGGCGGCAATGTATTCTTACAAGCTGATGAAAACCTAAATACCCTGATTGAGTTCCAGTTTGAACGTTTTCACATGGCTGAACGTGGCAAAAATGGTCGCAGTCGTGATTGTACTGGACACGGTGGTGAAGACCTTATTCTTAAAGTGCCTGTAGGTACTCGTGTTATTGATCAAGACACTGAAGAATTATTAGGTGACTTAACGGCTAATGGCCAAAAAATGTTAGTTGCTAAAGGTGGTTTCCACGGTTTAGGTAACACACGTTTTAAGAGCAGTACTAACCGTGCACCTCGTCAAAAGACATTAGGTACTCCGGGTGAAGTTCGTAGCCTAAAATTAGAGTTAATGTTGCTTGCTGATGTTGGCTTATTAGGCATGCCTAATGCGGGTAAATCGACCTTTATTCGTGCTGTTTCTCGTGCACGTCCAAAAGTGGCTGATTATCCGTTTACGACACTAGTACCAAACCTAGGTGTGGTTAACCCTCGCCCTGGTCAAAGTTTTGTGATTGCGGACATTCCAGGTCTAATCGAAGGCGCTGCAGATGGTGCAGGTCTTGGTATTCGTTTCTTAAAGCATTTAGAACGTTGCCGTGTATTACTGCATATTTTGGATATCGAACCTATTGATGGTAGTGATCCAGTTGAAGCGGCTAATGCGATTGTGGCTGAATTAGAGAAGTATTCACCTAAGCTTGCAAGTAAGCCTCGTTGGTTAGTATTCAACAAAACTGACTTACTTCTTGAAGAAGAGTTACAAGCTCGCATTGACGATATCGTGAGTCGTTTAGACTGGCAGGGTGAAGTATTAACCATGTCAGCTTATAGCCGTGATGGTACTGATGCTATCGCGCTTAAATTACTTGATTACATTACTAGCTTGCCTCCAGAAGAAGAGGAAACTAAAGCGGGTGATGATGTTGAATTTAAGTGGGATAATTATCATAAGGCCAATATGGATGATCTTAATGAAGATTATGAAGGCGATGATTTTGATGACGACGATGATTACGACGACGATGACTATGATGTTGAAGTGATTTACCAACGTTAACCATTTAGCATCAATGAAGATAGGAGCACTTTAGTGGCTCCTATTTTTTTATCACAAGGAAAAACGATGAAAATAGCGATGATTGCGGCAATGGCAAATAACCGTGTGATAGGGTTAGATAACAAAATGCCTTGGCATCTACCAGAAGACCTAAAACACTTCAAAGCTATGACTCTAGGCAAACCCATTGTCATGGGGAGAAAAACCTATGAGTCGATTGGTAGGCCCCTTCCTGGACGTAAAAACATAGTTATTAGCCGTCAAGCTGATTTATTGATTAATGGTGTGACTGTCGTTACCAGTTTTGAGCAAGCTAAAATGGCGGCAGGTGATTGCGCTGAATTAATTATTATGGGCGGTGGTCAGCTATACAAAATGCTATTACCTCAAGCTGATAAGCTTTATTTGACTCAAATTGATGTGGATGTGGATGGTGATACTCATTTCCCCGCATGGGATGACGGTAGTTGGTTATTAGCAAGCAGCGAAGATCATCAAAATGATGCTGGTATGCATTATAGCTTTGATACTTGGGTACGAAAATAAACCTGCTTATAGCGCAAAGCCGATGTTATTACATCGGCTTTTTTGTTGACAAAGTACTTGAGGGTTATAAAGCGTTTTGAGTCAGATACTCATTGCTTTCAAGATGCCAAAGCGTCATATATTCACCCCAACAGCAACCGGTATCAAGGGCTTTTATATTGGGCTTGTTAGTTTCGCCCATTAATGCCGCCCAATGACCAAAGACAATCGTTTGCTCTGCTTTAAGTTGAGTTTGCGGGAACTCAAACCATGGCATCAGATCAGAATTTGATTCACTTGGTGGCGTTTTGCAGGCAAAGTCTAAGCTGCCATCTTGGTGCAGGTAGCGCATACGAGTGAGGGCATTAATACAATAACGCAAGCGGTCACTGCCCGTGAGTTGCTCTGACCATTGTTCTGCGCTGTCGTTGTACATTTTACTAATGATGGCTTCGATATAGTCATCTGATTTTAATATTGCACTCACTGCATCAGCTTCACGTTTTACTGTAGCAAAGTCCCACTGTGGCGGAATACCTGCATGAGTCATCATCAGCTGATGTTGCGGTAGCTCTCGATAGAGAGGTTGTTGACGAATATAATTGATTAACTTGTCTATATCATCAGCAGCCAACAACGCGCCAAGTTTATCATTAGGTTTGACTCGTTTTAAGCCTGCATGAGTTGCAAGCAAGTGTAGGTCATGATTACCAAGCACCGTTTTTGCTGCATCTTCTAATTCCGCAAAAAATCGCAGGGTTGCTAATGAGTCTGGACCTCGAGCGATTAAATCACCTACTGCCCATAATTGATCTTTAGAAGGATTAAAGTCGACTTGTTGTAATAAGCGTTGTAGTTCGTTGAAGCAGCCTTGAATATCACCGACAAAATAATGTGCCACAAAATTCCCTTACATCCACATTAGAAAATTAATGAATCAATCCTGGCACGGCTAATCTAAATGGTTTGATTGGCGCATCAAATTTAGTACCTGAAACTGATTCCATCTGGTAACAGCCTTGCATTATACCCAATGGCGTTTCTAAGACTGTGCCGCTGGTATATTGGAAGCTAGTGTTAGGTTCTATGGTTGGGGTTTCACCGACGACGCCTTTGCCCTGAATCTCTGAACGATGGCCGTTAGCATCGGTGATAATCCAATGGCGACTGGCTAATGTTGCGGCATCATTACCGTAATTGCTAATGGTGACTGTATAGGTAAACAGATATTTACCATCATCAGGATCTGATTGTTGTTCGATATATTCAGTTTCTACGCAAATCTTGATTGAGTCCGTTAATTCAGTCAGCTGGCGCATAAATAGAACCTATTTTATGAGTTAAAAAAAGGGGCGCAATAGCGCCCGATTTTTATGCTTTTTCACACAATAAGTTTGCCATTGCTACATATTGTGGAACCGATATTTGCTCTGGACGTAAACTTGCGTCAATACCCAATGCAGCAAAATCATCATCTGATAATAATTGCTTAAGGTTATTACGCAGTGTTTTACGGCGCATATTAAATGCGGTTGTAACTAAATGTCTTAAAGTATCAACATCTTTACATGGCCAAGGCTTATTTTCATAAGGTAGCAAACGTACTACTGCTGAATCAACTTTTGGTGGTGGTGTAAAGCTTGTTGGTGGTACTTCAAGTACAGGGACCACTTGGCAGAAATATTGTGCCATTACCGTTAAGCGACCGTAGGCTTTACAGCCAGGGCTTGCTGATAAACGCAGTACCACTTCTTTTTGCAGCATAAAGTGCATCGTTTCAATATGCTCTGCAAAAGTGAATAGGTGGAACATTAATGGCGTTGAAATGTTATAAGGTAAGTTACCGAATACTTTCATTTTCTTGCCAGCAACCATCACCTGATTAAAGTCAAACTGTAATGCGTCACCTTGATAGATGGTCAGTTTGTCCTTTAAAAATGGATGAGTTTTTAGACGTTCAACTAAGTCTTTGTCTAGCTCAACCACGGTGAGGTTATCAATGGCTTCTGCAACGGGTTCGGTAAGTGCTGCTAGGCCCGGACCAATTTCAACCATCACATGCTCATTGTCAGGTGCAATTGCACCAACAATGCGGTTAATTACATTGTTGTCAGTCAAAAAGTTTTGACCGAAACGTTTTCTGGCCGTATGGCCTAAATGGACTTTATTGCTACTCATTAATCACTTACTAACTTTAGTTCTCTCAGCCAACTCAATGGCTTTATTAAGAGCACAAACAAAACTACCTTTGTCAGCCTTGCCTGTACCCGCTAAATCCAGCGCGGTGCCATGATCCACTGATGTGCGGATATAAGGTAGACCTAGCGTTATATTAACCGAATGACCAAAGCCAAATGATTTTAAAACGGGCAACCCTTGGTCATGATACATAGCTAATACAACATCAGCGTCATCAAGATATTTTGGCTGGAATAAAGTATCGGCTGGCAGAGGACCGATGACATTAATATTCTCTTGGCGCAGTTCTGCCAGCGCGGGAATAATAGTGTCAATTTCTTCACGACCGAGATGGCCATCTTCGCCCGCATGTGGGTTTAAGCCACAGACATAGATTTTGGGTGCTTCGATTGCAAATTTATTGATTAAATCATCATGTAAAATACGGATGATTTGGTGCAGTCTTTCTCTAGTAATGGCTTTTGACACATAGGCTAGAGGAATATGTGTCGTGACTAATGCAACTTGCAGTTTAGGTGCTGACAGCATCATCACAACATCATTACAACCTGCTTGATGGGCAAAAAATTCAGTATGCCCACTAAATGGAATACCGGATTGATTAATAATGCCTTTATGTACAGGGCCAGTGACCACTGCATCAAACTCGCCGCTCATGTTTTTTTCACCTGCATAACGCAAGGTTTCGACCACATAAGCTGCATTTGACTCATCTAATTTGCCACAGTGCACTGGTGCATTAACGTTAAATGGCACTATGGTTAAGGTACCAGCTTCTTGCGGCTTTGGCGCCAACGAAGGTTGGTACGGTCGCAAGTTGAGTGGTAATCCTAATAATTTGGCTCGTGTGGCTAACATCCCAGGATCAGCACAAACAACTAGCTCAGCAGGCCAAGCCTGCTGAGCTAGTTGTACAACTAAATCTGGACCAATCCCGGCGGGATCGCCGGGAGTGATAGCGATACGTTTAGTCATAAAATACGATTAACCTCGGTTTGATGAAGTTGGTTCCATTACATGGATATATGCATCTGAACGTAATTCATCTAACCAGTTTTGTAGTTCTTCATTGAACTTACGACGGAAAATTAATTGGTGCGCACGGTTAGTATTAAACTGTTCAGTGGCATCTGTTTTGCGTTTAGCTTCTAACTGTACAATGTGCCAGCCGTGGCTTGAACGGAATGGTTGGCTAATTTGGCCAACTTTTAATGTATTCAACTCATTTGCAAACGCTGGTACATAAATACTTGGTTCAGCCCAACCGAGTTCACCGCCTTTCGCTGCGGAACCTGGATCTTCAGAGTACTTTTTCGCTAACTCAGCAAAAGTGGCTTTGTGATCTAGAATCTCAGTTCTGAACTGCTCAAGCATCGCTTTAGCACGATCTTCGGATAAAATTGGTGATGGCTTTAATAGAATGTGACGAGATTTGACTTCTTCAACTTCTTTTGTTTCTTGGCCTCTCACACCTAATACTTTGATGATATGGAAACCAGCACCACTTTTAATCGGGCCAATAATGTCGCCTTTCTTTGCGTTAGTCAGTACTTCGGCAAATAAAGTCGGCATTTCGTTGATGTTCATATAATCCCAAACACCGCCTTCTAGCGCCTTAGGGCCAGCAGAAGATGCAATAGCGGTTTGACGGAAGTCTGCACCATCTTTTAGACGCTTAAGTACGATGTCGGCACGCTTAGTTGCAGCGGCTAATTGCTCGCTAGTTGGGTTATTTGGTACTTCAATTAAAATATGACCAATTTGATATTCCACGTTCTTCATGCCTTGATCTTTGATCAATTTAGCTAAACTTGAAATCTCTTGTGGTGATACTTGAATACGACGTTGCACCTGAATACGTTGGATTTCACCTAAGGTGATCTCTTCACGTAGTTGCTCACGATATTGTCCCCAGCTCATACCAGATTTTTCAATTTGGCTACGCATTTGAGGTACAGTTAATTTTTGTTCTTTAGCAATATTATCAATAGCCTGATCGAGTTGCATGTCACCGACATGTAAACCAATACGCTGTGCCATTTGCAGTTGAAGGCGAGTCAGAATTAGACGGTCAATAACCTGCGTAGTTAACGCTTTATCTGACGGTAATTTTTGTCCTGCAGCTTTAGCGTTGGCTTTTACGCTTGCCACCATGTTGTTGACTTCGCTTTGTAAAATAATGCCGTCATTAACTTGCACTGCAACTCGGTCAAGTTGCTGTGGAATCGCTAATGCACTATGGCTTAGCACTAGGGCTAAAAAACCTAAAATCAATCTGTTACAGACTTTCATCCACAAAATCCTTGCTTCTTTCATTATTGATACCGCACGTTAAGATGCAGGCTCTTTTATCCTAGGTTGGACTATATCACTATATGGAGGTTCAGCAATTTAACACAATTATTGCTTAATTCCTCAAATAAAGCGGTTTACGGTAATTAAATAAACCGTCATTTAGCATATCTGTGACTCCTAATGGACCTGAGCCACCTAGACCTTTAATGACAAAGTTAAGATAAAAACCACTATCAAATTGCTCGCGCGCTTCAATACTTGGGCTAATGATATCGTCATAGTTAGTCTTAATATTATGATGATAACTTAAGCGTACTGCGTAACAGCATGATTCATATTGCAGGCCAGTATAAATCTCAATATTACGACTCTCGTTCAGGTCATAATACCAGTTACCCACAAAGTAGACGTTGTCTGTAATTGGCCAAGCGGTTCTAAAACCTGCTTGTGAAATATTGACGCGATCGTTGGTGTTAGTATTAAGCAAATCGGGCACATAGCGATAACTGAACTGCACCAATTTATTGGTACTTGGACGGAAATCTAATGTTGCTTCACTTTTCTTAGTGGTTCTGAATTTTGTGTCATATTGTACTGAACTGCTGATGTACCAGTCTTGAGTGACTTTGGCATCTAATTCTGCAGCAAGTACAGATGATGATGGCTTATCTTGCTCAACATCATCAAATAAGCTAACCCGGCTATTTTTGATATAGAAAATTTGACCAAAGCTGAATTTAAATTGCTCTTGGTTATGATCATCAAGAAGTCGGGTCGTTAAACCTAAGCTTACTTGGTTAGCATCGGCAATACGATCAAGACCTGAGAAACGACGATCACGGAATAGACCATAGTAGTCATCTTGAAGTAATGCCGTGTCATATAAACCAATATCAGATTGGTCTTGATAACCGACATATAAGTACTGCGCTTGCGGTTCTAAGGTCTGCTTATAGTTTTCACTAAATAGATTGAGTGAACGCTCAAAGTTAATCTTGCCGTGAATACGTACTTCAGGAATGGTACGGCTCACATGCTTTTTAAGCCCTAAATGTTCTGGTGCATCATCTTGCCAGTAGTTGGTTTGCATTAACTTCACTTCACTGGTTAATGAGCCTGCGGGGCCATAAAGCGGTAAAGTGATACTCGGTTCCATATGCAAACGCGTTGCTGTTTTAGCGCCTGTAGTCGTTGCTGAGTCAGGGCGGTAATCAGTGTTATTAAAACGCGTCATTTCAGAGTTAAACTTAAAGTCTAGGTCGTGCCATGTTGCTGGCGCCCAGTAGTTAAAATTAACTTGTGGCATGACTTGGTAAGGAGTTTCATCTTCACCAAGTACTTTAATATCTTGGACGCGGGCGCTCACGTTCCAGTTGGTATCCAGATAGCTCATTTCACCAACTCGGTTGAGTTGGTTATCCGTAGATTGGTTAATATCTGAATTGAAATCGTTAAAATAATTATTATCTGAAACATCAGTATAATTAGCTAACACTCGCCAATGCTGATCGATAGACCCCTGTTGTTGCCAGTGGTACAAATAACGGTCTGGACGACCCGTTAAGGTACGATCTTTACCGAGGTATTCAAGGTTAAGTTGACCTGACTGATCTTCACCTGCTAAGTAACGAAACTCGGTTTTTAGGAATAAACCGCGATTAGTCATAATGGTTGGGTTAAAAGTCAAATCATATTCTGGTGCAATGTTCCAATAGTAAGGAGTTGATATTTCAACGCCGTTACTGCTACTGGTACTAAAGCTTGGGAATAAAAAGCCGGTTTTACGCTTATCTGACACTGGAATGGTCATATAAGGCACATAAAACACAGGAATACCGCCTAGTCGAAGTTTGGCATCCCAAACTTCACCCCATTCCTCTTTACTGTCGATTTTGATCTTACCAGCTTGCAATAACCATGACGGGTTATCGGCTGGACAGGTGGTAAAATCGGTGTCGGTCAAGACTAAGTTATTGTCAGGGGTAATCTCAAGTTGCTTAGCATCACCATGAACTTGTTGACCAGTTAACCAATATTTGGCGCCATCTAATACTGCACTGTTATTGTGCATTTGTGCGACCAATGAATCAGCGGTAATGGTAAATTGTGGGTCTTGAAATACTAAGTGACCTTTAGCGTCAAGCTGCTGGGCTTTTTGATTTAAAATCGCTTGGTCAGCCATAATACGGCGTTCGCCTTGGGTGATAGCAACATCGCCATTAAATTCTGCTTTGTCATTTAATTGGGCATGGGTGCTATCAGAAGCAATTCTGATTTGCTCAAGATCGATTTTTCCGTCAGCATCGGGCTGCGGAATGTAGCGTGGTACTGGCGGAGTGATCACACACTCAGCTTGCGAAGAGCACGGGGATTGAGGTGCTGTGACCACTGCGGATTCGTCTGCTAAGACTAGCTGGGGTAGTAGGCTTAAAGCCACAAAATAACGGATCTGCATGTTAATAATTAATTTATGAATTCTTCGTCTGAGCTATAAGGAATAAGAAAACAGCAATTAAAATGGCTGCTCTCCAATAAATATGTAATAAGTGCATACAAATTGCCGTTATAATAAAACAATTTTCCACTAAGAGCCATGCAATGACCCATTGTGAACCCAGATTTATTTGTTTATGTCGCTATTTAGCGAATTATTTTGGCATGGCGGTTGAGCCAAGCCTGATCTCTGGTGATGCTAGTTTTCGACGCTATTTTCGGGTTGAAGTTCAAGCTAAAAGTTATATTGTAGTTGATTCTCCTCCGGCTCTGGTGAATAACATTCCTTTTGTGCGTTTATCTGAACGTTATCTTGAAGCTGGCTTAAATGTGCCAACAGTGATTGATTTTGATGAAGAAAATGGTTTTATGCTGTTATCTGATTTGGGCGATACACAGTTATTAACGGTATTGAGCGAAGACAATATTGTCAGCCAATACCAACAAGCACTGCAATTACTGCCCGTGATCGCGCAGGTACAAGATTGTCAGCAGCAACCGTTACCTACCTATGATGGTGAGTTTGTGTTGCGAGAGCTTAATATCTTTAAAGATTGGTTACTTGGCGTGCATTGTCAAATCTGTTTAGATTGTGACACACAAGTCATGTTTGATCAGGTCTTCACTACGTTAATTAATAATGCAGCTCAGCAACCTAAAGTGGGTATGCATCGAGATTTTCATAGTCGTAATTTGATGGTTAAGCAGCAACAACTTTGGGTCATTGATTATCAAGATGCTGTGATTGGTCCAATAACCTATGATGCCGTATCGTTACTGCGTGATTGTTATATCCGTTGGCCAGCCACACAAGTTGAACAGCTTAAACAGTATCATTACCAATTATGTATCGAGCATGGTTTATTGGCTGCTGAAGTACCTTATAGCCAATACAGTCACTGGTTTGACTTGATGGGGATTCAGCGTCATTTAAAAGCTGCTGGTATTTTTGCTCGCTTAAACCACCGTGATGGTAAAACAGCTTATTTGCGAGACATTCCGCTTACATTGTCTTATATCGTTGATATCGCATCACAATATGATGAGTTAAAAGCATTATCTAAGTGGGTGGCAGACGTACTTTTACCCCGTTTTGAGAGTTAATATGAAAGCGATGATTTTAGCCGCTGGACGTGGCGAAAGACTTAGACCGCTAACCGATACTGTGCCTAAGCCTATGGTTGAGGTTAATAAACAGCCTTTGATTG
Source organism: Shewanella marina JCM 15074 (assembly GCF_000614975.1). Taxonomy (GTDB): domain Bacteria; phylum Pseudomonadota; class Gammaproteobacteria; order Enterobacterales; family Shewanellaceae; genus Shewanella; species Shewanella marina. Next base: position 211,192 of record NZ_BALM01000001.1, read on the forward strand.
TCTACCATATTAAGCGTCTCGCTAAGATGGGGATCACTGATATTGTCATCAATCATGCTTGGTTAGGCGATAAGCTGGTTGCTTTTTTAGGTGATGGTCAGCGTTATGGTGTTAAGATTCAATACAGTGCGGAATCTATAGCGCTTGAAACTGGCGGTGGAATTAAACAAGCCTTAGCTTTATTGGGCCATGATCCGTTTTTAGTGCTTAATGGTGATGTTTTTATTGAAGGTGAATTAACCTTGCCGCAATTAGCGCCCAATAATTTAGCCCATTTGTGTTGGTGGCTAATCCACCGCAGCATCCGTTGGGTGATTTTGCACTTTGTGAAGGTCAGCTACAGGCGAGTGGCGATGATTGCCATACTTATTCGGGGATGGCGATTTTCCATCCCGACTTCTTTAATGATTGTACTGATGGTGCATTTCCTTTAGCACCATTGATGCGTCAACATATGCAGCAAGGTCGAGTGCAAGGCAGTTTATTTGAGGGATTCTGGTGTGATGTAGGCACCATGGAACGACTTGAAGCATTAAATGATCGTCAACAACAAAATATAGTGAAATAGGTTAGGTAGTAGGTATTATGCGGATTTGGGGCAAGCTGTTTGGCGGTATTATTGGCTTTATTTTTGGCCGCTTTTTTGGTGCATTATTAGGCTTATGGCTAGGGCATTTATATGATCGCCGTCAAGGTGAGTTAAGTGCGGTGCTTAAACATGGCACTAATCGTAAGGCATTGTTCTTTAATAGTACTTTTGCGGTAATGGGGCATATTGCTAAAGCATCTGGGCGAGTGACTCAAGCTGATATTCAATTAGCCAGTATGTTAATGGATCAAATGCAGTTAAGTGGCAGTGCGCGCAAAGATGCACAAGCTGCATTTCGTGAGGGTAAAGAGAGTCAGTTTGATATTGTGGGGTGCTTAAAAGCATTTCGACTCATGTCGATGGGGCGTAAAGATTTATTGCAGATGTTCCTGACTATTCAGATCCAAGCGGCACTGGTTGATGGTGAATTACACCCTAATGAATACCAAATCTTAGTTACTATTGCGAAGCAATTAGGCTTCACACAGGCGCAGTTGGATGGTTTGTTAGCACGTTGGCAAGCCGAATACAGCTTCCATCAGCAAGCGGGGACTAATCAAACCTCAATTACAGATGCTTATCAAATTCTAGGTGTGCAAGCGGCAGATAGTGATCAAACGATTAAACGTGCTTACCGTAAGTTGATGAGTGAAAATCATCCTGATAAATTAGTTGCCAAAGGCTTACCTGAAGAGATGATGCAGTTGGCTAAGCAAAAGACCCAAGATATCCAAAAAGCGTATGATCGCGTTAAAACGGAACGTGGTATGCGTTAGTAACCTATCTCATATAGTCAGTAATGGATTTATACCTAAGCGGCTTGAATTGCTATCGATTTTACTAAGTAGTGGTTTAGGCCGTTTGGGATATGCTAAAGGAGTATGGCATGAACACAAAGGTAAAGCGGTTAATAAACTCGGGCTTATTATTAACGCTGATGGGCTCATCATCGGCAGCATTAGCCCAACAATACGAAGATTTTTATATTGTGCCATACAGTGGCTATAGTTTTGCGACCAGTAAATTTGAACTGACTAATCGTGACGGCGTTATCGAGCGGGCAAATTTAGATGAAAGCCAACATTATGGTTTACAGGTTGGCGTTAATACGCCTGATCCTGGTAATGTTTATTTGCTCTATTCCACTCAATCCACTTCATTATTCAATACTGTAGCAGGAAGCGAAGGTAAGTTAATTGATGTAGATGTCGATTATTTACACCTTGGCGGCAGCTTAATGTTTCCTCAGGGACGTTTTGAACCTTTTGTGACCGTTAGCATTGGTGCGACCCATCTAAGACCTGATAATAATTTATCCAGCGAAACTTATTTTTCGATGGGTTTTGGCTTGGGGGCCAATTATCATTTATTTGATCATCTTGCGTTAACCGCAGATATTCGTGGTATGGGGACCTTTGTTAATAATGATAGCGACATTTTTTGTGATGGTAATCAGTGTCAGTGGCATATTCGCTCAGACATTTTTTGGCAAGCACAAGCTAATCTCGGTATTAAGATCACCTTCTAGAAAAGAGTGCGATTAATGAAGATAGTGGTGTTAGATGGTTATAGCTTGAATCCTGGAGATTTAAGCTGGCATGGATTAGCACAATATGGTGAGCTAATCGTATTTGATCGCACCCAAGCTGTTGATATTGTGACGCGCTGTCAAGATGCCGAAATTGTTATTACTAATAAGACCCCTTTAACTGCAAATGAGATAAATCAATTACCCAAGCTTCAATACATTGGTGTATTAGCGACTGGGGTCAATATGGTCGATTTAGCCGCTGCAACAGCAAAGCAAATATGCGTAACCAATGTGCCCGCCTATGGCCCAGATGCGGTAGCACAAATGGTATTTGCCCATATACTCCATCATTACTCTCAAGTCGCGCTACATCATCAAGCCGTCCAAGCAGGGCAGTGGCAACAGCAGGATGATTTTTGTTTTACCTTAGCGCCGCTTAATTCGTTAAAAGGTAAAAAGCTCGGCATTGTTGGCTAGGTGATATAGGTCAGCAAGTGGCGCAAATTGGTCAAGCGTTTGGCATGCATGTTTTGGTTAATAGTCGTCATCCGACTAAGGTGAGCCAATTAGGTTATCAATGGCTTACTCTAACAGAATTATTAGCCACTGCAGATGTGGTTAGTTTGCATTGTCCGCTCACTGGTGAAACAGAGCAGATGATCAATGCTAATACCCTCAAATTAATGCCAGCCAAGGCGTTATTGGTCAATACGGCACGAGGTGGTTTAATTGATGAATCTGCGTTAGCAGCCGCTTTAAATCAAGGCCAAATTTATGCCGCGCTTGATGTGCTATCAAGCGAACCTCCTCAAGCTGATAATCCACTGCTATCTTGTGCTAATGTTACGATTACGCCGCATATTGCTTGGGCCACATTCGAAGCACGTGGGCGGTTATTGCAAATTGCAGTGGATAATTTAGCGGCATTTATTCAAGGAAATGCGGTTAACCAAGTCAATAAAAAGGAGAGCTAAGCTCTCCTTTTTAGTCGCTGTGTGCTAGCTGATTATTCTTGTGGATCTAATTTACGTGGGAATTTGGCTAAGATTTTAATCAATGCCTTTTGTAATACTTCGCGTTGGGCAAGTGATTGTGTTGGCCATTTTGCAAGGGTTAAGCTTCCACGCCATAGTAATACGCGGCTTGGATCATAAGCTTCAATAATAAAGTCTTGTTTACCGTTTTTAGGCGCTAAGCTATAGTTGACTAAGAAGTCTGGTACACGTTGATATTCGTTATAGCCTGCTTGGGTTAGTACACGACTTACTTGATAATCAATCGCTTGAGTGACTTTAGTATCATCATTTATACCTGTTGGTACGATTAAGAAGTTAGTTAATTTGTCGATATGGTTAGCAGGGTTATAGTCTATCTGCGCCGTTGCTGCAAAGGCGGTAACACTGGAGCAAGATAATAAGATAATGAACAGTAGGCGTGACAACATAATAAAAACTCATGCAATGAAAACGATATATGCTTTAACTTTGCGCCATAACGTACAGTATCGCAAGTCGCTGCTAGATTAACTTTGTTTAATACCTATTGGCTAAGAGGATATATGGAACAGTTAACCTTCTTCGATATTCCCAGTCCCTGTATTGGCGTATGCCAATCAGATAGCCGTGGTTATTGTAAGGGCTGTTTACGTAGCAGGGATGAACGTTTTCATTGGCAAAAACTAAGTGTTATTCAAAAAGAGAATGTCATTCGTTTATGTCAGCAGCGACGTAAACGCCGTGCTGCTGCAATTAGGAAGGCACAGTTAGAACAAATTCAAGTTCAAAGACAGCAACAAAATACCGCTTTCGATTTTGATGCTAGCGATGATGATCTCGATTTAAGTGAGTTTAGTTTAGATTAATCTTTTTTAGGCCAGTATAGGGTAAAGTTTGTTTCACCCGCTCGGCTTGTAAGACGAACCTCACCATGATGGCGCTGCATAATACGTTTGATAATAGCCAAACCTAAACCATGACCTTTATTGCCATTTTGTGCAGATTGACTACGGTAAAAGGGAACAAAGACTTTATCTTGTTCATCAACAGGGATACCTTCACCATCATCAATGACTTCAATAAAGCGCTGTTCTGCATCTTCTCCAACATGAACTTTAATTTGATGCTGGGCAAATCGCTGAGCATTGGTAATTAAGTTCTGCAATGCGCGTTCAATCATTGGTGCTTCACCTTGTTGCATAATATCTGGATTATCAACAATTAGCTCAATAGGCACACTTTGATGCTGTTGCAGCTTAGCAACAGTATGGCTTGCGATTTCACTTAAATTACATGGTGCAGCATTATGCAATGGCGATGATTCTAAGCTAGCGTAGCTTAGTAATTCTTGCAGCAAGGTTTCCATCTCTTTGATATCAATTTGCATATCATCCATGATTTGATCGCGACGTTCACTATCTGCTTCCGGCTTACAATACATCGGCAGTAATGCCAGTGCGAACTTAAGACGTGCCAGTGGCGTTCTAATCTCATGCGATACTGCATTGGAAAGATGGCGTTGGTTCTCGATAAGAGAGCTGATATGACGCGACATTTCATTAAATGTCATCGCTAATGGTTTTACTTGAGAGCTATTAGCTAACTCAATCTGAGTGTCCCATTTGGCTTGCCCAAGTGCTTGGGTAGCATGACGTAAGGTGCGTAAATCTCGTGATAACGGCCATACCCAAATCATCGCGACCATGGCTAATGATAGGTAGAAAAACAGCGTAAGCACACTGCGTAAACCTGCATAAGGGTCAATGATTTGTGGGCCTGCGACTAATACTTGATCGCCAACTTTAATAAATTGTAGTTGATGACTATCGTCCGTCGTAGTAGTGAAAACCTTGTTAGGCATCAAGGTTTCACCAGGCGGAAGCGCAATCTCATTAGTGGCGTACACATGCAAAGGTAGAGCCGGATCTTTGTTGATCTTGTCTAAATAAATTTGCCTTTGCGGCTCAGGTATTTGAGTTAATAACTGTGCCAGTGCAACAAACGGAGCATCAATAACTGGACTGTCATCAACACTTTTTTGCCAAATACTATCTAAAGTCCAACCTATGCCTAACAAACTTAGGCTGAGCAACAGATATAAGCTAATAAAAAGACGCTTCACACTCTAACCTTAGAATTAGTTATTCCAAGCTTCTGGAGCAAATAAGTAACCTTGACCCCAAACTGTTTTAATTCTGAACGGTGTTTCGATGTTGTCACCTAATTTCTTTCTTAGGCGCGAAATACGAACGTCGATCTTTCTGTCTTTACCATCAAAATCAATATTAAGTAGGTATTGATAAATAAATTGACGACTAAGTACTTGGCCAGCTTGCGAAGCAAGTAACCAAAGTAGCTCAAATTCATGGCTTGTTAGGTCAACTTCTTTTTCACCAAGACGAATAGTTTGACTATGCGGATCGATGCTTAATTTACCAAAGCATAAACAATGTGATTCTGCTTTTGGTGGCTGAGTATGACGACGTAATAGGTTGTTAATACGTGCAACCAATAATGCTGGGTCAACAGGCTTAACAATATAATCATCAGCACCTAGTTCAAGACCTTTAATTTGGTCTTCATTTGAACCTAATGCACTCATTAATAGGATTGGACCGTGGAAATAATCGGGTAACTTTTCACATAAAGTTAAGCCATCCATTCCAGGCAACATAATATCCAGTAAGATAATATCAGGCTTGTAGTTGATCAGACGAGTTAACACTGTGTCACCACGGCGTTCGACCTCTACATGCATACCATTAGACTTTAAGAAGTCTACAATCAGATTCGCTAGACGAATATCATCTTCAACCAATAATACTCTATGGGTCTCTTGCGGGTTGGTCATTAGAATAAACTCCACGGGTTTCGATAGCGCCGGCGGACTTGAGGCTCTGTTACAGAAGTTACCTTGAGTATTGCATTTGCCAGCGGTTGGTTATTTGTTTTACTAAGCAAAGTAAAGTCAACATTCTTATTAGTGGTGACGGCTACTTTTAATGAGTTGTTCGTGAGATCAGTGCTACACCAGCGAGGTATATCAGGACTACTTGACTCGATACAAATTAGACTTGGCTTAGGTAGCTGCCATGTTAGTGTAATTTCAAGCTGACAGCTATCTTTTGTGGACGAGGTTATACAAAATTTTGGTGTTAATTGTAACTGGGTCTCACTATTTGGCAGATTTTCGGCTGCCCAAACGTTAGATATGAAAAAAGCACAGCAAGATAGAATGCATGCTATTGGGGGAATAATTCTTCTTAAAAGCATCACCTGCATTAAAACCTATAGAGTGCGCCGATAAAGTAGGTAGTGGTGTATTCCTCATTAATTAAAGGACTTGCCACAATTGATTCTGCTAGTTTGGTATAGCGAACAGCGCCAAGTATATCAAAATTTGTATCAAATCGGTATCGTGTTGTGAGCTCAATCCAGCGATTGAATCCGGACTTTTGTTGATAAGTTTGATGAATGTTCAAATTTTCGTCGGCACGAAAGCCGTAATAGTAATTAATTAGTCTTTTACTTTTCCAAGTACTGGCTAATGCAAGATCAATAACGATATTGTTAAGTTGCCAATGTTGGCGCCATTTTAATTCAGCTTGGCTACCATTATGGACATTAAATAAGTCGTGGTGAAAACTCGCTTTAATTTGACCAAAATCAGTATAAAAATAGTTGTCAATACCACCTAGATAAGTAAAGTCACGATTTTGTCTTTGTTTTACTAATTGTAATTCATCGGGATCAGATATTGTTAATGGTTGCCCTAAATGAATAAAAATATTAACGGGATCCCATCGTTCAAACCAAGATCGGTCAGCAGTATATAGGGTCGTTAAATTGGCACTGTAATGGGTTTGGTCGGTCAGGGTATAACCCCAATTACCATTATCAAAAAACCAGCTTTCAGCGTAATAAGCAATATTAGGGATTAGGTATAAATCCATATCGTCATATGCTGCTACGGGATTTTGTCTTTGACCCCAGCCTGCGGCTAAGGCTATTTGCCATTGGTTCATCAAAATACAATCATCATCGGCATTACAATGCTGTTTTGCATGAGCAGGCCACGCAGTGGCAATAATCGGTAACAGTGTTAATGATATCTTTTTATACATAATGGCATTTAAATACTGATGATAATGTAGTCAGTTTATCATGCATTTTCATGGATGAAACAAGCCGGTATCACTTGTTACTAATTGTTACCTTTGCTTTTAAGAATAACAGGTAAGCAATACAACTGACCCACCAACTAATCGCCAGTGTCCATAATCCGTGGCTAGCAAAATGTGCTCCGCGCGTTTGTTGATCAATATCTAAGCTAAACCCGAATAGCAAAATGGCGGATAATGCCCAGTATTGCCATTTAGGCCAATAAAGACGGCAGATAAAAAATATTCCAATCCAGCCATAGCCACTGGTGGCATGGCCACCAGGAAAACATTGTCCCGGTTTGACATTGGCTGGTAACGCCGAAAAAGTATCGACATAAGGTTGTAAACCACCATAACGGATGAGATCCCATGGACAATTGACATGGGTTACCTTCTTTAAAATACCGACAATAATGGTGGTGATTAACATGGTCAGTAATAGGTAGATGAGTCCTGTTCTTGCTGCTTTTAGTCTATTGATTTTAAAGCTGGCAATGATAGTAAATAGTAGCAATATCGCAAAAGCCACAACAATATCATGTATCAAATCATGCATTATATGGCGAGTGAACCAAGCATCACGTAGCGGCCAACCTGAGGTTGCTCCTTCTAATTGATACAACCAATCTGCAAAATATAAGTCGAGCTGAAAATGCTCAAACATAAACATTAGAATAAAAAACAGTAAGCTGGGGATGAGTAATAATTGAGTTAATTCGTTGCGGTGGGCTTGCTTTACGGATGATATCATTCAAATGTTCTATATATGTTGTTCCCAGAATAGATACTAGCAGAGCCCATGTGAATTAGATATACAGTTTGTTACATATGTAAGGTAGGGGAGATACAAAATGGATGGCTTAACTCATTTTGTATTTGGGGATATAGGTGGGTATTTAGCGTATGCAGAGATATGGGCTATTGGTATTGATTTCGTTGTGCTGGAATGTCCGTTAGATATTGCACAAACTCAACTTCAATTCCATCAGGATCGGTAAAATAGATATTACGCTTATAAGTTTCATTAGCACCGTCATTACTTACCGTAAATCCAGCTTGGGTCAAACGCTGCGTTATGCCATCAATATCGTCAACAACAAAAGCAAAATGAGCGACCCCAGCTTGATGTCCTTTGATGTCTCTTACCGGACTATCGGCATCATCATTGAGTGTTAAGTATTGATAATCATCGCCTAAATGGAGCCAATTTCTGGCTTTACCATACCAACTGCCTTTACCACCACCACGAATGTTCCAATGAGGGAAGGCGGCTTGATAAAATTTAACGCTACTATCGATATCGTTTACAACGAGATTTAAGTGTTCTAAATGAAACATTGTAGGCTCCTTACATACCATAACGGTATTGTGTAGTTGGGGTGATGTTTTGTCTTAGTTGAATTAAGGCTTGGCTATAGTGAGAAAGCATATTCAAACTGTAGTGAATTCGTTGCCTTATAGATTGGTCATGATGATTAGCTTGATTAATTTTGTGATTGAGTCGTGTTTCGACGTGACGAATAATTAAATAATCAGGTATTGCCACCATCTTATTGTTTTTAAATGCAGACATGAGTAGTTCACTAATGGGATAGGCACCGCTTATGCCGCTGACGACTGATACCAGTAGTACTGGTTTATGACCTGTTAATTCACTTTCACACATCATCAGTAAATTTTTGAGCAGCGGCGTGGCCATCCCGCTCCACTCAGGGGTAATCAACACATAAGCATCCGCTTGTTGTAATAAGCTTGAAATGTAGGGCCAGAGTTTTCCTTTACTCGTTTCACTATCACCATCCCACCAAGGTAAATCATATTGGTTTAATTGCAGATGATTAATCTGTTGAAACATAGTGGCTTGCTCAGTCATATATTGTCCGACTTTTAAGCTTTGTGACGGTGTTCGATGACTACTACTGATAACAAGTAATTTCATGTCGCTCCCAATTAAATAAATAAAAATGTTTACTTAATGTTAAGTAAAGTAAAATGTTTATTTAAATAAGTCAATACTTATATAAATGAAAAAGTTTACTTATTAGTGGGGAGCTTTGATAATGTGTCATAGGAGGGCGCGATGAAAACCAATAATAAGATTTTAAATCTACTCAAAACCGAAGGTGAGATGAGCGCAAAAATGTTGGCGCAGGCACTGACCTTAACAACGATGGGTGTCAGGCAGCATATGCTGTCATTGGAACAATCGGGGGAGGTTGATTTTAGAGACCAAAAAGCCCTGCGTGGTCGTCCAACGCGTTACTGGTTTTTAACTGAAAAAAGTGAGCACCATTTTGGTGACCGCCATAGCGAATTGACGTTGCAGTTAATTGAATCGGTTAAGCAAGTGTTTGGTGACTCAGGCTTAGATAAGCTTATTGAGAGCCGTGAGCTGAGTATGTTTAAAGAGTATCAGCAGCAATTAGCAGTCTGTTGTGATCTGCAAACTAAATTAACTAAGTTGGCGCAAATTCGCACAGATGAAGGTTATATGGCTCAGGTGGTTATCGCTGAGCAAAACTTATTGTTAATCGAAAATCATTGTCCCATTTGTAGCGCCGCCAAAGTATGTCAAAGTTTTTGTCGATCAGAGTTAGATATCTTTCAGCAACTATTTATTGAACAGGCGAGAGTGAGTCGAGTTGAGCATATTGTTGAGGGGGCTCGCCGCTGTTGTTATTTATTTGAGCCATTAGAGTAGAACAGATGCAATCAAAACGCGCGCGATTAGATCGCTTTATCAGTGTTCGAACCGGTATTAATAAGAAAAATATCAGATTATTGTTAGCACAAGGTCGAGTCACTGTTGATGGGGTTATTGCTCGAGATATCGATTTACAGGTTAATGAGTTTAGTCATGTAGTATTTGATGATCAGGTATTACAGCAAAATCAACCTATTTATATGATGCTCAATAAGCCTGTCGGTGTGGTAAGTGCCACTGTGGATGATAAACATCAAACAGTGATAGATTTATTGCAGCACCCGCAAAAGACAGAGCTTCATCTTGTTGGCCGACTCGATTTAAACACTTCGGGATTGGTGTTGCTGACCAATGATGGCCGTTGGTCAACAAAGCTTATGGAACCTGAGTATAAAGTCAGTAAGTATTATCGGGTAACCTTGGCTAAGCCACTAACTGAAGACTATATCGAGGCTTTTGCGAAAGGGTTTTATTTTGATTATGAAGGCATTACCACCCAGCCTGCGGTATTACGTATTCTCAGTGATTATGTAGCTGAAGTTGAACTTACAGAAGGACGTTATCATCAAATAAAACGCATGTTTGGTCGTTTCCAAAATCAAGTGATGGCGCTGCATCGTTATCAGATTGGAGGGTTAGCCTTAGATGCAAGTTTGGCTGTAGGGCAAAGTCGATTATTAACAGAACAAGAGAAGTTATTATTAATTAAATAAAGTGTAAGGGAGGCGAATGCCTCCCTTAGCGTAGATAGGGTTAAACAGCCTGAGTTTGCATATCTTGGCGTTGTAGTGTTAGTAACCACTTACCATAAATATAGATACCCACGGCAGAGATAGAGCCAATTGCACCAATAATGTACCAAGCCATACCAATATCATGGATAGAATAGAGATATTGGGTCAGTTGTTGGGCGGTTTCACCTGTATAAGATACAAGCGTTGTAAATGCTTCACCTTGAGGAATATTGGCTACTTCAGTTGCAGGCATACCACGTTCAATCAGTAACTCTCTTGAGAACATCTCTTTTGAGGCATACATCTCATACAGTTTAGGGCCAAAGTAACCCTCTAAGCCCCAACCGATACCTTGCGGTAACATCACAAAACCAAGATACATGGCTTTTTTACCTTCAGGGGCAATGTTACCCATGAACTCATTCTTTTTCGGGCTAATCATCATTTCGCCTAAAGAGAATAAGGCGATAGCGGCAACCATCATCCAAGCTGCATTGGTCGCGCCAATAATCATAAAGGCGGCAATACAACATAGGGCACCGGCTAGCATTGCCGTTGTAATGCGATACTTAGCGGTTAAAGCGGCCACAAGGAAACATGTGGTCATAATCAGACCGGCATTCAAGTTTAACATGCCTTCAGGCATCACTTTGGTGCCTTCATTATCAAGCCCTAGCCAGAACTGTAAAATACCGTTTGATGTTCCTTCTGGTCCAAACAAAGTGGTAACGATAACGCTGGTATCAACCCATTCACTAATATGGATAGGTAATACGTCAAAGAGTGAGTTAAACAGGAACCAAAAGCCTGAGAATACCAGCATATAGTAGATAACTACTGGCTTCTTTAATTCATGCCAAGCATCTTTCCAGAGGGCTTCTTGCTGGATCTCGCCTGATTTCACTTTAGCATTACGGGCTAAACGCTCCTCTTTGCCTGGTTCTTTATAGGTTAATAAGAACAGGAAGTTAAGCGAGATAATGGCCGCACACGCATAGAATACGTTATCCCATGATAGCTGACGCATATGCACTGCAACCAGTGGCCCCAAGAAGCCACCAATATTCACCACTTGATAGAAAATACCCCAAGCCATGGTGGTATTATTTCGATGGGTTGATAATACAAGCGTGCCTTGAATACCGGGTTTGAAAATACCAGTACCTGCTGCAAGTAGCATCGCACCCGCTAAGAAGCCCCAAAATGATGGGAAAAATGCCATCACTAAGTAACCGCTAATCTTGATTAGGGTTGAGGCAAAAATAGTTTCTTTATAACCCACTCGGTCGGAAATACCGCCGGTAAATACTGGAATAAAGGTTTGCATGATTGCCCAAGTCGAAATAATGATACCGTAATCTGATAGGCTAATACCTAAACCACCTTCAGAGACAGGATCTTTGGCATATAAACCCGCGCTGGCCTTTACACCGTAATAGGCAATTCGTTCGACCAATTCCATGCCGCCAACTAGCCAGAAAACATAGCTAAGGCTGGCAATGGAGGCCCACATTCCCAGTTGTTTTACCTCGCGCAGGTCATTACCTGAATGAGAATTTTGATTACCCATAGTTAACCTTTATTTTTAGTTGTTATTATGTTGCATGCTGAAGATCTGGATGCTGATTCAGTTGCAATATTGATATCAATTTGTGATTGAGAGGATACTTTATCCAATTTAACCATGAATACCAATCATTGAGGCTTAAAAATAACCAAAGTTGCGAGCTGGAAAACTAAAAAAGGCCTCATTTGAGGCCTTTAGGGATGTTTACGAGTTAATTAAAACTGATAGTTAGCTGTAATCGCAACATGTCGTCCCGGTTGGGTAAAGTTGCTATCAGGCGTGCCTAATGAGTTCAGTAGGAATTTTGATTGGCTCGCTACGTCAGCATAATCGATATATTCTTTATCTAAGATATTATAGATACCTGCACGCATAGTGAAATTATCGGTTAAATTAACGCCCATAGTTAGGTCTATAACCGCATAACCTGGTGTGTTATAAACGGTATTAAAACTATCACCCGGTAAACACATTCCCATCACGCAGACTTTATCAATTACGATGTCCATATCCGTGGTGCGATCCATTTTATCTGCAAAACGAACCGTGGTTGCAAAGTCAGTTTCAAAGCCCGCGATAGAAGTATAGTAATTGGCACCAACAGTGCCTTTAAATGGGCTGATGGTATTTAAATAATCACCATTTTGATCGGTGCCGTAGGTATAAGATAAGTTACCCCACACCTCAAATGAATCACCAAACCACTGACTGACTTGAGCTTCAAAGCCGTATAGGGTGACATTATCGCGATTATAATAACCATATTGCAGGTTATCAGTATGCTCACCAATAAATGGAATATTGATAACACCCATGCCTAGGAATTGCCAATCAATATAATCTTTAACTTGGCTGTAAAAAGCAGTTAATTCATAGTTAGTATCGCTGTGATTACCACGCACCCCAATTTCAAATGTATGGCTGTATTCGGCTTGTAAATCGTAGTTAGGCTTAATGAGTACATCAAATGGCATACCCGGCTCACGGACGACTAATTCACCCCATTTTTGATCTGGGGTTGGCATCTTGTAACCATAAGTGTACTGACCATAAATACTGACTTCATCAGCAAGGTGGTAAATTACACCAAATTTTGGCGACCAGAAATTGTCACTCATTGGATCAAAATTAGCAGGATCTTGTTCGGCTGTTAAGGTCGATTTATCAGGCGTATTTTTAAAGCTGTCATAACGTAAACCTGCAATTAGGTTAAGTTTGCCATCCATTAAGGTGACATCATCTTGGAAGAATAGGCCTAAGCGTTGGCTCTCTGTGTCAGCAAAAGTAAACGGATAGCTCACTTGCCAGTTGCCTTTCTTGTCTAGTTCAGCATAGCTACGGTGACGCAGCATTTCTGATAACTCAAGATCTAGACCATAAGTAATGCTGTGGCCATAAGTATCACTGCCAATATATTTATTGAAAGTGCTGTTTAAACCTAAACGGGCATCTTCAAACTCATATTTACGAGATTTATCAAAGCTTGCTACTTGGTTTTTATCATAACTGTAGTATTGGCGATCTTCATCTTGGTTGGTTTGGCCAAAATAGAGTACAACACTTAAGTCATCATGCCATGCCGTCGGCTTGTTTGAATTAAGAGTAATGCTGCCATTGAGTACTTCAGTGCCACGTTGTGTATCTAACTGATCTTCAAGTAGGCCTTTTTTATCGTATTCATTTTCGGTACGAGTGAGATCTTGAGAGAGATAATCAAGGCTTAACTGCACATTGGTGTGTTCATTAAAGTGATATTTACTTTTGAACAAAATGCTGTCTTGATTAATATCACTATCAGGTAAGTCATTAGAGAAGTTTTGCGCTTCTTCACCGTCGCGATGTTGATAACTGATTAAGTTTTCAAAATTACCTAATTTATTAGCGGCGGTGAAACCTGCGGTTGCTTCATCGTTAACACCGGTGTAGCCAGCGTTGACAGCAACATAATGATCTTCACCTTGTAGATAGTCTGCTGCATCTTTGGTGCGCATCACGACTACGCCGCCTAGAGCATCAGAACCATACATAGTTGATGCCGCTGCTTTTACGACTTCAACTTGCTTTAAGCTTTGTACTTCAGTCAGGCCGCGACCTGTACCTTCAGCGCCCGGGCCAAGTGGTGATGCATACTGATTATTGACGCGCACACCATCTTTTACCATCATCACGCGGTTGCCACCGATGCCACGAATGGTCACTGTGGTTGGTTTACCCGCACCGCCTTTGATACCGATGGCTGATTCATTTTGGAACAGGCTGCCAAAGTCATTGCTCATATTGCGTGTAATTGCATCTTCATCAATAACCACAATAGAACCTGCTACTTGCTCAAGTTTTTGTTCCATACGATTACCTGATACAACAATAATTTCGGGTTGTTGTTCTGCTAATGTTGGGGCTATTAATGCTGAGCTAATCGCTAATGTAAGTAGACTAAGACGCGCCTGTTTCATGATTTTTCCTATTTCAATCATTGGTAATGATAATGAAAATTATTCTTAGGATGAATATATTGCGGGCAAGTCTAATCAAGCTCTGGCATAAGATCCTTTAGCTAGATCTAAATTTGATTAAATGGAATCGTTATGTTGCGGTAATTGAGGATTGTTTCACGAAATGCAGCAAATTGATGGTGCTGATCACATATTGGCTAAATTTAGTGATCGATAATATATAAAAGCTATTTGAAATTGCAGCGTTCAGTGGAAATATAGCTGCAAAATATTGATTAATGTTTATGGTTATTTTTACATTAAAACTAGAAAATAAAGTAGGTCTAAGCTAGGCCTACTTTAATATGAACTTAATGAATCATGTTGAGCATTTAACGGGCATTTGTTGGGGCTATTAATACTGATTTAGCCAAGCTGTGTTGCAAAATATAATAACCAGCTAAAGCGCCAGAGGCATCTTTAGGGATAGATATTTTGTCAGTATCTAGCGCATAAATAGTGAGATGATATTGGTGCGGCTTAGCGTTAGGGGGAGGGCAAGCACCACCGTAACCAAAGAAGCCGAAATCATTACGGATCATACGCGAGCCTGCGGGGATATTTTTTTGGCTTAAATTACCAGCGTCAGCGGCTAAGGTACGTATAGTTGGCTCGATATTAAGTACTAGCCAATGCCACCATCCACTGCCAGTTGGTGCATCAGGGTCGTATAATGTTATCGCAAAACTTTTGGTGCCTGCTGGTGGATCGGTCCAATTAAGCTCAGGTGAAATATTTTTACCCGTACAACCCCATTGGTTAAATAATTGCTCATTACTAAATGATTGGCCATTGGTAACACTGGGACTGCTGAGGGTAAAGTTTGCAATGGCGGGGCTACTTAGCAATAGACTTATGATGAGAAAAATATTGCGCATAATTAGACTCGGTTGGAAGTGATCCTTTGAGTATAGACTAATCTAAACACCTTATCGTTTTTATGAAAAAGGGCGCAAATGCGCCCTTTTAAAGTGAAGGTAAATGGCTATTAAGCGAGTTGCTCATCCTGTTTTAATTCACGTTCTTTCATTAACTCAGTAAAGCTAGCACGGGCTGCTTGGGCAAGTTCAGAGGCTTCAATCTTACGCTCCTTTGCTTGCATAGCTTCATCTGTTAGCTGCTGCAGTTGATCTTTGATCTCTTCAGGAATATCACCTAATTCGACACCAGACTCACCACGCGCTAGGGCTTCTTTACGTAACTGCTTTTTCAATAGCCAGATATTGTTTAGCGCTTCACGCTCAGCATCTGCAGCTTCAATGGCAACGTCACGTAGCTGTTCAAATTTAGCTAATGCAGTACCTTCTTTACTCCAAGGATCAACATCTGGTAGTTCTTCAATATTGATTACTGGGTCAACATAATCATCTTGATGGCTTAAGTCTAAGGTTGCTGCTTTAACTGCTGAAACCATCAACATTACTGCGATAACCAATAGTGGTAGACCACCGACAATAGCTGCGGTCTGTAGGGTTGCTAAACCACCCATAAATAACAGTACTGAAGGCATAAATGATAACGTGAATGCCCAAAATAGACGGTTCCAACGTAGTGGATCATCGGTAACGTTCTTTTGTACTACTGAGGCTAAAATGTATGAGATAGAGTCAAAGGTTGTTGCGGTAAAAATTAAACATAATAGGGTAAATACTGCGATAACTAGCTTACTAAATGGTAATTCACCCAGTACGGCGAAAATTGCTGTCGTAGCTCCCTCGGCATTTAATACGCCAACCACATCAAGTTGACCGGATAATTGTAGCGATAGGCCGAAGTTACCCAAAATCATAAAGAATAGGAAACAACCAAATGAACCAAAGAAGATTGAGCCCGCGACCATTTGACGAATAGTACGACCGCGTGAGATACGAGCAATAAATAGACCCATACTCGGTGCAAATACTAACCACCATGCCCAGTAGAAGATTGTCCAATCTTGCGGGAAGTGAGTATCAGTAAAGGTACCCATACCACCAAAAGGTTCAGCCCATGTTGCCATCACAAAAAAGTTAGATAGCATACGACCTAACGAATCTAACCCCGTTTCTAGCATAAAGATAGTTGGGCCACAGACTAGTACAAAGGCCAATAATCCCATCGCTCCCCAGAAGTTGATATTACTGAGAACCTTAATGCCTTTTTCCATACCAGCGTATGCTGAGTAAGCAAAAATAGAGGTACAAGCTAATAGAACAAGGATTTGTACACCTGTTGTTTTAGGCACACCGAACAAATTATTAATACCTTCGGTGATCAAGGGAGCCGCTAAACCGAGTGTGGTTGCGCCGCCGCCAAGTAAGCCAAAAATAAACAATACGTCAATGACTTTACCCATTGCACCATGGCTATTCTTTTCACCAATCACTGGCATTAATGCACTAGAGATTTTTAATACTGGCTGTTTACGAACATAGAAGAAGTAGGCGATTGGAATTGCAGGAACAAGGTAAATACACCACGCAATTGGCCCCCAATGGAATACACCATAGGTTGCAGCCCAACGTACAGCTTCTTCACTGCCTGGTTCTAGCTGGAATGGTGGGTTTTGGAAGTAAAACGCCCATTCAATTACCCCCCAATAAAGAATACTGGCACCAATACCACCACAAAATAACATTGCCGCCCATGAAGCGGTATTAAACTCAGGTTTTTCATCTGCATCACCTAACTTGATCTGACCAATGTCAGAGAAGATGATGTAAAGCATAAAGAAGAAAGAGGCAAGGCCCAGTGCTAAATAGAGAAAACCGAGCTTATCAGTCATAAATGATTTAGCGACGGCAATCCATTCTGCGCCTTGCGTTGGAAATAGTATTAGTGGAATAACCACTGAAAATAGCATCGCAAGCGCACCAAAAAAGGTGGGTTTGTCGATGAGGTCAAAATCTTTTTTTATCATTATTGTCAGTCCTTGAATGTAAAACATCCAGTATGAAACGGTTTGATTACAGGTAATAAAATAAGTAAAAATGTACGAATGGCATAAAATATGCGCAACGTTAATTATTCATTAAATTAATATTTTGTTAACTTTATGTCGATTGTAAATTCAAACTATTGGATGATTTTGTGATTCAAATCAATGGGCTGAAACAGTGTGATACAAAGATGCTTGAGGTAGGCTGATATTTGTTAACAAATGCGTTAAATTTCAGCAGTGCTTGGTATAAAAAAGGCTTACTCATAAAGTGAGTAAGCCTTTAAAATTGGTTTATTTAGCAAGATTAAAGCGTTAATTGCTTGCCTTGATATTGGCCGGTTAGGGTATTTAAGAAGGCGGTAATTTTAGCTATTTCATCTTGTGATAAATTGACGCCCACTTGGTATTTTGCCATCTGGGCAACAGCGCCCTCTAAGGTTGCTTCACTCGCATCATGGAAATAAGGTGCCGTTAACGCAATATTACGTAATGTTGGTACTTTAAATTTATGCATGTCGTGCGGATTTTTAGTGAAGTTATAACGGCCATGGTCAACTTCTGTGGTATTACCACGATCTTTAAAGTAATTACCTTGCAGACCTAAGATTTCAAATGATTGACCACCCATTGCTTGGCCCACGTGACAAGTTTGACACTCATATTTCTTGAATAGCGCATAACCTTGCTTTTCTTCACTATTAAGCGCGTTGTCGTTGCCTTTTAAATATTGGTCAAAGCGGCTATTTGGAGTGGTTAATGTTTTCTCAAATTCAGCAATGGCATTGGTAATATTTTTTTCGGTAATACCATCTGGGTAAACTTTAGCAAATTGGCTAACGATCACTGGATCAGTTTCAAGTTTGGTAATGACTTGCTTAAATGAGGTTGAGCCCATTTCTTTCGGGTTAAGTACGGGGCCACCTGCTTGAGCCTGTAGATCTTCTGCGCGACCGTCCCAGAATTGGTGAATATTAAACGCTGAATTAAACACGGTTGGCGCATTAATTGGACCTTTAGCACCACCAATACCTGTTGATGTTTTTAAGCCATCAACCCCGCCTTTATCTAAGCCGTGGCAACTGGCGCAGGTCACTGTATCGTCACCAGATAAACGCACATCGTGATATAACACTGAGCCTAGTGCGACTTTTTCAAGATTAACATTGAATACGGTACTGATTGGTTGAATCGCTTCATTATGGAATTGTGGAGCACTCACTGGCTGAGGGTAGTGACGCGCACGTGCTTGCTTGATCCAGTCAAGTAATGTTTGGCGATTTTCAGCTGATAGGCTTGAGCGCCAGTGTAGGGCTGTATAGCGTGCTGGCGGCATCGTGTTATTACTGATCACCACTTCTAGCTTAGCTAGGTCAACCTCTGATACTGGTTGGTTTTTTGCTAGATTTTTTAAAAGCGGCATAATATCGAAATGGGCTAAACCCATATCCATATCTTGTTTAATCAATTGTTTTGCAACAGGCATTTTGGCATAAAATGGCAGTTGTGCTTGCTGACTATGGCAGTTTTCACAACCGTTGCTTATAAGTAATTGGTAAGTCTGGCGAGCTAATGGCTGCTCTGTTGTGAGTTGTACTGCCATTAATTTGGTTTTAGTTGTTTGTTGATCTTCTTTATCAACTAAAAATACCGTTGTTAAGTAGGCGATTACGCCTACGACAATACCACCAACTGCTAATAACTTTATTTTATGCATCATAATCCCCTAGAAATTTAATGGGCGCACAATATCTATGTTATTAAATCGAGTCCAAACGGAATAATCTAAGGTTTTAACAGGTAAAATCGATGCATTATTTAATTAACAATTATTCTCTAATGTAATCAAATGTTTGATGTTTTTAAGTTGTGGGAGTGTAAATATTAACTTGGCAGAAACGTGAGATTAAGTTGATATGGATCAAATTGATACAAAGGTACCGAAGGCACCTTTGTATCTGAAATTGAATAATTTTTTAATGCAATTTCATTTTTGGACGTACGACACGTAGTAACTTTTCTGCAATAAACAGTGCACCCGTTTTAGCGAGACCATGAATCGCCATTTGGTGCATACGGTATAATGAGATATACATTAAACGGGCAATTTTACCTTCGATAAACATACCGTTTTTACTGAGGTTACCCATTAAGCTACCAACAGTGCTATAGCCTGATAAATTAACTAATGAGCCCCGATCAACATAATGATATTGCTTAAGTGGTCGATGCTCTAAATCGTTGGCAACGTTATGCGCTAACAGTTTTGCCATCTGGTGTGCTGCTTGCGCTCTAGGGGGAACGAAACTACCATCTGCTTGCAAAAATGCGCAACAATCGCCGAATACAAAGATATCATCTTGGTTACGGGCTTTTAAATCACCGCTTACTAAGATTTGATTAGCACGATTTAGTTCCAGACAATCGATATTTTTTAAGAAGTCTGGGGCTTTTACGCCAGCGGCCCAAAGCATCATATCTGCATCAATTAGCTTACCTTCAGAGGTCATAAAGCCTTGCTCTGTCGCTTCACTAATACGAGTGTTTTCAAGCACATTAACACCCAGTTGAGTTAACTCATTTCTGGCTGTGGCACTGAGCTTTTCTGGCAGAGCAGGTAAAATACGCGGACCAGCCTCGATTAAATCAATTTCCAGTTGTACTGCATGGCCGTTGGCTAAACCATACTGTTTTGCCATATGGGCAATATGGAATAGTTCTGCTGATAGCTCAACACCTGTAGCACCGGCACCAACAATCGCAATACGTAGCGGTTGTTCAGATTTTAATTGATGCAGACGGGTGAAGTGGTTCAGTAATTCGTGTTGAAATTCTTGTGCTTGTTTGTGTGAATCTAAAAAGTGACAATATTGCTTCACGCCAGGGGTATTAAAGTCATTACTGACACTGCCAATAGCAAGCACGAGTTTGTCGTAAGATATCGTTCTTTCAGGTAATAATAATTTACCTTCGTTGTCGTTTACTGCTGCTAAAGTAACGGTATGCTGTTCACTATTTAGATCGCAAAATTCACCTAATTCAAAGCGGTAACCATGCTTTACACCGTGAGCAGAATAGATGACACCGTCGAGATCGGCATCGATACTACCTGTTGCTACTTCGTGTAGTAGTGGTTTCCATATGTGGCTACGGTTCTTATCAATTAAAATGATTTCGGCACGTTGCTTTTTACCGAGTTTGTGGCCAAGTTGAGTCGCTAATTCTAAGCCGCCTGCGCCGCCACCAATGATTACAATTTTAGGAATATTTTGCATTTGATCACACTCTAATAAATTTATATTAGTTTTTAAATATATTGAGCCTTTTATTGATCTATGTCATTTAAATATTGTGGTTATTCGCTTAATTAGCATTAATTATTATTAATATTCATCATATCGGATGAAACATTGTTTTAATAAAGTTGATAAATTTGGCTGTATGGGTTGTTTATTTGTCTATTGTTGGTTATTTGTTTTTAATTTGAGTGATGGCGCTTAAAGTAGTTTACATATCGATTGGTTAGCGTAATGCTATTTACTAGATAATTGAGTTAGCTGGGGGTAAGTATGAATTATAACCAATGGCTTAACTTCGATATTAATCAGATCAATATCGATGATGACCGCAAAGTTGAATTATTAGTTGTTGCTAAGCAGCAGACACTTGGAATAAGAATTTTTCTTAGATTTATATTGGCAATTATCTTGATAGGGCTGTTTAAGTCTATACAACTATTTCTAGAAATAGAATTTAGTATGCTAGGGTTACTTGCCAGTTTCGTATTACTTATTTTATTGGCTAATAGAGTGGCTAAATTAATTGATACGATATTGATTAATCGCTCGTTAATATCCCATTTGCAGATGTAATGATTATTTATTATCAAATTTGTTTAATTAATGGCCGCCATACGAGATGAATGGCGGCAATTAAAATTAAGCGTTAACTAAATAATTATTAACTTGATTAATGTAATTAAGCTTTTGTTGTTCATTAATAAAGCTCGCTTCAATAGCGTTTATAGTAAATTGAGCTAACTCTTGTTTAGTGGCTGGGTGTGCATCTGCAACAGCGATAAAGTTATCGGTCATATAACCGCCAAAATAAGCTGGATCATCAGAGTTAATCGTGACTTGTAATCCTTGGCGTAGTAATTCAACGATATTATGGTCTGTCATCTGCTCAAACACCTTGAGCTTGATGTTTGATAATGGGCATACCGTCAATGGCATCTTTGTTTCAATCAACTGTTGCACTAATTGTGCGTCATCAACACAACGTACGCCATGGTCAATGCGTTTCACTTGTAAGTGATTTAATGCCTGATGGATATAATCTGCAGGGCCTTCTTCACCCGCATGGGCAACGGGCAATAGACTAAGCTCAATGGCTTGTTTAAATACTCGTGCGAATTTTTCTGGTGGATTGCCTACTTCAGATGAGTCTAAGCCAACCGCTGCAATTTTATCTAAATGCGGTTTTGCCATCTCTAGTGTTGCAATCGCTGAATCTTCATCTAAGTGGCGTAAGAAACTCATAATAAGCTGGCTACTAATGTTCAGCTCTTTTTGGGCATCAGTTAATGCACGGTGAATGCCGTTGATTACCGTATCAAAAGCGATACCTCGGTCAGTGTGAGTTTGTGGATCAAAGAATATTTCAGTATGGATCACATTGTCTTGCTTACAACGCAATAGATATGCCCAAGTTAAGTCATAAAAATCTTGCTCGTTGATCAATACATTGGCACCTTGATAATATATATCAAGGAAGGATTGTAAGTTTTCAAACTGATAAGCGGCGCGGATAGCATCAACTGAATCGAATGGAATAGCGATATTGTTACGTTGTGCAAGCTCAAACATCAACTCAGGCTCAAGGCTGCCTTCAATGTGGAGGTGAAGCTCGACTTTAGGTAGGTTCTCAATAAATTTTTTCATAGTATGCGATTAATTTTCCATTAATGCCCATCTACTTTGCCGATAATCGATTTTGCATACAAAGAGACAGGCGTAGGCCAACTCTTCGTAATCAGAAATTATTGGTTTCTGGTAGAGACCCCCAAACCATATCATTGGGGTTATACGAAAAAACTTTTGCTAATTAGTTTAAAACTAATAGCGTGCTAATAATATGACACAAGTAGTGTGCTTTAGACAACAAAAAGGGCTGTCAATGACAGCCCCTTATACAGATTTGTGATGCAGTTTATGCTTCTAATTTAGCAAGTTCTGCTTTTTGCTCGTTAAGCTTATCCATATCACGGGTAAACTCAGCTAGCTTAGCACGCTCTTTGTCGATAACGACTGCAGGTGCTTTAGCCACAAAACCTTCATTAGATAACTTACCTTCGATGCGCTTAGCATCTAGTGATAGCTTTTCTAACTGCTTATCAATACGCGCCATTTCAGCAGCAACATCGATTAGACCTGCCATTGGAATTAATAGCTCCATATTGCCCACTAACTGAGTAGTCGACATTGGTGCAGTTTCACCGTCAGCAAGAATCGTCATAGATTCAAGTTTTGCTAGGGTCTTGAAGAAAGGTTGGTTAGCTTCAATACGCGCTTGATCTTCAGCACTTACACTGCGTAGCAATGCATTTAATGGCTTAGATGGGGCGATGTTTAGCTCGGCACGAATATTACGTACAGCAACAATCACCTGCTTAACCCACTCAAGATCTGCCATCGCTTGAGTATCAACTTTGTCAGCTTGATATTCAGGGAATGCAGCGAGCATTAAGGTTTCGCCTTCAACGCCTGCTAATGGCTTAACACGAGTCCAAATGGTCTCAGTGATATATGGCATAATTGGGTGCATTAAGCGTAATAACTGCTCAAGTACGGTCACTAGAGTATGACGGGTACCGCGCATTTGCGCTTCGCTACCATTTTGTAATACTGGCTTAGTTAGCTCTAAGTACCAGTCACAGAATTGGTTCCAAGTGAACTCATATAGCGTGTTAGCCGCTAGGTCGAAACGGTATGCTTCCATATGCTCGTCGAAGGTTTGTACGGTTTGATTGAACAGACCAATAATCCAACGATCAGCCAGTGATAATTCCATATCACCGCCGTTTTGACCGCAATCTTGCTCTTCAGTGTTCATTAACACGTAGCGAGAAGCGTTCCATAGCTTGTTACAGAAACTGCGATAACCGTCTAAACGTTTCATATCCCAGTTAATGTCACGGCCAGTTGAGGCCATTGCAGCAAGGGTAAAGCGCAATGCATCAGTACCGTGTGCTTCAATACCTTCAGCGAACTCTTTACGAGTACTCTTTTCAATCTTAGCGGCAAGCTGTGGCTGCATCATGTTGCCAGTACGCTTGGTCACTAAAGATTCAAGATCAATACCATCAATCATATCTAGTGGGTCAAGCACGTTGCCCTTAGATTTAGACATTTTCTGACCTTGTTCGTCACGGATTAGACCGGTTACGTACACTGTCTTAAATGGTACTTGTGGAGTGCCATCTTCATTTTTGATGAAGTGCATGGTCATCATGATCATACGTGCAACCCAGAAGAAGATGATGTCAAAACCAGTCACCAACACATCAGTTGGGTGGAACATCTTAAGTTCTGGTGTTTGCTGTGGCCAACCTAACGTAGAGAAAGTCCATAATGCAGAGCTGAACCAAGTATCTAGTACGTCATTGTCTTGCTGTAATACCACTGAATCAGCAAGTTTGTGCTTAGCACGTACTTCTGCTTCATTACGGCCTACATAGACTTTGCCTGCTTCATCGTACCAAGCTGGAATACGGTGACCCCACCATAATTGGCGCGAGATACACCAGTCTTGGATATCACGCATCCAAGAGAAGTACATGTTTTCATACTGCTGTGGTACAAACTTAATGGCACCGTTTTCAACAGCTTCAATTGCTGTTTTCGCCATTGGAGCAACAGCAACATACCATTGGTCTGTAAGTAATGGCTCAATGACTACGCCACTACGGTCGCCGTATGGTACTTTTAATGAATGTGGATCAATTTTGCCTAGCAGACCTAATGTGTCTAGCTCTTCAACAATCGCTTTACGCGCAGCAAAACGTTCCATACCTGCGTAACGCTCAGGTAGGCTACCGTCTAATTCGTTGTTGGCTGTACCATCTGTATTTACAACTTCTGCCACGCTACGGATATCCGCATTCATGGTCATGATGTTATACATAGGTAATTGATGACGCTTACCGACTTCATAGTCGTTAAAGTCATGCGCAGGCGTGATTTTTACACAACCTGTACCGAAGTCCATATCCACATAATCGTCAGCCACGATTGGAATTAGGCGGTTGACGATTGGTAGCATAATGAACTTACCAATCAATGATTGATAACGTTCGTCATCTGGGTGTACTGCAACGGCACTGTCACCTAACATGGTTTCAGGACGAGTAGTTGCAATTTCTAGATAGTCTTTGCCATCAGCAGTTAATGCGCCGTTAGCAAGAGGGTAGCGGAAGTGCCACATGTGGCCTTGCTTCTCTTTGTTTTCAACTTCTAGATCTGAAATTGCAGTGTGTAATTTTGGATCCCAGTTTACTAGACGCTTACCACGATAGATTAATTCGTCATCGTATAAACGTACGAATACTTCTTGTACCGCGTCAGATAAACCATCATCCATAGTGAAACGTTCACGATCCCAATCAACTGATGCGCCCATACGGCGTAGCTGACTTGTGATGGTGCCACCAGATTGGTTTTTCCATTCCCATACTTTATCCATAAAGGCGTCACGGCCTAGATCATGGCGACTTTTGCCTTCTTCAGCTTCAAGCTTACGCTCGACTAGCATCTGAGTTGCAATACCCGCATGGTCTGTACCCACTTGCCATAGGGTATTTTTACCCTTCATACGCTGGTAGCGAGTTAAGGTATCCATAATGGTATCTTGGAAGGCATGGCCCATGTGCAAGCTACCCGTCACGTTTGGTGGCGGGATCATGATGCAATAGTTACCTTTAGATTCATCACCGTGAGGCTTAAAGTAGCCTTTTTCTTCCCAGGTCTGATAAAGACTCTGTTCAATAGACTGCGGATTGTATGTTTTTTCCATGGGAGACTGGGTTCTCAAACAAAATTAAGGGGCTTTGTTACTAAATCATGGGTCGTCAATTCGATATTTAATTCTCGATATTGGCGATATCTGTAGCGCGCAATAGCTTTGTGGCTATCATCGCTTGCAACAAAATCGATAATGTGGGCAAAGTTTACCGCAAATTGCGGTGTTTGCTCAGCAAGATTAATCAGTAATTGGCGATTTTTATTGGCACCTAGTGGATCAAAGCCAATTTCAACAGGGGCACCACCTTGAGGTCCTTCACCTTTTAAGTTGTGAGGGACAAAAGATTGTGGCTCAAATTGCCATAAAAGTTCATCAATATTAAGCGCTTGAGATTTATCTTGGCAATGAATATAGATCCATTGACCTTGCACATAGTGCTGCTGTGCCAATTGGCAACCAAGATGATAAACCTCATCTAAGGGAGCCTGCGACTTGGCTGGCGGCATAAGATAAAAAACGGCTTGGCTCATTGTGAACGATAGTTTACTGAACAATCTGTCAATTCTACACTATCAGGGCAGTGTTATACCAATTTTCCTTACTTGCTGACAGTAAACAAATAAGGCGAGTCCGATTGGACTCGCCTTATTAAATTGCTGAGTTAAAACAGGGCGAATTAGTCGCCTTGTTCAACACCAGAGCGGTTGATGACAAACTGAGTTAATAAAGGTACTGGACGACCAGTAGAACCTTTATTGGCACCACTTAACCAAGCCGTACCAGCCACATCAAGATGGGCCCAGTTATACTTCTTAGTAAAGCGTGATAAGAAGCAAGCCGCGGTAATTGAACCACCGGCGCGACCGCCTAAGTTAGTCATGTCAGCAAATGGACTTTCTAACTGATCTTGATACTCATCCCATAATGGTAGACGCCATGCTCGGTCACCACTTTGCTCACCTGCATTTAGCATTTCATGTGCTAATGGGTTATGCGAAGAGAATAGACCTGAAGCGTG
This sequence comes from Shewanella marina JCM 15074, assembly GCF_000614975.1. Taxonomy (GTDB): domain Bacteria; phylum Pseudomonadota; class Gammaproteobacteria; order Enterobacterales; family Shewanellaceae; genus Shewanella; species Shewanella marina. The sequence continues at coordinate 237,924 of NZ_BALM01000001.1, forward strand.
CTTACCTAGTGCAATCACACAAGCACCAGTAAGGGTCGCGGTATCAATCACTAGTTCAGGGTCAAAGCGCTCCACGTAAGTTAATACGTCACAAAGCACTAAACGGCCTTCTGCATCAGTATTTAAGACTTCAACAGTTTGACCAGACATAGTGGTTAAAATGTCACCTGGACGATAAGCGTGACTTGATGGCATGTTTTCACAACCTGCAAGTACACCTACTACGTTGATAGGCAATTTCATTTCACAGATGGCTTTCATCGCACCAATAACGCCAGCTGCGCCGCCCATGTCGTATTTCATTTCGTCCATGGCTTCGCCTGGTTTTAATGAAATTCCGCCAGAGTCAAAGGTCAAACCTTTACCAACCAGCACAATTGGCTTTTGCGCGCTGTCAGCAGCACCTTTGTAATCCATTACTGTCATAATAGATTCGTTAGCGCTACCACGGCCAACAGCTAAATAGCTGTTCATGCCTAATTTTTCCATCTGCTCTTCGCCAACAGTGGTTACTGTTAACGTGTCATAAACCTCGCCCATTTGGCGTGCTTGTGACGCTAAATATGCAGGGTTACAAATGTTAGGTGGCATATTGGCAACATCACGACATAGTGATACGCCTTCTGATACCGCATTACCGTGTTCGATAGCACGCTCGCCAACAGTCAGCTCACGACGTGTTGGTACATTAAATACCAGTTTGCGCAGTGGGCGGCGAGTTTCACCCTTACGGGTTTTTAAAGAATCGAAACTATAAAGAGTTGAATTGGTGGTTTCGACTGCTTGACGAACTTTCCAGTAAGTATCACGACCTTTGACATGTAATTCTGTCAAGAAACAAACCGCTTCCATTGAGCCTGTTTCATTTAAGGTGTTGATGGTTTTGGCAATGATCTGCTTATATTGACGCTCGTCTAATTCACGTTCCTTACCACAACCAACAAGCAAAACGCGTTCGCTTAGGACATTGGGTACATGATGTAGCAGTAGCATTTGGCCAGATTTGCCTTCTAGATCGCCACGGCGAAGTAAGTTACTGATGTAACCTTCACTGATTTTATCCAGTTGCTCAGCAATTCCCGAAAGACGACGTGGTTCATAGACGCCAACGACAATACAGGCTGAACGTTGTTTCTCAGGGCTGCCGCTCTTTACACTAAACTCCATGAGCACTCCTAGATTATTAAAGACAAAGTTTTATATTTATTAGATAATGTCTGCTTTAGTCCATTAATGGGCTAAAGTTTCTACCATATTTAGTTATATAGTAGACTGCTTTCGACTATTTTAAAACGTCAAAAGTGCCAGTGGCTGGTCAGAAAACTATCAAAAGTAGACAGTTTACATGAAAGTTTATCTGATACCAGCAAAAAGATAAGTTTAGAGACCGGATCCAGCCTGTGATTATCTTTAGATACTTGATTCGAGATGTAGTAAAAGCTCAAGTAGCAGTACTACTTGTGTTGTTAGCCATTTTTATTAGCCAGCATTTTGTTAGGGTGTTAGCCGATGCTTCTGATGGGGAATTTCCTGCATCTTTGGTAATGACCCTGCTTGGCTTAAATTTACCTGCATTAACCGTGTTAGTGCTGCCGTTAAGTTTGTTTTTAGGGATCTTACTGGCTCATGGCCGCATGTATGCCGAAAACGAAATGGTGGTATTGCATAGTGTCGGTGTCAGTGAATGGTATGTCACCCGAGTCACCTTACTGGTGGCTGTTATCAATATGGTGATTACCGCCGTACTATCAGTCTATGTGGCACCATGGGCTGAAGAACAACAGAATGTGGTGTTAGAAAAAGCCCAATCTGAAGCGGGTTTAGCCGCGCTGGTACAAGGACGCTTTCAAACTAGTCCTGATGGCCGCGCAGTATTATTTGTCGAGCGAATTGGCAAAGATAATCAATTAAAAAAGGTGTTTGTAGCACAACTTCCTGATCCAGAACATGAGTCTGGTTTAACCAATATTGTGGTTGCTAAAGGCGGCAAAGTGGTTGAAAACGCATCAGGCAGTCAACAATTGCAATTAGATGATGGTGTGCGCTATCAAACCGGACCAGATAATAAAGACTACCAAGTGATCCAATTTGGTGGTTATCAAATGCAGATTAAAGAGCAACAAGTGGATGAGCGTCGTCGCAAATTATCTGCGATGCCAATGCATGAAGTGATGAAGCTTAATACGCCGGAAGCGGTGGCTGAATTTAATTGGCGTTTAGCGATTCCGTTAGCTATTCCATTGATGACGCTAATTGCTGTGCCATTAGCACGGGTTAATGTACGGCAGGGTAAATTTGCCAAAATGTTCCCTGCTATTTTGTTATACCTAGGCTATTTCGGCTTAATGGTGGCAGGGCGCAAAGCGCTAGAAGATGGTGTGATACCACTGTATTTAGGCATGTGGTGGATCCATGCGTTAGCCTTCATTATTGGTATTTTCTTGTTGGCAAAAGGTCGACCGCTAGGAACCAAGTTTTTTGCATTGTTTAAACGAAAGAGGGCAATAGCATGAAGATCTTAGATTTTTATATTGCCCGAGTATTGCTGAGCACATCTGCGTTATGCCTGCTTATTTTAACGGGTCTATCAGGTATCATTAAGTGGGTGGATCAGCTGCGAGTTGTGGGTCGTGGTAGCTATAGCATGATGGACGCAGGTATTTATGTACTGTTTCTCGTCCCACGTGATATTGAAATGTTTTTCCCAATGGCGGTGCTGTTAGGTGCGCTGATTGGGATGGGAATGCTAGCCTCTAATTCTGAATTAGTGGTAATGCAAGCATCGGGTTTATCGCGTTTACAAATTACCTTATCAGCATTAAAAACCGCGATTCCATTAATGCTAATGGTGATGGCGTTAGGTGAGTGGGTTGCCCCTGTGGCAGAGCATAAGGCTTATGAAGTCAAAGCTACACAAGTTTATGGTGGCAGTGTGATTAGCTCACACCGCGGTGTATGGGCTCGTGATGGCGAATATTTTGTTAATATTGGACAAGTGATTAATAACGATACCCTTGCCGATGTGACCTTATATCAGTTTGATGATGAGTTGCAGTTAAATGCCGTTATTCATGGTCAGCAGGCCAAGTTTAGTCAAAATTTATGGCATTTATATGATGTAAAAGAGACTAAGATCACCCCTGAACGTATTGATATTACTAAGCTTAATGAGTTTAATTGGCAGACGACATTGACTCCTGACAAGCTCAATGTGGTGTCGGTTAAGCCGGAAGCATTATCTATATCGGGCTTGGTTAACTATCTAGATTATTTGAAAGTGAACAACCAAGATACCAGTCGTTATGAGTTAGCACTGTGGCGTAAGATTATGCAGCCAGTGACGATTGCTGTGATGATGTTGGTGGCGTTATCGTTTGTGTTTGGGCCATTACGTACAGTCACCATGGGTGCGCGCGTATTGTTAGGTGTGGTTGCGGGTTTCAGCTTCTATATTTGTAATGAAATCTTTGGGCCGATGAGCATGGTATATAACTTACCGCCAGCGGTTGGAGCGGTGATGCCAAGTATATTGTTTACTGGGGTTGCGCTTTACTTTATCCGGCGCTGATAGCGGATATTGTTATCTAATAAAAACCACTGAAATTTCAGTGGTTTTTTATTAGATAAAATTTGTGTTGCTAGTTTAAGCACCATGCCAATTGCGCATCTTATTGGCTTCTACTGATAACACCACCACTTCAGAACGTGTCATATCATCTTGTAGTGCTAACTTATCGCCATTAAGTAAAATACGTAGATTACCTAAACCCAGTAGTGACCACACCAATCTTGCCGCTGCAGTAACAAAACTTAAATTTTGGCCATTAGGATGTTGCACCTTTAAACGCCAAGCACGCATACCTAATGTTTGCCCACCTCTACTCCAAAAAGTAATGTAAAAGAGGCTAACACACAGCATAATCCAGCCTTGATAACAGGCTTTATATAACGCAGTGTCGTTTAATAATACCGCCATATCAACTTGATATGGATTATTGATTAAGCCAAATTTTACCATGGCAGTAAATAAGCCAAAGCCGATTGCACCGGCAAACATATAGACCGCAATCGCTAATAACGAGTCATAAATCATGGCGCCTAGACGCCTTAAAAAACTTGCTCGAGGAAAGTTGGCATGTTCGCTATTGATCATTTGGCATCCTTACTCAATCGATCTTAAGTTATTCTTGTTCTTCTTCGCGGACAAAATGGATATTACTAAACCCCATTCGTGCAAATTCATTAAAGCGGAAATCTTTAACTGCTTTATTGCCTTTTGATGTCATGGCAACTTGTTGTTCCATGATTAAAAAGCGCGTTAAATCGATCCCTTCCGCTGCTGCAACAGCTTCAAACATATCGTGGAATTTATCATAGGCAAAGTTAATAACTTTGGCTTTACCTTTGTATTGGTATGCAACTTGGCGTGCCATATTGATTCTCTAATTGAGCAAATTGGCGCTTATTCTAAAGTTTTTTTTACGCTTGGGTAAGGGTTAACTGCATATAAACCGCATCATCGGTATAACAGCGTAAACATTTATCAATGGCGACAATTTCAAAACCAAACTTTTGCCAATATTTATCAGCACCTTGTACTGCGATAAGGGCCATTTTGTGATAACCCAATTGTTGTGCTAATTGGAATAAGTGTTGAATTGCAAAACTGCCTGCGCCTAGCCCTCTTGCTTTGGCTGAAATAGCCATATCGTGAAGATACAGGCAATCAGGACTCGCATGCGCAATAATGACCTGATCGAGTGCGGGAGGGTGCATGCTTTGCCAAGGATGAGCTAAACAGTAACCAACAATTTGTTGATTATGTTCAATTACAAAGCAGGAATCATCGATAATATTAGCTTTGCTTTGTAGTACTTCAAGCCTTTCAGGCTCAAAATCTTGATAGCACTCCGCTTGGATATCTAAAATGGTCGACCAGTCTTGTGGTTGGATTGGACGTTGCAATAACATAAAAAATAATGGTTAAATAGAGAATTATTTAACCATTATATCAAATTAGCAGCAGTAACTTTGTTTCAAATAGTTACTAGTCAATATAACGTTGAGTCAAATGACGTTTAAAAAAGTCGCTATTAAGTGTCTGTCCCGTGGCTTGGGTAAGTAGTTCATCGGTGCTAAATAGCGATGCTTTTGACCAGATGTTATCGCGTAGGAAACCGACAATTTTATCTAATTGATTATTGGCCAATAGATCGTCAATTGAACTACCTAATTGTTGTTCTAAGGCAAAACGTAATTGCGCTGCATACATGGCACCTAATGAATAAGAGGGGAAATATCCTAGCTCACCAAAGGTCCAATGAATATCCTGCATGCAGCCATCTTTATAGTTGCCTTTAGTTGAAATCCCCAATAATTGTTGCATTTGCTGATCCCAAAAATCGGGTAAATCTGCCACTTGCAGGCTGCCATCTAACATTGCTTTTTCAGCTCTAAAGCGCAACATAATATGGCAAGGGTAAGAGACTTCATCAGCGGCAATACGGATCAGTCCTGGTTTTACTCGGGTAAAGTGTTGTCGCAGTGCTTGGCTACTAAAGTTGACATTGAGATGCTGATTAATCAAAGGTTCAAATTGATTCAATAAACCTTTACTCGCACCTAGTTGCATTTCAAAAAATAAACTTTGGCTTTCATGTACCGCCATTGAACGCGCCATACCTGCCGGTTGACCATACCAAGCTTTTGGTAATCCTTGTTCATATAAGGCATGACCCGTTTCGTGAATAACCCCCAACAGGCCTTGGCTGAAATCTTGTGGTTCAAATTTAGTTGTTAACCGAATATCACCTGTAACGCCACCACAAAATGGGTGGATGCTGGTATCAACTCGGCCCTGATTAAAGTCGAATCCAAGCTGAGTCATTACCGCTTTGGCCAATTCAAATTGTTGTTCTGCTGGGTAATGACCACTTAAATCTGGCTGTGATAGGCCTGCTTGCTTGTCTGTTATCGTTTGGATTAGGTCGGGTAACCAAGTTTGTAATTGGTTAAAAATATCATCAAGTTGCGCAGTGCCCATTCCTGGTTCAAACTTATTTAATAACGCATCATATGGACTTATTCCCAATGCTTCACTGCGAATTTGTGCTTCTTGTTTGGTGAGTTCGATAATATTTTCTAGATTAGGTTTAAAACCTTGCCAATCATTTTCTTGTCTTTGTTGGCGCCATGCGTGTTCACAGGCAAAACAGGCTTGAGTTTTAGCTTCAACAAGATCTGCAGGTATCATTGTTGCTTGTTGGTAATGGTAATTAATTTCTCGCAAATTGGCCGTTTGTTCTATGTTTAATTCTTGCTGCTTAGCGGCATCAATCCAGTCAGCAATTTGTGGTGCTGTTTTTAGTTGATGAATATGACCTGCTAATGTTGCCATCGCATCAGCCCGGCCAGAGCTACCACCATCCGGCATCATAGTCGCCATATCCCAATCTCCAAGGGCGCTAAAATGTTCGAAATGGTAGATACGCTTGAAGTGTTCTGTTAGTCGTTGGTATGGGGTCATTTAAACAGCCTCGCTATAAGAGAATATCAGCATATTATCATGAGCTTAGTATTAAATGTAACGTATCCCAAATGGGCTATTGACAGTTGCTATTGATATGTTGCATTTTGGTTGTAAGATTATTATGGGGGCAAGGTAAATGCTAGAGTCATTTTTTCTTTTGCCGCAAAATGGCATCTACAATATGGCATTGATACTTGTCGTCGTGTTGGCTATAACCGAAGGTGCCGGCATATTACTTGGGTTTAGTATTTTAACCCAAGACAACTCGGTGCAGCCTAAACGCCCTAATAAGGGCATATATATTCTGCTTAATTGGTTGTGTATTACCCGTTTGCCCCTGATGATTTGGTTGGTACTATTTCTAATCTGTTTTGGTTTATCTGGTTGGATGATTAACTTTTTAAGCATTGAGCACAGTTACCACAGCATGGTGTTATGGCAATCACTATTAGTGAGTTTATTGATTGGTTTGTATGGCTGTCATTTTTTAGGTAATCAGCTATCTACTATTTTGCCTAAAGCTGAGGCGACTGATTTTGAGGTCGATGAGTTAGCAGGGGAAATTGCGACTACGACCATTGGTTGTGCTAAACGAGGTGAACCATCAGAAGCAGTTGTGCAAGATAAATTTAATCAGATGCACCTATTATTAGTTGAACCTGAAGATGAGCTGCAACAAATAAAAGCAGGGACACAAGTGTTGTTATTAAGTCGCCATCAAGGTGTCTGGTTGGTGGTAGAGTGGCAACCGACACCTTAATTTATTACCTTATTCGGCTAATAAGGCCAGTTTTAATAACTGGTTATAAGGCTTAATAATGTAACGTTTATGATGTTTAATTAAGCTGGCTTTTTTATTGCCTTGTCCTAACATTAGACCATGTTTAAAGGCGATATTGGCTAATTCAACTTCATTGGCGCGAATATATAGGTAAAGCGGTTTGACTAACTCATCACCGTCAATTGCGGCTTGATATTCATCACAGCTAATCACTAAGCTACTTAACCCATCACCATCTAATTTTAATTTGCCTGTCAGTTCAGTATCAGTAAAAACTAACCATTGCTGCGCTTGCAGTTCGGTTAACATTTGCTGTAACTTTGCCGCTAAACCCGTGCCGTTATCTAGTTGTTGATACTGACTTTGTACACGAGTAAGTTGTTGTTTTAAATTCGCATTAACGCCTAAGCTGCGGCCTTGGCGTACCCAAAAAGTTAGGTCGTCTGCGACTGATTTATTAAAGCGCTTCTCTTTTAAAGATTGTGCCATCCAGCTGCAAAGGAAATGACTTTCAGCAGTAGGTGTTTGCAATGCGGTATTTTTGGTTTGAGCTGCGCTGAGTGCTGCTAAGCCTTCAGTTGCTACATTTAGAATAGATTGGTTATAAGTCAGTTCAGTCATGATTATTATTCTTTGAGTGTTGATATACTAAAAAAGGCGCCGTAGCGCCTTTTTATAACTTAACATCGGCTTAGATTATTTAAGTTTCTTGTAGGTAACGCCTTTCTTACCGACAGTCACACGGCGGCCAGCCATATTTCTTTCTGCGGTAACCTGCTCACCAGCATTGTCTTCACGTGGCTGCTTTTTAGCAAAGCTACGACGCTTTTGAAGTTGCTTTAATAATAGATCACGACTACTCACTTCGTAACCTGGTAGCTCAATACGCTTTAGCTTTTGACCAATCAGTTTTTCGATATCTCGTAGTGTACGCTCTTCTTCACGACTCACAAATGAGATGGCAACACCGGTTTTACCTGCACGACCTGTACGACCAATACGGTGTACATAATCTTCTGCTAAGAAAGGTAAATCGTAGTTTACCACGTACTCTAAATCTTGAATGTCGATACCACGTGCAGCAACTTCTGTTGCAACCAATGCGCGAACTTTTCCTTCTTTAAAGTCACGTAGTGCACGGCGACGGCTGCCTTGGGCTTTTTCACTATGTACTACAGCAGCTGGGATACCATCAAGGTTAAGCTCTTTTACGAGTTGATCGGCCGCATCTCGTGTTGCAGTAAAGACTAACACTTGTTGCCAGTTCTTTTTACCAATCAATTCTGATAATAGTTCATGTTTACGGCGTTGCTCTACAGGGTAAACCACTTGGCTAACGGTATTCGCAGTTGTGTTTTGCTTATCCGCACTGATGATCTTTGGTTTGTTCATCATGTCATTAGCAAGTTTACGTACAGGCCCTGAGAAGGTCGCTGAAAACATCATGTTCTGGCGATTTTTGTTTACGCTAGCAAGAATTTTTTGAATATCAGCAATAAAGCCCATATCAAGCATACGGTCCGCTTCGTCTAGCACTAAAAATTCAACGTTAGCTAGACTTAAATTACAAGCGGTTAAATGTTCTTGTAAACGGCCAGGGGTGGCAACAATAATGTCAGTGCCACGCTTAAGCTTTTGCGCTTGGGTATCCATTTTGCCACCGCCAAATAAAGTTAATACTTTAGTTGAGGTATATTTTGCGTAAGCTTTAATGTTGTCGCCAATTTGCTCAGCAAGTTCACGAGTTGGCGTAAGAATTAATGCACGTACTTGTGAATTCTCAGTCTTGCTCGGATTGTCGAACATTTTTTGTAAAATTGGCAGCGAGAATGCAGCTGTTTTACCTGTACCCGTTTGCGCGCTAGCCAGTACATCTTGGCCACGGCGAACGACAGGTATTGCTTGCTGCTGAATGGGTGTCATGGTTTGGTAACCACATTCAGAGACTGCGCGTAAAATCTCAGGGGCAAAACTAAAAGATTCAAATCTCATCAGGTGATCCTATCTAAAACCAATGAAGTAAATATAAAAACGATAGTCAATTTTGTAGTGATTTACCACTACTCAAAAATCGAGCGCGGAAGTATAGCAAAGATATTGATATTTGCTGAATTTATTATGTGCTTTTATCCGTAAAAGGCCAGAATTAACAATATAAAGTCGTTAACTTGAATAGCCTAATATCGCCGACTAGTATTAATAATCTTACATCCGTGTTGTGGTAAGCGTTATGGAACTAATAGATAAAAGACTGTTATTTACGTCATCAGAACCTTAACTATAATGATGATTTAACGGTTCAGTACATCAATGATTTTAAAGTTGTTTTTTAAATTGATAGTAAGGAATTGTATGATGAAAAGTCACTTAACGTTAACAAAGGTCGGCATCTTCGTGCTGTCATCTTTGGCGCTTAGCGCATGTACCTCTACTGCAGATTTTGATCACGAAAAAGCACAGTTAAAGCAACAAGAGCAAGACCTAATGCTGCGTGAGAAAGCATTTGCAGAGCAGCAAGCTAAAGCGGCAGCTAATGCTGCTAACGCCGACAAAACCGTTGAATCCCCTTTATTACCCCCTCATGCCAAACCGGGGGAATGTTACGCAAGGCTTTGGGTGGATCCCGTTTACCGAACTCGAAGTGAGCAAGTATTAGCTAAGTCTGCATCTACTCATGTTGAGGTGCTGCCAGCGAAATATGAAACAGTTCAAGAGCAAGTCTTAGTATCAGAAGCATCATCAAAGTTAATTCCTATTCCAGCTAAATATGGGACTAAACAGGAGCGAGTTTTAGTGTCTGAATCACATCGCTCATGGCATATTAGACCCGATATGACATCGCCGAAAGCGAGTCAAGACTTGCTAGATAAAGCGCAACAATACGGTGTTAATCTTGATGGTACTCGTCCGGGCACTTGTTATCATGAACATTTTAGACCGGCTAAATATGGCCATGAAGATGAACAAGTATTATTAAGTGAAGCCAGTGAAACTATCACCACGACCCCAGCTAAATATCGAATGGTCGACAAACGAGTGTTAGTTAAAGAGGCCTCTTCACGATTAGTTGAAATTCCCGCTGAGTTTGAAACGGTATCAGAACAAGTAATAGATAAACCGGCTCATCAAATATGGAAAAAAGGTAAGGGGCCGATTCAACGCATCGATAGCTCAACAGGCGAAATTATGTGTTTGGTTGATGTGCCTGCAACCTATAAGACCATTACCAAACGAGTATTAAAAACCCCTGCAACTACTCGTGAAATCGAAATTCCTGCCGTTTATAAAACCGTGAAAGTACAAGAGCAGATTGCTGCGCCTAAAGAAACGCGTACAACCATTCCGGCTAAATATGGCTCGGTAAGTAAACAGGTTAAGCTAAGTGATGGCGAGTTTGTCTGGCATGAGGTGCATGACCGTAGTTTGTCGAAACATTCACGTACGGGTAATGAAATCTGTTTAGTGGAAGTGCCAGCTAAATATAAAACCGTTAATGTGAAAACCGTGATGACACCGGCAAGTTATAAGACAGTAGATATTCCTGCCGCATATAAAACCGTATCAGTGCAGAAGTTAGTGACGCCAGCTAAAGAGTTAACTACAGATATTCCTGCTCAATATAAAACGGTCACTTCTGAGGAGCTAGTTAAAGAAGGATATATGGAGTGGCGTTCAATTTTATGTGAAACCAATATGACTCGTAGCCGCATTATGGATATTCAACGCGCACTACAGTCTCGCGGTTATAATCCGGGTAAAATCGATGGTGTTGTCGGTGTGGATACTATGATGGCGGTGAATAAATTCCAGCGTGATAATGACTTACCTGTCGATGAGTTATTGAATATTGCCACCATTAAGAAATTAGGTGTGTCGCCTAAATAACCCTAATTTGTTTTATTGGCAACAAAAAAGCGGTATTACTCAGGTAATACCGCTTTTTATATCGATGATGCAATTAATTGATTAGATAGCTGCTGTCGCTTGGGTTAACCAAGCGAGGTCATCACCATCCATCAATGGTGATAACTTAGCAAATACTTGCTGGTGGTATTGATTAAACCAATCCACTTCCATTTGCGTCAGTAGTGATTTATCAATTAAACGCTTATCCATAGGAATAAAAGTTAAAGCTTCAAATTCAAGCATTTCACGCTCAATACCCTGTAATTGCTCACATGGACGCACTGCAACTAGGTTCTCAAGACGAATACCAAATGCATCTGCGCGGTAATAACCTGGCTCATTTGATAACACCATTCCGGGTTTTAAGGCGACATTATTGCTGTTTTTAGCAATGCGCTGTGGGCCTTCATGGACACTTAAAAAGTGACCTACACCATGGCCTGTACCATGGTCATAATCGTAACCATATTGCCATAAATATTGACGTGCAAAACTATCAAGCTGTTGACCAGAAGTACCAACAGGGAATTTAGCTTGATCAACCGCAATATGACCTTTTAATACTAAGGTCACCATTTTACGCTGTTCATCAGTCACATCACCGATAGCAATGGTACGAGTTACATCAGTTGTGCCATCAAGATATTGTGCGCCAGAGTCGACTAAGTAAATGCTATCCATGGTTAGCATGGCAGGCGTACCATTGTTATGGTTGTAATGACACATTGCCGCGTTTGCACCCGCCGCAGAAATGGTATCAAAACTTGGCTCTTGATATTGCGCATCTTGCAGACGGAAGCTTTCTAGCTTTTCAGCTAATTGCGCTTCATCGTATAAACGATTAGCGGCAACTTCAGCATCTAACCACGCTAAGAATCGGCTAACGGCGACACCATCACGAATATGGCAAGCACGCATGCCATTAAGCTCAGCGGTATTTTTTTGTGCTTTAGGGAGGGCAACAGGATCCATACCGTCAATTAAAATTGCACCAGCATTTTGTGCGGTGAGTTGCGACCATGCATTACAGCTATTGGCATCTGCTAATAATTTCTGCTCGCTAAGCGCAATAAGATGTGAAGCTAACTCTGCTTCTGCTGCAAAGGTTACATTGGCTCCAACATGTTGTTCAATATCAGTAGGAAGTTTATTTAAGTCGGTAAATAAGGTCATTTCACCTTGGCTATTGAGCAGCGCAGAGCCAAGCACAACCGGTAAACATGGAATATCGCTACCACGGATGTTAAGTAACCAACAAATTGAATCTAGTGCTGAAATTAGTGCTACGTTAGCGCCTTCTTTAGCAATCAACTGACCAATTTCGGTACGTTTTTCTGCGCTGCTTTTACCCGCACTAGTATTGCTAAATAATTTAATGGCATCAGTTGGTGCGAGAGGGCGGTCATGCCAGTTTGCATCAATTGGGTTGTGCTCTAATACAACTAATTCCATACCCGCTTTGTGTAATAGTTTTTGAGCCTGATTAAACCAAGCAAGCGTATGCACTTTTGCGTCAACGCCGATACGTGCACCTTGCGGAAGTTGGTCGATTAACCACTCTATTTGCGGTGTGTCGGTAAGACTTTCATAGCTAAATAGTTCACTGCTTACCTGTTGACGTACTTGTACGGTATAACGGCCATCAACAAATATTGCGGCTGTTTGTTTTAATACAATTGCCAACCCCGCTGACCCCGTGAACCCCGTCGCCCACAGTAGACGCTCATTACAGGCGGGGACATATTCACCTAAATATTCATCGGCGCGCGGAATAATAAAAGCATCTATATTTGCTTTAGCCATATCAAGGCGAACAGCATCAAGTCGCTGCGCAATAAGTTGAGACATAGTTAACTCCATCTAAAAAAGCGATGTGCAATCGAAACCATTTGATTGCGAAATATGAGTTCGATTATCGCAATCATTAACGGCTATTTACAATAGCCTATTAATGTATATTGTATGCAATAAGCTATCTCTATCATTATAACAACATCAAGGATCCTACAATGACAATAGGTGTGGGTGGCTCAACTGCTGCCATTGAATTAGCTAAATTACAAGATATGACCACGGATATTCAGCCAGTAGCAGCGGCAGAATATCAACAGCGTATAGTGAAAGCACAGCAATTAATGCAAGCTCAAGGCATTGCAGTCTTATACCTTAATGCGGGTACAAATTTATATTATTTTACAGGAACTCAGTGGTACGCAAGCGAGCGTATGGTAGGGGCTATTTTGCCTGCGGTCGGTGATATTGAGTATATTGCGCCCGCTTTTGAATTGGATACGCTTGAAGGTTTTATGACCATTAAAGGTCATGTTAATACTTGGCATGAAGATGAGAGTCCATATCAATTATTTGTCGATTGCTTACAAAGATTAGGTATTACGCAGGGACAGATTGCAATTGATGAATCAACCGCGTTCTTTGTGGTAGATGGTATTGCTAAGTTAGCACCGCAATATCAATACATTAATAGCAAGTCAGTTACTGCGGTGTGTCGGATGATTAAATCTGCACATGAGTTGGCGTTAATTCAGCGAGCAATGGATATGACACTAGTGGTGCATCAAGCCGCCGCGGGTATTTTATACGAAGGTATTACCACTGCAGAGGTGGAAGCTTTCATTGATGCTGCCCATAAAAAAGTGGGCGCAGCCGCAGGTTCATATTTTTGTATTGTGCTATTTGGCGAAGACAGTGCTTATCCTCATGGCGTCAAATCACCTAAAGCGCTTGCCGCTAATGATATTGTGCTGATTGATACGGGATGTAAGCTACAAGGCTATAATTCAGATATTACCCGCACTTATGTATTTGGTGAGCCTAATGTCCGTCAACGTCAGTTATGGCAATTAGAACAACAAGCACAATTAGCCGGATTTAAAGCGGCGCAGTTAGGCGTAGCTTGCGGCAGTGTTGATGTGGCTGCTCGTAGTGTATTGGAGCTGGCTGGTTTTGGCCCAGATTATAAGGTGCCGGGTTTACCACATAGAACTGGACATGGAATTGGCTTAGATATTCATGAGTGGCCATATTTAGTCAAGAGTGACATGACTCAGTTAGCCGCAGGCATGTGTTTTAGTAATGAACCTATGTTGTGCGTACCGGGTGAATTTGGTGTACGGCATGAGGATCATTTTTATATGACCGCCGATGGTGCGCGTTGGTTTACTCAGCCAGCCTATAGCATTGATGATCCATTTGCTGTGACGGTAAAATAATACAAAATATCCAAATAAAAACGCTAACCGATGGGGTTAGCGTTTTATTAGTTAGCGATTACATCTTGAAGTTAGCCGAGATGTAATAGAAACGGCCAATATTGTCATATGCACCTTCACCATCACCATTGCCTGTCGCCATTAGTGGTAAGTCACGGTCAAAGACATTATCGACACCTAAACCAAGGGTTAAACCATTATCAAAGTTGTAGGTACCAAATAAATCCGTAGTTGCATACGAACCATAACTCATAATATTAGAGTATGGTTTGTCATATTGTGATTTAGTCGTGTCGCTATAGAGCTCTACACCATCAGTGTAGGTTGTTTTCCAGTTAAATTGCCAATCTTCGATCTTATAGGTTAATTGCAACTGCCCTTGCCATTGAGGTGAACCAATTAAGCCATCATAATCGCGGTAATCAGAGTTATCTTCTTGGAATGGATAAGATCTTTCTTTAATTAAGTACGTTGCTAATAGGTTAGTTTTTAAATCACCTGAACCCACTTCGATATCGTAAGTTAATTGGAAATCAACGCCTTCAGTTTCTGATTTAGCCAGGTTTTGTGGGAGAACTTGAATATTGGTGATTTCACTGACTTCAGTACCATCGGCTGGATTGCTGGTGGTCGCACGAGTGATCAGTTTACAGTATTCGTTATCAATACCTGTCTTTGAGTCAATACAGCGGTTAATGATGGTTTGTGCTGAAATAGCTGAAATAACATCAGTAATTTCTATGCGCCAGTAATCAACGGTTAACGCTAAATTATCAATAAAGCTTGGTTGATATACAAAACCTGCTGTAAATGAATCAGAGGTTTCCGCATCAAGGTTGTCATTACCACCAGAAACACCCGGTAATCGAGAACTGTCATAATCACTATCAAAGTCAGCTGCAACACCTAGAGCTGCACAGTTGGCTGCGCGAATCGCCCGAGCTTCTGGCGCCAATTTATCGAGCTCACTGACTTTGCATGAGTCTTTGGCTGAGTAGAAGTTACCTGATTGAGCACTGTAAAGTTCGTTGATATTAGGTGCGCGAATCGCAGTGGTTAAGGTGGAGCGAATACGTAAATCATCAAATATTGCCCAGTCTAAACCGACTTTCCAACTCGTGGCATCGCCAATTGATGAGTAATCGGCATAACGCACCGCACCATCAACAGTTAACATTTGAATACCGGGTAAATCCGCTAAAACAGGTACCGACACTTCGGCAAAGACCTCTTTAACGTTAAATTTGCCCGATTCACTTAATAGGGTATTAAAGAAAGTGTCGCCAGTGGCAATAAAAGGATCTTCTTCAGTTTCACTGGCTTCGCGGCGGTATTCAATACCCGTTGCAACCCCAACATAACCTGCTGGTAGTTCCCATAGTGCAGAGTTGGCTAATGATACACCCGCTACAAATTGATCAATCGTTGAAGTACCGACCGTCGTGGTTGATATATAGTCGCGTGCTGCGGCTGATACACTGCCGTTACCAAATAGATTAGTGGCTACACAACCATTAGCTCTTGCTTCTTCATCACGACAAACAATATTACCGTCAGCATCGAATACTGCATCTACCGAGTTTTTGAAATTAGAGTAGATAAGGTTGTTATAGTTAGTGCGTTTATGCTCAGTTTCACCATAAAGGGTATAGGCATCTAAATCCCAGCCATCGCCAACTTCGCCTTTAATGCCTAATACATAACGTTGCGTCGTACGTTTATCATCTTCGATACGAGGACCCATATCCGTCATAAAGCGGTTAATGGTGATACTGTCTTCACCCGCAGCATCCATTGCGTTTGCGACTTCTTGTGATAAGAAAGCATTATCACGTGAGATCGTTGTGATCGGGTTGAAGAAGAAGAACGCGGGTTGACCTGATGTGGTGGCATTGGTCACAGAGTATTTAGCTTCACCGTAAGCCGTTAATTCATCAGTAACGTCATAACTTAATTTAAAGTTTGCCGTGGTGCGATCAAATTCAGGCTGTAACTCTTCCCATTGCTTTAGATTGATATAGTCACATTCACCTGCGCAGTAAGAGCCGTCAAATTTATCGCCTTTGTTAACTTCACGCATACTGCCATCAGGATTGAAGGTATAGTATTTATCCCCAATCATGGTCGTACCGCCGTTACTAATGCGATAATGGCCGCCATTAGGGACGTGTTCATAGACGGTATCCCCATCTGGGTTGGCAAATCGTACCCATGAAGTACCTGCGCGATCCCGCTCAGTCATACCAAGTCTTGCTTGCTGAGCGTGCTCAACCGAAACGGCTACGTTACCGCGATCTTCCGCAAAGTTAGTACCGTAAGAGACTGAGAGTTTTTGATTGTTGTAGCCACTGTCTTCAGCCCAACCGGTATTAACTTGAGCATTAAAGCCTTCAATGCGCTCTTTAAGCTTAAAGTTAACTACACCAGTTACCGCATCTGCACCATAAATTGCCGATGCGCCACCAGTAATGATTTCAACGCTATCAATCCATTCTGTTGGAATACTATTGATATCAACAGCTGCTGATCCCGGTACAGAAGAGACATGGCGCTTACCATCAACGAGGACTAAGGTTCTATTGGTGCCCATTCCACGTAGGTTTAGAATATTAAGACCCGCGGTGCCAATATGGGTACCTGAATTACCTAAAGTATCGGTACTGGCGAGTTGTGGGAGTTCGTTAAGGACTTCTGCAATGTTAATCGCACCCGTGTTGAGCAAGTCTTCACCTGTTATAACCGTTACCGGTGTTGGTGCAATCGCACCTTCACGAATAATTCGGCTACCAGTGACTTCTATTCGTTCTATGTTTTGATCTTCTTCTGCCATGGCAGAGGTCGTTGTGGCATAACCACTCACTCCGAAGGCAACTATAAGGGAGGTTTTTACTGCCCGAGAGATACTGCTTTCCCGCATCATTCATCATTCCTTCATATCGTTTATTAGTATTATTTTTGGTGTAGCCAAATGATACTAATGTTGCGCAAAATAACTGACAATGCGTATTTTTTATACGATAAAGTAAGGGGGTGTTTACATATTAATCTATAAGGTTGATTTATAAACAAAAAAGTATGTAGAAATGTGTTTAAATCGTCTTGCTACAATTTGTATCATGATGATTAATAAAGATAAATTACATATTCATAAATTAGCATTTAACTTTTGTCGTTTATTATGAACAATAAAAAGCCCTGCATTGCAGGGCTTGGTTGATTCGGTATTGTGATTGGTATTATTGACCAATACTGATTAATTCCACATCAAAAATAAGGGTTGAACCGGGTTTAATTTTTCCTGCAGAGCGGTTGCCGTAAGCTAATGCGCTTGGAATATAAAAGCGGACTTTTTCACCTGGAACCATGAGTTGTACACCTTCAGTCCAGCCTTTAATCACTTGATTTAAGCCGAAAGTAATTGGCTGGCCACGTTCAACTGAGCTATCGAAAACCGTGCCATCAAGTAGCTTTCCTGTGTAATGAACAGTCACTTTATCTGTAGCGCTTGGATGTTGTGTGCCCGTACCTTGCTCAAGTACTTTATATTGCAGGCCTGTTGCTGTGGTGTGTACACCTGCTTCAGCTTTATTTTGTGCTAAGAATTGTTCGCCAATTTTGATGTTTTCAGCTGCAACCTTGCTACTGTTAAAAGTAGTGTAGGCATAAAAAATTACACAGGCGATAACAACAACAGCAAGTAATACTTTCATTAATGACTAACCTTATAATATGAGAGAATAAAATTGATTAAGCCATTGACTGGGTAAGAGTCAATAACCATTGTGGCTCAAGTATAAACACAAAAGCGATAATATTGATTATTGCCGCTAGCCAAAATATTACTCTAAAACTGAGTTTTTGTCTTTTATGGGCAAACCAGTGACGACCAATAATTGCCCCAGGCCAACCACCTATTAATGCTAATAATTGCAAGGTTTTTTCTTTGGTTCGCCAACGACCCTTTTTAGCCGCATTTTTGTCTACGCCATAGGCAATAAAAGTGATGCCGCTGCAAGCAAGATAGTAAAGCGCGAAATTAGGCTTAGATAATGCCAATATCCTGCAGTGATCAAACCAATTAACCAGACTAATGCCAATATAATCTGCAGCAGCAATTTACGTTGATAAGCATGATGTTGTTTATATTTAGCGGCATCGACCGCCCATATTTGCTGCCCTTTACTGATGCAAACAAATTGGATTTTACTGCCTATTTGGAGGGGCTTTGATGGATTGTTGAGTTCGCGCTGATTGATATAAATATCGTTTTTATATGCTTGATGACGAATAAAACCAAAACCCTTAGCTTGGTCCCAACTGACAACTTTACCTTGTAATACTTTCACTTAAACAGCTTTGGTTATGATTTTAATGGCTATCATAAGGTTATTTAGCCAAAATGCGCCACAATTTTTCCATGGGTCCTTGTTTAAAAAAGTAAAGGTAGCTCATGGCAAATAGACACTGCAACACACTGCCGATAATAAAATAAAGTAGATAATCAATACGATTAAATTCATATACCCAGTGCGGGTAAATATATCTAAACAGTAATACGCCGACGATGGATTGCAGTAAGTAGCAAGTCAGTGCCATTTTGCCCACCGCTTGTAGTGGTTTGAGTTTATTGGCGCGATTTCGGCACAGTTTGACGATGAAGTGGATATAAAGCAGTGCCATTGGGATAGCGCTGATGGTGCTGAGTAAATAGCTAAAGCGGCCAGTAGGATAGATGTGTAGGTAGAGCATATGAATCGCTATCAGTATTAAACTGGCGAGTAGAGCTTGATTAAATATGGTTTTATTTAATCCTTGGCTAAATACACCCTGTTTATACAAGTAAACACCTAACAGCATAAGGCCGGCGCTTAACCAGAGTAAACACAGTGTAGGGTAAAGATATTGGTTAATGTGACAAATAGCTGGTAAAGAATGATGTTGCCAATACTACTTTGAAAAATGCCAATTTGTTCTGCAAATAGTTCCGAGCCGCGATGACTTATCGGTTCAGTGGGGATGAAAGAGATAATAAATAAGCCGATTAGACCAACACTTATAAAAATCTTACTCCACTTTAATAGGCTAGTTTGATCGTTATTGATATAACGCATCACAAAAATACCTGCGATGGCATAGGTCAGCAAAATGTCTCCATACCAAATGATGACACTATGAAAAATACCAAAAATCATCAAAATGATCAGTCTTGATTTAACTTTTAGCAATGGACTTTCGAGTTCATCATATTTTTGCAGTTGTATATAAAGCCCGACACCAAACAACATACAAAACAAACTAATAAATCGACTTTCGATAAAACTGACTTTAATTAAGCCTATGATGCGATCAGAGAATGGAGCAAAAGAGGAAGCGACATAATGCTCAAATATACCTGCATACGCATATACATTAATGAACAATATTCCCAACATGGCTAACCCTCGAATAGCATCAATATTATAATTTCGTGATGATATTGTTGTTGGTTGCACCATGATGGTTGAGTACTCCCTAATAATATGACTTTATTGTTTAACTCTATGCCTTTAATAGGGTTAAAGCCAGTAAGTGAAAAATCAATAATCTTATGGTAAGAATATTTGCTAATAAATACTGATGTTTTTGTTACTTTAACCGTATAATCCGAGCAATTTTTTATCTTTTGTTATGATGGTAAGGGTTAACTTTTGAATTACTTTTGGACTTATCTAAAAGGTATGGCTATGGGCGCTGCGGATGTTGTTCCCGGTGTGTCTGGCGGTACTATTGCATTTATTACCGGTATTTTAGATACCTTACTCGACAGTATTCGTCGTATCAGACCGTCGCTTATCACTATAATAAAAGAGCAGGGCATTAAGGCGGCTTTTATTCATATTAATGGCCCATTTTTAGTGCCATTATTTGCCGGCATTTTAACTAGCATTATTACACTGGCTAAGCTTATTTCTTGGTTATTAGTGACTCATCCTATTCCAGTATGGTCATTTTTCTTTGGCTTAATCTTAATTTCAGTGGTGCATATGCTAAAGCAGGTGAATCGCTTTAGTATTGCCAAGTTAGCGCTTTTTGCCATTGGCGTGGTGATTGCTTGGGGGATCACTATGTTGAATCCTATTGCACTAGAGCCTAGTTATATCAATATATTCTTTGGCGGTGCGATTGCAATTTGTGCCATGATCTTACCGGGTATATCAGGCAGTTTTATTCTATTACTACTGGGTTTATACACCTTTGTACTTGGTGCCGTTAAGAGTTTAGATTTGGCTGTGATGGCAACCTTTGCTTTGGGTTGTATGGCAGGTATTTTGAGTTTTAGTCATGTGTTATCCGCGTTACTGCGCAAATATCATGATGCGACCATTTTGTTTTTAACCGGCTTAATGCTAGGCACGCTAGGTAAAATTTGGCC
Source organism: Shewanella marina JCM 15074 (assembly GCF_000614975.1). Taxonomy (GTDB): domain Bacteria; phylum Pseudomonadota; class Gammaproteobacteria; order Enterobacterales; family Shewanellaceae; genus Shewanella; species Shewanella marina. The sequence goes on from NZ_BALM01000001.1 coordinate 258,782, forward strand.
GTGGAAACAAGTGATCTCATGGCGTACTAATTCAGCCGGTGAACAAGTACCATTAGCTGAGCATAATCTATCACCTTGGCAGTTTGAGCATGTGATGCAACAACCCGCTCATATGGCTTGGGCTATTGCAGCAATGCTAGCGGGTATCTTGCTGGTTTGGGGATTAGAGAAATTTGCAAAAACCAGACTTAATGAAGAATAACCACTTCAAATAGCAAAAAGCCCCAGTTTGGGGCTTTTTTGTTGGCGATTAACAGCGTATTGAGTTCAATACTATTAGTGTTGCATGGTTATACAATTTGCTCTATCAGCCACTGGCTTAATTCTGCTAACTCTTGCTGCTGTTGCGGATGCTTTAAACTTAAATGGGCTATCACTTCTGCCACGGCTTGTGGTTGATAAGCACAATTGACTAATTCATTGGCTAACGCTTCAAATGGTGTCGGGTTTAGGCTGTCAGTAAATACTTGGCAACGCTCAATTTTGCCTTTGATAATATCAAGGTGTATCTCTATTCCACCCCAGCTAAAACGCTCATCTAAGGTATGCATAAACTCTGGTGTTGAGCCAAAGTTCCATTGCCAGCTTTGCTGTTCAGCAAATTTTTGTTCAAAGTTGGGTAAATCCGGTAGTGATTCTGGCGAAATGAACTCAATCTCGACTTGCTCGCCATAATGCTTAAAAAAGGCATTCATAATGGCATAACATACTTGCTGGTGGTCAATGTCTGGTTTGATTAAATTTAAGTTTGTCACCCTTGAACGGACTGAATCGATCCCTTTTGCAGCCAGTTTTTTCGGGTCTGGATTTAAATAATCAGCTAAGCGCGATAAATTAGCGCTTAACAGTAAAGTGCCATGGTGAAAACCGCGGTCTTTGGTTTCTCGATAAGCAGAGCCTGAAAATTTACGTTCGCCTTCACCATCTTCTACCACTAAGTCATTGCGACCCGTCGCTTTTCCCTCAATACCCAGTGATGTTAATGCATCTAATACGATTTGGGTCGAAATGGTCTTATCGTATTCGGGTTTGCCCGCCATAAAGGTGAAATTGGTATTACCCAAATCATGGAATACCGCACCGCCACCGGTTTGTCTGCGGGCAAGTGTTACCGCATCATCTGCCATTTTTTGAGTATTACATTCTTTCCACGGATTCTGGCCACGACCAATCACGACAGTATCAAAATTACGCCACAGGAATAGCACTCGTTGCTCAGTGCCCATCGCTCTAAAAATAGTATCTTCTACTGCTAGGTTGAAATGGGGATTGGTTGATTCTGATAGCAACACACGTATTTGTGACATTTGATGATCTTCGATTGGGAATAATGCCTGCAAATGTACTCGAAGCTAGGAGATAGGTAAAGAGACTACAACATTTTACTGATGTTAAATAAAATAATAAAAAAAGTTGTACAAAATTAAATTTGTTGTATAAGTTTTATATAAGACTTAATGAATGAATTCATTTTTTATTATTTTTCATTCTAGCTAACTAAGTGGTGGTGCTTAAGATGTTGACCATAAATGAATCTGAAAATGAATCGATAAAAATTGGTATAAGTGCATGTCTATTAGGTGAAAAAGTGAGATTTGATGGCGGTCATAAGAACTCTAAATATTGTCAGCAGCAACTGACTAATTTTTTTGATTTTGTGCCAGTATGCCCTGAAGTTGCGATTGGATTAGGGACACCAAGAGCAAGTATTAGGCTTGTACAAGAGCAGCATCGAATTTTTGTTCGTACCGGTGATGAGCAACATGATTATACCGGGCAACTGCAAGCATTCAGTGAAGCAAAAGTGTCACAGCTGCAGCAATTAAGTGGCTATATTTTATGTGCTAAGTCTCCTACTTGTGGAATGGAGCGGGTAACGGTATATAAATCAGGTACCAATCAAGGCAGCAAGATTGGTATTGGCATTTTTGCACAAGAATTAATGAAACAATATCCGTTATTGCCCGTTGAAGAGGAAGGTCGCCTTAATGATTTGGTGATTAAAGAAAACTTCTTTACTCGGGTATATGCTTATCATGATTTTAGCACCATGCAGCAGTCTGGATTGACCATACAAAAATTAGTGCAATTTCATTCTCGTTATAAATATTTACTGATGGCCCATCATCCGGTGTCATATCGTCAATTAGGGCAATTGGTAGCGGATAGAGAGCAAGCTATTGCTGATAACGGTAACCAATATTTTACTGGATTTATGGCGGCGTTAAAGCGCAAAGCGAGCCGAAAAAATCATACGTCGACCTTACAACACATTCAGGGATATTTTAAAAAGTATCTAACGCCCCAACAAAAAGCTGAATTAACGGAAGCTGTACTTAAATATCATCAAGGCCTGCAACCTTTATTGGTGCCTATTACCTTGATTAATCATTATTTAAAAGAATATCCCAATGCTTATATTGAACAGCAAGTTTATTTAAATCCTCACCCTGAAAGTTTGAGGTTACGTTATGCCTACTGATAACAAACAAGCTTTATATCCAATCCGCGATGTTGCTCAAATTACAGGTGTTAATCCGGTAACACTAAGAGCTTGGCAACGTAGATATGCCTTGTTGTGCCACAACGTACGGCAAAAGGGCATCGTTTATATAGCCAAGCTGATATCGATAATATTAGGCAAATTACTACTTGGTTAGATAAAGGTATTGCCATTAGTAAAGTGAAACCACTTTTATCGAATGAAGCAGAGGTTACAACGAATATACAAGCTGAAACAGGGTCGTTTTGGCAACAGCAAATTACGGCATTAAATCAATCATTATTCAGCTTAAACAGTCAGAAGTTACAGCAGCAATTGAGTCAGCTTGAGCAAGAGTACCCGTATCGGATCCGGCAGCAGTCTTTGTACCGGCCTTGGTTTAGTCAACTAAGTCAAAGTTTAGCTCAACAATTAGATGGCCAAGTGCTAGGGCAATGGCTAACACAAGAGCTGTTTTTACGTCTAGGTCAGCGCCGTTTTAACGCGCAATTTAAGCGTCAAGCCTGTATTGGTATTTGGGATGATGACCCGATATGCCAATGGCAAAGTTTAATTTATGCCATTGAGTTGACGATACTGGGGGTTAAAGTGCAGTTGTTTAGCGATATCAATTCGACTCAATTACAGCTGTTACTCAATCGAACTGAGATTGCTCATCTACTCGTTGTTGCGGGTTCATATGAGCAGGCTTTAGCGCAGTTAGCACATTTATCATCTCAACTTGAATGTCAGTATTTTTATATTGGCGAGGGGCCATCATCACCCGCAATGGTTGTCATTGAAGAGTTGGCGACACTTGTTGATACCTTGCCTAAAGGCATTAAGGCTAAATAACAATGAATAAGTTATTTTGTTTTAGGAATGATTTAAGACTGCATGATAACCAAGCGTTATTGCAAGCTGCGTTAGCGGTGCAATCTGAGATGAACCAAGCTAATACTAGCCAGCTATTTGCCGTTTATATTGCTACGCCAACACAATGGCTAAAGCATGATGTCGCTCCAATACAATTAGACTTTATCGAACGTCAGTTAAATCGTCTAGGTTTACAACTGGCCGCGCTCGGGGTGAGTTTAACCCTGCTTGAGTGTGAAGACTTTAGTCAGGTGCCGTCATTGTTGTTGCAGTTTATGCAGCAGCATAATATCGATCAAATGTTTGCCAGTAAGGATATCGAGTTTAATGAACAGCAACGTGATAAAGCGATCATCGCCGCTGGTATTGATCTACGCTTAGTGAGCCAAGATTGCATTGTTGAACATGGTCAGGTGCTTAATCAAGCGGGGCAAATGTATAAGGTATTTACACCTTTTGCTAATGCATGGCGGTCACAAGTGGTGCAACAACAAATTGTATGTGCGCCTATGCCCGCCGCGTTGGCTCAACCCATTAAATTTGAGTCAATTACCTTCAATTGCAGTAAACAAAGCAGTGAACATTGGCCTGTTGGTGAGATGGATGCTCGACAACAGTTAATCACTTTTATGCAGCTACATATTGATAATTATAGTCGTGATCGAGATTACCCCGCTTTAGCGAGTACCAGTCTATTATCCCCCTATTTGGCGGTGGGTATCTTAAGTCCGCGGCAAGTATTAGCCTTGCTATTAATCCATTCACCTCAGCTATTGCAAAACACCCATGAGTCAGCATCCATTTGGTTTAATCAACTCGTGTGGCGTGAATTTTACCGCCATTTGCTAGTGGCTTTTCCCAAATTATCTCGTTCGCAAAATTTTAATCATAAAGCCGATGCTATTGTCTGGCGTAACAATAGACAAGAGTTTATTGCGTGGACCCAAGGAAAGACGGGCTATCCCATTGTTGATGCTGCAATGCAGCAATTAAATCAGACGGGGTGGATGCATAATCGGTTACGTATGGTATGTGCTAGCTTTTTGACTAAACATCTATTAATTGATTGGCGTTGGGGTGAGCGATATTTCAGACAGAAACTGATTGATGGCGACTTGGCTAATAACAATGGTGGCTGGCAATGGGCTGCTGGAACAGGTTGTGATGCTCAACCTTATTTTCGTATTTTTAATCCCACCAATCAGAGTAAGAAGTTCGATCCGAACGCGCAATTTATTCGTCATTATTTACCAGAACTGACTCATCAAGCATTAGCCGCTATTCATCAACCATTATCTTCGGCAAAAAGTCAGGTAAACGGCAATTTGTTATTAGCTAATTACCCTGAACCCATCGTAGAACATCAATTTGCTCGGCAACGAGCACTATCTTGCTTGGCGGCAATAAAAGCCAGCTAAATTATTCATTAAGGAGCATTAATCATGTTATCTCAGGCTGATGACACTAGCATGTCACACACGATTATTGAGCAATTTGTCGCTATGTACCAAAAGTTGCATAAGGATAACTTGGATTTATTAGCTGATATTTATGCTCCTGAAGTGGTGTTTGTTGATCCTTTGCATCAGCTATCGGGACTCGAACAGCTTACCCAATATTTTGAGCAACTTTATCAAAATATTAACAGCATCAAGTTTGATATTGCCGATGTACAGCAAGGCCAAGGTAGAGCATCTATTTTTTGGAGCATGTACTTTACTCACCCTAAATTGGCTCAAGGGAAAACCATTAAGGTTGAAGGTGTCAGTCACCTCAAGTTTAACCACAAAATTTATTATCACCGCGACTATTTTGATGTTGGACAAATGTTGTATGAGCACATTCCTTGCATAGGCAATGTTATTAGCTTTATTAAGCATAAGGCGGCCAACTCATGAGCAAAACAGTATTAATTACCGGTGCCAGTTCGGGAATTGGGTTGCAATTAGCAAAAGACTATCTGGCACAAGGCTGGAGTGTGTTTGCTTGTGGTCGCAATCTTGATGCGCTTAATCAATTAACCGATGCCTATCTTTATTCATTTGATGTCACAGATAATCAGCAGGTGATTGATGCTGCTAATCGGTGTCAGCAAGATTTAGATAAATTAGGGCAATTACAGTTTGATTTAATTATTTTAAATGCGGGTAACTGCGAATATATCACTGATGCACGTCAGTTTGATGCCGAGTTATTTGCCCGAGTCATTAACGTTAACCTTATTTCGATGGGCTATTGCTTAGGGGCCTTTTTACCCAAGTTAAAGGCTTATGGGCATTTAGCATTAATGAGTTCAAGTGCTATCTATTTACCCTTCCCACAAGCTGAAGCTTACGGGGCATCAAAAGTCGCCATCGATTATTTAGGTCATACGCTACGGCTTGATCTCGCACCGCACCATATTGAGGTTAGTGTGATTTGTCCAGGTTTCGTCAAAACCCCTTTAACAGATAAAAATCAATTCGATATGCCGATGCGAATTACCGCACAGCAAGCTTCGAGTCGAATTATTAATGGCTTGCATAAAAAACAATATCAAATTCATTTTCCTAAACGATTTACTTGGTTATTAAAAATGGTGTCTTGGTTGCCGCGTGCTTGGTGGCAAAAATTAATGGCGAGTAAGTCTGCCGATGTAACAATTGAAGGAGAGCAAGGATCATGAGCCGTATTGCAATCATTGGTAGCGGTATTTCAGGGTTGACTTGTGGTCATCTATTGAGCCAACAACATCAAGTCGAATTGTTTGAAGCGAATGATTATATTGGCGGACATACCGCGACGGTTGATGTTGAGGTTGATGGTAAAGATTATGCGATTGATACCGGCTTTATCGTATTTAATGATCGCACTTACCCTAACTTTAACAAGTTGCTGGCACGGATTAATGTCACACCATTGCCGACAGAAATGAGTTTTAGTGTGCATAACCAACAGACGGGACTTGAGTATAACGGCCATACTTTGGCCACTTTATTTGCGCAAAAACGTAATCTTGTTAATTGGCAATTTTGGCGCTTTTTGGCTGAAATTATACGTTTTAATAAATTGGCGAAACAACTTTATCAGCAACAACAATACCCGGCGATAACCCTAGGTGAGTTTTTACAGCTTAATAAATTTTCAGATTTCTTTGCAGAGCATTATATTTTGCCAATGGGCGCTGCCATTTGGTCTGCAAGCATCGATGATATGCGTGCTTTCTCGTTACCTTTTTTTGTCCGTTTTTTTGAACACCACGGTTTATTAAATGTCAGTGACCGCCCGCAGTGGTATGTGCTTAAGGGGGGCTCTCGGCAATATATCGAACCTTTAATTGCCCCCTTTAAAGATAATGTTCATCTAAGCGCTGCCGTCAGTCGAGTTTCACGTTGTAATGATGGGGTCAAAATCCTACTACAAAATGGCGATGAGCATTTATTTGATCATGTTATTTTGGCCTGCCATAGCGATCAGTCATTAGCCTTACTTGATGATGCCACCATTAAAGAGCAACAAATTCTAGCGGCAATGCCATATCAAAATAATGAAGTGGTATTACATACCGATACCGCTTTATTACCGTCAGAGTCGGCCGCATGGGCAAGTTGGAATTATCGTTTAGATGGTAATAACCAGCACCCAGCCAGTGTGACTTACAACATGAATATTTTGCAGCAATTACCTGCAGGTACGCCCACTTTTTGCGTGACCTTGAATCAAACTGAGCAAATTGATCCAAACAAAATTTTACGCCGTTTTAATTATGCGCATCCCGTTTTTAATCATACCAGTATCGTGGCCCAGCAACGTCGTAATGAAATTTGCGGTATCGGTAGTACGCATTTTGCCGGCGCTTATTGGTACAACGGTTTTCATGAAGATGGGGTGAGAAGTGCACTGGATGTGTGTGCTCGCTTTGGGGTGAGCTTATGAGCGCTTTAATTAACAGTCATTTTTATTATGGCCGCGTTAATCATCAAAGGTTGACTCCGGTTAAACACGGCTTTGATTATCCGATAATGATGCTCGCATTGGATTTGGATGAGCTTGAGCTGGTTGACGGTATTAGCCGATATTTTAGTGTCGATAAGTTTGCGCCATTAAGTTTTTATCAAGCCGACTATTTACCTTATCAGGCTCGGTTAGATGGTTTAAAAAGTCGCGTGCTAGCGCAGGTAAAGCATTTAGGCGGTCAAGATTGTCAGCGGGTGTTATTTATCGGACAGGGACGTCATTTCGGTTTCTATTTTAGTCCGATTAACTGTTTTTTCTGCTATCAAGGAGAGCAACTTAAATATCTCCTCGCAGAGGTCAGTAATACCCCATGGAATGAGCGACATTATTATTTAATTGATATGACGCAGTCTAGTCAGTTAACAGATAAAGCATTTCATGTGTCACCGTTTATGACTCTAGATATGCAATATCAGTGGCGCGTGAGTGCTCCCAAACAACAGTTTAAGTTAATGATTAATAATCTTAATCCTAACAAAATATTCACTGCGGCAATGTTGCTACAACAACAGGCCTTCTCGTCTAAACAAGTGCTTAAAGCGCTGATGCAATTCCCGTTAATGACATTTTCTATTGTGAGCAAAATTTATTGGCAAGCTTTAAAGCTTTGGTTAAAGCGTGTGCCCTTTGTTGTCCATCCCACACAAGGTAAGGAGTAAATTATGGAATATTCAGTAGCCACCCAACATCAAGGGCGCATGTCTATTAACGATAATATTGCTCGAGCAATATTGTTTGCTGCCTTGGGCAAAATGAGTCACGGCAAATTAACCATCACTGATAAAACAGGACAGTTTCAGTTTGGTCGCGGCGAGTTTTGTGCTGACATTCATGTGATAAATCCACAATTTTATCGGCAAGTGTTGTGGGGCGGCTCGATTGGCGCAGGTGAAGCTTATATGGATGGACATTGGCAATCATCAAGTGTCACGAATGTGATCAAACTATTTGCGCTGAATCTCACATTATTAGACAAAATTGAGCGTCGATTTGCTTGGGCATCAACCATGATTAACCGATTCAAGCATGTGCGCCAACATAATTCTACTGCTGGCTCAAAGCGTAATATTTTAGCGCATTATGATTTAGGTAACGAGATGTACCAGTTATTTCTCGATCCTTTAATGCTTTATTCCAGTGCGATTTATGCGGATGAACAGAGTAGTTTAGCGCAAGCGCAAGAGAATAAAATGCAGCTGATTTGTGAGCGATTAGACTTGCAAGCGGGGCAGAGTTTATTAGAGATCGGCACGGGGTGGGGCGCATTGGCGATTTATGCCGCCAAGCACTTTGATGTTGATGTGACGACGACCACTATTTCTGATGCGCAATACAATTATGCCAAACAACACATTATTGCGGCTGGCCTAGAGCATAAAATTACCCTGTTAAAACAAGACTATCGTGAATTAACCGGTGAGTTTGACCGTATTGTCTCCATTGAGATGATTGAAGCCGTTGGGCATGAGTATATGGCAGAGTACTTTACGGTACTGAATCGTCATTTAAAGCATGATGGTCGCATGTTGATCCAAGCCATTACGATTAATGATGAACGTTATCAAAGTTATCGTAATAATGTCGATTTTATTCAGCGCTATATCTTTCCCGGTGGCTGTTTGCTTCAGTCGCAATGATGAATCAACATCTTGCTCAACAAACTCAAATGAAGCTGTGGTCAATTGATGAATTTGGTTTGGACTATGCGCGAACATTAAATGATTGGTTACAGCGCTTTAATCATGCTTTACCCCAAGTCAAAGCCCTAGGTTATGACGAGCAATTTATTCGAATGTGGCAGTTCTATCTGGGCTATTGTGAAGGCGGTTTTTTAGCGGGTACCACGAATACTGTGCACTATGTTGCCGTTGGCCGAGACTACCAAGGTTAGCCTATGTCAGATATTACCAAGCAATATTTTTTTATGATAAATGCCATTATGTTCCAAGTCTGTTGGTGGAGCGCGGTATTGTGGCAAAACGCTGCCATTCCATTATTAGTGCTGATGTTGGCTTTACATCTCTGGTTGAGCCCAACCCGCAAAGCAGACTTAATATTGATGGGTAAAGTGAGTGTTGCCGGTATTGTTATGGACACTATACTGACTGTTTTAGGGGTATTTCAGTTTGCTCAAATTCCGATTTGGCTCGCATTGTTGTGGCTCTGCTTTGCCATGAGTCTGCCACATAGTTTACTGTTTTTAAAAGCTTTCTCGCCAGTATTTACCTTTGCTTTTGGCAGTGTATTTGGCTGTTTAAGTTATTTAGCCGGAGCCAATTTTAATGCGGTGAATTTGCCGCTGGGGTGGCAGATGAGTAGCGCCATCTTAATGCTGTGCTGGGGCTGTTTTTTACTGTGGAGCGTCGCACAAACGAGGAGACTGCAATATGACTAATAAACTGTGGCCTGGTGTTTATCTATTGCTTATTGCTTGTGTTGCCCCTGTCACTTATGCAAAGCCAACGCCGCTTATTGAAGTAGGACGCACCCAAATGAGTTGGTTGTTTTGGGATTTATATCAAGCAAGGTTGTTGACCGAAGATGGTGAGTTTACATGGCAAAAGTGGCCGATGACATTAGAGATTACCTATCTGCGAGACATTGAAGCGGCACATTTAATTGAGGCTACCGCAGAACAATGGCAACACCTACAAGTGGATGACCAGCAACAGCAAGTGTGGCTGACACAGTTACAACAAGTGTGGCCAGATGTCAGCGAAGGCGACTCATTAACATTTGTCGTAGACAAGCAGGGTGTTGGTCAGTTTTTTTATAATCAACAGGCCATTGATTGGCAAAGTAGCGCTGAATTTAGCCAGCAATTTTTAGCCATTTGGTTATCGCCACAAAGTTCAGAGTTAGCAAGGCGAGCAGAGTTGATAGGAGAGAAATAATGCGATTATTCAATGGAACGATTAAGTCACTGTTAGTTATTGTCAGTCTGTTAGGACTAACCAGTTGTAGCAGTGCCAGTATTGACGACTATCAAGCGACCACACCTAAGTTGGTGCTAGCGGATTTCTTTAATGGCAAGCTAACGGCGGCAGGTATCGTACAAGATTTTTCAGGCAAAGTGACCCGTACCTTTACGGTGACGATGCAAGCCAGTTGGCAAGGTAATCAAGGCGTGATTGATGAAGACTTTATCTTTAATGACGGCGAAAAACAAAAGCGCATTTGGCAGATAACCAGACAAGCGCCGGGGCAATACACTGGTACTGCAAATGATATTCTAGGCACTGCCACAGGCGTGTCTGCGGGTAATGCTCTGCAATGGCGATATGAGATGATATTGAATGTTGATGGCACTGATTATCAAGTCAGCTTTGATGATTGGATGTTCCTTGTGGATGACAATACCATCATCAACAAAAGCGATATTATTAAGTTTGGGGTTAAGGTTGCCAGCGTGACCTTAGTGATCAATAAGCAAGCTTAGTGATTCACTATTTTGCAATTTAATGAGGTAAGTGCTTTTGAATAACGATTTAGCCGTTCATTAAACTAAATCGTTTTCTTGTGATATCAAAGAAGCTGAATAAACGAGTAAGTTAATCTATAACTACAGATTAAACCTTTAATGCAAAAGTGACCGATTAGTCCTTACTCATCTACATTATTAGCCGCGTTTTTTCGACATATCGACTTGCTTATGTTCATAGTATTCAAATGGGAACATATTGCGCATCCGCTGGGCAAGACTGTCGTTGATGCTGGCAGAGATGTGTAATCTTACCGTGCCATCACGGTAGGCGCGCAATGTACCTGTGGTTTTTTCTACTTTTGCCAGCGCTTTACATTCACGCAAAAATTTATCTTGGATCTTACCCTTATGGCTCACCAATCGTCCTTGTTTGAACTGCATTTTCATCAAGGTGTAGCCTGATTTTTGCTGAATATTAATTTATAAATAAAAAATACAGCGATTAGGATGAACACTATTTTTAAAATATCGACAGTCATTCACTATCTCCCTTACCTAAGATACGCTAAATTTATAGTTTGTTAGCAGTTAAGACTTTTGCCTTAGTCGCATTTTTAAACAATTTAAATCATTAATTTTAGTAGTCTGAATGATTTTTCAGCAAGTTACCATTAGGTAGGAGTTTTTTATGCAAGTTAGTCCAGATTCATTATGGCAGCAGCAATGTTTTATTGGTGGGATATGGTGCCATGCTCAAAATGAGCAAACTGAAACAATTTGCGATCCCGCCACTGGCATTGTGATTGGTCATGTACCTTATATGGATAAGGTGGATACATTAGCTGCGATTAATGCCGCTAAACGGGCATTACCAAGTTGGCGTGAATTGTCAGGTCATGAGCGCAGCCAATTACTTAAGCGCTGGCATTTATTGATACTTAAGCATCAACAACAACTCGCGGAGATTATGACCGCTGAGCAGGGCAAGCCACTTGCAGAAGCGATTGGCGAAATTAATTATGCAGCATCATTTATTGAATGGTTTGCTGAAGAAGCTAAGCGGGTTTATGGCGATATCATACCAGCACCGCAAGCTGATAAACGTTTGCTGGTGGTTAAACAACCGATTGGGGTCACAGCTGCTATTACACCGTGGAATTTTCCTGCGGCGATGATCACTCGCAAAGCCGCACCAGCGTTAGCGGCTGGCTGTACCATGATTATTAAGCCTGCGCCACAAACCCCATTTTCAGCATTAGCATTAGCCAAGTTAGCTGAAATGGCGGGTATTCCTGCCGGTGTGATTAATGTAATTACTGGTGATGCAATTCAAATAGGGCAAACCTTATGTGAGCATCCCGATGTGCGTAAGTTGTCATTTACTGGTTCAACTGGTGTCGGTATTAAATTGATGCAGCAATCAGCTGCAACCTTAAAAAAATTATCGTTAGAATTGGGTGGCAATGCGCCATTTATTGTTTTTGAAGATGCAGATATTGATGCGGCAGTTGATGGCGCTATGTTGGCTAAATTTAGAAATAACGGTCAAACCTGTGTTTGCGCAAATCGTATTTATGTACAGGATAAGGTTTACGATGAGTTTGCTCGTAAGTTAACCGACAAGGTCAAGCAATTAGTTGTGGGTAAAGGGACTGATCAAGATGTTACTACCGGCCCATTAATTAATCAGGCTGCGCTTGATAAGGTTGAGTCACTCGTGGCTGATGCAGTAAACCATGGCGGTAAACTGTTGTGCGGCGGGGCAGTACATCAACTCGGAGGCACGTTTTATCAACCAACCATTATTGCTGAAGCGAACGCTGAAATGCTGTTAGCCAAAGAGGAAATATTTGGTCCGGTTGCACCGCTGTTTAAATTTAGTGATGAACAGCAGGTGATTGATTTTGCTAATGATACCGAGTTTGGCTTAGCGGCTTATTTTTATAGCCGTGACATCGGCAGAGTTTGGCGAGTTGCTGAAGCGCTTGAATATGGCATGGTCGGTATTAATACCGGTGCTATTTCAAATGAAGTGGCACCTTTTGGCGGTATTAAAGCATCTGGATTAGGCCGTGAAGGGTCTAAATATGGCATTGAGGAATACACTGAAATGAAATATCTGTGTATGGCGATTTAAGCGACGTTTAGCTGGATTGACCTAATAGGACATTACACTTTAAAAATACCCACGATTGTGGGTATTTTTTTGACTGATACAATTGATTAGTGGTTGCTAATGCAGTGTATGGAACGTATGTTAATTGTACATTTCTATTGATTGTTTAATTAAACATTGAATTTTTGGTTTTAAATTAATAGATCATGTAAATATCCTATTAATATTGAAAAATATTCAATTGCTAGTGGTTATTTTTGAGTTTTAGTTAAAAATTAAACGATTGTAGTGAAGTTTCACAGATAGCCTAGTGCTCCATGTGGTAAATTAGCGCTAATTTGAAAATACAACTATAAGCTGAGTCATCAGCAAACGGGGTAGAAGGTCGTGTTTAAGGGAAAATTACTGGGGAATATTGGCGTCCAAGTCGTTATCGCAATGATCATTGGTGCTGTAGTCGGTTTATTAATGGGTGATAGTGCAACTATGTTTGCACCACTTGGTACCATTTTTATTAACTTAGTTAAAATGCTTGTTATCCCATTGGTTGTGGTATCTATCATTGCCGGTGCGGCAAGCTTAGGTAACAGTCCATCTGCCGGTAAAATTGGTGTGGGTACTTTTGCTTTCTTTATTGCAACCTCAGCACTGGCTGTTGGTTTAGCGTTAGTGATGGGCAATATCTTCCAACCTGGTGCGGGTGTTGACTTTAGTGCCCATGGCGCAGGTCTTGCTGCGGTAACTCAAGAGCAAGGTGCGATTCCTGGTTTTGTTGATACTGTGATTGGTATGATCCCAACTAACGTATTTGAATCGTTAATTGGCGGTAATATCCTGCAAATCTTAGTGTTCTGTATTTTCTTCGGTATTGCCTTAACTAAGGTTAAAGGCGATGGCGCTAAACCTATTCTTGCTGGTCTTAATACTGTTGTTGATGCGTTTGTATGGATGATCAACTGCGTCATGATTATTGCGCCTATCGGTGTATTTGGTCTGATGGCACAATCTGTCGGTACTTTTGGTTTTGATGCATTAGGTGTTGTATTAAAGCTGGTGATTGTATTTGTGGCTGCAATCTTAATTTACGGCTTTATTTTCTTCCCTCTAATGGTCAAGTTCCTGTCTGATGTACCTGCGCTTAAATTCATTTCAGCAATGAAAAAGCCGCAAGTAATGGCATTATCTACTGCATCTTCAATGGCGACATTGCCTGTGACGATGGAAACATGTGAAGAAGACCTTAAAGTATCTAAAGCGACTTCATCATTTGTACTGCCGTTAGGTGCGACCATTAACATGAGTGGTAACGCAATCTATTACGGTTTGGTGGCAGTGTTCTTCGCCCAGATGTACCACATTGATTTAAGTATGGCGGCTTATATTGCTATCATCTTTACTTCTACCTTAGGTGCGATTGGTCAAGCAGGTGTGCCGGGTCCATCATTCCTTGTGGTCGCGGTATTATTAGCCGCTGGTATTCCAATTGATGGCTTACCATTATTGTTCGCACTAGACCGTATTTTTGACATGATCCGTACTTCACTTAACATCACTGGTGATGCTGTTTGTGCAGTGGTTATGGACAAGTTTATCGGTGCTGATAAGCAACAGTAAGAATAATTATTATTCAATAAAGGGAGCTTCGGCTCCCTTTATTGTTTGTAAAATGGTGCGTCTGTAATCTAGATGTAAAGCAAGTGTACATGCAAGGTAATTTGTTGCTTATTTAAGCAGATAAAATTGGCGCTATCGCCAGCCATGCGATAAAATTCTCTCTTTACGCGTTTGCTAACGACAGAGGTTTTTTAAATGTCAGCTCTTCCACATTGCCCTAAGTGCGATTCAGAATATACTTACTTCGACGGTACCATGCTTGTATGCCCTGAGTGTGCACATGAGTGGTCTCAAAACGAAGAAACAGAAGTTGCAGAAGATGAGGCTGTAATCAAAGACTCAAATGGCAATGTTTTACAAGATGGCGATACTGTCACAGTAATCAAAGATCTTAAGATCAAAGGTTCTTCACTTGTTGTTAAAGTGGGTACTAAAGTGAAAAACATTCGTCTAGTAGACGGTGACCACGATATCGATTGTAAAATCGACGGTATCGGTGCGATGCAATTAAAATCTGAGTTTGTTAAGAAAGTATAATCTTGCAAATTGCAGTATGAATAATAAAAAAGCAGCTTAATAGCTGCTTTTTTTATGCTTAATTTTTAAGCGTAGTGCTTGCCATTATCATAATAGCCAGCAGGATCCAGTTTAGTGAAGATCACAGCCACATCTTGCTCTGGCTTTGCTAACGCATCACGTACAATCTGAGTGACTCGGATTGCAATCTCATCTTGTACTTGTTGGCCACGGTCAAAGTAAAGTACTTCAACAAATGGGTAAGCTGCAAATGCTTCACCTTCAAAGAAAAAGCTCGCAGGAATATGCTCAATAGTGAAATGTTCACGTGGGCTTTCCATCAGTTCAGCTAACGCATCTACTAATGGTTTTGATAGTTGCTGAACTTTATCTGCATCGATTGCACGAAAACGAAAGTGGGGCATAAGTACTCCTAATATCTGCCGTTCAAAATCGCTGTCACAATAGCATTTGCTTAGCTAAAACCCAATATCTATCCACAATTGTTGGAGCTTACTCTCATTTATTAATGCGATAATCCAATTGTACAGTTGATTGTGCTGCGACCGCTTTGCCGTTTTCGAACTTAGGCGCATAACGCCAATTCTTGAGTGCAGCTAAGCTTGGTTTGATAAAACTGTCACCACCTTTAACGCTAATCACTTTGGGATCTTTAACAAATCCTTGTTCAGTCACCGTAAAGCTAAGTTGCACAGAACCTTCTTTACTGCGTTTGGCATAAGCTAAAGGATACTTAGGTGGCACTCGATAAAGCGCTGTTTGTTCTTGCTCATCATCCCAAGGACTCATCTTGCCTATTGCAATACAATGTGCGGTTGCTTGCTCAGATTGATCTTCATCTTGATATAACTTAACTAAAGCTGCATGTCCTGCAAGTAAGTAGGGGTGACTAAAATCGAGTATCTCTAATTGTTCAATCACTTGGTTATATAGCGTGATGGCTTGTTTAGGGTTGTTTTTAGCTTGCTCATATTTCGCCATATAAAATGTCGATTTTAATCTTGCCAAACTATTTTCAGGTAATGATGTTTGGTGGATAGCATAAGCTTTACTGATATATTTTGGTTGTTTAAGTTGTTCAAATATTTCTAAGTATAGATCTGCTTCTAACTGTGGTTGATTATGGTGCTGGGCAATGTCAACTGCTCGTAATAAGTGCTTTTTGGCTTTTTTCGCGTTTATTTGTTTAGTTTCTATGGTGGCGAGGCCAATAAGGGGATCGATTAAACTAAGATGTTGTTGGCCATTATATTGCTCAAATAAGGTTAATGCTTGTTGATATAGCGCTAGCCTTAAGTCTGATACTTGCTGTTGCTGCTCATGACTAACATAAGTTTGTTCGGCCAGCGCATTAGCATAATTAACAGCCAGATTAGCCGTGTTTATACTCTCTCCAAATTTGATTTCACCCAGATTAAATGCTTGTTTTGCAGTATTTATTATTAACCTTGGGTCTTCGGCTGTAATCGCTTTTTGATATGCTGCGTAGGCATCATTAAAGTTCTTGTCATGATGTTCTTGCGCCATTAATGGCTGGTGGGCAAAAATATAACTAGCTATTATTAATATATATTTATGCATAATTCATCCTTGGGTTATTATTTTCTTTATTACATGCGATAAGATATAACGACAGTATTATCTAAATAAAACAGTATATTTAGCATGGCTAATTTTAGTTGTTTGTTTTTTGATTCTTTGGGGATGTTATTTTAACTGCATAGAAATGCAAGTGAAATATGAGTAAGGTTATGGTTTTATTTGATGTGTTGCAAAGAGTCAGTTTAAAAATATTTACGCCTTCGATAGTGTTTGTTGATGCCAAACAGCAGTTACGGCTTATTGCTCTTATTGGTCCTCAAAAACTTGAGGTAATACCTAATATTGACTTTAAATATCAGTATATTGAGCAAGTATATCGTGCTGGTAAAATGATAGATGTAATGTGTTATTTAACGATTGATAACTGCCTTGCTAAGCGCTATTTAATAGAGAATCAAGCTGGTGCTAATATTACTCAATTTGAATATATGGATCCGCAGCAATATAGAGTCGTTTTTCAGCTAGGAGAGCATAATCAATTAATCAGTGATATTGATTATTATGATAGCCATATTGGTACCCATACAAAGAACTATAGTTTTGCTTTAGATAAGGTGACGGTAACTGAATATAACAAGCTATACAGTGCCATTATAGAGCAAGATTATTGGGGGCTTAAAAATGGATTATGTGAACGATATAATGCGCAAGGTGAGATGATATTTCAAGGCTACTACCAAGCGGGTATCGAGCGAGGTATTCATCAATATTTTTATCCTAATGGTACGATCCAATTATTAATTGAATATTTAGCTCATGGACTCGCTCATTTTCGTTATTTCTCGCCAGAATCGGTACTGATTAAAGAGGAATGGCAGACGTTATACACCTAAGTTATTTTGAAACAACAGCATAAACAAACAAGGCGCTTAAAATAGCGCCTTGTTTGTGATGATGTTACTCGCGTTAAAGAATTAGTTGTTAGCGGCTGGCGCTAGTTCAACATCATCTTTATTTTCTGCAATCATTCTTGCAGAGACTTGGTCTAATGGCTTAGTGATAAACGAGATAAATAATGCCACTAGCATAATGACCGCAGAGACATGGTAAGCAAAATCAAAGTTTAAATAATGATCCATTGAAAATGCCGCGATGACAGGACCAATAAAACCACTTACACCCCATGAGGTATAAACTACGCCATAGTTAGTACCATAATTTTTTAGACCATAGAATGCTGCGGTAAGTGATGGGAATACTGCTGGCAAGGTACCGTAACTAACACCTGCAAGTGCAGAGCCTAATAACATGCCCCATTCACCTTGGTAATGTGGGAACATCAGCATATTGGCAATTTGTAGCACGAATGATAGTGCTAGTGTACGTATGCCACCAATTTTGTCTGACAGCATACCTGCCGCAACACGGCCAGAAGTATTAAATAATGCAAGGATAACCACTAGATGCGCAGCGTCAGTCATATCAGCTTGAGCTGCAGCAATTGAAGTGATGTTACCAATAATCATTAGGCCTGTAGATGATGCTGCAAGGTACATTAACCAAATCATATAAAACTGTTTGGTTTTTAGCATACCGCGCCAGTTAATCTCAGCTTGTTTTGGTAATGCTTTAACTTCATGGTTTGCTCCTGCTTCTGGCACATAGCCTGCTGGAGGGTTATTAATGGTACAAGCTAGTGGGACTGCAATTAATAGTAAGGCTGCACCAAGTACAATAAAGGTATAGCCAACGCCATTAGCATCAATGAGGCGAGTCATTAATGGTGCAAGATAAACACCTGCAAGACCAAAGCCTGCAGCAATTAGACCGTTAACTAAGCCGCGCTTTGATGGGTGGAACCATTTCATTGC
Organism: Shewanella marina JCM 15074; assembly: GCF_000614975.1. Classification (GTDB taxonomy): domain Bacteria; phylum Pseudomonadota; class Gammaproteobacteria; order Enterobacterales; family Shewanellaceae; genus Shewanella; species Shewanella marina. Next base: position 277,240 of record NZ_BALM01000001.1, read on the forward strand.
TGCTGGTGCTAAACAAGCGTAGCTGAAACCAATGCCGCCGCCTGCAAGAATACCAAAACTGATAATAAGGTGATCTGGTGTGGTTGCAAAACCAGATGCTATTAATCCTAGACCTGAAAGAATCGTGCCTGCAATGAGCACACGACGCGGACCAAATTTATCTTGAATGATACCAGCCAGTAATAATGCAATTGAGAACACAATAATTGCGGTGGTATATGGCATTGAAGCTTGGGCATTGGTCCAACCTAAATCTGTTACTAGTGCTTTTTTAAAAACACTATAAGCAAATAAAATACCAATACATAAATTGATACAGAACCCAGCAAGCAGGATCTGTTTAGCTCTGTCTAAGATTTTCATAATGTCTCTTATATAGTGTGTGCTCTATTTTGTGAGCACTTATTTATTACACTCTCAACATAAGTCATAGGTGTAATTTAATTGCGAGTAATTTAACGCGGCGAGTCTATCAGTAAAATCTAAACAAACAAAACACAGATGAGGCAGAATGTAACAGCTTGGCTGCTGTTGAATGTTATCTACAATAAAATCATAGCCTTATTTTTAATTTCATATATGGGATTATGAGAGTTGTCTTTCTCTAAAACGGGTCGTGTATGCAGCTATGTTTAATTTAATCTCATATTTGTTAATGGTTTGTTTTGTTGTTGGTGTTGTGATTTGTTATTAGCATTTAATTGAAATGATGAATATTTTAATATTAATCTTAAATATAGAGTTATTATAATAAGTTTAATTTTTAAAATTATCTTATTAGAAATAAAATAATAAATTCCTATATTCAATCTATACTTATTTTACTACTTTAGAGTAAGGAATATTTTATGACATTAACTTCATTATTGATCTTTTTGGTTATCGGTGCTGTCGCAGGGTGGTTAGCGGGTAATATTATGCGCGGTGGCAGTTTTGGTTTGTTGGGGAATATTGTTATCGGTATCGTTGGATCAGTTATTGGTGGTTTTGTATTTGGATTACTAGGCTTTAGTTCTGCAGGGCTCATAGGCTCTATTATTACTGCGACTGTTGGTGCGGTTTTGCTGATCTTTATTATTGGTAAGATTAAGTCATAATTTACGTTATTTGTGAAACTAAGCACTGTATCAAAATGCAGTGCTTTTTTATGACTGACATTACTTGATTGCACTCTATGATTGCATCCATTAGGATACAAGTATAAACGTCGTCAAGGAGATGATGCATGCAGCAGGATGCTAAAGGTTTTACATTAATCGAACTTGTGTTGGTCATTATTATTTCAGGCATAGTGACGGCATTTATTTCATCGAAATTTATCAATCTCTCCTCTGATGCCCATATTGCAATGGTTAAACAATTGCATGCTAAATTAATTGGTCAGACTCGCACATTTCATATTAAACAACAGCTACAAGGAAAACTTGACGGTGCTCAACCTGCGCAAGTTCAAGGGCAATTGGTTTATAGCGTAAATGGTTATCCTCATGTCAAAAATGAACCTATTGGAGATATGGGGCAGGGCATTGCATATTTACTGGGATTAAATGAACAAGAATATGATATTGAACGTTTACCCATTACAGATGCAGATAAAACTCAAATTATTATTTATCCAAAAAATACTCGTCAAAAAGAAAGCTGTTTCATTTCATATACAGAAGCATTGCAGGAGATGAGTAAACCAACAATCGAAATGGATTATAGTGGCTGTTAGTGATTATCGCTAAAATTACTTTAAATAGTTAATTACTACATTATTTGGTAATAATAATGCATCTTTATTAAATGTACTCTGTATTTTGATTTTTATAATCATAGAGTTATTAATACTTTTGTTATTTCTTAAAATAACCTGTAACTTTCATTGAACTGTGGATTGTTGCTGTATGGTAATAATCTTTTACCTTTCTATCGTATTATCATCTTATCTGATAGGCATATACTTGGCGCCATCTTCTGGAGACACACTGGTTTCAACGCATTAAAGACTGATCATTTTTAATGGGATGTAATCGCGATGATAAGTGATGAGGCGCTTATGATTGATGAAGTGTGATTTATGAAGTTAACAATTCTTCTCGTGTATTTTTTATTCGTTTTATCTGTTTTTATGTTTTAAGGAAGACTGATGTCTAAAGTATTAATCCATCCTGCTGTTGATAATGGCGTTAAACCTTCTATCGCTGGTTTTCAAGGTGGAGAACTAAGCTGTCACTGTGCAGATCATAAAGTAACTGTTCGTTTAACTAGCCAAACTGCTCATAACCACGTATGTGGTTGTTCAAAGTGCTGGAAGCCTGAAGGCGCGTTATTTTCACAAGTTGCTGTCGTTTCTCGTGATAATTTAACAGTAACGGCTAACGAAGATAAGTTAGTGATTGTTGATACCGCTGCTGCTATCAATCGTTATGCTTGTAAAGAATGTGGCGTACATATGTATGGCCGTATTCCTAACGAATCTCACCCATTCTTTGGTCTAGACTTTGTTCATACTGAACTAAGTAAAGAACAAGGTTGGGCTGCTGCTGAGTTCGCTGCATTTGTTTCATCAATAATTGAAACTGGCACTAACCCTGCTGATATGCCTGCGATTCGTGCTCGCCTAAATGAACTTGGTTTAAAGCCATATGATTGCTTATCTCCAGCATTAATGGATGCTATTGCAACTCATATTGCTAATCAAGCTAAGTAATCTTTTAGCAATATATTGATTATTTGTCTCGAGTCTTTATTTATTTAGCTAAAGACGTTAAGAAGCCCTTAATCTCATTTGATTAAGGGTTTTTTATTGAATGATGTTACGCCTAGCAATAGCAGCATCTTTTGGGGATATATGCCTATTCCCACTCCATGACCTACTGATATAAATTATGATTTCAACTCTATTAAATTTCTTTAAAAGAAACAAAGCACCAAGTGTGCTGTTACATCCTGCAATTGATTTTGGTATGAAACCAGCTGCTGTTGGCTTTCAAGGTGGTGTATTAAGTTGCCACTGTCGTGATCATCAAGTCAAAGTACAATTAACAGGGCAAACTGCACACAACCATGTTTGTGGTTGTTCTAAGTGCTGGAAACCTGAAGGCGCACTATTTTCGCAAGTGGCCGTTATTTCACGTAATAATGTCAAAGTTATTGCGAACGAATCAAAATTAACCGTGGTTGATGGTAAAGCTACAATCAACCGTTACGCATGTCGTCAATGTGGCGTACATATGTATGGCCGTATTCATAATGAAGCACATCCATTTTTCGGTTTAGACTTTGTTCATACCGAACTGAGTGATAAATCGGGCTGGGCGCCAGCACAATTTGCAGCATTCGTTTCATCAATTATTGAAACCGGTACAAATCCTGCTGATATGGCGGCAATCCGTGAGCGTTTGCTTGAGCTTGGTTTAGAGCCATATGATTGTCTTTCTGAAGATTTGATGGATGCCATTGCAACGCATGTGGCGAATAGCAAAGTAAAAATCCATCCCGCAGTCGATAATGGCGTTAAGCCGGCCATCACTGGCTTTAATGGTGGTGAGCTTGCATGTCATTGCCAGAGTAATAAAGTCAAAGTACAGCTAACTGCACAAACCGCGCATAATCATGTTTGTGGCTGCTCAAAGTGTTGGAAGCCTGAAGGTGCATTGTTTTCACAAGTTGCTGTTATCTCACGTGACAATGTCAAAGTGACCGCAAATGAAAACAAGCTAGCTGTTGTTGACAGTGCTGCAGCAATTAATCGATATGCATGTAAAGAGTGTGGTGTGCATATGTATGGCCGCATTCATAACGAAGCGCATCCATTTTTCGGTTTAGACTTTGTTCATACAGAATTAAGTGATAAATCCGGTTGGGCACCAGCACAATTTGCAGCGTTTGTTTCATCAATTATTGAAACGGGTACAAATCCTGCTGATATGGCGGCAATCCGCGAACGTTTGCTTGAGCTTGGTTTAGAACCATATGACAGCCTCTCTGAAGACTTGATGGATGCTATTGCTACTCATGTTGCCAATGCAAAAGTAAAAATTCACCCGGCAGTTGATCATGGTATTGAGCCTGCATCACCTGATTTTAATGGTGGTGAGTTACAGTGTCACTGTAATAAAAATCGCGTCAAAGTAAAACTGAATGGTCAAACAGCACATAACCATGTTTGTGGTTGTTCAAAGTGTTGGAAACCTGAAGGCGCGCTATTTTCACAAGTTGCCGTTATTGGGCGTGAAAATTTAACCGTCACAGCGAATAACAATAAATTGCAAGTCGTTGACGATAGTGCTGCTATCCATCGTTATGCTTGTAAGAAATGTGGTGTTCATATGTATGGCCGCATTCATAATGAGGCACATCCATTTTTCGGTTTAGACTTTGTGCATACTGAACTAAGTAATAAGAAAGGGTGGGCGCCAGCACAATTTGCAGCATTCGTTTCATCAATAATTGAAACCGGCACTAATCCTGCTGATATGGCGGCAATCCGTGAGCGTTTACTTGAGCTTGGTTTAGAACCATATGATTGTCTTTCTGAAGACTTGATGGATGCTATTGCGACACATGTGGCGAGTAGTAAAGTAAAAATCCATCCAGCAGTCGATAATGGCGTTAAGCCGGCCATCACTGGCTTTAATGGTGGTGAGCTTGCATGTCATTGCCAGAGTAATAAAGTCAAAGTACAGCTAACTGCACAAACCTCGCATAATCATGTTTGTGGCTGCTCAAAGTGTTGGAAGCCTGAAGGTGCATTGTTTTCACAAGTTGCTGTTATCTCACGTGACAATGTCAAAGTGACCGCAAATGAAAACAAGCTAGCTGTTGTTGATAGTGCTGCTGCAATTAACCGATATGCATGTAAGGAATGTGGCGTACATATGTATGGTCGCATTCATAATGAGGCACATCCATTTTTCGGTTTAGACTTTGTTCATACTGAACTGAGCGATAAGGGCGGTTGGGCACCTGCACAATTTGCAGCGTTTGTTTCATCAATCATTGAAACAGGCACTAATCCTGCTGATATGGCTGCAATCCGCGAGCGTTTGCTTGAGCTTGGTTTAGAGCCGTATGATTGTCTTTCTGCGGATTTAATGGATGCTATAGCGGCACATGTAGCTAAGCAATCTTAATCGTCATTTTAAGTTAGATAGCCTCCAATTTATTGGGGGCTTTTTTTATCGCTAAATATTAGTAACAATAAGGTTTTAATTGAGTAGAGAGTCTAAAGTGAGATCGTTTATTTTTGCCGTTTTATTTGCGTTAATTTGGGTCGCTGTTGTTAATTTAACCGGTATGCCATCTGGCATGCCGTTAACTGAATATATTGTGAGTTTGCTTGACCCTGTTAGTGCTGTGGGAGGTCTATCATTTAGTTTAGCTTGGGGATTAGGCGTGCCAGAAACGATTGCAATTGGTTTGGGCTGGCTATCTCTGTTTATTGCTGCTGCGATTGGTGCTTGGTTTGGTAAAAAACAAGCTAATAACTAAGGTTGTTATAGTGTATTGATTTGTTGGCTAAGTTTACTTTTTTAATACAACTTGCCGTTGAATATATTGGTATCGCTTGTGCATTGTGAGAACGGAGAGTATGGAGTGATCAATTTGTTAACCTTTTAACCTAATGCTAAAATTTAATAACCTAGTTATTATCTTGGCAACATATGAAGCAGAAAGGTTTTACCCTTATTGAGCTGGTTATCGTGATCATTATTGTTGGGATCTTAGCCGTGATTGCTATCCCTAAGTTTGTTAACTTGCAAAAAGATGCTCGTATTGCAGATTTAAAGGGAATAGAAGCGAGTTTAAAATCAGCTAATTCGTTAGTGTATAACAAAGCATCATTAAAAGGTTTGGCAGGATTAGAGTACGGCAATTATCATAATGATTACGATAATTGGTTAATTATTGATGGTAAGAAAATAAGCCTTCATTACGGATATGTGTTAGGAACTGCATGGAATGTTGGAGGCATCTTAAATGTGAGTAAAAAGGATTGGAATATCAGAAGTACTGGTGGAGTATTTGCCACGGCTTATCTTACCCCAAAGTCCGCTCCAGCATTTGAGTCTACAAACGTTTCAGATATTGAAGCTTCGCAATGTTATTTAGCGTATGGATTTAATAAAATGAATTTTGAAGTTCCAGTTTATTCGTTAGTGACTAATGGCTGCTAAATCGATGTACATACGTAAATTAAATGCGCTCAATGAGCGCATTTTTCATTTATAAGCTAGATTCTATCCCAAGCTTGACGCCAATGCTGGCTATCACCAGGTGCGTAAGCTTTTAGTTCACACCAAGGTGTTTGTGGCCAATCTTTACAGCGATAAATACGGCCGTTTTTGGCCGTGACCTTATCACCCGCTTGATACTTAATACCTGCACGATAGCGTGGCGCTTTAAAATGAGGTAATAGTTCAGGCTTGGAATTATTAGTTGTGAGCTTGATTAATTTCCATGGGCCATGTTCATGATCAAATTGTGGTCGCTCACCTTGAGTCCACCACTTTGCCCGCCATAGACGCCCTAAATAGCGTGCAGTATCGCCTTTTTCATAGATGGTTTGCTTATCCCATTTAGCCAAACCAGATGGACGTTCGCTTGGCAGTGTTGTTGGCGTATTGGCGGAGACAGGAGCGGTAAAGGTGATGCTACCAAGTGATATAAGCAGCAGCCCCGTCAGAGAAAATTTATGCATAAAAGTGAAAATAGTGAATGGTATTATGCGCAGATCATCTCAGTATTGAATTAAGACAATCTTAAATACAGCAGTGATGGATTGAGTTATTGCTCGTCACGTAAAATTTGTACTACATATCGCATCACTTGCTTAGAGTAAATCAGAGCTGTGTGACTTAAATGAAACACTTTATGCTGAGTCATACCTGTTAGCTTTGTTTCATTTAATAACACGGTACCATCAGACGCACTATCTTTATGGATAAGTGGCATTATCCCTAAAGCGAAATCACCTGCAATACTATAGAGCTTGGCAGCAAAGGGCCAAGTTTGGTGGTAGGGGAGTAAGTAATCAACACTATTATTAAGTAATCGTTGAAGGCCCCGTTCCTGTATCTGTTTAGCTATATTTGAGCCTTGATGCGGCGTGCCAAGTGTGATGACCTTATTGATAAATTGTGATTGATGACTATCGGCCTCAAGGTATGCTCTGGCAACTAAGCCTCCCATGGAATGACACACAAATACACTGGGTTGTTCATCAATAAAAGCATCTATTGTTGCAAAAATTTGTTCTTTATTGGGATTGAGAGTGTTGTAACTCAGATTTAAGACTTCAAATCCTTGTCGCTCAATGTATTTTGCTAATGGCCACATCACTAAGCCCGACATATATAAACCATGCAGAATAATCACTTTTTGGGTGGCGGACATTGTTATTCCTTGATGTTGCTATAGAGCGCTTATGTTATTGATTTAATTTAACAGTACCGAAGTAATTTTTAAATATGTGATTTGCTTTATATCGATAGCTTAGCTGTTTGGTGAAGAAAATATTTATTAACCAAATCTAAGTTGATTTATTTTACTATTGTTGAAATGCTTGGTTGTGATGGTAGAGGGATAGCGTGGAGGGGCTAATAATTAGCCCCGTTATTGGTTTTAAAACTCGCGGTTAATAAGTGTCATAGATTCAATCAATATTGCAGCGTTCTTTGGTTCAATATTGCGCGTAAGCTCTTTAACTAAAGCAAGATGTAATTCATTATGATGCTTATGTAATGCCAGACCCGTTTCAGTCAAGTCGACCACAATTGCACGGCGATCATCATCTTGTGTTGAACGAGTCAGTAACTTTGCTTTTACCAGTTTTTCCACTTGCACGGTTAATGTTCCCGTGGTGATCCCGAGCTTTTCAGCTAGTTCTTTCATGCGCATTGCACCATGACAACCAAGTACTTCAATGGTATGGATCTGTGCTAATGAATAGCCAGTTTCTTTAACGACCGAATGTTCCCATGACGATAACTTATCGTAAAATTCTACCAATAGTTGGTTGAGTTGTTTTAGCTGTTGGATATTCATTGAGCTTTATTGAGTTCAATTGTCAGATGATTAATTTTATCAAATTTTTCTAGTTGATGTTTATAGTCTGCTACAGTTTTATTTGACGGCGCTAATATACTGATGGCAGCGGAGTAATGATCGGCACTTATGCGCCAAATATGTAGGTCAATGACTTTGCTACCATCTTGTTCAAGCTGTTGGATAACTCGTTGTTTATAATCTTCGTTGATACTGGCATCGAGCAAGATTGGGCTGGTTTGTTGCATTAAACCAATGGACCATTTTGTGATAACAATGGCGCCGACAATTCCCATGACTGCATCTAGCCAAGTCCAGCCTAAATATTTGCCAATGATTAATGCGAATATCGCTAATAATGAGGTAAGAGCATCGGCTAGAACATGTAAATAAGCCGCTTTTAAGTTGTGATCTTGATGTGGTTTATCATGCTGTTCATGTTCATGTTCATGTTCATGTTCATGTTCATGTTCATGTTCATGTTCATGTTCATGTTCATGTTCATGTTCATGTTCATGTTCATGTTCATGTTCATGATGCTCATGGCTGTGGTGGTGACCATGATTATGCAGGAGCAACATGCTGACTAAGTTTACGATTAAACCAATAATAGCGACTAAGATGGCTTCATTAAATTGAATTTGATCTGGATTAACTAACCGATGGATTGATTCAATTGCCATCATAATGGCGACAATACCAAGTGCAATGGCACTAGTGTAGCCACCTAATACACTGACTTTACCTGTCCCAAATGAGAATTGTGGGTTAAATCGGTGCTTTTTAGCATACCAATAAGCAAACAGAGTAATACTAAAAGCGGCTGCGTGGGTTCCCATATGCCAGCCATCTGCCAATAAGGCCATTGAGCCATAAATCGTACCCGCTGTAATTTCTACAATCATCATGACGATGGTTAATATTAAGACATAGAGAGTGCGTTGTTCACCTTGATGTTGGTGACGATTAAAATTGTGCTGATGACTTAAATGTAACGCTGATGAGCTACGATGAGTTGATTCTTGCATATTGTTTGATTATCAAAATATTTGATGATCATGTTATTTGAACATCAAGAATGATGTCAATCTATAAATTTAATACGGTAAGGAAGATGGGCTAGTGATATAACCGACTGCCTTCTTATATTTGCTATAGACCACAAGGCAGTGGTGAGTGAGATAACTTGTATCAGCTATGTCTAATTAAAATTGAACACATTTAATTATTAGAAGTAATAACCAAAGTTGATATTAATGCGGGTGTTATAATCCTCGGCGCTACCAGCTAAGCTACCACCAATAAAGGGTTGGTTCTTCGCTGTAATTAAATCAATCTGAGTGTAAAGACCACCAGAGCTAACCGCTACACCAAACACGTTCATTATCGTATCTTCAGCATTGCCAGATTTATTAGTGACGAATCCTAAATCATCATAGAATTTGAGATTAGTGATAGGTCCCCATTTAACATCCATTGAGTAAGTTAAACTACCAGTATAGGATTGTGCTGAGGTTGGGATAGTGTCATAGAATGCCCAGGCACCCACGGCAATAAAGTCGCGATGCTGGTTTAGGTTGTACTCATAATCGGTAAATTGCAGTAATGCGCCCCAGTTTTTGCCCATATTGGCTTTTAAATGCAACGCATAGGCAGTGCGATCTCCTGCATCACCAGTACTGTTTTCCAGCTCACCATACATGGCTGAAGCACCCAACTGGACATTATCAAAGTCATAGGTATAACGTAAATTAAAGGTATTACTTTCTGCTAGAGCGAATAAGACGTTATTACCATCTTGATCTTTCTCAAATTTTCCTACGATGTCATAGGAGTATCGATCTGTCCGACTATTACTCCCCATCCAACCGTCAATACCGCCTAGTTCATCATTTTTGAAGAAACCTAAATCGATATTGTGCTTACCATAGTCACCAGTAAAGACGATACCTGCATCATAGTCATCTTCTAAGCCTAAATAGAAGTTAGTACTAAAAAAGAAACTATTAGAGTTATATTTTAGGTTACCAAAAGGGACTTGAGTGATACCAATTTTACCGAGCCAGTTGTCATTAAATTGATAGCCAACATAAGCATGATGAATAACATCCATATATTGGTACCAGCGATACTCTGCTGACAAAATAACATCGCCAATTGAGCCATCTAAATTGAGTCTGAAGACATCCATATCGATATCGCCACCACGATCCCGATTACTTTCACTATAGTCTTCAAATGAATATTGAAAACGTACCGCACCGCCTACTGTAATATTAGGTTTAGCGCTTTCAATTTTTTTATCAACAGTTTTATCTTCCTGCTGTACTTCTTGTTTTAGGGCATTAAGTTCTTTTTCTAGCGCCGCAATACGAGCATCAGTATCTTCAGCTGCTTGTACCATCACAGGTAAACAAGCTAGAGCGCCTATCATCATCCGGTGTAGCATGGGGTGTCTCCCTCTATTTTTACAGAACTAATTTATAAATAAGTTATTAATACTTAATTAGATTTTATAATTAAGCATTGCCTCTAAGGGCTGCGCCGACGTTTGGTCGTTATCTAACTTATAGACGTGTTCTAGAGAATCACCATTAAGGTGTTATTAACCTTTTTAGTTGAGCAGTCTGTTAATAACGGGTTAAATAATAACTCTCATTATTGACTCTAGTTATTTCTGTTTATTAATCAATAGCGACTAATTTAGTTGGCCTGTTTATGTCGCTATTTATCATGCTTTCTGTATAGCGGACCCATTTTATTGATCAAGTTTGAAATTGGATATTATTGGGTATTGCCAACTTCAGCATTATTCATTAGTAACAACTAGTTAACAATATACTACATTAGGCCTATATTGAATTGGATTCAACCTTTGTTTGTTTGAAGGATTGATTTTAGTTAAATAATGGATCTGCTATGCTGCCACCGAGCCCTATTTTAAGAAGAATTATTTATGCTTAACCCTACCGTTGTGGTGTTTCCTTATGGTGAAATAAATATCAGTAGTCAACTGCTGCTGTATAAAACTCACCTTAATCACACTTATATTGTGACTGAAGAGACTCCATTTCATCCTGTTTCTCATATTTGGCCAGATCATCCTGCAGATCGTGGTGAATTGATTATTGATGAGCAAATATTCACTGTGACTGATTGTGTTGTTGGCGCAATTGATCGAACGGGTGAGTTATTTATTGGTGCAGATATTCCAGTAAAGCGAGAAGAGGCTGGCTGGCAATTTGTGGTCGTACATCAAATCGATGCATTAATTGAGTTACGGCCATCACAAACCGTCATGCTGCGAGTCGATAAAGATTATCAAGACAGTTTAAGCCGTGCTCATAGCGGTGCACATTTAGCGGCATTAGCTTTGAACAAAGTGCTACATCAAGATTATTGGCGTAAACAGCCTGATCGCAATGATGAGCTGGGGCATCATCATTTTCATCGTTATGCTGAGGAAACCAGTTTTGTCAGCCCTGATACTTGCATTGATACTTATCGATTAGGTAAAACCTTGCGTAAACGTGGTTTAAATAGTGATGATGTCGTCACTAATTTAACGGTGATTGAAGCCCTAGTTAATCAACAGCTGGCGATTTGGTTAGTCACTCAAGCTGAAATTAAGATGGTGTGTAAAGGGCCGTATTTAACCGATTCACGTTATTGGACCATTAATCTTGATGCAACTGAGATCTGCATGCCATGTGGCGGTACTCATATCAACAGTCTTGCCCAACTTATATCATTAACGGTGCAGCTTAAACTGGATCAAGCTGGGCAAATTATCATGACCACTCAAACTAAAGCAACTAAAGCAGCTTAACAACCTTTAGTATTGAGTGTGAAATTAGGTGTGCTGGTGGCAGTTGCTTGCGTATAAACCAAATGGCAGTCAGTTTCAGGTGCACCGTTTTGCCTGATAATCAAGGTGTCATCACTATGGCTATTGCTGGTAATGATCCAATCTGCCTTAGCTTGTGTGATGGCAGAATCTAAATGTCCTGCAATATTGGCATCCAACACTTTCGCTAAATTGGCGATATCAGCCGTTAAATAACCATGACCAATATTAATTTGACTGCTGGTGTTACCTGAACCTATGGTTAAACTCGAGTTGGTTTGGCGCTGTTGACCATTGGCGGCGGCTTTTGAATAAATAATATTATTAGCCCCTGCAATGCTATCTTGAATGCCATGAAGTGTTGCGACTCTTGCATCACTATTGAGGTTGATGATTTGCGGTGCAGCTGCAACGGATAATATCCCCATTAGAGTGATAACCACCACGACTTCTTGCAGCGTAAAACCAAGATTATTGCGTAACATGTTATCTCCCTATAAGCATATTAGAACCAAGGATAATAGGGGATTAAGGCGTAACATGTCACTGCATTAGTTGATTTTCAGATTAAAGTTGCAGTGACTTTAAGGGGCAATTTATACCGCGATTTTAGCCGTTAACTATTTTTGTATTTGCTATCAGATGAGTCAACAAATAGCGCTCTAATACTTTTAGCTAGATTAAAAAACTGTTCCTTAAATGGCGTTTTGATCTTAAAATTTAAGCCGCTAAAAAGGATTACACCTTCCACATGTAGGATAGGACTATGTTGGCTATGGTGACTGGCTGTATGATTTTCGACGCCACTAAAAATACTGACGGTACTGGTATTAACATTTATTTGCTCAGGTAAGAAAAACTCATTGCCAGAAAACAGACTATAGATCTTGATGTTGACATTAGGGCTTTGAAATTTTGCTTGGCTGAAATCTATTTCACTCCCTCCAAATAGACTATAGATGGTGATGTTATTTGGCACTAACCAAGTTCCACTCACTTTTTCGCTAGAAAAATGGTAAACAAGTTTTTTTGGTGCTCACCTTTTATCGTACTGTATTGCACTGCACTTGCTTGTTGTCTTAAGGCTTGATATTGGCTATCCGTTTGTAACTCTAAATCTGCAACAAGGTCGACTAATTCTTGATTGGACTGACTGTCCATCGCTTGGTCCAAACGGCGTTCAAATGCCGTTTCAGATAACTCACCATGACTATAATTGAACATGAGTTGATCAATGACCTGTTGTCTGACTGTTTCTATTGGGCGATCTTCTAGGTTGACAGGCATGGTAGCTCCCTATAATTTTCGATGGACGATAAGCTTAAAGCAAGAGCTATACCAGTATAATAAAAACAATAAGTTAACTAGAATGATTGTTATATTCATTAAATATTTTAGTGAAATTTACAATATAATAATTGTTTTGACCAACGTCATTCTAGTGCCTTAAATTGCATACTACCTTGCTTGGCTAACCCTTGATTGACCACTTTGAGCGTTTTATTTTTACCTTGCTCAGTAACATACCATGCATACCAATATTGGCCTTTACTGTCTTGATACCATGACTCATGCGTGGTTAGTTGTTGTTTAGTTATTCCCTGTGCCAAAGCTGCTTGGCCTGTAATACTTTCGAAAGATTGATATCGGTGGTTAACCAAGGTGGTAATTTCAGTTTTACTTTGGCTGTGGATCATATTGTCAGCATTTAATTTAATGGGTTGTGTGTTCAAATTGCTGGCATGAGTTTGAGTTGGGTGATGATGTTCAGGCATTTCAGCCCACACATTAGGTGCCAATAAACTGATAGCGGCGCTGACAACTCCATTTAACAACATTTTGGGTGGCATAATATGCTCCGTTGTTTATCTAATAAGTGACACTGATGTCATATTATTAGTGAATATCCATTTCATTTTTATGTCTCAGTGACCAAGCTAACCAGATAAATCAGTGAAGGCAATATAAGACGTTTGTCTTATAAATGAATATTATGATTTTCTTAATTGAATGATTTTAAAGATGAATAACAAAACTAAAAAAACTAATATCAATGCGTTAGCTACGAAAAATGAATGGATAAAATGTTGCAGAATTCAGTGTTCTAAATTGAGAACTTGCTAGTTTTTAATTGGTTCCTATAATGCTGAAAACCGGAGCGCCCATAAACGCTCCGGTTTTTTTGTGCCTGAAATAAACTCAGGAAATTAATATATTGCCGATAAAATTATACTTTTGTCGGCGGTTTTGCTGCGCGCAAAATCCGATGTGAGGAATGAAGTAATGCGTATTGAACAAGATTTGAAGTTAGGTTTTAAAGATGTACTTTTCCGTCCTAAACGTTCAACGTTAAAAAGCCGTTCACAGGTTGATTTAACGCGTCACTTCACTTTTAAACACAGTGGTCTAACGTGGTCAGGTGTGCCAATTATTGCAGCAAATATGGATTCAGTGGCTAGCTTTGCTATGGCGGAGAGTCTAGCGAAACATCAAGTAATGACGGCCGTTCATAAGCATTATTCAGTGGCGCAGTGGGCTGAGTTCATTGCATCGCAACCTGCTGAAGTACTTAAACATGTCATGGTTTCAAGTGGTACTTCTGATGCTGACTTTATTAAGTTAGGCGAGATTTTAGCGTTCTCAAATGATATTCAATTTATCTGTATCGACATTGCTAACGGTTACTCAGAGCATTTAGTGGATTATGTGCGTAAAGTGCGTGCAGCCTTCCCTATGAAGGTCATCAGTGCCGGTAACGTAGTGACTGGCGATATGGTTGAAGAGCTTATTCTTGCAGGCGCCGATATTGTTAAAGTGGGTATTGGCCCAGGTTCAGTATGTACTACTCGCGTTAAAACCGGTGTGGGTTACCCGCAGTTATCGGCCATCATTGAATGTGCAGATGCTGCGCATGGTCTAGGTGGTCAAATTATCGGTGACGGTGGTTGCAGCTGTGCTGGTGACGTGTCAAAGGCATTTGGTGGAGGCGCCGATTTTGTCATGTTAGGCGGTATGTTAGCTGGTCACACTGAGAGTGGCGGCGAAGTCGTTGAGCAAGATGGCAAAAAGATGGTTAAGTTTTACGGTATGTCATCACAATCTGCAATGGCAAAGCACTCTGGTGGCGTTGCTAAATACCGTGCAGCTGAAGGTAAAACAGTATTATTACCTTATCGCGGCAGTGTCGATAATACCATTTTAGACATTATGGGCGGCGTGCGTTCTACTTGTACTTATGTGGGGGCTGCGTTCTTAAAAGAGCTGACCAAGCGTACTACTTTTATTCGCGTACAAGAGCAAGAAAATAACGTATTCGGTAAAGAATAACCTTTGTTGTTAAGTCGCAAGTTTGTTTGTGCTGAGCAAAAAACTCCCGTCTAGAATATTAGACGGGAGTTTGTTTAGTTATTACCTAATTAACTTGAAATTTATAATCAATTCCTAGCCAGTAATTACGGCCTTCTTCCATAAAACCTTCTGTATATGCATAATTTTTATCAAATAGATTGTTGACCGATGCATTTAGCTTTAAACCTTTAAGCAAGTCGTAATCAAATTTAATGCCAGTAACAGCAAAGCCTTTAGCGACTTGAGTCCCTGCTGAGTTACTAAATGATTGTCCTCTAACTTCTTCTATAACGGTAAAATTTAAAGTGTCAGTAAGTGCTAAC
The DNA here is from genome assembly GCF_000614975.1 of Shewanella marina JCM 15074. Lineage (GTDB taxonomy): Bacteria > Pseudomonadota > Gammaproteobacteria > Enterobacterales > Shewanellaceae > Shewanella > Shewanella marina. The sequence continues at coordinate 292,792 of NZ_BALM01000001.1, forward strand.
TTAACCCATGCGTAGGCTTGCTGTGTCGGTAGCCCCGTTACATCGATATCAAATTGTTTTACATCACTGTGAATGTAACTATAACTAAAACCAATATCTGCAATATCAGTAATTTGACCATATAGCCCAACATCAAAGCCCATATAGTCGACCTTGCCACTATTACGATTTTGAATAACATCGGCACTAATATTGTGAATTAAAATTGCGTCACTGATTTGGTTGTAATAACCACTGGTTTCCAGCTTCCAGCTATCTGCAATTTCAGCTTTATAAGTTAACTCAAGATTTTTAGCCCGTTCTGGTTGTAAAAATGGATTGACCAATGCCGTTTGACCATAGGCTGGTCGATGAGTGGTATAGCGCTCTTTTAATGTAGGAAAGCGGCTTTTATCAGAAAAAGACAGTTCAATTTGATCGCTATTCTCAAGTGTATAACGAGCCATTAATTGCCAGTTAAAAGCAGATTGATTATTGTCATCATAGACAGTGGTACTGCCATTCTTGTTGAATTTAAAACCTTGTAGGCTTTTGCGTGTGTCATAACTGACTCCGCTGACAACATCAAGCTGATCGGTTGCAGTCCATTGGTATTCCATTGCACTTGACCAAGTGCGATCTTTATAATGGTCATAATCAGCATTCACTTTTTTTTGTTCCCGATGTACATCATCTTTCCAATGAGTGGCAAAAGAGAGCATATCGCTGTCACGCATATTAATACTCAGCTGTAATCCAGCACCATTACTAAAATCGTCATAATGGCTATATGCTCCTTTTTGATGCTGTAAATTAGCTAATGATTTATAAATGAGTAAGGTATTTTGAAAGCTATCATGGTATACACGACTTTGCAGCGACACCCGTTGGCTGAGCTGAGTATAACCACTGAAATATATGCTTTCTTTATTATATTGTGGCCATTGCCAGTAGCTTGAAATCGCTTTGGCATCATCACCTGCATAGGGAGGGCTATTTTTCTCACCATTTTGATGAATATAAGTCAGAATATACTCATCACTGTCATTTGGGGTGAAGCCAATTTTAGCCATGCTGCGATCATCATGAAAAGCTGAGTTAGCCCGTTGACCGTCACTGCCTGCGACTGGATTGTTAACATCATCAGGTAAACCAGAAAAATCTTGGTTCAATTTATTAGCGCTGAGTTGCACAAATCCCAAATCGCTTTTACCACCAATGGCGGCATCAACGCTGTAAGCATTATCTTTACCATTGGCCCAGCCTTGAGCTGCACTAATATGTCCCTCTAATTTATGTTCAGGCTGCCGAGTCGATAAGTTAATTGCACCCCCCATCATATTGGGACCTTGCAGCAGTGAAGCATTGCCTTTTGCAACTTCAATTGAGGCAAGATCAGATGCGAGAAAACGCCCTAAATCTAAAGTGCCATCATAAGGAACATAAATGGGTATACCATCAAAAAATAGTGGGACTTGACGGTTATCAAAGCCCCTTACTTTAACTTGTAACTCGTTACGACGACCGGACTTTTGTAAGCTCACGCCAGGCATGGTATTGAGTGCTTCTGCAACATTATGCAGGTTTAGATCTTTAATCGTATTGCGACTAATACTGTCTTGACTGGTGGTTAGTGGGCTGCCCCAAACCGTCACCACACCTTGGTCAAAGATCTGTTTAGTTGTTATGTTATTTTTATCTGTAATGGGGTCAGAGGTATCGGTAGCAGCAAGTGCAGGCTGAGCGGCTAAAATAGCAGGCAACAAACAGCATAACTTGTTCAATCTCATTTCTAATTCCTTTATGTGTAGGCGTAATGATGCGGGGATAAAATTGTGGGTTAGGCTAAATCGACTTTGTCCCAATAAACCATGGCCCAACCATGATTACCGGCAGAAATTGGCTTTCCTTGTTGTTTGTGCTGGGCGTAATACTGTTGTAACCGCTGTTTTTCAAGTTCGGTTAATGCCCCTAATGACCAACTGACACTATGTTCAAAGCGGTCATAATCAATGGCTTGTTGATGAGTGTTCGGGCTGTTGATGTAGTCGACCTTGGGATTAATTCCCAGTTGCGCTAATACATTGATTGCATATTGATAATTGGGCAAGGTGACCACTTCACGGCCAATGGCACGAATAATTGCAGGGTCAATAAATGTTGGTGCGATAGTGTGAGTGGTGTAAACCCTTAAACGAGCATGTTGATTTAATTGATACATGGCTTGCTTGAGATCGCCAACCAAGGTAGAGCGAGACGCGACGGTAATATCACAGCGAGGAATATTGCTCCAATCATCCTCCCAAGCATGTTGGATGAGAGTGATATTGTTGACTCCCATCTGTTGAGCGCGGCGACGGCAGACGGCAAGCATTTTGGTGCTGTAGTCTAAGCCATATACCTGTTTAAATTTATCTGCCACGGCCACACAAATGGAGCCCGGCCCACAGCCCATATCTAGTAATGATTCGGCATCAGTAAAGTCCATCATAGCGATAAACTGTTGTAAGTAGGGGTCATTAGGATTCGCGCATACTTGAGCCATCTCCTCTGCTCGATTATCCCAATGATCGGCAGTTTTATGGCTACGATTAGCGCGTTGTAAATGTTCGCGATACATTGCATTAAAGTCGATTTCATCAATTATCATGGTAAGACCTTTGTGTTAAATAAAGGAGGGGTAACACCTGAAAGATGGCGTTCAATTGAGTGTTGACTGACGCCATAAAGCTTGGCTAATTCAAGCGCGGTAAGTAATGCTGAGGGTAAACCTTGGATAGCATGGGTATGTTTATGCAAAATCACTACGCTATCGGCCACGAGTTCAGCATGTCGAGGATGATGAGTTGACATCAATACCGCGATACCTAATTGTTTTAACTGTTGAATTTGATTCAGCAGTTTTATTTGATTACCAAAATCAAGGCTAGCAGCGGGCTCATCCATAATTAATAATTTTGGAGACTGAGTTAATGCTCGAGCAATTAATACTAATTGCCGTTCGCCACCACTAATTTGATCAATCTGTTGTTTGGCTAAATGTTCAATCCCGAGGATAGCTAATGCTTGATAGGCACGTTGAGTGTCTTGAGTTGAGGGGGTCGCAAACAAACGGAGTCTGGCTTGGCAACCCATCAGCACCATTTGTAATACGCTAAATGAAAAACAGTAATGCTGTGCTTGTGGGACATAAGCTATCTGTTGTGCCAACTCTGGTGCTGACCATTGAGATAACGGTTTTCCCGCAATATAAATTTGTCCCGTTAATGGGGCTTGTAAGTTTAATATGGTTTTTAATAAGGTGGTTTTCCCACTGCCGTTTCGCCCCAATAAGCAGACTATCTCAGCGTCTGCTATTTGAATGTTAATGTCAGTTGCAAGCTGCTGCTGTGAGTAGCCTATGGCTACTTGTTTGAGTTCGAGTAACATTAGCGTCGTCCTTGTCCACGAATGAGCAGAAAAATGAAAAATGGTGCGCCAATGCAAGCGGTTAAAATGCCTAGCGGTAACTCAATATCGACGAGAGTGCGAGATAAGGTATCTGTAAACAACAGCAGCGCAGCACCCGTTAACATTGACGTGGGCAGGAGCTGTCTAAAGTCTGCGCCTGCCATTAATCGGGCTATATGAGGCACGACCAATCCTAGCCAACCAACAATTCCCGCGAGTGATACCGCAGCGGCGGTCAGTAGGGTTGCAGAAGCAATAAAGATTAATCGAGTTTGACGCACATTAATGCCAAGTGTTTTAGCTTCATCATCAGGCAAACTCAGGAGGTTCATGCGCCAACGTAATAAAAACAGCGGTAATAAGCCGATTAAGATGAGAGGCATTGTTGCTTGTAAGTCTGACAAACTAATGCCAGACAATCCGCCCATTAACCAAAATGTAATCGAGGGTAATTGACTATAAGGATCGGCCAATAATTTGATTAATGAGATCCCCGCACCACATAGTGCTGCTAAAGCAATACCGACCAACACCAGTGATAGCATAGGGTCTCGCTGCTGGCTAAGCCTTGCTATAGCGCAGACTAATAACACCATCAACATACCGGAACCAAATGCCAGTAGTTGGATCATTAACATAGATTGATCAAGATAGATCCCAAGTACTGCGCCCAGTCCAGCTCCCGCAGAAACCCCTAAAATATCTGGTGAAACTAACGGATTGCGAAACATGCCTTGATAAGCGGCTCCAGCAGCAGCAAGACCTGCACCAATCATAATCGCGGCTAAAATGCGTGGTAGACGTAAATGCCAAAATACATTAGCCGCACTGTCATTGATGTCGTTACTGTGTTGACTGAAAAAATGCAATAACAGCATGCCTTGTTGTTGCAAGCTCAGAGGGTATTGACCACTACTGAAAGCCAGTAGTAATGAACCGAGGCAGACACAAATAAGCAGCGGATATTTGATGTGAGTTAGGGTCATATAGCGAGTAGCTGCCTTACTTGTGGTAGTGATAATTGGCTTTGGTAAAAATGTTCAAAAAATTGCTGAACATCTAATTCGACTTGTTGAGGGGAAATATTCAAAAGACGATTTTGCAAGTATTGCAACCCAAGTAATCGATTGATCCCTGGCGGAGTATCAAGCCAGCCGAAAGGCTGATTGCTAAATACTAAGAGTTGATTAGTTTTAATCGCTCGAAGTGAACGCCATACTGGGTGATGTTGAATATGTTGCGCAAATAATGGCTCCTGAGTGATGATAACATCAGGATCCCATTGAATAATTTGCTCCATAGAGACCTGTGCTAAACCATAAAAATGTTGGCTTTGAGCAACATTTTTTAAACCTAACACTTCTATTGCCTGAGTATGAATAGAGCCAGATAAACCTGTTTGTTGGCCATTAGGACTGCGAGCAAAATAAAAGCTTTTACTGCTATGTGTCGCCGCATAATGGTTAGCATTATTAAGAATATTATTAGCTTTTTCAGCCAAGATATTAGCTCTTGTCTCTAGCCCTAATACTTGTCCCAGTTGTTGTAGTTGTGCCGCGCTATCTTGCAAATTACCGTCAATTAATAGGGTATTGATACCCGTTAATTGTTGTAATCGGTGCGCGAGTGATAAGTGCGTGTTGGATACATTGCCACAATCAACGATTAAGTCTGGTTGTAGCTGGAGTAGTGACTCTAACGACAGCAAGGTATTTTTACCTGATAAACGTCCTAGTTTGGGCTTATCAAAAATAGGGTTGGTGAGTCCAGCGCGAATGAGTGCCGCAGGGTTTTGGTTGGCATAACCTAAAAGTTTTTCCGGGCAGAGTGCCATTAACAGCGAATCTGCAGGGCCACCGGCGCTGACGATTCGTTGTATTTTATTCGCTTGAGGCAGTGAAAGTCCGAGCTGGTGGATTAATTGAGATTGATTTTTGCATAAGCGAGCTTAGGCAGGAGAGAGCAAATCCCAACACCGATGCAACCCGCTAAAAAATCTCTTCTATCCATTATCATCACTATCCAATATTTTAAAGCGATATATACTAAGTTATATATCGAGTGCGATAGAGTACGTTGAACCTAAAAAAAGTCAACCAACCGAGTTCACACTTTTAACAACTTGGACTTAAAGGTAATTGAAATGTAATGGCTAAAAAGAGCTTGGTTTTAGCATAAATAAAGCTTAAATAGGCTTTAATTAGATTGCCAATAGCCGCTTTAATATTGAACAATCTAATTAACTAGAGGAGGGATGATTTAATTAATTCGCTTGATTTTTACTTTTGCAACGGCAGCTTGCCAACCATAATCAAATCGGCTTAAGTCTGCTTCGCCGTGAATGCCTGGACTTGGGTAAACGTAGCCTTCATCGGATGCTGCTGGAACTGAAAATGGGTTGCCACCACATTGTGGGCCGGGAATATCGCTACATAATTCGCTATTGACCTCGGTGCCGGCATCATAGGCATGCATTCGATAGTGCACCACTTGGCCTTTCTGTTTTGGTAGTTTTTTGCCGCGCAGTGACACCATGGTGTCATTGGTGGGCAGTAGCATAGAAATCAGGCTCAAATGATTAAATCGAGCTTGGCCATCAATTGTAAAAGTCACACTTTGACCATGAGTTAATAATCCTGCACTTGCAGCCGTGCTGGCAACGCTATAGGTATTATCTAATTCATCTTTTAAGCCGCTGATATCGCCACCTTCGGCGACATTGGCAACATTGTCAGATGCCGCATGCCCTAATCTGAATAGTTGCATGCCTTTTTTATGGGTCGCCCCTAAAAATGGGGTGAAGGCAATGCCTTTAGTTAAATTGGTAACGGTGACTTCATATACTCGTTGATTATCCGCAAAAGCCGATGCGGATGCCGCTAAAGTGAGGATTAATAAACTTGATTTAATGGTATTATTCATAACAAGGTTCTCATATTTATAGTAGGGATTATTTATTTCTCTTTGACTATAAAAAACGTTTGTCACGAATTTCTCACAGAATAACTATTTTTTAATCACAGCAGCTTATAAATATATATAGGCATTATTATCCAATATAAATTTAATTAAGTGATATTGGTCAATGTTAATAACAAAAACGTGATATTAAGTAGTTGACCATTAGAGCATTAATGGTCAACTAGCGTTAGTTTATTCCAAGTTTTTTCATTTTACTGCGTAGTGTGTTGGGATTAATATCTAATAACTCAGCAGCACCTGCTGGACCATATAATTTCCCTCCTGTAATTTTTAAAGCATGCTCAATATATTTTTTTGTCATTTCATCTAGTGGAATAAGTTGATTTGTGACATGACTAGGATCAACGATAACTGTTGTGTCAGTCACTTTATTAACGAGTATGGTTGAATGATTTAAAAAATCGAAATTAAGCGGTTTATTAGCTGCTTGAATGACTGCTCGTTCAAGTACGTTGATTAATTCTCTTACATTACCGGGCCATGAATATCGCTGTAATTGGGTTAATTGTTCAGTTGCAATTTGCGGTAAGCATGGCAAATTAAATTTAATTTGCAGTTGTTCTAAAAAGAACTGAATCAGTAATGGGATATCTTGCTTTCTCTGTCTTAATGCAGGAATATCAATTGGAAATACCGCTAATCGATACCAAAGATCTTGCCTAAATTCGCCATTGAGCACCATGGTGTATAAATCACGGTGAGTGGCTGCAATAACGCGAATATCGAGTTGGACTGACTCAGTACTACCCACTCTAGTAATGGTGTTATTTTGCAATACGCGCAATAGTCTAACTTGGGCACTTAGCGGTAACTCGCCTATTTCATCTAGAAAAATAGTGCCGCCATTTGCTTGTTCAAAACAACCTGCTTTACGGGTTTCTGCACCAGTAAATGCCCCTTTTTCATAGCCAAATAGTTCTGAATCAATTAATGATTCAGGGATTGCACCACAGTTAATTTTAACAAAAGCTCGATCGTGACGATTAGAGGCTTGATGGATACTATTCGCAATGACCTCTTTACCACAACCTGTCTCACCGAGTAACAATACATGGGTATTGACTTGGGCAACGGCAGTTACTTGTTGCATCACTTGTTTTAAGCCACCATGTGCACCAATAACACCAAATTGCAGTTCGGTTTGAGTTGTAATGCTACACGGGTTATCAGCTAAAGTATGTTGCTGTAATTGGTTGCGATTTTTTAAATGGAAAGCATTAATAAATGAAAAAGTATGACTAAATGGTTCAATGAGTTGAGCATGGTAAGCGTTAAAGGCCGCGGCTTTTTTTGAATAAAAACCAACAACGCCTAAATGTGTTTGTTCACAAGTCATACGTAATAACATTATTGATTTTATATCGGGAAATACTTTTGGAGCGACATAATTAGTCACAGGATCTTGAGTTATATCATTAATAATATGAATTAATGGTCGCTGTGGATCTTGCAGTTTATCAATATATTCTTGTGGCAAAGGGATCTGTTGCTCTAGAAATTCAGCTGTTGATTTATTGGCATGAGCTAGAAATTGAATATCTTTATATTGAGGGCGATATTTATTGATGAATATGCCATCCATAGGAAGGTATTTAATCATAAGATCAAAATAATTTTTAAGTGACACATTTAATTCTAATGTGTTACATAGCTGTTGATTAGCTTCAAAGAATAAATTTTTTTCCATTCATATTTAGTTAATGCCGTTAATTATCGTGATCATAAATCGTTATATTTCGTGATTCCGTGCGTGAGTTCATAAATATGGCTGTTTTATTCATAAATAAATTACTTGGCATATTATTCGCTATATAAAGCGTAAATTATTAAATAGATGGATCCCCCATGACTGATAAAGCGCTATTAAGTAAAAGTCGCCGTAATTTATTAAAAGGTGGTGCCGCATTGGCGGTAACGAGTTTAACCTTAACCTCTAATTCGGTATTAGCCTCAGAGTCGACCCAATCACCCCAGTTTGATGAAGTGGTAGATGTCATTGTCGTTGGTAGTGGCTTTGCTGGTATGGCAGCTGCCTTGCAAGCCAGAGAAGCCGGTGCCAGCGTGATGGTTATCGATAAGATGCCTGTATTTGGTGGCAACTCTACGATTAACGGCGGCGCAATGGCCGTGGCGGGAAGCCCACTACAAAAGCAAGCCGGTATTCAAGACAGTGTTGATGTGATGGTTGCCGATATGTTGGCGGCTGGACGTGGTATGAACGACGTTGAGATGTTGCGTTTAATCTGCAATGGCACTTCTGAGTCTTGTGATTGGCTAATGGCCCATGGAGTGCAATGGAAACCATTTGTGCAGCACTTTGGTGGACATTCAATTCAACGAGTATTGCAGACCAAAGAGAGCTCGGGCGCTGGCATCATTAGACCGTTAATCAAAGCGGCGCGCCAAAATGGCGTGGATATGCGTAATCAGGTCAAAATGGAGCAGTTTATCGTTGATGATAATGGTCGTGTGATTGGTCTTCAAGTACGTGAAAATCATTTCTATAAGAAACCTAATTCAGGTTTAGTTAAGCACCTTGGGGCTCGCAAAGGGGTGATTATGGCGAGCGGTGGTTTTTCTCGTGATATTGAGTTTCGCATGATGCAGATGCCAGAGCTTAATACCGATTTAGACTCAACCAACCACGCTGGGGCAACCTCAGAAGCATTAAAACAGATGATGCTGATTGGTGCTAACCCGATTCATTTAGATCAAATTCAATTAGGACCTTGGGCCTCACCAGACGAGAAAGGTTTTGGCACCGCATCTCAGTTCAATACGATTGCGACTTATCCACACGGAATCGTAGTTGATGCACGCAGTGGCGAGCGATTCTTTAACGAGCTGGCTGACCGTAAAGCGCGCGCTGATGCCATTATGACCCGTCGAGATGAGCAAGGACGTCCTGTTTATCCCATTGGCTTTACCAATGCGAAAGGCGCAGCTAAAGCGCAAACGCTAGAGTGGGGCATGAAATATAACGTTATTAAGAAAGCCGATACGCTTGCAGAATTAGCCGCAATTTATGGTATGCCTGCAGACAAATTAATCGCACAAGTTGAACGCTGGAATAACGCAGTAACCAATAAGCAAGATGAAGAGTTTGGCCGACCAATGCAAGAGGCTATTTTACTTGATAGCGGCCCTTGGTATGGCGTCCGCATGTGGCCAAAAGTGCACTATTGCATGGGGGGCGTCAAAGTAAATACCCGTTCTGAAGTGATGCATCTAGTCACCAATAAAGCCATTGCAGGTTTGTATGCTGCTGGGGAAGTTACTGGTGGCGTACATGGTGCAAGTCGATTGGGGGCTTGTGCGGTGGCGGAAGGTATTGTAACTGGCCGAAATGCTGGTCGAATTTGCGGTACAGCTGATGCTGCAGCGCTTAAAACTGCATAATTAATATTGGAATGATGAAAATGAAAATAAATCGTAAATTACTGCTTGCCACTATGGCGTTATCTGTAAGTTCACATGCTGCATTCGCGATGGACAATGTGCTACTTGATGGTAAAAATCTCACTCAAACTCAGGCATGGGCCATTGCTGATGGGGCTAAAGTTGAGATTGCACCCAAATCAATCCAAAACTTGCAAATTGCGTATGATTTACTTATGGAATCAGCACGTTTAGGTAAGCCTGTATATGGTTTAACCGTTGGTGTTGGGTTAAACAAAGACCATAAATTATTTGATAGCACAGGGCAATTAAGCCCGTCAGTATTAGCAGCGTCGCAAAAGTTTAATTACAGCACCTTACGTGCGCATAGTGCGGGTGTGGGCGAAGCTATGCCTGTACGTTTGACACGATTAGCAATGGCGGTGCGACTCAACACTATTTTGGCTGGCCATACTGGGGTGCAACCTGTTGTGGCAGAACTCTATCAATCATATTTGAACAAAGGGTTAGTGCCCGTTATTCCTGCAAAAGGCACCGTTGGCGAAGCGGATATTTTGTTGTCGTCCCATGTTGGCTTAGCATGATTGGCGAGTGGCAAGTGAACTACAAAGGCAAAGTGGTGAGTAGCGCTGAAGCAATGGCTGATGCCAATATCAAACCATTAAAGCCGATGGGTAAAGATGCGTTATCAATTTTATCGAATAACTCTGTTTCAGTTGCTTATGCAATGCAAGGTTATCAAAAAGCTGAGCATTTACTGGCGATTTCACCAACTGTATTTGGCCTGAGTTTAGAAGGTTTAAATGGCAATATTGCGCCATTTTTACCGCAAACTAATGATATTCGTCCATTCCCATACATTGGTGCGACAGCCGCAGATATTCTGGCGCAATTAGATGGCAGTTACTTATGGCAAGCGAATAGTAAGCGTCCATTGCAAGATCCTCTAAGCTATCGCACTACGGGTTATACGCTTGCAAGTGCGCAAAAAGCGCTGGTTGATTTAAAGCAGGTGATTGATATTCAAATTAACCATTCAGATGATAATCCTGCTGTCGTGGTGGGGGCTTCAGATCAATATAGCCAGTATTCACAGGTTGCCCAGTACTTAGTGGCAGGGCAAGGTGGTGTGTTCCCTACCACAAACTTTGAACCACTTCCGGTTGCGTTAGCGGTACAGAGTTTAAGTGTGGCATTAACGCATGTAGCGCATAATAGCGTGCAGCGAACCATTCATTTATCAGATAGTCATTTTACTCAGCTATCTCGCTTTTTAAGTGCACCTAACAACCAAGGGCATGCATTCGGTGCGATTCAAAAAGCATTTGTTGATATGCAAGTGCGCAACAAACAGCTGGCTCAACCAGTGTCATTTGATGGTATTGCGATTGCAGGCAATATTGAAGATACCTTTACTAATTTAGCATTAGCATCAGAAAACTTAATTAAGATTGTTGATAACACTGAAGTGATTTATGGGTTAGAAGTATTGCACTCAAGCCAAGCAATTGATTTAAGAAAACAAGCAGATCAGTCATTGGCTATTGGCCATAGCACTGGAAAGCTATATCAAGCCTATCGTCAAGTGGTGCCATTTGTCAGCCAAGACCGTCCATTTACGCCAGATATTCAGGCTTCAACTCAATTTATCGCTAACTATAAATAATAGTGATTAAAACTAGGATAATTATATGTTTAAACATCTATTATGTGCTGTATTAGTGTTAAGTTTATCGCCATTATCGGCTTCTGCATTTGGGGTAAAAGATTACCATAAAGAGGTGATGACCAATGAGTCAGGCAAAGTTGAATGCAGTGTTTGTCATGGCGATCAAAAACGCAAAACTATTCCAGAGATGAGCGCATGCGAAGCATGTCATGGCACGGCACAAGAGGTGCTGAATCAACTAAACGTCCTGCTAATGCAGGTCATAGTGTTGAGCCTAACCCACATGATAGTTTGCACTATGGTACAGATTTACCGTGCAGTTATTGTCATTTAGAGCATAAACAAAGTGAAGTTTATTGTAATCAATGCCATGAATTTACTTATCCTGAAATGAAGCGTTAATTGTAATAGTTATTAAAAAGAGCCCATTTATATGGGCTCTTTTTATTTTCAACAGTCGATCATTTATTTGAAACGATCATCCGAGCGGGTTGTTTTCGGATCCATTCCCTGTTCATACCAACCATCTTTAGTGTGTTTAATATTATCAAATGCTTGAATATACGGCTTAATATCTAAGATCGGTGTGCCATCAAGTAGATCGATATCTTTAACAAAAATAATATTGTCTTCAATATGATCGATCTCAGCAATAGATAGCCCAATTGGGTTAGGTCTTTTGGGTGACCGGGTGGCAAAAATTCCGTGGGGTTTAGTATCAAGAAAAGGGATCACGGTTAGTGCCGATTGACCCATTTTATGTAAATGGAAAATAACATAAATATGTGAAAATTCAGCTAAATCTTGTAGTCCAGCTTGCAGCTCTTCATTAATCACAATTTGTGCAAGGTTGTTAGCAATACCCGCACCTTGTATCGGCATATCACTAATATCTTTATAAGCTGTTTTAGCAAAACCAATGGCAGTAAATTCAATCATTATTTTTTATATCGAGTTGGAATCTAATGATTACTGTAACTGAAATGACAAAGATTAACTTATGACTGTCGCACATTTTTATAGAAGCTTGCCTGAATTGCAGATACAAAAAAGCCTGCTCGAAAGCAGGCTTTTTCGTTTAATTCATGGTGGCCCCTCACAGACTTGAACTGTGGACCTAACGATTATGAGTCGTGTGCTCTAACCAACTGAGCTAAGGGGCCTACTTAAGATAGTCGTCACTACCGAAAGCGTGAAAGAGTATATAAACTTTATTTGCGCTTGTCACCCGTGCAAAGGCAAGAATTTGTGAAAAATGGTTTGTTTGCTTATCTGTTAGCCAATATTACTTAAAAATAACAAAATCAATGGCATTTGTAGTATCCATATGTGGATTTTAGTTTTCCGATTACCATGATGGCTAAAATTAATTGTTTATTATTGGTGATGAGGTATATAACTGATGGTATCAATCATTTATAAGGATAGGTTTATGTCTCAAGTGACTTTTCGCGGAACCCCTATTACTGTATTAGGCCATTTCCCTCAAGTTGGTGATAAAGCACCGGATTTCAATTTAACATCGACAGAGCTTACGCCTATCTCTTTAGCTGATTTTGCGGGTAAAAAATTGGTGTTGAGTATCTTCCCAAGTATTGATACTGGTGTGTGCGCTCAGAGTGTACGTGCATTCAATAGTAAAATAGCAAGTATGGACAATGCCTATGTGCTTGCGATATCTGCTGACTTACCTTTTGCTGCAGGACGTTTTTGTGAGCTAGAGGGAATTAAAAATGTGCAACATGCGTCAGTATTTCGCTCGCCAACTTTCGCTAAAGATTATGGGGTTGCCATTGTTGATGGTCCCATTGCCGGATTAACCAGTCGTGCTGTTATCTGTATTGATGAACAACAAAATGTGGTTTATAGCGAGTTAGTATCTGAAACAGCTAATGAGCCAAACTATGACGCTGCGTTAGCTGTTTTTACTCAACAGTAAGTGGACATAGTTATGCAAAAAGTAGATATCACTAATAGCGGCGTTTGGAAGCATTTAGTGGAGTTACCTGAAGGTTCAGCCGGTTTTAGAATGCGCGGCAGTTTACCTACAGATGAAAATGGCGCTGTGCTAATGATTGAACACTGGAATAAGGGAATGATTGAAACACCTCATTTTCACCCTGGTGATGATATGACGATTGTTATGGCTGGGATTATGGCTGTTCAACCTCATATATTGGTTGATGGTCAGTGGCAACATGATGGTGAGGAGCAAGTTTATCATGTTGGTGAAACAGCTTATTTAAAGGCGACTCAAGTGCATTCAGTACGTTATCTTGAAGACACTAAGTTAGTTTATATTCATGATGGTGAGTTTGATTTAACTGAGGTTGAATTAAACCTTTAATCGAGCTATTTGCGCTATAAAAAGGCCATACCTTAGCAGTATGGCCTTTTTATTTTTTAGATATTTTCGATATTTTGGCCACTGGTTTCAAATCGATAATGATAGGTGACCCATGCGCCTAATAATGAAGTAAATATAAGGGCGATAAGCACGGGGGATACGCCAAATGTATTCATTAGTATAGGGAATAAAAACGCAGTTGTAATAGCCCCTAGTTTACCTATAGAAGCTGAAAAGCCTGCCCCTTTTGCTCTAATACTCACTGGGAATACTTCCCCTGAAATTAGGTAGGTTTGTGAATTGGGGCCAAAGTTATTCATAAAATTAAACAACATGAACCCTGCAAATAAAAGGTATATATGAGCACTATCGCTGGAGTAGGTTGAGATAACTGCCAGTAGTAAACCAACTGCACAACCGATAAACCCATAAATCTGCAATTTCATTCGACCAATTTTATCTGAATATATAATCGCAAAAATTACACCAACAATAAGTAATGCATCAATTAATGCTGTGCCTTTCGCTGAATAGATAATTTGGCTGATTGTGCCGTGTAATGAGTCATCGGCTACAGTATTTTTGGTTAGCATGGTTGCTAGAATAACTGGCGTGAAAATACCAATACCATAGGTGCCTAAGTCTTGAATAAACCAAGGTAGTGAGGCTAATAGCGTTTTTGGACGGTATTTTTTGTTGAATAGCTTTTTATAACCTTTCAACCAACCAATATCGGGTTTTTCAATAGTACGGTCTATTTTGATATTAATTGGATATTGTGGTGTGCGTTTTAATAAGGTGCGCAGTGCATGTGCGGCTTCTTTTTCTTTATTTTGATTCAGTAACCAATGGGCACTTTCTGGGATATAGCAGCGTGCAACTGTGATAATAATGGCTGGTAGAATAGCAACTGCATACATGATACGCCATGCATTGATATCATCACTGTAGCTTAATACGACAATGCCTACCAAAATTCCTAAAAATACGCCAATTGATTGAAAAGCGAATGCACCGAGTACTAGTTTACCGCGGTTATTCGTTGGAATATTTTCTGAGATCATTAAATGTGCGGTAGGGTAGTCACAACCTAATGCGAGTCCCACACCGAAGTTAAAGAATATAATCCAATACACTGATGGACTTAATGCAAGGCCAATTAAGCATAGCGAGAATATGAACATCTCGATGATGAACATACGTTTGCGGCCATATATATCAGCTAATCCGCCAAGTGCACTGGCACCAATTAAAATACCAAAGAGTATTGAAGAACTGATAAGCCCTTTTTGTAGTGAAGAAAGATGAAATTGAATGGTAATTAATGGGAGTGTTAAGCCCATCATAAATACGACCATGCCTTCAAAGAATTTTCCTGATGTTGCAAGTAACCAAATTCTCCATTGAATTTTAGTCATTGGAACATAGAAAGTAGCAGTGCCGTCACTCCAGGTTGGTATTTCATCAATATAGTTTTGAATACTCTTACCCGAGTTGGAATCAATCTTTTCTTGATTTGTCATCATATAAAGAAGGTGAAATAAGCTTATTTTGATGGCGGTATTAAATAGTAAATCATTAAACTTCGTCAATGAATTTATTTTAAAGTTGCTGGTTTTAATAAGGCTTATATATTGTTAAAATAAGTAGTTATCTAATGCGTTTTAATTTTTTTTCTATAAAAAACAGTAGTTTGAGATAATTCCTTGTTTTGAGAACTTCCATCGATACATCTTGTTAACTATATTTACAATTATATGGGGTAAGGGGGTATCATCTTATTGACTTTGTTTTTTATATTTAACCTTTTAAAAGTATCATCTATTTAACCTAGATTGAATTAATGAGTTAATTTAAATAACATTATGTGTTTAAATTTAAATTAAATGATATCTAGGCTTATATATATTAACTGCATGCTATTTATATTATTATTCGTTATTTATCAATAAATTTCATATTTACTATAAATAGTGAACGGAATATTTATCTCTACAATGTATTTTTCATTTATTCAGACTAATAAAAAAGCCTGCACGATGGCAGGCTTTTATTGAATCATTTAACTCTGACTATTCGTCTAAGAATGATTTTAAGATCTCTGAGCGAGAAGGGTGACGTAGTTTACGCAACGCCTTTGCTTCAATCTGACGAATACGCTCACGGGTAACGTCGAACTGCTTACCCACTTCTTCTAGAGTATGGTCAGTGTTCATGTCGATACCAAAACGCATACGCAATACTTTAGCTTCACGAGCTGTTAGGCCTGCTAGCACTTCGTGAGTTGCGCTCTTTAAGCTCTCACTAGTTGCAGAGTCTAAAGGTAGCTCAAGCGTTGTATCTTCAATGAAATCGCCTAAGTGTGAATCTTCATCATCACCGATAGGGGTTTCCATTGAGATTGGCTCTTTAGCAATCTTAAGTACTTTACGGATCTTATCTTCAGGCATCATCATACGTTCTGCCAACTCTTCAGGAGAAGGCTCTCGACCCATTTCCTGTAGCATTTGACGAGAAATACGATTCAACTTGTTGATAGTTTCAATCATATGTACTGGAATACGAATGGTACGTGCTTGGTCTGCAATAGAACGTGTAATTGCCTGACGGATCCACCATGTTGCATAAGTAGAGAACTTATAACCACGGCGGTATTCAAACTTATCTACTGCTTTCATTAGACCAATGTTACCTTCTTGAATGAGATCCAAGAACTGTAAGCCACGGTTGGTATACTTTTTAGCAATAGAGATTACTAGACGTAAGTTTGCTTCAACCATCTCTTTCTTCGCACGACGAGCTTTTGCTTCACCGATTGACATACGACGGTTGATATCTTTAATTGCAATGATTGCAAGACCTGTTTCAACTTCAATTGCTTCTAGTTTCGAGCGGCTACGCTCAACGTCATCAGCAACAAGTTTTAAACCGTCTGAATATGGCTTGCCTGCTGACATTTCAGCATTAAACCATTCGATACTGCTTTCATTATTGCTGAACAATTTGACGAAGTTCTTCTTCGGCATTTTGGCTTGTTCAACACAAAGCTTCATGATCAAACGTTCTTGAACACGTACTTTGTCCATCATTTCACGCATATTTCTAACTAAGCTATCAAACTGCTTAGGCATTAGGCGGAATTCTTTAAAGATCTCGCCAATTTCAAATAAGGTACGTGTAGATTCTGGGTGCTCACGGCCTTTAGCTGCAATAACCGCTAAAGAGTGCTCGTAAGCTGTACGTAGTTGACCAAAACGTTCTTTGGCTTCTTCAGGATCGGGGCCTTTGTTCGCCTCATCATCTGAATCGTCATCATCGTCATCATCGTCATCATCGTCTTCATCATCAAGTTGTTCATCTGATAATTCTGAACCAATGTGGGTCGCTGTTGGGGCAATATCATCTTCATCAGGATTGATAAATCCAGAGATAATATCAGACAAGCGCAGCTCGTCAGCTTCATAACGGTCGTATTGCTCAAGGATCATAGAGATCGCTTGAGGATATTCTGCTACTGAGCTCTGTACGGTATTAATACCTTCTTCGATTCGCTTAGCGATGACAATTTCGCCTTCACGAGTCAATAGCTCAACAGTACCCATTTCACGCATATACATACGTACAGGGTCGGTAGTGCGACCTAGCTCACTTTCTACCGTAGCCAGTGCGGCAGCGGCTTCTTCAGCAGCGTCTTCGTCTGTGTTGTCTTCCGACATCATCATGTCATCGGCATCAGGTGCTTCTTCAAACACTCGAATACCCATGTCATTTATCATCTGGATAATATCTTCGATCTGGTCAGAATCGACCATGTCTGCAGGTAAGTGGTCGTTCACTTCTGCATAGGTTAAATACCCTTGCTCTTTACCTTTGGCGAGCAACAGCTTGAGTTGCGACTGCGGAGTTTGATCCATAGATATCATCCAATTTTGGTAGCTGATAAAACGACGGGTCAGTTAATTATTCAGTAATATTTAACTGCCGCACAAATCGTCAATTATAGGCTATTTAGGTTGTTCTTTACTAGTCATAGTGCTTGATTCACACAGTTATTTTGTGTTACGCGCATTTTTTATGATAGAGATCAACTTAGATAGCTGGACTTTTTCTTCTTTTGTATGAGTCTGTTTTAGGCTCAATTCCTGATAGCGTTGCTCAATATATTGATTGTTCAACCAAATCAGGGACTTTTTAAACTCTTGTAACACGTTGGCATCCGCCACTTGATGCTCCCATTGGGCAATTTTTTTCAGAGTACCGTGCTCCGGTTTATTTCTGAATTCTTCAAGTAGTTGCGCGCTGCTAAGCTGTTGCGTTCGAGTTATATCTAGCAAAGTTATCAAGAGGTCAACACCGGCCATTTTGATATGTTTTAATGCTGGTTGCACGGCTAAACCAAAACCTACTTTTGGGTCTTGTAATAGTAATGCGATCGCCAGTCTTAATGGGGTTCCACGTCCTTTTAAGCCTTTTTTAGCTAAGGGTTGTGTACTGACCTTGGTGTTAAAACCAATTTTCTTTTTTAAATCTTCGCCACTATTCATGCCGAGCTTATGTGCAAGATTTTCGAGCAATAAATTTTGCAGTACAGTGTCTTGAACTTTTTCAATGAGGGCAATGGCTTGCTTAGCCAAGTTGCCTTTATCTGTACCGTATTTTTGCGCCAAGGTATCAAACAAAAAGTCAGCTAAATTTTGGGCACTTTCTATTAATGCTTCAAAGGCGGTTTTGCCTATTTTACGCACCATAGAATCAGGATCTTCCCCTTGGGGCAAGAACATGAATTTAATCTGGTCACCCGGTTTCAACAGTGGTAGTGCTGTTTCTAAAGCACGCCATGCAGCATCTTTACCAGCATTATCACCATCGTAACAACACACCACTTGGTGAGCATTACGAAGCAATAACTGTAATTGTTCTGCTGTTGTTGATGTACCTAAAGAGGCAACTGCATAGTCGACACCAAATTGAGCCAGTGCAACCACATCCATATAGCCTTCAACAATTAAGATCTTATCGACATCACGATGCTTTTGCTTTAGCTCGTAGAGGCCATAAAGTTCATTGCCTTTATGAAATATGGGCGTTTCCGGCGAATTCAAGTACTTTGGTGTACCATCACCTAAAACTCTACCACCAAATGCAATAACGCGTCCGCGACGATCACGGATAGGGAACATTAGCCTATCGCGAAAACGGTCATAACGGCGGCCATTGTCTTTGGCAATAACCATTCCGGCGGTTAATAGTTTATCTTGTGCATCTTGATTACTGCGGTAACGGCTTAATAAACCATCCCAACTATCAGGCGCGAAGCCGATACCGAAATGTTTTACTACATCGTCACTTAAACCACGCATTTCAAGATAATCGACCACTTTTTGTTTATCAGTATCAGCTTTAAGTTGATGTTGGAAATAAAGACTGGCTTCTTCCATTAACTGATACAAATCTCGGCTAAGACCTTCATCACGGCGTGTGCCGGTGCCTTGCTCGCGTGGGACTTCTAAACCATGTTGGCCTGCCAATTCATCAATGGCATCAAGAAACTCTAAACGGTCGTACTCCATGACAAAATCGATGGCATTGCCATGTGCACCACAACCAAAACAATGATAAAACTGTTTGTCTTGGCTAACGGTAAATGATGGAGATTTTTCGCTATGAAAAGGGCAACAAGCAGAGTAGTTTTTACCTGCTTTTTTGAGTGGCACTTTATGGTCGATTAATTCGACGATGTCAGTGCGAGCGATTAGCTCATTGATAAAGTCACGAGGAATTGCCATGTAATTATCGTGTTATCTGCCATTTGTAGCGATTAAAAACAAACAAGCCGCGCAAAAGCACGGCTTGTTGTAACACTAAAAGCGTTTTACTTCAGTTTTGCACGGATTAAAGCACCAATGGCACCCATATCTGCACGACCCTGAACTTTTACTTTAAGTGCACCCATTACTTTGCCCATGTCCGCCATAGTCGATGCGCCTACCTGTGCGATAGTTTCATCAATAATTGCAGCAACTTCTTCCTCTGACAGAGGTTTAGGCAGGAAAGTTTCAATTACTTGAATCTCTGCTGCTTCAATTGCTGCCAACTCCGGACGATTTGCTGCTTCATATTGAGCAATCGAATCACGGCGTTGTTTGACCATTTTGGTTAAGACAGCTATAGCTTGGTCATCAGTCAGAGTTTCGCGGGTATCCACTTCAATCTGTTTGATGGCGGCTAATGCCAAACGAATCGTGCCTAATTTAGCCTTTTCTTTGGCTAACATAGCTTTCTTCATTTGGTCTTTTAGCTGATCAATTAGGCTCATAACGGATTAGTATAAACGTACGCGACGTGCGTTTTCGCGAGAAAGCTTCTTAGCAAGACGCTTAACTGCAGCCGCTTTAGCGCGCTTACGTGCAGTTGTTGGCTTCTCGTAGAATTCACGAGCGCGAACGTCAGCTAGGATACCAGCTTTTTCACAAGAGCGCTTGAAACGACGTAGTGCTACGTCGAATGGTTCGTTTTCACGTACTTTAATAATTGGCATACGCCATCACCCCTTAGGTGTAGGTTGTGCGAGTCAATGACTTGACTCAAGATGATTTAAAATGGTGCGGAATTTTATACTGACTGCACCCCCCTTGTAAACCCCTAAAGTGATTTGCAAGGGTGAATTTTGTCACATACAAATCCATTGCGAATAATAATTTGGTTTGTATCTGGGCGCAAGTGACTAGATGCTTAAGCTGCTAATTTATTATCGAAAGTACGCTAAAAGTAGTGATATTTGTATGTTATAAGGGGAATTGCTCTCTTGAAGTGCTTGATAGTAACAGAGTAGAATTAACCGTTTTTACACAAATAGACGAGATACGATGCGGGTTTTAGGTATTGAGACATCCTGTGATGAGACAGGTATTGCTGTTTATGATGAGCAACAAGGCTTGTTGTCACATGCATTATATAGCCAAGTAAAGTTACATGCGGATTATGGTGGAGTGGTGCCTGAATTGGCTTCGCGTGATCATGTGCGCAAAATTGTGCCTTTAATTCGTCAAGCATTAGCGGATGCCAATACTCGTATTGAAGATCTCGATGGCATTGCTTATACCAAAGGTCCTGGCTTAATTGGGGCGTTATTGGTAGGTGCTTGTGTGGGGCGTGCGTTAGCGTTTTCTTGGGATAAGCCTGCGGTTGGTGTACATCATATGGAAGGCCATTTGTTAGCCCCTATGCTAGAAGACAACCCTCCTGAATTTCCATTTATTGCACTGCTTGTTTCAGGCGGTCATACCATGTTAGTTGATGTCAAAGGCATTGGCCGTTATGAAGTGATGGGCGAGTCGGTTGACGATGCTGCTGGTGAGTCATTCGATAAGATGCAAAATTAATGGGATTAGATTATCCAGGTGGTCCGCGTTTATCGAAATTGGCTGCACAAGGTGAGCCAAATTGTTATAAGTTTCCACGTCCGATGACCGATAGACCTGGTTTGGATTTTAGTTTTTCAGGTTTGAAAACGTTTGCCGCAAATACCATTGCCAAAGAACCTGATGACTTACAAACCCGCGCTAATATTGCCCGTGCATTTGAAGAAGCTGTGGTAGATACCTTAGCGATTAAGTGTCGCCGTGCGCTTAAGCAAACGGGGTATACCCGCTTAGTGATTGCCGGTGGCGTAAGTGCCAACACTCGTTTACAAACCTCTTTAGCCGACTTGATGCAAAGCATTGGTGGCCAAGTTTATTATCCACGTGGTGAGTTTTGTACCGATAATGGCGCAATGATCGCCTATGCTGGTCTGCAACGATTAAAGTCAGGTGTGTTTGAAGATTTAGCCGTTAAAGGTCAGCCTCGTTGGCCATTAGATACGTTACCAGCTGTAGATTAATCTGCAGGTAAATATAAATAAAGGCGCTCAATGAGCGCCTTTATTGTATCTAATGGAGTAAGACTATTTTTTGTTTAATTTTTTATCGGTGACTTTAGGCTCAGTACCTGCCAGTAAGCGTTTTATATTATCTTTATGACGAATAATAATCAGTGTTGAAAGCATCGCTACTGGAATGGTAAATCTATCATCTAGCCACCAAGTAAAAAGAGGCGCAGATAATGAGGTAATTATCGCCGCGCCAGATGAATAGCGGGTAATCAGTACTGACAATAACCAAGTGGCAATTAGGCAAAGTGCCAAACCACCACCAATAGGTGCCATTGCGCCTAATGCTGTGGCGACACCTTTACCGCCTTTAAAACCGAAAAACAGCGGGTAGATATGACCTAAACATGCCGCAATTGCAATTAAGCCTAATGAGACTGCATCGATCCCCATCAAATAAGCGCAATAGGTTGGAACCGCCCCTTTTAACATATCAAAAAATAGAACGGTGATAGCTGGCAGCGCGCCACCAAGGCGAAGTACGTTGGTGGCACCGGGATTGCCTGAACCTTGAGTGCGAGGATCGGGTAAGCGCCATATTTTACATACGACGATAGCACTTGAAATAGAGCCCGCTAGATATGCGAGCAATATCATTAAAATCGTAACAGCGATGCTGCTCAAATTGGTTTCCTTATCCGTCTTAGGGTATTATCGCGCTCTTAATTATTGCCATCAGTTGGGAAACGGTCATTGCTATCATTAAATCACTCAAACTAAATTGATGGTGTTAGCAATTGTGGCACTATCCTACTGTGTTATAACGTGGTAAGAAACCGTTTGGCTGTAATTATTTGCATTTAGCGCTATTGTACCCCTTTTCAACGCGCTAGCTTGTCAGACCTCATTGTTTTTGTGATTGGAGTAGAGATGGATAAGGTACTTATACGTCAGCTTAGGGTAGATACCGTTATTGGTGTTTATGAGTGGGAAAAACAAATTCATCAAACCTTATTACTGGATTTAGATATGGCTTGGGATAATCGTTTAGCGGCAGTTAAAGACGATTATGAGCATGCTTTATGTTATGAAACTGTGGCAAATAGACTGACGGCATTGCTCACTGAACAGCCTGTTGAATTAATTGAAACCATTGCTGAGATGGTGGCGCGCTGTGTGATGACCGAATTTAATGTGCCATGGGTTAAAGTTAAAGTAATGAAGCCTGGTGCAGTACCAACTGCGGCAGCAGTTGGTGTTGAAATAGAACGAGGCCATTGCTAATTATGGCGCTTATTTATATTAGCTTAGGCAGTAATATTGAGCCACAGCATCATTTGACATTAGCATTAAATGATTTGTCGGACGCGTTTGAGATAGTCGCGTTATCACCTGTGTATGAGAGCGAGTCTGTTGGCTTTGCTGGCGACAATTTTTTAAATATGGTGGTGGCTGCTAAAACAACATTGACGATTGAGCAAACTGTTGCTGAGTTTAAGCAGATAGAGAGCCGTCATGGGCGTATTTTAGGGGCTAAAAAGTTCAGCTCTCGTACGGTCGATATCGATCTTTTATTGTATGACGATTTAGTGTGTCAATTACCAATAGTATTACCTCGCGCTGAAGTGACTGAAAATGCTTTTGTGCTATGGCCATTAGCGGATATTGCACCGCAAATGTGTCATCCCGGAACGCACCAGACTTACCAAGAGTTATGGCAAGCTTACGATAAAAATAAACAACAATTATGGCCAATCGAGTTTAATTGGGTTGCACCTCAATAACTCAATTTTCAGGGAACAACATGGATACCTTACAAGTTATTATTCTTGCGTTAATTCAGGGATTGACAGAATTTTTACCTATTTCAAGCTCGGCACATCTTATTTTACCTGCACAGTTATTCGGTTGGCAGGATCAAGGTTTATCATTTGATGTTGCTGTACATATTGGTTCGTTATTAGCGGTAATATTATATTTTAGGCAAGAAATTTGGGCGATGTTGACGGCGTGGCTGGCTAGCATTTTTAAAGGTCAGCACAGTGATGACAGCAAACTTGCTTGGTGGATTATCTTAGCGACATTGCCCGCTGTTATTCTGGGCTTCACCTTTAAGGATATGATTGAAACCCATTTACGTGGTCCCGGTGTGATTGCGATTACCACCGTGATTTTTGGTTTATTATTATGGTTGGCAGATAAAATGTCGCGTGATGAATTAACTGAATATCAGACGGGGTGGCGTAAGGCTTTATTAATTGGTTTTGCGCAAGCGTTAGCATTAATTCCTGGTACTTCACGTTCAGGTGCAACTATTACTGCCGCATTAATGTTAGGCCTAAAGCGTGAAGCCGCCGCGCGTTTTTCATTCTTAATGTCGATTCCTGTGATTTTAGGCGCGGCATTATTAATGGGTAAAGATTTAGTCAGTGAAGGTGTTGCTATTGACTATCAAGCATTAGCGCTTGGTGTAGTGATGTCTTTTGCCGCAGCATATCTTTGTATTCACTTGTTTTTGAAAGTGATTAGCAAGATGGGCATGATGCCATTTGTGATTTATCGTTTAGCGCTTGGGATATTCCTGTGCGGTTTTATTTTTCTGTAATAAATGATGCCAATTTTGGCGTTAACAAGGTTATTTAATGTCAGCTTTATTTCAGTGTCCAACGTGCCAACAAGCGTTGCATATTCATCAGCAATCACAAGGTTTACATTGTGATAATAAACATCACTTTGACCGTAATCAGCAGGGTTATTGGGTCTTTGGTTTACCTAAAAAACGGGTAGATACCGACTCAAGACAAGTTTTACGTGCTAAAAAGTTCATGTTGGCTTCTGGCATGTTTGATGCTGTTGTTGAGCAAATGGCGACATTATTGGCTGACCAATTAGCTCAGCATCAGCAAGTATTACATTGTGATTTAAATTGTGGTGATGGTTTTTATATTCGTGCGCTTGCTGAGCAGTTAGCACTGCAATTACCGCAGTTAGCGTTACAACAATGGGGTTTGAGTGAAGCTGAAAATGCACTATTTGCTGCCACTAAAACTGATAGTGTCAGTCAGTATTTCTTAGTCAGTCATAAAACCTTACCTTTTGCTGATAATAGTCTTGATTTAGTGACGGTTATCGATCAGCAATTGAAAGGCAAAGAGGCTGTTCGCGTATTGAAGCCTAATGGCTTGTTATTGACAGTGTCACCTGGTCCTCGTCATTTATGGCAACTGAAACAACATATTTATCCTGATTTAACTGAAAAACCATTTAGTTTAAATCTGCCTAAAACAGTGTCATTGGTTGCTAATAAAGAGGTGCGATATACCGTTGATGTTAGTGGTGAAAATGCGTTAACACTACTTGATACAACGCCTTACGCTTGGCGTGCAAATGATAAGGTTAGACATGAAATCGGTAGTCATGCCATTAATCAATTAGAGTTTGATTTTGTGGTAACCTTGGCTGTAAAACAGGCTTAAAACTATAATAATAGGTACAATTTATGCGCGTAATTATTTTGGGATTGGCATTATTAATGTCTGCCAGTACGTGGGCAAACGTTTATTCTTTGCCGACTAATGGCAGTCGGTTAATCGGAGAAATCCAGCATCATATTGTGCAAAAGGGTGAATATTTTCAAACGATTGCTAAACAATATAATGTCGGTATTTTGGAGTTGATGGAAAGTAATCCTGGCGTGGACCCATTTCTTCCAACGCCGGGATTGGATTTGATTATTCCAACCCAAATGTTATTGCCTGATACCGCGTATAAAGGAATCGTGATCAATTTACCTGAATTACGTTTGTATTTTTATCCAAAAAATAAACGTGAAGTGCACGTATTTCCAATTGGTATTGGTCGTGTCGGGCGGGAAACGCCTGAAATGACCACTAAAATTAAAGCCCGAATTCCTAATCCAAGCTGGACACCTCCAGCCAGTATTCGTCAAGAGCACTTAGAGGAACGGGGAGAGGTGTTACCGCGTATCGTACCTGCGGGACCTGACAATCCATTAGGTAAGTTTGCTATGCAGTTGGCTTATGGTGATGGCAGTTATTTGATCCATGGTACCAACAAAGATTTTGGCGTGGGAATGCGTGTCAGTGCCGGTTGTATTCGCTTAAACCCTGATGATATTGAATGGTTGTTTGATAAGGTTAAATATGGCGAACCGGTACGGATTATTAATCAGCCTGTTAAATTTTCAAATGAGCCTAATGGCGTTAAAATTTTTGAAGTTTACTCGCCACTTTCTCGCTCTGATGGCAGCCAAAATGTGATTAAGCTTTCGCAACAAGCACTTAAGTTTACTACTCAAGCTGACGTAGATTCTCGTAAAGTGACAGATGCTTTACTTGCGCAAAGTGGCTTGCCCGCTCAAGTGCAACTTAATTAAGCAATACGGTTATGTAAAGAAAGCCACCTACGGGTGGTTTTTTATTGTATTAAAATTGAACTCAAATAGTTAATTTGCATATATTATCGGCAAAGTGTCAGCTTTTTATGCTGTTTTTTAGGGAGTTAGTTAATTTTAAGGTATCCTGCAAGCCTTTTTCTGACTGCATAATTGCAGTTATTGCGTTTAGCTCTCGACGATAGATCTCTTTACTATGCTGTACAATCAAAATATACCTGTTAGATACCCTAAAGGACCGTTCGCGATGTGGACGGTTTATAGTTTTACTGGCGCATCTATTGCTGCCTCAATTGTGTTTTCATTATTACTATTCTTGTCAATCGACGATGATCCATTAATGAAGTTCCTGTTTGGTTCATTAGCGGTTATTTTTGAACTCGGTAAGTTTTTTGCTTGGTATGAAGTGGGTGAGCGTCGCTCTAGAGGTAACTACTCAGGCGCATTAACGGCATTGGTATTTTATGGCATTTTAGCGGCTATTTCGATTGGTGGCTCAATTGGTGGTATCAATAGTGCGACCAATAAAGCGCAAGAGCATGTCAATATTCAGCAAAGTAAAGTCGATGCGTTTAATATGCAGATTACTGCCATTGATAAGCAGATTGCACTTAATAATGAAGCGGCAGAAAAGTATATTGAGATGGAGCGTATCGCCACCGGCGTAAAACGTATTCAGGTTGAAAATGCTAAGCTACGCGAAGAGCAACAAAAGCTAGCGATGGAGCGTGACAGTTTACCTGTTGTTGGCCAAGGTTCTGTGATTGGGTTAATTGATAGTATTGCGCAATCATTGCATATCACCAGCCAAGCCGCACAATTAGGATTAGTGGTATTCCTTGCGGTCTTACTGGATTTTTTCGCGGCCTTCTTTGTTGGTCTAATTGGTGAGGAGGTTCGTTTTAGACACCAGTTCTACCGTAATCAACCAATGACATTTGATGCCTATACACCGATGACGCCAGAAGCAACAGAGCGTCTATTAGCGCCGATGAAAACGGAATTTGCGACTGAGGATAGCCAGCAAGAGCCTCAGTCGACAGAGGTAGAACCTGAAAAATCAACCTATGAATTAGTCATTGAAGCATTAAGTGACAATCGCGTTAATTGCTCAAAACGTGCAATTGCACGCTTATTCAAGCTTAATACCGAAGAAGTTGATAAGCTATTTAAACAGCTTCAGACTGAAGGTCTTGTGAGCCGTAAACCTAATCAACATTATCAATGGTTAGGTCAAGCAGAGATGAGTGCTGAGAATTAAATTTATAGCTGTTAACACCAAAGAGCCCACATTATTGTGGGCTCTTTTGTTTATACAAGCGATTAAATTTGGTTATTTCGGCTAATTGAGCCTTAAGAGCAATTTATTCATAATACAGTGTACATGATGACTGCTGTATTGAGCATGGGATAACGAATGCGTAGAGTAAATGGATTTACCTTAATTGAATTAGTTGTTGTTATTATTATATTAGGCATTTTAGCGGTTGTAGCTGCTCCTAAATTTATCAATATGAGCAGTGATGCACAGCGAAGTGTATTATACCAATTTGATTAAAGATGTGATCTATTCAGAGCTTGTCAGCCTTTTCAGTTCTAGGCGCATTGATGCAGTAATGGCTATTCCCTTTCAAATCAATGCAACATCGAAATGGAAAGGCCTGAAAAGCTCACTTCGTGCGGGTTTCAAGGCACTGTATACTGCGTTGAACATTTTCAAAATAGAATAACTATTCCGTTCAAATGTCCGCCTTGTCTACAGTACCTTGAACTCCCGCTGAATGATCACTTTCTTAATCAAGTTGGTATTACAAACATTAAAAGGTTCTATTGCTAGCTCGGCCAATTTAATGATGATGCAAGCTCGAATAGATGGCGTTAATTTTGATACTTATAACGAGCTAGTGATTAATGGAGTGACAACGGTAAACGGTTTACCTTATGCAAACGACCCTGATAATAATGGGGTTCCTGAACTGCTAGAAGCTATTTCAATGCCTGATTTTGCAAATCAAGGTATCGTTGTCTTTTATACGCCAGAAGCCAATCCGTTAGGTGATGGTAGTCAATGGTGGGCATTGTATATCAGCTTTTTAAATAAAGTAGGCCAACAACCCAGTTCAGTTGCAGAAATAACTTCTACTGCTTGTTATATTCGTTATCAAGCAGGCATGGCTTCTCAATATTCACTAGAGCTTATTGACTCTGGATGCTAATTTTTAATGCAACAAAGCTCACAACGAGTGGGCTTTGTTGGTTATTAGGCAAGTGTTACCAGTAGATATGCATTCAATGCTAATACCAAAGCTACAATTACAATCCCTGCGTACTTAACCCAGTGGCTATTGGCAAACTGTCCCATTAATTTTACGTCATTAGTGAACTTCAATAATGGAATTAATGCCAGTGCAATACCAAAGCTTAAGACCACTTGGCTCATGACCAATATTTCAGTGGTATTGATGCCCATCGCAATCACGACAAATGCAGGTAGCATGGTTAATACACGCCTTAATAACATGGGAATTTTAAACTTCACAAATCCCTGCATGACCACTTGACCAGCCATGGTGCCAACAACGGTTGATGATAAACCTGAGGCAACCAGAGATACACCAAATAGGATAGCGGCACTGTGACCAACAAGCGGGGTTAGGGTTAAGTAGGCTGTTTCTATTTCGGCAACGGTTTGGTGGCCTGAGTAATGGAATACTGCAGCGGCCATCGCAATAATGGCGATATTAACAAAACCTGCAATCGACATGGCGACCAGTACATCTGTTCGGGTAGACTTTAAGCGGACTTGTTTTGATAGACCATAGCTATTTTTAAATAATGCTGAATGTAGATAAATCACATGTGGCATGACGGTTGCGCCTAAAATACCTGCGGCTAAATAGACTTGCTTAGGATCATTTAGTTGGTAGTAAAATACCATGTGCCATATGACTGACATTTGGGCTAGCAATAAACAGTTCAACCACATAAATGACGGCGACTAATAAAAGTAAGCTGGCAATAATTAATTCAAGAGGCTTTTGACCACGGTTGCTGATCATTAATATGGTCATGGTGACAACGGCGGTAATCGCTGCGCCTTGCATTAAGCTGATACCAAATAGTAATTGGAAACCTACCGCTGCGCCGATAAATTCTGCTAAATCAGTTGCCATTGCAATAACTTCAGCTTGTAACCAATAAGGTACAATTGCCCATTTGGGTAGGTGATCTCGTAGATGTTCTGCAAGATCTTTACCCGTAATAATGCCTAATTTGGCAGAAAGATATTGGATTAGCATCGCCATTAGATTGGCCCACAGTACCACCCACAGTAGCTGATAACCAAAGCTTGCGCCTGCTTCAATATTAGTGGCAAAGTTACCCGGATCGATATAACCAATCGCGGCGATAAATGCGGGGCCGATGAGCATCAACTTTTGCTTTAATGGGATTTTAAACTTGGGTTGAGCAATTGAATTTGACGCTGTAATCACTTGCATAGCAATAACCTAATAACTGAACTGGATACAGATTATTACAATTGCAAATGAGAATCAATATCATTTAAAATGTTGTGGTATGTTCTGCACCGATTAGCTTGTTCTAATATTTCGATATTAAACAAGAATGGTTAAAGTGTGTGACTGAGGCGTGGCGTTGTCGAATGATCTTTAATTAATAAGAATATAATCAAGCAGATAAATTTAAGGCTTGGCCACTGCGATAAGCAATGAAAGCCAAGCCTCAAGAATTAGTCAAGAAATGCTAATTCTCTATCAACAATATTACTTCTTGTAAGAAGTAGCAATGTTGTCGATACGTGCGTTAGCGCGCTGAGCTTCAGCTTGAGCGTCCATAGCTGCAGCTTTTGCGTCTTTAACGTCTGCAGATAGGTTGCTTTGCTCAGATTTAAGAGCACCAACTTGAGTTGATAGTTGATCAACTTTGTTACCTAGGTTTGCAACACTTTCTTCTAGCGCAGAAGTGTTAGCACAACCACCTAACATTGCAGTCATAGCAACACCAGCAAGCATCATCATTTTCTTGTTCATGGAGTTCATCCCTTACAAATAGATTATAGAGGTCCAGCCACCTAATGCAGCTGATACCCCGCTAATTATGTCATAGCTATTATTTTTTGCTACGAAAAATAACTTAAACCTTCAAATTGTGTGGTTTTTTTTATCATTTGAGTCAATGTTTACTCATTTTTATTGCAGTTAATTACATAAATTAGCTTTTATTAATTTAACCTTTTCTATTCTTTGTTGTGCTAATTCTTGCTTGATTGCTGCGCCTGTAAAGCCTGCATCAATAATATCTTTTATCACTACCGTAAGCGCTGCTTGATAACATTGCTCGATATAGTGAGCTTGTGGATAGTCACTATTTTCAAAGCCTGTGCGCCCCTTGGCATCGGCCTCACAACAGAGCAAGATCTCTTGCAAGCGTTGCGGTTTACGCCAGATATCGGCTTTATCAAACAGTTTAATAATAGTCTCAGCTTTTAATTCATAAGCGTTATGGATGTTTTGGTGTAGATCGCTAACAAGAATTGCTAATTCTTTATAGTCATTAGGAATTCTTAAACGTTCACATAGTTGTTTAATGAGCTTAATGCCAAGTTGGCCATGACCATGATGTTTTGGCCAGTGTTCTGCTGGTGTGGCGGCTTTACCGAGATCGTGGACCAAAGCGGCAAACCTCACTTTGGTTTGTGATGAGAGCTGGCTTGCTGCGGTTAATACCATCAGAGTGTGGATGCCTGTATCGATTTCAGGGTGCCATTGCGCAGGTTGCGGTACGCCAAATAAGTTATTTAATTCAGGCAATAAAATGCTGAGTGCACCGCATTGACGTAGTACTTCAAAAAAACAATGCGGACTGTCAGTGGCTAATGCTCGTTCAAGCTCTTGCCAAACTCGCTCCGCTGTTAATGCTTGTAATTCACCGCTTTGGCTAATCTGTTGCATTAATGCCATGGTTTCATCAGCAATGGTAAAGCCTAAATGCGCAAATCGCGCGGCAAAACGGGCAACGCGTAAGACTCGAAGTGGATCTTCAATAAAGGCGTCTGATACATGTCTTAGAACGCGGTTATTGATATCCTCGATGCCGTTATAAGGATCGAATAATTGTCCCGACTCATCTTGAGCAATCGCGTTAATGGTCAAGTCTCGGCGTAAGAGATCTTGTTCAAGGGTGACATCTTTATCGGCATGGACACTAAAACCACCATAACCCGCAGCTGTTTTGCGCTCAGTGCGCGCCAAAGCATATTCTGCCGAGGTTTTTGGGTGCAAAAAAACAGGGAAGTCTTTACCGACTTGTCTATAACCTGCAGTAAGCATTTGCTCTACAGTTGCACCGACGACCATATAGTCTCTGTCTTTTATCTCAAGTTGTAATAAAGAGTCGCGTACTGCGCCGCCAACTAAGTATGTTTTCAAGAGCTTATCCAAATCAAAATAATTGAATTTAGTTTACCATAAGCCGTTATTAAAGCCTTTGACAACTTTAGCTGTAGGCTTTACCTTGAGCCGTCATTGTTTTTTAAGGATAGCTTGAGACATGTATCAGGCATTTTTTGGCCTAAATGAAATTCCATTTTCAATTGCGCCGAATCCACAGTTTTTATTTTTAAGTGATAGACACAGAGAAGCGCTAACCCACTTAACCTACGGGTTAGGGGAAACCGGCGGGTTTGTATTATTAACGGGCGAAGTGGGTACCGGTAAAACTACTGTATCTCGTTGTTTATTAAAGCAGTTGCCTGAGACGACTGATACTGCCTTTATTCTAAATCCATCGTTAACTGAACTTGAATTGCTAGCGACCTTGTGTGATGAGCTGGGGATCCAATATGGTGATAAGCCAACGCTAAAGCAGTTAACCGATCTTATTAGTCAATTTTTATTAAACAATCATCAGCAGGGACGTCATACCTTATTAATTATTGATGAAGCACAGCACCTGCGGGCTGAAGTGTTAGAGCAGTTGCGATTACTGACCAATTTAGAAACCGACACCAAGAAACTACTGCAAATTATTCTGATTGGCCAGCCTGAATTACAACAATTATTGCAGCGCCAAGAGTTACGACAGTTAGCGCAGCGGATCACGGCTCGTTATCACCTTATGCCATTAACCCAAGAGGAAGTGGGTTTATATGTGCAGCACAGATTACAAGTTGCTGGGCGGCATCAACCTCTGTTTAGCAGCAGTGCGATAAAAGCCTTACATAAATACAGTGGCGGCATACCGCGTTTAGTGAACTTACTTTGTGAACGGGCATTAATGGCGGCTTACGGTAGAGGGGAAGCTCTATCTCTCCTTACATGATTGATTTAGCCGCCAATGAGGTGCTGGGAACACAATCGCAAACCGACCGTACTCGCTATTGGCCTTGGCTTGCTGGCATATTCTTTTGTGTGGCATTTACCATGAGCTATTTTGTTGTTAATCAACATTATACTGATGCCAGAGTGACGACCTCGATGAACTCTGAAGCCTCAGAAGTGAACAATGATAGCACTGCTGATGATGCATTCTTTACCCAAGCGATCGCAGCAAACCATCAACCTGACACCGCTTTAACAGCATTATTAGGATTATGGCATGCCGTGCCTTACCAAGCTAAAACCGCCTGCCAGTCTGCGATGCTACAAGGTTTGCAATGTTATCAACAGCAAGGTAATTGGCTGACATTAGCTAAATTAAATTACCCTGCCGTGGTTTATATGTTGGATGATAATGAACAGCCTTTTTATGCCACTTTAGTGGCTGTTAAAGGTGAACAGTTGTTATTGCAATTAGGAACACAACAATTTTGGGTGCAACGAACATGGTTTAGTCACCATTTTAGTGGCACCTTTGAGTTATTTTATAAAGCAGATAGCACCCCATCAGGCTTGATTGGCCACAATTCTAGTTTGGCTAAAGTACAGTGGCTGGCAGAT
Source organism: Shewanella marina JCM 15074 (assembly GCF_000614975.1). GTDB lineage: Bacteria > Pseudomonadota > Gammaproteobacteria > Enterobacterales > Shewanellaceae > Shewanella > Shewanella marina. Next base: position 325,861 of record NZ_BALM01000001.1, read on the forward strand.
GCATTAGCCCAAGTTTATCAGTTACCCCATCGACCATTAGCTGGGTTCGACGTAGCGTTAACGCAATTAGTGAAGCGCTTTCAGCGACAGCATGGCTTAATTGATGATGGCATCGCAGGGGCGCAAACCTTGATTCAGCTAAATTTATATTTGAGTCAACAAGGGCCAAGACTTTCTGATAAGCAGGAGCATCACTAATGTCTATTTTATTAGATGCTGTCAGTAAATCGCAGCAGCAACACAATCAAGATCCATTAAGTGCACCAAGACCCTTATATAAAACTGCGGTTAAGCGTAACTACCGACCTTTTTATATGACGATTGCGGCATTGATTGCTGGAACGTTAGCAGGGGCTGGCACCGCTTATGGGGTAGCTGTTTATCAACAAAGTAAAACACTTGTGCCTACAGTAAATGAAAACAGTAACGTGAAAGGGCTCGCTCAAGATAGTGTGCAGCTTGCGCAGACGGTTGCGTTACCCGCCATGATGGCCGCGCCAGTGATCACCGCTGTGCCAGAGCCTAAGCCTGTGATGCAAGCTACTTCACAAAATAGTGCAGAGCCTGTGATTTTAGGCGCGAATGCTAACGAGCAAGGCAAAGCATTATTAGCGTCATTACAGAATGAGGTTCAGCAAGCGGCTAAAGATGTCGGCTTATCGACTAAAACTGAAGTGACTAAAGTTGAAACTCAAGCAAAGCAAACTGAGAGCCGTCATGGCGCTGACAATAATTTATTGGCCGCATTTGAGCAGGCGTTAAAAGAGGTCGAAGCGGAAAAATCAGTGGCGAAACCTGTGACGAAACCGACGCTTGATCCTATTCCGGCAACGCCTAAAGATACCATTCCAAGTTATGGACAACTCCCTGCCGGAGTACAGCTACAGGTGCCAGAGTTTAATATTAATGCCCATGTTTACGCTTCTGATCCCAGTCAACGTTGGTTGAATGTTGATGGTCAAGAGTTACAACAAGGGGATAAGATTAACGGTAAGCTTGATATTATTGAAATTAGACCGCGAGATATCGTATTAGCGATTGATGGCTATCAATTTAAAGTGCCAGCGGTGTTGTAGTCAAGATAGCAAAAAGGGACCATTCGGTCCCTTTTAAAATCCGAATAAATCGAATTTACTTCATGCTTGCTAGCACGCGATCTGCAGCGGCTAATGTTGCTGCAATTTCATCTTCGCCATGTGCCATAGATAGGAAGCCAGCTTCATAAGCACTCGGTGCTAAGTAGATGCCTTCGTTTAGCATGCCGTGGTAGAACGCACGGAATTGATCCATGTTGCACTTAGTTACTTGGTCAAATGAGGTCACTTGTGGCTCATCAGTGAAGAAGAAACCAAACATACCGCCAACATAGTTGATTGCCATCGGGATGCCATGCTTATCAGCCGCAGCTTTAAAGCCTTCAGCTACACGCTTTGTTTTAGCGCTTAAGTCTTCATAAATACCTGGTTGGCATAGTTGATCCATTTGCGCTAAACCTGCGCTCATTGCAATTGGGTTACCAGATAGAGTACCCGCTTGGTATACTGGACCCGTTGGTGCAATATATTGCATTACGTCTTTACGGCCGCCAAACGCGCCAACAGGCATACCGCCACCAATGACTTTACCTAGAGTAGTTAAGTCTGGAGTAATACCGTAGTGGCCTTGTGCGCCGCTCTTAGATACACGGAAACCAGTCATCACTTCGTCAATGATCATCAATGCGCCGTATTGGTCACAAATCTCACGTAAGCCTTCTAAGAAACCTGGGATTGGTGGAATACAGTTCATGTTGCCAGCAACTGGCTCTAAAATAATGCAAGAGATTGCATCTGGGTATTGTTCAAATAGGGCTTTAACAGACTCTAAATCGTTATATACCGCAGTCAGAGTATGCTTAGCAAAGTCTTCTGGGATACCTGGAGAGCTTGGTTGGCCTAGTGTTAATGCACCAGAACCTGCTTTAACAAGTAAGCAGTCGGCGTGGCCATGGTAGCAACCTTCAAACTTTAAAATCTTATCACGGTTAGTGAAACCACGAGCAAGACGGATAGCACTCATAGTCGCTTCAGTACCAGAGCTTACCATACGCACTTGTTCAATTGATGGCACCATCTCAATCACTTTTTCAGCCATCTTAATTTCAAGTTCTGTTGGCGCACCAAAAGAAAGACCATTCTCAACGGCTTGATGAACTGCTTCACGGATAGCAGGGTGGTTATGACCTAAGATCATCGGGCCCCATGAGCCAACAAAATCGATATATTTGTTGCCATCAGCATCAAAAATATAAGCACCATCGGCTTTTTCGATAAATGGAGGCGTACCACCAACACCATTAAAGGCGCGAACTGGTGAGTTTACACCACCAGGAATGCAGTGCTTAGCTTGTTCAAATAAGGCTTCAGAACGGGTCATGGTTAATCCTTAATTATGGTGGGAGATAATGGCTTCCCACTTTATAAATATCCAACAAGCAGTGACGAGCTGCTTATCTAAAAAAATTGGGTATCAAGGTTAGACGAGCAAGATGCTTTGGTTAACATTGATTTGAGCGATAGATAGTACAATGATATGCGTGCTATCGATAATCTTTTCTTGGTCGCTATTGTGAAGTTGTTCAAATTGTTTTCAAGGTCACAGTTCACAGTTAGTTATATTTGACGTTTAAATATAAATTTGGGCTAATATTGAGCTGTATTTACAACTTTTAAGCATGGCTTATTCCTGTGCTTGACGTATTTGCTGATACAGATCGCGCCAGCCAATCACCCCAATAATATTATCAGTTGAATCTTGATAAACATAGACTTCACCGGTGCGAGTTGGTGCGAGTAAGCGATAGACTTCACAGAGGGTCATATTATCACTGACCCCCTCTATTTTATGGTGTGATAATGAGGAGGCGTTATCATTATTGTGCATTGCCAGTTGTACCATTTCGATTTCATGCTGTTTATTGCGAAATAATACCGGACGGCCCTCTGCGCGCTTCATCACTTCAAGTAGCAACTGCGGCTGTTGATTCACCACCACAAAATTACGATTCATCACGGCACGAACACCTATCTTTTGTAGTCCTAATTCCACTACTGGCACTTTGTATTCCAATCCCATAATGGTTAATTGCTGTAAAAATATGGGCTTAGTTTTAAAGGTTTGATAAGCCAGCAAGTAAGCAGGAATACTGACAAACATTGCAGGCAAGATAATCGAGGCATCATTGGTTAACTCAAGTAGCGCAACCAAAGCGGCAAGTGGTGCACTTAGACAAACTCCCATCATTGCGGTCATGCCTATTACGGTATATAAACCGATAAAAGGTGCGGTAGAGGGGAAAATACTGGCGATTGCCATCGACAGAATCGCGCCAATGATCGCACCCAATCCATAAAGTGGGCCAATTAAGCCGCCGGGAACCCCTAAACCGATGGCGGCAATGGTGGCTATGGCTTTAGCGACCAGTAATCCGAGTAATAGTATTAAGCCCGGATTTTGACTTAATACATGGTCAATCGCTAAATCACTAGAACCCAGCGCTTGTGGGTAAATTAAGCCAATTAATGTAGTTACGATACCTGCGAGAAGTAAACGTTGGTACAAGGGTTTATGCTGATGGCGCGCGGTAACAAACAGTAAACCGTAATTAAAGGCCGCTGCAACGCAGCCTAAAATAAGGCCACCAACAGCGAGTAATGGGTAATGATCTAATGGGATATGGATAACTTGAATCGCTTCAAACTCATGCACATCACCAAAAAATAGACGGCTTGATAAGGTGCCACAAATAGCGGCAATCATAATCGGGAAAAAATAATGGATTTTGTACTCACGAAGGATCACTTCAAATACAAAAATAACGGCGGCTAATGGAGCATTGTATATTGCCGCTATTCCCGCTGCTATACCACTGGCACACATAATGCGGACGCTGTTATTAGGCAGTTGAAAGCGCTCTGCTAGAATACTGGCACAAGCTGCACCTAAGTGAACTGCTGGACCTTCTTTACCTACTGAAAAATTGCCTGCTAATGCGAAGAAGGCTTGAAAGAATTGCGCAGGAATTGAAGCCAGTGGGATCTTGCCATAATAAATTTTTACTTTATGTAGTACATAAGCGATGCCCATACGTTTGTAACGTTTTGATCCCAGTTTTGCAAAAATCCAAATAAAAAAGGCACCAAAAAGCGGCAGTAGCACTCGCCAGTCATAACTTATCACCGTAAAATCGAGATTTGTGGTTTGAGTGGCGTTATTGGCCCATTCGATAAGCAACCGAAACAATACAATCACCGCTGAAGCCAACACCGAAAAGACCACTGCCAATAAGCATAATTGGACGGTGATCTTAGATTGCGAAAGTTGATCTTTGAGTCTGGTGCGCAAATAGGTTTTTATATTCGCTATTTTTGTTGTTATTGTTTGCTGCACTTAAGCCCAACCTAATCCATGGCGGATACGTTAATTTAAATGTAAATGCTAAGTAATGAGTTATAAGGAATTGTTGCTATAATGGCAAATTATCAGCGTTATACTGCGCGACTGCAAGTACATCTCCAATATTTAAAACCTTACAGCTGGCTTTTTGCCGTGGCACTGATCATTGGTGGCCTAAGCAGTATTATGCTGTACAAGGGATGGCAACAATTACAAACTAAGCCAGCAGTTACCGTGGTTGAGGTTAACCCTTTTGAAGCTGAAAACGACCAATTAAGAAAATTACTGGCTAAAAGAGAAGTCGCATTAAGCGTATCGCGCCAAGCCAATGAACAGATGCAAAAATTATTTGCCGAAGAGATTGGTAAACAACAACAGTTAGCTCATGAACTCGGTTTTTATCGCAGCATTATGGCACCTGAAAATATTGTTAACGGTGTGGCAATACACGGAGTAGAATTAACTCAAGGATTATTACCGAATCAATATCAGCTAAAGTTGATTTTAACTCAGCTGAGTAAACAAAAATCGGCCATAAAAGGTCATGCTGAAATTGTATTGGTTGGTATTGAAAATAGCGCAGCTAAGCGTTATAAACTTGATGAATTAATTGAGATTAAGAGCAAGTTTAGTTTTAAGTATTTTGAAAACATTGAGGCGGAGTTTGTGCTGCCAACAGATTTTACATTGAGTAAAGTTGAGATAGTGATCAAGGTGCCAGCAGGCCGAGGTAAGAAAGTCGGCATGACTGAACAAGTATTTAATGTGGCAGATATTCTGCGTAATACTTGAACAAATTAGTCGGGTATTAGATAATCCACGGCATAAACTGATGTATAGAGGTAGTAATGACAGAACAAGCCCAAGATGCTTTGCCAATTCACTTTACTGATGCGGCAGCAGAAAAAGTTAAAAGCTTGCTAGAAGAAGAACAGAATGATGCGCTTAAATTGCGTGTTTACGTAACAGGCGGTGGTTGTTCTGGTTTTCAGTATGGTTTTACTTTCGATGAGAAAGTTAACGAAGGTGACTTTACTGTTGAGAAACAAGGGGTGCAACTCGTTGTTGACCCTATGAGCTTACAGTATTTAGTGGGCGGTGAAGTGGATTACACTTCGGGCTTGAAGGTTCAAGATTCTTTGTGAAAAACCCTAATGCGACAACAACTTGTGGTTGTGGTGCGAGTTTTTCTATTTAACTTTGCTAAGTGCAAATATCAACATCAAAAAAGCCGTCATTATGACGGCTTTTTTATTGGCAAATTCTTTTATATCACTGATATTATTTATTACTGCATAATATTTAAATTAATATTGGGCTGGCAATAATGGCTGACTTTATGGCTGAAACTTACCCATAACGTGGCAATTGCCAAGGCAATAATCGCAACCAGTAATAATGGCTGATGTAGCCAAGTTTGTTGCTGTAGGATCTCAAACCAAGGCTCTTGTTGTAAGCTGCTTGGATTAAGCCAAATAAGCGAAACAAAGCTGACTAACAGCAGTTGAGCGACCCCAAGTGCCTTTAGCATCATTAGACCGGCTTTTTGTTTGCCAAGTACGGCGATATTAATGAGGGCTAATAATAACCATAATAAAATACTTGAACTCATGGCTAACCCAGCTACTGCAATAACGAAGTAAATGATGGCCAATATAAGCAAGCGTTTTGGTAATTTATTAGTGTCTGAACTCATTAACTATAACCTTTTTTAATTAGTGACGAGTCTTAGGCGTTAAGCGCTGATCTAATTCAAATGGGGCAACAACAACGCCTAGGTCATCTTGGACTGGGAATACTGCAACGAATAACTCGTCATCTTCCATACCAGATACCCAACGCTCTTGCCATTCGCCTAGCTCAATCGCTAACGGCTCACAATCTTGCCAATCATCAACGGCCCATAATGCAGCAGCTTCTTCGCTTGGCCACATTGGGATGCAATCTTCATCTTCAGTGGTTAGCATCACGCAACCATCGTTATCTTGTAGTGTCCAAATAACTTTATTGGCTTTGATCTCTTCAACCATATGGTCGTAACGTGCTTCTGGAGTCATTGCGGTGATTTTGGCTAACATTTTTGCTGAATCGCTCATGGGGTTTTATCTCTAGATACAAAATAAATAGACTTAAGTGCTTACCTAAGTTTTGCTGGTGGGCAGTTTACCATCAATTAATAATCTGAGATAGCAGTTCGCTATCTCAGATTATTTGTGTGTCTAATTACCTGCTGGCGGTTGTGACTGCTGCATTTGAGCATCAACTTTGTCAGCTTCGACTTGAGCCTGTTGGGCTTTTTGTTTAGCAAGTGTTCTCGCCAATAATTGACTATAAATAGGTTTTCCGCCAAGAGCTTGAGCTGCCATTGTTGCACCCAAGGTGGTGATTAATAATGGCAAAATAAGATCATAGTTATGGGTGAGTTCCATCACTAATAAAATACCCGTCACCGGTGCTCTTACTGTCGCTGCAAATAAAGCGCCCATACCTGCAATAGCAAACATGCCAGGATCAAGGTGCATTTGTGGGAACAGATCAGCACAAATAGTGCCAAAACAGGTTCCAAAGAGTGTGCCTAGCGCGAGCATTGGTGCAAATACGCCACCGGGTGCTCCGGAGCTAAAGCAGGCTAAAGTGGTCGCTAATCGTGCAAAGAAGAGTAAGAATAAAACCGATAAACTAAAGCTACCATGGGTGGCTAAAGGGATTAAGTTAACGCCTTCACCTGTGAGTTTGGGTAATAACATCAACATTAAGCCAAAAAACGCACCAAGTAAGGCTCCTAGTTGGAGAAAACGTTTTTGTTCGTTGCGATGAAATAGGGCAAATGCGTCCATGGTAATGACAACCATACGATTAAAAGCCACGCCTATAATGCCAAAAATCATGCCCAATAATAGAAATAGTATTAATGAAGATAATGGTGCTGCATCATAAATCGGGACGGTAATCATGGCATCTTGGCCACGTAATACTCGGCAAGTGATGGTTGCCATAATTGCAGCAATCATCACGGCTTTTATCGATACCAAGTTATATCTAAATTGTGGTCGCATCTCTTCAACCACAAACATAATACCTGCCAGCGGCGCATTAAATGCTGCGGCTAAACCTGCTGCGGCACCTGAAGCGACTAATGTGTGTTGGCCTTCTTTATCTTTAACGCGGAAAATATCATAGATCATTTTACCGACGCTACCGCCCATTTGTACCGATGGACCTTCACGACCCAGTACCATTCCCGCACCAATCGTACCAATACCACCAAAAAATTTAACGGGAATAACGCGCCACCAGCGTACTGGGCGAACGTCATCTAGTGCGCCTTCGATTTCAGGAATACCAGAGCCAGAAGCTTCCGGTGCGAATCGATGCACCAGATAAAAACCGAAACAGGCGAGCAATGAGCTTGAAATAACGACACCAATGACGGTGATAAAGCCCACTCCACCTTGCGATGCGACAAAATCTTTACGTCCATCCAGTACCCAAGAGATGGCAATATCAAAATAGGTACATAACAATCCAGCTAAAATACCAATGAGGGCAGACAAAAAGATGATGATGACGGGGTTCTTATGAAATGATAAGAATCGACGCACAATCCGGGTCGGTTGTGTACGAAATGAGACCTTAGTTTGTTTCGGTTCAGTGATTTGGGCTTCACTATTCATGGATTTTGGCTACTAATATTTGGGCTATTAATTAATGCTCGCAACACTGATTTTTGATATCACTGTTGTGGCAAACATAAACTATATTCAAACTATTACGTTGGCGAATCGAGGTGAACAAAGAGAAAACAATGCCAATATCGATACGCTAAGAATTGAACTTGCTGCTAGCCTCTGCATATAAAAGTATGTAGATGACTCGAACATGTCTAATTGTATCATTAAATTTAAAAGGTGTTGCGATATGTATCAGGTTAAATGGAATTTAATTAGTCAGTAATGAGCAAACAAGTAGTATAAAATCTGGACTGCAGCTAAGTAATGCTTTAGTACTATTTCATGCTAATGCTCTATTTTACTGTTGAGGTTGTCGTTAAAATTAGTTAATTACCCTTAAATTAGCAAAGGAATGCTGATGAAGTTACAACGAGGTTTTACTTTAATAGAGTTAGTTGTAGTGATCATTATTTTAGGTGTTTTGGCCGTTGTGGCGGCGCCAAAATTTCTAAATATAAAAGGTGATGCGCAGGCTGCAGTATTAAAAGGTTATGCTGGCGCGGTAAAATCTATGGCGAATTTAGCTCATTTGAAGTGGCAAATTGATGGACAAACTGAAGCCAATATTGTGACCGAAGATGGCGCAGTACTGGGCATGAGAAACGGTTTCCCAATGGTGACAGGCTATAATTCAGGGATCAGTGTATCAAGTGCTGTTGGTATAACTAAAGACAGTAGTTTAGCTTATAAATGGGAAGGCGATACAGCGACATGCCGAGGCATTCTTTGGTACCCCAAAGACAGTGATTCAAGTAAATGTTATTTACGTATTACCGAGGCATGTAACTTGAGTGATACCTTAAAAGTCGAAGTAGGTGATGAGTGTTAGGTTTATCGGCTAACTTGGTTTAATTAATCGCGCCATTAACAGCAAGGGAGAGCATAATGCTCTCCCTTTTATTTTGGACGTTATTTAGCTTTAAACGCTTTGTAGATTAGACCAGCAAGAATGGCACCAGCAAATGGGCCAACCCAGAATAACCATAGTTGTGATGTTGCCCAGTCGCCAACAAATAATGCTGGAGCGGTACTACGAGCAGGGTTAACTGAAGTATTAGTCACAGGAATACTGATTAAGTGAATTAGGGTTAGACCTAAACCAATTGCGATGGGTGCAAATCCCTTTGGTGCACGTTCATCTGTTGCGCCCAAAATAATCAGTACAAAGAACATAGTCATTACCACTTCACATACTGCTGCGGAGGTTAAGTCATATCCTCCTGGAGAGTGGGCGCCATAACCATTAGCGGCAAAGCCATTTGCAAGTGAAAAGTCAGCGTTACCAGAAGCAATAACGAATAAAATACCTGCGCCAATAATGCCACCAATAACTTGTGCAATCATATAAGGCAGTAATTCAGATGTTGGCATACGGCCAGAAACCCATACACCTAACGATACTGCTGGGTTTAAGTGACAGCCAGAGATATGACCAATAGCATATGCCATTGTAAGTACAGTTAAACCAAATGCTAACGCTACGCCAGCAAAGCCAATTCCTAAATGTGGATAGGCAGCCGCTAATACAGCACTTCCACAACCGCCTAATACTAGCCAACAAGTACCCAGTCCTTCAGCGAGCATTTTTTGCATAAGATTCATTTCAATTATCCTTTGAAGTGCGTCAAGATATTGGCGCTTTATGTGATAAGTGTCGCTTTTTATCTAAAAACTATAGCCTTTGACAAGTAAAATATAGGTTTTAACGCTAAAAACTGGTTGATATGACTGTTTAATATACGTTACGCCTGATTATTGAACGAGCTTAAACAGGCGTTGAGCAATATCGCTATTGGTCATATGACCGCTGAATTTATCGGCTTCAACACCATAAGCAAATACTTGTACATCAATTGCAGTGTGACCTTTTGTGGTCCAGCCCGTGAGAGTTGCTTGGTCAATTTTTGTTTTGATAAAGTGAGTGAGCAACTCTGGATCTGGCTCAGCACTTAGCTTAGTTAAGCTTGCCTGTGCAATATCGGTTAATTTGATGCCAGTATTGTTGTGCCAAATTTGGTATGCATGGTCAGGTTGCTTTTGCATCATCTCTGCTAACGCTGCTGGCATCAATTTGACCTGTTTTAATATCGGCCCCTGCCATAGATATTTATTTTGGCTACCGAGTGTTAATCCTCCGGTTGAATGATCAGCCGTCATCACCATTAATGTATTTGGATGCTTATCAATATACTGTTTTACTTGGGTGACAGTAGCGGCTAAATCGTCCATTTCCGCCATCGCACAGCTAATATCATTACTGTGGCCACACCAATCAATTTGACTGGCTTCAATGAGCAGTACAAAAGGTGTTTTTTCTTGAGTGAGCAACTGCAATGCTTTATGGGTCATTTGGTTTAATCGAGTTGGATGTTCACTGCCTAGCGCAGGTGGTAGACCTTTTGCCGCAAATAAGCCTAATGCGGGTAAACGGGTAAATTTGTGTAGATCATTTATGTCGCTTTGATACTGGTAATCTAAGTTATTGAACTCTTGTACTAGGTTGCGATTTGGGCGAATAAAATATTGTTGCCCACCACCAAACATAAGGTCGGCAATTTGACGTCCTTTAACTGTGTTGTGGATATAACTATCAGCGATGTCATCATAATTACGGCGGCTTTCATTGTGGCTTAAAAAGCTGGCTGGTGTAGCATGATTAATTTGCGAGGTTACCACCACTCCTGTATTAAAATGAGCTGCTTTCGCGTGCTCAAATAGGGTGGTTAAGTGCTGCTTTTCATGATCCATAGCGATAGCACCATTATAACTTTTTGTACCTGTGGCAAGAGCAGTTGCTGCCGCGGCGCTATCGGTCACATAGGTATCATCATCGGGGTAGGTGCTCGCCATACCAGTGAGTAATTGATCAAAAATAGTGCTTTCGACAGTTTTAGTGGCGGGGTTATCTGCAAAATAACGATAAGCCGTTGTATAAGCTGGTCCCATGCCATCACCAATAATATAAATAATATTAGGGTGCTTTGTTTCAGCTGCAATTGCCATTGAGTTGATGCTTGATGTTAAGCATATTAATGCTGTGATTATCCATTTCATTGATAGATCCCATATAAATTTAAGCACCTCATTGGAGGTGCTTAAGTGCTGATATAAATTGAGGTAGTTAAAATTTTTGTGAATAACCAAAAAATAAGTTACGCCCCTCTATTGAATAACTGCTGTTGCTATCCTCAAAAAATGGCCAGTCATTATGTTTATCATTTAATTCATTAAATAGAGGGGGCATTTCGTTGGTAATATTTTTTATACCAGCAGTAAATTTACCTTGCCACGGTGCTCTGTAAGTCATTGTTAAGTTAAATGTTTGATAAGCAGCTAAGGTATCTTGTGCAAGCCATGCGATATTCTCACCATCTGCGTTAACGGATTCGAAAGTATCTTCACCCGTAGCGGTACCCGTATAGTAATAAGCTAGAGTTGCACTGATGTCTTGGTAACGCCAATTTAGACTCGCATTACCTTTCCAGTGGGGAACGTAATCTGTTTTTGTTTGTTGTTCGACAGGACTTGATTGATTCTCTTGGTATTCTTTTTCTATGAGATATGATGCCGCTAGTTTTAGCTTAAATTGACCAAAGTTAGTTTCTGGTAATTTATAGTTAAAGCTAGCATCAATTCCTTCTGATGCTTCATAAGCACTGTTAATTGGGCCTTTTTTTATACATGCGATATTAGTGATACCATCGTCATCGAGTTCGTTGATATAACCGACACCTTTTATATCACGGCAATCATTGTATTGATTAGTTACATTGTATTGCTCACTTTGTAGCATTTCAGAGGTTGAAATAGTTCTAACAGCGTTATCAAGACGAATGCTCCACCAATCGATAGTGAGATCGATATCATCAGTCATATTGGCAACGACACCTAAATTCCAAAATTTTCCTTCTTCCTCATTTAAGTCTAAATTACCTGAGTTATAAGAGACGTAATCATCTTCATAAATTTCATCGGGTATAGTTGGGTGGGGTATATCAATGCCACCAAAACCTCTTGTTTCTCCAGCATATAAACGATGCATATCAGGTGATCTAAAACTTTGTCCCCAATTCGCTCGTACCATAACATTATCTATTGGGCGGTAGCTGAGTCCTAATTGAGGGGTTGTAGCCCCTGAGACTTCTGAGTCGTCAAGGTAATGGTCATAGCGCAAGGCAACAGATAGATCTAATTGCTGAACCCCGGTAATATTGCTCAGTAGTGGAATTTGAAGTTCACCTGCAATTGCGAGACGATCTCTATCTCCTTGTCCTCCAGTTCCCCCCATACCAATAAATCCGCCATCAGTGGTAATCGCATCTAGCGTATCTTCATAACTCTCTCTTGCCCATTCGGCTGTTGTTGCAAAAGCGACTTCACCCGCTGGTAGACTCATTAAATCACCAGTGAATACAGCTTGGAATTGATGCATACTTGAATCTGAATCTTTTTTTGAGGTCCCCATCAGCAGGTTTACCTGCTCAGAAGTGAGCTTATGGTGTGGATACCATTTATTGGGATCACTATTATTGGGATCCATTGTTAGTACGGATAATAAAGCTTGGCCATTAACCATGTGTTGATTTTGTTTTTTGTAAATATTAAAGCCACTAGACCAAGATAAATCCAGTTCATAATCTCCAACAATACCATTGGCACCTAATGAAAATGCGGCTTTAGTATTTTGTGTTTCATAAGTTCGAGTACCTGGAAACTCTTCCATACGTCTCGCTAAGTAGTAGCGGTTGTCATCGGCAAAAGCATATTTGTCGTAACTAAAAGCGCCTGTGTCTTCGTCTTCATAAATGCTGATACCAAAGCCTTTCTCATCTTTATATTTTGTAGCTTCTTTATATGAGGCATTGATCATGCCATAAAGCTGCCAATCATCATTAATGTCGTAGGTGCTATTGATCACCAAATTGACTCTGTCGTAGGCAGACTTTAAGCCTCTATCTGCATATTTGTCATAATAACAATCATATTTTCGAGAGGGGGTATAAATACCTTTATTACCGAAGATATTTTCGCATTGTGCTTCATCTAATAAGTTATATTTACTGTCATGATAAACTTTGCTGTAGTCCGTAATTCTTGATGACCAGCTTGATGGTGATGCGTCATTAAATGGCCCTGCACCCCATAAGGTATCACCCTCTTCGTTTTGGTAATAACTCGGACTATATAGGTCGTCACGTTGTTCGGTTTTTATTGCTTCTACTTTACGGTATTCTGCAATGATAATAGTTTGACTATTTTGAGTATTAAGACCTTGGATATATGATAAATCGTATTGCTCACCACCCCCTTGGGTTGGGTCATAATATTTTGCAGCTAGTTTACTGCCTTCATATACCTCTTTTAGGATGATATTTACAACACCGCCAACGGCATCTGAACCATAAATTGCGGAGGCTCCACCAGTAAGTATTTCTACTCTTTGTACTGCTGCGGTTGGAATATCTGAAATATCGACAAAATTACTGGTGCCGCCTGATGCCGTTGGAAATGATGCCTGACGACGACCATTGATCAAGACTAAAGTCCTATTGGCTCCCATGCCTCTTAAGTTAATTGAGCTAGCACTGTCGGTATAGCCATCAGATTCACCGTTTAAAGATGAGCCGTTATTAGCAATCGAGTTTTGCAATACTTCTGTTAGGGAGTCTAGGCCACTGTTAGCAATGTCATCAGCGCTAATAATTGTAATCGGTGATACACCTTCTATCTCAGTTCGTTTAATACGCGAGCCTGTTACTGTGACTTTTTCCATTTCAGCTGTCGCGCCAGTTTCAGCCGCTTGAGCAATATTGAGTGGGGCTGTTAGTGAGGCGGTGCTGATGGCTAGCGTCAATGCTGATAACTTCATTCTCATGATAGCGTCCCTAATTTTAGTTCTAGTTTGTTGCGATAAACGCATTTAAGTTGGTTACATTTGTTGTAATTAAATTGTTAATTGACAGCAATAAAATCAGGGTCGTTTCTTTGTTGTTTATATATCTATTAAATGTCTATTTATCTAAAAATTATTTGATAACAATCTGTTAACTTGTTACTTTGGCAGTTAATAATTAAATAGTAAGTGCATGGATGTGCGTTTAATTTGGAATGGTTACCAGCAATAATCAGGAGATTATGATGGTTCATATGGTGGGAATCGCTCAAAACGTAAGTTTTCAATTAGGTTCATATCGGGTGATACCGAATGAAAACTGTATTACTTATTCGCAAGCCGATGAGTGCCAAAAAGCGATTCTACAACCTAAATTTATTGATGTACTCGCCTATCTTGCCTCCCGTTATCCAGAGGTTGTGACTCGAGAAGAGTTGATTGAACATATATGGCAGGGTAATACTTATGTAGGCAGTAAAGCATTGACCAATGCCATCTGGCATTTGCGTAAGCAATTCAATTTGTTTGATAGTCAGATAGAGGTCATTGAAACAGTAAGGAAAACGGGCTATCAACTGTTAATTGAACCTATATTTGATGAAGTGATTGATGAGCTTGAGCCATTACTTGAACAAACACAGCAACAGTTAGATCAAACTCATAGTCGAGTGAAATATGGCATCGCGCTATTTAGTCTTCTGGTGGTTATCCTATTGATGGGTACGGTCTGGCACCTCCATCAAGATAAACAAAGATCAAAGCAAACTTATATTGAACAACTGACTCGACTACCGGGAGCAGAACGTTACCCGATAGTGTCTCCTGATGGCCGTTGGTTGGTGTATGGCAGTCGCAAAGATGGTAAAAGTACCAGTTTGTATTTGCAAAGTATGAAAGATTCCAGCTTGTTGAGTAAGCGTTTAACAGCCAATACGAGTAGTGAGATGCGTGCTGTTTGGAGTCCTGATAATGCCTATTTATATTATGCAAGTGAGCAAAACCGCAGTGGTGAATGCCAATTGACTCAATTGGCTTTAGCAAGTAGTAAAACCAAAGTGATTGGCGAATGTTATCGTGATCATTCGGCGATTGATATTAGCCCTGATGGTGAGCATCTTTACTATATTTGGCGAGCCAAAGGTGCTGTTCGAAGTGGTATTTACCAGCTGAGTTTAACGGCTAAAGAAGCTAAGCCTAAGCGTTTATCATGCCAAACGGATTGTGATTTTGTCGACCGTGATTTAGCCATTAGCCAAGATGGTAAAGTATTGGCAATCGCCCGTCGATTTGGTCATATCTCAGAAGATATTTTCGTTCGTGATTTAGTGACTAATAAGGAGCGTAGATTAACTCAAGGATTAGAGGATATTAGGGGACTCACTTGGCATACTGATAATCAACGGTTGATATATAGTACAGAGACCTCAGGGATCCGTAAGGGCTTTGTACTTGATACTGTAAGTGGTGAGATTATTTCACTTGATATTGATGGTTTGAGTTATCCCCGTTATAACCTAACTGGTACTGAGTTGGTTTATGCTCGCTACAGTAAGCTTTATCAGATTGCTCAGCTTGCAGTGGCTGAGCAGATCCCGAGTATGCCATTTCCATTAATTGTTTCTGAATTTAGTCACCGCAATCCCGATTATTCTGATATAGCGAAACGAATTGCTTATGTTTCCAATGAGTCAGGACATAATGAAATATGGACAGCTGATGATCTTGGTCATAGTCGGCGTCAACATACGCAGCTAAAACGTAGAGTCGCTTATCCTCGTTGGTCTCCTGATGGCACTATGATCGCTTTTTTAGCACCAGATGAGAATAATGAAGGAAATAAGATCCATATTCTGGATATTAGTACGGGTGATATTAGTATTTTAGCCTCTAATTATGTGTCACATCGACGACTCATTTGGTCGTTTGATAATAAGCGAGTGTTAACATCGACTGATGCTGGGTTATTTTCGTTTGGACTTGATAATTCTCAAGCACAGTTTTTAGGAGATATTAGGGTGCGGCATGGAGAGTTTATTAATGATAAAGAACTGCTGTTGAGTCGGAGTGGCCGTAAGGGCTTGTGGAAAATGTCATTAGACACTCCCGATCAATTGAGTTTAGTGATCAGCAGTAAAAAATTCACTGATTATTATAATTGGGTGGTCACAGCGAAAGGTGTTTATTTTCGGCAAATGGCCAGTCAGTATCAGATCATTAGTTTTTGGGATGCACAGACCGAAGCTGTAAGGCCAATTTTAAAAATACCTAGCTCAATAATCAGTAATATTGGTGCGCTCGATTATATGGCAAAGCGTCAGCAATTATTGCTGACGCTCGCGGATTATTCACAGCGGGATATTATGCGATTACAGCATAAACTTTTATATTAGCGATTAATTAGCAGGGTAGAGTGCGCCTAGAATTGCTGGACGACTGGCACCAGTAACCGCTGGCAGATTAGCCGTTTGCTTAGTGCTAAAGCGCATCGCGAGCCAAGCAAAGGCCATGGCTTCGACCCACTGGGGAGAAACGCCAAGTTTGGCAGTATTAGCGAGTTTATGTTGTGGTAATAGCTCCGCTAAACGCCGCATTAATTCGGTATTAAAAGCGCCACCACCACACACATAGACTTCAGCTTCGTTACTCAGTTTTTTAATATCATTAGCGATACTATGGCAGGTAAAATCTAAAAGCGTTGACTGAATATCAGCATCACTGCGCTGTGTGTATTCTGATAACTGTTGTTCAAACCAAACTCGATTAAACAGCTCTCGACCAGTACTTTTAGGAAAAGCTTCACTAAAGTAGGGGTGCAGTAACATCTGTCTGAGTAATTGGTCATCAGTATGACCACTGGCAGCTAATGCACCATCTTTATCATAACTTTGCTGCATGGTTTGGCGCATCCAAGCATCCATTAGAGTATTGCCTGGACCGGTATCAAAACCAATCACATCCACCGTTTTATCTTTCGGTAAATAAGTAATATTAGCAATGCCACCAATATTAAGAATGATACGATCGATTTGTGGATGACTAAAAATAGCTTGATGAAATGCAGGTACAAGTGGTGCGCCTTGTCCGCCCAGTGCAATATCTTTGCGTCTAAAGTCTGCGATGACATCAATATTGGTGTTGACTGCAATCGTATTAGCATCACCAATTTGTAAGGTGAAGCCATGGTTCAAATTAGGCATATGCCGAACAGTTTGACCATGGCTGCCGATAGCGATGACTTGCTGGTGGGTGATATTGGCTTTAGCGAGTAGCTCATTAACGGCTTGTGCAAAGCATTCACCCATTTGCCTATCGAGTTGTCCAAGTGTATTAATTTCATCTTGGCTCGGGGCACAAAGACGGTGTAATCCAGACAAAACCTGCTTTGGTAATGGGATTGAGTGCTGAGTGATTAATTGAGGCTGCGCATTGGCAAAATCAACTAATACTGCATCAATACCATCCATGCTGGTACCAGACATTAAGCCTATATAATATTGAGTCATTACTTAGCCGCCATCTGAGTTAACTGTTGACGGTTCAGTTCAGCCATCATCTCTTTACTGATCACGGCAAATTTTTCACGCTGGCTACGGCCAATAGGATTAGCTTTAGGTAAGGTAATGGTTCGTGGATTACGGTGTACACCATTTACAATAAACTCATAGTGTAAATGAGCACCGGTAACTCGGCCTGTTTTACCTAAGGTACCAATCACTTGCCCTTGTTTAACACTCTGGCCTGTTTTAACCATGCGTTTGGTTAAATGCAGATATTTAGTGGTGTAGGTGTCGTTATGCTTAATAAAAACGTAATTACCATTGTATTGGTTATAAGCAGACTTAATGACTCGGCCGCTACCAGCAGCTTTAATCGGCGTACCAATTGGCGCTACATAATCAACACCTCTATGTGCTTTTACTTGACCGGTCACAGGGTGCAGGCGACGTGGGTTAAAGTTAGAGCTAACACGGGTAAAGTCTACTGGTGAGCGTAAGAATGCCTTACGCATGCTACGACCTTCTTTCGAATAGTATTTACCGTCGGTGTATCGAATTGCAGTATATTGCTCACCTTGGTTGGTAAATTCTGCGGCTAAAATGTCGCCGTTACCAATAAATTTACCATCTGAGTATTCTTGTTGATAAATCAATGAGAATTTATCACCTTTACGAATATCCAAGGCAAAGTCCACATCCCAACCAAATATTGTAGCAAGTTGCATAATTTGATTTGGGGTTAAGCCAGCCGTGACCGCAGCATTCCAGAAATTACTGGTAATAGTGGCACTCGCGTATTTATCTTTTAGCTCAATGGTTTTCTTGTGGATAGTTTGCTTGTAGTCATCATCAGTAATTTTACTGATTTCTAAGGTTTCGATGTTATTGATGGCAAATTCCAGTTTTACAAACTGATTTTTGTCATTTTTTATAATACTAATTTGGTCACCCGGCATAATTTTTAGCAGGTAACGTTTGGCCATATTAAGTTGGCTGATGTAGTGAACTTGGCGGGCGCTAAGTCCAGCCCTGTCAAATAATGCGGCTAGGCTGTCACCTTTTTTTACGACAAACTCTTCAGTATGTAATTTTTCAACCTGTGCTGGCGGTGGTGCTTCTTGAACCGTAGGTTGAGGAACGACTGCTCCGCTTTCAGCCGTAGGCGGTGTTAACGCATTGGCGTCAATCACTGGCTCAGGGCTAGCCGTAGCACTCCCGTTAGGATGATTAGGTGTTCGAAAGGCAAGCGGAACTTCAAATGCTTGTGGCTCAGCCGCATGTTCCCTTGTTTGTTTTGATGCTGCTACCTTATCAGATGGGATCAATAAAATGATTAGGGTAACTAATATAATCCCGAATAAAAGTATCTGATGTTTTTTTGGCAGCAATTTTAATATTGTAATTAGCTTTGCCATTGACCTCGGTACCAATTTATAAAATCTTTACAGATCTGCATAGTGTACACACTTTCATTTGTGCTGGCTAACAAGTAACATAGCACATACTTATTATTGTGAAAAAGCTCTTAGGAGTAGCTGCCGAAATGGCTGATTTAGACCAAGTATTAGCAGAAATTAGACGTGGAACCGATGAAATTCTACTTGAATCGGATTTAGTGGAAAAATTAAAAGAGAATCGTCCTCTAAAAATTAAGCTAGGTGCTGATCCTACAGCACCAGATATCCACTTAGGCCACACGGTAATTTTGAATAAATTGCGTTTATTCCAAGAGCTGGGCCATGAAGTGATTTTCTTAATTGGTGACTTTACCGGTATGGTAGGTGATCCAAGTGGTAAAAATAGTACTCGTCCACCATTAACGCGTGAACAAGTATTAGCCAATGCTGAAACTTATAAGCAACAGGTTTATAAGATCTTAGACCCAGCAAAAACGCGTATCGAATTTAACTCAAGTTGGTTAGAAGACTTAGGCGCAGCCGGTATGATCCGTCTAGCTTCACAGCAAACTGTAGCGCGTATGATGGAACGTGACGACTTTAAAAAGCGTTATGGCTCAGGTCAATCAATCGCGATTCATGAGTTTATGTATCCACTATTACAAGGTTACGACTCTGTTGCTTTAGAAGCAGACGTTGAACTGGGTGGTACCGATCAGAAGTTTAACTTATTGATGGGTCGTGAATTACAAAAATCTGCGGGTCAAAAGCCGCAAACTGTCATTATGATGCCATTATTGGTTGGTCTTGATGGCGTCAAGAAGATGTCAAAGTCTGCTCATAACTATATTGGTGTGAGTGAGCCTACTGATGAGATGTTTGGCAAAATTATGTCGATTTCAGATGACTTGATGTGGAGCTACTTTGAGCTGCTATCATTCCGTCCATTGACTGAAATTGCTGAATTCAAGCAACAAGTTGCTGACGGTTCAAACCCACGTGACGTGAAAATTGCATTAGCGAAAGAGATCATTGCTCGTTTCCATGATGAAGCTGCCGCTGAAACTGCTCATCAGAACTTCATCAATCGTTTCCAAAAAGGCGCGATTCCTGATGATATCGAAGAAGTCACCATTGCTGCTGGTGAAGGTATCGCCATTGCCAACGTGTTAAAAGAAGCAGGCCTAGTAGGTTCAACTTCTGATGCAATGCGTATGATTAAGCAAGGCGCAGTTAAGCAAGATGGTGAAAAAGTTGAAGACAGCCGCCTAGTATTAAATACTGGCCTAACTGCTGTATTCCAAGTAGGTAAGCGTAAGTTTGCTAAAGTGATTCTTAACTAATTACTTATTACTTGGCCCCGTTTGCGGGGATTCAATGACACAACGGCCAGTACCAAAGTTCTGGCCGTTTTTACATCTCCATGTTAACCAAGCCGATTGTAAATGCCATGATTGTTTCATTGTTTGGCGCATGGATAAAATGATCATCATTTGTGGGTGATTAGGTTTGGGATGGCTCAGGCTATAAGTGATAGTACTGCCTTGGTATTGCTTGGTACTAATTACTGCAAAATCGCTGCCTGCATATTGTTGACTAATCGACTCGGGAGAGGTGCTCCAACTTGCTTGTGCTTGTTGTGCTTGAATGAGTTGCTGATTAAAGGCATGAATAGGTCTATCTGCATACGAGACGACTATCGGTGGCGTATCGGCCATACAATTGACTGCGAAAACTAGCCCAAGCAAGGCTATTGCAGGTAACCACTTCATACCTCGACCTTTCCTCAATGATATTGACTTACTTTGTTTAAGACCAATAAATTGAAGATGAGTTGCAGTGGTTAGTGATTATTGTGCAGAAAGTTGATCTTTCATGGTTTGATAGTCAATAAAATCAAGGTGTTCTTTTATTCGCTCAGTGGTCATATTGAGTTTTAAGGTCGTCACACCTGGTACCGCAATCTCAATAATTTTACCGGGTTTACCGAATTGTTCTCCGGGACCTCGCAAATGATAATGACCAATCATGACCACTAATGAGCCTGAGTTATACATGTGTTCAACCGTGAATTTAAATTCTAATACGCCGCGATGGGCTCGCTCTAAGAACTCAATAATATGGCGACTACCTGTATATTC
Source organism: Shewanella marina JCM 15074 (assembly GCF_000614975.1). Lineage (GTDB taxonomy): Bacteria > Pseudomonadota > Gammaproteobacteria > Enterobacterales > Shewanellaceae > Shewanella > Shewanella marina. The sequence goes on from NZ_BALM01000001.1 coordinate 346,954, forward strand.
TCGGCCTGCGGTACGATCGATAAATACCGAGTCTCGATTATAAAATTGACGTAATTGATCATAGTTATGACCTGTTAAGGCCTGCATATACTGCATAGCTAATTGTTGAGCTCTAGGCATCTCGCCATTACTGGCATGGGCAATGCTGCTCCATAATAAACTAATAAAAACGACTATCCGAAACACGATTATCTCTTACTACTTAACCCAAATACCGGCAAACTCAGTTGCCATCTAATAGCGGCTAATCTTAGCCCTAATGAACCGCACATGGCGATGAACAGCACTAAAGTATCATTGAGTGGGCTGATATAGCCAATACTAAAACAGATCCCACCTAAAATAGATGCGGTTGCATAAATTTCAGTCCGTAAAATCAACGGGACTTGGCGGCACAATAGATCGCGAATAATGCCGCCGCCTACTCCCGTAACCAGTCCCATAATGACTGCAACCATGCCTGAGAATCCCATTACTAATGCTTTCTCTGTACCAATGACGGTAAATAGTGCAAGGCCACAAGCATCCGCAATCAATAGCGTTGATTTTGGTAAGTGAGCGGGGCGACTGAGTAACGGGAAGCTTAATAAGACAGTGATTAAGATAACAATTAAATAATTGATATCAAGCATCCAAAATACCGGGGTAGCTCCCATTAATGCGTCACGAATGCTGCCACCGCCTACGGCTGTTACAGCTGCAAGGACTAAAATACCAAAAGGGTCCATACGATAACGTCTTGCGCCAATGGCACCTGTCAGTGCAAAAACACCAGTGCCAATCAAATCGAAAATATAGACCCAACTCGGCATTAACTTAGCTCTTTGAGGTGGATGTTAAGCGCATCAACTGAGATACGGATTTCAATGACAGATAAAATTAATGAATATAAAAGTAGTAGTAAACTGGCACCAAAAATCATCGAACCAGTTTTGTTAAAGCCAATATAGAGCAGAAACATGGTTAATACGCATAAAGCAAAGCTGAGTACACCAGCTTCTTGCATGCGTCTAATAATGCTAATTCGTTGTTTTAGATTTTTTATTTGCTCTTTATTTACGGGTTGGTGAGCGCTACTTAAGTTACGGATTAAGGCTGCCAATGAGAAAAAACGATTGGTATAAGCCAGCAGTAATAAGGAAATAGCTGGAAATAAGAGGGCTGGTGTTGTTAGTGAAATATGCAGATGATCAAACACGGTTAAACCTATTTTGTTATTAGTTTTAGCAAATTATAAACCTATGCTAAACAAGTTAAAATTGTAAATACCTTATAAATATCCAAATTATAGGGAGTAGCACTAAAACATATAGCCAGATTGTGATCCCCATTAGGTAATACTTAATCGCTTTTATGACATCGCCAGAGGTTGGCGGTTGCCCGAAAGTTTGCTTAGCCAGTCTGACTTTATGTTGTTGGTATTGTTTAGGACCACCCAGTTCTATGGATAAAATTGCTGCCGTAATTCGTTCAATGTAACCATTATTGGTTTGACTCACGGGGCGGTCATTAAGCGGCTTGAACAGGAGCCGATAATCATGCCCCATATTGACCATGATTAACGTTAAGCCCCATAACCGACTCGGTAACCAAAATAACCATTGTTTCAGTGTCGCAATGGCTTGGCCAAAGTTATGGTAATGTGGATTCAGCTCTGACCATGCGATATTAAGACGATGGCTCAATATGGCAAGTAACAACAGCGGTAACCCGCCAATGAAGTACGCCAGGATTAAGCCGACTGTTTCATAACATGCCGAGGTCAATAGCCAACTAATAATCGCTTTATTAAGGCCAATGTTGGATAGTTGCTGGCAGTTATAATCAACCATCGTCTGTAATTGTTTTTTGGCGATATCAGGCGCATGTTGCAACTGGGCTTGCACCATATATTGCGTTATTTTTTTATGTTGTTGCGGTTGTAAGCACAAGTAAATAATCAGAATTTCATACAGATATTCAAAGGCAACCAAGTATTGGAATACGCTAATAAAAATGATGATTGGGATGATTAATATGCTACAGGCAAGTATACCCGCCACATATCGTTGTTGAGTACTTCGCTGTGGATGATTCACTTTACTGGCGAATAAGAGCGCAATGCGATTAAACCAAAGCAGTGGCTGTAACTGCTTTGGGAGTGGAGCAAGATAAGCAAGCGCCCATGCGCATAATACCGCAACAAAAGGCGCTAACAAGTAGTGGTCTTGCTCAAATAGATGTTGAATGAATTCCTTTTCCATCAAATCTCTTTTGTTAATTTATAGCTGGTTTAGTAATGCCATTACCATCAGTGCTGAATGGTGACCCGCTTTAACAATATAGCTATCAAAATCGACTGGCGAGTCATTATTAGCGTTGTCAGATAGTGAACGGATAACAACAAATGGAATACCAAATTGATGACAAACCTGTGCAATAGCAGCGCCTTCCATCTCACATGCTGCCATTGTCGGGAAGTGAGCTAACATCAGTTTAGTGCGCTCTGGATCGCAAATAAAACTATCGCCTGTACAGATTAAACCTTCAATGGTTTTAACTTCGCCAAGTTCAGCGACCGCGGCTTTTGCTGCAGCAATTAAGTTAGCATCCGCGACAAATGCAGCAGGTTGCTGGGCCATTTGACCAATCTCATAACCAAATGCAGTTACATCAACATCATGATGACGTACTTCAGTTGAAATAACGATATCGCCAATGGCTAACTCATCAACAAAACCACCTGCTGAACCTGTATTAATGATCATATCAGGGGCATATTTTTCAATAAGTAATGTGGTTGCAATACTTGCGGCAACTTTACCAATACCTGAACGAGTGACAATAACTTGTTTACCGTTTAATGTGCCAGCTGTAAATTCAATGCCTGCAATCACTTGAGTTTGTGCATCAGTCATCGATTGAATTAGATGAACAACTTCTGGCTCCATAGCGCCGATAATACCAATTTTCATTAAGTTACCTATTGTTGATAGTGTCGAGATAATTTGCCGATAATATAACATGCAACGGGATTTCAAACAGTAAAAAGCACACCGTCAGGTGTGCTTTATCAGGTATCGAATCAGCGTTTATTGGTCTAAATAATTTAAAATACCCATTGCAGCCTCACGGCCTTCTGCAATGGCGGTAACGACTAAATCAGATCCTCTTACCATATCACCACCAGCAAACACTTTAGCTTGTGTGGTTTGAAATGGATTATCCTGCTGCTGAGCTGCTTTGACTCGGCCCCAATCATCTAGCTCAATATTAAAATCAGCTAACCATGGTGCTGGGCTAGGTTGAAAACCAAAAGCGATAATAACGGCATCTGCATCTGTAATGGTGTCGCTGCCTTGTATTATTTCTGGTGTTTGCCGGCCAGAAGCATCTTTTTCACCAAGCTTAGTTTTGACCCACTCAATTCCTACTACTGTGCCATCTTGCTGTTTAATAGACGTTGGCTGACAATTGAATTGAAACTCGACGCCTTCCTCTTTGGCATTTTGCACCTCGCGACGGGAACCCGGCATATTTTGTTGGTCACGGCGATACAAGCAGGTGACTTTTTGGGCACCTTGACGAATCGCGGTACGCACGCAATCCATTGCAGTATCGCCACCGCCAAGCACCACGACTCGCTGCCCCTGTAGATTCAAATAGGGATATTGCGCAGATTGCTCGGCCATCACGTGATAAGTATTACCGATAAGATAAGGCAGAGCTTGGTAAACCCCTTGTGCTTGTTCGCCCTCAATATTGGCGTTCATGGCGGTGTAAGTGCCCATGCCTAAGAATACCGCATCATATTGTTCCAGCAGCTCTGAAAATGGAATATCTTGACCTATTGTGGTATTGAGTCTGAACTTAATCCCCATCCCTTCAAGCACTTTTCTGCGAGTGACCATGACGCTTTTATCCAGTTTAAAAGAGGGGATGCCATAAGTCAGTAATCCTCCAATTTCAGGATATTTATCAAAAACTTCAACTTGAATACCTTGTCTTGCCAAAATATCAGCGCAGCCAAGTCCGGCAGGGCCTGCTCCGACAATGGCGACTCTCTCTGGCCGTTGATTGACTCGGCTCATATCGGGCCGCCAGCCTTGTGCGATTGCGGTATCGGTAATGTATTTTTCAACGTTACCGATAGTGACTGCACCAAACTCATCATTCAAGGTACAAGCGCCCTCACAAAGCCTATCTTGTGGACAGACGCGGCCACATATTTCTGGCAGGGTATTGGTTTCATGCACTAAGTCAGCCGCTTCAAGTATGCGGCCTTGTTTGGCTAATTTAAGCCAGTTGGGAATATAATTGTGTAATGGGCATTTCCATTCACAATAAGGGTTACCACAATCGAGACAACGGTCAGCTTGCGCATCCACTTGTTGTTGCTCAAACGGTTGATAAATTTCAATAAACTCGACCGTTCGTTTATTTATCGGTTGCTTTTGCGGCTCATGACGGCCGACTTCAATAAATTGGAAATCATTACTCATCATTATTACCCCGCGTTAACTGCAATAGCTGCTTGCGTGAAGTCAGCTTGTAGCAATTCTTGCACATCCATATTGGTCGGTTTCACCAGCACAAAATAATCAAGCCAATTATTAAAATCACTTAAAATCATTTGTGCATGTTCACTACCAGTGTGTTGCACATGTTGCTCGATTAACTGTTTTAAATGTTGTTGGTGTATAGGCTGACTAACAGCTTGTATATCGACTAACTCTTTATTGACGCGGCGGTTGAATTGGCGATGCTGGTCAAATACATAAGCAAAACCACCAGTCATACCTGCGCCAAAGTTAACGCCAGTTTGACCGAGTACGACGACAATGCCGCCTGTCATATATTCACAGCCGTTATCACCTAAACCTTCTACGACAGCTATTGCACCAGAGTTACGCACGGCAAAACGTTCACCAGCTTGACCCGCCGCATAAAGTTGACCGCCAGTCGCACCATAAAGGCAGGTATTCCCTAATATTGTTGAGCGCTCACTATTAAAAGCGCTACCAATAGGAGCGATATTGTAATTAATCCGCCAGACATTCCCTTACCCACATAATCGTTGGCATCACCTTTTAGCTTTAAACTGATGCCTGCGTTATTCCAAACTCCAAAACTTTGACCCGCACTACCACTAAAGTTAATTTCAAGCAGTGGCTCGATTTTTTGGGTGGCATAACGTTGCGCCATTAAGCCTGAGATAAATGCGCCTACCGAACGATCGGTATTATTAATGGGTAAGTTAAAGCTGACAGCACTACCTTGCTTGATATGTTCTGCACACAATTGTGCTAACTTTTGATTTAATTGACCTTTGTCACTTGGCTTGTTGCTTGTTTGCCATGTGACATCAGTATCTGCCGATACTTCAGGTTTTAATAAGATTGCAGATAAATCTAGACTTTGTTGTTTTTCGGTTTGTCCTGCGATTGTTGTTAACCAATCACTGCGGCCAATCAGTTGATTAAACTCTGTAACACCAAGCTGTGCCATTAACTCTCTGACTTCTAAAGCAATAAACTCGAAGTAAGTCATTACTCTCTCTGGTAAGCCATGATAGTGTTTGTCGCGTAATAGTTTATTCTGAGTCGCGACCCCTGTAGCACAGTTATTCAGATGACAAATTCGCAGATATTTACAACCCAATGCAATCATAGGAACGGTGCCAAAACCAAAGCTTTCAGCACCTAACATGGCGGCTTTAACCACATCTAATCCCGTTTTTAAACCGCCATCGACTTGCAAACGAATTTTGTGTCTAAGCCCATTAGCAACCAGAGCTTGATGGGTTTCAGCTAAGCCTAGTTCCCAAGGGCTACCAGCATATTTGACTGAGGTGACCGGGCTTGCGCCTGTGCCACCATCGTAACCTGAAATTGTTATCATATCGGCATATGCTTTAGCTACGCCCGTTGCAATGGTGCCAACACCGGGAGCCGAGACTAATTTGACAGAGACTAGCGCCGTCGGGTTAATCTGTTTCAGATCGAAAATAAGCTGTGCTAAATCTTCAATTGAGTAAATGTCATGGTGTGGGGGAGGTGAAATTAATGTCACTCCTGGGCGGGAGTGGCGTAAGCCTGCAATTTCAATACTGACTTTATCGCCAGGTAATTGCCCACCTTCGCCAGGCTTTGCGCCTTGGGCGACTTTAATTTGTAAAACATCAGCGTTGATTAAGTAATGGGCGGTGACACCAAAACGACCTGATGCAATTTGTTTAATAGCTGAGTTTCTTTCACTGTTAAACCGGCTTGGATCTTCTCCACCTTCACCTGAATTTGAACGACCACCGAGACGATTCATACCGACAGCTAGTGCCTCGTGAGCCTCTGGACTAAGCGCGCCGATACTCATGGCGGCAGTATCAAATCTTGGATATAACTTATCTGCATTTTCAACTTGGTTGAGTTCGATGGCTGATTGTTGAGGGCTTACAACGAATAGGTCGCGTAAGGTCGCAATAGGCCGATTATCAACCAGTTTGGCAAATTGCTTATAGGCGTCATAATCCTTATTTATTAATGCTTGCTGTAATGAGTTAACCACATCAGGATTAAAACAGTGGTATTCACTATTAGCGACATATTTGAGTAATCCACCTTGAGATAATGGGATATGTGCGCTAAACGCTTGTTTATGGTTACGCTTGTTCATCTGTTCAATATGACTAAAGCTAGCGCCTTGGATACGACTTATTACCCCGTTAAAACAGAGTGCCACAACATCCTCAGCTAAACCTACGGCTTCAAATTGTTGTGAACATCGATAGGAACCAACTGTACTTATGCCCATTTTCGACATAATTTTACGTAGCCCTTTTTCAATGCCTAAACGGTAGTTGAGCATTAATTGATAGTGTTGCTTTTCACCTTGTCTAAGCGCTAATTCTGCAATTGATTCATATACCAAATAGGGGTAAATCGCTGTCGCTCCGAAACCCAGTAATACGGCAAAATGGTGCGGATCACGAGCTGATGCGGTTTCGACAATAATATTGGTATCGCAGCGGAGTTGGTTATCAACCAGTACTTGTTGCACTGCACCTACGGCCATTGCCGCAGGGATCACTGACGTTGATTGATCAATGGCTCTGTCCGACAGGACTAATAAAGTTGTGCCAGAGCGGGCTAGACGACGCGCCTCAATACAAATACGTTTGATGGCTGCTTCTAATCCTTCATCATGATAGTAGTTTAAGTCGATAGTATTGGCGCGGTAGTAGGATTTATCTAAACGCATCAACTGATTAAAGTCACTAAACATGAGAATAGGTGAGTTAAACATGACACGGTAAGCTTGGCCTGTAGTTTCATTAAACAGGTTTTGTTCACGACCGACACAGGTTGCCAGTGACATCACATGTTTTTCTCGTAATGGATCAATGGGGGGATTGGTAACCTGCGCAAATTTTTGTCTGAAGTAATCGTATAGCGAGCGCGATTGCTGGGATAATACCGCCATTGGCGTATCATCGCCCATTGACGCCGTTGCTTCTTCACCTTTATAGGCAAGTACCCAGATAACTTGCTCAAGTTCTTCACGGCTATAACCAAATAGCTTTTGATATTGTTGTAGTGTATCGGCTTGATATTCTATGACACCTAACTCATCTTGCCCCATTTCCTCAGCAGGAATAAGCACCTGACTATTCTTATTCATCCATTCTTTGTATGGATGGCGTCGTTTTAGGTCATTATCAATTTCAAATGAAGAGAGCAACTTACCGGTATGGGAGTCGAGAACCAATAGTTCGCCTGGGCCGACACGGCCCTTTTCAATTACCTCATCCGCGGCATAATCCCAAATGCCCACCTCGGAGGCTAGCGTTAAAATCCGATCCTTAGTGATAATATAACGTGAAGGACGTAGGCCATTACGATCAACTGCGCAGGCAACATGTCGGCCATTGGTCATCACAATACCTGCTGGCCCATCCCATGGTTCCATATGCATTGAATTAAAGTCATAAAATGCTTTTAGTTCATCATCCATTTCTGGATTACTTTGCCATGCTGGTGGAATTAGTAAGCGCATGGCGCGATATATATCCATTCCGCCAGACAGTAGCATTTCGACCATATTATCAAGTGATGAGGAGTCGGAACCAGACTGATTAACAAAGGGGGCGGCTTGTTGTAGATCAGGTAGCAAAGGTGAACTGAATTTATAGGCTCGTGCTTTAGCCCATTGTCGATTACTGGTAATGGTATTAATTTCACCATTATGGGCTAAGTATCTAAAAGGCTGTGCTAGTGGCCATTTAGGTGAGGTATTGGTCGAGAATCGCTGGTGGAATAAGCAAATTGCACTCTGTAAGCGAATATCGGCAAGATCAGGATAAAAATGAGGTAAATCAGCAGGTAACATTAACCCTTTATAAACGATGACTTGGCCTGATAGGCTGGCGATATAAAAGTCATCATCATCTTCTTGTTCAATGGTTTGCTCTATTCGGCGACGAGCCATATAAAGGCGGCGTTCCAAATCTTTTTCACGCCAACCTATCGGTGAGTTAATTAGGATTTGTACAATATTGGGTAGGCTTGCTTTACCTATTTCCCCTAAAACTGATGCGTCAATGGGGACTTCTCGCCAACCAGCGATGCCAAGAGTTTCTTTTGCCAACTCTTGTTCTATTTGTTGTTTGGCAAAATTGGCTTTATCGGGATCAGGACTTAGAAATAACATTCCTACCGCAAACTTTCGGCTTAAATGCCATTCATTTTCTTTGGCTATAGCTTCAAAAAAACCTGTAGGTAATTGCATTAATAAACCGCAACCATCACCTGTTTTTCCGTCTGCCGCAATACCACCACGATGTTTCATACGGTCCAATCCATGAATGGCTGTACGTATAATTTTATGGCTCGCTTCTCCATCCATTTGGGCTATTAAGCCAAAGCCGCAATTTTCGCGTTCGAAGCTAGGGTGATACAAGCTCATAAAGGTCTCCCTGTCTACCAGACATTTACCGACTAGATTCTAGTTATCGTTATTTACAATAATTATTCATGATGACTTGTAAAATTATCCTGATAACCTGCAAAGGTCAAACAACATTTTTACATAAATTAGAGGTGAATTATTAATGTTATCAATAAATTTAACATATTACCTTTACGTAAACTGTATTTGTTGATGTTGTAGGTTACTGAATAAAAGCATAATTTAGGGTTTTATATTATTTGTAATCAAACGACTAACTGAAGGCTATACAAAAAACAGTTGATGTTTAACAAATAATTGAATGGATGAATGAGTATTCATAAATAATGATTTTTTATTTAAAATGATTGAAAGGGTAAATTTCTTGATTAAGTACAGAGTAATATAGTGCAGTAAACAGTATAATACTGGGTTGTATTGTGATGACTGAGGCTACAATGGGGCTGGATAAATTTGTAAATACTTTTGGCGCTGTTTGCCGTGATAAATATGGCGAGCGCTTACGTAAGTTAACTATCGATGCTAAGTTTACCTGCCCAATAGGGATGGGACGCTTGGTCGTGGTGGCTGCACCTTTTGTAATGTTGCCTCATTTAGTGCTGAACATCGTACTGAACTCACGATTACTGAGCAATTGAGCCAAGGTCGTGCCAGATTAGTTAAAAAACCTTCAAAGTATATTGCGTATTTTCAAGCATATACCAGTACCTATGATGAGTATCAGCTACTCAAACAAAAATATGATCAAGCGATTCAAGAAGCTGATATTGTTGGTTTATGTGTTGGTACTCGACCAGATTGCGTTTCTGATGACGTATTAGCATTATTAGTGAGCTATCAACAACAAGGTATTGATGTGTGGCTTGAGCTGGGTCTACAAAGCGCTAATGATGCCACTTTAAAACGTATTAATCGGGGTCATGACTTTGCAACCTATGCTGATACTGTTACCCGAGCTCGTGCTTTAGGTTTAAAGGTATGCACACATTTAATTTTGGGGTTACCGGGTGAAGCGCATCAAGATTATATGCAAACTTTGGCTAAGGTATTAGAGACTGGTGTTGATGGTCTAAAACTGCATCCTTTACATATCGTCGAAGGAAGTGTGATGGCTAAAGCTTGGCGTGCTGGAAAAATGCAACTGCTAACACTTGAAGACTATAGTTACTCTGCTTCAGAGATGATCCGCCACACGCCAAAAGAAATTATTTTTCATCGAGTCACGGCTTATGCTAAAAAACCAATGTTATTAGGGCCAGATTGGTGTGGTTATCGCTGGAATGGGCTAGTGGCTATTGTTGATAATTTAGCTGCTCATGGTGGTCAAGGTGAGGCACTTATTTAAGTTGCTAAATTGATACGTTTTGTTTCCTATTTATCTTAGTTGTTGTCATTGTTTATTGTTTGGTTTGATTTTTTGTGGGTGGTTGCGATTGCCATATAACAGCGTATTATAAGCTGGGTATTGGATATTTTGTAACGCAAAGAGGGGCCTTTCGATGGCATCAGCGGAATTAGATACAATTTTAGACCTAACAACTCTGGAACAATATTGTAGTGCCATTGGCGCGGGTACATTATTAAAAAGTGTTGTTTTATTTGAGCAGTTAATGCCTGAATATGTAGGTAATCTGCAAACTGCATTTGACGCTAACGACAAAGATACTCTATGTGCTGAAGCGCATAAGTTTAAAGGTGCTGCTGGTTCAGTTGGTCTAAAGCGTATTCGTGAATATGCGCAACTGTTACAACATGGCAACGAGCCGGCTTGGGCGAGTGAACATCAAGAGTGGTTACAAGCAATTGTGAGATTCTCAAACGAAGATCTGCAACAACTCAAAGCTTATTTACAAGCTAAAGCTTAAACGTTAAGTCAGTGTTGTCTTTATTTATAGCGTCTTTCGACGCTATTTTTATTTGCTGATTGCTATTTGTACTGTTTATTTTTAATGAGAATTATTCATTAGAATAAACTGAATATTAATTTGTATTAGCTTGATAAAAATTCTGTTTATACTACTAAATTTGTTATGATTTACTCATAAATATTCCAGACTTTTTCGTATTAAAATTGCATTAACTGATCAAATTATCAATTGCTTGCATTTAATTATGATAGAGTTTGATCAGCTTATTAATCATATTTTTAATGGTCGTTGGCAAAATGAAGCATTTACCCAGTTTAAAAAACCTCTATTACTTGGTGAACTTACACCAAGAACAGAATTTTAATCGTGCTGCAAAATTATCTTTTGTGAGCCAATCTACCTTATCAAGTGGTATTCAAAACCTTGAAGAGCAATTAGGGCATCAATTGATTGAGCGTGATCATAAGTCATTTATGTTTACCGCGATCGGTGAAGAAGTCGTACAACGCTCTCGTAAAATCTTGACTGATGTTGATGATTTAGTTGAGTTGGTTAAAAACCAAGGTGAACCAATGACAGGCGAAATTCGCCTAGGTTGTATTCCTACTATTGCACCTTTCTTATTAAGTCGAGTGGTAAGGCACTGTCAGCAAACCTATCCTGACTTAAGTTTATTATTGAAAGAAGACACCACAGAACGTTTATTAGAAGCATTAGGTAAAGGGCAGTTAGATCTTTTAATTCTTGCTTTACCCGTTGATACTCGCGGTTATCACAGTATGAAAGTGGGTATTGATCCATTTAAGATGGTGGTTCACAAGGATTTAGATGCTGAAATTTCAGAGCCTTTAGATTATCAGATGTTACCTGATCAAAGTATCTTCTTATTACAAGGTGAGCATTGTATTACTGGGCATGCTATCACTGCTTGTCAATTAGGGGATAGCGCAAAGGTAAATCCATTTGCAGCAACAAGTTTGCATACCTTAGTGCAGATGGTGAATAGTAAATTAGGTACCACCTTCCTACCGCAAATGGCGATAGATGCGGGTATTCTTCATGATACTGACTTGGTCGTTAAGAATCCTCCGGGCGAAACACCGTATCGTGATATTGGATTAGTGTGGCGCCAGACGACAAGCCGTATTCTAACTTTTAGAACGTTAGGCTTAGAAATTCAAAAGCTACTAGAACAAGAACCAAAGTAAGATTTTATATAGCAAAAAAGCACCATAGTGGTGCTTTTTTTATATCCAATATTTGGGGTGTTGGCATTAGTTATTATTTTGGTGAAACGCCATAAACATCAATAGAATGCTGTTTACCTTTAAGGATCATCGGTCCTAAGTTATGTAAGTTATACTTTGAATCTTGACGTTCGATACGGTTAGCCAATGCACCTGACATTAACATTCTTTGACCGAGTGGATTACATTGATCTTGAAGTCTAGCGAGGGTATTTAATACATCACTAAAAAAGCTGATCTCTTGCTTTTGAACACCCACTACCGCAGCCACGACTTGGCCACAATGTGCCGCGGCTTTGAATTTTGGTACAAAGCCATAATGCTCTTCAAAATAATGACGTTGCCAATTAAGTTGCTGGCTAAATTCATAATAGATATTCATCGATCTATCTTTAATGATGCCTTGCTTAAGTGGCCAATGGATCAGTACTGCATCACCCATGTAACGGTATATTTCAGCCTCGTTATTATCAACAGTATCGGCAAGTAGGCTAAAGCTATCTTGAATAAGTCGACTAAATCGATAATCACCTAAAGATTCAGCGTGCGTGGTCGATGCAACCATATCTAGATACAGAAATAAGCGCTGTTCATAACGTGGTTGATGATACTTACCTAACCAATGTTAAGTAATACTCGTGGGCCAACAAGAAGCGCCATCTGTTCGATAAAGGCTAAACCAATACGAACAATGACAAGGTAAACAATTAATGCTTGGAATGATGGGCTATATAAAATATGAGAACTGAGCATTTGTCTCAGTGTCGCCATGTGGTTTTCAATTGCCCACATGTTTAAGAACTGAGTTAGATATGCGAGAGTTGTCGCGCCAAGAAGTAAGAAAAGTCCTTTGAAAATAACTGAGAATATATAAGGAAGACGGTTAATCGCGCTGAAGTCGGCTATTAAGTTAGACATCCAATGGAGACTGCCAAAAATAATACCCATATAGATAGCTAAAGTCATTAAATCAGCAGAGCCGACAGCCCATTGGGGTAAGTCGGTTGATTGTGCGTAGCGGAAGAATACAAATGCCGCCATGGCACCGGTCCATGCAAAAATTGCAAAAACTAATTTTTTTGCCTGCTGTTGGGCTTTCACTTCGAAAAGATAATCCTAGTACAACAATCACTGAGATGAGGCGGTAGTTTATAGAATGATTAAGGTTCTGGCTAGTGCTATATGTGATCTTAATCAAGCTTGCAGCAACTGTTAACTCTGTTCGCTTAAAAATCGAGAAATTATCTGCGCAGTAAATTGAGTTTTAAGATAAAACCCCCTCGGATTGATTAATTTAATTTGTCCATTTTCTGCAATAGATTCAGTCACTACTTTGCTATTCGCCGCTTTAGGTCTTAGTTGTAATACTTCGCCGTGTCGAGCGGTCAATTTTTCCGCTTTACCTAAGGCAATTTGTTCCATAATTTCTTCCCAATCTTGCTGTAATTGCTGTCTCTCTTGTTGATTTGGACGCCATAGTATTGGCGTACCTATTTGTCGATCTTTGACTGCAATTTTACGGTCACCTTGAATGGGGATCCATAACACTTGCTGTAGCTTATGGTACACCAAACTATGTTCCCAAGTGAGGCCACTGATATTAGTTAATGGGGCGACGCATACATAAGTGGTTTCAAGAGGTTTACCATTTTGACCGAGTGGGATTGTTTTTAGTTCTACCCCTAAATGCAAGAAGTCTTGCTGGGGTTTTGAACCTGCTGTTGCCCCCAGTTCTAGTTCCATTAATTGGCCAATCCAGCCTTTGTCTCTAACCAAGCTGGTTGGTGTTTGCAAATTATGCTCATCGGCAAGTTGACCTAAGGTGAGTCCGGCCATATCTCGAGCGCGTTGCATTAATTCATCAATACTGGCGGGTTGTTTCATTGTATGTGTCATTAATTTAGTTTAGTTAAGATTATTGTAGCGATTAATGAAGTGGTTATAAAATGCTCACCTTGGTTCGGGGAATATATAACACTAATGGAATGTTTGTAAGGTACTGTAATTAAACTAATTAATCTAGGGTTGTCAGAAAGGTTATTTTTTTTTACCAATATTAATAATATTTCCCCTCGTTCCCCACATAGTTATCCACAGAAATGTGGGATAACTTTACAAAAAAGCGAGTTACTGCAATGTAAACTTGATGTCAACGTAAATATTATCGCTTTAATAATCAAATCTTCATTGATTTTTTTTTATTTTTGAGAAAATAAGATGATTTTTCATTCAGCTTATACAGTACTTTTGTTGTTGTTTAAAAAGTGTTCAATATTGTTTATTACACTGTTTTTTTAACGTGATTTGTTTTTACTTGTTGTTTTTGAAGAAATTATTTTGTGTTTAGGTTGTTTTTAATATTATCTTATAAAAAGTTTTAGAGAGTTTTAACCAAATATACCCGAGTTTCAAACAGAGATATCCACAGAAAATGTGGATATCTTTTTATTTGTTGAAGAGTCGCTGTTGATAACCTTGTGCTATTTGCAGAATTTATCCGCTATATCGTGTAAATAGGAGTTTGCCGCCAGCCATGCTTTATGAAACAATCAGAGTTAATAAAGTTTATCTACAATTGGAGTCCATGTGATTGATAGTGACGGCTTTCGCGCGAATGTGGGCATCATTATCTGTAATCGCTATGGTCAAGTTATGTGGGCCCGTCGATTTGGGCAGCACTCTTGGCAATTCCCGCAAGGTGGGGTGGATGACGGAGAGTCAGCCGAAGAAGCGATGTACCGAGAATTGTATGAAGAAGTTGGTTTAAAACCTGAACATGTACAAATTTTGACATCGACCCGGTCTTGGTTACGTTATCGACTACCAAAGCGTTTAGTGAGACAAGATAGTAAGCCGGTATGTATCGGCCAAAAACAAAAATGGTTTTTATTGCAATTAAAGAGTCAGGATTCTGCTGTAAATTTAAATTCATCAGGTCATCCTGAGTTTGATGACTGGCGTTGGGTCAGTTATTGGTATCCGGTTAGACAGGTAGTGTCTTTTAAAAGAGATGTTTACCGGAAAGTGATGAAAGAGTTTGCAGCTACTGCTTTGCCTTTTCAAGCTAAAGAGCCAATTAGGAAAAGATTTAAACGTTATTAGCATTAGGATGATATCGTGTTAAATACACTCAGGGATATAACACAAGCAGTTGCGAGTGTTAAGAATATTGCAGCTGCATTGTCGATACTTGTTGAAGAAGTTAATCGAGCTATGGCGACTCAATGTTGTTCAATTTACCTGCTTGAACAGCAAGATTTGATTTTGTCTGCAACTGAAGGATTAGCACAAGAGGCGGTCGGTGTCGTAAAGATGCCGATGTCTCAAGGCCTTGTGGGGTTAGTCGTTGAGCGTGAGGAGCCGATTAATTTGGCCGACGCTAGCCAACATCGTCGCTTTAAACTTTTTCCTGAGATTGGTGAAGAGATATACCGAGCTTTTCTTGCTGTTCCGATTACCTACCAAAAGAAAGTGCTGGGCGTCATAGTGGTTCAACAAGCTACCAGTCGGCAGTTTAGCTCGGGTGAAGAAGCTTTTTTGATGACGTTAGCGGCTCACCTTGGTACTTTAATTAAAAATTTAAAGCGCAAACAAATTTACCATTCGCAACATCAAGTTTTATACCATGCAACCGGTGTTTCTGCAGGTATTGGCATAGGTAAAGCACTGGTTTTCGGTGGTGAGATTGATATTGTTCAAGCTGAAGTCTTCACCGATAGAATTCAATATGAGTTATCCCGCTTAGACAGTGCAGTTTCGCGCTGTATTGAAAGTATTAATAATCTAATTCAACGCTTTGATGAGCAACAAGATGAAGAACTCGCTGGCATCTTGTCGGCTTTATTACATCTATTACAACCCACAAGCCTTGCTGGTGAGTATGAAGCGGAAGTGAGGCTAGGTGTTATCGCAGAAACAGCGGTGAGCCGTGTCACGCTAAAATATATCAAACAGTTTGAAGCGATGGCTGATAGTTACTTACAGCAGCGCGCTAATGATATTCGCGATCTTGGTAAAAAAGTACTGCGACAATTAATTGAGCCAGAACAATTAGAGCTTCCCCCTAACCAGCCGGTGGTGTTGTTTGCCAAAGACGCCGACACAACATTATTGGCAGAGTTTCCTCTTGCCAATCTAAAAGGTATCGTGACTGAAGTGGGCGGCGCTAACTCTCACGCCGCTATTTTTGCCCGTGCATTATCTATTCCTGCACTTATCGGTATCGAGTCTGATATTTTTGCTCAGGTTAATCACCAACAAGTGATCGTTAATGCGGATAGAGGCCAGCTATTGGTCGCACCTTCTGCCTCTATCATTGCAGAATATCGCAGCTTATTGTCTGCACAACAAATTAAATTAAAGCGCTTCACTGATGATGTGGCTTTGCCTGATGTAACCCTTGACGGTAAATATTTTCGTTTATTACTGAATATTGGTTTGATCAGTGCATTACCTAAATCATTTGTTGGTGCACAAGGTGTCGGCTTATATCGCACTGAAATCTTATTTATGCTGCATCGACGTTTTCCTAGCGAATCTGAGCAGGTTAAAGTTTATCAACAAGTGTTAGATGCCGCTGCTGGTAAAGAAGTGGTAATGCGCACGTTAGATGTCGGTGGCGATAAACCATTAGCCTATTTTCCTTTAAAAGAGGTTAATCCATTTTTAGGCTGGCGGGGTATCCGTTTTTCATTAGATCACCCCGAGTTATTTTTAGTGCAACTGCGAGCAATGATGTTGGCATCTGTTGGTCGTCAACAATTAAGTATTTTGTTACCTATGGTGTCAAATATAGAAGAGATTGATTTGGCTCTCGACTATATTAGGCAGGCTTATTTGGAAATTAGCCATGAGCAAGGCAACAACTTAATTCCACCTAAAATTGGGGTGATGGTCGAAGTGCCATCGTTGTTGTATCAACTGAGTGAAGTTGCCGATCGTGTTGATTTTGTTTCAATAGGAACCAATGATTTAACTCAATACTTACTTGCAGTCGATCGTAACAATCCTAAAGTTGCAGAACTTTATAATAGCTATCATCCGAGCGTATTAAGAGCATTACATCGTACACGTTTTGATTGCACCTTAAATAATTTAGAGGTTTGCGTTTGCGGTGAGTTAGCGGGGGAGTTGTATGGCGCACTGTTGTTAATCGCTATGGGATATACCCGTTTAAGCATGAACCAGAGTGCACTCATAAAAGTAAAATATATGCTGCGCCGTATTGATAGTCAAAATTTACAACAATTATTGGATCAAGTGCTACAACAACGAAATGGTGAAGCAGTAAAGCATAAAGTGAAGTTGTTTCTTATAGAAAATGGCTTAGATGAATTAGTTAACTAATTGGCTTTTATGCTTTAAGCTATGTCCCTTATTTTAAAATTTATATTTTGCTAAGGGGCAGTCTTGGACACTGTAGTGCAGCTTTTCTTAATCTGTGTGGCATTAGGTGCTGTGGTTGGCTTTTTAGCAGGATTGTTAGGTATTGGCGGTGGCTTAATCATCGTCCCCGCATTGTTGTATATTTTGCCTAGTGTAGGCTTCCCTAGTAATGTTATTCCGCATGTAGCCATTGCGACTTCTCTCGCTGCTATCATTTTGACTTCATTATCATCTGTATATGCGCATAATAAGCGTGGCAATATTAGTTGGCCTTTAGCCCCTAAAATCTTCCCTGGTATCATTGTTGGTGGCTTAGCTGCTGGATTTATTGCTGATAAAATCAGTGGTGCTAGTTTAACGGTTTTTTTTGCCGTGTTTGTATTGGTGATGTCGGTACAGATGTTATACCCAGTAAAACCCAATCGTGCTGAAACCTTACCGAATTCTGTCGGTCTATTTATTATTGCGATCTTTATTGCATTAATTGCAGGATTGATGGGCATTGGTGGAGGTGCGTTATTAGTTCCATTTTTAAGCTGGTGTGGCCTTGAGATGCGAAAAGCGGTTGGTTTGTCTTCTGCTACTGGGTTGTTAATCGCAATATCAGGGACTTTTGCTTATATCATTTCAGGTTGGGATCAGGTTGGTTTACCTGAGTTTACATTAGGTTATATCTATCTACCGGCATTATTAGGTATTGTGATTACATCGATTTTTATTGCGCCATTAGGTGTAAAGGCTGCAAGTGTTTGGCCGACATCGGTACTTAAAAAGATTTTTGCGTTACTATTAGCCGTAATTGGTTTAAAAATGTTGCTTAGTTAACTGAGCAACCAAAGATAACTGTATAACAATTATAGATTTTTAATTATTCATTTCGATGAAATTTTAGTGGAATAGCTATGGCATTATCATATCCTCATATTGATCCAATTATGTTTTCTGTTGGACCATTTGAAATTTTTGGACACAGTTTTGAGCCCGCATTACGCTGGTATGGTTTTATGTATTTGGTCGGATTTATTGCAGCGTTATGGTTACTTAACCGTAAGGCCGACAGATCAAATGGATTATGGAATCGCGATCAAGTTTCTGATTTGCTTTTTTATGGCTTCCTCGGTGTTATCTTAGGTGGTCGTATTGGTTATGTGTTGTTTTATAACTTTGATCTGTTTTTAGCTAACCCATTATATTTGTTTAAGATTTATGATGGTGGTATGTCATTTCATGGTGGTTTGATTGGGGTGATTTTAGCCATGTTATATATTGCTAAAACTCAGAAACGTCAATTTTTTGCTGTGGCAGATATGGTTGCTCCTGTTGTACCGATTGGCTTAGGTGCTGGCCGAATTGGTAACTTTATTAATGATGAGTTATGGGGCCGAGTAACAGATGTTCCTTGGGCGATGATATTTCCTAATGGTGGTCCGCTACCGCGCCATCCATCGCAGTTATATCAGTTTGCTTTAGAAGGCGTTGCGCTATTCACACTCTTATATTGGTACACTCGTAAACCACGTCAGGTTGGTGCGGTATCAGGCATGTTCCTTGTCGGTTATGGCATATTCCGTATTATTGTAGAAACGGTACGTCAACCGGATCCGCAGTTAGGTTTCTATTTTGGCTTTATTACTATGGGGCAAATACTATCGGTCCCTATGGTGCTATTTGGTCTGTATTTGATTTATCGCCATGTACCTAAAAAAGCTTAAGCTATTATGTTAATATAACGGTCGGCAATTAACGCAGAATTTAAGGGGGATATTGCAGTTGCAATTATCCCCCTTTATATTTGAACAAAATTAATAGTAGAGTCGAAAAATGAAGCAATATTTACAACTATGTCAGCGGATCATCGATGAAGGTGAATGGGTGACTAACGAACGTACAGGTAAACGTTGTTTAACTGTGATTAATGCCGACTTTACTTATGATGTAGAACATAATCAATTTCCGTTAGTGACCACTCGTAAAAGTTTTTACAAGGCAGCCATTGCTGAATTATTAGGCTACCTACGTGGTTATGATAATGCAGCGCAGTTTAGAGCGATTGGTTGTAATACTTGGAACGCTAATGCCAATGACAACCAGGCATGGTTAAATAATCCGCATCGTAAAGGAATTGACGATATGGGGCGCGTATATGGTGTTCAAGGTCGTCGCTGGGCTAAGCCAGATGGTAGTTCGTTGGATCAGGTACGCAAGGTTTATCAAGATTTAAAAAATAACATTGATGATCGCGGCGAAATTATCACTTTCTATAACCCCGGAGAGTTTGATATGGGCTGTTTACGTCCATGTATGCATACACATCATTTTTCGCTGCTGGGCGACAAGTTGTACTTAAATAGCATGCAACGTTCAGTAGATTGTCCGTTAGGGTTAAACTTTAATGCTGTACAAGTCGCTGTTTTATTGCAATTGTTTGCACAAATAACAGGTCATAAACCTGGTCAGGCATACCATAAAATGGTCAATTGCCATATTTACGAAGACCAGCTTGAATTAATGCGTGATGTACAATTAAAGCGTGAGCCTTTACCTTTACCTCAATTACGTATTAACCCAGACATTAAGACATTAGAAGATGTTGAGACATGGGTGACTACTGATGACTTTGAGGTTGTTGGTTATCAGCATCATGATGCGATTAAGTATCCATTTTCAGTCTAATTATTAGAGACTTGAAAAGCCTAAACTGTTCAGTTTAGGCTTTTTTTTACGATTTTTTTAAGCTTCATCTCAGCGGTTGAGTGTTTATTAATAAATGGCGTGTGTTCGTATTGTTTAAATAATAGTCGTATCTGTGATTTATTAATCAAATTATTAACTTATATATAACAATGTGACTTTGGTCACTCTATTTTGTTTGGCGAGTCCCTAATAGTCATTTATATTTTAACAGTATGTAATGATAATGATAAAAAAATATATTGAGTCGATGTTACAGTGCAGATTGAGCTTTGTGTGCAACTTGCTAATTTAAGCCGTAGTATTTAGTTATTCGACTCTTTAAGCCTTTATAGCTCGGAATTTCCGATGTTTAAGGTAAAAACTATCGAATATGTTATTGGTATGGATTCAATTACACTCGATATATTCAGTTTTTTGGAGCAAGTAATGGAACGAGCAATTAAGAATTTTTTAGGGCAGGAGTCAGCTGGAGGTATTTTACTTTTAGTTGCTGTGGTACTTGCTATGTTATTGGCAAACTCACCGTTATCTGATGAGTATGTCAACTTATTATCGACTGAAATGCAGGTTAGATTAGGTGCCTTAGATATTAATAAGCCTTTGTTATTGTGGATTAACGATGGCTTAATGGCGATTTTCTTTTTATTGATTGGCCTTGAGGTTAAACGTGAGTTATTAGAAGGGGCTTTATCGAGCGTTTCTAAAGCGTCTTTACCTACATTTGCCGCTATTGGTGGCATGGTAGTACCTGCTGCAATTTATCTATTTTTTAACTATGCAGATCCTGTGACTAAGATGGGCTGGGCAATTCCAGCTGCAACTGATATTGCTTTTGCTTTAGGTATTATGGCGTTATTGGGTAACCGTGTTCCTGTTGCATTAAAAGTATTTTTATTAGCGTTGGCAATTATCGATGACCTTGGTGTTATTGTTATTATCGCTTTATTTTACAGCAGTGATTTATCGATGCTAAGCATGATTATCGCCGCTTTATCTGTGACCGGTTTGATTATTCTAAACCGTAAAGGTGTGACTAACTTAAGTGCGTATGCTGTATTAGGCATGATTCTATGGGTTGCAGTATTAAAATCAGGCGTTCATGCGACGCTAGCTGGCGTTATTATCGCATTCTGTATCCCGTTACGTGCAAAGGATGGTACTTCGCCTTCTGAATCACTAGAACATAAATTACATCCATGGAGTACCTTTATCATTCTACCTATCTTTGCCTTTGCTAATGCTGGAGTCAGTTTAGGTAACATGAGTATTGAGAGTGTCGTTTCTCCTGTGCCAATGGGAATTGCATTAGGTTTATTATTAGGTAAACCAATCGGTGTGATGTTATTTAGTTTTATTGCTGTTAAATTAAAATTAGCTCAGTTGCCTGATGGTATTGGCTGGAGACATATTGCACCTGTTTCTGTGATGTGTGGTATTGGTTTTACAATGTCGATGTTTATTTCATCTTTAGCATTTGAACATGGTGGTTTAGCTTTAGCTGATTTAGCTCGATTAGGTATTTTGATAGGCTCTATGTTTGCAGCTACGATTGGTTATGTGTGGCTATCAAAAGTATTGCCTGATACGGGAGGTAAGTAATGAATAAATGGATTTTAGCTTTATCATTGTCAGTGTTGGTTATGCCTGCATCGGCAAATCAACTCAAAATATGCCAAAAAGATATAAATGATCCAATGTGTCATGCTTATATTGAAGGTGTTGTTGATGGTGCTTTGATGTTTAAACACAACACCTTTGGTAAGCGTATTGTGGCATCGGATTATGAATCACGTGCATTAAAATACAGGGGAGGTAAACGGTTTCAAGAAGCGAATCGTGAATATTGTCGTGATCGAATTCCTAATCGTGATGAATTAATGCAAGGTGTTTCTGAATCAATTCAAAATGAGAAGATTACTACAGTTGACGAATTACAAAGCTCAGTGCAAAGTCTATTGCATTGTCAGCGCTTAGAATAATCTATCGAGTGGTATGTCTCATCTAAATTATAACCATCTTTATTACTTTTGGATGGTCACCAAGAAGGGCTCAGTAGCGAAGGCTGCTGATGCTCTTTTTTTAACTCCGCAAACGGTTACTGGTCAAATAAGAGCATTAGAGCAACGCTTTAATGCTCCATTATTTAAACGTGTAGGTCGTCATTTAGAACCGACTGACTTCGGTCAGTTGGTTTTTCGCTATGCAGATAAAATGTTTAGCTTGAGTTATGAAATGCTAGATATTATTAATTATCAAAAAGATGAGGCCACGTTATTTGAAGTGGGAATTGCTGATGCACTATCAAAAGCATTGGCAAGTCGAATTTTATTGAGTGTGGTGCCTAATGATGGAACGATGCATTTGTCATGTTTTGAGTCGACCCATGAAAATCTAATGGACAGATTGCGGCAGCATAAGCTTGATATGATTTTATCTGATTGCGCAGGAGCATCACTGCAATACCCTGAAATCTTATCTAAAAAATTAGGCGAGTGTGGTGTTAGCTTTTTTTGTGCAGAAGCTTTTGAGTTACCATTCCCACAATGTTTACAACAAGGTAAGCTGTTAATTCCATCAAGGCGAACTTCTTTAGGTCAACAACTTATTCGTTGGTTTGATGAACAAGGGCTTAACGTGAGCATTTTAGGTGAGTTTGATGATGCGGCTATGATGAAGAGCTTTGGCTATTTTAAGCAAGGCATATTTGTCGCTCCGTCAATATATCAACAAGATTTATTGGCTCATGGTATGCACTTATTAGGGCAAACCTCAGATGTGATGGAAGAGTATCATGTGATGTTTGCTGAGCGTATGATCCAGCATCCTACCGTTAAGCTGCTACTCGACACCGATTTTGCTGATTTATTTGCTGGGCTTGATCAACAAATGCAACAATATTAAAAATAACAATGAAAGGAATTGAGATTATGGATGAGATGGATATAGCTCGGGTGAAATGGGCCTGCCGGCGCGGTATGCTTGAACTTGATGTGTTATTTGCACCATTTGTCGAAACACGTTATGACGGGTTAAGCCAACAGCAGAAACAAGCACTGATACGACTTCTCAAGTGTGAAGATCCTGAATTATTTGCTTGGTTTATGGGCCATGAACAGTGTCCTGATCCTGAGTTGGCTGAGATGGTTATTTTGGTCCGTGGTCGTCCAGCAGCATAATTTCCAACTTAAATATTCAACCCAGCAGCAATTATCACTCTTGGGGTTAATGCTGCTGTGTTGTGCTTCTTTCTATTATTGGCCAGAATCTTCACAACCGCTTTATGTCTTATTAAAAACACTCTTCTTTATTGCGACAGTGGCTTATTTTAGTTATCTGTTTTGGCAGTTACGAGATTGGCAGTGTCATTTTACTTTAAATGTGCATGGCAATATTGGTTATATTTGCCTGCAGCGGCAATTACAACTGGGTTGGTATTGGTGCAGTCCATGGTTAACGCTATTTTATGGACGAGACGAGCAAGGTAAGTGTTTATTCTGGGTTTGGTCTGATATGTTAACCGACACAAATTATCGTCATTTGTGCCGGTTATTGAGGCGTAATTAGTCGGGAATTAGAATACTTGGCTTTGGTTCAGCTAGTTGTTCAGGGTAGTCAATAGTGTAGTGTAAGCCGCGACTTTCTTTACGTGACATGGCACAGCGGATAATGAGTTCAGCAACTTGGACCAAATTACGCAACTCAAGTAAATTATTACTGACTCTGAAGTTACTGTAATACTCTTCAATTTCTTGCTGTAACAAATGACAACGGCGTAATGCGCGTTCTAAACGCTTATTTGAGCGAACAATTCCGACATAGTCCCACATAAACAAACGAAGTTCATGCCAGTTATGGGCAATAACCACTTCTTCATCAGAGTTAGTGACTAGGCTTTCATCCCAAGCAGGGATGTTATAATCACAATGGGGTTTAGTTAGCTGATGTTCAATATCAAAAGCAGCTGCGCGAGCAAATACTAAACATTCTAGTAATGAGTTACTGGCGAGGCGGTTTGCACCGTGAAGTCCTGTATAGCTACTTCGCCAATCGCATATAAACCGTTGAGATCTGTCTGCCCATGTAGATCTGTCATTACACCACCACAAGTATAATGTGCAGCAGGAACAACGGGTATTTGGTCGGTGGTAATATCAATGCCTAAAGTTAAACAGCGTTGATAAATCGTTGGAAAATGCTTAATTACAAAGTCTGCGGGTTTATGAGTAATGTCGAGATAAACACAATCGACACCCAATCGCTTCATTTCATAGTCGATAGCACGTGCAACAATGTCGCGAGGGGCGAGTTCAGCACGTTCGTCGAATTCCGGCATAAAGCGGGAACCATCAGGTCGTCGTAAATAAGCACCTTCGCCACGTAGGGCTTCGGTTAATAGGAAATTACGAGCTTCACTATGATATAAACAGGTTGGATGGAATTGATTAAATTCCATATTAGCGACTCGGCAACCTGCACGCCAAGCCATCGCTATACCATCACCTGAGGCAATATCTGGATTTGAGGTGTATTGGTATACTTTAGAACTGCCACCCGTTGCTATTGCGACAAAACGCGCTTTAATGGTTTCGACATGTTCGACTTGGCGATTCCAAACGTAAGCTCCGAGGACTTTATTACCCGGCTTATGTAATTTGCGGCTGGTGATTAAATCAATCGCATTGTATTTTTCAAAGACGCGGATATTTGGGTGTTCCAACGCCCGCTGTTGTAGCGTGTTTTGAACTTCTTTTCCTGTTGCGTCAGCCGCGTGCAAAATTCGGCGATGACTGTGGCCACCTTCACGGGTGAGGTGATACTGTGCTTGAGCAGAATTATCGCTAGATTCTTCTTTATCAAATGCAACGCCGGTATCGATTAACCATTGCATGGCTGGGCGTGCATTTTCTGCAGTAAAGGTTACTACTGATTTATCACATAAGCCTGCGCCAGCAATTAGGGTATCGGCGACATGAGATTCAATGGTATCATCTTCGTCAAATACCGATGCTATACCGCCTTGTGCGTAATAGGTGGAGCCTTCAGATAACGGGCCTTTTGATAGTAAAATCACTTGGGCTTTTTCTGCGAGATGGAGCGCTAGAGTAAGACCTGCTGCACCACTGCCTATAACTAAAACGTCAGATTGATGTTCAACGACTTGTTTCATTGGGATCATAAGATGACTTAATATGTTTAGCTATGGTAAACCAAGTTTTAATTTATGGATATATTCCAATAGCGTTAACTTTTTAAAAAAATTATAGAACTTTTTCGCAGAACGTTAGTCTACTTTAAAGACAATGATTCGAGCGACTGAGAAATCAGCATTTTAGATTTGGGAGAAGTCGGCTCGGATGAGTGGACAAATTAGTGATCAACAACTCGTTGAGCGTGTACAACGAGGTGATAAAAATGCGTTTAATCTGCTGGTACAGAAGTATCAAAGCAAAGTCATTAACTTGATTTCACGCTATGTGCGTAATCAAGCCGATGTCGCAGATGTAGCACAAGAAGCTTTTATTAAAGCTTATCGTGCTTTGCCAAACTTTAGAGGTGAAAGCGCTTTTTACACTTGGCTGTATCGCATTGCAGTTAATACGGCTAAAAATTATTTAGTGTCTCAAGGTCGACGCACACCTGCGAACGACGTAGATGCTGAAGAAGCTGAATATTATGAAGGTAGTGATGCACTTAAAGAGTTTGCATCACCAGAGCGACTAATGCTGTCAGAAGAAATTAAGACAGTTATTTTTGATACGCTTGAAAGCCTTCCAGAAGAATTAAAATTGGCAATTTCATTACGTGAGCTTGATGGAATGAGCTACGAAGAAATTGCTAATGTAATGGATTGTCCTATCGGTACAGTAAGATCTCGAATCTTCCGAGCGCGAGAGGCAATTGATAAAAAACTCCAGCCATTGCTGGAAAGATAATACCCTATTAATGAGACACAGGTGAATAATGGATAAATTAGGTCAAGAGTGGGTTTCTGCTGCTGTTGATGGCGAATCTGATGCTAATACTCTCGCAGAGTTAGCAGCAGATAAAAGCTGTCATGATCAGTGGCGTAATTATCACCTAATTGGTGATACGTTACGTAATGAGTTACCAGCGACAATTGATTTAGACCTAAGTGCTCGTATCGCGATGGCGATTGATGATGAGCCAGCAATTGTAGCGCCTCAAGTTCAATCAACTACCCAAGCAGATGAGTCTAAAAGCAAATCTAAGGTTGTACCGTTATTTAAACAGTTTGGTCAATACGCCATTGCTGCTTCAGTTGCATTAGTTGCTGTTGTGGGTGTACAAAATTACAACCAAACTGATGCAGGTGTAAACACTGCGCCATTACCCGTGTTAACCACACGTCCATTGGTAGGTAGTGCATCACCTGTCAGTTTCCAGACTGAGCCCTCTTTGCAACAACAAGAGTATTCTAATGAGCAGGTTGCAGATCAGCGTCGTCGAGTGAATGCCTACATTCAGGATCATATGTTTCAACAAAGATTGAATCCTGGGCTAGAAATCAGCGACAATAGTGCTCTTCCAAAAGTTTCTGGACACTAATCCAAGGAGTTAGCTTGCGCTTTATCCTGCTGTTTGCCGTTCTCTTGAGTCATGTTGCCTATGCTCAAGAGGAATTATCTGCGAAAGCTTGGCTTGATAATATGAGTCAGGCTTTACGCGATAAACAATTCAAATATTCTCTCGTGCAACTTCAAGCTGATCATATTAGACCATTAATTTACCTACATGGTTTAGTTGATGGTCAAGGTGTTGCTTTTCTTGAGCACTTAAATGGCCCGCCCAAAAATGCAGTACGCGTAGGTGATACTGTGACTTTTATTGAGCATGACCAACCTGCTTATAGCGTACACACTAACCGAATTCCCGGTGTTTTCCCTGCAGCATTTGCTGGCAATATTGATGAATTAGCTAAAGGTTATCAATTTGTGTTGGGCGGACGTAGTCGTATTGCAGGGCGCCCTGGGCAGATGATCCGTATTATTCCGCAGGAAGATGATCGTTACAGCTACCAAGTCTGGCTTGATATGGACAGCTTTTTACCATTGCGCTATGACATGTTGAGTCAACAACGACAGTTGATCGAACAAATTTTGGCGATAGAACTCGTGGTATTAAAATCACCGCCTGAGTTATTGATTGAAGCTGAAAAACAAGAATGGCCGCCTGTCGTGCAGCAAGAAAAAAGGCATGACGGTCAAAATTGGCAGTTTAAATGGTTACCTGAAGGCTTTAAGGTGATGACGCGTGATCATCATAAGTTGATTAGTACAGGTAATGCAGTTGAATATATCGCATTGAGTGACGGTATCGCTAATATTTCCGTTTATGTTGCACGAGCAGGCAGTACACCTTTACCATCGGAGCTAATGACTCGTAATGGTCTTTCGATGGTGTCAGAGCGTGTTGGTAATGCAGAGGTCGTTGCTGTTGGCCGAGTGCCTGCGGTTACATTAACCAAATTAGCAAAAAGCTTAACATTAAAGTAGGTTTGTTATGATGCAAGAAATGGCCAGAGTCATCAGCCAAGATGATTCTGGTTGGGTACAAGTTGAAGTTCAATTAAAAAGTGCCTGTAACCATTGTAGTAATAGCGATAATTGTGGTGCTAGTAGTGTGGCTAAAGCATTTGGTACTAAAGTTCAGCGCTTCTCTATTGTGAGTCATAAACCTTGTAAAGAAGGCGATATTTTAAAATTAGGCTTGAGTGAAAGTGTCGTTCTTAAAGCTGCAGCCTTAGTTTATATGATGCCTCTTTTCGGTTTATTTGTGGGTGCTATTTTAGGGCAGTGGTTAGCTTCGGTTGTCTCTTTATCACCAGATCTATACAGTTTAATTGGAGCCATCATTGGCGCAGTTTTATTTTGGATGTTTGGTAAACGCAAAGCACGTCAATTAGAAGCACAAGCGCAACCGGTTATTCTCGCTTACATTGGTCAACCGATTGCTACAAACAGCATTTGTTCAGCTTAAAACTGTTGCATAATTGTGCACCAACAGTCGGCCTTAACCATTAAATAGAGTGAAGATGCGAATCTGATTGGTATTAAATGCACAATCAGGTACAATTTCGCACCTTATATCATATCCAATTATTAGTTTAGTCTTTGCAGCATATAATGAAAAACATTAGAAACTTCTCGATTATTGCCCATATTGATCACGGCAAATCTACACTATCTGATCGCTTAATTCAGTTTTGCGGCGGTTTAACTGACCGTGAAATGGCTGCACAGGTTCTGGACTCCATGGATCTTGAGCGTGAGCGCGGTATTACGATTAAAGCCCAAAGTGTTACTTTGGACTATAAAGCGAAAGATGGTGAAACATATCAACTTAACTTTATTGACACTCCTGGCCACGTAGACTTTTCATATGAAGTGTCTCGTTCTCTTGCCGCTTGTGAGGGCGCGCTACTGGTAGTAGATGCTGGTCAAGGTGTAGAAGCACAAACATTAGCAAACTGCTATACCGCATTAGAAATGGATCTCGATGTTGTTCCAGTATTGAACAAAATCGATTTACCACAAGCTGATCCTGAGCGTGTAGCTGAAGAAATTGAAGACATCGTCGGTATCGATGCTGTTGATGCTGTACGTTGTTCAGCAAAAACAGGTATTGGTATTGAAGATGTGCTTGAAGTGATTGTTGCTGATATTCCACCACCAGAAGGTGATGAGAATGGCCCGTTACAAGCACTAATCATCGACTCTTGGTTCGATAGCTATCTTGGGGTTGTATCTTTAGTACGTATTAAAAATGGTGTACTGAAGAAAGGTGACAAGTTTAAAGTCATGTCTACCGGTCAAACTCATAATGCTGATCGCGTTGGTATCTTTACCCCTAAACAAACTGATAGACCAGCACTAAAAACGGGTGAAGTAGGTTATGTTATTGCGGGTATCAAAGAGATCCACGGCGCACCTGTTGGTGATACATTAACTCATGCAAAACATGGTGCTTTGGAGCCATTACCTGGTTTTAAGCGTGTTAAGCCTCAGGTTTACGCCGGTGTTTTCCCTATTTCTACTGATGAATATGAAACTTCCGTGATGCGTTAAACAAGTTAAGCTTAAACGATGCTTCATTATTCTTTGAGCCAGAAACATCATCTGCACTAGGATTTGGTTTCCGTATTGGTTACCTAGGTCTATTGCACATGGAGATTATTCAGGAACGTCTAGAGCGTGAATATAATCTTGATTTGATTACAACTGCTCCTACCGTTGTGTATGAAGTAGAGATGACCAGTGGCGAAGTGGTTTATGTTGATAACCCATCAGATCTACCTGCAATTAATAATATTGCAGAGATCCGCGAACCAATTGTAGAAGCTAATATCTTAGTTCCTAAAGATTATTTAGGTAACGTGATTACGCTTTGTATTGAGAAGCGTGGTGTGCAAACCAATATGGTTTATCACGGCAACCAAGTTGCTGTGACATATCACTTACCTATGGCTGAAGTAGTGATGGACTTCTTTGACCGTTTGAAGTCAACAAGTCGTGGTTATGCTTCACTTGAATATAATTTTATTCGCTTTGAAGCGGCTAACATGGTGCGTTTAGATATCTTAATTAACGGTGACCGTGTTGATGCGTTAGCGATGATTATCCACAAAGACAATATTCGTCATCGTGGTCTAGCATTAGTGGATAAGATGAAAGAACTTATTCCAAGACAGATGTTTGATATTGCTATTCAAGCAGCCGTCGGAGCTCAAGTCATTGCTCGTTCGACCGTTAAAGCCTTGCGTAAAGATGTAACCGCTAAGTGTTATGGTGGTGACGTATCACGTAAGAAGAAACTTCTGCAAAAGCAGAAAGACGGTAAAAAGCGCATGAAGCAAGTAGGTAACGTTGAGGTGCCACAAGAGGCATTCTTAGCTGTGCTTAAGCTTAATGAGTAATCAGAAACTGTTCTGATTGAGCTAGAGTTTATACAGCGTCGCACTTGCGGCGCTGTCTATTTTTGTTATTAGCACTGCATCATCTGCTAAATGATGTAAAAATGGTGAAGTGTTAATTGCAATAAACAACGATTATATTTTTGCATAGGCAGGAGAAAGTGATTTATGGCCGCGTATTTTTCACTAATTTTAGTGTTTGTAACTCTCGGTAGTGGCTTGATTTGGTTAATCGATGCGCTATTTTTTGCGCCTAAGCGTAAAGCAACTTTAGCTACCGCAATGTCACAGCAAGCTGATATCAGTGATGAAGTTGCTGAGCGAATTACCCGCGAGCCAGCAATGGTTGAGACCGCGCGTTCAATTTTCCCTGTGATTGCTTTTGTATTAATCCTTCGTTCATTTATTTATGAACCGTTTCAAATTCCTTCAGGATCTATGATGCCTACTCTGTTAGTAGGGGATTTCATCCTGGTAGAAAAGTTTAGTTATGGACTACGAGATCCAGTTTGGCGTACAAAATTAGTTGAGACTGGCGAGCCAAAGCGCGGTGATGTCATGGTATTTAAGTACCCTGAAAATCCTAATATTGATTATATTAAACGCGTAGTTGGTCTTCCTGGTGATAAAATTGTTTATCAAAATAAGCAATTATTTATTCAGAAAGCGTGTAAAAAGGGACAAACACCTTGTCCAGCCTTAGAGCTAGTGCCACATGAATTTGTTAATAAAGGGCAGTTTAACCAAAATGGTGTGCCTCTTATTCAATACCGTGAAAAACTGGGTCAGGTGGAGCATAATATTTTAATCAACCCGAGCCGACCTGAATTGCGTAACTATTTTTATCATGAACAAGGCTTACCGCTGGGTGAGTTTATTGTGCCTAAAGGCCAGTATTTCGTGATGGGTGATAATCGAGACAACAGTACCGACAGCCGTTTTTGGGGATTTGTCCCAGAGGCGAATCTTGTGGGTAAGGCTGTTGCAATTTGGATGAGTTTCGAGTTCAACCGGAGTGCATCTGACTGGGTACCTACATGGGTTCCTAGTGGTGTACGTTTTGAACGCATTGGTGGAATTCATTAATTATGGAACCAATTAAAAATCTAGCGAGATTATCTCGTATTTTAGGTTATACCTTTAATAATCAAGCTTTATTTACGCAAGCACTGACTCATCGAAGTGCTGCGAACAAACATAACGAACGTTTAGAGTTTCTTGGTGACTCAATACTCTCAATTATTATTTCAGATGCTTTATATCAGCAATTTCCTAAAGCAACTGAAGGCGATTTGAGCCGCATGCGTGCTACCCTTGTGCGTGGCGATACGTTAGCGCAAATTGCGCAGGAATTTAAATTAGGTGATTATTTAAACCTAGGTCCCGGTGAGCTTAAAAGTGGTGGTTTTCGCCGTGAGTCTATTTTAGCAGATGCTGTAGAAGCCATTATTGGTGCTATCTATTTAGATTCAGATCTAGAAGTGTGTCGTCAGCTATTATTAACTTGGTATCACGGTCGTTTAAGTGAGATCCAACCTGGAATTAACCAAAAAGACCCTAAAACGCGTTTGCAGGAATATCTTCAAGGCTTTAAGAAGCCTTTGCCACTATACACAGTGGTTGATATTCAAGGCGAAGCGCATGATCAAACGTTTACCGTTGAATGTCGCATTGGTGATTTAGCTGATGCAGTAATTGGAGTGGGTAGCTCCAGAAGAAAAGCTGAGCAAGTTGCGGCTGCTCAGGTATTGGAGTTATTAAATAAATGAGTAACAAACCTGATTTACCACAAAACGACAATAATGAGCCGAGCTTAGATGATTTATTATCGAAAATGAATCATCAAGTGTCGACTCCTAACTACGATGTGACTTATTGTGGTATGGTAGCGATTGTTGGTCGTCCCAATGTAGGTAAATCTACGTTATTAAATCGTTTGTTAGGGCAAAAAATTAGTATTACATCTAAAAAGCCTCAAACAACACGTCATCGTATCATGGGTATTCATACTGAAGGCCCATCACAAATTGTGTTTATTGATACGCCGGGCCTTCACATTGAAGAAAAACGTGCCATTAACCGTTTAATGAACCGTGCTGCATCAAGCTCGTTAGCTGATGTTTCTATGGTTATTTTTGTGGTTGATGGTATGACTTGGACTGCTGACGATGAGATGGTGTTAAGCAAGCTACGTCGTGGTGATGAAGACCGTAAGATTGTATTGGCGATTAACAAAGTCGACAATCTTAAGGATAAAGAAGCGTTATTCCCTTATTTAGAAGAGATGGGTAAAAAGTTCGCGTTTGACGCAATTTTGCCTATATCAGCAAGTAAAGGAACCAATGTTGATACTATTATGCAGATGGCGCGTGAATCATTGCCAGAGTCTGTTCACTTTTTCCCTGATGATTATGTGACTGATCGTTCGCAGCGTTTTATGGCATCAGAAATTGTGCGTGAAAAGCTGATGCGCTTTTTAGGTGATGAGCTGCCATATGATGCGACTGTTGAAATTGAACAGTTTAAAATGATGGAAAATGGAGTTTACCAAATCAACGCGCTAATTCTTGTCGAACGTACAGGCCAAAAGCGTATGGTGATTGGTAAGAATGGCGAACGTATTCGTACGATTGCGACTCAAGCTCGTCTTGATATGGAAACATTATTTGATAATAAAGTGTTCCTTGAAGTCTGGGTGAAAGTGAAATCAGGTTGGGCAGATGACGAACGAGCATTGCGCAGCCTTGGTTATGGTGAAGAATAACTCGTACTATGTTACGTGGTTATGTTCTGCATCACAGACCATATAAAGAGACCAGCGCGCTAGTTAACCTTCTGGTTGATGGCGTTGGTCGAGTTGATGCCATTGTCCGACTGGGCAGTGGCAAACGCTCACTTAAAAGTATTATTCGCCCATTCCAACCGCTTATCTTTCAATATCTTGGTAAAGGCGAGCTAAAAACCTTAACCCAAGTTGAAGCTGCTGCACCTGCGATACCCTTGGCAAGCAAAGAGATGTTTGCAGGCCTTTATCTTAATGAGTTGCTGATCCGTTGTTTAACTAATCAACACCAAGCAGAATCGCTTTTTTTCCCTTATCATCAGACCCTTGTTAGCTTGACTCAAGGTGTGTGTGAACGCCAATTACGCCAATTTGAATGTGCGCTATTGCTTGAGCTTGGTACTATGCCAAGTTTAGAGTTTGATAGCTATGGTGCCAGTATCGATGGAGACATGGATTATCGCTTTATTAGCCAACAGGGTTTTTTACCCGTGGCAAAAATGATGCGTAATACCTATAGCGGCGAGATGCTAATTGCATTGCGTGAACAACAATTAGAAAGTCAGCACCTGCCACAAGCTAAATATTTAATGCGACAGCTATTGCAAGAAGTCTTAGGCAATAAGCCCTTACAAAGTCGACTGCTATTTGCTGCAGCTTGTGAAAAACGATAAAAATCTATTTATTTACCAACAACCTAAGTTGCAGAGTTTATAAGAATTTAATGTGCTTTAGGCAAGGCATTGATTACCGTTAATGGTTATTCCTTTATCTAAATTGATAATGCAGTATAAAGCGCGTTAAAACCCATCAAAGAAAGCCTACCCATTGCTGCATCGATTTAAAAGGCCATGATATTCCAGCATAGATGTATATAGAATTGGGTTAAGTACTTCTGAAAATAGCTACTTCAAGTAGTTTGGGTATATATCACTATTAAAGCAATAATATATCAGTACAATGCATGGATAACCTAAATCCTAACTAGGAGTACCCATGAGCCGCATTCTTCTCGGTGTTAATATTGATCATATTGCTACTCTTCGCCAAGCCAGAGGCACAAACTATCCAGATCCTGTCCATGCAGCCGCTGTAGCAGAGCATGCTGGTGCTGAAGGCATCACTATCCATTTACGCGAAGATCGACGCCATATTGTTGATAGAGACGTATATGTGCTAGCCAAGACGTTAAAGACACGAATGAATCTTGAGATTGCAGTGACCGATGAGATGATAGCCATTGCTTGTGAAGTTAAACCGACTTACGTCTGTTTAGTGCCTGAAAAGCGTCAAGAGTTAACCACTGAAGGCGGTTTAGATGTTGCAGGACAACAAGCTAAAATAGCAAATGCAGTTGCTATTTTAGCTGAGCAAGGCATTAAAGTGTCACTGTTTATTGATGCTGATAAAACTCAAATTGATGCTGCTGTAGCTGTAGGTGCGCCTTATATTGAAATCCATACTGGTTGTTACGCTGATGCTACAACGGAAGCTGCACAACAGCATGAGCTAGAGCGGATTGCTGCAATGGCAACATATGCTCATCAACAAGGTTTAATTGTAAACGCAGGTCATGGCTTGCATTACCATAATGTGAAGGCTATTGCTGCTATTCCTGAGTTATACGAGCTTAATATTGGCCATGCAATCATAGCCAGAGCGGCAATTGACGGTTTAGATAAAGCGGTACGAGATATGAAACAACTGATGTTAGAAGGTCGTAGAGGCGAGTAATGGCAATTGTTGGGCTAGGTACAGATATTGTTGAGATTGCGCGTATGGAGCATCAGTGTCAACGGTTAGGGGACAAGTTGGCTGTAAGAGTGCTTACGAGTAATGAAATGGCGCAATATAAAGCAAGTGCCAAACCATATCGTTTTTTAGCCAAACGTTTTGCCGCAAAAGAGGCCGTTGCCAAAGCATTAGGGACAGGAATTGGCCGTGGAGTTTCGTTTCAGCATATTGAAGTCAGTAATAATGTGTTAGGTGCTCCACAAGTGACACTTTCATCAGGAGCATTACAGCGTTTAGTTGAATTAGGCGGCCAACATTGCCATATCACCATAGCGGATGAAGTTCATTACGCAGTTGCGACAGTTATATTGGAGTCTTAATCGCTGATTATACCTCAATCTTGTTTTTGCCATTTAAGGAGCTTCGGCTCCTTTTTTATGGGCGTAAGATCATATATGTTAATTGTTTAGATTAAATATTAACCGTGAGGGATTATGAAGTCATTGGCTCAACATTTAGCACAATATAAAAGTGTACACTTTAATCGTTATAATTTGATGACTCACTTTATTGGTATTCCTTTGATTATTTGGGCTGTGATGATGCTATTGACTGGCATATCATTTCCATATCAAATCATGGGACAAACAGTTAATCTGGCGACGTTAGTGACTTTTATGGTGTTAGCCTATTATTGGTTATTAGCGCCGAAATTAGCTTTTGGTTTATCAATCTGGTTTATCGCCAGCTTGATTAGTGTTTCTCTGGTTCAAACTGAACAACCGCTATTACTAGGGGGGATGGTTTTTATTGTAGGCTGGTTATTTCAGTTTGTTGGCCACTATTTTGAAAGAGCAAAGCCTGCATTTGTTGATGATTTGAATCAATTATTAATCGGGCCATTATTTTTGATGGCAGAAGTCTATTTTAGTTTAGGCTTGTTAACATCATTGTTATATGAGATTACCCCTGCCGCGTTAAAGTTACGCCATGAATTGGAACAAAAGCGCAAACAAGATAGTTAGATTGGGGCTTGATAATATTGTGGCTGTACCCGTACCGTTTTAATCATATTATTTGCCACATCAACGACTTCAATTGGGTAACCTGCAATACGCATACTAGTGTGGGCGGCAGGAATATCCTCTAAGTATTCAACAATAAGACCATTAATGGTTTTGGGGCCATCAATGGGGAAGTGCCATTGCATCTCTTTATTTAACTCACGTAAGTTGATACTGGCTTCAATAAGATAGCTACCATCTTGCTGTGGGAAAATATCTTCGCTGGGAGCAGGGATCATTGATGTGGTAAATTCCCCTACAATTTCCTCCAAAATATCTTCTAAGGTGACTAAGCCTTGAATGTCGCCATATTCATCAACGACTAGGGCGCAGCGTTGCTTATTTTGTTTGAAATTGTTGAGTTGTACATTCAGTGGCGTCCCCTCAGGCACAAAATAAAGCTCTTTTACCGCGCGTAATAGTGATGACTTAGTAAATTGGTTTTTAGACTGTAATCGTAATGCGTCGCGTAAATGAACGAAACCCACAACATCATCAATATTATCTCTATACAGTAAAACACGAGTATGGGGGCTATTAATGACCTGTTTATTAATCGATTTAAAATCGTCATTAATATTAATGGCGTACACATCAGAACGTGGCACCATAATATCCTCTACGGTAACGTTTTCTAAATCCATGATGGAGATCAACATCTCTTGGTGTTGTTGGGGGATAAGCGTACCTGCTTCGTTAACGACAGTGCGTAGTTCTTCTTGACTGAGAGCATCATTATTATGGATGGACTTTACTCCTAAAATCCTTAAAAAGGTGCCTGTGATTGCGTTTACTACAATAACTAATGGTGCCAAAACCACTAATAAAATCTTTAATAACCAGCTGGAAGGGAAGGCAATTTTTTCCGGATGCATTGCAGCAATTGTTTTTGGGGTGACCTCGGCAAATACTAATACCACAAGTGTCAGTACCCCGGTTGCAATGGCTACGCCTAAATCACCCCATAAGCGCATGCCTAAAATTGTGGCGATAGAGGAGGCTAAAATATTAACTAAATTATTACCAATAAGAATTAAACCAATCAATTTATCAGGCCGCTCAAGCATCGATTGTGCTCGTTTAGCACCTTTATTGCCTTTGGTCGCTAGATGGCGAAGACGGTATCGATTAAGGGTCATCATTGCAGTTTCTGAACCTGAGAAATAGGCAGAAATTAACACGAGTACGATAAGAATTGTGATTAGTGCGCTAGTGGATATGGTTTCCAAAAACGGCAATCCTTTAAGGTGAAAATAGTGATAGGTTTTAGTTAATACTCTAAAGGGGGGGGATGTCAAGTCAGCTAACCTAAGCTAGCCGACTTAGTTGGATTGGTTAACCAATAATCAATTCTTTAACGATGCGGGCGCCAAAATAAGCTAATGTTAGTAAAACGCCGCCAGAAAGGGTGTAAGCAACTGCTACTTTGGTTCTGCAGCCAACGGTATATTGTTGCCATAACATCGCCACATAAACTGCCCAAGCTATAATCGATAATATCGCTTTATGGCCTTTACCTTCGGCAAACATATCATCTAAGAAAATAAACCCTGTTGCCAATGATAAACTGAGTAGAATTACACCGATTAAGACTAAGTGATAAAGTTGTTTTTCAACAGTCATTAACGGTGGCATTGCAGGGCTAAGGATTAACTGCTTTTTCTTGAGTTTATTTTGAATAATGGCTAATTGAATTGCATATAAAGCTGCAATCATCAATGCACTGTATGCCATTAATGACAAAATCACGTGCACAAGGACTTCAGGATGTAACTCAAAATGAAGGATAAATTTAGGTGGGATCAACCATAAAATTGCCACTGAAATGATCGAGCAGGCATAAACTACGGGGGCCACAATAATGACTTTTAGTCTCGGCATCATTAGCGTGAAACTAAAAGCAATAATCCAGTTAACCATTGAAATAACATTAGTTAAGCTGAAATTTTGACCATGACTAGTAAAGGTCGATTGATAAATAGCTATGCCATGCAATGCAACCGCAATTGCAGCAACAGCCGTAACTGCTTTGCGGTTTGGGCCGTCGGCATGAAATAAGCGACTTGTCACTAAAACCAAGGCAATGCAGTAAAATAACATTGCGGCGGCGGGGAAAATGACCATTGTAAGTATACCTACTGTAATAAATTCGATTAAACCAGAATAATTAGCTAAAGAATAACATGGAGTCACAACTTTTGGGCAGTGATATGGGTTACAAAATGACATCAATTACGGCTGGATGTATAAAAATATTAGTGGTTGAATGGATAAATTCAGATTAATTGTTTTTTATGTGCCGATAAGTAGCTTATTCGATGTTGCTGATGTGTGATTAAGCTTAAAAATAGCAAGCCGTAAGTGTTTAATTAATTCAACAAATAGCCTCATTACAATTGAAATCTGTAGTCTTGTCCCCATATCAGGTATATCTAAGAGAGATGAAATAGCTTAAGCACCTCTGAAAGTCGCAACTTCAAGTGGTTTGGGTATTCGCCTATTTATGTTCCCCGTAAAGCACTGAGGGCAAACTCGCTTCTTCGTGTCAGTTGGGTATATAATGCGTGCCAAATTAATATCAATACTAACCGGTAAAGAGCGGGAACATGTTTGAGAATTTATCCGATAGACTATCGCGAACGCTTAAAAATATCAGTGGCCGTGGTCGTTTAACAGAAGATAACGTTAAAGAAACCCTGCGTGAAGTACGTATGGCATTGCTGGAAGCCGATGTGGCATTACCGGTAGTGCGTGAGTTTGTTAACAGCGTCAAAGAGCGCGCTGTTGGCCAAGAAGTATCTAAGAGTTTAAGTCCTGGTCAAGCCTTCATTAAAATTGTTCAGAATGAACTTGAAAAGGCAATGGGTGAAGCTAATGAAGCATTAGATTTAGCTACCCAGCCGCCAGCTGTTATAATGATGGCAGGTTTGCAAGGTGCAGGTAAAACAACCAGCGTAGCTAAACTTGCAAAATTATTGCGCACTCGTGAAAAGAAATCAGTATTGGTTGTGAGTGCTGACGTATATCGTCCAGCCGCAATTAAGCAGCTTGAAACATTAGCACAAGAAGTTGAAGTTGAATTCTTCCCATCTGATGTTAGCCAAAAGCCAATTGATATTGCGACCGCTGCAATTGCTCATGCTAAATTAAAATTCATCGATGTGGTGATTGTCGATACCGCAGGTCGACTACACGTCGATGAAGCAATGATGGATGAGATTAAAGATCTCTACAAAGCGGTAAATCCAGTTGAGACTTTGTTTGTTGTTGATGCAATGACAGGTCAAGATGCCGCTAACACTGCTAAAGCATTCAACGAAGCACTACCGTTAACCGGTATTGTATTAACGAAAGTTGATGGTGATGCACGTGGTGGTGCAGCGTTATCTATTCGTCATATTACCGGTAAGCCTATTAAATTCTTAGGTGTCGGTGAAAAAACTGATGCACTTGAGCCATTCCATCCAGATCGTGTTGCATCACGTATTCTTGGTATGGGTGACGTTCTTTCTTTAATTGAAGAAGTTGAACGTGGCGTTGATAAAGATAAGGCGATGAAACTCGCCTCTAAAGTGCAAAAAGGCGGTAGCTTCGATTTAGAAGATTTCCGTGAACAGTTACAACAGATGAAAAATATGGGTGGTATGATGGGAATGCTTGAAAAGCTTCCTGGCGTAGGCCAATTACCGCCTGATGCATTAGAACAAGTACAGAACGGCAAAATGACAGGCCAAATGGAAGCGATTATTAGCTCTATGACGGCCGCTGAACGAAAGCACCCTGACATTATTAAGGGGTCGCGTAAGCGTCGTATTGCAGCGGGTTCTGGTACCCAGATTCAAGATGT
Source organism: Shewanella marina JCM 15074 (assembly GCF_000614975.1). Taxonomy (GTDB): domain Bacteria; phylum Pseudomonadota; class Gammaproteobacteria; order Enterobacterales; family Shewanellaceae; genus Shewanella; species Shewanella marina. The sequence goes on from NZ_BALM01000001.1 coordinate 386,449, forward strand.
AAACCGTTTGCTGAAACAATTTACCCAGATGCAGAAGATGATGAAGAAAATGTCATCAAAAGGCGGTATGGCTAAAATGATGCGCGGTATGAAAGGCATGATGCCTCCTGGAATGAAATTTCCAGGACGTTAAACTTCACTCGGAAGGTGACTCTCACTGATTTTTGATGAATTTTAATGCGTAAATTACTGTTTATTGATAATGGATTAATTGTCTTTATTCGAGCTATTTAGTTGCAATCGTCGAAAAGTCAGGTAAAATCTTCCGGCTTTCGATCTGGAGCTCTTCGCGAACACGGAGCTCCAGTTTTTATTTTTGCCGAAAGGCAAATCATTAGAGGAATTAAAACGCATGGTTACCATTCGTTTAGCTCGTGGCGGCGCAAAAAAGCGTCCATTTTACAACATCGTTGTTGCTGATAGCCGTAACGCTCGTGACGGTCGTTTCATTGAGCGTGTAGGTTTCTTCAACCCACTAGCACGTGGTCAAGAAGAAGCATTACGTTTAGACCTAGATCGCGTTGAGCACTGGGTTGCAACTGGTGCAACTACTACTGATCGTGTAGCAAAATTAATCAAAGACGCTCGTAAAGCAGCTGCTTAATAGCGTTAAGGTATAGATTGATGAACACTGACCAGCAGCCCGTAATATTGGGCAAACTAGGCTCCACTTATGGCGTTAAAGGCTGGCTGAAAATCACAGCCTATACCGATTCTGTTGAAGGTATTTTTGACTACTCTCCTTGGTTGATTAAAGAGCAAGGACAGTGGCGCGAAGTGAAAGTACTTCAATGGCGTTTTCAAGGTAAAGCGATTGTAGCTCACCTTGAAGGTGTTAATGATATGGATAGAGCGCAAATGCTCACAAATTGTGAGATTGCAATCCCGCAACAACTAATGAATGAATTGCCTGAAGACGAGTTCTACTGGCGTGATTTGATTGGTTGTAATGTTGTTAATACTAAAGGCTATAACATGGGTATTGTTGACCAGATCGTGGAAACAGGATCAAACGACGTACTTCTAGTTAAAGCTAATGCTAAAGATGCTTTCGGCAAAGCGGAACGTATGATTCCCTTTGTTACTGAGCAATTCGTCCTTGAGGTGAATTTGCAAGGTAAACAGATTTTAGTGGATTGGGATCCAGACTTTTAAGTCGAGGTACGACAGATGTGGTTAGGGGTAATAACCCTGTTTCCAGAGATGTTTCGTGCTGTCACAGACTTTGGAGTTACGGGTCGAGCCGTTAAAAACGGCCTGCTTGAGTTGCAAACGTGGAATCCTCGAGATTTCACCCATGATAGACATAATACTGTTGATGACCGTCCTTACGGTGGTGGTCCAGGTATGTTGATGATGGTGCAACCGTTGCGTGATGCTATACACGCTGCAAAAGCTGCAGCACCTGATCGTGCCAAAGTGATTTATTTATCACCTCAAGGACGCAAGCTGACTCAGCAAGGCGTACAAGAGTTAGCACAATCAGAGAATCTGATATTAGTGTGTGGACGATACGAAGGTATTGATGAACGCATTATTCAGAGCGAAGTAGATGAAGAGTGGTCGATTGGTGATTACGTCCTTTCAGGAGGTGAACTACCAGCGATGACATTGATTGATTCAGTTTCAAGATTGGTACCTGGCGTGCTAGGTAAGCAAGCTTCGGCAGAGCAGGATTCCTTCTCTGACGGTTTACTGGATTGTCCTCACTATACTCGACCTGAATGCTTAGATGGTATGGATGTCCCACCGGTTTTACTCAGTGGCAACCACGAACAAATTAGACGCTGGCGTCTACAACAAAGTCTCGGTAGAACTTTGTTAAGACGACCAGAATTACTTGAAAATCTAGCTCTGACTGACGAACAATCGATACTTTTAGCGCAGTTCGTTGATGCAATGAATAAGCGCATATAGTCGCAGCTCAGTTAATTCTAGAACGGAGTTTTTATGAACAACATCATTAAAATGCTCAACGATGAGCAAATGAAGCAAGACGTACCTGCTTTCGGCGCTGGTGATACAGTAGTCGTTCAAGTACGTGTTAAAGAAGGTGACAAAGAGCGTCTACAGGCGTTTGAAGGTGTGGTAATCGCTAAGCGTAACCGTGGTCTTCACTCTGCATTTACTGTACGTAAGATCTCTAATGGTGAAGGTGTTGAGCGTGCTTTCCAAACGCACAGCCCATTAATCGCAAGCATCGAAGTTAAGCGTCGTGGCCGCGTTCGTCGCGCGAAGCTATACTACCTACGTGATCGTTCAGGTAAATCTGCACGTATCCGTGAAAAGTTGGCTACTAAGTAATAGTACCTGCTTTAAAAAATTAGACGCAGTGTTCGCACATCAACCCGCCCTTGAGGCGGGTTTTTGTTTATATGGGCTTTTAAATTACTAGAATATACGCACTAATCTAGCTTTATTGCTTGCATTTTGTAATGGTGTAGCGGTACAGTGTTACTTTGGAGTCATTCTAAAATAATTAACGTACCCGGAGCAACAAATGACAGACGCCATTAACAATATTCATATCAGCAATGAACAAGTGCTTATTAGTCCACAGCAGTTAAAACAACAATTGCCGTTAAATGATGCGGGTCGTCTGTATATTAGTCAGGCGCGTAAGCAAGTTGCTGATATTATTCATAAACGTGATAATCGGATACTGGTGATAACAGGCCCATGTTCTATTCATGATATTAAAGCCGCTAAAGAGTATGCGCTACGCCTTAAAAAACTGCATGATCAATATAAGGATCAACTGTTTATCCTAATGCGGGTGTATTTTGAAAAACCTCGAACAACAGTGGGTTGGAAAGGCCTGATTAACGATCCTGATATGGATGAGTCGTTTAATGTTGAAAAGGGCTTAACTCAAGCACGCGAGTTAATGTTGTGGTTGACGGAATTAGAGCTGCCTATCGCGACAGAAGCATTAGATCCTATCAGCCCACAGTATATTTCAGAGCTTGTTAGCTGGTCAGCTATTGGAGCTCGTACCACAGAGTCACAAACACATCGAGAAATGGCATCGGGTTTATCTATGCCTGTTGGCTTTAAAAATGGTACTGATGGTAAGTTAGAAGTGGCCATTAATGCTTTGCAATCAGCGTCACATCGTCACCGTTTTATGGGAATTAACAATCAAGGCCAAGTGGCATTATTGGAAACCAACGGTAATCCTGATGGGCATGTGATTCTGCGTGGTGGAAAGTCACCCAATTATGATGTTGATAGTATTTATAGCAGTGAACAGGCATTGCATCAGGCAGGTTTAAATGCACGTTTAATTGTCGATTGTAGTCATGGTAATAGCTGCAAAGACTTTAAGCGCCAGCCGAGTGTGTGCCTAGAGTTGGTGGATCAGATTAAAAAGGGCAATCAATCCATTGTCGGATTTATGTTGGAGAGCCACCTATACGAGGGCAATCAGGCTAGTGATAAACCCTCAAATGAGTTAGTTTATGGAGTATCAGTAACCGATGCCTGCATTGGTTGGCTGCAGACTGAACAACTGTTACATCATTGCGTTGAACAGCTAATGCCAGTGTTACCATCCCGATTTAATACCGTTAAGGTTGTAGGAATCTAAAATATTATGCCAAGCAGTCAGCAAGATCCTTTAGCAAGTTTAAGAGATGAAATTGATCAATGTGATAGCCAGCTATTGCAATTACTGCGTAGAAGGCTAGATCTCGTGGCTGAGGTTGGCAAAGTAAAACATAAGCATGGCTTACCTATCTATGTTCCGAGCCGTGAGGCTGCAATGTTGGCGCGTCGCCGTCAAGATGCAGCGTCATTAGGCGTATCACCACAATTGATTGAAGATGTGCTGCGTCGAGTCATGCGAGAGTCATATGTCAATGAAAAGGATGCAGGCTTTAAGCAGGTTAACACTGATGTTGGCGATGTTGTGATTATTGGTGGCCAAGGTAAGCTAGGTCAATTATTTGGACAGATGCTAAGACTCTCTGGCTATCAGGTCAAAGTATTGGAAAAAGATGATTGGCAGCAGGCTGACATGCTTTTTGCTAATGCAGGATTAGTGATTGTCTCTGTGCCTATTGCGATGACGTCTACCTTAATCCGTAACAAGCTACAAACCTTACCTGAAAATTGTATTTTAGCTGATTTAACCTCGATTAAAGATGAACCATTGCAAGCAATGTTAGCTGCGCATAAAGGGCCTGTTGTCGGCTTACACCCGATGTTTGGCCCTGATGTAGCAAGTTTGGCGAAACAATTGGTGGTAGTTTGCCATGGCCGTGAACAAGAGCAATACCAATGGTTATTAGATCAAATTGAAATATGGGGTGCGAGTATTGCTGTAATTGAGCCGACAGAGCACGATAAAGTGATGCAAATTGTGCAAGCTATGCGTCACTTTTCCACCTTTATCTATGGCGTTAATTTGTGTAATAACAATGTCGATTTAGCTAAGTTATTGGCATTGAGTTCGCCCATTTATCGATTAGAGTTAGCGATGGTTGGCCGTTTATTTGCTCAAGATCCGGCGCTATATGCTGATATTATTTTTGCTCAGAAAGCCAGTATCGAACCCATTCATTCATATTTGCAACAATATACTCAAGGTGTAGACATGTTGCATCGCGGTGATCGTCAGCAATTTATCGCTGAATTTACTCGCGTGTCTGATTGGTTTGGTCATTTTGCAGATCAATTTCAACAAGAGAGTCGCTTACTATTACAATCGGTAAACGATCAACGCGTACTTTAAGCTTACCCTTTCTAATAATTGTGATCTGGATCATTAAAATGGCTATCAATACTGAGAATTGCTAGCCAATAAATGAGATAAGGATTATTGTCTATTTAAACATGTAAATTATATGCATGATTAAATTATTAGGAGTGTCGCCGTGTTTTGTATTCAATGTGAGCAAACAGTTCAGTCGCCAACAGGTAATGGTTGCCAATATGCCAAAGGCATGTGTGGCAAATTAGCTGATACCTCAGATCTGCAAGATGTATTAATTTATATGCTGCAAGGTGTATCAATTTACGCGGTTAAAGCGCGCCAATATGGTATTAAAGATGCAGAAATAGATGCATTTGTACCTAAAGCATTTTTTGCGACTTTAACCAATGTAAACTTTGTTGATGATCGAATTATTGGCTATGCATTACAAGCACAGCAATATCGGGAGCAGTTAAAAACAGCTTATGAAGCTGCTGCTGGTAGCGATGCTATTGCTGTAGAGCAACTTCCAATGGCTGCAAGTTTTACTTTGGGCAGCACCAAAGAAGAGTTATTGCACTATGCTGATATGTGCGCAGCTAACCGTGGCGTAGCGAGCACAAATGAAGACATTATGGGCTTACGCTTATTATGTTTATATGGTTTAAAAGGTGCAGCAGCTTATTTAGAGCATGCACGAGTGCTTGATCAAACTGACACTGAAATTTATGCATCATTCCATGAGTTGATGGCATTTTTGGCAGAAGATTCTGATGACGCTGATGCGTTATTTAATACCTCAATGGCAATTGGTCAACTTAACTATAAAATTATGGCAATGCTTGATCTGGGCGAGACAGAATGTTTTGGTCATCCAGAGCCAACTCAGGTTAATACTAAGCCTATTAAGGGCAAGGCAATTTTAGTTTCTGGTCACGATATGAAAGACCTTGAGCTCATTTTGCAACAAACAGAAGGTAAGGGTATTAATGTTTATACCCATGGTGAGATGTTACCTGCGCTTGCTTATCCTGAGCTAAAGAAATACTCACATTTAGTCGGTAACTTTGGTAGCGCTTGGCAGAACCAGCAACATGAGTTTGCTAATTTCCCCGGTGCGATCGTGATGACATCAAATTGCTTAATCGACCCGAATGTGGGGAGTTATGATGAGCGTATTTTCACTCGTAGTATTGTTGGTTGGCCAGGTGTTAGCCATATTACTGGTGATGACTTTAGTGAAGTTATTGAAAAAGCATTAACACTTGATGGTTTTGCATATGATGAAATCCCTCATATGATCACTATCGGTTTTGCTCGTAATGCGTTAATGGCTGCAGCACCTGCTGTAGTTGAAAATGTTAAGTCAGGCGCAATTAAACACTTCTTCCTTATCGGTGGCTGTGACGGCGATAAAGCCGAACGTAGTTATTTTACTGATTTAGCCACGTCAGCACCGAAAGATAGCGTTATTTTGACCTTAGGTTGTGGTAAGTACAAATTTAATAAACTTGAGTTTGGTGATATTAACGGTATTCCGCGCTTACTGGATATTGGTCAATGTAATGACGCCTATTCTGCGATTCAGTTAGCCTTGGCATTATCAGAAATCTTTGAGTGCGATATTAATGAATTACCATTAAGTATTGTGCTTTCATGGTTCGAACAGAAAGCGATTGTGGTGCTACTGACTTTACTGTCATTAGGTGTAAAGAACATTCGCACTGGCCCAAGTGCTCCAGCTTTCTTAACTGATAATCTGCTGGCGGTATTATCGCAGCAGTTTGGCTTAACTGGCACGACTACCGTTGAAGCTGATCTTAATTCGTTATTGAAAACAGCTTAACGCGATTGGTATGAGTCGATAAAGGAGGGCAAGCACTGCTTGCCCTTTTTGTTGGGCTGTTTAATGAGAGGAACAGTATGGCAGGTTTATTTTCTGCGGCATTAGCTCAAGTTAAAATTGAGAAAAAACAGCAACCTTTGCGTCATAGCGCAGCGCAATTAATTGCTGCCCAGCAATGGCGACATGGTGATTTAACACTGACTTGTGTTGATAAGTACTTTGAAACAGACGATACGGTTAGTTTAACTTTTCAAGCGCAAACTGCGACCCAATTTTGTTTTAAACCGGGTCAGTTTGTGACAATTACTTTCGATATTGCAGGTAAGTCATATTCACGCTGTTACTCTATTTCATCATCGCCTTCGCGACCGATGACTTTAGTGTTAACGGTGAGAAAAGTGATTGGTGGAGTGGTATCAAGTTATTTAGTTGATAAGTTTACGGTTGGTGATGTTGTCAAAAGTTCGTTGCCAATGGGGCAGTTTAATATTGCTGATATTAAAGCAGATAAATATCTGTTATTAAGTGCAGGTTGTGGCATTACGCCGATGCACTCAATTGTAACCTTTTTAGCCGATACGCAGCGTAGTGTCGATGTGGCAATGATTCATAGTGCTAAGCATAGACCGATTATTTTTGATAAGTCGTTGACTCATTTGGCACAGACATTATCTGGATTCAAATTCAGTTTGATGCTGACTGGAACACAGCCAGAGCCGAATTCGCCGTCTGATATCAATATTCGAACTGGCCGCATATCAATAGCGGCATTAGCTGAATTGGTGCCAGATTATCAAAGTCGAAGTATCTTAGTTTGTGGTTCAGCAGATTATATTGAGTCAGTGACTCAGTTGTTAGCTACTGCTGGTGTTGATGCAAGCAATATTTATTATGAGAATTTTGCCCCAACATCTGCCCCTGTTGCTGTTAATCCTGAAAATATGCTCACCATCACTGCTGGTTCACAGTTAACACAAGCGCCACAGGGAAGTTTATTGCTGGATGCGATCGAAGCAATAACGCCGATAAACGGTGCTTGCCGAAGTGGCATATGTGGCGCCTGTAAATGTAAGGTGTTATCTGGCAAAGTAACGACAACCAGTGTTGAAACCTTAACGGATGCTGAAATTGCAGAAGGAATGGTGCTAGCCTGTTCTTGTTACTTACAAAGCGATATTAGTATTACCGTCTAATCTATCGCAGATATGGATATGGGATTAAGCCTTTTTTTTGATGTTCGATTATGGTTTTTTAGCCTATTATTAGTTTATAGAACTGAATATTAATAACTAGGGGATCTAATGACCATACAAGTACGTGAGGATATGGCTGTACAAGATGTTACCTTAGGCTACTTAATTTATGCGTTAATGGCAGCTTTTCCATTGTTGCTATTACCGCTATTTGCCGCGTTTTCAATTAATATGATTCAACAACCTGCGCAACAAAGTCCATTACTTGGGCAACACTTAATATGGCAGCGTAATAGCTGTATTATCTTTATATTATTATTGCTGCTTGTGTGGTCTATTCATAGTACTGCTGGTGCCGTAGTGCTTGCTGCGTTATCCATTAGTTGGTTTTATTATCGGGTCGCAAAAGGTTGGTTAATGTTGTCTGAACGAAAAGAGATTGCAGTGTAGTTCGTATTTAATCATGAAAAAATGCCGCAATCGCGGCATTTTTTGTGGCTGAAATACCATGTTAATTGTGGATTATGCCATCAACTAATGTCAGTTGTTGTGGTTGCAGCTGACCAGATTCAAGCAGTAATGGTAAATGATGGTCAGTTAATATGCTGATTTGATTATCAGCTAAAATAATTTGCTGATTACCTTGTTGTTGTACAGTGTTTACTGCTGCAATTAACTCATCAATACTGGCATTTTTATGACGCGGTACAATCACGGGCTTATAAATTTGGCCGATAGCATTAAGCAATACTCGGTTATACATTTGCTCCGCACAAATATACAGCATATCCGCGCTAGATTGCGCTTGTTCTAATTGTTGTAAATCATTAATTTCAACAATTAATACCAATCCTAATTGGTCACATGCGGTTTTAACTTGTTGCCAAGTAAATTCATTTGCCTCAGGTTGGCGACAGATAATGGCTTGCGCGCCTTGTTGCTGCAGTTGCGTTAATTGTGGCAATAGGCTTGATTCATTCACTGGGCTAACGCGATATAATTGATTGGTTTGTTGTTGTCCTAGTTGTAAATGTTTACAGTTAATTTGCATCTTGTGATTTTGAACCGGGCTTGGAGTATCACTTTTAGATGTGTCTGGCTCTATGAGTAGCTGCTGTTGTGACAGTTGAGTAGGTTTGACAGTTTCACATGGATAACAGCCTAAGACTTTAATAAAGCGCGTAATTTTCTCTAATTGTTGGATTGCTGTTTGCATTTCAACACTCTTGATATTGGCATCTATATCAAGATAGAACATCTCTTCCCAAGGCGTCCCCGGAATAGGTCTTGATTCTAATTTACTCATGTTGAGTTGCTGTGATTTTAGAATCAATAAAGCATTAACCAAAGCGCCTGGCTTTTGTCCGGTCGCCATAATTAGTGTTGTTTTAGCGGGTAATTGTGTCGGTACATCAACGGCTTTTCTTGCGACCACAATAAATCGACTTTGATTGATATCTTGGTTAGCGAGATTATTTTGCAATGACTCTAATTGATATAAAGCCCCGCCTTCTTGGCTACCAATAGCGGCAACATTAGTTAATTGACTGGTGGCAACTTTTTCCATCGCATCAGCACTGCTGGCGCAATATTCGAGTTTAATGTTTGGGTGCTGACTTAAAAAACGACTGCATTGAGTTAATGGTTGCGGATGCGCATAAATGGTTTCAATTTCTGCAATATTAATCCCTGTTTTAGCTAGGAGACAGTGGCCAACTTCAATGGTTGTTTCACCAATAATGGCTAAATTGGTGTGCTGCAGAACATCGTAAACTTCATTAATTGAACCAGATGAGGTGTTCTCTATTGGTAAGAAGCCATAATCGGCATGACCCGCTTCAACTGCATGCACCACTTCATCAAAATTACGACATCCTAAATCAAGCATCTCTACTTGGCGGCGTAGACAGTAACGGTTAGCGGCTAGGTAGGAGTATGATCCTCGAGCCCCAAGATAAGCGACGCAATATTGTTGTTTTTGCAGTTCTGGGTTGGCGCGGCCATGTAGAAATGCTTGTTGATGTAAGACAGAGTCTTCAATAATGCTTTGGTATAACGAGGTGACAAAGTGGGGATCAAGGCCTTGGCTTCTACCTTGTTCAACTAATCTTGATAGTAGTTGTTTCTCTCTTAGCGTGTCGCGAATAGGGCGAATGTCCACTTCTTTACTGCGAGCAACTTCAAGGCTGAGTAACTTTCGTTTAGCCAATAGTTCAAGCAGTGAGTCATCAAGGGCTGTTATTTGTTCTCTGGTGATATTGAGTGGTTGCGGTTTTTTCATATGCCCTTGATTCTCCAATAGCGATAGCATTAAAAAAGCCTCCATGAAGGAGGCTTTTTTATCATTTTCTTTTTTACACAGAAAAATCAGCCTCAGATTAACGAGCCTGTATAAAAAAGAGAATGATAAAGTGGGTAATTAAATTCATCTGTCTAAACTAAATTGCGGTTGCATTACTGTCAATTAAAAGATCGAATAAAAGGCTACAAAAAAGCGCACCCGAGGGCGCGCTGTGGTGAATTACATAAAATCAAACGACAGTTTCCTCCTCTTCATATCGATCTAGTTCCGCATCATCAACTGTTGAAGCTTCCTCCTCTGGTTTAATTAAACCTTGACGACGTTGTGACTCAGGTTTTTTAACCTCCTTATTCAACTGTTTCTCGATTTTTTGGCCTAGCTCAGTAATTGCAGCGTATAAATTGGCGTTACGTGCTGTAGCAAATAGTTCTCCGTTTGGGATACCAATCTTAGCTTCAATTTGGAAAAATTCTTTCTCTTGGGTAATAACAACTCGAGGGTTAATAAACTGCACATCGCGACGGGCTAGTTTAGCAAAACGGCTTTCAATGCGTTCACGAATAGGAGCAGTTACTTCTAAAGATTTACTAGTGATTTGCAACATAAATACAACCTCTTTGTTGTTTGCTTAACACCAGACTACCAATAACTAGAATGAAAGTCGTGATAAAGATCACAAAAAAATGATTAAATAATGCTGTTCGGTTTATATTTAAGCGTTCGGTTAATGAAATGCAAAAAAGCCGATAAAGCGCTTGAAATCCAATTTTATACAGGTCATATTTGATGGGATAACTCAGGTCGCTATCTTTCTCAATATCATTAAATTGTTTGTTTTTTAAACACGATTTAGTGTGTTGCAGCCATTGCAGTATGTTTAAGGATTAACTATGCAAGACGATTCTCATGTCATTAAAGTGTGGGATCTTCCTACTCGATTATTTCATTGGTCAACTGTATTTACATTACTGGGTTTATGGTGGACAGCTGACAGTGGAGAGATGGAATATCATCAAATCCTCGCTTATTTGTTGATGGTATTGGTTGTATTTCGGATTTTTTGGGGCTTTATTGGCAGCGAGACCTCGAGATTTCATAGTTTTATTTATTCACCTAAAACTGTAGTTAATTATGCGGTAGTGACCAGCAAGCAGGGCATTTCGCATAGTGTAGGTCATAATCCTATTGGCGGTTATATGGTACTGGCATTGTTGCTCGTATTATTATTGCAGTTAGTCAGTGGTCTATTTGCAACCGATGATGTGTTCACTGAAGGACCATTCTATTCTTATGTTAGCCAACAAACTGCTGAACAATTGACTTGGTTACATAAAAATCTATTTAATTTAATTTTGCTCTTAGTCGCAATGCACGTCGCAGCCGTGGTTTTACATTCAATTAAGGGGGATGCCATTGTGCCCGCAATGGTGACAGGCAAAAAACGCTTAACAAAAGTCGTTTCTACACCCAAAATAGTGCCTGTATGGCGGGCAATTATTGTTTGCGGTTTATTAACTGGTGTCGTGGGTAGCTATTTTGTTTGGCCTGTATGGCAAGGCCTGTGATATTTGAATATATCTACAACATTGCAGAGAAAAGCACGCTTAAGCGTGCTTTTTCATGAGCGACAATAAGTGACTCATTAATCTTTTTTGAAGTCATCATGGCAGCTTTTACAGCTTTTTCCTGTCATACCGAAGGCTTTTTTCATTGCTTTCTTATCGCCAGATTGTGCTGCACTAACGAGCTTAATTGCATTTTGTTCAAATGTTTGTGCTTTTTGTTTAAATTCAGCACCATCAGCCCAAATATCCGCTTTAGCGTCTGTATCGCCTTTATCTGAACCTTGAATAAATCCTTCCCAAGGCATTGTTGATAGTGCTTTAACATTATTTGCTCGTATTTCAAACAGTTGCTGATTAAAATCTTTTTCACCTTTTAGCATGGCTTTCATATCAGAAAAGTTATAAGCAATAAGCCCAAATACATCTTTACGGTATTCAATTGCTTCTTGATTATCATCAAAATTGCTTGCTAAAACATTAGTGCTTAATAACCCTGCGGTGACTAATAGAAGAGTTTTTTTCATGTTATTGCTCACAAGATAGTCCATTTATGTGATTGAAGTTGCGATACTTTACACTTATTTTTAAAAAGTCAGCAACATAAATGACGCTTTAATTTGTGATTAATTGTTTCGCTTAAAATAGCTGTTACAATGAGGAGTATTTTATTTTTTAGGATGAGTTATGCGTGCGAATTGGGAGCAGGTATTAACCTTAATTGCTCAGCAATCTGATGCGAGTAATCTAATCGATTTATTTGAATTATTATTAACCCCTGAAGAGCGCAGTGCGATTGCGGGACGATTAAAAGTGTTCCAATTATTATTAGCGGGTGAGTTAAGCCAACGTCAAATTGCGTCACAGTATCATGTCAGCATTGCGACAATTACTCGTTGCTCTAATTACTTAAAACATATGCCAATTGAGCAAAAAGATAAAATAGGCGTATTAATTACTGAGTTGAAGGCATAAAAAAGGCACGTTAAACGTGCCTTTTTTACAATAATGGGATTAGTGACGGCAGCCACAACCACCATTACCATCACAACCTTCTTTTTCTTCTTTGTGTTCGTGACCACCACAACAGCCTTCGCTATCTTCGTGATCATGACCACCACAGCAGCCACCTTCGCTACCATGTCCACCACAACCACCGTGAGCGTGGATATGGCCGTGAGCAATTTCTTCCTCAGTTGCAGCGCGAACTTCAACAACTTCAACGCTGAAGTTAAGATCTTGACCTGCAAAAGGATGGTTGCCATCAATGATTACTGAGTCATCTTTAACTTCAGCAACAACAACTGGACGTTGGCCCATTTGTGTTTCAGCAATAAAACGCATACCTGGAGCGATATCTTCGATACCACCAAATGCTTCTAATGGAACTTCTTGACGTAAAGTATCGTGGTATGGACCATAAGCTTCTTCTGCTTCTACTGTTACATCAAACTTATCACCAGCAGTTTTGCCTTCTAGTGCTTTTTCAAGACCAGGGATCATGTTGTTAGCGCCATGCAGATATAGCATTGGCTCGCCTTCAAATGAACTTTCAACTAGCTCGCCTTGAGCATTAGTTAGGCGGTAGTGAATTTTAACTGCCGTATTTTGTGCGATATTCATAGTATCTCCTTTCATAAGTGGCTAGATGATACCTTGCTTTAAACTTGCTGGCGATGATTTGTATCACTCTCTGCAGCACCAAGGCCTTTGATAGTAGTGATTTTGTTGATTAAGTTAATGCTTAATTATCAAGATATATTCGAGCTACATATGATATTTAATTTAATTATGACAAATATGTAAACTTGGGGTTGACAAAACAATCGAAAAAAAGCAATTCTGTAAATACTTTATTTTAGCCGTAATAGTTTGATAATACTGATATGAAAAGATTTTCACAGCTAGTTATTACCACCATTACAACCACCACTATCACTCTAGTGGGGGCGGGCTAAAGCACCCTAAAAAAAATTTTTAACTAAGCCCGCTCCCCTAACAAGGAGCGGGCTTTTTTGTTCTTAGTTGGGCGGGTATGGAGACACAAAATGAAAGTAATGAAGTTTGGTGGCACATCTTTGGCAAATTGGCCGCGCTTTTCTGCAGTCGCTGAGATTATCTTAACTGCGGCATCAGTTACGCCAGTTGCTTGCGTGTTATCTGCGCCCGCCACTGTGACTAATAATTTGTTGGCAATGGTAGAGTTAGCTGAAAATGAGCAGGATTACCAACCATTGCTAGCACAAGTTAAGCAGACATTTGTTGACATGTTTGAGCAGGCTAAAGCTGATATTGCTCCGGCTGCTCATCAACATTTGTATACTGTGTTGGAGCAACATCTTGCGCATTGGCAACAAAAACTACAAGGAGTGCAGTTGCTAGGTCATTGCCCTGATCTTATTCGGGCAGAAATTGTTGTGTGTGGTGAGCGTTTATCATCAGAGTTAATGGTTGCCGCGATAAAACAAGCACAAGTTAGTGCTGGGGTTTTAGTGCCGCAATCGTTATTGCTCGCAAATGGCCCAATATTAGAGGCAGTGGTTGATATTGATGCTAGTCGTCAACGTTTTAATCTGGTTGATTTAAGTATTAACCGAGTTTGGGTCATGCCTGGTTTTACTGCCGCCAATGATGACGGTGTTACTGTGACATTAGGCCGTAATGGTTCTGATTATTCTGCAGCAGTTTTAGCGGCCTGTATTGATGCCGCATGTTGTGAAATTTGGACTGATGTTGATGGGGTTTATAATACAGATCCTCGCTTGGTTGCTGACGCACAGCTGTTAAGCCAACTGAGTTACCAAGAGGCGATGGAGTTATCCTATTTTGGCGCTAAAGTATTGCATCCAAAAACAATTGCACCTATTGCTCAGTATCAAATCCCTTGTTATATCAAAAATACTTTCAAGCCAGAAGTCGTTGGCACATTAGTGTCTAACTTACCCGAAGCCTCTGCGAGACAAGTAAAAGCGATCTCTAACCTCGACCAACAAACCATGTTCAACCTATCAGGCCCTGGTATGAAAGGGATGGTGGGGATGGCGAGTCGTACTTTAGCTGCAATTTCAAGAATGCAGGTTTCAGTCACTCTGATTACTCAAAGTTCATCTGAATACAGTATCAGTTTTTGTGTACCCTCTGCTGATGCGATTAAAGTGTCACGCGCACTTCAGTCTGAGTTTGAACTTGAAATTAAAACGGATTTATTAGAACCGATTGAGATGCGTCATCAGTTAGCGATTGTGTCGTTAATTGGCGATGGCATGAAAACTCACCGAGGAGTGGCTGCAAAGTTTTTTCAAGCATTAGCACAGGCGAACGTCAATATTGTTGCAATTGCGCAGGGGTCATCTGAACGTTCTATTTCTGCAGTGATAGAGCAAGCCCAAACAAGCCATGCGATTAGAGCCTGTCATCAAGGATTTTTTGATGCTCAACACTATTTAGATATCTTTTTAGTGGGCAGCGGTAATGTTGGCGCTGGATTATTGGCACAAATCCATCAACAGGCACAAAGCTTGAAGCAGCAAAATATCTGTTTGCGTGTTTGTGCAATAAGCAACTCACGTAAGATGTTACTTGACGCTAATGGTATCGATTTAAGTCAGTGGCAAGGTCTATTAGCCGATGCGGAGCAAGATTGCGATTTGGCTGCATTGTATCAATGGGGCCAGCAGCAGCAGTTACTTAATCCAGTATTGGTTGATTGTACTTCTAATGATGAGGTTGCACAGAGCTATTTAGCCGCGTTAGCCGCAGGAATGCATGTAGTGACGCCTAATAAAAAAGCTAATACTCGTGATTATGATTTTTATTGTGCCCTACGTCATGCCGCATTGCAGCACCGTCGCCAATTTTTGTATGAAACTACTGTTGGCGCGGGGTTACCCGTGATTGATAACTTGAAGAAATTACAATATGCCGGTGATAAGTTACTTAAGTTTAATGGCATTTTGTCGGGTTCATTATCATATATTTTCGGTATGTTAGATGAAGGGATGAGCCTTTCAGAAGCGACTCGTATTACCCGTGACAAATGTTTTACTGAGCCAGATCCTCGTGATGATTTAAGCGGCATGGATGTGGCCCGTAAAGTGTTAATTCTTGCCCGTGAAGTCGGCATGCAAATAGAGCTTGATGATGTGGTGATTGAACCTATTTTATCTGATTCATTTGATGCTACAGGTGATGTTGAAACCTTTATGGCTCGTCTACCATTAGCTGATGAAGATATGGCCGCCAAAGTTGCTACAGCAAAAGCTGAGGGTAAAGTATTGCGTTATGTTGGGCAGATTGACGAGTTAGGCTGCCGTGTACGGTTGGCGGCGGTTGGCGCTGAGGACCCATTATATAGTGTTAAGGGCGGGGAAAACGCTTGGCATTTTATAGTCAATATTATCAACCAATTCCATTTGTATTACGTGGTTATGGTGCCGGTACCGATGTGACTGCAGCAGGGGTGTTTGCTGATGTGTTACGAGCATTAAATTGGACTCGGGAGATCTATTAATGAAAGCATCTTTTTATGCTCCTGCGTCCATGGGCAATGTCAGTGTCGGTTTTGATATGTTGGGCTTAGCATTGGCTCCTATTGATGGATCATTATTAGGTGATCGCGTGGCGATAGAGCCAATCGCTGCTGGTATTGAGGTGATTACTGTTGGCCGCTTTGCTGATAAATTACCAGCAGATGTCAAACTAAACATCGTTTATCAATGTGCCCAATTTTTTATTGCTAAACAGCCTTCTCGAGCAACAGGGTTAAGGCTTATTTTAGAAAAGAACTTGCCTATAGGTAGTGGCTTAGGTTCGAGTGCAAGCTCCGTTGTTGCGGCGTTATACGCATTAAATGAGTATTTTGAACAACCCTATAATCAGCAACAATTATTAGCCTTGATGGGCGAATTTGAAGGTCAAATTAGTGGTAGTGTTCATTATGATAATGTTGCGCCGTGTTATTTAGGCGGTTTACAGTTGATGTTATCTACGGGCGCAAATATATGCAGTGCTTTACCTTCATTTAAAGAGTGGTATTGGTTAGTTGCCTATTCCGGGGCATCGTTATCCACCGCTAAAATGCGGCAATTATTGCCAGCGCAGTATGATAAGCAGACAACATTAGTATTTGGTCAGAATATTGCCTCGTTTGTGCATGCTTGTTACCAACAGGATAGCGAGTTAGCTATGTCACTATTGCAAGATGTGATTGCTGAACCTTATCGCGCTGAGTCTATCCCTGGCTATCGTCAGGCTAAACAACAATTACTTTCTCTCGGTGTACCAGCTTGTGGTATTTCCGGCAGTGGTCCGACAATGTTCGCTGTCAGTACTGATTTAGCGCTAATGCAACAAGCTCAACAACAGCTTCAGCAATCATATGTATTAAACGATTTCGGCTTTAGTCATATTTGTCAAATTGATGAATTAGGTACAAGACAGCTTAATGCTGCAATTAACTATTAAGGAACTGCACCATAATGCAATTGTATAATTTAAAACATCCATCGCAGCAAGTTAGTTTCAGTGAAGCCGTCTTATTAGGTTTAGGTCAGGATCGTGGTCTCTTTTTCCCTAACGAAATACCTCGACTACATAATATTGATGCGATATTAGCGTTGCCATTTGTTGAGCGTAGTAAATTGATTTTAGGGGCTTGGCTGGCGGATGAGTTAGGGCAAGAGGTGGTCGATCAACTGGTAGATCATGCCTTTAACTTTAATGTGCCGTTAGTACATGTAGATAAGCAGCGCATGTGTTTAGAATTGTTCCATGGGCCAACACTCGCGTTTAAAGATTTTGGTGCCCGTTTTATGGCGCAATGTGTTAATCACTTGGCTGCAGATAAAAAGCTGACGATTTTGACTGCAACCTCTGGTGATACTGGCGCTGCGGTTGCCGATGCATTTTATGGATTAGATAACGTTAATGTTGTGGTGTTGTTTCCGCAGGGGAAAATCAGTGAGCTACAGCAAAAAATGTTTACCACACTAGGGAAAAACATTCATACGTTGGCAGTAAAGTCTGATTTTGATGCCTGCCAAGACTTGGTTAAACATGCTTTTGAAGATAGTCAGTTGCGCCATGATATCAGTTTAAACTCCGCTAACTCGATTAATATTAGTCGCTTACTTGCTCAGATTTGTTATTACTTTGAGGCAGTGGCGCAGTTTAAGAAAGTACATGATTGTGATCCTGTTATCTCGGTTCCGAGCGGTAACTTTGGTAACTTAACAGCTGGATTATTTGCTAAAGCAATGGGTTTACCCGTTAATTATTTTGTTGCTGCCACAAACAGTAATGATACCGTTCCACGTTATTTAGTGGATGGCCAGTGGCAGCCACAGCGAACAGTTGCCACTATGTCTAATGCTATGGATGTAGCAGAGCCAAGTAATTGGCCTAGAGTGGAAGCCATTGTGGCGATGATGCAGTGGCCAAAAGAAGTGGTACGTGGCGTTGCTGTTGATGAACAGCAAACTCGTGAGTCTTTATTACAGCTCGCGCAGATTGATTATCAATCTGAACCTCATGCAGCTGTCGCCGCAGCGGGATTAGCCATGTGCAGTAAAGAGGGCGAGTACGGTCTATTTCTTGGGACGGCACATCCGGCTAAATTTAAAGATGTCGTTGATCGTGAATTAGCGGTTAATTTGGCCTTGCCAAAGGAGCTTGCTAAGGTGGCGACAAAACCATGCTTAGCAAAAGTCATTGATGCTGACTTTACGCCTCTGCGAGATTATTTATATAACGGTTTATAACCTTTGCAATATGGAAGAAAAGCAGCCTAGGCTGCTTTTTTTGTAAGTGACCGTAACCAGTTGATTTCATCAGGCCAAATAGCAGGATCGACTGTTTCTAAAATTAACGGGATATGACGTACAGCATCTAGTGACATAATATATTCAAATCCCTGTTGGCCAATGTAACCCTGTCCAAGACTGGCGTGGCGATCAACTCGACTTGCAAGGGGATTTTTACTGTCGTTAAGGTGCATTGCTTTGAGGTAATCAAAGCCCACTATTTGGTTAAATAAATCAAAGCTTTGTTTTGCGGCGTCAAGAGTGCTTATATCATAACCAGCGGCAAACATATGACAGGTATCAATACAGATCCCAACTCGTGTTTTATCTTCTACTTGTTCAATAATTTGTGCTAGTTGTTCAAAACTGTGGCCGAGATTGGAGCCTTGCCCTGCAGTATTCTCAATCACTGCCGTCACGCCTTCAGTTTGTTCAAGTGCCCAGTTAATGGAGTCACTAATTCTGCTTAAGCAATCGAGTTCTGATATTTTGCGTAAATGACTGCCGGGATGAAAATTAAGCAGGCTGAGACCGAGTTGTTGGCAACGTTGCATCTCATCGACAAAGGCTAAGCGTGATTTTTGTAGTTGTTCAGTGTCAGGATGACCAAGATTAATCAAGTAACTGTCATGGGGCAATATAGCATTAGGTTTGATATTGACTTGTTGGCAATGTTGCTTAAATAGTTCAATCTCTTGAGTTGTCAGTGGCTTACTTTGCCAACGACGTTGGTTTTTAGTAAAGAGTGCAAAAGCATTTGCACCAATTGTTTTAGCATTGATAGGCGCATTTGCAGCGCCTCCTGCGGCACTAACGTGAGCACCAATCAAATAATCTTCAAGCATAATAAAATGAGGTAGTTGATGTTAGCGGTAACCTTACGCGTATCCATTTTTACTGTAAACAAAAACGCACTCGATTGAGTGCGTTTAGAATTTGGTTAGGATGGATTAAAGGATATCGTCAATATCGTCGTTAAAGCTATTATCAATATCTTGTAGTTCTTTTAATAGTTCTCGTTTTTCTTTTAGAACTTCGATTTCGCGCCATTTACGTTTTTTGCCACTGCTTTTAGTACGGGTGGGTCTTTCTACTACTGAGTCAAGTGCACTTCCATAATCGAGTCTCACCATGACGACCTCCAGTTTTATTGTTTTTGACAACAGATTAATAACATATGTTACCGATGGTTTACAAATTATTTATTGTTAAAAACAGAGTTTTTGAAGACAGAAAGGAAGATTTAATACGAAGGAATAATAAAAAGGGCAGTAATATTAGATGATTACTGCCCTTTTAAAGCGAGGGTTATATAGAACCCTGTTTGAACAAATTAATTAGAGCATTACTTGAGCTATCAAGATCAACCGTTGTTTCTGTTTGGTTTAAACGATCTAGTACATTGTTACCTAGTGTTTTACCCAACTCAACGCCCCATTGATCGAATGAATTTATTTGCCAAATGACACCTTGCACAAAAGTGCGGTGTTCATATAGTGCAATCATGGCTCCTAGTGTTTTTGGGGTCACTTTATCCATTAATAGCGTATTGCTTGGTTTATTACCTTGCATCTCTTTATGCTTGGCGATTAACTGTTTTTGCTCGTCAGTGATATTGGCGTTTGCAAGTTCAGCTAATGCTTCTTCATAAGTACGCCCCTGCATTAATGCTTGGGTTTGCCCAAAACAATTAGACGCTAATTGTGCATGGTGTTCACCGATAGGATGGTGACTTTGTAGCGGCATAATAAAGTCTGCGGGAATTAACGCAGTACCTTGGTGCAGTAACTGATGATACGCATGTTGACCGTTAGTACCTTCACCGCCCCAAATGACCGGACCAGTACTGTAATCAACTTTAGTCCCATTAAGCGTGACATGCTTGCCATTACTTTCCATATCTAATTGTTGGAAGTAAGCAGGTAGACCACGTAAATAGTGATCGTAAGTTAACACTACATGTGATTGGGCATTAAAAAAGTCGCTATACCACACAGAAAGCATACCCATAATAACCGGCATGTTTTGTGTTAGTGGGGCACTATAAAAATGCTGATCCATCTCATTTGCACCAGCAAGTAAGGCTTTGAAGTTGTCCATGCCAATTAATAGTGCGATAGGTAAACCAATTGCTGACCATAATGAATAGCGACCGCCAACCCAATCCCACATTGGGAAGATATTAGCTGCATCGATACCAAACTCAGTTGCTTTAGCGACATTAGAGGTCACTGCCGCAAAATGTTTAGCTACATCAGCTTGAGTGCCTCCATTGGCTAAAAACCAAGCTTTTGCTGTTAGCGTATTGGTTAATGTTTCTTGAGTGCCAAATGACTTCGATGACATCAAAAAAAGCGTTGTCTTAGGATCTAGCTTAGCTAATTTATCACTGATTGCGGCACCATCGACATTGGCAACAAAGTGACAGTTAAAGTCACCCGTCCAATAAGGTTTTAGGCTTTCAGAGATAATCTTAGGGCCCAAAAATGAACCACCAATGCCAATACTGACGATATCAGTGATTTTTTCACCGGTATAGCCGCGCCAAGTACCACTGCTAAGTTGTAAGATAAACTGTTCCATCTTAGCTAGCGTTTGTTGTACTTCAGCAACAACGTCAACACCATCTAGCATTAAGCTATCTGTAGTTGGACGTCGAAGGGCGGTATGCAGTACTGCTCGACCTTCAGTATTATTAATAATCTCACCATTAAACATGGCTTTGATTTTGGCATCTAGCTGACTTTCTTGTGCTAGTTGCATTAATAATGCAAGGGTTTCATCTGTAATGCGGTTTTTAGAATAATCAAGAAACAGACCGCATTGTTTTAATGAATACTGATTAAAACGCTGAGTGTTAGTCGCAAACAACTCCCGCATATGCGGCAATTGCTGACTGTGCTCTTGCAATGCTTGCCAAGTTTGGCTATTGCGAAGACTGTTCATGTTTACGTCCTAGAATTTAGGCTAATTGTTGCTTTAGCATGACTTCAAGTTTGCCCTGATCGATGGCGAAGTTACGAATACCTTCAGCAAGCTTTTCAACTGCCATTGGATTTTCGTTAAATTCCCAACGGAATTGTGCTTCTGTCATCTCGGCCGTTGCTTCAGTGTGAGTAGTTGCAGGTTTAAGTTTTTGAACGACCACTTGCTCACTGTTTGCCATTTCTTCTAATAGAGAAGGGCCAATGGTTAAACGATCACAACCTGCAAGTTCAATAATTTCACCCGTATTACGGAAGCTTGCACCCATAACCACAGTGTTATAACCATACTCTTTATAGTAGTTATAGATTTCTGTTACTGAAACTACACCTGGATCTTCAGTTGCACTGTACTCAAGTCCTGTTGACTTTTTATACCAGTCAAGAATGCGACCAACAAAAGGAGAGATTAAGAAAACACCGGCTTCAGCACATGCACGTGCTTGAGCAAAGCAGAATAGCAGTGTTAGGTTACAGTTAATACCTTCTTGCTCTAGTACTCGAGCAGCGCAAATACCTTCCCAAGTCGATGCTAACTTGATCAAAATGCGAGATTTATCTACGCCAGCCGCTTGATATAGTTGTACTAGTTTGCGTGCTTTACGAATTGACGCATCTTTATCAAAAGAAAGACGAGCATCGACTTCTGTAGAAATACGGCCTGGCACATATTTAAGAATTTCTAAACCGATGTTAACAGCAAGTTTGTCACCGGCATCTTCAATCTGCTGTTGTAGATCATTGCTTTGTGCTTTTGCCCATGCGACTGCATCAGCAATTAATGGTGAGTATTCAGGAATTTCAGAGGCTTTAAGAATAAGAGATGGGTTAGTTGTTGCATCTTCCGGTTGATAGCGCTTAATTGCTTCAATATCACCTGTATCGGCAACAATAGTGGTGAACGCTTTTAGCTGTTCTAAAGTAGTGGCCATAAAAAAATCCTTCTCATTTTGAAGAGTCGATTGTGGTTTAGTGACAATATTAGAAGCGATTTTGAGTTTTTTTTCCAACAATAAAGAAAAAAAATTACAATTTTTGCAAGAAATGAGTCAGCTTCTATTTTGCCCCTATGTTATTGGCTGTTAATCGCAGTCATTAATGGCAAACTTTAGCATAGTTTCTCTGTAAACAATGGCAATAAAAAACAATTTAAAACTTGAACAAATGGGATTTTGTGATGGTTTGCTATCCCCTCTAACTGTTACTGGGGCTGTGAAGTGAAAAAGTATGATTCATCTCTGTAAAAAGTGTATAAAAAAGCCGCTTAATAGCGGCTTTTTCGTGGTTGGTTGATTTACTTACTTGAGAACAGCTTGCTGTTCAACACCACTCACTACAGCTTCGATACGGCGATTAACACGATTCGCCTCGGCAGAGCTGCCAGCCATGATTGGTTGAGTAATACCATAACCTTTTGCAGTTACGCGATTTGCGGCAATACCATATTGATTAACAAGGATTTTTGCTACAGAATCAGCACGTTTTTGCGAAATCTTTAAGTTATATGATGCAGAACCTACGTTTGATGCGTGGCCAGAAATCATGACATTTGAACTTGGGAATTGCTGCATAAAGCTTGCTAGTGCTTGAATATCGGCATAAGCGGCTTTAGGAACAACGGATGAGTTATTAGCAAACTCAGCTTCAATTTCAAATTGTTCTTGAATTTCGAGGTAGATAGAGCAGCCATTGGCATCAACTTTATGGGTAGCAGGGGTGTTTGCACATTGATCTTGACTATCAACAACACCATCATTATCACTATCTAATGGGGCTGGCGGCGCAATTGGTGCGACCACTGGTTTTTTAGCACTGCCGAAGCGATAGCTCAGTGCTAGGCCCCAGTAGTTACTTTCCATATCTAGTGTATTCCACTTGTTTTCATCCAAGCTTTCATAACGGCGATACTTTGCTTGCAGTTTTAGGTTATCAGTAATGTCGTAACCAATACCGGCACCAAAGTATGGCGCAACACCGCTGTCACTATAGTATTCGCTACCACGTTGTTTGTTGTTTGAAATGATGTAGTTTATTGCACCAGCTTCTGCTGATAAACTCCAACGCTCAGCAAATGGCCAGAATGCGACTAATCCTAGGGTCGGTCCTTTAACACCTACATCGTTGAGTTTATTAGAGTAATCAGTCCACACGGCACGGCCTAAATTGCGATAACCTGCTTCAATACCAAAATAGTCATTAAACAGATACCCACCAAATACTCCCCATGCATAAGGATCGTCTTCACCACAAACTAGCATGGTTTTTTGGTCACAATTAGGCTCGTAATCATTAACACCTAAACCAGCACCTACATACCAAGGGCTTAAACCATCACTGGCTTGAGCTGCAAGTGGTAAAAGAGAAGCTAGCACTACTACTTTTAAAGTGGATTTCATCATTATCTCCAATTCCATAAGTTTAGATGAGTCACCAATATCGCTAAGTCCTATACCCAGGATATTACTAGCACTTATATGGTGTAATCTTTTTTAAATAGCTAGTGGTTGTATTATCGGTGTTTATTACATAAATAGCCAGAATGTTATCAAGGTTATTTATGTGTGTTTTTGTGTTTAAAAAAAAGGGCGCCATAGGCGCCCTTTAACATTTAGGAATCGTTATTGATTAACGAGTCCAGATCCAGTTTTCTAGATATTCTGGGTCAATACCGGTTTCTTTAATGTAGTTACGGTGATCAACTAAGCGTTGAAGCATATCTGTGGTGATAGCTACATGCTGTGTTTCATCAATAACGCCTTGTTGGAATAGCTTGTAAGCCATATCAATAACAAGGTGGTAACGAGAAGTACCGTTACGAACGCCCATATCAAATGGCGTTGTAGTTGAACCTTCCTCTTCGTAACCTTTGATACGGAATCTATGACTACCTTTATAATCAAATACCAATTTCTTAATAGTATTTGGGTAACCATGGTAATTAAATACCACACCTTTATCAGTGGTAAAGATATCGTCCATTAACCAAGGTTTCTGTTGGAACTTAGGGCTACCTAAACCTTTACTGTTTAGTTCAGTTACGCTAACAAAACGAACTTTTACACGTGGTAGTAATTCTCGTAGGATGACCAGTGATGCCATACATTCTTGAGTGACGTAATCACCACAACCAGCAAGCACAACATCTGGATTTTCATCAGAAGCAAAATCCCATACCATGACGCCATGTTTTGCTTGTTGGCGAGCTTCATCAAGCGTTAGCCATTGTGGTAATGATTTCTTACCTGCAACAAGAATGTTTAGCTTATCTCTATCGTCAAAAGCTTTCTCTGTATAAACCAGTGTGCTGTTAGCATCCGCTGGTAGATATGCAGAGATAATAGTTGGGTGTTTCTCAAGCATAGCCCCTAAGAATGAAGGGTTCTGATGTGAGTAACCATTATGATCTTGACGTTCTAATAGTGAAGATAATACAACATTGCATGATGGCAGTGGTTTACGGAAGTGAACGTTTTGGCTTGCGTAAACATACTTACAGTATTGGTCAGCCATTGATGAAACAACCTGTGAGAAAGACTCATAAGTTGGGAACATACCGTGACGACCCGTTACTGTGTAACCGTGCATCATACCAAATAGTAGGTTTTCAGAGAGAAGTTCAAGTACACGGCCATCACGGCTCATATCTTGATCCCACTCTTCAATAGGCCATTGCCATGCACGATCTGTTTGTTCAAACACGGCTTGTAGTTGGTTTGAATAAGTTTCGTCAGGACTGAATATACGTAGGTTACGTTGGTCATGGTTTAGTTTGAATGCATCACGCATCCATTCACCCATCTTCAACATTGAGTAACCACGGTGACCACGAGGCGTTTCTGCGCCATAACCTAATTTTTGTAGATCAGGTTTATTTAGCTACGTACTACTTCTCCGCCGTAGCTTAGGTGTTGACGACCACAGCAAAGCTCTTTTGGTGGCATTAATGAACGAATTTCAGGGTCAAACTCTAATTGACCTTGTTCATTAATTGAATATAGCTCGTCAAATTTATAGCTGCTTAACCAGTTATCTAGTGCTTGTAAGTGGCTTGGATCGTTAGCGCATTTATTGACGATAACTTGGTGTGATTCACAGTTACCTTCAAGTTTTTTGCCCTCAAACTCACTGACACCAGTCCAGCCTTTAGCCGTTCTAAGTAAGATAACAGGCCATTTAGCTTAACGATATCTTCGCCGTTACGAGCGCGTGTTTGAATATCGGTAATTAATGCATAAGCACGATCCATTGCTGCGATCATTTGCTCATAAATATCTTGTTCATCTTGGTCATCAACAATGATTGGCTCATAACCTAAACCAGTGAACTCGTGGAATAGTTCTTCATGGCTCATACGACCCATGCGAGTTGGGCCAGAAATTTTGTAACCATTGATATGAACGATTGGTAATACAGTGCCGTTATTAGCGGGTGATACTAGTCTATTAGCGTACCAAGATGCCGCTAGTGGACCTGTTTCTGATTCACCATCACCAATTAATACTGTTGCAATTAAATCAGGGTTATCGAGTACAGCACCCCATGCAACTGAAAGTGAGTAACCAAGCTCGCCACCTTCTAGAATTTGACCAGGCGCTTCAGGGTTTGCATGAGAAGGGTAGCCATATGCGGCAGAGAATTTTTTACAGATGTCTTCAATACCAGTTTCACTATAAGGAATGTTTTCTGGATAGAAGTGGCTTAAAGAGCCTTCCATAAATAGGTTTGCCTGAACAGCTGGGAAGCCATGGCCAGGACCAACAAGGTAAAGAAATGGACGTTTATGATTGACAATTAGGCGGTTAATGTTGGCGTAAACAAAGTTAATACCAGGGCAAGTACCCCAGTGACCCAATAAACGAGGTTTAATATCGCTGTGTTTTAGTGGTGCTTTATGTAATACGTTTTGCTTTAGGTAAATCTGGGATGTTGCAAGGAAGTTGGTTGCGCGCACATATTTTTTTAATGCGCTAACTTGTTGTGATTGAACCATAGATACCTCATTACCAAAAATAGATAAATAATCAATGTCACTGTAATTACTATATTTGTAATTTTTTTACAAAAACGTGTTCTAGCTCCAAAAAAACACATTTAGATGCATATTTATCTACTCTGTGCAGATGCTGGTGGTTTTTTGTTTTGAATGTTGCCTTATGTAGTAGTGTATGTTTCTGAATTGTTCTCGCTACGTCAGGTGTATGGTTTAATGTGATCTTGATCACATGTGATTTCTAGAAGACTATGCTATTTTGTAATATCGGTTATGGCGGCCATTGCATGAATAGCAACGGAAGGACAAGTTTTAATAATAATTCCGCCGTAATACATCAATAAATTGGAAGGATTCATTCACGCCAAATGTGGTTTTTTGTAAACAAAAATTGACAAGAAATTACTTTTGAAACGAGAAGAAATATAAATATATGTTAGAAAACATTGTAAATTATCTGAATGCCTTGCTTTGGGGCAAATTATTAGTCTACGGTTTGGTTGGCGCGGGTCTTTATTTTACCCTTAGACTTGCCTTTATCCAGATCACTCATTTTAAACATGCAATCAAAATTTTAACCATTAGCCGCCAAGGCTGCGATAGTGGTTTATCATCATTCCAGGTGTTTTGTACCAGTATGGCTGCTCGCGTAGGTGCGGGTAATATGGCTGGTGTTGCGGTCGCGATTAGTGCTGGTGGTCCTGGTGCTGTTTTTTGGATGTGGGTAATTGCTGTATTGGGTATGGCGACCTCTATGGTGGAGTCAACCCTTGCTCAAGTTTATAAAGTGCGCGATCAGGACGGACAATTCCGCGGTGGTCCAGCGTATTATATGGAAAAAGGCCTAGGCCAGCGTTGGATGGGAATTTTATTCTCAATCTTTTTAATCATCGCTTTCGGTTTAGTCTTTAACGCGGTACAGGCGAATACCATTACTGGCGCAATGCATGCTGTATTTGATATTAACCCTCTTTATATGGGAATTATCATTGTATTGGCAAGTGCGTTTGTTATCGTAGGTGGTTTACGTAAAGTCGCTAAGGTGTCAGAGATTGTTGTGCCAGTGATGGCATTAGCATACATTCTGATTGCGACTGTCGTTGTACTGATGAATATCGAACAACTACCTGCAGTGTTTGCATTAATCTTTAAGAGTGCATTTGGTTGGCAAGAAGCGGCTGCTGGTGGCGTGGCTTATACTATCGCTCAAGCAATGCAATCTGGTATTGCTCGTGGTCTTTTCTCAAACGAAGCCGGTATGGGTAGTGCAGCAAACGTGGCTGCAAGTGCATCACCAAATCCAAACCACCCTGCGTCACAAGGCTTTGTACAAATGATGGGTGTATTCTTTGACACTATCGTAATTTGTACTGCTACTGCTGCAATTATTTTACTATCAGGTGATTTAAGTGAAAGCCATGATGGTATTAAGATGACTATTGATGCGCTTTCTACTCATGTGGGTAGTTGGGGTGGTATTTTTGTCGCCATTGCTATTTTGCTATTCTGTTTTACGTCTATTATTGCTAACTACTCATATGCTGAAACTAACGTAATGTACTTATCTGGTAACAGTAAGAAAGCATTACCGATATTCCGTATCTGTGTGTTAGGCATGGTGATGTTTGGTTCAATAGCCAAAATCAGTCTAGTGTGGAATTTAGCCGACTTATCAATGGGCTTAATGGCTACAGTGAACATTATTGCTTTAATTCTATTATCAGGTTTAGCTGTTCGAGTGATTAATGATTACCGTCAGCAAATTAAGTCAGATGATGAGATTACGTTTGATCCACATAAGTTTCCAGAGTTACGTGAACAGTTAAATGATGATGTTTGGATCCCTGGTGGGCAAACCGTTGAAGAGCGTTCAAATAAGTAAATCGGATTAGCTTAATCTAAAAAACCACGCTTTAGGGCGTGGTTTTTTTGTTTAAGGACAGTATGATAATAGCAATAGATTAAAATGGAGTGCCGTGATGCTGATACTAATTTCACCCGCTAAAACTTTGGATTTTGAAACGCCAGCTAAAACGCAGCAATTTACTCAGCCGACTTTACTTGAGTACAGTGAGCAACTGATTACGGTTTGTCGTCAATTAACACCTGCAGATATTGCCAGTTTAATGAAAGTCAGTGACAAAATTGCAGGGCTTAACGTCGCTCGTTTTAGTCAATGGCAACCAAACTTTACTTTAGGTGATGCGAAACAGGCGTTATTTGCATTTCGTGGTGATGTTTATACGGGGCTTGATGCTGATTCGATGACGGACTCGCAAATTGATTATGCGCAGCAACATTTACGCATGCTATCAGGCTTATATGGCGTATTGCGACCACTTGATTTAATGCTGCCATATCGGCTTGAGATGGGCACGCGATTGGAGAATGCTAAGGGGAGTAATCTCTATACTTTTTGGGGGGATGTGATTACCCAGCAAGTGAATCAAGCATTAGCAGAGCAGGGGGATGATTTTATTATCAATCTTGCTTCAAATGAATATTTTAAGTCAGTTAAAACCAAACAATTACAAGGCACATTAATTACGCCTGTGTTTAAAGATTGTAAGAATGGTACGTATAAAGTGATTAGCTTTTACGCCAAAAAAGCGCGTGGTTTAATGGCGCGTTATATCATCGATAATCAAGTGACAGATATTGATACATTATTAGCCTTTAATGCGACAGGTTATTATTATGACCAAGCATCTTCTACACCATTTGAACCCGTCTTTTTACGCGATGAGCAATAGCCTTCATAACATGATAAGCCGAACCTGATATCGTTCGGCTTATTATTTGCTACGTTATTATTTAGTTTCAGGCTGAATTGGACGTAAGTTTATTTCAGATTGTGCCATCAAATAGGCAAATTGTGCATAAGCAGCAACATTTTGTGCTAGTGCTTTAGGGGCGATTTTATCCAAAGTGTCATTAGGCGTATGGTGATAATCAAAGTAATCGGTACCATCTTGTCTTAAAGAGGCTACTGGTACACCTTGTTTCGGTAGCATAGAAACATCAGGGCCACCATTTGCCTGATTATTACCTAACACGATATTATTTTCTGTCATTGGGCTTAGCCATTGCTGTGTCGGCTTGAATGCTACTTCTGCGACGTTAACATCGATTTGATAAATCTTACCTGCACCAAAATCTGATTCCGCTGCAATGTAGTGCTTTGCTAATTCATGTTGGTGAGCCTTGGCATAAGCTTTACCTCCTACAAGGCCAATCTCTTCTGCAGCATAGAGTACAACTCTAATGGTGCGTTTGGGTGGTTGTGGTAAATCTAAAATTAACTTAGCCGCTGCGGTCACAATTGCGACCCCCGCACCATCATCAATAGCACCAGTACCCTGATCCCAGGAGTCTAGATGAGCACCAATTAATACGATTTCATCGGCAAGACTACTGCCTGTGACTTCCGCTATAACGTTATAAGAGGTTGCATCAGATAGGGTTGACGGTGACATTTCAAGCTTAACGTTAATACTCGGGCTTCGTTTTAACATCAGGTTTAATTGATTTGCATCAGGAATCGATAATGCTGCAGCAGGAATTTTTTCTACATTGTCACTGTAACGCATCATCCCCGTATGAGCCATGCGATCGTGGTCAGTGCCTATTGAACGAATTAAAACGGCCACAGCACCCTTTTTAGCGGCTTCAATTGCACCTTTTGATCTCCCTGCAACTGTTTCACCATAACCATGGCCATCAATACTCTTTTCAGTGGCATGATCAATAAATACAATTTTATTGCTAATAAGGTCAGGATTCGCTTGTTTTAGCTGTGCTAATGAGTCAAAACGCACAATTTCAGCGGTTATACCCTGTGTAGGTGTAGCGACACTGCCGCCTAAAGCGGTAATAACAAGATTCTGTGGGTAAGGGCTAATAACCTGTGCTTTAGCTTCACCACGATGCCAAACCGGTACTTGCACAGGCTCCTTGTAGATACGA
The DNA here is from genome assembly GCF_000614975.1 of Shewanella marina JCM 15074. GTDB lineage: Bacteria > Pseudomonadota > Gammaproteobacteria > Enterobacterales > Shewanellaceae > Shewanella > Shewanella marina. The sequence goes on from NZ_BALM01000001.1 coordinate 416,788, forward strand.
TTAAAGCCTAATTGTTGCAGTTTATCCATAGCCCAATTCACTGCCTTAACATCTTCTGGTGAGCCTGCCATCCGGGGGCCTACTTCAACTGTAAGCGACTCTACAATCTCAAAAGCTAACGTAGAATCTTTAGCTTGTTGCATCAGATTTGCCGCAACTTGTTCATCTTGTCCACTTTCGGGTGGTGTCTGACAAGCCGTTAATATGTTAATTGCAGCTATTGAAATAGCTATTTTTAAAAAATGCATCGTATCTTTCCTTGGTTTTTATAACGTATATCCCACTTTTTTCAACAATCTAGCAAAAAGTGTGCTTTATGTCCCGACTCTATTTTTAAGGTAGGGCTATATTAGTGCTGGGGTAAGTGTAAGGGGTTGTATTAAGGAGAATTAGCTCATAATGAATATTGAAATTATGCAAGAACGTGCAGATCATGCCGTTGTATTATTAAAAGCACTAGCGAATGAACGTCGTTTATTTATTCTTTGCTATCTTCTAAACGAAGGTGAAATGTGCGTTGGTGAGATGAACAAGAAGCTGGGATTAAGTCAGTCTGCATTATCTCAACACCTAGCTTGGTTACGTAAAGATGGTTTGGTTGCTACTCGTAAAGAAGCACAGACTGTTTACTACTCATTAAAGAGTCCTGAAGTGAGTGAAATTATTAAATTATTAGACAATATGTACTGTCATTAATTGATAATGTTTAAGGAGACCACCGTAAGGTGGTTTTTTTATAGCTGAATTTTAGGGAGGAGGGTATGACGATAAATTTTAGATATAAAAAAACCGGCCAAGGCCGGTTTTTTAAATGCTATGCACTAAAGATTAAGCAGCAAGTGCTTTGATCTTAGTGTTTAGACGTGACTTAGCGCGAGCAGCTTTATTCTTGTGAATAAGACCTTTAGTCGCCATACGGTCAACGATTGGTTGTGCAGCGTTGAAAGCTTCAACAGCTGCAGCGTGATCGCCTGCTTTGATAGCAGCGATAACACGTTTAACATAAGTGCGTAACATTGAGCGACGGCTTGCGTTATGCTGACGACGCTTTTCAGATTGAAGCGCGCGCTTCTTTGCAGACTTGCTATTAGCCAAGGTGCAACTCCTAAAAACTGGATTTAATATTTTTAAAGGCCGAGGACTATACCCATTTTTTACCACTTTGTCTATGGTAACGATTGAATATTCGTCATAAAGATAAATAATTACAACCTTACTTGGTCATCTTCAGCCCAACTCGTGTAAGATGTGGCGCATTCTAACAGCAATTATCGCTTTCGCACAGTATTTGTGTATTTTTTTCGTGAATATTTGTCAGCATGATGGGTTAACGTCGGGGGACGCTTGAGTAAAAAATTAGTTAGGTCAGGATTAATCGTGAGTAGTATGACCCTGATCTCCCGTTTATTGGGCTTGGTGCGCGATATTGTGGTCGCAAATTTAATGGGGGCAGGCAGCAGTGCTGATGTATTTTTCTTTGCCAATAAAATTCCCAATTTTTTAAGACGTTTATTTGCTGAAGGTGCATTTGCGCAGGCATTTGTGCCTGTATTAACGGAATATCAAGAAAAGCACGATCCAGAGGCTGTCAGAGACCTAATTGGTAAGGTGGCAGGTACTCTTGGTGTGTTAGTGAGCATCGTGACCTTAGTTGGTGTCATTGGTTCGCCAGTATTAGCCGCTCTGTTTGGTGGCGGTTGGTTTATGGATTGGGTTCATAATGAACCGGGTGGTGAAAAGTTTGTTTTAGCTTCACTCATGCTTAAAATTACCTTCCCTTATTTGTGGTTTATTACGTTTACTGCATTGGCAGGGTCTATTTTAAACACCAGAGGTCGTTTTGCGGTATCTGCATTTACGCCTGTGTTTTTGAATATTGCCATTATTTGTGCGGCAATTTATTTATCACCTAAAATGGCTGAACCTGAAATAGGCTTAGCATGGGGGGTTTTTGCCGGTGGTGTGGTTCAATTTTTATTTCAAATTCCATTTCTTATCCAAGAGCGTGCTTTAGTCAAGCCTTCATGGGGCTGGCATCATCCAGGTGTAGTTCGTATTCGTACATTGATGATACCAGCGTTATTTGGTGTGTCGGTATCACAAATTAATCTGCTGCTTGATACGTTTATTGCTTCCTTCTTAATGACGGGATCGATCAGTTGGCTTTACTATTCTGATCGTCTTTTAGAGTTTCCCTTAGGTATTTTTGGTATCGCCATTGCAACGGTTATTTTACCCGCGCTATCACGTAAACATGTTAATGCTGAGGTTGGTGAATTTAGCCGAACCATGGATTGGGGCGTGAGAGCTGTATTGTTACTCGGGTTACCCGCTATGTTTGGTTTGATCGTATTAGCCCAGCCTATGTTAATGGTGCTATTTATGCGAGGTGCTTTTAGCCATGAGACTGTGTTGATGGCTTCATATAGTCTTTATGCGTATGGCAGTGGTTTATTAAGCTTTATGATGGTTAAAGTGCTCGCCCCCGCTTATTACTCGCGCCAAGATACAAAGACGCCAGTACGTTATGGCATTATTGCCATGGTGAGTAATATGGTGTTTAACATTATTCTCGCAATACCATTTGGCTATGTTGGTTTAGCTATTGCGACGTCGATGTCGGCCTTTTTAAACGCTGGGTTGTTGTATCGTGGTTTACACCTTAAAGGGGTTTATCGAGTGAGTCGCGAAACAATCATCTATTTTGTGAAAATTTTAGCGGCAGGCATCGCGATGGTCATTGGTTTATTACTGTTAATGCCAACTCAAACTCAGTGGCTTGAATGGCATACGGGACATCGCGCATTAGCGTTACTCGGTTTGATCGCATCTGGTGCAATTATTTATTTAATTGTACTAATTGTGAGCGGAATTAGACCTTGGAAGATGAAAGCTGGCGTTTGATGGCTGATTCTCATGGCTACTTGATACATACCCAAATGACCTAAAGTTGCAATATTCAGTGGGAGTTTAACGTGTTTTAGACAAGGCATTGATTGAAGTTAATGGTTATTCCCTTAATAAAATCAATAACGCAGTATAAAAAACGTTAAAACCCATCAAAGAAAGCCTTAAGCAAGTCCACTTCGTTGTTGTATCAACTTGAAAGGGAATCACCATTCCTACGTAGATACGCCTAGAATTGAACTGGCTTAAGGCTTCTGAAAGTAGCAACTTCAGGCCGTTTGGG